>NZ_JAXOFS010000009.1:0-149089 GCF_036409375.1 Photobacterium sp. 53610 | reverse complement strand
GAGCAACTGACTTGTAATCAGTAGGTCACCAGTTCGATTCCGGTAGTCGGCACCATCTTTTAAACCTCGCGCCCGCGAGGTTTTTTTTACCCATATTCCTTTTACAAATTTTTCACGACATTAAGCCCATTTTTTTACTGACGGTATTCTTAATAATCGATCTCAGGTCAGTATTATGATAAATAATCTTGTCTCTGATACGGCAATTCTCACCTGCCCTGCCCCACTGTCACAGCATGATATTAACCGGGCATGCCGTATATCGCCGGCCTGAAAAGCGAATGTACAGAATAAGGTAATGACAAACGTAAAACTCCCTACCGAGTGTTTAACACCAGGCCTTTATATCAAATTGCCGCTGCAATGGACGGAGCATCCCTTCATGCTTAATCATTTTAAGATTAAGGATGAACATCAAATCCGCCTGATCCGGAATCTGGGTCTGAAATTCGTTTTCCACTTTCCGGATAAGAGTGATAACCCGCCTTTGCCGCCTGAAACTGTTGCCAGCCCGCCAAAGGAAATCTCCGAACAGGAAGCCCGGTTTATCCATAAGCATACCGACAGGTTATGGCGTGAGAAACAACGCCGGATTGAACATCTGAAAAACTACAAACGCAGTCTCCAGCAATGTGAGAAAAGTTTTCAGCGTTCCCTGTCCCAGCTTCGCGCCATTTCGCAGAAAATTAAAAGCCGCCCGGTCACTGCTTTTCAGGATGCCAAAGAGCTGGTGAGTGATATGGTGGATGCCCTGCTGGATAATGATAATCTGGCTCTGCATCTGATGAGTGACGCGCAAGAATCGGAAGATATTTACTACCATTCCATGAACGTCGCCGTGCTGTCGATGCTGCTTGCCAAGTCCAACGGGATGTCTGCAAGCGATATTAAAACGATCACCATCGGTGCTTTATTCCACGATATCGGCAAACAGAAAATTCCCACCCATATCCTGCGGAAAATTACCCCGCTCACCGAGCCAGAGGCGAATTTCCTCAAACTGCATCCGAAATACAGCCTGGAACTGTCGGAACTGAGTGAGCACTTTCCGGACGCCGCGAAGCCTATCCTCAGCCAGCATCATGAGCTCATGGATGGCAGCGGGTATCCGATGGGACTGAAAGGTCACCAGATCAACCGGTTTGCCCAGCTGGTGGCAGTCGTTAATGCCTACGACAATCTCTGCCATCCGATGGATCCCAGCAAGGCCAGAATTCCGTACAGTGCCCTGTCCTACCTGTTCAAGCATAAGAAAGGTCAGTACAGCGAGGAATATATTGCGCTGATGGTCCGGATGATGGGGGTCTACCCACCGGGCAGTGTGGTGCTGTTGTCGAACCAGCAGGTCGGGATGGTCATTTCAGTTAATGCCAAACGCCTGCTCTACCCGAACATTCTGCTTTATGAGCCCAGTGTCCCTTCCAATGAAGCACCGATTCTGGATCTGGAGGAAAGTGAACTGACGATTGAACGGGCTCTGCTGCCCAATAAGCTGCCCGAGCCAATCCGTCAGTATCTCAACCCCCGGACCCGGATTTCTTATTACTTTGATCCGGAAAACTAAATCCGGACCGCAGAACCCAGTCAACTGAAAACGGACAGTAAATCCCGTACAACTCAGCAAGGTTCTCATCGCTGGCAGGAGCACACCCTACCAGCTGAACATATCTTTCAGCCAGCCCTCGGGCTTGCTTTCACGGCACTGCGCCGCCAGCTGCCCTGTCGGGTCCCAGACCGGCAGGGATTGCTCACCCCGGCAGTCCATTCCCAGCGTGCCGTCTGACAGCCGGTGATATTTCACTGTACTCAGTTTTTGCGGCCAGTTGAGCTGCAAACGCTCAGGCTGACGTCTTTCCAGATAACCACTGTACAAACGCAATGCCCCGCTGGCGCCGGTCAGTTTGACCGGTTTGTTGTCATCGCGGCCCATCCACACGGTCACCACTTCCCGGCCATCAGCACCGACAAACCAGCTGTCACGGGTATCATCCGTCGTCCCGGTTTTACCCGCCAGCGTGGCCCAGCCAAAGCGGGACTGCAGATAGCGCCCCGTCCCCTGACTGACAACCTGCTTCATCATATAAGTCGTCAGCCAGGCGGCTTGTTCCGGCACGACCTGACGGCCGGACGGAATATGGCGGTACAGCATCTTGCCTTGCCTGTCGACAACGGAACGCAGTGCCGTCTGCTCGGCACGCCGTCCGCCACTGGTCAGACTCTGAAACATCTGACTGACTTCAAACGGCGTCAGGGTGAAAGAACCAAGCAAGATCGACGGTAATCGGGGCACTTCGTCTTTTGACACGCCCAGTTCCGTCAATGTCGTGATGACGTTATCTAAACCAACGTCTAAACCCAGATTCACCGTCGGTACATTGAGCGAGCGTGACAGCGCGTAGTAAAGCGGCACTTTACCGCGAAACTGCCGATCGTAGTTCTGCGGCCGCCACTCACTGCCCTGATTTCCTTTCAGCAAAATTGGTTTGTCATCCAGCGTGGTAGCCAGGGTATATTTCTCCGGCTGACGCAGCGCACTCAGGTAGACCGCAGGTTTCACCAGCGAGCCTATCTGACGACGACCTTCCAGCGCCCGGTTAAACCCGGCGTATCCCGGCCGACTGCCGCCAATCATGGCCCGGATTTCACCGGTATGGCGATCCACCGCGACCATGGCCGTTTCAATCTCCCCGCCCACTTTTTTCTCCAGCGCAGGGATCCACTGGGCAACGGCCCGTTCCGCTTCCTGCTGAGAGACCGGATCCAGGGTACTGAAAATCCGCAGGCCCACACCCGGGGTAAAGCGGTTGCCCACTTTTTCCGTCAGTTCACGCTGCAGTAACTGGAAATAGGCGGGCTGAAGACTGGCAATCACCGCCTGTTTCTGAACATCCAGTTTGCGGGTCGCCGCCTGCTCGTATTCCTGGCCGGTCAGAATGTCCTGATCCAGCATCAGCCGCAGTACCAGATCCCGCCGCTCCCGGGCGCGCTCTGTATGACGCCAGGGGTTGTAATAAGACGGCCCTTTGACCATGCCCACTAGCATCGCCAGCTGATCAATCCGCAGTTCCTGCAACGGTCTGCCAAAATAGAGGCGGGCACCGAGCCCGAAGCCATGGATCTCACGGCCACTGCTCTGTCCGAGATAAACTTCATTGAGATAGGCTTCGAGGATCCGGTCTTTGCTGTAGCGATAGTCGATGATGACTGCGATGTAGGCTTCCTGAATTTTCCGCCACAGGGAGCGTTCACGGGTCAGAAAGATGTTCTTCGCCAGCTGCTGCGTCAGGGTGCTGCCGCCCTGTACGGTCCGTCCGGCTCTCAAGTTGACCACAGCCGCACGCAATATCGCCAGCGGAGAAACACCACTGTGATGGTAGAAATCCCGGTCTTCGGTCGCCAGCAGGGCGTCAATCAGCACTTCCGGGAACTCTTTCCGGGGCGTGAAGATCCGCTGCTCGCCTTCTTTGGTGCCCAGCATGCCCAGCATCTTGGGTTCAATCCGTAAATAGCCCAGCGCCTTCTCCCGTCCCAGATCGAACACCTTGCTCAGCCCGCTGTCATCGAAGGTCAGCATGACATGGCGCTGGCTTTCATAACCGTCTTCAAATTCAAACGGACGGCGGATCAGCTCGATCCGGGTGGAAGATGCCGAATACTCCCCTGCCCGCTGCGGCGTACGGACTTTATGGTATTGCAGCGCGTCCAGTTCCCGGCGCACTTCGTTCAGTGTGATGGCCTGTCCCGGCTGCAGATCCAGCACCCGGCCATAAACCACGGCTGGCAGGTCCCAGAGCTGGCCGTCAAATTTGTCCCGCACCAGCGTATCGAGATATATCCCCATCACAAAGACCACGGCGAGAATCGCCAGACCCAGCTTCAATGCGGAGAAAAACATCCAGCGTCCAAACCGGGATAAACGGCTGCCGGAGGCTTTTTTCTTTGCGGCAGTCTTCGCTGGCTGACTGCCCGAGGAGGTCTTCGTGCCACGTTTTGCCGGGGCTTTTTTCGTCCCGGCAGGTTTGCGGCGACTCGGTTTCTTCTCACTGGGCGGTTTCGGCGCTGCCTGACGGCGCTTGGGCTCTTGGGTCATCATGATATCTTTGTGTTCAGGGTCTCTGCACTGTCCGGCGCTTACATAAATTTCTTGGTTTTTCGGGTTGGCGCATGGCTGGCAGGATCATCCGGCCAGACATGTTTCGGGTAACGCCCCTTCATTTCTTTCTGCACATCTTTATAGGCTCCCTGCCAGAATGCGGCCAGATCCGAGGTGATCTGTAGCGGCCGCTGGGCGGGAGACAGCAGCTCCAGCACCACCGCAATTTTGCCGTTGGCAATCACGGGCGACGTCTGCTCACCAAACATCTCCTGCATCCGGACCGCCAGCACTGGCGCCTGTCCCGGCTGGTAACGGATCGGATACCGGGAACCGGTGGGCACCTCATAATGAGTCGGCAGCGCGTGATCCATCGCCTTCGCCTGCGCCCATCCCAGATGCGCTTCCAGTGCCGCCGTCAGATCCAGATTTGCCAGCGCCTTTAGGGTGCTGATACCGGTCATAAAGGGCAACAGCCAGTCTTCCAGAGACGCCAGCAGACTGGCATCATCCATTGCAGGCAACGCCAGTTCAGGGAGCCAATCTTCGGCACAACGGGCCCGGATTCGCAGACTTTCACTGCGGGCATTCCACGGCAGGACATCCAGCCCCTGACGCCGGATGGCATTGAGCAGGGCTTCACTGGCCCGGGCCGGATCAGGTTCGGCCATGGGTGTTCGCTGAATCACCAGCTTGCCACAACAGCATTGCTTTTCTGCGACCAGCCGCCCTTTTTTATCATCCCAGTCCAGCCATTCCCGCTCGTGGAATAAGGGTGGCAAATCTTCCCGTAACTGATCGATATCTGCGGCAACGGCTGTGAACACCCGGCTATTGCCCTGACGGGTCTTGACGACATCCGCCACAACCAGTGCAGTTTCCGTCGCCAGAAGCTGTTCATGATCAACACTGACACCCTGACCATTCGCCAGCTGAAAACGGCCTTCCTGCCCACGGGACAGCGCAATCCGGTCAGGAAAACCGGCTGCCATCAGCGTCGCCAGCCAGCGTCGGTCTGTACGCCAGCCCGGTGCAGAATCCAGTCCATCCCGGAGCATTGCCAGATGCTGTCTGGCCCGCTGACGGTATAACTTGCTGCGGGGCAGTTGGTCGGATTCCAGTAAATGCAGCTGATAAGCCAGATCCGGATTGCTGATACCACGTGCCGGTTCTTCCAGCAGGGCCACCAGCAGCGCGGCGGTCGTCTGCGCCGATGCAGGTAAAGCACGGGCATGCGCCAGGATCGCAGCCAGTCTGGGCTCGGTGCCTGATTGCTGAATCAGCTGGCCTCTGGCGGTCAGCTGTCCCCGTTCGTCCAGTGCGCCCAGGGACTGTAATAGCACTCTGGCCTGCTGCATCGCAGCATCGGCGGGTGTATCCAGCCAGCGTAATTCGTCGGCGCTGGTGCATCCCCACTGGGCCAGTTCCAGTGCCAGACGGCTCAGATCGGCGCGCAGAATCTCAGGTTGCGGGACCGCAGGCTGGCGGCTCAGCATTTCTTCGCTGTACAAGCGCAGACAAATGCCCGGCTCCAGACGTCCGGCCCGCCCGGCACGCTGTTCGGCCGACGAGCGGGCAATCCGCACCATTGCCAGACGGCTGATTCCGGTTTTCGGATCCCACTGCGACACCCGTTCCCAGCCGGTATCAACCACCAGCCGGATCCCTTCGATCGTCAGACTGGTTTCCGCGATGTTGGTCGCCAGCACCACTTTGCGTTTCCCTTTCGGCGCTGGCTGAATCGCCTGCTGCTGCGCCTGTGTATCCAGCTGACCATATAAAGGCGCGATGATGACCTCCGCCCCTGCCGCTGGTTCAAGCCACTCAGCCAGACGGCGGATTTCACCGGCACCGGGCAGAAAGACCAGCATGGAACCTGACTCTTCCGACAGTAACTTCAGAATCTGCTTGCCGGTCCAGTCTGTCGCCACGCCGGGACTTTGCTGGGCCGACGTTCCCTGACTCTGATAACGATAATCCACCGGAAAACTGCGCCCCTCAGATGCCAGAAATCCGGCCTCCGGCAGCAGAGTCTGCAAGGCTTCATGATCCAGCGTCGCCGACATCACCAGCAGCCTGAGGTCATCCCGCAGCGCCTCCTGGACTTCCAGCGCAAGCGCCAGCGACGTATCAGCATGCAGGCTTCGTTCATGAAATTCGTCGAAAATCAGCAGATCGATCCCGGATAATTCAGGATCCTGCTGTAACATGCGGGTCATCACCCCTTCCGTGACAATCTCCAGCCGGGTCGCAGCACTGACCTTCGTTTCTCCGCGCATCCGCAGGCCGACGGTCTGCCCAACGTTCTCCCCCAACTGAGTGGCCAGATAAGCCGCAATGTTTCGGGCCGCCAACCGGCGGGGTTCCAGCATCACAATTTTGCCGCTTACGGCACGGGATTCCAGCAACGAGAGCGGTAAACGGGTCGATTTACCGGCACCGGGAGGCGCTTTGAGAATGAGCTGACGATGGCGCTGCAACACCGTGTGCAATTCAGGCAGAACGGCTTCAATGGGGAGCTGTGACAATGTGGGACCCTTGTGTCATCTTCTAAGGAGGAACATTTTTCTGTACAAAACGCTCCGATCGTTCGGGATGATTGTACTCAAACAAGAATCACGGTGCTATTCGAGAGACACTGCTATCCAAGAGATAGTGTTATCCAAGCGATGCAGTTATCCGAGATAAAGGAGCCTGCGATGACCGATTTATCCGAACACCCTGTCCACGGGCTTTCAACCGATGCCAGTCAGCGGATGTTCTTTGCCCTGCCACTGAACGAACCACCGGCCGTCAATCAGGAGGTACTTCAGCGACTGTGTCAGCTGAAAAACGCTTATCCCGGCAAAGGACGCGCCGTCCCTGATACCAACCTCCACCTGACCCTGGCATTTCTGGGACAGGTCACGGCGCAGCAACGTGACCAGTTGCTGACCGAAGTCGATCAGCTGCGGATTCCGGCCTTTTCTGTCCGTTTTGACCAGCTGGGGTACTGGAAGCGCAGCAAGGTACTGTGGCTCGGCAGTGAAGAGACACCGGGAGAGCTGCTGTTACTGGCGCAGCAGCTTTCCCGGTGCGCACTGACTGTCGGCTTGCCGCAGGAAGAGAGAGCCTATAAACCGCATATCACACTGCGGCGGAATGTGTGGCATCGCCCCGGACTGCAGAATGAACAGGATACGTTTCATTTTCACTTTCAGCGCTTCGGGCTGTATATTTCTGACCCGGACAGGTCAGGCGTGAATTACCGCCTGGCCCGGGAATGGTTACTCCTCACTGAACAAAACGCCGCACAGGACAGTACATGAATTATCCCTCACCTTTGCAGCCCGCAACGCTCATTCGTCGTTATAAGCGCTTTCTGGCCGATGTTACCCTGCCGGACGGTACGGAAACCACGATGCACTGTGCCAATACCGGTGCCATGACCGGCTGCGCCGAACCAGGTGACACCATCTGGTATTCCACCTCAGATAATCCGAAGCGAAAATATGCCCACAGCTGGGAACTGACTGAGACCAAAGCCGGTCATCGGATTTGCATCAATACAGCCCGGGCCAACCAGATTGTGGTTGAAGCGCTCAAAAATGACCTCATTCCTGAATTATCGGGCTATGCTTCATTGCGCACGGAAGTGAAGTATGGTACTGAAAACAGCCGGGTAGATATTGTTCTTGATGACCCGTTGCTACCATCCTGCTTTATCGAAGTGAAAAGTGTCACCCTGCTGGAACAGGACGGCCGTGGTTATTTCCCGGACGCCGTCACCACCCGGGGGCAAAAACACTTACGGGAGCTGGCGGAAGTTGCGGCAAGCGGTCAACGGGCGGTTTTATTTTTCGCTGTTCTTCATTCAGGGATTGAAAACGTCGCAGCGGCGCACCATATAGACCCGGTCTATGAGACATTGCTAAAACAAGCAGAAAAAGCGGGTGTTGAGGTCTTCTGCTACCGTGCAGACATCAGCCCCACGGCGCTGACGTTAAACCAGCGGGTAGAATTTGCACAGTAAAAAGGAAAAATGATGCTTTCTTCACAATGGTATAAAATTGAAGAGATGCAGCAATTGCCACACTATATCCTTTCTGCTATAGATACCCGCCAAAATTAACCAGTGACGGTTATTCGGTATATGTTAGGAGATGCTATATGCCAGAGAGCAAAGTTAAAAAATCGCTAGGCATCCTGGCTATTGCTGGGGTTGATCCATATCAGGAAAAAGCCGGCGAAGAATATATGGGTGAGGCGCAGCTGGCGCACTTCCGTAAAATTCTGGAAGCCTGGCGCAACCAACTACGTGAAGAGGTTGACCGTACCGTAAACCACATGCAGGACGAAGCGGCTAACTTCCCGGATCCAGTGGATCGCGCGGCACAGGAAGAAGAATTCAGCCTGGAACTGCGTAACCGCGATCGTGAGCGTAAACTGATCAAAAAAATTGAAAAGACGCTGCAACGTATCGAAGATGATGATTTTGGTTTCTGTGATTCATGCGGTGTGGAAATTGGTATCCGCCGCCTGGAAGCCCGTCCGACTGCCGACCTTTGTATCGACTGTAAGACACTGGCAGAAATCAAAGAAAAACAAATGGCCGGCTAAGCTGCCCTTTGTAACCCTAATCAGACAAAAGGGAGCGCTTGCTCCCTTTTTTATTTTCTTTTGCTGATACCGACCGCTATGACAACTCAGTCTTCTTATACTGGCCGCTTTGCACCATCGCCCTCCGGCCCGCTGCACTTCGGCTCGCTGGTGGCTGCGCTTGGCAGTTACCTGCAGGCACGCGCCCGTCAGGGACGCTGGCTGGTGAGAATGGAAGATCTGGATCCGCCGCGTGAAATGCCGGGCGCCGCTGACGATATTCTCCGCACCCTGGAAGCCTTTGGCCTGGAATGGGACGGCGAGGTTATTTATCAGAGCCACCGCCACCACCTGTATCAGGCACAAATCGATCAGTGGCTGGCTGACGGCGACGCTTACTATTGCCGCTGCAGCCGCAAAACCATAAAAGATGCAGGCGGCTTTTATCCAGGCACCTGCCGGACGGCGAGTCATACCGCCGCCGACAGCGCCGTCAGGCTGAAAGTCAGTGATGCCGTGACTGGTTTTCACGATCTGTTGCATGGCTGGATCAGCATTCCTGAGCAACTGGCACAGGAAGATTTTATTATCCGCCGTCGCGACGGCCTGTACGCCTATAACCTGGCAGTGGTTCTGGATGACATTGCTCAGGGCATCACGGAAGTCGTCCGGGGTGCCGATCTGATTGAACCGACCGGGCGCCAGATTGGCCTGTACCGTCAGTTGGGCAAGCCCGAAGTCAGTTATCTGCATCTGCCGCTGGTCGTCACTGCAAACGGAAACAAACTGTCCAAACAGAACCATGCGCCGGCAATCGATAAAAGCCAATCCGGGCCGCTGTTGTGTGAGGCCATGACCTTTTTAGGCATGTCGCCACCACCCGAATTATCGTCTGCCGCCCCCCGGGAAATCCTCCATTGGGGGATCGCGCACTGGGATGTCTCGAACCTGCCGCCAACAACAGCGATCACGCTGAACCTAGCATCTTGAGGTGGGTTGGGTATATGATATGCGGCTGTTCAGTCCGGCCAATGTGAAATAACGAGGTGTGTTATCTTTAGTCGAGTCGCCAGCTTTTGCCGTAAAGTATTGACCCGAGAGCAAAATGCTTCGGGTAACAAGGAGCCAAGCTTGCAAGTTTATCAACGCCAGGAGCATGGTATTTCCCGCAAAGACATCAGCGAAAATGCGCTGAAGGTACTCTATCGCCTCAACAAAGCCGGTTTCGATGCTTATTTAGTCGGCGGTGGTGTGCGGGATCTGCTGCTGGACCAAAAACCCAAAGATTTTGATATTGCGACCAACGCAACGCCGGAAGAAATTAAAGCGCTGTTCCGAAACTGCCGCCTGATTGGCCGCCGTTTCCGTCTGGCCCATATTCTGTTTGGCCGCGATGTAATTGAAGTTGCCACCTTCAGGGGTCACCATGATGCCGGCTCAGTCAAAGCCCCGACAGGGAAGCAGGCTGTTTCGTCCCGCAATCATGAAGGCATGCTGCTGCGCGATAATGTCTACGGCACCATTGATGAAGACGCGGAGCGCCGGGATTTCTCCATTAATGCCCTGTATTACAGCATTAAAGATTTCACCGTCACGGATTATGCCAACGGGGTGCAGGACCTGCAAAACCGGCTGGTGCGCCTGATTGGCGATCCGGAAACCCGTTATCGTGAAGATCCGGTGCGGATGCTGCGGGCCGTGCGCTTTGCTGTCAAACTGGACATGCAGATTGAAACTGCAACCGCTGCACCTATCCGAGAACTATCGACCCTGCTGCAGGACATTCCGCCGGCACGTCTGTTTGAAGAAAGCCTGAAGCTGCTGCAATCCGGACAAGGCCTGGACACCTACAAAATGCTGCGGGAATACAATCTGTTCCAACAGCTGTTCCCGATTCTGACCGAACACTTCACTGAAGATCACAGCAGTCAGACAGAGCGGATGATTGAACACATTCTGGCAGCAACCGATGCGCGCATCGCTGACGGGAAACGGGTCAACCCGGCCTTTATGTTCGCCGCCATGCTGTGGTATCCGGTGGTCACCCGTGCGGAAGAAATTTCCAGTACCGGCGGCCTGAATGACTATGACGCCTTCATGATTGCGGCCAATGACATTCTGGATGAACAGGTCAAGACGATTGCCGTTCCGCGCCGTCTGACGACCACAGTCCGCGATATCTGGCAACAGCAGCACCGCTTTGAGCGCCGTTTTGGCAAACGCGCTTTTGCCATGCTGGAAAACCCGAAATTCCGGGCTTCCTTTGATTTTCTGGAAATGCGTGGTCAATTCGAAGGCGATGACATCGCTGAACTGGCAACCTGGTGGCATCAGTTCCAGTTTGCCGAGCGCAATGATCGCAATAAAATGGTGCAGGAACTGAACGGCGGAAACGGACAGAAACGGCGCCGCCGTCGTCCGGCCCGACGCAAGAAGCCTCAGGCGAAATCAGCGTCATGATCCGCGCATATATCGCTATTGGCAGCAATCTGAATGATCCGGTCAGCCAGGCGCATCAGGCCATGGTTGCCCTGCGACAGTCGCCGGATATTCAGGTTGTCGCCGAATCCTCGCTGTACAGCAGTACCCCGATGGGGCCGCAGAATCAGCCGGATTATATCAATGCCGTGGTTGCCATCGACACAACACTGGCACCGCTGGCGCTGCTCGACCTGACCCAACAGATCGAGCAGGAACATGGAAGGGTCCGCAAAGCCGAGCGCTGGGGCCCGCGCACTCTGGATTTGGATATCCTGCTCTACGGCGATTTGCAACATCACTGCGAACGCCTGACAATTCCGCACTATGGCATGAAAGTCCGTGAATTCGTTCTGTATCCACTGGCTGAGATTGCCCCTGAACTCGTCCTGCCCGATGGCACCGTTCTGACCGAACTGTTATCCGGGGTGGACCGTAATGGCCTGCGAGTGTGGCAATCCTGACACACCCGGGATAAGGGAGAAAATAATGAAGAAAATTACCATTAACGACCTGATGAAATGGAAGCAGGAAGGTCGTAAGTTTGCATCACTCACCGCATACGATGCGAGTTTTGCTCAGCTGTTCGAGCAACAGGAAGTCCCGGTGCTTCTGGTCGGTGACTCTCTGGGTATGGTCCTGCAGGGCCAGACCGATACTCTGCCCGTCACCATTGATGACATGGCTTACCACACCCGCAGTGTCCGGGTCGGCAGCCCGAATGCCCTGTTGCTGGCCGATCTGCCGTTCATGACCTATGGTACGCCGGAGCAAGCCTGCGAAAATGCCGCAAAACTGATGCGTGCCGGGGCCAACATGGTGAAACTGGAAGGCGGCGCTTGGCTCGCTGAAACCGTTCGCACCCTGACAGAGCGCGCCGTTCCTGTCTGCGCCCACCTGGGCCTGACGCCTCAGTCGGTTAACATTTTCGGCGGTTATAAAATTCAGGGCCGCGATCAGGCACGTGCCGATGAGATGCTGGCCGATGCCATTGCCCTGCAAAATGCTGGCGCCCAGATTGTGGTACTGGAATGTGTACCGGCTTCGCTGGCAAAACGAATTACAGAAGCGCTGGATATCCCAGTCATTGGTATTGGTGCCGGTAACGTCACTGACGGCCAGATCCTGGTCATGCATGATATGCTGGGCATCTCTGCCAACTATATGCCACGCTTTTCTAAAAATTATCTGGCACAGACCGGGGATATCCGCAAAGCGGTTTCCCAGTATCTGTCAGAAGTGGAAGCGGGAACCTTCCCGGCTCCTGAGCATACCTTTGAGTAAGGAAAACCCAACATGCAGACTTTTGCTGAGATTGCTCCTGTTCGTGAACAGATTCGGGCCTGGCGCCGTGATGGCCGCCGGATTGCCTTCGTTCCGACCATGGGGAATCTGCATCAGGGGCACCTGACTCTGGTTCGCAAAGCTCGCGAACAGGCTGACGTTGTGGTTGTCAGCATCTTTGTGAACCCAATGCAGTTCGACAAAGCTGACGACCTGAACAATTACCCGCGAACGCTGGATGAAGATCTGGCCAAACTGAACGGTGAAGGTGTGGAACTGGTCTTCACACCGACGCCCGATATCATCTATCCGAACGGAATGGATCGCCAGACCTTCGTTGAAGTTCCGGGTCTGTCGCACATGCTGGAAGGTGCGCTCCGTCCAAGTCATTTCCGTGGTGTCTCCACAATTGTGAGCAAGCTGTTCAATATCGTGCAGCCGGATATGGCCTGTTTTGGCGAGAAAGACTTCCAGCAGCTGGCATTAATCCGCCAGATGGTGACCGATCTGGCGATGCCAATTGATATCATCGGTGTCCCGACTGTCCGTGAAATGGATGGCCTGGCGATGAGCTCCCGGAATGGCTATCTGACCGTGGACGAACGTCAGCGTGCACCGGTGCTGGCGAAAACCATGCGCTGGATCAGCAGTCAGATCCGTGGCGGACGCCGTGACTTTGATGAAGTGGTGCTGGATGCCAACGATCAGCTGCGTGCGGCCGGACTGGAACCGGATGAAATTTACATCCGTGACGCCCGCACCCTGCAGGTCGTGGGAGAAGAAACCAGTCAGGCCGTCATCCTGATGTCTGCATTTCTGGGGAAAGCCCGCCTGATCGATAATCAGGTGATTGAACTGGGTACCCCGGCATCAGAGTCTGAGTCTTCCTGAACGGATTCAACTGATTAATAAAAAGGCCCCGGCGCTAGTTGCCGGGGCTTTTTTTATGGCTTCGGTGATGATTTCGGGAGACAGAACTACCTCAGGATCGTAAGCCAATCCCTTTAGAAATCAGGTAATGTGCAATGCTGTACAGCACCATCACAAATGCCAGCAGCACACTGAACGCGGTCCCGATCCCGACATCCGAAACACCCAGAAAGCCATAACGGAACGCATTGACCATATAGACAATCGGGTTGAGCTTAGACACCCACTGCCAGACTTCAGGCAGCAGACTTAAAGAGTAAAATACGCCTCCCAGATAGGTCAGCGGTGTCAGCACAAACGTCGGAATAATGCTGATATCATCAAAGGTTCTCGCAAACACGGCATTGATCAGCCCGCCCAGTGAAAACACCACAGAGGTCATGATGACCGTGGCGACAATCACCCCGAGATGAGCGATCTGCAAGTCCACAAACAATAAAGAGACCCCGGTGACAATCACACCGACTCCCAGCCCGCGCAGCACACCACCGCCAATATATCCGGCTATGATGACGAAGTTAGGCACCGGTGCGACCAGCAGTTCCTCAATATTATGCTGAAACTTGGCACTGAAGAATGAAGACGCCACATTGGAATACGAGTTGGTGATCACCGACATCATAATCAGTCCGGGCACGATGTATTCCATGTAGGTAAAGCCGCCCATTTCTCCGATGCGACTGCCGATCAAACTGCCGAAAATAATGAAATACAGCGTCATGGTGATGGCCGGCGGCACCAGCGTCTGTACCCAAATACGGGCGAATCGGTTCACTTCTTTACTGATCAGGCTTTGAAACGCAATCCAGTACTGATATCTCATGCAGACGGTGCTCCCTTACTCTGAGCCACTAAGGTCACGAATAACTCCTCCAGGCGGTTGGCTTTATTTCGCATCGACAGGACTTCAATCCCCTGTGCCGACAACTGGCTGAAGACGGCATTCAAACCTGTACCCTTATGAATATCAATTTCCAGGGTATGATTGTCCGGCATTTTCCATGCAATGCCCGCCAGATCCGGTTTGCTGCCATTTAAGGTCACATCCAGAATAAAGGTTTCCACCTCAAGCTTGGCCAGCAAAGATTTCATACTGGTATGCTCAATCAGCTCACCATGATTGATAATCCCGATATTACGGCACAGCATCTCTGCTTCTTCCAGGTAATGGGTGGTCAGGATAATGGTCACGCCCTGACGATTGATTTCCCGCAGAAATGTCCACATAGAGCGACGCAATTCAATATCGACCCCGGCGGTCGGTTCATCCAGAATCAGCAGCTTCGGCTCATGCATCAGGGCCCTCGCAATCATCAGACGCCGCTTCATCCCTCCGGACAGATTACGGGCACGCTCGTTGCGTTTCTCCCACAAATCCAGCTTGGTCAGGTATTTTTCCGCCCGTTCTTTCGCCAGCGCACGCGGGACACCGTAAAAACCGGCCTGATTGATGACGATCTGTTCAACCGTTTCAAACTGGTTGAAGTTAAATTCTTGTGGCACCAGGCCCAGCTGATTCTTCGCTTCCACCAGGTGGGTGTCGATATCGTACCCAAACACCTTCACCTTTCCGGACGTCTTGTTCACCAGTGAGCTGATCACACCAATCGTGGTGGACTTCCCTGCGCCGTTGGGACCAAGCAGCGCAAAGAAGTCTCCTTCTTCTACCGTCAGGCTCATTTCCTTCAGGGCTTGCACCCCGGGATAGACCTTATTTAAATGAGTAATTTCTAATGCATTCATACAATACGCTTGAGATTTGTTATAAATCGTTAAATTATCAACTAATCGGATTTGCAAGTCGCCTTGCAAGTGTATAGTAATGACCTGTTTATCTTTGAATCTGTCTGAGTATACAGAGCAAAGATAAACAGCCCAATGTAGCAAACTAAGGTGTTGTCATGGCAGAAATTAAACAGTTATTCGCCAATAACTTTTCCTGGTCGGAAAAAATCAAATCCGAAGATCCCGAGTTTTTCTCACATCTGGCTAAAGCACAGCACCCAGAGTACCTGTGGATTGGCTGTTCAGACAGCCGGGTACCCGCAGAGCGGCTGACCGGTCTGGATTCCGGTGAATTGTTCGTCCACCGGAATGTCGCCAATCAGGTGATTCATACTGATCTGAACTGTCTCTCTGTCGTTCAGTATGCCGTGGATGTCCTCAAGGTGAAACATATCATCATTTGCGGCCACTATGGTTGTGGTGGTGTCGCAGCATCAATTGACAACCCGCAACTGGGCCTGATCAATAACTGGCTGCTGCACATTCGGGACCTGTACCTGAAACACCGCAGTGATCTTGGCAAGCTGCCTCGTGAGGAATGGGCCGACAAACTGTGTGAAATCAATGTGGCATCACAGGTATACAACCTGGGGAACTCCACCATCATGCAGCAAGCGTGGGAACGCGGCCAGAAAGTGAAGATTCACGGCTGGGTCTACGGAATCGGTGACGGTAAACTCCGTGATTTGGGTGTGACCGCGACCAGCCGGGAAACCCTGGAAGTGTCTCATCAGGACGCAATGGCCAGTATCCTGCAGGGTTCACTCAAGTAACCCTGAAACAAAAAGCGACCCTGAGGTCGCTTTTTGTTTTATCACACCAGACTGAATGGCTGCTGATCAGTCTTCCAGCGGTACCACTTTTCCGATAAACGGCAGGTGGCGATACTTCTGGGCATAGTCGATCCCGACACCGACAACGAACTCATCCGGAATCTCGAAACCAATCCATTCGGCATCCACGGCCACTTCACGGCGCTCAGGTTTATCGAGCAACGTACAGATACGAATCGAGTTCGGATTCCGCAGTGCCAGAATTTCACGCACTTTATTCAAGGTGTTACCGGTATCGATAATATCTTCGACCAGCAGAACATCTTTACCTTCAATTTCGTCATCCAAATCTTTCAGAATCCGGACATCTCGGCTGCTTTCCATGGCATTGCCGTAGCTGGAAGCGGTCATAAAATCGACTTCGTGCGGAAGCTCAATCGCACGGGCCAGATCGGCCATAAAGACAAAGGAACCACGCAGCAACCCAACCATGACGAGGTTTTCTGAGCCCTGGTAGTAGGCGGTGATTTGCTCTCCCAGCTCTTTGATCCTAGCCTGAACATCCTGCTCAGAAATCATGACTTCAATGGTATGCTTCATTTACTTCTCCATATGCGCATCTGGCATGCGCCTGGTTCTCTGTGATGACTAAAAGGCTATTCTAACATCCTTAATCAAGAAAAGTTATCCATCCATTCTTCGAGCCATGCTGCACCCCTGAACAAATCAGGATTGAACCAAATCACAGCCTGATGTAGAGTTATTAAGCAAAGTGCATATTAAAATGATTGGCTAGGGAATTTGTAGCATGGACACCATAGTTAAGAAAACGAGGACACGTCTCTCACCCGAGAAACGTAAACAACAACTTCTCAAGTGTGCGCTGGAAGTATTTGCCCGCAGGGGAATTGGTCGTGCCGGCCATGCCGACATTGCTGACATGGCCAATGTTTCAGTGGCGACTGTATTCAATTACTTTCCAACCCGTGAAGCACTCGTTGAGCAAGTTCTTTATCAGGTTGAGCGCAAGTTCAACGAACTGTTAAACCTGTGTCTGGGAGAAGAACATGACACCATCCACGGTCACCTGAGCTGTATTACAGGCTATCTGATTGATGCCGTCATTGAGCAGCAAGACTGGCTCAAAGTATGGTTCGAATGGAGTACTTCCGTCCGTACTGAAACATGGCCCCAATTCCTGGATGCAAACCAGCCTAACCTGAAACAGGTCACCAACATTTTTGAACTGGGTAAACAAAACGGCCAGCTGAGTACTGATATCGCATCTTACGATCTGACCTGGTTGCTGCATGGTCTCTGTTATGTACTGTACCTGCGCGCCAACATTGAACCCAACAAAGACAGCATGCAGGCACAGGCCGATGCTTACATCAGCCTAATGTTCCCGTAAACAGACAACTTCAGCGTCAGCTGGCAGCCGCCAGCAACACCGATTGGTATAAATCCAGTTCCACGGACACGCGCTGACCTGTTTGCAGGATCATAGGGGTATTCACAATCAGGTGGTGCCCCTTATAGTTCACCGTATAGCGACAACTGTCTCCCATAAACTGCTGATCCAGAATTTCCCCTTCTCCCTCATCATCCTCAATGAGTCTCAGATTCTGCGGCCTGACCAGCCACTCAACATGCTTTCCTTCCCCGAATGTCACCGCGCGGGACAAATCGACCGGACCGAGTGGCGTCTGCAATTCATGATGATGTACGGTTGCCGGTAAGTAAGAACCAGTACCAAGAAAGTCTGCCACAAACCTGCTGCAGGGCTGGTAATACAATTCTGCCGCCGTGCCGAACTGTTCGATCACGCCGTTATGCATCACGGCAAGACGATCCGCAAAGGCAAAAGCTTCTTCCCGGCTGTGAGTCACGAAGATAGCTGTCACGCCCTGTGCTTTAAAGATCCGGCGGATTTCCCGGATCAAACCATGTCTGACCTGAGTATCAATATTGGAGAACGGCTCATCCAGCAAGATCAGATCCGGTTCACAGGCCAGTGCCCGTGCGATGGCTACACGCTGCTGTTGCCCGCCGGACAACTGATGAGGATAACGCTGTCCCAGCCCGTCCAGACGGACCAGTGACAACATCTCAGCGACCTTGGTCGCGGCTTTGGCTTTGCTCCAGTCACGCAGACCAAACGCAACATTCTCTGCTACGGTCAGATGCGGAAAGAGTGCATAGTCCTGAAAAATCATGCCAATGTTACGGTTTTCAGGCGGGACCCAATGATGACTGTCCGCTATCGTCCGGTTATTAATAACCATACGCCCCTGTTCCAGCGGCAACAGACCGGCAATCGCTTTCAGTAACGTGGTTTTACCGCATCCGCTGGCCCCCAGCAAACAGACGATTTCGCTGTCTTCGACCACCAGAGACAAATTTTCCAGAATTGCCTGGCCGTTATAACGGCACGTCAGATTTTGGACGGATAACGCATGATTCATCAATGTGATTGCTCCAGTGAACGGTTGATAACAACCAGTGGGATCAAACCAACCAAGACAAGCAAAATGGCTGGCAGTGCCGCCAGTTCCAGCTGCTCATCAGAGGCATAGTTGAAAACGTAGGTTGCCAGGGTCTCAAAATTGAACGGACGTAGCAGCAAAGCTGCATTCAGCTCTTTCATGGATTCAATGAACACCAGCAGGCCGGCAATCAGACAGCCTCGTCGGATCAGCGGGAGGTGCACCCGGCGCAGCATTGACACGGAAGCACATCCCATTGTTTTCGCGGCCATGTCGAGTGACGGAGAAATCTTAGCCAGACTGCTTTCCACACTCCCGACAGCCACAGCGCCAAAACGGACAACAAAAGCAAAAATCATCGCAAACATCGTGCCGGAAAAAACCAGTCCGGGGCGGCCCCAGTCCATGGCGCGGGTGAAGTCATTGAGCAGATGATCGGCTGACGTCAGCGGGATCATCACGCCAATCGCCAGAACAGTCCCCGGGACCGCGTATCCCATGGCGCTCATCCGCATCGGCGCCAGACTCGCAGGTCTGCCATCCAGACGATTGTAAAAGTTCACCAGCAACGCCACCAACACCGCCAGTAAAGCCGCACTCACGGATACCATCAGGCTGTTCAGCGTGTAGTCCCGGAACTCTGCTGTCCAGCTTTGCGCGAAGTAGTGCCAGGCGTAATACATCAGTTGCAGCAACGGCAATACGAAAGCAAAACCGATCAGCCCCCAGCACCAGACCAAAGCCATCACTTTTTTCCAGCCGGACAGCGTGTATCGCACATCTTCATTCAGTCCATTGTGCTGCTGAAAAAGTTTCTGACGCCTGCGGCTGAATCGTTCTGCACTGATGAGCAGAAAGATCGCCAAAAGCATCAACGCTGAAATCTTCGCTGCGGCATTCAGATTGGAATATCCCAGCCAGGTGTCATAGACCGCAGTGGTCAGAGAATGGACGGCAAAGTAACTGACCGTCCCAAAGTCGCCCAGTGTTTCCATGGCAACCAGTGACAGTCCTACCGCAATGGACGGACGAGCCAAAGGCAAAGAGATACGCCGGAAGCTCTCCAACGGCGAACACCGCAGCAACCGGGCCGACTGCAACAGGCTGGCGCTCTGTTCCATGAATGCGGTTCTCGCCAGCAGATAAATATAGGGATATAAGACCAGCGCCAGCACAAGACAGGCGCCGCCCAACGTGCGGATGTCGGGGAACCAGTAGTCCTGATAGCTCTGCCAGCCAAACCAGTCACGCAGCAAAATCTGAACCGGACCAGCATAATCCAGCCAGTCGGTATAGATATAACCGATAATATAACCCGGCATCGCCAGAGGCAGCACCAGCGCCCACTGCAGCCACTTTTCCCCGGGTAAACGGCACATGGCCATCAGCCATGCTGCAGGCAGGCCAAAAACAGCAGCAAGCAAAGAGGTTCCGAAGACGAGCCCCAGCGTATTGAGCGTGTAGGTGCCCATCACCGTATCCATCAGGTGTGAGAAAAGCTGATCAGATGCGCCCAGCGCCGTGTAGAAGATGGCCAGAATAGGGATGACCAACAGCATTCCGAACGTCCAGCCACTGGTTTGCCAAAGAGGATATTTGTCTTTCATTGCCTACAACTTAGTATCCTTGACCGGACACGATAGTACTTGTTGCTTCAGTCAAGCAACGCATGCGTCCAAGCAGTCCGCGAAAAAAACGCCCCCAAAGATACCAGACAAAAGTGCAAAAGGGGCCAACCGGCCCCTATTTTTCTTTCACTTACAGGTCAAACTGCACTTCGTCCAGCAGTTTGGTCGCCGCACTGTGATGCTCGGCAATCGCCTCCAGCGGCAGTTTATCTGCCCGGAAGTCGCCCCACGACGCGACCAGCTCGGAACGCGCAACACCAGGTTTCACCGGGTACTCAAAGTTCACTTCCGCATACATGTGCTGCGCCTTGTCTGAGGTCAGAAACTCCATCAGCTTCTTCGCGTTATCTTTATTTGGCGCGTATTTCGCCATCGCCATGCCGCTGATGTTGACATGGGTGCCGTTCGCCTGTTGGCCCGGGAAGTCAATGTAAACCGACTCAGCCCAGGATTTCTGGCTGTCATCACTCAGCATTTTACCCAGGTAGTAGCTGTTACCAATTGCCAGATCACACAGACCTTCTTTCACTGCTTTCACCTGACCCCGGTCGTTCCCCTGCGGCTTACGGGCCAGATTCGCTTTCACCCCTTCCAGCCAAGTCTTGGTTTCAGCTTCACCATAGTGAGCAATCATCGAAGAAACCAGAGAGATGTTGTACGGATGTTTTCCAGAACGGGTACAAATCTTGCCTTTCCACTCTGGTTTCGCCAGATCCAGGTAGTCAAAACTGTCCGGCAGATGGCCGACACGGTCGCGGGAGGAGTAAACGCTGCGGGTGCGCAGTGTCAGGGCAAACCACTCATCATCAGAATCACGGTACTGAGCCGGGACGTTGGTCTCGATGACTTCGCTTTGCACCGGTTGAACCAGACCTTTCTCGCTCAGCTCCGCCAGGCGGCTGATATCAACAGTCAGAATCACATCCGCAGGGCTGTACTCGCCTTCCTGTACCAGCTTCTCGGCGATACCATCTTTCGCAAATTTCACATTCACTTTGATGCCGGTTTCATCGGTGAATTCTTTCAGCATCGGCTCAATCAAAAAAGGCTGGCGCAGAGAGTAAACATTGACTTCTTCAGCAGCAAGCACTGCTTGTGGCGCAGACAGGCCAAGTAATACGGCTGAGGCTAACAGCTTTTTCATCGAGCAATTCCTTAATACAAAAATGAATGATAACGTTTATCAGTATCGCTCAATTATACTGTAGCAGCCTCGTCCAACAATGCGTTGAAACAAATGAACACAAAAAAACGCTGCCAGTAGCAGCGTTTTTGACATTTTTGTGAATTAGTTCAGATTTAGAGCAATTATTTCACACTGACGAACTCAGGATACGCATCAATACCGCAATCGTGCAGGTCCATTCCCGCCATCTCTTCTTCTTCACTGACACGGATACCCATTGTCACTTTCAGGATGGCCCAGACAGCCAAACTCGCACCAAAGACCCAGGCAAAGATGACTGCTGCGCCCAGCAATTGTGCACCGAAAGTTGCATCTCCATTGCTGAATGGGACGACCATCAGGCCGAAGAAGCCGCACACACCGTGAACAGAAATCGCACCCACAGGATCATCAATTTTCAGCTTATCCAGACCGACAATACTGAAGACCACCACAGCACCAGCAATCACACCGATAATCACAGCTGACATGGGTGACGGAGACAGCGGATCCGCCGTAATGGCAACCAGACCTGCCAGCGCACCGTTCAGTATCATGGTCAGATCCGCTTTACCCCAGGTGGTTTTACACACCGCAAGTGCAGCAAGAGAGCCCGCCGCCGCCGCCGCATTGGTGTTCAGGAAAATTTTACCGACCGCTGTAGCATTCTCGAAATCGGAGAGCATCAGCTGAGAACCACCGTTGAAGCCAAACCAGCCAAACCACAGGATGAAAGTACCCAGCGTCGCCAGCGGCATATTGGAGCCCGGGATTGGCAGAATTTCACCATTCTTGCCATATTTCCCTTTCCGGGCACCCAGCAGCAGAACACCAGCCAGTGCCGCAGATGCACCAGCCATGTGCACGATACCGGAACCGGCGAAGTCACTGAAGCCGGCTGCAGACAGGAAGCCACCACCCCAGGTCCAGTAGCCTTCAATCGGATAAATGACAGCTGTCAGGACCACAGAGAAAATCAGGAAGACCCAAAGTTTCATCCGTTCAGCCACCGCACCGGAAACAACAGACATCGCAGTTGCCACGAAGACGACCTGGAAGAAGAAATCCGATTCCAGCGAGTGATCCGCCCCTTCAGCCTGAGCACCGAACAAGGTGCCGAATGATGGCAGCCATCCTCCTTCACCATTATCGACGTACATAATGTTGTAACCGATAATCAGATACATGGTGCAGGCAATCGCGTACAGACAAAAGTTTTTCGTCAGAATTTCGGTGGTGTTTTTTGAACGCACCAGGCCCGCTTCAAGCATGGCAAAACCTGCCGCCATCCACATCACCAGCGCACCGGAAATCAGAAAAAAGAAGGTGTCGAGTGCGTAACGCAACTCAGTCACTGTGGTTGATAATTCCATGGTCATCGTCCTCTTATCACATCTTGTTGTTATAATGCTTCGGCATCTGTCTCACCGGTACGGATCCGTACCGCGTGGTCCAGGTCATAAACAAAAATCTTACCGTCACCGATTTTGCCCGTGTGCGCAGCCTTGGTGATTGCCTCAAGAATGATGTCGAGGTTCTCAGCCTGCGTGGCAATCTCCAGTTTGACTTTTGGCAGGAAGTCGACCTGGTACTCCGCACCACGGTACAGCTCGGTGTGTCCCTTCTGACGGCCAAATCCCTTAACCTCAGAAACCGTCATCCCCTCGACGCCGACATCTGCCAGTGCTTCACGAACATCATCCAGCTTGAAAGGTTTGATAATTGCGTTGATGAGTTTCATTAACCTGCTCCTTAAACCTGTGCATCCCTCAGTCAGTACACAGTCAAGTAAACAAGCTTCGTGCCAATTTTTATATCAATTGAAAAACAACAAGTTAAAGAGAAAGCAATCAAATTGCACAAAAAAGCCGCACCATCGTGGTGCGGCTGATTCCCCGAAAAGAAGCAAGTCTCTGCTTCTCTCAGCCGGAAGGGCTACCGGCCGGCGATAAATGCACGCCAAGCATGCAAAACCTGCTCAAGATCTTCAAATCCGCAACAGGACACCGCTTCGTCATCATAATGGCTCATGTCTTCGTCCAGTTCGTCTTCCGTATTGAAAAACAGGTAGTTGGCTTGAACGATCGCTTCATTATCCTGCAGGTTCAGCGACATTTCTTCCCCGGACAGCTGCCACTCTCTCGTGGTGCCCTTGAGTGCACCAAGATGAGTCAGGATCAGGCTGATCTTCGCCTCGTCATCCTGAACCTCTTCCACCAGCCAGCGTCCCAGGGCCTCATGTCCCATAGAAAAGACGGCATGATAGCTGCCATCCAGCATATTTTTCTTAAACTCGTAATCCATACCTGCCCTACTCTTGTTCTTTTCGCCACCAGGCGGTTTGTCGATTGATCATTTGCTCGATAGACTGAATGCAAAAGGCATCATCACAGCCTGGCATCGCAGTGCGTGCTGAAAGCAGGCGCGCACCATGTCAGGAACTCAGACAAATTGCAACCAGCTTCCTCCCGTGCCTCCGGCAGAAGCTGACAAGGCTTGCTTATGAAAATAATTATTGCGCCGGATTCCTACAAAGAAAGCCTGACGGCGATGGAAGTTGCCGATGCCATTGAGCGCGGCTTTCGGCAGGTCATGCCAGATGCTGACTACCACAAACTGCCGATGGCGGATGGCGGCGAAGGAACCGTCCGGTCACTGGTGGATGCGACCGGCGGGCAAATCATCCATCAGCACGTCACCGGGCCACTGGGCAATCAGGTCGAGGCATTTTACGGCTTGCTGGGGGACGGCAAAACGGCAGTTATCGAGATGGCTGCCGCATCAGGGCTGCACCTCGTGCCCATGCATGAACGCAACCCGCTACTGACCACCAGTTACGGTACTGGCGAGCTGATCAAAGCAGTCCTGGAACAACATATTGAGCACCTCATCATTGGTATCGGCGGGAGTGCAACCAATGACGGCGGTGCCGGAATGCTGCAGGCGCTGGGAGTCCGGTGTCTCGATCAGCACGGGCAGGAAATTGGCCGTGGCGGTGGCGTCCTCTCAGATCTGACGACCATCGACGTCTCAGGACTGGATTCCCGGCTGGCAGTGCTCAGACTGGAAGTTGCCTGTGATGTCGACAACCCGCTCTGCGGCGCCCATGGAGCCTCCGCCATATTTGGTCCGCAAAAAGGCGCAACGCCAGCCATGGTCGCGCAGCTCGACCGGAACCTGTCTCACTTTGCTGGCTTGCTCAGCCGCCAGCTTGGCCGTGATATCGGGCACACTCCCGGCGCTGGTGCAGCGGGCGGAATGGGCGCCGCGCTGCTTGCTGTACTCGGTGCAACGTTGCGTCCCGGTATTGAGATTGTGATGGACGCCGTCCGGCTGGAGGACGCCATCACCGATGCCGACCTGGTGATTACCGGTGAAGGCCGGATCGACAGTCAGAGTATTCACGGGAAAACGCCCGTGGGTGTGGCACGGGCTGCAAAGCGCTTCGGATTACCGGTCATTGGGATCGCCGGTAGTTTGTCTGAAGACTGCAGTGTAGTTCACGACCAGGGCATTGATGCCGTGTTCAGCATCGTCAACCGGGCATGCGATCTGGATGAGGCACTGTCGCAAGGTGCAGCCAACCTTGAGCTGACAGCACGCAACATCGCCGCTTTGCTCACCATGGGCGGTCAGCTGAAAGACAGGCATCATCTCCATAAAGGCGGATAAAAAAACAGAACTAAAAAAGGGAGCCATCGGCTCCCTTTCAATTTACATGTTGTCAGCAGACCGGATTACACCGCCGCCTGAACAATCACATCATCAGCACGTTTGGTGTACTGATCCATGCGGTGGAAGTTCAGATAACGGTATGTATCTGCTGCCGTTGCATTGATTTGCTTCGCGTACTCCAGATACTCATCCAGCGTCGGAATTCGACCCAGAATTGCACCCACAGCAGCCAGTTCAGCAGATGACAGGAAGACATTCGCGCCCGTACCCAGACGGTTCGGGAAGTTACGGGTCGACGTTGACATCACGGTCGCTTTGTCAGCAACACGCGCCTGGTTACCCATACACAGAGAACATCCCGGCGTTTCAATCCGTACCCCGGCACGGCCGAAGATGCCGTAGTAACCTTCTTCAGTCAGCTGGTCACGGTCCATCTTCGTTGGCGGTGCAACCCACATCCGGGTGCTCAGTTGGCCACCGAATTTATCCAACAGCTTACCGGCAGCACGGAAGTGACCGATGTTGGTCATACAGGAACCAATGAAGACTTCATCAATTGCAGTGCCCTGAACATCAGACAGCAGACGTGCATCATCCGGATCGTTTGGCGCACACAGAATCGGCTCTTTGATCTCAGCCAGATCGATTTCGATCACATGAGCGTAATCTGCATCTGTATCAGCTTCCATCAGTGACGGGTTCGCCAGCCACTCCTGCATCGCAGTGATACGACGCTCGATGGTACGACGATCACCGTAACCTTCAGCGATCATCCACTTCAGCATCACGATGTTCGATTCCAGGTACTCTGCCACAGATGCCTGAGACAGTTTCACTGTACAACCCGCAGCACTGCGCTCAGCAGACGCATCAGATAGTTCAAACGCCTGCTCCACCGTCAGGTGCTCAACACCTTCGATTTCCAGGATACGACCAGAGAATTCATTGATCTTACCGGCTTTCTCCACGGTCAGCAGACCTTGTTTGATCGCGTAGTAAGGAATCGCATGAACCAGATCACGCAGGGTAATACCTTCCTGCATGTCGCCTTTGAAGCGAACCAGAATAGATTCAGGCATATCCAGCGGCATGACACCTGTCGCCGCAGCGAAAGCAACCAGACCAGAACCAGCCGGGAAAGAAATACCCAGCGGGAAGCGTGTATGCGAGTCACCACCGGTACCGACGGTATCAGGCAGCAGCATACGGTTCAGCCAGGAGTGGATCACGCCGTCACCCGGACGCAGCGAGACACCGCCGCGGTTCATGATGAAATCAGGCAGGGTGTGGTGCGTGTTCACATCCACCGGCTTCGGATAGGCCGAGGTGTGACAGAATGACTGCATGGTCAGGTCAGCCGAGAAGCCCAGACATGCCAGATCTTTCAGCTCATCACGGGTCATCGGGCCTGTGGTGTCCTGAGAACCCACAGTCGTCATCTTCGGCTCACAGTATGTGCCGGGACGGATACCGTCGACGCCACATGCCTTACCCACCATCTTCTGGGCCAGCGTATAACCTTTGCCAGTATCGGCAACAGGCTGCGGACGACGGAAGACTTTCGATGCTTCCAGACCCAGAGATTCACGGGCACGGTCCGTCAGACCACGACCGATAATCAGAGGAATCCGGCCACCGGCGCGGACTTCGTCAATCAGAACGTCTGTTTTCAGCTTGAAAGTCGACACAACTTCGTCGCTGCCGTGACGGCGGACTTCACCTTTGAACGGGTAAACATCAATCACGTCACCCATGTTCAGGGCAGTCACGTCCACTTCGATTGGCAGTGCACCTGCATCTTCCATTGTATTGAAGAAGATTGGCGCAATCTTACCGCCCAGGACATAACCACCGGCGCGTTTGTTCGGAACATGCGGAATGTCATCACCCATGAACCACAGCACGGAGTTCGTGGCAGACTTACGGGAAGAACCCGTACCCACAACATCACCAACATAAACCAGTTGATGACCTTTTTCTTTCAGGGCCTCAATTTGCTTCATCGGACCAATGCTGCCAGCCTGATCCGGTTCAATACCGTCACGCTCATTTTTCAGCATGGCCAGCGCATGCAGCGGGATATCCGGACGAGACCATGCATCCGGCGCCGGAGACAGGTCATCGGTGTTCGTTTCACCTGTGACTTTAAAGACAGTCAGGGTGATTTTTTCAGCCAGTTCAGGCTTAGACAGGAACCACTCTGCATCAGCCCAGGACTGCAGCACCTGTTTGGCATATTCATTGCCGGCTTTTGCTTTCTCTTCAACATCATAGAAAGCATCAAACATCAGCAGGGTGTGAGACAGGGCCTTCACGGCAATCGGAGCAAGCGCAGCATCATCCAGCAGGCTGACCAGCGACTCAATATTATAACCACCTTGCATGGTGCCCAGCAGTTCAGCGGCTCTTTCTTTGCTGACGATAGGGGAAGAGGCTTCACCTTTGGTAATCGCTGCCAGGAAACCTGCTTTCACATATGCTGCCTCATCCACACCCGGTGGGATGCGGTTTTCCAGCAGATCAATCAGGACGGCTTCTTCGCCTGCAGGGGGATTTTTCAGCAGCTCAACCAGAGCAGCAGTTTGCTCGGCGTCCAGAGGCTTGGGAACAACCCCTTCGGCAGCACGCTCTTCGACGTGTTTACGGTAGGCTTCAAGCACGACATATTCCTCTTTTTTCGGTTTAACCAACCGGTTAAACATCCTTGGAAGTGATTGCCCTCTCCGGTTTTCTCGCACGCATTATGCTTGATTTGATTCAGACCTTTGTGGCGTGCAGGAGAGACCAAAACCGGTTACGGAGCATACCATTTTTAACTAAAAATTAAAATCGGACGGACTTTTACAACATTCACAAAACATGAAAAATCCGCTTCTTACAACTCTCCTCCAAAGAATAAATAAAATGAACTCAGATCTTCTTCGGTCTGACCATAAGCCAGAATGAATGGCCCGAATGGTGTTGTAATTCCGGTAAAAATACTCCCGGCATAATAGCCCGGAATTTCTGAGGCTGAGAGATCCGGGTTATTGTACACCCCGCCCCATTCCACAGAGCCCCCCAGATAAATGGACGAATTAAACAGACCAAAGTCGTTATCCATCAGGTGGTAACGATAAACCAATGCTGAGAAAAGCTTATTATTCCCGGACAAACTGTTTTTCGGGATCCCGGATAAATTCAGAAAGCCGCCCAGTTCTTTCGGATCGAGCCGCAAATCTGCGTCGGAGCGGACTTTACCGTACTCCGCCTTACCCATGACTGTATGGCGACCAAAGGTGTAGGCACCTTTCCAGCCAATATCGAAATGCAGTGAGGAATCTGAAAACTTCTCTCCCTTATAGCGAACGCTGTCATCAGACGACGCGACCTCAGCCAGGAAATAGTGCCCGTCTTTGGGCAAGGTAAAATCATCCAGTGTATCCAGATTGTATCTGAGATAAATCCGACGACTGCTGCGTTTCTCACGTCCCAGCTGGAGAATCCCGGGAAACTCAGTCTCCCCGTTGCCAAACAGGTAACCCAGCCTGAATTCCTGCCACAGCGCCGGCTGCCAACCGATCGAACTGTCAATCGACACATCGCTGAAACGGGCAGCCAGGAAATCATCAATCTTTCTCAAGTCCGGTTCCTCACCGGAAACCGTGACATGCGTATTGGTCACGTCATACGCCATCCCCAGCACGGAGAACCATTCCTGATCACTGGTGAAAGGCACATAGAGTTCAGAGGCAATGCGTTTGTCCGAACCATATTCCAGTTCATTCCGCCACTCAGCACCCTTCTCCGACAGTCCGGTGGCCGTCAGCGCCAATCCAATCGAATAGTCCGTGTTATTGGCAAAATCATCTTCCAGAGCAAAACGCATATCAATGAAGTTCGGCCCCCAGCTTTTGGCTTTCACTTCCAGGATCAGAATATGACGGTCATTCCGCCGCACAATGCGGTAATCCACCCGCTCAAACCGGTCCAGCGCATAGAGATCGCGGACACTCTTCTCGAGCTTTTCCGTATTGACTTTCATGCCTGGCTTCAACTGCAGGCGGTCGAGCAACACCGCATCCGCATAATCGCTGTTATTGATCAGCTTGATTTCATCAATCCGCCCTTCTTCCAGAAACTCCAGCTGGCGGCGCGCGGCCTGTTTTTTCTCGATATAGTCCTGATAAATAGTGGCACTTCCCAGGGCCGAGAGCTGAAAACGCTGCGCCTGTACCGTATGATAGCCGCTGTCAAAGGCTTCGGGCATCCGGTCAAAGTCTGTGGTAGTAATGCCCTGAATATCGGGCCGCAGCAGAAAATCAGCATCCTGCAGCAAGGATTCCTGGCGGGCCGCATTGTCCCGCACCATAAAATCGGTCAGCTGATCCATGACCACCAGATAGTCGGTGAGCTCATCCGCTGTTTTGAAGTCATTGCTGATGTCGACGGCTATCACAACATCCGCTCCCATAGCCTTGACCACCGAAATCGGCAGATTATTGGTGATCCCGCCATCGACCAATAATTTGCCATCGAGTTTTACCGGCGGTAATAACCCCGGTACCGACATACTGGCCTGCATCGACTCCGCCAGATCGCCGCCGGACAACACAACAGGTTTGAGATGCTCAATATCCGTGGCGACTGCCCGGTAAGGGATCGGCAGCTCATCAAAACTAGCCATCCAGGGCAGATTCCCTGAAGTGGTCCGCAGGATTTCCCCCATTGTCTGCCCCTGAACGAAGCCCCGGGGCACCTTGATTTCCCAGAAAGAAAATCCGAAATCTGTGATGATCTGAAACCGGTCTTCCTGCTGTTTTTCCCGGACCCGGCGTTCACTGCGCTTCACCCGGTCTTCGTAACCGGACGCCCAGTCCACGGTATTCAGAATGGCTTCGATTTCATCTGCACTCATGCCTGAAGCATACAGCCCCCCGACATAAGCCCCCATGCTGGTTCCTACGATGTAGTCCACCGGTATCTGCATTTCTTCCAGTGCTTTGAGCACGCCAACATGGGCTGCGCCTTTTGCGCCACCGCCGCCCAGCACCAGCCCGACCTTGATCCGCTCAGCATTTTTTTGCTCTGCAAGCACTAAAGTTGATGGAAATACTGCCGATATCACAAGAAATAATGCAAAAAACCGTAACATCCTTTTTTGAAACACCATTTTGATCACGCGGTCGGCCTCCCAAAGGCTGACCTGAAAACACAACTAATCCGCACACTTATACCGCAGATACACCGGTAGCAACAGAGAATTGATGCATGAATATCAAGCACCTTTCCATCAGACAAAAACTTACACTCGCGATGAGTATCGCCGTGATCGCGTCCTGTGCCCTGGTTGGCTACCTCAGCCTGAGCAAGTCGCAGGATATTATTCAGACGCGCCTGCTCAATACTGAGCTGCCGACACGGCTGACACAATTTCGTGACAAGGTCGAATCCGAAGTCAGACAGTTGCAAAATGCCAGCCAGCAACTGGCTTCCAATACAGCCACGTTGAAACTGCTGGATCAACCCGTCAGTGCGGCCGATAACCAGCAGCTGATTGAACAGCTGAACACCCTGAAAGCGCAATATGGCCTGAATGATGCGTCCATTGCAAACCGCCAGACCGGTGATTACTGGAACCAGAATGGTTTCCTGCGACGCCTGAATCCCGCTCAGGATAGCTGGTTCTTCGGCTTCCGTGACAGCAACAAGTCAAGAATGGTTCAGGTCTTCCGGGAAGCGAACGGTGAGCTGAAGCTCTTTGTCAATTACCAGCAGATCAACGGCAAAGGCATGGCGGGCTTTTCCCGCTCCTTCAATGACATGGCCAACCTGCTGTCGCAATTCAAACTGGAAAAAAGCGGTTTTGTGGTCCTGACCGATGCACAGGGTGTGATCCAGTTGGATCCCAACACCCGTAATCCGGACAAATCCCGTCTGATCGACCGCTTCGGCCCGGACAGCCGGGTTCTGCTGGAAAAAACACCGTTTAACCTGTTTACCACAGAATATCAGGGAGAGAGCCTGCTGCTGGCTTCCAGCTATATTCCGTCCATCGACTGGTTCCTGATTGCTCAGGTCCCTGAGAAAGAAGTCTTCGCCCAGCTGGCGGAAACCAGCCAGCACGTCATGCTGCTGGTCGTACTGACAACCCTGGCGTTTATCGCACTGGCTATCTATCTGAGCCATACCATCACCGGACCGATTCAGCAGGCCGCTGAAACCTTCCGTGAACTCGGAGAAGGCGATGGTGACCTGCGCCGCCGTATCCCGGTGTCCGGCAAGGATGAAATGGCGCAACTGGCCGAAGGCTTCAATGCCTTTGCCAATAAGATCCATACCCTGGTGGCCGATGTTGCAGCCACGGGAACCGAACTGCGGGTTGCCGCAGAAGACGTTTCCACGCACGCACAAACCACCCTGTCTCACAGCCAGAATCAGCGCGACCGTACCCTGCAGGTGGCAACCGCCATCAATGAAATGGGGGCAACCGTCAATGAAATCGCGGGCAATGCAGCCTTTGCGGCTGATTCAGCCTCGCAGGCAACCTCTGCCACCAGCAATGGTCAGCAAGTGGTTCTGAGTGCTCAGGACAGCATCGAACAGCTGGCCGCTGATATGAACAACATGGCCCGGGTCATCAGCGATCTGGCTGATAACACGGTTGCGATCGGCGGTATTCTGGAAGTGATCCGCGGGGTATCTGAGCAAACCAACCTGCTGGCGCTCAATGCCGCCATTGAAGCCGCCCGTGCCGGAGAACAGGGCCGCGGCTTTGCGGTTGTGGCAGAAGAAGTCCGTAACTTAGCCAGCCGGACTGCGAAATCCACCGATGAGATTCAGACCATGATCGACCGTCTGCAGCAGGAAGCCCAGAATGCGGTCAATGCCATGCAGAACAGTCAGCAGCTGACGGAAGCCGGCACCCAGGCTGCGGATGATGCCACCAAGGCCCTGCAATTGATCAATGAACAGATCCTGCAGATATCCGATCTCAACACCCAGGTCGCCACAGCGACAGAAGAGCAGTCCACTGTGGTCAGCGACATCAACGTGAATATTGAAGAGATCAACGAGAATACCCAGCGTACCTCAGAGACCGCCAATCAGATGGTTTCTTCCAGTCAGAATCTGCATGCGCTGTCGGTTCGTCTGGAACGCATGGTCAGCAGCTTCAAACAATAATCAAGGCAGCCCCGCCTTTAAGGCGGGGAAATCTGATCTGACAGGAACCATGTTTAAGACAGGTCACAGAAAACAAAAAAGCGCCTATCAAGGCGCTTTTTTCATGCTTTCAGAAAAGGTAATGACTTACTTTTTCTTCTTCGCTTTTGCGTTTGGCAGGTCAGTGATCGAACCTTCGAACACTTCCGCAGCCAGACCCACAGACTCATGCAGCGTCGGGTGAGCGTGGATGGTCAGCGCGATGTCTTCAGCATCACAGCCCATCTCGATCGCCAGACCGATTTCGCCCAGCAGCTCACCACCGTTGGTACCCACAATTGCACCACCGATCACGCGGTTGGTGTCTTTGTCGAAGATCATCTTCGTCATACCGTCGGCACAGTCAGAAGCAATCGCACGGCCCGAGGCTGCCCATGGGAAGGTTGCAACTTCGTAGTTGATGCCTTCTGCTTTCGCTTCTTTCTCAGTCTTACCAACCCAAGCCACTTCTGGCTCAGTGTAAGCAATTGAAGGAATCACTTTCGGATCGAAGTAGTGTTTCTTACCGGCAATGACTTCTGCAGCCACGTGGCCTTCGTGAACACCTTTGTGCGCCAGCATTGGCTGACCCACAACGTCACCAATCGCGAAGATGTGTGGTACGTTGGTACGCATTTGCTTGTCAGTGTTGATGAAGCCACGCTCATCAACGGCAACACCAGCTTTCTCAGCGTCGATCAGCTTACCGTTTGGTGTACGGCCGATCGCAACCAGAACCGCATCATAACGAACAGGCTCAGCCGGTGCTTTCTTGCCTTCCATTGATACGTAGATACCGTCTTCCTTCGCTTCAACCGCAGTCACTTTGGTTTCCAGCATCAGGTTGAACTTCTTGCTGATACGCTTGGTGAAGACTTTGATGATGTCTTTGTCTGCCGCAGGAATCACCTGGTCAAACATTTCAACCACATCGATCTGAGAGCCCAGTGCGTCATACACGGTACCCATTTCCAGACCGATGATACCGCCGCCCATCACCAGCAGTTTTTCAGGAACTTCTTTCAGTTCCAGCGCATCAGTAGAATCCCAGATACGTGGGTCTTCATGCGGGATAAATGGCAGTTCGATCGGACGAGAACCCGCAGCGATAATCGCGTTATCGAAGTTCACTGTGGTGGTTTCTTCGCCTTCAACAACGATGGTGTTCGGGCCGGTAAATTTACCGTAGCCGTTCACTACCGTTACTTTACGCATTTTCGCCATACCACCCAGACCGCCAGTCAACTGGTTGATGACTTTTTCTTTCCAGATGCGGATCTTGTTGATATCGGTTTGCGGCTCACCGAAGACCACGCCGTGCTCGGCCATGGCTTTCGCTTCTTCGATGACTTTCGCCACGTGCAGCAGTGCTTTCGATGGGATACAACCCACGTTCAGACATACGCCACCCAGAGTGCTGTATTTTTCAATCAGAACCGTTTCCAGACCTAAGTCTGCGCAACGGAAAGCGGCAGAGTAACCGGCAGGACCTGAGCCTAGAACTACGACCTGGGCTTTAATTTCTTTACTCATTATTGACCTCGTTGTAAGTCATCTATCCCTAAACTGGCTGTAAGGCAGAATGCGTTATATTTTTATTTTCAGACCGCGCAACAGTTTACAGACCTGTTATCAACCTGAAAAGGAAAATGGCATTCCCTGTGAGCCAGGCAACAATTCCTTGCCCGTTTATCGGGCAAGGAATCTCGGGTCACACCTATTACAGCACCAGTCGACGAATGTCAGACAGCATGCCGTTCAGGTAAGTAATGAAGCGTGCACCTTCGGCACCGTCGATCACACGGTGATCGTAAGACAGTGACAATGGCAGCATCAGGCGAGGTTCAAAGTCCTTGCCGTTCCATACTGGTTTCATCTCAGACTTAGACACGCCCAGGATGCCCACTTCCGGTGCATTCACGATTGGTGTGAATGCAGTACCACCCAGGCCACCCAGGCTTGAGATGGTGAAGCAGCCGCCCTGCATGTCAGATGCAGTCAGTTTACCGGCACGCGCTTTCTTAGAAATAACCATCAGTTCTTCAGACAGCTCGTAGATACCTTTCTTGTTCACATCTTTGAACACAGGTACAACCAGACCGTTTGGCGTGTCAACCGCGATACCGATGTTGACGTATTTCTTCAGGATCAGGCTCTCACCATCTTCAGACAGAGAAGAGTTGAACGCAGGGAAGGCTTCCAGCGTCTTCGCAACTGCTTTCATGATGAACACCAGCGGGGTGATCTTCATGCCTGAATCTTTCTTCGCTTCGATCGCGTTCTGCTCTTTACGGAATGCTTCCAGTGCAGTGATATCAGCATCATCCCACTGAGTCACGTGCGGAATCATCACCCAGTTACGGTGCAGGTTCGCGCCAGAGATCTTCTTAATGCGAGACAGAGGCTTCACTTCGGTTTCACCGAACTTGCTGAAATCAACTTTCGGCCAAGGCAGCAGACCCAGAGCCGCACCGTCGCCTTTGCCAGATGCCGCAGCACCAGACTCCAGACGCTTCAGCGCTTCTTTCACATAGTTCTGAACGTCTTCTTTCAGAACGCGGTTCTTACGGCCAGTGCCTTTCACTTTCGCCAGGTTCACGCCAAACTCGCGTGCCAGACGACGAACAACCGGAGACGCGTGTGCGTATTCGTTGTTTTCAACGAAATCGCCGGTCGCTGCAGGGGCTTCAGCTTTTGCTGCCGGAGCTGCTGCTGGTGCTGCCGCCGGAGCCGCTGCCTGAGGTGCCGCTGCCTGAGGTGCCGCAGCCGGTGCTGCACCTGCTACTTCGAAGACCATGATCAGAGAGCCGGTAGACACTTTGTCACCCGTCGCGATCTTGATTTCTTTTACTTTACCAGCGAATGGTGCAGGTACTTCCATCGAAGCTTTGTCGCCTTCCACAGTGATCAGAGATTGCTCTTCTGTCACCATGTCACCAACTGCAACCATGATTTCAGTGACTTCAACTTCGTCGCCACCGATATCCGGTACGTTCACTTCTTTGTCAGCCGCTGCCGCAGGAGCTGCTGCTGGCGCTTCAACTGCTGCAGGAGCTGCTGCCGGAGCACCTGAACCTGCCACTTCGAATACCATGATCAGAGAGCCGGTAGACACTTTGTCACCCGCAGCAACTTTGATTTCTTTCAGAACGCCAGCGAATGGTGCTGGTACTTCCATCGAAGCCTTGTCGCCTTCCACAGTGATCAGTGACTGCTCTTCTGCGATGCTGTCGCCGACAGCAACCATGATTTCAGTCACTTCAACTTCGTCACCGCCGATATCCGGCACATGAACTTCTTTCAGTTCTGCCGCTGCCGGAGCCGCTGCAGGTGCTGGCGCCGCTTCAGCTGCAGGCGCTGGTGCAGCCGCTGCTGCACCTTCCGCTTCGAAAATCATGATCAAAGAACCGGTCGACACTTTGTCGCCTTCCGCTACTTTGATTTCTTTCACGATACCCGCCTGAGAAGCCGGTACTTCCATAGAAGCTTTGTCACCTTCTACGGTGATCAGCGACTGTTCTTCTTCGACCTTGTCACCAACGCTGACCAGGATCTCAGTTACTTCAACCTCATCAGCACCGATGTCAGGTACATTAATTTCGATTGCCATTATTTATTGCCTCTTACGCGAATAGCGGGTTGATCTTGTCAGCGTCGATGTCGAATTTCTTGATTGCTTCCGCAACTGCAGATTTCTCAACATCACCACGCTTCGCCAGCTCGGTCAGAGCCGCAACAACCACGTAACCAGCGTTCACTTCGAAGTGACGACGCAGGTTTTCACGGCTGTCAGAACGGCCAAAGCCATCAGTACCCAGAACCTTGTAAGATTCAGCTGGGATGAAAGCACGAACCTGATCCGCGTAGTTCTTCATGTAGTCAGTTGCTGCAATCGCAGGCTCAGTCCCCATCACTTCAGCGATGTAAGATACTTTCTGCTCAGCTTCTGGGTGCAGCATGTTGTAACGCTCTGCGTCCTGACCGTCACGGGCCAGTTCGTTAAATGAGGTTACAGAGTAGACGTCAGATGCGATGCCGTAATCGTCGCTCAGGATTTGAGCCGCTTTACGCACTTCGTTCATGATGGTACCGGAGCTCATCAGCTGAACTTTTGATTTATCGCCCGCGTAAGATTCCAGCTTGTAGATACCCTTACGGATACCTTCTTCAGCACCTTCCGGCATTGCTGGCATCGCATAGTTTTCGTTCATCAGCGTCAGGTAGTAGAACACGTTCTCCTGCTCGCCGTACATGCGACGGATACCGTCTTGCATGATGACTGCAACTTCGTATGCGAAAGTCGGATCGTAAGAAATACAGTTCGGGATGGTGTTTGCCATGATGTGGCTGTGACCATCTTCGTGCTGCAGACCTTCACCGTTCAGGGTTGTACGACCCGCAGTCGCACCCAGCAGGAAGCCGCGTGCCTGTTGGTCACCCGCCATCCACGCCATGTCGCCAACACGCTGGAAGCCGAACATTGAGTAGTAGATGTAGAACGGAATCATTGGCAGGTCGTTGGTGCTGTAAGACGTCGCAGCAGCAACCCACGAAGACATCGCACCCAGCTCGTTAATCCCTTCCTGCAGAACCTGACCCGCAGTGTCTTCTTTGTAGTAAGACACGATGTCACGGTCTTGCGGCGTATAGTTCTGGCCGTGCGGGTTGTAGATACCGATTTGACGGAACAGACCTTCCATACCGAAAGTACGTGCTTCATCAGCAATGATAGGAACGATGTTCTTACCAATGTTCTTGTTCTTCAGCAGCACGTTCAGCGCACGTACGAAGCCCATCGTGGTTGAGATATCACGCTTCTGCTCTTCCAGCAGTGGTTTGAACTCTTCCAGCTCAGGAGATACGAATTCGCCAGTGAAGTTTGGCAGACGCTTCGGTGTGTAACCGTGCAGCGCCTGACGGCGAGCGTGCAGGTATTCGAATTCTTTCGAACCTTCTTCCAGTTTCAGGTAAGGCAGGCCCTTCACGGCTTCGTCAGAAACCAGGTCTTGCAGACCCAGGCGGTCACGCAGGTGCAGAACATGTGTCATGTCCATTTTCTTCACCTGGTGCGCAATGTTCTTACCTTCGGCAGCTTCACCCATACCATAACCTTTGACGGTCTTGGCCAGGATCACAGTTGGCTTGCCTTTGGTGTCTTGCGCGTTCTTGAACGCAGCGTACAGTTTAGAAGACTCGTGACCACCACGCTTCAGTGCGAACACTTCGTCGTCAGTCATGTCAGCAACCAGGGCTGCAGTCTCTGGGTATTTACCGAAGAAATGCTCACGAACGTAAGCACCATCTTTCGCTTTGAAAGTCTGGTAGTCACCGTCGATGGTTTCGTTCATCAGCTGCAGCAGTTTACCCGAGGTATCTTTTGCCAGCAGAGAATCCCAGTTGTTACCCCAGATCACTTTCACAACGTTCCAGCCAGCACCCTTGAACAGGCCTTCCAGTTCCTGGATGATCTTGCCGTTACCCATAACCGGGCCGTCCAGACGCTGCAGGTTACAGTTGATCAGGAAGCACAGGTTGTCCAGTTTCTCACGCGCAGCGAAAGAAATGGCACCACGTGATTCCGGCTCATCCATCTCACCGTCGCCCAGGAAGGCGTAAACGCGCTGAGCAGAGGTATCTTTCAGACCACGGCCGTTCAGATACTTCAGGAAACGTGCCTGATAGATAGAAGCGATTGGACCCAGACCCATAGATACAGTCGGGAACTGCCAGAATTCAGGCATCAGTTTCGGGTGCGGATAAGAAGACAGACCTTTGCCGTCCACTTCCTGACGGAAGTTGTCCAGCTGGTCTTCAGTCAGACGACCTTCAACGAAGGCACGGGAGTAGATACCCGGAGAGATGTGACCTTGATAGTAAACCAGGTCGCCACCATCGGTCTCGTTCGATGCGCGGAAGAAGTGGTTAAAGCACACTTCGTAGAAAGCAGCAGAAGACTGGAAAGAAGCCATGTGGCCACCCAGCTCCAGATCTTTCTTAGAAGCACGCAGTACGATCATCACGGCGTTCCAACGGATAATTGCACGAATACGGCGTTCCAGTGTGGTATCACCCGGATAAGCCGGCTCTTGCGCCGAAGGAATGGTATTGATGTAGTTGGTGGTGATGCCAGTCGGCATGTCGACACCATCCAGACGAGCTTTTTCCAGCACTTGCTCCAGCAGGTACTGTGCGCGCTCTACACCTTCTTCACGAACGACGGACTCCAGGGCTGCTAGCCACTCTTGGGTCTCCAGTGCGTCCACGTCATTCTTCATGACTTCAGACATGCGATCTATCCTTTCGTTGATATTCTACAAAACTAGGGTCTTGGGTTTGCCCCTAACAATGTCGCGACTGTTTGATACCGACCTCGGCTTATATGAGGGAGGTATTAATCCAGCCCGTCCTTGCGTTGTTGAATCCTGCGAAGAGAGCGTTCACGTCTGCTGTCTTCCAGAGTTAAATCCAACAATGTTTCCTCGATATAAGCCAAATGTGCATGCGATGCTTCTCGCGCCATTTCCGGCTGACCGGAAACGATCGCATGCACAATGTCGGCTCGGTGCTTGCTCACCTTCTCCACCACCTCAGGGCGACGGTTCAGGAGTTCAAAGTTTTGATATACGTTTTGCTCCAGCAATGGGGCGAGACTGCGGATAATATGCAGCAGAACCAGATTGTGTGCGGATTCGGTCACCGCAATCAGGTACTGCATCACAGCGGCAGCTTCAGACTTCAGATCCCCTTGTTGCTGGGCTTCCTGTATCCGGCTGTGACAGTCACGGATACGGTCAAAATCATCTTCATTTCCGCGCAGGGCAGCATAGTAAGCGGCCAGCCCTTCCAGGGCATGGCGTGATTCCAGTAAATCGAGTTGTGTTTCAGGGTGGGCTGCCAGCAAGTCCAGCAGCGGGTCAGAAAAGCTTTGCCATAACTGATCAGAGACAAAGGTACCGCCGCCCTGACGACGGATCAGCAGATGTTTGACTTCTAAGCGTTGAATCGCTTCGCGGACTGACGGACGTGAAACGTCAAACTGCCGCGCTAACTCACGTTCAGGCGGCAGTTGGTGTCCGGGGGACCAGATCCCCTCCAGAATCAGTCGCTCAAGTTCCTGCTCAATGACGTCTGAGAGCTTCGCTTGGCGGATACGCTTATAAGTCATTTATATCGTTCTGCTTCTTGTAATTTTTTATCTTACAACTCGACCCTGCGACCGGTTAATTGGTCATACCAATTTAACTATATACAGAAATTTTACAGAAATAATTGAGGATGTCTACCGACAACTTGATTCAGGTCATGGCTGAAATGGAAGCAAATATTCCCTTTCAGCAGACGGAAAGCCAAAAATTATGGCAACTTTAGACTAGTTTTCCGTGTGTTGCGAACAAGATTCACGGAAAAGGTTAATGGTCAGACCAATTATTTAACATTTTTGTCACAATGGGAAATATGTCACTTTTTGTAAAATACCCCCAAAATTTTTTAAACTTTCAGCGCAGTTTTATACCGTCTCCAGTCGAAGGCCAGGCCCGGATCAGTTTTCCGGCCGGGTGCGATAAACTCATGACCAGTAATACGAGAACGGGTAATCGCCGGATACATCTGCATTAAAGTCTGCGTCAGTGCCTTCAGGGCGTCATATTGCTCCGGGGTGTAAGGAAGCGTGTCCGTTCCTTCCAGTTCAATCCCGATCGAGAAATCATTACACTTCTCCCGGCCGCCAAACTCAGACATGCCGGCATGCCAGGCTCTGGCATTGAAAGGCACAAACTGCACCACTTCCCCATCACGGCGGATCAAACAATGGGCTGAAACCCGCAGCTGATGAATTTCCGCAAAATACGGATGCCCGGCCGGATCCAGGGTCCCGGTAAACAACTGCTCGATATACGGCCCGCCAAACTGGCCCGGCGGCAGGCTGATGTTGTGGATCACCAGTAACGAGATATCCTGCTCATCTTCCCGTATATCGCAATGCGAAGAAGGCACCTGCCGCACCTGCTCCAGCCAGTGGTCTTGATTGATGGTAAATGCCATAAGGTTACCTGTGATGTCTCTGTCATTCAGATGCCAAGCATAAAACCTGTTCCCCCTCCCACTCAACCCGAGAATGCCTTCCCCTTGCCAACATCTCACAGTATGATCGGGCTCATTTCGATCTCTGCTTCAGCCATTACGGAAAACGACGATGAGCCCTACGGAACAAAAACACGATTCTGAGTCACGCCTGGCCTACCTGCGTCAGCAACTGCCTGAAGATATTCGACGCAATGTCGCCGATGCCCTGCGTGAAGATCTCGGCGGCGACATTGATGCCGGCCGCGATATCACAGCCAGCCTGATCCCGGCAGACAGCCAGGGGGAAGCCACCATTATTACCCGGGAACACGGCGTATTTTGTGGCCGCCTGTGGGCCGATGAAGTGTTTCGTCAGTTGGGTGATGAAGTCAGTATCGACTGGCAGGTCAGCGACGGTGATCCCCTTGAACCCAATCAGGTGCTTTGCACTCTTCGTGGCCCGTCCCGGATTCTCCTGACCGGAGAACGGAACGCCATGAACTTCATTCAGACCCTGTCCGGCTGTGCAACTCAGGTCGCGCATTATGCCGCCCTGCTCGACGGCACCGGAACCCGGCTGCTGGATACCCGGAAAACCATTCCCGGCCTGCGCAATGCGCTGAAATATGCCGTGGTCTGCGGCGGCGGTTTTAATCACCGTATCGGTGTATTCGATGCTTATCTGATCAAGGAAAACCACATCATTGCCTGCGGTGGCATTCAACAGGCCGTAGAAACAGCCAAGCAGCTGAACCCGGGCAAACCGGTTGAAGTGGAAACCGAAAGTCTGGATGAACTCAAGCAAGCCATTGAGGCCGGTGCCGACATCGTGATGCTGGACAATTTCACCACCGACATGATGCGTGAAGCCGTAGCACTGAATCAGGGCCGTGTCGCGCTCGAAGTGTCCGGCAATGTGACCAATGAAACCCTGCGTACTTTTGCTGAAACCGGTGTCGACTATATCTCTGTTGGCGCCCTGACCAAGCATGTCCGGGCAATGGATCTGTCGATGCGTTTCAAGTAAGCATTTCAACTCAGCGTTTCAACTCAGTATTATTTGCTCATTGATACACAGAATACAAAAAACAATAAAAGGGAGCGCCATGCGCTCCCTTTTGAATCGGTCTTATGTATCGTTGTGATTAACCGCGATGCAGGAAAGACACCGCTTTGTCCGGGAAGTCGGTAAACACACCGTCCACTTTCACTTTGTTGTAGAACACGTCCAGCATGTCATCAAAGCTGTCAGCGTAAGGCGCAATGCGGCCCTCGTCTGCACGGAAAGTATACGGGTGAACTACCAGACCGGCAGATTTCGCATCTTTCATCAGCGGCAGGATGATCAGGTTGTCTTTGGTTGACTTGTCATCCACCAGCATTGGCTTCCATGGACCGATGCCGTCAGCATACTGAGCCACTTTTTTCATGCCGCCTTTTTCATACATCCAGTCGTAGTTGTATGGTGTGGCTTTATCGCCTTTGTACACCATGGTTTCGTTCCAGTCGGTGTAGGCCATCAGCTGAACCAGGTTCAGATCCATCTTCATCGCCGGCATCAGCTCATCATTGATACGCTTCAGCTCGATTGGGTCAAAACATTGAACGAAAGCTTTGTCATCTTTGCTGTCGTAGCCATATTCTTTCAGTACTTTCAGGACGGCTTTCGAAATATCCTTCCCTTCATGACGGTGGAACCAAGGCGCTTTGATTTCCGGATAAATACCGATGTTGTAACCCAGCGATTTGTTCAGCCCCTGGATCAGCTCGATTTCCTCTTGCAGCGTCGGGACAGTGAAAGACGATTTCCACAGTGGGAAACGCTGTGGGAAACCCGCTACTTTCTTGCCATCTTTATCGATATTGAAACCTTCGGTCAGCTTCAGACCTTTAATTTCAGCCAGCGTGAAGTCAATCGCGTAATAACGACCGTCAGCACGGGCACGATCCGGATATTGCTCCGCAACATCAGTCACACGATCCAGAAAATGATCGTGCAGGACCACCAGCTGGTCATCTTTCGTCATGACCACATCCTGCTCGATGTAGTCAGGCTTCATGGCATAAGCCATCGCTTTCGCTTCCAGCGTATGTTCCGGCAGGTAACCTGAAGCACCGCGGTGTGCAATCACCAGTGGATCTGCAAAAGCTGCAGAAGAAAGTGTCAGGGCAGCCATTGATAAGCCAATTACGTTTAGTTTCATATTTTTATCCATATTTTGTTTGTCAGACGCCACAAAACAACAGGCCGTCACATGTATGAAACGGCCTGTATATATTGAAAATTAAAGCAAAACCTTAAGCAACTGCTTGTTCACGGGCTTTTTGCTCATGATGTGCGCGTTCGCCCACAAAGGCATACAACAGGAAGACGATTGATGCGACACAAGAGCCGACCAGAACGATGAAGCCGCCATCCCAGCCAAAGTGATCCACGGTATAACCCAGGATGGCATTCGCTGCCACAGCGCCACCCAGGTAGCCGAACAGACCTGTCAGACCTGCCGCTGTCCCCGCAGCTTTCTTCGGTGCCAGTTCCAGCGCATACAGACCGATCAGCATCACCGGACCGTAGATCAGGAAGCCGATGGCGATCAGCGCCAGCATATCCACTGTCGGATTACCTGCCGGGTTAAACCAGTAAACCAGCACAGCCACCAGAACCAGCGCCATGAAGAGGATACCAGCCGGTGCACGACGGCCTTTGAACAGTTTGTCAGAGATCCAGCCACACAGCAGGGTACCCGGGATCCCGGCCCACTCGTACAGGAAATAAGCCCAGGACGATTTATCCACGGTAAATTCTTTGGCTTCTTTCAGGTAAACCGGTGCCCAGTCCAGTACACCGTAGCGGATCAGGTAAACAAAGGCATTCGCAATTGCAATGGACCACAGCAGCTTGTTCGAGAACACATACTTGAAGAAGATTTCCTTCGCGGTCATCTCGGTTTCATGCGACTTGTCGTAATCATCCGGATAATCATTCTTGTATTCTTCAATCGGCGGCAATCCGCAGGACTGAGGTGTATCGCGGACAGTCATCCAGATGAAGACAGCAACCAGCGCGGCAAAAAAAGCAGGCACATAAAAGGCTGCGCGCCAGTCGTCCTGGAAAGCCCACAGACCCAGCAGGAACAGCGGACCAATCAGACCCCCACCGACGTTATGAGCCACATTCCAGACTGAGACGATTTCTCCCCGTTCTTTCCGGGACCACCAGTGCACCATCGTCCGGCCACAGGCAGGCCAGCCCATGCCCTGGAACCAGCCGTTCAGGAACAACAGGATAAACATGGCCGTAATACTGCCCGTTGCCCACGGCATGAAACCAAAACAGAACATGACCAGAGCCGACATCAGCAGACCGGCACTCAGGAAATAACGCGGATCTGAGCGGTCAGATACACTGCCCATCAGGAACTTGGACAGACCATAAGAGATTGACACTGCGGCCAGGGCAACACCCAGATCACCGCGGCTGAACCCCTGCTCGATCAGGTAAGGCATCGCCAGACTGAAGTTCTTACGAACCAGGTAATAACCGGCGTATCCGAAAAAGATACCGATGAAGAGCTGCCACCGGAGGCGGGTATAGGTGCTATCAAGCTTATCGGCCGGAAGCCGAGGCTGATGCGCTTTAGGTTGAAATATTCCAAACATTCAGAGGTAACCTCATTATTATCATTATTGCGATGGTATTTTTTGAGCGAGTGAGCGTATTAACTGAGATGACGAAAGTAAATATTTTCGTTTTTGCTCACCCCCTATCTGTGATCTGAGTTTGATATTCAAGAACACACATAAAAAGTAATGTTTTTCAAAGGCTTTACTTTCGATTTTGAGAGTTATGCACACAGTTACTTATCTTTCACCCCATCTCAATACGACGAAAAATGCCGGTTTTCTTTACTTTCTATCCCCCGATTCATCCCTTTATGCTGTCGAGACATCTCCAGCACTCATATGTAATAACCCAGGCTTTCACTCGCTCGTTTGAAGAGGACCGGAAAATTCTTCGGTCATGCTTTTCAGGGCATCCCCGCTCCCTATGCTGACTGCGATTTTTTCAGTGAAAGGCAGACTGCAATGACCCGATCCCGAGGATTTACCTTAATTGAGCTCATGATTGTCGTGGCAATCATCAGCATACTGAGCGCTTTTGCCATGCCGGCTTATCAGGGCTACACCCAGCGAGCGCATGCAACCGAAATGCTCCACGCAGCCACCGCCATGAAAACAGCCGTCAGCCTGTGCCTGATGACGCGTCAGGTCTCCGGCGCATCCCGCACCATTGATTGCCAGAGCGGTCGCAACGGCGTGCCGGATTCCCAGCGCTTCGATAAGGGGAATGGTGACAGTTTTGAAATCCGTTCCACCGTCACGGCAACCCACACCGGCAACAGCCTGAGCGTTCGCACGGGCACCGGGGTGATCAGCAGTATTCCGGATGGTCACAGCAAAGGCAGCCTGCCCGCCAATGCAGAAGTCCGGCTGCTGCCGGACAATAGTGAAGACGGTCTAGTCTGGAAAACGGAATGTGCCGGAGACGATCACTCAAACTTCTGTCCGGGGAGCTGAAAATGACCCGCACCCTCCTCTCTGCGCTGCATCAGGCCAGCCTGATCTCCCTAACCGAAATCGACAAGGTTCAGCACGAAGTCCGGCAACACCATATCGGGTATCCCGAAGCACTCATCCGGACTGGCGTGTTTACCGACAAAGATCTGGCCCGGCACCTGGCTCACCTGTTTTCATTGTCTGTGGCAGATGTCCACCAGTTTGACTATCAGAGCTTGTGCCAGCAGCTGGCTATCCGGCCGCTGATCGAAAGACACCGGATTCTGCCGCTGGCCATCGACAACAATATTTTGACTCTGGGGATTGCAGATCCCACGGAAACCAGCAGCCTGGATGAGTGCAGGTTCGCAACCGGACTGACCATTCAGCCCGTGCTGCTGCCCCGGCAACAGTTGGAGAATGCGATCCGTCGCGTGTATGGTCAGCAGGTTGCCAGTACTCTCAATATGACTCCCGTCAGTGAACAGGATCTGATGCAGCTGACCGAGTCACCGGTACGATCCGATGCCACTCCGGAAGACGATGACGCGCCGCTCAGCCGTTATTTGAACCAGCTTCTGCTGGATGCAATCCGACGACAGGCTTCCGACATTCACATCGAACCTTTCGAGCAATCCTGCCGGATCCGCTTTCGGTGTGATGGATTGCTGCTGATCTATGCCAAGCAGCCAACGGATTTAGCCGTCCGGCTGACTGCCCGGCTGAAAATTCTTGCCCGGCTCAATATTGCCGAACGCCGTCTGCCACAAGATGGCCGTTTCAGGCTGGCACTGAACCAGAACATGACCGTCGATATGCGAGTGTCCACGCTCCCGGCACAATGGGGAGAAAAAATCGTTCTGAGACTGCTCGATAACAACCACATTCCACTCTCCCTTGAACATCTGGGTTACCCGGACTCCCAGCGGGAAGCCTTCGAAAATGCCCTGCGAAAGCCGCAAGGACTGATTCTGGTCACCGGCCCCACAGGCAGCGGGAAAACACTGTCGCTCTATGCCGGACTGAGCTGGCTGAACCAGGAACACCGGAATATCTGTACTGCGGAAGATCCGGTAGAGATCCAGTTGCCGGGGATCAATCAGCTCCAGATCAACCCGGTCATCGGGCTCGATTTTTCATCCGCCTTACGTACTTTTCTCCGCCAGGATCCGGATGTCATCATGATCGGTGAAATCCGCGATCAGGAAACCGCAGCTATGGCCGTCAGAGCTGCGCAAACCGGACATCTGGTACTTTCAACGCTGCATACCAATTCTGCTGCCGAAACCCTGACCCGGCTGGGGCATCTTGGCATCGCGCCTTATGAACTCGGCGCATCACTGAGCCTGATTATTTCCCAGCGTCTGGTGCGCTGCCTGTGCACCCATTGCCGGCAAGCTGTTTCCCTGCCGGATTCATTGCAAAACCATCCTGAGCTCCCGATTACCCTGTACGAAGCCAGCCCGCAAGGCTGCGAATACTGCAATCAGGGCTATCTTGGCCGGACCGGCCTGTTCGAGCTCTGTATGTCAAATTCATCCGCACCAACGGCAGACAATACCCTCACCATGACCCAGACCCCGGTCGATGGCCTGTCTCTGGAAACCGCCGGTATCCGGCTGCTGCGTCAGGGGATCACCAGCCTGAGTGAGTTACGGCGCGTCCTCGCATCTGATCCGCTCACCCAATTGATGAAGACGGCATGATGAAGCTGTCAGTACAGCTGCGTTATTTCTTCTGGCACGGACGACATCAGAACGGGCAGCGCACTCAGGGACTGGCCGCCGCCTATGATCCCGAAGAGATCGTTCAGCGGCTGAAAGCTGAAAAGATAACCCTGCTGGCAATGCGACGTCGAAGGCCGGGCTGGTTAACCCGCCGTCGCCATGACCTCCGGCAACAGGATCTGACACAGCTCCTGCGCCAACTGAGTATTTTGCTCCACGCATCGCTGCCGCTTTCCAGCGCACTGACTCTGCTGGCTCGTGAACAGTCACGGATGGCACCTGCCGCACTCCTCCGCCGCTTAGGGACGCAGGTGGCGTCAGGGCGCCCGCTGTCTGATGCGCTGGCTGACTCTCTGCCCTTTCCGGACACGACGCTCTGCAGTCTGCTCACCGCCGGAGAGCAGGCTGGACAACTGCCTCAGATGCTGGCTCAGATCGCGACTTACCGGGAGCAGTCCCAGGCATTACAACGCAACCTGAAACAGGCTCTGGTCTACCCGGCGGCGGTATGTCTGGTGGCTGCAGCTGTCACCACACTGATGCTTGCCTGGGTGATCCCTCAATTCGCCAGCCTGTTTGCCAGTATGGGCAATCAGCTTCCCTGGCTGACCCGGACCGTTCTGACTCTCTCCGACCGCTTCAGAGATATCGGGCTGCCTGCCGCCACAGCTCTTGTATTCCTGATAGGGTGTAGCCGGCTTTTATATCAGCGGAGCCCCCTATGGCAGGCCCGCATTCACCGGTACGGCCTCCGCTGTCCGTTACTCGGCCCGCTCTGGCAGCTGGCCGCACAAGCCAGATTCACCCGCACACTGGGAATTACCTTTCAGGCAGGTCTGCCCCTGCTGAGCGGGTTAAAACTTGCCTCCGCTACCTGCGGAAACCGGGCCTTAGAACAAGCCTATCGCCAGGCTTCCCGTCAGGTCTCTGCCGGACACCCACTCCATCAGGCCCTCCGACAGCAGGCCTGCGTTTCTGATCGTCTGGTTCACATGGTCATGGTCGGAGAAGAAACCGGTCAGCTCGACACACTGCTGCTCCGGCTGGCGGATCAGGATGACAGTGCGCTGTCCCACCAGCTCAAAACACTCACCACCCTGACAGAACCAATACTCATTTTGTTGATTGGTGCACTGGTCGGGACATTACTGCTGGCCATGTACTTACCTGTCTTCGATTTAATGAAAGTGGTGGGATAACTCGCTACCGGCAATATATTCAGGCTAAAATAGCCTTTTGTTGCGATAACTTGACGGAAATTGAGTCTTCTCATGGCACTGCTGATCGACTATCCCTGGCTTTATCCTCTTGCTGCCGCCCTTTTGGGCCTGATCATCGGCAGTTTTCTGAATGTGGTCATTCACCGCCTGCCGATCATGATGGAAAGACAGTGGCGTGCAGACTGTGCAGCCTGCTTTCCTGAATACGGTCCTGTCGAGACGCAGCCAGCCTTCAATCTCAGCGTACCGGCGTCACACTGTCCGCATTGCCAGCACCGCATCCGGGCATGGGAAAATATCCCTGTCATCAGTTGGTTAGTGCTACGCGGCCGGTGCAGTCACTGCAAACAGAAAATCAGCGCCCGCTACCCTGCAATTGAGTTCTTATCTTCTCTGGCAGCGCTGACGGTTGCACTGGTCCTGCCTCCATCAGTCTGGAGTCTGGCCGTGATCGCTGCCAGTTTTGTGCTGATTGCTCTGACGTTTATCGACATCGACAAAATGCTGCTGCCGGATCAGCTCACTCTTCCCCTGCTCTGGGGGGGACTGCTGCTGGCATTGCTGGGAGTCGGACCGGTCAGTCTGGAATCTGCGGTCATTGGCGCTATGGCCGGTTACCTGTCACTCTGGAGCCTATACTGGCTCTTCAAACTGCTGACCGGCAAAGAAGGCATGGGATACGGCGATTTCAAACTTCTGGCGGCTCTGGGCGCCTGGGCAGGATGGCAGTTACTGCCTTTTATCGTGCTGCTCTCTTCCTTGCTTGGCACTGTCTGTGGCATCATTTTATTACGTATGCAACGCAGTGAATCCGAAAATACTGCACAGACACCGTTTTCATTTGGCCCCTACCTCGCACTTGCCGGCTGGGCAGCCTTACTGTGGGGCTCTCCGGTTCTGACGTGGTATGTCGGCACTTATTTAGGATATGCGCTATGACTCTGGTGATCGGCCTGACCGGGGGTATCGGCAGCGGAAAAACAACTGTCGCCAATCTGTTTGCCAACTATGGGATTGATATCATTGATGCTGATGTGATTGCCCGGGCAGTTGTGGCTCCCGGTTCAGAAGGCCTGAAAGCAATCGTAACCCGTCTGGGTGCTGACATCCTGCTGACAGATGGCCAGCTCAACCGCAGTAAACTCAGAGAGGCGATCTTCAATGAGCCAGCCTTAAAAGCCTGGCTGGATGGCCTGCTCCACCCAATGATTCGTCAGCAAATGCAACAGGAGATCAGCCAGGCCAACTCGCCTTATTGCCTGCTGGTTGTACCCTTAATGGTAGAAAACCAGCTCCAGAAGATGACCGATCGGCTCCTGGTTGTTGATGTAAGCGAAGACGTTCAGATCGCCCGTACCACCAGCAGGGATCAAGTCGATGGCATTCAGGTCCGTAAGATTCTGGCCGCACAGGCGACCCGGGAGCAACGTCTCGCTGCCGCAGATGATGTCATCGACAACAATGGCGACAGCCACAAGCTGCGCGGCGAAGTGGCCAGGCTGCACCAGCAATACCTGCGCCTGAGCGAAAAACCCGGTCGCAACTGAACCTACACCAGAGATCAACAAACAGGCCCGCAACTATGCAGACAACCCGTTTTGAGCACCCGTTAAACGAAAAAGTCCGTATTTACCTGCGACTGGAGTACCTGATGCTCCAGATCAACCATGCCCGTGATTCTGATGATCCCTGGCAATATCAGGTCTTTTTCCGCGCCCTTTTCGACATTCTCGATATTCTCGATCAAGTACAGGTCAAAAGTGAGCTGGCCAAAGATCTTGATAAACAACAGCTGCAAATCAAACAGTGGCTGGATGTTGATGGCGTTGATCAAACCGCTGTCCTTGCCCTGCTGGATCAGATGACATCGGTACATCACCACCTGATCACTGCGCCCCGGCTGGGTCAGCACCTCCGGGAAGATCGGTTTCTGGCCGGAATCAAGCAGCGATTTTCGCTGCCGGGAGGCAGTTGCTGCTTTGACCTGCCCAGCCTGCACCACTGGCTGCACCTGTCTTTTGACAGAAAACAGGCCGATATGGCCGCCTGGTATGAACAGCTTCAGCCCATGGCCCGGGCACTTCAGCTGTGGCTGAGAGTGACACGCGAGTCGGGTCAGTTTAAACCCCGGGTTGCCCGCAACGGATTTTTCCAGCATGATGCCGACAATGCCAGCCTGCTGCGTCTGCAGGTTTGCCCGAGTTATGGGGTTTATCCTATGATATCCGGACATCGCAGCCGGTTCGCTGTTCGTTTCCTGCCGTTTGATGAAGGGCAGGCAACAACAGGCAACCCGGTTGCCGAATGCATTGAATTCACACTAGCGATTTGCTGAGGTTAACGTGTCGCAATCAAGAACACCGACAATCGTCAAATGTCCCACCTGCCAAACAGACGTGGTCTGGGGTGAGCAAAGCCCTTTCCGGCCTTTCTGCTCCAAACGCTGTCAACTGATTGATTTAGGTGAATGGGCAGCGGAAGAAAAAGCCATTCCCGGTGCACCGGATCTGTCGGATTCCGACGGCTGGTCTGAAGAGATGTAATGCGGATGTGCGGTTCTCTGTTTTCAGAGACCCGCACCAATAACCCGACAGGCTTACCGGGCCAGCAGCTTATCAATCACGGGATAATTCGCTTCAGGGAAAGCGAAATCCCGGAGTGCTTCCAGCGCAACCCATTGCCCCGGCTGACCCTCCCGGCCATAAGCTTCGCCGTCAAAAGCTTTGATCAGAAAAAAGTCGAATTTCAGGGCCTTCTCCGGATAATCGTGCTCCAGTGCAATAAAGTGCTCCAGCTCGGTTGCCACAATGCCCACTTCTTCATTCAGCTCCCGGATGACCGCTTGTTCCGCTGTTTCACCGAGTTCGACCTTACCGCCGGCAAATTCCCAGAACCCGCCTTTATGGGAGGTTTCCGGACGACGGGTAATAAATACTTTATCCTGCTGGCTGTTCAGAATAATGCCAGCTGATATCCAGACTCGTTTTTTTTCCACGCTGCTTACCTGTTTCAATCTTTACTTACACCCTGAACTCCAGGATGTTAATCCGAATACAATTTTAACCTGAGTCAGAACAAAACAAAGGCCGCAATAGCGGCCTTCGAACAAAGCTTCACCCGATTCTATCAGCTGATACGACCGTGGCACTGCTTATATTTTTTACCTGACCCACAAGGACACGGCTCATTTCGGCCAACTTTGCGCTCACCACCCGAGAAGCTGTCTTCGCCCCCCTGACTGGTTTCAGCCACAGCACTGGTTGCTTCCTGATGGTTAAACTGCTGACGGCGGGCCATTTCTTCAGCCATACGCTGACGCTCAGCTTCAACCTGGTCTACTTCTTCCTGCTGCTGCACCCGCACCTTGCTCAGGATCGCGATAACATCAGATTTCAGGTTTTCCAGCATATCCTGGAACAACTCGAAAGACTCACGCTTGTATTCCTGTTTCGGGTTCTTCTGCGCATAGCCACGCAGATGGATTCCCTGACGCAGGTGATCCATCGCTGCCAGATGCTCTTTCCACAGAGTATCCAGATTCTGCAGCATCACAGTTTTTTCAAAGTTACGCAGGACTGGCGCACCCACTGCCGCTTCTTTCTCATCGTAAACACGCACGGCTTCCGAAATGACACGCTCACGCAGCGCTTCTTCATAAAGCTTGTCATCTTTATCCAGCCAATCCTGAATCGGCAGATCCAGATCGAAGTCGACTCTCAGTCGTTCTTCCAGTCCCGGGATATCCCACATTTCATCCAGGGACTGCGGCGGAATATAAGTATCAATCACGCTGTTCAGAACATCTTCACGGTTCTGGACCATCATGTCACTGATGTCTTCAGCAAACATCAGTTCATCACGCAGCTCATAAACCACTTTACGCTGATCGTTCGCGACATCATCAAATTCAAGCAGCTGTTTACGGATATCGAAGTTACGGCCTTCAACCTTACGCTGAGCATTTTCAATAGCCTTGGTCACCCATGGGTGCTCAATGGCTTCGCCTTCTTCCATACCCAGTTTCTTCATCATGGCAGAAACACGTTCAGAGGCGAAGATACGCATCAGACCGTCATCCATCGACAGATAGAAACGGGAAGAACCGGCATCGCCCTGGCGACCGGCACGACCACGCAGTTGGTTATCGATACGACGGGATTCATGACGCTCAGTACCGATAATATGCAAACCACCGGATGTCAGAACCGCTTCATGACGCTCTTTCCACGCGGCTTTGATCGACGCAATCTGTTCTTCAGTCGGGTTTTCCAGCAGCTCGACTTCACTTTGCCAGCTGCCACCCAGCACGATATCCGTACCACGACCGGCCATGTTGGTCGCAATCGTCACTGTGCCCGGCTTACCCGCCTGGGCAATAATCTCGGCTTCTTTTTCATGGAACTTGGCATTCAGCACCTGATGCGCAATTCCGGATTTCTTCAGCGCATTTGACAACAGCTCAGATTTCTCAATCGAGACCGTACCGACCAGCACCGGCTGACCATTGGCGACACGCGCCTTGATATCTTCAATAATCGCTTCGAACTTCTCGCGTTCCGTCATGTAAACCAGATCACCCATATCATCACGGATCATTGGCTTATTGGTCGGAACTACGACAGTTTCCAAACCATAAATCGACTGGAATTCGAAGGCTTCAGTGTCTGCTGTACCTGTCATACCAGACAGTTTTTCATACAGACGGAAATAGTTCTGGAAGGTGATCGAAGCCAGCGTCTGGTTTTCGTTCTGAATCTTCACACCTTCTTTGGCTTCAACAGCCTGATGCAGACCTTCAGACCAGCGACGTCCCGGCATCGTACGGCCGGTGTGCTCATCAACAATGATGACCTCGTTGTCCTTCACGATGTAGTCAACATCGCGCTCAAACAGGACATGTGCACGCAGCGCTGCATTGACATGGTGCAGCAGAGAGATATTGGCCGGAGAGTACAGGGTGTCTTCTTCCTGCATCAGCGCATGCTGCTTCAGCAGTTCTTCAACAAACTCCTGACCGTTTTCTGTCAGGTGAACCTGCTTGGATTTTTCATCGACCGTGTAGTGCCCTTCACCACGGTATTCCTCGCTGTCCTCTTTGTCCTGTCTGACCAGTTCAGGGATCAACGTATTAATCTTGGTATAAAGCTCAGAGCTGTCTTCTGCCGGACCGGAAATAATCAGTGGGGTACGGGCTTCGTCAATCAGAATGGAGTCCACTTCATCCACTACGGCAAAGAAGCGCTCACGCTGGACCCGGTCTTCCGGACGGAAGGCCATGTTATCGCGCAGATAATCGAAACCGAATTCGTTGTTGGTTCCGTACAGAATGTCACAGGCGTAAGCTTCTTTCTTCACCTGTGGCGGCATCTGGGACAGGTTCACACCTACAGTCATTCCCAGGAATTCGAACAGCGGACGGTTCGTCTCTGCATCCCGGCTCGCCAGATAATCGTTCACCGTAACAATGTGAACACCTTTACCGGTCAACGCATTCAGATAAGCAGGCAGGGTCGCCGTCAGGGTTTTACCCTCACCGGTACGCATTTCAGCAATCTGGCGATTGTTCAGAACCATACCACCAATCATCTGAACATCGAAATGACGCATGCCGAAGACACGTTTGGAGGCTTCACGAACAGTCGCAAAGGCTTCAGGCAACAATTGGTCCAGGGTTTCACCCTGATCCAGCCGCTGACGAAACTCAGCTGTTTTTGCCTTCAGTTCTTCATCCTGCAGGCTCTCAAATTCAGGTTCTAGCTTGTTGATCTCATCAACAATTTTACGCAAACGTCGAATGGTACGGTCGTTGCGGCTGCCGATAACTTTAGTCAGTAGTTTTGATAACATGGCGGTGCCGTTTTACTCTTTGTGATATCAGATCCCAGCACAGGCGCAGGCTGAGGACTCAAAAATTGCCATCATAACGAAGCATTTCCTTGCTCCGCCCCTCTCCAGACAGACAATCATGACTGTCGCCGGGATGAAAACAAATGTCAGTGATGGTGATATTGTGTTTCCCGAACGGAATTTCAAGGGCATCAGGCACAATAACATGCTTTGTGAAATGGAACCATTCACCAAGCCGGCCCCGAACAGCTCCGAATTTGTTATGATAAAAAAATAATTGCAGGAACGCCTAGACTTATCACAATAACTTCGCAACCAGATACAAAAACTTAGATCTCACTCCGTTCCGTGGGTTCTTCGCATTCATTTAATTGAGGTTTTCGGCATTTCTATGAGAGATCACCGTCCCCAGACGACAGCCAGTTTGCTCGATGATGACAGTGCCCTGGGCAATATCCAGCAACGAGCGATGGCACTTCACAAACTCAACAGCCAGGTACAGCAATATCTCAGCTGCGCCCAGGCATGCCGTGTCAGTAACTATCGTCAGGGCATATTGGTGATCGAGGTTGCATCTGCCGCTTGGTCGATGCGATTGAATTATGAGCGCAATCAACTCATCAACCGGCTGCGTGAGCACACCTTGCCCAAATTGCAGGATATTCAAATCAGTATCAATCCTTCACTGGCTGCAGAACCGATCCAAGCCGATAAAACGCCAGTTCTGAAACGCAAACCCATTTCCGAACGTGCCGCCCAGTCACTCATGGAAACTGCTCAGGATGCCCCGGCAAAGATTAAAGCCCGCCTGGAACGACTGGCTGCACTGGCAAACAAAAATAAATAATCTGCTCGGTTTCTTCACATCTCTCAAACGCTCGTTGAGCGATGTGATATCAAACTACAGAAGCCTATTTATCCCTGACTGATTTCAGAGGATTGCGTCTGGCGCCATCACGCCGTCAACAGCTTTTCAGAACAATGGCTGCGCTTCCCATCCAGTAAAAGCTTATTTTTTCATGCACTTATCAATAATAGTTGAAGAAAGTGACTATCAGATCGTTGAAAATCAAGGGATTATCTTTACGGATCAGATGCTGATGTTCTTTGAGGTGTTCAATGAGAGATTGAAAAGACTAAGTGTCAATGGAGGGCAGTATCAAAAAGGATAGGAGATGTTCTGCCCGCAGGACCGACCTATTTCACGCAAGTGATGTCCTTGCAGGGCCGGTCGCGAGCAGAAGAAAAAGAGCTTAGGCCAGTACCATACCCGGTTGAGCAAAAGTAACAGGCACGTCCGCTTCATCCTGGAAGGTCGACCACTCATAAGCTTCCTGGTCAGCCAAAACAGCACGGAGCAATTTATTGTTCAGGGCATGGCCGGACTTATAAGCGACCATTTCACCAATGATATTGTGACCGCACATGTACAGATCACCAATAGCGTCCAGTACTTTATGTGTCACCAGCTCATTGTCAAAACGCAGACCTTCATCATTCAGGATGCGGTAGTCATCAAGAACAATAGCGTTATCGAAGCTACCACCCAGGCACAGATTCTGTGACTGCAGATATTCGATATCACGCATGAAACCAAAAGTTCGGGCGCGGCTGATATCTTTCACAAACGACTGACTGGAAAAGTCCAGAACCAGACGTTGCTGATCTACATCGATCGCCGGATGATTAAATTCAATCGCGAAGTCCAGACGGAAACCATTGTAAGGTCTCAGCTCTGCCCACTTGTCGCCATCTTCAACACGAACAGTTTTTTTCAGACGCAGAAAACGCTTCGGCGCATTCAGTGTCTCAATCCCGGCAGATTGCAGCAGATAAATGAATGGGCTGGCGCTACCGTCCATAATCGGAATTTCCGGTGCATCCACTTCCACAATCACATTATCAATGCCCATACCAGCCAGCGCGGCATTCAGGTGCTCAACAGTTGAGATGCGTACGCCCTGATCGTTCACCAGCGCGGTGCACAACATTGTATCTCGCACAGAATCAGCATTTGCCGGAAAATCCACCGGCGGATTCAGATCCGTACGACGATAGATAACACCAGTATTTGCTGCGGCCGGGCGCAGAATAAGCGTCACTTTACGACCAGAGTGAAGACCCACCCCAATCGTTTTCACGATGCTTTTTAGTGTACGTTGTCTGATCATCTGCTTACTCGTCTCAACTGACTGATGATTATATATCGACCGCCATGGTGCAAACTTTAATGCGGCCAAGCGGTCATCTTACCATCAATTGTGATCTAACCCAAACTTTTTAAAATTAGTCTGCCTGCTTGCGTAAAAACGCAGGGATATCCAGGTAGTCATGGTCGGCTTGCTGCTTCGGCTTTGCCGCTGTTGCTGCCGCACCTGACTGGACATTTTTCTCCGCCGCTGGTTGCACGGTCTGAGGCTTGATCGTTTCTTCCTGCGGCTCTTGCTGAACCACTGGCTTTTCCTGCACTGCAGGTTTAGCCGTGTTCGTAACCAGCGTAATATCAGGCTTCGTTTCTTTGCCAATACCGGTCGCAACAACTGTGACACGCAGCTCATCGCTCATGTCCGGATCCAGTGAAGTACCAATCACCACAGTCGCATTATCAGAAGCGAATGCTTTCACTGTATTACCGACAGTTTCGAACTCATCCAGACGCATATCCAGACCTGCGGTAATGTTGACCAGAACACCACGAGCACCAGCCAGATCGATATCTTCCAGCAGCGGGCTGGAAATCGCCATTTCAGCAGCTTCTTCCGCACGGTCTTCACCGGTCGCAACACCGCTGCCCATCATGGCATGACCCATCTCAGACATCACGGTACGTACGTCCGCAAAGTCGACGTTGATCATGCCCGGACGGGTGATCAGCTCTGCAATGCCCTGTACCGCGTTCTTCAGTACATCATTGGCTTTTGCAAAGGCGTCCAACAATGTGATGCCACGGCCCAGCACTTTCAGCAGTTTTTCATTCGGAATCGTGATCAGAGAATCGACGTGCTTAGACAGCTCCTCAATACCCTGCTCCGCAAACGCCATGCGTTTTTTACCTTCGAAACTAAAAGGCTTGGTCACCACAGCAACGGTCAGAATACCCAGCTCTTTCGCAACTTCAGCAATAATCGGTGCAGCACCGGTTCCGGTACCACCGCCCATACCAGCCGCGATAAAGACCATATCTGAACCGTCCAGTGCTTCACGAATCGCTTCACGATCTTCCAGCGCTGAGTCACGGCCAACCTGAGGGTTAGCACCTGCACCCAAACCTTTCGTGATGTCACCGCCAATCTGGATCACTGTGCCAACGTTGCTTTTACGCAGCGCCTGAGCATCAGTATTCACACTGATGAAGTGTACGCCTTCAATCGACTCACGGACCATGTGATCAACAGCGTTACCACCGCCACCGCCAACGCCAATGACTTTAATTACCGCTTCATCAGACAATTCCATCATCGGTTCAAACATGTGTTCTCTCCGTTTTTCCTGTTCGCATCAGGTTTAAAATTCTTTTCGTAGCCAACCACTAATTTTAGTGAACAAGCCTGCCACTGAACGCTTGGGCTCCAACTCACTATCTTCAAATGTCTGACTGTCCTTTCCGTAATGCAGTAAGCCTACTGCCGTTGCGTAATGCGGGGCCTGGACATAGTCCGTTAAGCCACTTAATGCCAGCGGTCGGCCCAAACGTACCTGATTACGGAATACCCGCTCAGCACATTCTACCAGCCCTTCCATTTGTGAGGCTCCGCCGGTTAACACGATGCCAGCTGCCAGCTGGTGTTTGACACCCGTATTACGCAGTTGTTCTTGTATTTCCACCAACTTTTGATTCACCAGACCCAGCAATTCGCTGTAACGCGGTTCAATCACTTCCGCGAGTGTCTGACTTTGCAGGCTGCGCGACGGTCGTCCGCCCACACTGGGAACGTCGACTTTGGCGTCTTTACTGACCAATTCGCTCAGTGCGCAGCCGTACTTCACTTTGATTTCCTCAGCATCCCCCGGAGGGGTGCCAAAGGCATAAGCAATGTCGCTGGTGACCACATTACCTGCATAAGGAATCACTTCCGCGTGCCGGAGTGCACCGCCTGTCCATACAGCCATATCCATGGTTCCGCCACCGATATCGACCACACAGACACCCAGTTCACGCTCATCCGCCGTTAACACCGCATAGCTGGCAGCCAGCCCTGAAAAGATCAACTGATCCACTTTCAGGCCACAGCGTTCAACCGCTTTCACGATGTTTCTTGCCATGTCATTATGGCAAGTGATCAGATGCACGCTGGCTTCCATTCGCACACCAGACAAACCAACCGGGTTTTTAATCCCCTCCTGGTAGTCAATGGCAAATTCTTGCGGGATAACGTGCAACGTTCTGTGCTCGTCACTGATTTTGACCGACTTTGCCGTGTGAATGACGTTATCCACGTCATCCTGAGTCACTTCTTTGTCGGAAATCGGCACCATCCCTTTCTCGGTCTGGCAACGAATATGTTTCCCGGACAGAGACAGATATACAGAGGCAATCTGACAATCTGCCATAAGTTCCGCCTGGTCAACCGCCCGTTGCACGGATTTGACGACAGATTCGAGATCGTTGACGCCACCTTTATCCATGCCTTTAGACGGGCTGCTGCCCACACCAATGACATTCACCAGGCCGTCCGGCAATGCCTCACCCACCAAAGCACAAACTTTGGAGGTACCGATATCAAGGCCAACGATGAGTTTTTTATCTATAGCCTTCGTCATTAGCGCACGCTCTATTCCTGAACCACTTCTTCATTATTCTGCTGCCAACCTACGGCGACACCCGTATCGTAACGCAGATCGACATAATCTATTGCTTTGCCCTGCTGCTCCAGCTCGGGGTAAAGCCATAAAAAGCGCTTGATTCGTTCCAGTCGCGCTTCCCGCCCCAGTTCCAGCCGAATGCCGTTACTGAGCCAGATTCGCCAGGACCGCCGTTGATTTAATGACAGCCTAACAATTTCCAATCCGCCACGCTGCAACTCAGGTTGCATTTCGCGCCACGTTTTAAGCATTTCTTCGCTACTACCGTCCGGACCTTCCAGCGTCACCAGAGATTCACCGGATACGTCCGACGCAGGCGCCTCAAACACCAGTCCCTGCTGATTGACCAGAAACTTGTCGTTCCAGACCGCCGCAGGCCGGTGCTCGACCAGATAAACTTTTACCGTATCCGGCCATTGTTTGCGGACCGATGCTTGCGCAATCCAGGGAAGCGATTCCAGTGTATACTGAATTTCATCAACATCCTGCAGCATAAAGCTGCTTAATGCCCCCATCTTCAGGATTCCCTGCCTCACCTGCTCCGTTGTCAGATGTTCCAGATCGCCCTGAATGATCAGTTGCGACAGCGGCATCCGGTTGGCATCTGTCATCCAGTGCATCACGGATACAAAGAGCCAGATCATTCCGGCAATCACCAAAGCCAGAAAGCTCAGGCCGCGCCACTGGGACCATGGGCCGGAAACCCAATGATTCTGCTTTAAGGCTGCCTCAGTCATGATTTAACACTTCATTTCCTGAACCATATCAGTCTGCCGTTATTTTGATCACCAGACAAGCGAAGTGAAGACTTACCTGTCATAAAATTTCACCAGATCCAGGCGAGGACAGCAAAAAAGTTGGCCGATTATACCGACCAACACGAAGCTCTCCAACTATTGTCCGCAATTTCCTGACGTGAAACATTATTGCATATTCATCAACAGGATTTTTCAGCCTTTTTCCACAAGCTTAGCGAAAAAGCGCAAGAAAGTGACACAAAATATCCCAGATTTTAACGACAGGCTGGCTCTGGAGCACATTATTTCTTCATTTCTTTCTCATCCAGCCCCAGTGCAGCCAGTTGACGTGCAATTTTACCAACATCACCAGCACCTTGCGTCAGGACCAGGTCATTCTCTTGCATAACATTCGCCAGAGCGGCAGGTAATGCGGCTGTATTCGGAACAAAAATCGGATCGATTTTACCCCGGCCACGAATGGTCCGGCACAATGAGCGGCCATCAGCGCCCGGAATCGGAGCTTCACCCGCACTGTAAACATCCAGCATCAGCAGGACATCCACCTGCTCCAGCACATTGGCAAAATCATCATAAAGATCACGCGTCCGGCTGTAGCGGTGTGGCTGGAAGATCATCACCAGCCGTTTGTCCGGCCAACCGGCACGAGCCGCCTGGATTGTCACATCAACTTCACTCGGGTGATGACCGTAATCATCAACCAGCATGACTTTCCCTTTCCCGGTTTCAAACTCGCCCAGGTGGTCAAATCGGCGACCCGTTCCTTCGAACTCAGCCAGCGCACGCAGAATCGCGTCATCTTCTACGCCTTCTTCCGTCGCAACAGCCACAGCAGCGGTCGCATTCAGAGCATTATGGCGACCCGGGATATTCAGCGTCACCGACAAAGCTGGCTTGCCTTTCCGCAGGATCGAAAAATGGCCCTGCTGCCCCTGCTGACGGTAATCAACCAGACGTACATCCGCATCTTCAGAAAAACCGTAAGTGATCACCTGGCGGCCGACGCGCGGCAACAGTTCACGCACGACCGGATCATCAATACACATCACCGCCAGACCGTAGAACGGCAGATTATGCAGAAAATCAATAAAGGTCTGTTTGAGGTTTTCGAAGTCACCACCATAGGTATCCATGTGGTCTGCTTCAATGTTCGTCACCACCGACACCATCGGTTGCAGGTGGATAAACGACGCATCACTTTCATCCGCTTCAGCAATCAGATAACGGCTGGATCCCAGACGGGCATTGGTTCCGGCACTTTTCACCAGACCGCCGTTCACAAACGTTGGATCCAGGCCAGCCTCTGAGTAAATCTGAGTTGTCAGTGCTGTGGTGGTGGTTTTTCCGTGCGTACCGGCAATGGCAATACCATGACGATAACGCATCAGCTCTGCCAGCATCTCAGCGCGGCGTACCACAGGAATACGCAATGCACGCGCCGCTTTCAGCTCCGGGTTATCTGCAGCAATCGCCGTCGAAACGACCACGACGCTGGCGCCTTCCACGTTACTGCTGGCATGGCCGAAAAACAGCTCTGCACCGCGCTCTGAAAGACGTTCAGTCACAGAATTCGGCGTTATATCTGAGCCGCTGATCCGATAACCTTCGTTCAGCAGTACCTCAGCGATACCACTCATACCGGCACCGCCTATTCCAACAAAGTGAATGCGCTCAACCCGGCGCATTTCTGGCACCATCGTTCTGATTTTGGCTATTTGCTGGTTATCCAGTTTATTCATCACTCTGTTCTCTTATCTGTTACTTTGCCTGCGCCTTGATCACGTCTGCCACCCGGACATCTGCGTCAAGTATTGCAGCTTTTCTCGCCGCCCCGGCCATATTCAGCAATGCAGGGCGGTCCAATGTGGCAATCAGCTGAGCCAGTTTATCTGCCGTCAGTTCCGGCTGCTCAATCATATAAGCGGCGCCGCAAGCGACTAAATGGTCGGCGTTAAGAGCCTGCTGGCGGTCCTTATGCATAAAAGGAACGAAAATCGCACCGACACCTGCTGCTGACAGTTCTGAAACGGTCAGAGCACCGGAGCGACAGACCACCAAATCAGCCCAGTCGTACGCGGATGCCACATCATCAATAAATTCAGTCACTTTGTACTGAGACGCACCGGCATCGGCATATGCCTGTTCGGTCACCATCTGATTGCCTTTTCCGGCCTGATGCCAGATATCAACGGTCTCGCCCAGAATTGCCGCAGCCTGTGGCAGCGTCTGATTAAGAATCCGCGCGCCCTGGCTTCCGCCCATCACCAAAATACGGGTCGGACCTTGCCGTCCGGCCAGCCGTAATCCAGGCCCGGCCAGTTCGGTCACATCACGGCGAACCGGATTTCCGACCACCGTTTTTCCCGGAAACGCACCCGGAAACGCCTGCAATACACTGGCTGCAATTCGGGAAAGCCAGCGGTTGGTCAAACCCGCCACGGCATTCTGCTCATGCAAAATCACCGGAATTCCGCTGAGCCAGGCAGCCACGCCACCCGGTCCGCTGACATATCCGCCCATCCCCAGCACAGCATCCGGCTGCCAGGCCTTGATATAACGACGGGCCTGCGCAATGGCGCCCAGGATCTGGAACGGTGCAGCCAGCAGCTTCTTCAGTCCCTGACCACGTAATCCTTTGACCTGAATAAAATCAATCTCAATACCATGCTTAGGTACCAGCTCGGCTTCCATCCGGTCCGCGGTGCCCAGCCAGCGAATTTCCCAGCCTTGCTGCTGGAGCTGTCGGGCCACAGCCAGCGCCGGAAATACGTGGCCGCCTGTACCGCCTGCCATGATCAACAGGCGTTTATTTTTCGTCATTGTCATTTTCATCACTTGATTGAGCATGGCCGAAGCGTGCCTGATGGCGCTGCTCATGATCTATACGCAGTAAGATTGCCACTGCGGTCGACATTATGAATAAGCTGGAGCCACCATAACTGATCAGCGGCAAAGTCAGACCTTTGGTCGGCACCATGCCAGCCGCGGCTCCCACATTAACCAACGTCTGAAAGGCAAACCAAAAGCCTATCCCGAACGCCAGAAAGCCACCGAACAACTGACCGGACTGCAAACTTTTCCGGCCAATCAGCAGTGCCTTGAAGACCAGCGCAAAAATCAGCAGTAATACAACAGTCACTCCCGCCAACCCCAGCTCTTCAGCCAGAACGGCAAAAACGAAGTCCGTATGGGCTTCCGGCAGATACTCAAGTTTCTGAATTGAATTTCCCAGCCCTTGCCCCAGCCAGTCACCCCGGCCAAAAGCCATCAGCGACTGGGTCAGCTGATAGCCACTGCCGAAGGGATCTTCCCAGGGATCCAGGAACGCTGTCACCCGTCGCATCCGGTAAGGCTCAAAAACAATCAGCATCACAATGCCGACCAGAGCCATCGACAGCATCGCAAGAAACTGCCACAACCTGGCCCCGGCAATAAACAGCATGCCAACCGTGGTCACAAACATCACCACGAAAGAACCCAGATCCGGCTGTTGCAACAGCAGAATCGCCATCAGCGCCAGAACTGCCAGGGGTTTGATAAAACCGTAAAAACTCTGCCGGACCTGCTGATACTGGCGCACCAGATATCCTGACAGAAAGACAAAAAGCGACAGCTTGGCAACTTCGGCTGGCTGCAAGTTAAAAATCCCCAGCGGGATCCAGCGCACTGCACCGTTAACCGAGCGCCCCAGCACCAGCACGATCACCAGTAACGCCAGTGAGACGAACAACATCGGAACACTGAGCTGTCGCCAGCGCGCCAGCGGAACCTGGACCATCAGCGCTGCAATCAGCAACGCGCAAACCAGAAAGAAGGCATGGCGCAGAGCAAAATAGAAAGGAATGTCAGTCAGTCGGGTGGCGACCGGGACAGAAGCCGAGCTCACCACTACCAGCCCGGTCACCATCAGAGACAGGCTGATCCACACCAGTTGCCGGTCATACTGACATGGCGGTGCCGGCCGGCTAAACCACTGGCTGATTTCGAACAGGGCTTCTTTGACCCCTTTCAGCATACGTGCGCTCCCCGCACCTGATCTTTCAGGCTCTGCGCCAGTTCCGCAAAGGCATCCCCGCGAGCCATAAAGTTCGGGTACTGGTCCAGGCTGGCGCAAGCTGGTGACAACAGAACCATATCTCCGGCTGTTGCATCGGCCGCGGCCATTGCCATCGCCTGATCCAGCGTTTCCACCACGACCGGATTAGCAGTCAGAGAAACAAACCGGTGACCGTCACGACCGAAGCAGTACAGCTGCACGTTCAGTGTTTCAAGAATGGCTTTCAGCGGCGCAAAATCTGCGCCTTTGCTGTCACCACCAACCAACAGATGCAAACGGCCCGGGATCGAAAGTCCGTTCAGCGCCGCCAGCGTACTGGCGAGATTCGTTGCTTTAGAATCGTTGACCCAGTCTACGCCATGCGCCTGCACCACGCGCTGACAGCGATGTGGCAGGCCGGTATACCGGCGCAGTACCCGGCAGGATGCTTCGCGATCAATGCCGGCCGCATCGGCCAGTGCCAGCGCAGCCAGACTGTTGGCAACATTATGACGGCCTACCAGCGCCAGCTCCCGGCTCGGCAAAACCGGTTCACCGTTGACGGCAAGGTATTCTTCCTGCTGATATTGGATCAGACCGTAATCCCGGTCATCAAAACCAAAGCTGGTCTGTTTACCGGAAAATTCAGCGGGCTGTGTCGCTGCATCGTCCCGGTTGCTGATCGCCAGCCGGGCATGACGGAAAATCCGCTGCTTTGCCAGACCGTAATCCGCAAAGCTGTCGTATCGGTCCATATGATCTTCAGACAGATTCAGATAGGCCGCCGCAACCAGATCCAGCGAGCTTGTCGTTTCCAGCTGGAAGCTCGACAGTTCCAGAACATACAGCGCATTCTGTTGTCCCAGCATATTGAGTGCCGCCAGGCCGATATTGCCGCCGACACCAGCTTTAATGCCAGCTTCCGCTGCCATTTCACCCACCAGGCTGGTGACCGTACTTTTTCCGTTTGAACCGGTAATGGCGACGACAGGTTTATCCGCCGCCCAGGCAAAGAGTTCGATATCGCCGACAATCGGGATTCCTGCGTCGGCAGCCGTTTTCAATTGCGGTGTCGCTAATGCCACACCAGGATTGGTGACAATCAGATCGGCCGCCAGCAACCAGTCCATCTGCCACGCACCGGCACTCAGCGCGACATCCGCTGGTAACTGATCCTGACCCGGCGGATTGGCACGGGTATCAATCACCCGGATCTGCGGTGCCACAGGCTGTCTTTTCAGATAATTCACCACAGACAGCCCGGTCACGCCCAGCCCCACGACAACGACATTTTTTGCCAGTGCCAAGCGATCCATCTTAACGTACCTTCAGGGTTGCCAGCGCAAACAGCACCAGCATCAGAGTAATGATCCAGAAACGCACGATGACGCGCGGCTCCGGCCAGCCTTTCAGTTCATAGTGGTGATGAATTGGTGCCATCCGGAAAATCCGCTGACCACGCAGTTTATAAGAGCCCACCTGCAGGATCACAGACACGGTTTCCATCACGAACACACCGCCCATGATCACCAGCAGCAATTCCTGACGAACCAGAACCGCGATGGTTCCCAATGCGCCACCCAGCGCCAGTGAACCCACATCACCCATAAAGACCTGAGCCGGATACGTATTGAACCACAGGAAACCCAGCCCGGCCCCGACAATCGCGGCGCAGACGACCACCAGTTCACTGGCATCGCTGATATAAGGAATATTCAGGTAGCTGGCGAAGTTCACGTTGCCGGTTGCCCAGGCAATAAACGCCATCCCTGCCGCAACCATCACGGTTGGCATAATGGCCAGTCCATCCAGGCCATCCGTCAGGTTCACAGCATTACTGGTACCCACAATCACGAAATAGGTCAGGACGATATACAGCAAACCCAGTTGTGGCATCACTTCCTTGAAGAACGGCACCACCAGCTGTGTTGCCGCCGTGTCTTTTCCGTGCACATACAGAGCAAACGCCACAACCAGCGCAATCACTGACTGCCAGAAATACTTCCAGCGGGCGACCAGGCCGTCGGTGTTTTTACGGACAACCTTACGATAGTCATCGATGAAACCCACAACGCCGTAACCCAGCATCACCGTCAGCACGGCCCAGACATAAGGGTTACTGAGATCAGACCAGAGCAGCACGGTCAAAGTGATGGCGGCCAGGATCATAATCCCGCCCATCGTCGGTGTTCCGCGCTTGCTGAAATGAGACTCCGGACCATCATGACGAACAACCTGTCCAATCTGCATCATCTGCAAACGGGCGATCAGGCGAGGTCCCATCCACAGGGAAAGAATCAACGCGGTCAGCACGCTGATAATGGCGCGAAACGTCAGGTATTCAAACAAACGGAAAAAAGGAAAAGTCGACTCAAGTAAGTCTGCTAACCAAAAAATCATTCTTATAAGTCCTGCAATGCGGCAATCACATCTTCCATCCGGGCGCTGCGCGCCCCTTTTGCCAGCACTGTTATCTCTTGTTGTTGTTGAGGATCCTTCAAGGATTCCTGATGAAGATGCAGCTGTACCAGTGTTGTCAGTTCGTCCAGCAGAGCTGGTTTATCACTGAAATGCTGTCCCTGATTCAGCGCACTGACAATGGCACTGTCTTTGCCGAATGTCATCACACGGTCCAGCTGTTTTTGCCGGGCGTAATCCGCAATCTCACGATGCATCCGCTCACTTTCCAGTCCCATCTCAGCCATGTCGCCAAAGACCAGCCAGCGTTGTCCCTCGAAATCAGCCAGCAGATCTATCGCAGCTTTCACAGATGCCACACTGGCATTATAAGTATCGTCAATCAGACGCAGTCCGGTTCTGGGTTTCAGGATCAGAGCACGGCCTTTCACTGCCGTCATCTGTTCCAGTCCCGCCACGACCTGCGTCAGCGTCGCCCCCATTGCCAGAGCCAAAGCTGTGGCCGCCAGCGCGTTGGCAACATTGTGGCGTCCGGCTACCGGCAGCGTGAGTGTCACATCACCGGCAGGGGTATGCATTGTAAAGCAAGGGCAGCCCTGAGGGTTAATGCTAATCCCGCTGGCTGAGAGCCCTGCGACAGTTTTCTGAGCCGTTTCAGCCGCCGCTTCCGGCATGCCAAAGCTGACAACCTGCTTGTCAGCAAGTACTGGCTGCCAGATTTCAAGAGCGTTGGAATCAAGGTTGATTACAGCCGTGCCGCCCGGCACCAGCCCTTCAAAAATCTCGCCTTTGGCTCTTGCCACGCCATCCATCGAGCCGAAGCCTTCCAGATGAGAAGCCGCCAGATTGTTGACCAGCGCCGCCTCTGGCTGAACCAGCGCCGTGGTATAGGCGATTTCTTTCTCATGATTCGCACCCAGCTCAATCACGGCAAAATCATGCTCCGGTGTCAGACGCAGCAGCGTCAGCGGCACACCGATGTCATTATTGAAGTTTCCGGCAGTGGCCAGCACCTCACCGCACTGACCCAGAATCGCCGCAACCATTTCCTTCACCGTGGTTTTACCGCAGCTGCCCGTCAGAGCCACCGTCTTCAGTCCGTGCTCACGGGTCATCTTCGCTTTCAGCCATGCCCCCAGTTGCCCCAAAGCCAGCCGGGTATCGTCGACCAGCAGCTGCGGCAACGCCACGTCCAGCGGTCGGCTGACCAGCAGTGCTGCTGCTCCCTGCGCCTGAGCCTGCGCGGCGAAATCATGGGCATCAAAACGCTCACCTTTGAGCGCAATAAAGAGTGTCCCCGGCTCAATCGTCCGGGTATCGGTTGATACCATCCCGATACTGACGTCCTGACCAATCAGACGGGCGTCCAGCGCCCTCGCCAGCTCGTTCAGTGTCACCTGAATCATGCGTGTATCTCCAACAAGGCCTGAACGGTTTCACGATCGGAGTAGTGAATTGTTTTCCCCGCCAGGACCTGATAATCCTCGTGCCCTTTTCCGGCCACCAGCACAATGTCATCGGTGCCGGCCTGAATGAATGCCTGTTTACAGGCTTCGGCCCTGTCATGGATGACCTGGACCCGTTCCGGGTGCGTCAGGCCAGCCAGCATATCGGCGACAATCTGTTGCGGTGATTCACTGCGCGGATTGTCGTCGGTCAAAATCACATGGTCTGCCAATTGTTCGGCCACGGACGCCATCATCGGTCGTTTACCGCGATCCCGCTCGCCACCGCAGCCCACCAGACACCACAATTGCCCTTCGCAATGGTGGCGCAGGGCCGCCAGCGCTTTCTCGAGCGCGTCCGGGGTGTGAGCATAATCAACCACCATCATAGGTTTGTCAGCGGTCTGAAAAACTTCCATCCGGCCGGTCACGGCCTGCAGACGTGGTGCCGCCGCCAGCAGCGCATCCAGCGGATAGCCGAGCGATAACATCGTTGCCAGCGAGAGCAGCAGGTTCGACACATTAAAGGCGCCTACGAGAGGTGCAGTGAATTCACCTGCCCCCCAGCTGGAGTCAAACGATACTGTCACGCCCTGAGTGGAGTAACTGACAGCGGTCAGCCACAGTTTCGGTCCGCTGTGTGCCGCCAGACACTGCTGGTCGGTGGCAACTGCCACGGCATCAGATAAAGTCATGAGCCAAGCCCGCCCAACGGCATCATCGGCATTGATCACAGCAATACCTGCATGATGCTGGGTAAACAGGCTTTGTTTCGCAGCTGCGTACGCATCCATATCACCATGGTAGTCAAGGTGATCCCGGCTCAGGTTGGTGAAAATACTGGCAACAAAATGCACAGCCTTGACCCGCCCCTGCACCAAACCATGCGAGGAAACTTCCATGGCGGCAAAGTCCGCCCCCTGATGAGCCAGATCAGCCAGCGTCCGCTGAATATCGATGGCGTTCCCGGTCGTATTCATTGCAGGAACCAGGCTGCCCAGCAACCCATTTCCTGTGGTGCCCATCACCCCGGAAGTCCGTCCCAGCAATGTTGCCCATTGGGCCAGCAGCTGACTGACCGTGGTTTTGCCGTTGGTGCCCGTCACCGAGACCAGCTGAAGTTTCTGATCCGGCTGGCCATAGGCCCTTCCCGCCACCTCAGACAACCGGTCCGGCAGGTCCTGAATCGCAATCACCGGAACATCATCCAGATAATCCACCTGTCCGTCTGACTGATTCTCTTCGGCCTGAGCCAGCACCGCTGCTGCTCCTTCAGCAATTGCAGCAGCAATATACTGGCGACCATCCACGGCATGGCCCTTAATGGCCACAAAAATACAGCCCGGCGACACCGCCCGGCTGTCCATCGTCAGCTCACGCACAGCCAGTGCCGCGACAGATGGTGTCAGGACGGCTGGATCAAACCAGGGAGCCAGCAGCTCCCCCAGAGAAAGTGAAACATCAGGTTCCGGCATCAGATTTGCCTCTGTTGTGTACGATATTTAATTGATCACCCTTTCCGGCATCAGGTTTGACATTCAGAATCTGCAGGGCACTGCCCATCACTTCTGAAAAAATCGGTGCCGCAACCTGACCCCCATAATACGCATCGCCCTGCGGCTCATTTACCACGACAACCATGGCAATCCGCGGCTCACTGATCGGTGCCAGACCTGCGGTCATGGCAACATATTCATCACTGTAGCCCCCGGCAGCCGCTTTTTTCGCGGTCCCCGTTTTGGCGCCAACCCGGTAACCCGGCACCGCAGCCCGCTTGGCACTGCCGTCCGCGTGAGTCACGCCTTCCAGCATGTTCAGAACTTTACGGGTATTCGCTGCAGAGACCACCTGGCGACCAGGTACCACAGCTTCAGTTTTCAGGATCGACAATGGCCGGTTTACGCCCATCGCTCCCAGTGTTGCGTAAGCGCGCACTAACTGAATCGGTGTTACCGAAATACCGTATCCAAATGCCAGTGTTGCGCGTTCAAAATCAGACCAGCGACGGCGATCCGGAAACAGCCCCTGGGCTTCACCAATCAGATTAATCCCCGAGGCTTCTCCCAATCCCATCCCGCTGTACATGCCAAGCACGGCATCAACCGGCATTGCCAGTGATAATTTGCTGACCCCGATGTTACTGGACTTTTTCAGGATTTTCGCCAGATCCGCCTTGCCGACCCGGGACACGTCCCGGACCCGGCTGCCGCCGACCTGCATAATGCCGTTGCCGGTATCAATGATGGTTTGCTCATCAGCAACACCGTTTTCCAGTGCTGCCAGCACCACAAAAGGTTTGATCGTAGAACCCGGCTCCATTGCATCGGTAATGGCCCGGTTACGCATCCGGAAGCTTTGCAGCTGATCGCGATTGTTCGGGTTGTAAGACGGGGCATTGACCATTGCCAGAACCTCGCCGGTCCGGACATCCACCATGACAATCGATGCAGAAGTTGCGTTGTAATCCACCACAGCCTGCTTCACGGCACGATAGGCGACGGCCTGCAGGCGCTGATCGATACTCAGGGTCAGCGGTTTACCCGGCTCCCGCTGTTTGAGGGAAATGTTTTCGACCACCCGGCCGTAACGGTCTTTTCGGACGGTGCGGCGTCCCGGTTCTCCGGTCAGCCAGCCGTCGTAGGTGCGTTCCACTCCTTCCAGACCGCGTCCGTCAATACCGGTCACCCCGATCAGGTGCGCACTGACTTCTCCAGCCGGATAAAAACGGCGGGACTCATCTTTCAGTCCGATACCGGGCAGTTTCAGACGGCTGACATAAGCCGCCATCGCCGGGCTGACCTGACGTTGCAGATAGATAAACCGACGTGCTTTGTTCTCTTCCAGTCGGGACAGCATCTCTTTGCGATCCAGCCCGAGAACATCGGCCAGCGCATGCCAGCGGGCCGGTTCGGTAATGCCGCCATGCTTATAGATATCAACAGGATCAGCCCAGACCGCCTGTACCGGTACACTGACAGCCAGTTGCTCATCATTGCGATCGGAAATAATGCCCCGGGCAGACGGCATCGCTTTGACACGCAGCGAGCGGAGGTCTCCCTCCTGAATCAGCTTGCCCGGTTCCAGGACCTGGATATACGCAGCCCTGCCAATCAAAGCGAGCAGAGCCAGTGCGATAATTACGCAGATTAACCCGAAGCGCCACGGAATAAAGGCGGATGAGGCAGATGCAGGGCGTGGGGTTTGCGGTTCAGGAGCAGACGTGTCTTTTTTCATCACTGCACAACAACTTCGTTATTTGCATTCGGGCGCTTCATTTCAAGCGCCTTCTCAGCCTGAGTTTCAATACGGCTGTGTTCTGCCAGCGAGTTTTCCTCCAGCAGCTGGTTACGCCACTCAATGTCGAGGTCATCCCGCTCAATCAGTAACTGCTCCTGCTGCGCCACCAGCTGACGTGACTGGTGAGTGATATATACCACTCCGAGTGCCGAAATCAGCACCAACACCATGAGTACCAGCGGCACACGGCCGACTGTCGCCAAATCGCGACCGATTTGACGGATCAGACTGTCTGCAGGTGTTGGCTGAATACTCATAGGCGCTCTGCCAGTCGCAATACCGAGCTGCGGGCTCGCGGATTATGCTGCGTTTCCGCTGCCGTTGGCTTAATCGCCTTACCAACAGCCTTCAGATCGGCACTGCCCAGCGCTTTAATCTGGTCTTCAGTAAGCGGCAGACCTGCCGGGATCTCCGGTCCTTTGCTCTGCTTCCGGATAAAACGCTTCACCATACGATCTTCCAGTGAATGGAAGCTGATCACGGACAGACGGCCTCCCGGAGCCAACACCTCAAGGGCACCATGCAGGGCGGTATCAATTTCTTCCAGTTCACTGTTGATATAAATGCGGATTGCCTGAAAACTGCGGGTTGCCGGATGTTTGTGCTTGTCTTTAAACGGTGACACATCCGCGATCAGTTTCGCCAACTGGGTCGTTCGCTCCAGCGGCTGATTGTCCGGGTTCGTCCGGTATTCCACGATGCCGCGGGCAATTCGCTTGGCAAAACGTTCTTCCCCGAACTCTTTCAGTACCCAGGCAATGTCGTCGGCATCAGCCGTCGCCAGCCATTCTGCCGCAGACACACCGGAAGTCGGATCCATTCGCATGTCCAGCGGGCCGTCACGCATGAAGCTGAAGCCACGCTCGGCATCATCAAGCTGAGGCGAGGAAACGCCAAGATCCAGCAGCACACCGTCAATTTTGCCGGCCAGACCCAGGTCAGCCATATAACTCGCCATACCGGAAAAAGGGCCATGGATAATGGAAAAGCGCGGATCGTCAATCTTAGCCGCTTCCGCAATCGCCTGCGGATCGCGGTCGATGGCATATAACCGGCCATCTTCACCAAGTTGGGACAGGATCAGGCGACTGTGGCCGCCACGGCCAAAAGTGCCATCGATATAGATGCCGTCTGGTTTGATGGCCAGGCCATCGACAGACTCATGGAGCAGCACAGAAACATGTGCAAATTGTTCGGACATAATTGTTGATTCAGCTGAATAAAAAGCGTACTGAAGGCACCGGCCGGATGCCCTCTCCAGAAAACACTGGGCGTTGGTTGTCTGCTGCACTGCCTGAACTGTTCAGGACAGTCATCGGTCACCAACCGGGCAATGTTTCCATGCCCCAGTCAGTACACACAACAGTATTTATACCTGCCCATTGAATGCAGGCAACAGGGAAAATGAAATTCTTGCCACAGAATCCGCATTTTCACCGCAAAAAACCAACACGAAGTGTACGAAGGCGGCAAAAATGTTGTCAAGACAGCGACAGCGGTTCTGACAAACATTTGATGCGGTTGCCTTGTTTTGCCCTGCATCGCCGCCGGCTTCGGGGCATTGCCCGGGAGAAACGTTTCGGTTTGCTCCCCCAGAAACGATAAAAGGTGATGCCCGCACGAATGCAAACATCACCTTTCCAAAATGAAGTGAGTCAACCGATAAGCCGGGTTCTGTTCCGCTTGCGCGGCGGTAACCATTCCTCTAGGCCTGAAATCGCTCGCAGGCTCAAGCAACCTACCCGTCCCCAGCGCGGACCACGCCATTAGGGACCTATTTGGTCTTGCTCCGGGTGGAGTTTACCGTGCCACGAACTGTTGCCAGTCGCGCGGTGCGCTCTTACCGCACCCTTTCACCCTTACCTGTTCTCGCAAGCGAGTCATCGGCGGTTTGCTCTCTGCTGCACTGGTCGTAGGCTTACGCCCCCCAGACGTTATCTGGCACCCTGTCCTGTGGAGCCCGGACTTTCCTCCCCCTCGTCAGTCTCCCAAAGGACATCAACGAAGCAGCGGTTACCTGGTCAACTCAGACCGCGGATTGTATAAAACTCCCGGCCCGGATACCAGAGAAAGATCACCTTTGCCCGGAAACTGACGTGAAAGTAATCAGTCTCAGGTAATTCTGGCTTAATCTAGGTGTTCCAGTCCCCACTTGTAAAGCGCGTTCTTTTTCACACCGTGAATCTCTGCGGCCATGGCAGAGGCTTTCTTCAGCGGTAGCTCAGCCGCCAGAATCTTCAGGGTACGCAGCGCCTCCGCAGGCAGATCGTCTTTATCTGCACGATGACCGGCCACCAGCAGAACCATCTCCCCCCGGATCCGGTTGCTGTCTTCATTCAGCCAGGGGATCAGTTCACCCAAAGGGGCGCCATGGATCGTTTCAAACGTCTTGGTCAGTTCCCGGGCCAGCACTACCTGCCGTTCCGGTCCCAACACAGCCAGCATATCAGCCAGGGAATCCAGAATACGGTGCGGTGATTCGTAAAAAATCAGAGTGCGCGGATCTTCCATCAAGGCACGAAAGGTATCCTGACGTCCTTTGCTCTTGGCCGGCAGAAAGCCTTCAAAACTGAAGCGGTCTGATGGCAACCCTGAAGCACTTAATGCTGTCACCACCGCACAGGCTCCCGGCAGCGGCACAACTTTAACACCCGCCTGACGACAGCGCGTCACCAGATGGTATCCTGGATCACTGATGAGAGGTGTACCGGCATCAGAGACCAGCGCGATACTGCTGCCCTGACGTAATTTGTCTATCAGTACATCCGCTTTCTGCTGTTCATTGTGATCATGCAGCGCGAAAGTCCGGGTAGAAATGGCAAAATGGGACAACAGGCGAGAGGTATGGCGTGTGTCCTCAGCGGCAATTAAGTCTACATTGGCAAGAACTTCCAGCGCGCGTTGGGTGATATCGGCTAAATTGCCGATCGGGGTCGGAACGATGTACAAAGTTGCGACATCCACCGAACACGAATTGGTCTCACTCATTTGTCTATGATCTCATCTGCAATTAATATAGAGAGTAATTTGTCACAGTTGAATGAATTCAATGCTTAATTTTACCCATAAGCGCAAAAGTGTATCACGTATTCTGGCCCCTGTGGCCCTTGCCGTGATCCTGGCAGGCTGTTCAGCGCCGGGCACACAATCGTCATCCTATGGTGCGGATATCACTGCACCTGCAACGGACTCGGCGACCAATTATCTGCTGAAAGCGGAAGCCTCCGAAGGTGCCGTCAGTATCGACTGGCACATTCTGGCGCTGAAAGCCCTGATCAAAGAAGGCCGATGGTCACAGGCCGAGCAGCAAGCCAACAAACTGGCTAGCATGAACATGTCTCCGGTGCAGATGGCGGAATGGCAACTGGCCCGCGCGACGCTGCGATACCAGCAAGGACAGCCCAAAGCCGCACTGGAAACCCTGAATTTCCTGCCATGGTGGCCGCTGTCCGATAACCAGTACCGTCGCTACCACTTGCTGCGTGCCGAGCTGCTGAACCAGACAGAGCAATACTTCGAGGCTGCCCGTGAGCGCACCTCCCTGGCTCAGTACCTCAACACAAGTGAAAAAGCGGTGAACTGGCAGAACCTGTGGCAAGACTTATCGCAATACAATACTCACCAGCTCCAGAGTGCAAAAATTGCGGCCAATGAAACGGTGTTGCAGGGCTGGGTCGAACTGAGCATGCTGAAGAACGCTTATGCTCAGCGTCCGGTCCGGCTGAAGTCTGAAGTTGAAAACTGGCTCTCGACCCACCCGGATCATCCGGCCAGTACTTATCTGCCAGCCGAGTTGCAGGCCATCATGAGTCTGGAAGTCATCGAGCTGGAAAAAGTGGCGCTGCTGCTGCCGCTCTCCGGTAAATTTGAAAGCCAGGGGAAAGCCGTTCGCGACGGCTTCCTCAATGCGATGCTCGAAGATGGCGAACGTGACCCAAGCACTGAACTATCGATTTACGATACCGAATCCGAACCGATGTTCAGTATCGTGAATAAACTTCAGCAGGACGGTATCCAACTGGTTATCGGTCCGCTCCGGAAAGAATTCATCACGGAGTTTCAGTCTGCTGAAGGGGGCAACATGACGCAGCTGGCGCTGAATGAACCGCAGAATCTGGATCTCAGCCAGCCAAATACCTGTTATTTCTCACTTTCACCAGAGCAGGAAGCTGAACAGGCCGCGCAGCACCTCTATGCCGCAGGTCACCACAATCCGATGGTGATGGCACCAGCCAACGACTTTGGCCGCCGGGTCAGCCAGGCATTTGTCGATAAATGGCAAACCCTGACGGGTAAACAGGCAGAACTGCAGACCTTCGGTTCCAGCCGTGACATTCAAAACCAGATTGCAACTGTATTCGGGTTGACCGACAGCCGGGCCCGGAATGAGCAGATGCAGCAAGTGCTGGGTATGTCACTTGAAACCCAGGCCCGCAGCCGCAGAGATACAGATGCGGTCTACCTGATTGCGAACCGAAATGAAGTCACGCTGCTGAAGCCCTTCATACAGGTCGCGATTAATCCGGATGTCACACCACCGAAGCTTTATGCCAGTTCACGTGCCAACCCGGATAACAAAGCCGGTATGAATGAACTGTCTGGCATTGAATTCAGTGACATCCCGCTGCTCGCTGCTCCGGATCAGCCGTTTATGCAGAAATTTGAACAGCTCTGGCCGGGACAGAAGAACGGCATGATCCGCCTGCATGCTTTTGGTATGGACGCGTACCGGATGATCACCGAACTGCCTCAGATGAAAGTCGTCGACAGTTACAGTACACAGGGTCGTACCGGCCAGTTGAGTATTGACGATCATTGTGTCGTACAGCGCCAGCTGGACTGGGCTGTTTTCACCGCCAATGGCATTGAACCTGTTCAATAAGCGCCAGCAAGGGTACCATTACGAATCTCTGGCGGAGCAGTACCTGCAACGCCAGGGTTTGACCAGTGTCGCCCGCAATATCCATTGCCGGGGCGGCGAACTGGATCTCATCATGAAAGACGGCGGATGTTGGGTGTTTATCGAAGTCAAATTCCGTGCCCACGACCGCTATGGTTCAGCGGCTGAAGCCATCGACTGGCGCAAGCAGCAACGAGTGAAACGTGCCGCGCTGTACTGGCTGCATTCACAAGGTCTCTCAGCCGAACACTGCCAGCTACGGTTTGATGTAGTCGCCATTCAGGGCGATGACCGCCATATTACCTGGCTGACCAATACCTTAGTCGAAGAGTGACATATGCTAGAGAGCATCAAAGAAAGCTTTACCGAAAGTATTCAAACCCAGATCGCCGCGGCAGAAGCGCTGCCGGATGCCATCTCACGTTCAGCGCAACTCATGGTTCAGAGCCTGCTGAATGGCAATAAAATTCTGTGCTGCGGAAATGGCGGCTCAGCGGCAAACGCACAGCACTTTGCCTCCTGCCTGATTAACCGTTTTGAAACAGAGCGTCCCAGCCTGCCGGCCCTGTCGCTGACCGCAGACACCACAACGCTGACCGCTGTTGCGAACGACTATCATCAGGATGAAATGTTCTCGAAACAAATTCGCGCCTTAGGTCAGCCCGGCGATATCCTGTTGGTGTTTTCCACCAGCGGCAACAGCAAAAACATTATCAAAGCCATGGAAGCTGCACTGACCCGTGACATGAACATCATTGCGATGACCGGGAAAGATGGCGGAGAAATGGCGGGCCTGCTGGGTGTACAGGATGTGGAAATTCGGATTCCTTCACAGCGCACGGCACGGATCCAGGAAGGTCATTTACTCACGGTGCACTGCCTGTGCGATCTGATTGACCAGATTCTGTTTCCTCAGCACGAAGGATAAGCTATGAAGTGCATTTCTCGGATTGCCCTGCTCTTTCTGCTCCTGTTACAGGGCTGTGGCACTTTGCTGCAAACTGACCCGCGCAGCGGCCAGCAGCACTGGCAGGATCAACACGTCGCAATGCAGATTGGCGGCATGGTCAATAAGGCCCCTTATCTGAACAAAGTCAGAGTCAATGCCATTTCAACTGAAGGAAAAGTGTTACTGGTCGGTCAGGCCGTCGATCAGTCAACAGCAGAACAACTGGTTACTGATGTCAAACAGTTGGGTTCTGTCAAAACGGTCTATAACCAGCTGCAAATCGGTCCGCTGCCAACACTGGCCGATGTCGGCAGAGACAGCTGGCTGACCACTAAAGTCAAAGCCCAGCTGATCGCCAGTAAAAAATTAAGAAACAGCGCCGTGACCGTCGCGACGGAAAACCAACGCGTGTATCTGCTTGGGTTTGTCACCCGTGAGCAGGGACAAACCGCGGCTGATATCGCCCGAAATATTGACGGCGTGAAGCATGTCATCAAAGCCTTTGAGTACACAGACTAAACTTCAGGTATCGCAACCAGCAGGTCGCTGATTCCGAAATGAAGATATAAAAAAAGCAGTGCTTCCTCGGAGGCACTGCTTTTTTCATGGCTGACAGATGTGAAAAACTACTTCACAACCCGAAGGCTTGGGCGGCCACGGGGACGTGGTGCTTCTTCCGCAGGCGAAACAGACTCTTCGTGATCGATGCCATCGCTGGTCACAGCCGACAGTTGCTCTTCCTCGGCGATCACTTCAGCAATTTCAGACTCACTGGAAGACAGCTCGTATGCCGGTTCAGGCTCAAACATCGTGCCTGCACCATTCTCACGTGCATACAACGCCATGACTGCAGCCAGAGGCACGGCCACAACTTGAGGCCGTCCCCCGAAACGGGCATTGAAGCGAATCACTTCATCACCCAGCTCGAGATTACCCACCGCGCGAGGTGCCAGGTTCAGGACGATCTGACCATTGCTGACAAACTCCTGCGGAACCTGCACCCCTGGCAGCATTGCATCAACAACCAGATGGGGAGTCAAATCATTATCCACCAGCCAGTCGTAGAAAGCCCGCACCAGATAAGGACGGCGCGGGGTCATCTCCGCCATATCCATTACTGACCTGCCAGGCGCATTTCGCGCTCAGCTTCAGTCAGAGACGCCAGGAATGAATCACGTTCAAATACACGACTCATATAGGCTTTCACTTCTTTAGAGCCAGGGCCGATCAAATCGATGCCCATCGCTGGCAAACGCCACAACAGTGGTGCCAGGTAGCAGTCAACCAGACTGAACTCTTCGCTCATGAAATATGGGAATTCAGCAAACACTGGCGACAGAGCTAGCAGCTCTTCACGCAGTTGTTTACGGGCTTTCTCAGCTTCATCCGCTGAGCCTTTTTCGATCTTCTCAGCCAGTGAATACCAGTTACGCTCAATGCGATACATCATCAGGCGGCTGTTACCACGAGCAACCGGATATACTGGCATCAGAGGTGGGTGAGGAAAACGCTCATCCAGGTATTCCATGATGATACCAGCCTGATACAGAGCCAGTTCACGGTCCACCAGGGTTGGAACAGAATTGTATGGATTCAGGTCTAGCAGATCCTCAGGCAAGTTGTCTGGGTCAACCAGCTCAATCTCAACACTTACGCCTTTTTCTGCAAGTACAATACGCACCTGATGGCTATACATATCCGAAGCATCAGAATACAGCGTCATCACAGAGCGTTTATTGGCAGCTACAGCCATCAACCCCTCCAGTATACTCATATACACAAAAAGCAACGGGGGCACTTGCCCCCATTGCGAGTTTCTTAACGCACTAGATTACCCGATCAATGGACATCGCGCCAATATTCTTTCTTCAGCAGCAGCGTCAGAACGAAGAAGATCACGATAAAGCCCATCACCCACAGACCCATGCGCTGGCGTTCCAGCTTCATCGGTTCTGCTGAGTACTCCAGGAAGTTCACCAGATCACGCACGACGGCATCATACTCTTCAGTATTCAGCTCACCGTTGCCATCCGATTCCAGGCCGACAAACTCCTGGACTTCCTGACCGTCAATCGTACGGGTTTCAAACACTTGTCGTGGCGTGCCCTGCAGCTCTTCCAGAACATGTGGCATACCAACGCTTGGGAAAACCAGGTTGTTTACACCAAACGGACGGTTTGGATCGGCATAGAATGAACGCAGATACGTATAAAGCCAGTCTGAACCACGAACCCGGGCAACCAGTGTCAAATCCGGTGCTGGTGCACCGAATGAAGCGGCCGCGTAATCTTTAGAAATCGCGTTGGTCATCAGAGAACCAATCTTCGCATTCTGATCGAAAATCAGGTTTTCTTTCATCAGTTCCAGCGGAATATCCAGATCCTCGGCAACACGCTGGTAGCGCTGATACTGAGTCGCGTGACAACCGAAACAATAGTTAACAAAGGTACGGGCACCGCGTTGCAGCGAAGCCTTATCCGACAAATCATTATTTGCCGCATCCAGGTGAACACTGTGACCGCCAGCCGCAATCGCCAGAGACGGCAACAGAGCAAGCAGCATAACCATCAGCTTTTTCATTTGTATGTGACCCTCTCTGGTAGCGGTTTGGTTGCTTCATTCTTGCTGTAGAAGAACAGCAGAACAAAGAACATGAAGTAACCGAAACTGAAGATCTGCGCCATCAGGGTGTATACAGGCGTCGCAGGCAACGCACCCAAAATACCCAATGCAATGAAGCAGATAGTGAACTGAACGATGTTTGCAAGATGCAGCTTGCTGCGGTAACGGTAAGAACGCACTTTACAGCGATCCAGCCATGGCAGCACAAACAGCATTGCAATCGACAGACCCATCGCGATTACACCCACCAACTTATCCGGAACCGCACGCAAAATCGCATAAAAAGGCGTGAAGTACCATACAGGTGCAATGTGTTCGGGCGTCTTCAGCGGGTTTGCCGCTTCAAAGTTAGGTGGCTCAAGGAAATAGCCGCCCATTTCAGGGTTAAAGAAAATCACATAACTGAACAGGAAGGCAAAAATTGCCACACCAACCATGTCCTTCACCGTCCCATAAGGGTGGAAAGGCACAGAATCAATGATGTCGTATTTCTTGGTGTAGTACTCGTGGAATTTAAAGCTCGGTGAGTAATTGTCACCCTTGCTGCCTTTTGGCAGTTTGGTTTCAATACCGTCCGGGTTGTTTGAACCCACTTCGTGCAGCGCCAGAATGTGCAGCACGATCAGCAGTAGCAGAACGATAGGCAATGCAATCACGTGCAGCGCAAAGAAACGGTTCAGTGTCGCACCAGAGATCACGTAGTCACCACGGATCCACAGGGTCAGATCGTCACCAATCACTGGGATTGCGCCAAACAGAGAAATGATAACCTGAGCACCCCAGTAAGACATCTGTCCCCATGGCAGCAGGTAACCCATAAAGGCTTCCGCCATCAGTGCCAGGAAAATCAGCATACCGAACAGCCACAGCAGTTCACGCGGTTTTTTATAGGAACCGTAGATCAGACCACGGAACATGTGCAGATAAACCACGATGAAGAATGCTGATGCACCGGTCGAGTGCATGTAACGCAGCAGCCAACCGTAATCGACATCACGCATGATGTATTCAACTGAGGCAAAAGCACCATCACCGGATGGTACATAGTTCATGGTCAGCCAGATCCCCGTCAGGATCTGGTTCACCAGTACAAGCATGGCCAGCGAGCCAAACAGATACCAGAAGTTGAAGTTCTTCGGCATCGGGTATTCAGACATATGCTTTTTATAAGCATTCATCACTGGCAGACGTTTTTCAATCCAACCCAGAAAAGCTTCCATTATGCCGACTCCTCATCTTGACCCACTAAAATCGTGTTGTCGTTCAGGAACATGTGCTTTGGAACCACCAGATTCAGCGGCGCAGGCACGCCCTGGAAAACCCGACCAGCCAAGTCGAATTTAGAGCCGTGGCATGGGCAGAAGAAGCCGGCAGGAACACCACTCACCTGCTCACTGAACGTGTCTGGCAGATAAGTTGGCGAACAGCCAAGGTGGGTACAAATACCAACGGCAATAAAGATTTCAGGTTTACGTGAACGGTATTCGTTCGTAGCGTAGGCAGGTTGCTGAGGTTCAGCGGCCTGCGGATCACGCAGTCGGTCGTCGTGAGTCGGCAGTTCATCCAGAATAGCCTGGCTCCGGCGTACTACCCACACCGGTTTGCCTCGCCACTCTACGCGGATCATCTGGCCTTCTTCGAGTTTACTGATATCAACTTCAACTGGTGCACCGGCGGCCTTGGCTTTGGCGCTCGGATTCCATGATTTGATAAAGGGTACGGCGACAGCGACTGCACCTAAGCCTCCAACAACCGAGGTCGTCGCAGTCAGGAAGCGGCGTCGGCCGTTACTTACTGGCGCTTTGCTCATCCAACATTCTCCCATGTGCTCCCGCTCAGGATTATAGTTTCCTTCTGCGTCCCTGGAGCTTACGGCTAACTTTCTACGGAAAGACTCAACAGCTTATTGATTAAGAATTTTCATGCTGCTATTTATCGCGGCAAATGATAAAGAAAACCCTACTTTAAGACAAGGTAAACACCGCAAATGTGAGAGATTTGTGGGCATAATTTGCGTTTTCGTCAAGAGCAAAAAATGCAAAAAATCGTGCCAGTTTTTCAATAATTTTGACAATAAATGCAAAAAGCCCAGCCAATGGCTGGGCTTTGCGGTACACAGTAACCAGACAGAAGTCTGGTGCGTTGAATTAACGCTTAGAGAACTGTGGACGACGACGTGCTTTACGCAGACCAACTTTCTTACGTTCAACGCGACGAGCGTCACGAGTCACGTAGCCAGCGGCACGCAGAGCAGGACGTAGAGTCTCATCGTACTCCATCAGAGCGCGAGTGATACCGTGACGGATCGCACCAGACTGACCAGTGATACCACCACCTTTCACAGTGATGTACAGGTCCAGCTTCTCAGTCATTTCAACCAGCTCCAGTGGCTGACGAACAACCATGCGAGCAGTTTCACGACCGAAGTATTCTTCGATGCTGCGCTTGTTGATTACGATGTTGCCAGTACCCGGTTTGATGAAAACACGAGCAGCTGAGCTTTTGCGGCGGCCAGTGCCGTAGTATTGATTCTCTGCCATTGTCATCTTCCCCAATTAGATGTCTAGAACTTGTGGCTGCTGTGCAGCGTGGTTGTGCTCACTACCTGCGTAAACTTTCAGTTTACGGTACATAGCACGGCCTAGAGGACCTTTAGGAAGCATGCCTTTAACAGCGATTTCAATGATAGCTTCTGGCTTTTTGTCCAGCAGCTTGTCAAAGCTGATAGTTTTCAGACCGCCGATGTAACCAGTGTGACGATGGTACATCTTGTCAGTACGCTTCGCGCCAGTTACTGCAACTTTCTCAGCGTTGATAACAACGATGTAGTCACCAGTGTCAACGTGAGGAGTATACTCAGGCTTGTGCTTACCGCGCAGACGAGATGCGATTTCTGTTGCCAGACGACCCAGTGTTTTACCTTCAGCGTCTACAACATACCAGTCACGTTTTACAGTTTCTGGTTTAGCAACGAAAGTTTTCATGCTAATTCTTACCCAAATTTAAATAGTTTCACTTTCTAAGAACGCAAAGCGCTCTCTCTGTATAAAGAGCCCAGTCATCACCCCTTCGAGTGGTTGGCACTCCCGGCATAACGCCGTCACAGGTACGGTGGGTCGCAGGATTATACGGAAGCATGGGGAAAAAATCACCTTTTTTTCAAAAAAAGTTCTGCCTTTTCCCCTATGCATCAATCGGCAAATTCAGCTAAGCGAGATGCGGTCGTGCCAGATACTCATGACTCTGCATTTCAATTAAGCGGGAACAGCAGCGCTTAAACTCAAAACTCAAACGGCCGCTCTGGTACAGCTTCTCCATGCTGGTTTCAGCGGAGATGATCAGTTTGACATGCCGCTCATAAAATTCATCAACCATGGCAATAAAACGGCGGGACGCATCATCATCTTTTTCCGTCAGCACCGGCACATCTGAAAGCAGTACGCTGTGATACATCTGCGCAATTTCCATGTAATCGCTCTGGCTGCGCGCGCCCCGACACAATGCATCAAAAGTAAAATGAACCACGCCTTCAGCCTCATGGCACGTCGCAATCGGCCGGTCATGAATAATGATCTCACCGCCTTCACGACGGGGCTCCACCGACAGCTGCATAAAGTAGTGCTTCATGTTCTCTGCCGCACAGACATCCAGTGGCCAGTGATAAATCTCAGCCTGTTCCAGGGTACGAAGACGATAATCCACGCCGGAGTCGACATTGACGATCTCACAGTGCTCTTGAATGAGATCAATCGCAGGCAGAAAACGAGCACGCTGCAAACCATTACGATACAGCTCATCCGGCGGAATATTTGACGTTGCCACCAGCGTAATACCGCGACGGAACAGTGCCTGGAACAGGGTGCCCAGAATCATCGCATCCGTGATATCTGAAACAAAAAACTCATCAAAACAAATGATGTCTGTTTCCAGCTTAAAACGGTCCGCAACAATTTCCAGCGGATCAGTCTGGTGACCCAGAGACTGCATTTCCTTATGGACCCGATGCATGAATCGATGAAAGTGCATCCGCATTTTGCGCTCTGTCGGCAAACAGTCGAAGAAAGTATCAACCAGATAAGTTTTGCCTCGACCGACCCCGCCCCAGAAATACAAACCTTTGACTGGTTTGACTGGCTCCTGCGTCTGACGCTTGAACAAGCGCCCGAGTAAAGTCGGCTTCTCTGATTCGGGCTTGGGTGCAAGCATCCGATGATAAAGATCATTGAGGTGAGCCACCGCCATCGCCTGAGCGGCGTCAGGCAAAAAGCCGGGGGTTTTCAGATCGTTTTGATAGCGTTGTTCCGGAGTCATCCTCATCCTGCTCAGTCGCTGGGAGGCATCGGTTTTCAGCACAACCCATGCCTCTGAATATTTCCATCTTTAGTCGTAGATAGTACCACGACACTTCATGTGCATGTATAGTAACTAAATAACCCCCTAATAAGCAGATGTGCTTATTTAGATAAAAAAACAGGTCTACCTGTTGTACTCACAGTCACAAGGAGTTTTTCATGGCTTGGATCTACGCGATTTTGATTTTTGTCGCAGGCGCGCTGGTCGGTGCCTTTGCCGCCCGTTTGGGGAATAAAAACCTGAAACAGCAAAAAGAGTTACAGAAAGAACTGGATAAAACCAAGTATCAGCTGGAGCAATACCGTCAGGAGCTTATCGATCATTTTGCCCGCAGTTCCGACCTGCTCGACAATCTGGCAAAAGATTACAGCAAACTTTACGAGCACATGGCCAAAACTTCTGCTGAGCTGATGCCGAACCTGCCTGAACAGGACAATCCGTTCTCACAACGGATCAGTACACTGACCGCTGTGGCGGAAGCCTCTGAGCCGGTCAGCCAGGAAGAACAGGAATCAACCCAACAGCCACGTGATTATGCCAATGGTGCATCGGGCCTGTTGAAAGCTGAAGAACGCGCGCTGGAAGAGCCAGCGAAAGCGAGCTGAGCCCTGATTGTCTGCCTGACCGTGTCGTACATCTGAGACGCCACGGTCAGAGTCTGAGATTCACATTTTGTTTCAATCTTGATAATTCTCGGAACTTTGCCCGATTTTACCAGTCGTAATAAGCACTTGTTAAACCGGAGTTGAGTCACGATGAAAAAGCCTTTACTTGTATTGAGTGCGCTGGCGTTCAGTATTAGCGCAGTGATGTCCCCTGTCACAGCCTCTGCCGCTCTTCCTCTGGCTGTCAATGATCAGCAGCTACCCAGCCTGGCCCCGATGCTGGAGCAAGTCACCCCAGCCGTGGTCAGTATAGCCGTCGAAGGCAAGCATGTTTCCAAACAACAGATCCCTGAGCCCTTCCACTACTTCTTCGGGCCCAATGCTCCCAGCGAGCAGTTGCAGGAACGCCCGTTCCGTGGCCTGGGTTCGGGAGTCATCATTGATGCAAATAAAGGATATGTGGTAACCAACCATCACGTGATTGACGGTGCGGATAAAATCATGGTTCAGCTCCATGATGGCCGGGAACTGAAAGCCGAACTCATCGGCAGCGACGAAATGTCAGATATTGCCCTGCTTCGGCTGGAAAACACCAAAAATCTGAAAGCCATCAAAATGGCAGACTCAGATAAGCTGCGCGTCGGTGATTTCTCTGTCGCAATCGGGAACCCGTTCGGACTGGGCCAGACCGTCACTTCAGGGATTATTTCCGCCCTGGGGCGAAGCGGCCTGAACATTGAGAACTTCGAGAACTTCATTCAGACAGATGCAGCCATCAACAGCGGTAACTCCGGTGGCGCGCTGGTGAACCTGAATGGTGAGCTGATTGGCATCAATACTGCGATTCTCGGCCCGAACGGCGGGAACGTCGGTATCGGTTTTGCTATTCCGGTCAACATGGTGAAAAACCTGACCAGCCAGATCCTTGAATATGGTGAAGTCAAACGTGGCGTACTGGGTGTTCAGGGGGGAGAACTCACCTCCGAGCTTGCCGAAGCCTTTGGCTACGAAACAAACCATGGCGCCTTCGTCAATCAGGTGATGCCAGGCTCCGCCGCTGAAAAAGCCGGTCTGAAAGCTGGTGATATTATTGTTTCTGTGAATGACAAAGCAATTCGTACTTTTGGGGAACTGCGCGCCAAAATTGCGACCATTGGTGCCGGTAAAAAAGTGAAACTCGGCGTTCTGCGGGACGGGGACAAGATGACCTTTGATGTCACCCTGCAAGAAGCCGAAATGGCGAACCTGAAAGCAGATCACCTGCACCAAAGCCTGCAAGGTGCTGAATTCAGTAACACGACGTCTGCAGACAAAGTGAAAGGCGTTAAAGTCACCCGCATCGACCCTCAGTCGATGGCTGCACGCTACGGACTCAAAGAAGATGACATCATTATCGGTCTGAACCGACAGCCGATCCGGAATCTGGGAGAACTGCGTAAGGCACTCGATAAACAGCCTTCCGTTCTGGCTCTGGAGATCAGACGAGGCGATAACGAGCTCTACCTCATCATCCGATGAATCATCCGCACTCAGCATCAGTCCGGGCCTTTGCTCGGACTTTTCACATTTCTACATTTCTCGCAACTCCAGCCTGCTTCGGCTTGTTGAAAACTGGATGTAAATGCTATTCTCAAGCGGTTTTTTAACTTTTTGCAATCAAAGCAAAGTGCAGTTCAATCAGGAGAGCATCAATGCTGGCATTTTTAGGTCGATCCGCCTTGCTGGGCGTACTGACGGCTGGAGTACTGCTACTTGCTTTCCCGGGCCTACGCAGCCAGATGTTTTCCCCGACGGCCGCACTGAACGGCCAGGTCACCGTTCCTCAGCAAATTTCGTTCAGCTATGCAGTCCGCCGGGCCTCGCCAGCAGTCGTCAATATCTATAACCGCCGCTACAACGCTGAAGACCGTCTGCAACTCAGTACTCAGGGGCTGGGCTCCGGGGTCATTATGAGTGAAAAAGGCTACATCGTGACGAATTATCATGTCGTCGCTGAAGCCGATCAGGTGATTGTCGCGCTGCAGGACAGCCGGATTTTTACCGCCCAGCTGATTGGGAAAGACAAACGCACGGATATCGCCGTACTGAAGATTCAGGCGGAAAACCTGCCCGTCATTCCGCTCAATCCGGATTATATGCCTTCTGTCGGTGACGTGGTGCTGGCGATCGGAAACCCGTACAACCTTGGCCAAACCACCACTTACGGTATTATCTCGGCCACCGGACGATCCGGGATGAGCTTTTACGGCCGCCAGGACTTCCTGCAGACCGATGCTGCCATCAATGACGGTAACTCAGGCGGTGCGCTGGTCAATACCCGCGGGGAACTGGTCGGAATCAATACAGCTTCATTCCAGCAGGCGACAGATATTGAAACCTATGGGATCTCCTTTGCAATTCCGTTCAAACTGACCCAGAAAATTATGAACAAGCTGATTGCCGACGGCCGGGTGATCCGCGGCTACCTCGGGATTGACGGGCGGGAAATCAATCCGGTGATGGCACGTCTTTATGATGCCGATCAGGTCAGCGGGATTATCGTGATGGGCATGGATCCCAACGGGCCTGCTTACAAAGCCGGCTTCAAGGTCCAGGATATTCTGGTGGAAATCGGCGATAAACCAGTGACTGACATGCGAAATGTCCTGGATATTGTCACCGAACTACGCCCCGGGACTTATGTCGAAATGACGGTCCTGCGCAACGGTAAGCCTAAAAAGCTCAAGGTTTTGATTGGCGACGAGCCGGACAGATAAGCAGAAAAGTGAAGAGAATACTGCGGCAGCAAGTGTTCAAGGTATGAAGCAGAAGTGTCCAGGCACAGCGTACCGTGCCTGGAAAATTAAGATGCGTAACTTATTCGCTGAAACGTTCGATCTGCATGCCCAGACCACGCAATTTCTCTTCAATCCGCTCATAACCGCGGTCGATATGATAAATCCGATCAACGATGGTTTCGCCTTTGGCAATGTTGCCAGCAATCACCAGGCTGGCTGAAGCCCGCAGATCCGTCGCCATAACCTGTGCCCCGCTCAGACCTTCAGTTTCACCACAGATCACGGTGTTTCCTTCGATCTCAGCGTGTGCACCCATCCGGATCAGTTCCGGAATATGCATGAAGCGGTTTTCAAAAATCGTTTCCGTGATGATCCCTGTGCCTTTCGCCACCAGGTTCAGCAATGAGAACTGAGCCTGCATATCGGTCGGAAAGCCCGGGTGCGGTGCAGTGCGGATATTCACAGCTTTCAGTTCACGATCGGTCATATCCAGACTGATCCAGTCTTCACCGGTTTCAATCAGGGCGCCAGCTTCTTCCAGTTTCGCCAGTGCTGCTTCCAGCAGAGACGGACGGGTATTACGGCAGACCACTTTTCCACCAGAGATAGCCGCAGCAACCAGGAATGTTCCGGTTTCGATGCGATCTGGCAGCACTTCATGATAACCGCCACCCAGACGCTCAACACCTTCAATGACGACAGTGTCGGAACCTGCACCGGTGATTTTGGCACCCATAGCATTTAGGAAATTAGCCGTATCAACGATTTCCGGCTCACGGGCCGCATTTTCAATGACGGTTTTACCGGTAGCCAGCGTCGCCGCCGACATAATCGTAACAGTCGCACCGACACTGATTTTATCCATCACGATATGTGCGCCTTTCAGACGGCCGTCAACTTCTGCTTTGACGTAACCTTCTTCCAGGGTGATTTTAGCGCCCAGTTGCTCCAGCCCGTGGATGTGCAGATCCACCGGACGTGCACCAATGGCACAACCACCCGGCAGAGACACCTGGCCCCGACCAAAGCGAGCAACCAGCGGGCCCAGCGCCCAGATAGAAGCGCGCATGGTTTTCACCAGATCATATGGCGCACAATATTCAGTAATATTGCTGGCATCGACATAAACAGAACCATTGCGTTCCACTTTAGCACCCAGACGGCTCAGCAGCTCCATCGTGGTGTCGATATCTTTCAGCTTAGGAACGTTGCCGACTTCTACCGGCTCCTCCGCTAACAGCGAAGCAAATAAAATAGGCAGGGCTGCATTCTTAGCACCTGAGATCGCGACTTCGCCGCGTAAAGGGCCATTGCCCTGAATTCGAAACTTCTGCATTGGTTTTCTCTTACAAAGACATCAGCTTCTTGTCGCGCGCCCACTCTTCCGGAGTGTAAGCTTTAATGGACAAGGCGTGGATGGCATTACTGGCGATATGCGACATCAGGGGGGCATAAACCGCCTGCTGTTTTTTCACCCGGCTCATCCCTTCAAACATCGCGCCAACAGCAATCACCTGATAGTGGCTGCCTTCGCCGTTCACAATGACTTCGTCCAGCGCCAATGCATTCTCAAGAATTTGTTTAATTTCAGATGTTTCCACAAGCTATCCTCAACTACACTTCCATACAGGCAGCCAGCACCGTGTCGACATGACTAAGGCGGAGCAGCGTTAACAATTGTTCCGGCACTCCTTGCAACACCAGGTGACGTCCTGCCTGACTGAGTTCCCTTTGCAGGTGCAGCAACATCACCATGCCTGCAGAGTCTACCCGAGACAGGTCAGACAGATCGATCGTGACCTTAGCATCTTGTGGCATCCATTCACGTCTTTGCTGCCAAAAGGCTGGCACTGTGTCACGTTCCAGCGCCCCTGACAAGCGATAATGGCCATTTTCCAGCACTTGCCAATGGACGGATCCATGATTCATGCTCATTTTCCCTCTGGCTTGATTGGCTTAGCTGAAATCGCCCGAAGATCCCGGGTCACCTTGTCGATTCCTTCAGTCCGCAACCGGCCACTCCACTCACTTTGCTGCGTCGTGATCATGCTGACACCCTCTGCCACCATGTCATAACCCTGCCACTCGTTGCTTTGCTTATTCTTACGTAATTTAAAATTCAGACGAATAGGCGGGCGCTGAGGATCCAGGATATCCACGCGAATCGACACGATCGAACTGCTGGCCGGTATTTTCTTGGCCGGTTCGATCCGAATCTCCTGATCCGTGTACTGCGTCAGCACCTGTGCATAAGAAGCAACCAGATAATCAGTAAATGCATTCACAAACTCATTCCGCTGCTCTTTACTGGTCTGCTTCAACTGAGGCCCAAGAACCTTGTAAGCAGCATAACGGGTATTGATGTAAGGGAGCAGTTCCTGGCGGACCACGGTACGCAGGTGCTCAGGGTTTCGCTGAATCTGCGCCTGCTCTGCTTTCAGACGAGAAAATGTCTGCTGTGATACGGTTTCCATCATCCGATACGGATCGGTTTTATCAACCAGCGCCGCACTCGCAAACAACGGCAGACTGGCAAGAATCGCAAGCCAGAAGATTTTGAATACTTTCATTGTGAATTCCTTAGTCATCGCCATCTTTACCAATGCTGTAAAGTACCTGGCCAATCATCTCCTCCAGCACCAGGGCGGATTTGGTATCTTCAATGATGTCGCCGTCTTCCAGCATTACAATGCCTTCATCAACAAAGCCCGGCGTCATTCCCAGATACTGCTCTCCAAGCAGCCCTGATGTAAGAATGGCAGCCGAACTGGTTTCTGGGAAGTAACCGAACTTTTTATCAATCGCCAGTGTCACGACAGGAACATAAGTTGTCGTATCCAGCGTAATATCACTGACGGTGCCAATCGTGACCCCACCCACTTTCACAGGAGAGCGCACTTTCAGGCCGCCAATATTGTCAAACCGGGCCTTCAGGTTATACGTTTCTGAGCCGCCCAGATTTTTCACATCAGCGACCTGAAAAATCAACACCAGCAAAGCAACAATCCCTGCCAGGACAAAGGTGCCGACCCATAATTCTAATTGTCTGTTCTGTTGCATGATTAATTCCCAAACATAAGTGCTGTCAGCACAAAATCCAATCCTAGTACCGCCAGTGAAGAATTCACGACGGTCCGGGTCGTTGCCCGGCTGATCCCTTCAGATGTCGGTATGGCATCAAACCCGTTAAACACCGCAATCCAGGTCACGGTTATCGCAAAACAGATTGATTTGATCAGGCTGTTGCCAATGTCGTACCCCAATTCGACGGAAGACTGCATCACAGACCAGAAACTGCCGTGATCGATGCCTTTCCAGTTCACACCAACCAACTGGCCACCCCAGATACCGATGGCAATAAACAGCATTGCCAGCAGCGGCATTGAAATTACCCCGGCCCAGAAACGCGGCGCAACTACACGTCGCAGCGGGTCGACAGCCATCATTTCCATGCTGGAAATCTGCTCCGTGGCTTTCATCAGACCAATTTCAGCGGTCAGTGCCGAACCGGCACGGCCGGCAAACAACAGCGCGGTGACCACAGGTCCCAGCTCACGCAGTAAAGACAAAGCCACCATCTGACCCAGGCTGGTTTCGGCACCAAAATCCACCAGGACGATATACCCCTGCAGGCTGAGCACCATCCCGATAAATAAACCGGAAACCATAATGATTGCGACGGACAGCACACCGACGGTATAGAGCTGTTTCATCAGCAGCGGAAACATTTTGGCAGGCTGCGGCTTACTCACCAGCGCACCAAACAGCAACAAGGTTGCCCGTCCCATGGTCCGGCAGCGGGACAGTGAACGATGTCCCAGCCGAGCAACAAAATCCGTTAACATATTATGAAAATACCTTTATTTGCGATGTCGTGTTCATCACGCAGTTAAGAGACCGGCTGACTAAACAAATCCTGCTCCAGTGACTGGGCAGGAAACTTGAAAGGAACGGGGCCATCCGCATTGCCATCCAGAAACTGCCGGACTCTGGGATCCGGGTTTGAATTCAGCTCATCCGGGGTTCCGCTGCCAATGATTTTTCCGCCTGACAGCAGATACACATGATCAGCAATGCTCATTACCTCCGGCACATCGTGCGACACAATCACAGAGGTAATGCCCAGGGCATGGTTCAGGCTGTGGATCAGCTTCACCAAAACACCCATGGTAATGGGATCCTGTCCGACAAAAGGCTCGTCATACATAATCAGGTCTGGATCCAGAGCTATGGCTCTTGCCAGTGCCGCCCGACGCGCCATCCCGCCGGACAACTCATTCGGCATCAGGTTGGCGGCACCGCGCAATCCGACCGCTTCCAGCTTGAGCAAGACCAGCGTGCGCAGCAGATCTTCCGGTAAGTCGGTGTGCTCCCGCAGCGGAAAAGCCACATTGTCAAACACCGTCATATCGGTAAATAAGGCGCCTGACTGAAACAGCATACTCATCCGCTTGCGCACCTGGTACAGGGCACGGCGCGATAAAGAAGGAATGTTTTGGTCTTCAAACCAGACTCCGCCCTGATCCGGCATCAGTTGCCCGCCGATCAGACGAAGCAGTGTCGTTTTACCGATTCCTGACGGCCCCATAATGGCGGTAATCTTCCCCTTCGGGACAGTCAGCGACACATCATCAAAGATGTTGCGCTCACCCCGTGAGAACGTCAGGTGCTCAATTCGAATTAGCGCTTCGGTTGCTGTCATAACCTTCCCAATCACCTGCTGAGATAATCCATCCGGGATCAACCGCAATACAGGCATAAATGAATATTATTAAATAGTTATCTGAGTCGGGTTGATCATAGGTAGAATCCCCGGCCAACTCAAGGCAGCGGCTGTCAGAACGTTGTGATTTTTCAGCCCAACGGTCGGACTGGCTGCACTTGCCGTTCAACAACTCATTTTATGAACCGTGTTTTTTATATCATAACTGACCTGAATAGAACCAATACCCGACGTAATTCATTTTTTACTTCAGTAATTTTCGGCGGAAGTCAGCCATTCCCACACGAAGATCACAACCAGAGCCGTAAATACTCAAGGCTTTTCCTTCCATTTTCGTCAGTGAAACGTCAAAATTGCTCTCTTAAAAATCGCTCACAGAAAAAATGAAATAAGGGATAATAATGCTTGAAGCCATCGTGTTGCTCTGTATCGGACTCGCGTTACTGGTATGGAGTGCAGATCGTCTTGTCTTTGGATCAGCAGCCTTGGCAAAAAACCTGGGGGTCGCCCCGCTGATTATCGGGATGACGATTCTGGCAATGGGCTCCTCTGCCCCGGAAATGATGGTTTCCGCCACTGCAGCCCTGGCAGGCAAAACCGATACTGCCGTCGGCAACGTGTTGGGTTCAAATATTGCCAATATTGCGTTAATTCTGGGCCTGACTGCGATTTTAAAGCCCTTATCCATCAGTTCAGGGATTATTCGCCGTGAACTCCCGTTGATGATGGTGGTCACACTGATTGCCGGTGCACTGCTATGGGACAGCTATCTGGGGTTCTTTGAAGGTGTCCTGCTGGTTGTTCTCTTTATCATTTTTATCCTGGCGATGCTGAAAATCAGCAAAAGCAACAGCAACAGCAATAAAGATCAAGACATCCTCTTAGAAGAACAGGAATCAGAAATCCCGGACGGGGTCAGTAATATGGCAGCCGTCGTCTGGGTCATTATCGGTCTGGTCCTGCTGCCTTACGCTGCAGGCATGCTGGTTGACTCGGCAGTCATCATTGCCAAACACTTCGGCATGAGCGATCTGGTGATCGGACTGACCATCATTGCTGTCGGCACCAGCCTGCCAGAGCTAGCGGCATCCATCGCCAGTATTTACAAGGGTGAGGATGACATGGCCGTCGGGAACATCATCGGTTCCAATGTATTTAACATTTTGGCTGTCATGGGAATCCCGGGGCTGCTGAATCCTTCAGTACTCAGCCCGCTGGCTATGGGGCGTGACTTTTATATTATGCTGGGCGTCTCTGTCCTGCTGGTTCTGATGGCGCTGGGCAAGCGTCGCCGAATCAATCGTTTTGAAGGCCTGGTGCTGATTTTATGCTTTGTCGCTTACCAGGGTTATCTGCTTTATAATCTGTCAGCCTAACAGAGAGCGAAACTATGCCTGATTCCTTTGACTACGGCCGGATTGGCCGCCGCGTAATTGAAATCGAATCGACAGCCCTCAAGGGGCTGTCCCAGTATATCAACGGCAGCTTCAGCGAAGCCTGCCGGCTGATTCGCCGTTGTCAGGGCAAAGTGATCGTGATGGGAATGGGCAAATCCGGCCATATCGGCAATAAAATTGCTGCCACACTGGCCAGCACAGGGACCCCATCCTTTTTCGTTCATCCGGGAGAAGCCAGCCATGGCGATCTGGGGATGCTGGATAAACGCGATATTGTTCTGGCAATTTCAAATTCCGGCGAAGCCAGCGAGATTCTGACCCTGCTCCCGGTCATCAAGCGCCAGGGCATTCAGATGATTGCGATGACAGGCAAACCGGAATCCACCATGGCCCGGCTGGCTCAGGTGCATTTACAGATTACGGTCTCTCAGGAGGCCTGCCCGCTAAATCTGGCACCTACTTCCAGTACCACAGCAACCCTGGCTATGGGCGACGCGCTGGCCATTGCGCTAATGGAGGCCCGCGGCTTCACCGCCGATGATTTCGCTCTTTCCCACCCGGGCGGTGCGCTGGGACGAAAACTGCTGCTGCGGATCAGCGATGTCATGCATAGCGGCGAGCGCCTGCCCGTCGTCCATCAAGATGCCAGCATTAAAGATGCCCTGTTGGAAGTGTCCCGTCAGGGACTTGGCATGACCGCTATTGTTGATGATAACCAGCAGTTAAGCGGCATTTTTACAGATGGCGACCTGCGCCGCCTGCTCGACAAACGTATCGATATCCATCAGACCCCGATCGGTGAGGTCATGTCACCGAATCCGAGCACGATTTCCTCTCAGGTCCTGGCTGCCGAAGGCCTGAAACTGATGGAAGAAAGAAAAATCAATGGCCTGCTTGTTGTGGATGATCAGCAACTGGTGGGCGCTCTGAACATGCATGACCTGCTCAGAGCCGGAGTAATGTAATGACAAACGCCATGCAAACAACATTGTACGGGCCAGTCCCGGATGCAACTTTCAACACAGCCAAAAATATCCGTCTGCTGATCTGCGATGTGGACGGGGTATTTTCTGATGGCCGGATCTACATGGGTAACCACGGTGAAGAACTGAAAACCTTTCATACCCGTGACGGCTACGGCATCAAATCTCTGATGGCGGCCGGTGTGGAAGTCGCCATCATTACCGGCCGCCGTTCACAAATTGTCGAAGACCGGATGTCCGCACTGGGGATCCGTCATGTCTATCAGGGACAGGACAACAAGCTGGCTGCGTATCGGGATCTCACAGAAAAACTGGCTATCGCGCCGGAACATACCGCCTATATCGGTGATGATCTGATTGACTGGCCGGTCATGGCCGAAGTCGGACTGTCCGTTTGTGTTGCCGATGGCCATCCGCTTCTGGCACAGCGCGCCAAGCTGACCACCCGGATCAAAGGGGGTTACGGCGCCGTGCGTGAGGTGTGCGATCTGATTCTGGAAGCACGCGGTGAGCTGGATCAGCATAAGGGACTGAGCATATGACGTTTAACCGGCTGCTCTATGCGCTCCTGATCGTCCTGTGCGCATGGACCGGTTACTACCTGCTCCAGAAACACTGGCAACAGGAAACACAGATCGCCCCGGATACTGAAAAACCAATCTTCACGGGTACTGGGGTCAGAAATACCTCATATACCGAGTCGGGCATTCGCAGTTATCGGATCGAATCTGAGACGCTGGAGTATTTCAATCTCAGCGGCAACACGGATTTCCAGCAGCCGGTGATTTGGGTTTACAAAGACGGCGATGAAACCGAATGGCGTATCAGTGCAAATCACGCCACACTAAATAAAGAACACATCCTGCAGATGTCTGGTAATGTAAGAATCTTCAACCTGTTACCCGACTCCGCCATTGAAGCGATAAAAACAGATACACTGCGGCTGGATTTAATCAGTAAAGATTTCGATACGCCCGATCCGGTTACGATTACCGGCAGCGCCTTTCAGAATGAAGGGATTGGCATGAAAGGCAATATGGAGCGCAGTGTGGCGACCCTGATGAACAATGTAAAAGGTAGATATGAAGCTTTGCAAAATTAGCGCCCTGCTTTGCCTGGCAGTCAGCACATCCGGCTGGGCATTAAGCAACGATACCGAACAACCAATTTACATCAATTCGGATAGTCAGGAACTGGACATCCAGAAAAATGTGGTGACGTTCACCGGCAATGTCACGCTGCGTCAGGGCAGTATTGATATTCGCGCGGACAAAATTGTCGTCACCCGCCAGACTCAGAACGGTGATCAGCAAACCATTGATGCTTATGGCTCACCCGCCACATTTTTCCAGAAAATGGATGATGGCAAGCCAATCAATGGTTCCGCGATGCAAATGCGCTACGAGACCGCCACCGAGTTCCTGAAAATGACGGATAAAGCCGTGCTGGTTCAGGAAGGCAGTGAAATTAAGGGCAAAACCATCAGCTATAAGATTGATGAGCAGAAACTGGTTGCCACCAGCGGCGGTCAGCAGCGGGTGATCACGATTTTGCAGCCAAATCAGCTCAAGCAAAAACCATAAATAAAGAGAACGAATGTCAAAGTTAACCGCAACCCATCTGGCAAAAAGTTACAACGGGCGCAAAGTCGTATCCGATGTCAGCCTGGAAGTGGAGTCCGGCAAGATTGTCGGTCTGCTCGGCCCGAACGGGGCTGGCAAAACCACATCGTTTTATATGATTGTGGGCCTGGTCGCCCGCGATGCCGGCTCAATCACTATTGACGATCATGACATCAGCCTGCAGCCCATGCATAACCGAGCCCGGATGGGGATCGGATATCTGCCGCAGGAAGCATCGATCTTCCGTCGCCTGACCGTCCATGACAATCTGATGGCCGTGCTGCAGACCCGCTCTGAGCTCTCTAAAGCCGAACGTCAGGACAAGCTGGAAGAACTGCTGGACGAGTTCAACATTCAGCACATCCGTAACAGTCAGGGCATGGCGCTGTCCGGTGGTGAGCGCCGCCGGGTTGAAATCGCCCGTGCTCTGGCGGCGAACCCGAAATTCATCCTGTTGGATGAACCCTTCGCCGGGGTCGATCCTATCTCTGTGATCGATATCAAGAAGATCATTGAACACCTGCGAGATCGCGGCCTCGGCGTCCTGATCACGGACCATAATGTCAGGGAGACGCTGGACGTTTGTGAGCATGCTTACATTGTCAGTCAGGGGCAGCTCATCGCCCATGGAACGCCCGCTGAAGTGCTGAATGATGAGCATGTGAAACGTGTCTATCTGGGAGACCAGTTCCGTCTATAGTTATAGATAAAAGGGCACAAGAGAGGTAAGCTGACCCACAAGCGATTCATACAATAATCACAAGGTGTCTGTACACACATGAAAACTTCGCTCCAGCTTAAGCTAGGTCAACAATTGGCAATGACGCCGCAACTGCAACAAGCCATTCGCTTGTTGCAACTGTCGACACTGGACCTGCAACAGGAAATCCAGGAAGCCTTAGATGCCAACCCTTTGCTGGAGCTCGACGAGAGTCATGACAACGACACCACATCCTCAGATAATGATGAAATCCGTGCGGAAAGTGCAAACGGCAAGGATGATTCAGTCGAACAATACGACGAGATCAGCAGTGACAGCTTTGACACCTCTGAAGTCATTGAACAGCGGGAAATGCCTTCCGATTTACCCGTTGATACCACCTGGGACGACGTCTACAGCGCGGGCACCGGCAGCACCGGAATTGCCCCCGATGATGATATGCCGGTCTATCAGGGGGAAACCACGGAAACCCTGCAAGATTACCTGATGTGGCAACTGGAGCTGACCCCGTTCAGCGATACCGACCGGGCCATCGCCTTCGCCATCATTGATGCCATTGATGACAAGGGCTATCTCACCTGCAGTTGTGAAGACATTCTTGAGAGCATGGGCGATGAAAACATCGAGCTTGATGAAGTCGAAGCCGTGCTGAAACGGGTTCAGCAGTTTGACCCGCTCGGTGTTGCCTCGCGCAGCCTTCAAGAATGCCTGTTACTTCAGCTGGCAACCTATCCGGAAGACACTCCGTGGCTGAATGAAGCCAAAACGATTCTGACTCAACACCTCGACTTGCTGGCAAACCGTGATTACCGCCAGCTGATGCGCGATACCAAGCTCAAGGAAGACGAGCTGAAAAACGTGATGTCCCTGATCCACTCGCTGGATCCGCGTCCCGGAAACCGGGTCGTCGCCTCTGAGACCGAATATGTTGTTCCGGACGTGTCCGTCTTCAAGGACAAAGGCAAGTGGGTGGTCACCATCAACCCCGACAGCGTGCCTCGCCTGCGGGTGAATGAGCAATATGCAGCGCTGAGTAAACACACCCGGAACAGCGCAGACAGCCAGTTTATTCGCAGTCACCTGCAGGATGCCAAGTGGCTGATCAAAAGTCTGGAAAGCCGGAATGAAACCCTGCTCAAAGTTGCCCGCTGCATCGTGGAGCACCAGCAGGACTTTTTCGAATACGGCGAAGAAGCCATGAAGCCGATGGTTCTGAACGACATCGCACTGGCCGTCGATATGCACGAATCCACCATTTCCCGGGTCACAACGCAGAAATATATGCATACCCCCCGGGGTATCTTTGAGTTGAAATTCTTCTTTTCCAGCCATGTCAGTACGGATAACGGGGGTGAATGTTCTTCCACCGCGATCCGAGCACTGGTGAAGAAATTGGTTGCGGCCGAAAATCAGGCCAAACCTTTGAGTGATAGCAAAATAGCGACATTACTGGCGGATCAAGGCATCATGGTGGCCCGACGTACTATTGCCAAATACCGTGAATCGCTTGGTATCCCGCCTTCAAGCCAAAGAAAGCGCCTGCTCTGAGGAGAGAGGCTGCAAAAGGAGGAAGATGTCTATGCAAATTAATCTCACTGGTCACCACATTGAAATCACCCCTTCGCTGCGTGAATATGTGACAACCAAGTTCGATAAGCTGGAGCGCTTTTTCGATAAGATTAACAACGTGCATGTGGTCCTGAATGTGGAGAAATTGCAGCAAATCGCCGAGGCGACCCTTCACATTAACGCCGGTGAAATCCATGCGAGAGCAGATTCTGAAAATATGTATGCTGCAATTGACCAATTAACTGATAAACTGGTCCGTCAACTAAACAAACATAAAGACAAACTCAATAGTCATTAACATGCAACTGAGTCGAGTATTAAGCCTGGACTGCACCAAGAGTGCAGTCCACTGCTCCAGCAAAAAACGCGCGCTGGAAATTATCAGCGAAATCGCCGGCCAACATTTAAACCAAAACCCTCAGCCACTGTTTGAGTGCATGCTGAACCGGGAAAAAATGGGCAGCACCGGGATCGGTAACGGCATCGCGATACCCCATGGCCGCATCAGCGACAGTGAGCAAGCCATTGCTGTTCTGATCCAATGCCAGCAACCCATTCAGTTTGATGCCATCGACAATCAACCGGTCGATCTGTTGTTTGCACTGCTGGTTCCGGATGCTCAATGCAAAGAGCACCTGAAAACTTTGTCCAGTATGGCCGAAAAACTCAGTGATAAAACCATCCTGAAACAGCTGCGGGCCGCGAAAAGCGACGAAGAGCTTTACCAGATCATGACCACAGAGCCCTCTTAACCGGCACAAGGAAAGCCCGTCATGAAATTGATGATAGTCAGTGGCCGCTCAGGCTCAGGAAAATCAGTTGCCCTGCGGGTACTGGAAGACCTCGGATACTATTGTGTCGATAACCTGCCGGTTCACCTGCTTTCCGATCTGATCAAAACACTGGACCCGCTCACCCAGAATGTTGCTGTCAGCGTTGATGTGCGCAATATGCCGGCCGATCACGATATTACCAGTGGCGTTCTGCACGATGTACGTCAGCAGGCAGATGTCAGCCTGCTGTTTCTCGATGCAGACGATAAAACCCTGGTGAAGCGCTACAGTGAAACCCGGCGTCTGCATCCATTATCCCGCCAGAATATGAGCCTGGAAGAAGCCATTCAGGCAGAAAGCGCCTGGTTGGCCAATCTCAAGGAACAGGCTGATCTGGTGCTGGATACCACACAGCTGTCGATTCATGATCTGAGTGAGACCGTGCGTGCCCGGGTACTGGGACGTGAATCCCGTGAACTGGTGATGGTCTTTGAATCCTTCGGCTTCAAACACGGTCTGCCGACCGATGCAGACTTCGTCTTTGATGTTCGTTTCCTGCCTAATCCGCACTGGGTTCCGGAACTGAAACCACAGACGGGCCTTGACAGTGCTGTTCAGGATTACCTCGCCAGCCACCATGAAGTTTCCCAGCTGATCTATCAGATCCGTAACTTCCTGGAGAACTGGCTGCCGATGCTGGAGAAAAACAACCGCAGTTATGTCACGGTTGCCATTGGCTGCACCGGTGGTCAGCACCGGTCGGTCTATGTCGCCCAGCAACTGGCAGAGTATTTCCGGCATCAGGGCCAGCAGGTTCAGATCCGGCACCGGACCCTGGAACAACAGACAAAACAGAAGCATTGAGCATGAGTACAGTCAGCCGAGAACTATTCATCAAAAATCGCCTGGGCCTGCACGCCAGAGCTGCAATCAAACTGGTCGAACTGGCCCAGAGCTTTGAATCGACCGTCACCGTCACCAACGCAGACAAGTCTGCGACCGCGGACAGTGTGATGGGGCTGTTGATGCTGGAATCGGCGCAGGGACAGAAAATCACCGTCAGCGCTGAAGGCAGTGATGCCAGTGCCGCGCTGGAAGCCGTCACTTCCCTGATTGAAAACGGCTTTGATGAAGATAGCTGACCGCTGTCCCGTTGCTTTGTGAACAAATCATTTGCCGCGAATTGTGCTGAAATCGCTTTGAATTTCGGCAATATGAACCTTTCTAACGATACTCTACCGCTTTTCAAACTCTTCCGGAATTGTCCCGCCATCTGGTGAAATCTCAGTAAGATTTCAGATCCAATGAGACAAAGGACACATTATTGCGTTAATATTCAGCTTATTGCGCCATTTTCCGTCCGCTTTCATCTGAGCGCCGGACATATTCACGAAGCAAGGTAGTTCTCATGGCGGACGTTTTCGAACAAGATCAGACCCACCAGACGCTGCAACAAGTCAACCAGGCCCTGGAACGAGGGATGTTCGTGCACGTCAGGCGAATGCTGCAGGATATGGAGCCGGAAGACATTGCTCACCTGCTTGAAGCCTGTCCGCCGAAAGAGCGCCAGGTGCTCTGGCAACTGACTGATCCGGAAGAACAAGGCGAGATCCTCGACGAACTGTCTGAAGATGTCAAAGACGGCATCGTCGCCATGATGGCCCCGGAAAAGCTGGCGGCCGTTGCTGAAGGTATGGAAAGCGATGACGTCGCTTACGTCCTGCGTAGTCTGCCGGACCGGCGGTTCCAGGAAGTTCTGGCGCAAATGGATGCCGCCGATCGACACCGGATCGAACTGGCGCTGGCCTATCCGGAGGAAAGCGCCGGCGGTATGATGAGTACCGACTTCGTCACAATTCGCGGCGATGTAACCGCAGATGTAGTGCTGCGTTACCTGCGGATGAAAGGCGAACTGCCGGAAGCGACCGACGCCCTGTACGTAGTTGACGAAAATAATGTACTGATTGGTCACCTCTCACTCGCCACGCTGATCACGACCCAGCCTGATGTACAAATCAGCGAAGTGATGGACGACCCGGATGAAGCCATCAATGTCGACATGGACGACAGCGAAGTCGCGAATCTGTTCGAGCGCCGAAACTGGCTGTCAGCCCCGGTCGTTGATGCCAATAATCAGCTGGTCGGCCGGATCACCATTGATGATGTGGTTGATATCATCCGTGAAGATGCCGAACACTCCATGATGAGTATGGCGGGTATGGATGACGACGAAGACACCTTTGCCCCCGTGATGAAATCAGCCCGTCGCCGCAGTATCTGGCTGGGTGTGAATGTTCTGGCAGCCCTGGCTGCGGCATCGGTTTCCAATATGTTCGAAGATACACTGGACAAGATGGCAGCCATTGCCGTCCTGATGACGATTGTGCCTTCCATGGGCGGTGTGGCTGGCAACCAGACCGTCGCCCTGGTGATCCGTGGTCTTGCCGTGGGCCACATCGGGGATTCCAACACCCGCTGGCTGCTGAGCAAAGAAGCCCGGGTCGGCCTGATCAACGGGATTCTCTGGGCCTGTATCATTGGCGGTGTGGTCATGTTGTGGAAAGGCAATGTGATGCTGGGCGGTATTATTGCCGGGGCCATGATGACTAATCTGCTGGTTGCCGGGGTGGCTGGTGTCGGTGTCCCCATTATTCTCAAGAAACTGGACATTGACCCCGCACTGGCAGGCGGCATGGCACTGACCACCATTACCGACATTGTCGGATTGTCGGTCTTCCTCGGCCTTGCAACCGTCTTTATCACCTGACAAGTGACAGCACAGAAACAAAAAAGGTCTGGCACTGCCAGACCTTTTTTATACGACAATTTTATACGCTAAACGCTGTTATTCGCCCGCGATCTTCATTGATTCGAGCAAGACCGATCCAGTCTGGATCTGGCTGCGTGTTTCCGTATCTGTGCCGATCGCCACAATGTTGGTCATCATGTCTTTCAGATTGCCAGCGATCGTGACTTCACTGACCGGGAACTGGATTTCGCCCCGCTCGACCCAGAAACCGGCTGCACCACGGGAATAATCACCGGTCACAATGTTCACGCCCTGCCCCATCAGCTCGGTCACCAGGAAGCCTGTATCCAGCTTGCGCAGCATCGCCTGAAAATCTTCACCGGTACTGGACACCAACCAGTTGTGAATACCACCGGCATGTCCCGTTGGCTGACGCCCCAGTTTCCGGGCTGCATAGCTGGTCATCAGGTAGGTTTTCAAAACCCCATCCTGAATAATTTCCCGGTCATGAGTTGCCAGACCTTCACTATCGAAAGGCGTACTGGCCAATCCGCGCAGCAGGTGCGGCCGCTCACTGATATTGAGCCAGGACGGAAAAATCTGCTCATCCAGCATATCCAGCAAAAAGGTCGATTTCCGGTACAGGTTTGCACCGCTGATCCCCATCACCAGATGACCAAACAGCCCGGTCGCAATATCCGATGCAAACATCACAGGCGCCTGACGGGTGGTCAGTTTCTGTGGATCAATACGGCTGACGGTACGCTCGGCAGCATGGCGCCCGACCTGCTCCGGCGACCACAAATCAGAAGTACGTCGCGCCAGCGTGTAGCTGTAATCTCGCTCCATATCCCCGTTTTTGCCTTCCGCAATTACGCTGCAACTGATGCTGTGGCGACTGCTCGCATAACTGGCCAGCATGCCATGGCTATTACCGTAAACCCGAACGCCGTAGTGGCTGTCATAACTGGCACCGTCACTTTGTTTGATCCGGCTGTCAGCATCCAGCGCAGCCTGTTCGGCAGCAATTGCGATAGAAGCGGCATGATCCGGCTCGGGTTCATCCGGATGGAAAAGATCCAGATCCGGAATATTCCGGGCCATCAGTTCCGCAGGGCCGGGACCAGCATAAGGATCTTCCGAGGTATGGCGGGCAATTTCCAGCGCCGCAGCCACAGTCTGAGCTATCGCGGCTTCGCTGAGATCAGAAGTCGAGGCGCTGCCTTTTTTCTGGCCGCGGTACACGGTAATCCCCATGGCACCATCACTGTTGAACTCAACGTTTTCAACCTCACACAGGTGCGTCGAGACACTGATCCCTGTTGACTTGTTAATCGCCACTTCGGCAGCATCTGCCTGCTGACCAGCCAGTTCCAGAGCTCGGGCGACTGCCTGTTCCAGCTCGCGGCGTTGCTGAGCGACTTGTTGTTTCACATCCATAGCCATCATTTAATCTGTACTGTTTTCCTAAGGATAACACTCAAGGGAATTAAAATGCGCCCAAATTCAACCTGAAACTGATAAAATAGAGACATTGAAGTCAGTCATGAGCCTGTTATGAGTCGTAAAAACAAGAGAGCCCCCTGGGAAGAGGAAGAGGAAATCATCTGGGTCAGTAAATCCGAGATGAAACGTGACATGGAAGCCCTGCAGAAAATGGGCGAAGAGCTGGTCAAGCTCAAGCCAAATGCCCTGGCAAAAGTACCGGTCAGCGAAGACCTGCTGCGTGCCATTAAAGATGCGCACCGGTTCAAGCAGGAAGCTTATCGTCGCCAGTTACAGTTGATTGGCAAACTCATGCGAAATGAAGACATTGAGCCGATTCAGACTGCACTGGATAAACTGAACAACAAACATGCTCAGGTCACTGCACAACTGCACAAGCTGGAAACCCTGCGGGATCGCATGATTGACGACGGCGACAGCGTCATCAATGAAGTGATGGATGCTCACCCGGAAGCTGATCGTCAGCAACTGCGTCAGCTTGTTCGCATGGCTAACAAAGAAAAAGCACAGAACAAACCCGCCAAAGCCTATCGCGAGATCTTCCAGATCCTGAAAGGTCTGTACATCACTGACTGATGTATCCGATACGCTTTGCTGCGAATAAAAATGCCAGCATTTCGCTGGCATTTTTTTATGCTTGTTTCGGTCGCAATACTACAGAATTTACTGTGTACCACCCACAGTCATCGATTCCAGTTTCAGCGTCGGCTGACCGACGCCAACCGGAACACTCTGACCCGCTTTGCCGCAGACGCCAACCCCGCGGTCAATCTCCAGATCATTACCGACCATCGACACTTTCTGCATGGCTTCGATACCGCTGCCGATAAGCGTCGCACCTTTAATCGGACGCGTAATTTTACCGTTTTCAATCAAATACGCTTCAGACGCGGAGAACACAAACTTGCCTGAAGTAATATCGACCTGACCACCGCCAAAATTCGGCGCGTAAATACCTTTCGAGACACTGGCAATAATTTCTTCCGGGGTATGCTCGCCCGGCAGCATATAAGTATTGGTCATGCGTGGCATCGGCAGATGCGCATAGGATTCACGGCGACCGTTCCCCGTCGGGTTTACCCCCATCAGGCGCGCATTCAGTTTATCCTGCATATAACCTTTCAGCTTGCCGCCTTCCACCAGCACATTGTACTGACCCGGTGTGCCCTCATCATCGATATTCAGAGAGCCACGACGATCTGCCAGGGTGCCGTCATCCACAATGGTACACAGGCTGGAGGTCACCTGCTGTCCCATCTGACCGGAGAACATGGAAGAGCCTTTTCGGTTAAAGTCGCCTTCCAGGCCATGGCCCACAGCTTCATGCAGCAATACACCAGGCCATCCGGCCCCAAGGACCACCGGCATGGTTCCGGCAGGTGCCGGATCCGCATCTACATTAATCAATGCCTGACGCAAGGCTTCATCGGCATACTGAAGGGCAACAGATTTACCATCCGTTTCCGTCTTAAAGTACTGGTAGCCGAACCGGCCGCCACCACCCGCACTGCCGCTTTCCCGCTTGCCATTTTTTTCGATCAGCACGCTGACCGAAAAACGGACCAGCGGACGGATGTCTGTGGCGTAAGTACCGTCAATGGCAGCCACCAGCACCTGTTCATAGACACCGTTGATGCTGACGGAAACTTCTTTCACCAGTGGTTCTTTGGCACGAATATAAGCATCTACTTCCTTCAGGAGGGCGATTTTATCCTGCCGTTCCATACTTTCCAGCGGATTGACCGGAGCGTAGACCGCAGGCACCGGAGAAGCTGCCAGTGTTTTGACTTTCCCTTCTCCGCCGCTGCGCGCAATCCCGCGCGCTGCTTTCGCACTTTGCGTCAGAGCCAGCTTGCTAATTTGATCCGAATAGGCAAATCCGGTTTTTTCACCGGAGACCGCACGAACCCCGACACCCCGGTCAATATTGAATGAACCATCCTTGATAATGCTGTCTTCCAGGACCAGTGACTCATGCCAGCTGGACTGAAAATAGATGTCGCCATAATCCACATTACGGGCGGTCATCAGGGCCAGAATCTGGCTGAGATCTTTACGCTCAAGTCCGGACTGGGCCAGCATGGTCTGTTCTACGGTTTCCAGCATCATTGCCTTTACTCTTCTGTGTTGCACTGCTGCACCTGAAATCGGGTATGTTGCAGCAATGGCATATTGGTTCGAATCTGCTCACTCAGGCCCAGATCGATCTCCGCGGCGACAACGCCCGTTCCCTGCTCCTGGCAGGCAACCACCTGTCCCCAGGGATCCACAATCATGGAGTGCCCCCAGGTTTCCCGGCCCTGGTTATGCTCGCCCCACTGCGCGGCTGCCACAATCCAGCACTGCGTTTCGATCGCTCTGGCGCGCAGCAGGATATCCCAGTGCGCCTTACCAGTGACTTTCGTGAAGGCTGCGGGGACAACGATAATGTCTGCGCCCTGAGCCCGCAGCACACTGTAGAGCTGCGGAAAACGCACATCATAACAGATTGACAGCCCGATGTTGCCGAAAGGTGTTTCCACAACCCGGACCGCACCACCCGGCCGGAAGGTATCCGACTCCCGATAGCTGTGGTGACGATCGGCCACCTCCACATCAAACATATGCAGTTTGTCGTAATGCGCCTCCAGCTCTCCCTGATCATTGAACAGCAGCGCTGTGGTCGTCATAGCACCATCATCGCGACGAACCGGCATCGAGCCAATGAGCAGCCAGATCCCCAGCTGCTTCGAGATTGCCGCCAGTTCAGATTGTAAAGGTCCGTTGCCCAGAGGCTCCGCATGACGTTCATAATCCTGACGCGTCCCAAAGACCAGGCAGTTTTCCGGGGTCACAACGAGCTTGGCGCCCTGGAGCTGTAACCCTTTCAGCTTCTTCTTCAACTGCGCCAGATTCACCTCAGGATCCGGCCCGGAATTCATCTGTACAACACCCACTTTGGCCATCACATACTCCATTATGAATTGATTTTCTTATCATTATGACCTCAACTTTCCTTTCAGGTAAAGCCGGGCATGTCCTTTCGCAGTCGGTTTAAGGGGTCGCCTGTTGTTTCAGCGATTCCGGAACCTTGAATTCCCCGGTAAAACGGGACTGCTCGGTCACGGTCGGTGACTCAATCGGTCCGCTCACCACATAGTTAATCTGGGTAAAGACGTCCACAACCGGCGACAGTGCCGTCGAAATCGCAAACACGACAATCGCCGTCTGAGGTGCCACGGCAAATGCCGTCAGCACCGGAATCCCTGAAGTCAGATCCGGAATAAATTTCACCCGCGCATTCACCGTTTCATCTACCAGATTAGCACTTCCCTGAATATACATATCCCCGGCCAGTGCCTTCATTTCAACATCATCGGTGCGGAAAAGGCCATTTTCAATTCGCCCGGAGCCTTTGATGTAGTCAAAAGCCATGCCATCATCAAACACGCCGGTGAAATCGAGCTGCATCTTGCGGATAATCGAGTCCAGACTGAACAGCCCCAGAATCCGCCCGGCACCACCCACATCCCGGATCACCCCTTTCCCGGTTTCTGTTTTGAGTTCACCGGTCAGGGTTTCACGGTGCATGGACCAGGGCGCACCCTGCCACTGAATAGAGGCATAACTCTTAAAGCTGGCATCCTGAATACCGCCGGAAACGCCTAAACGTCCCATCAGTTCAGAACTGTCTTCACCGGAAATATCAAAAGCAATCTGGGTTTCATTCTGATACTGACTCATGGTCCAGTGGCCATCCAGACTCAGCGATGTGGTCCCCGAATCCAGCTGCAGCTCCTCCAGAATCAGCGTCTGATCCTCGCGGCGCAGACGCCCACTCAGCGCCCCCAGGCGATAGCCCTGCAACCACAGATCTTTCACCTTCACATCCATTTCCGGCAGATAAGTCATCATACTGCGGTCAAAGTCAGTGACCGGCGGGATACTGACTTGCGGCACATACTTGCGTTTGGAAGCAATTGGCTCCAACGGTTTTTTTCCTTCCGGCAGATTCAGATGGAACTGCTCAAGGTTAATCTTCAGCGGCTGTGTATCCGGCCAGAACAGTTCACCACTCACTTCCCGGCTGCCTAACACCGCATGCCACTGGGACGGCTGTTTACGCACCGCCAGTTCCAGATCGTGCCAGTTCAGCCCCGCCAGTTTCAGTTGCTGAATACGGGCATTCACCCGGGTCGGTAAAGGCAGTTCGATCAGCGCAGGTCCGGACTGATGTTGCTTTTTGGCCATGATAGCCTGAACCAGAGCTTCCCATGCATCCGCATCCACACGGTTAGCCTGAATCCGGATGTCATGGCCTTTCTTCGGCAAGCTGCGACGTTCAGACAATCCAATACTCAGTCCGCTGCGCACGATTTTCGGCGTCGGTGACAGAAGGATCTCGGCTTTATATTGTGCATCCGGGACCGTCAGGCTGGCTTCCAGTCGTGAGGTATTGCCCGCAGCGGTCAGCAAAGCTTTGCCCGAATTACCGGGCACCAGTGTGAGCGGATACGGCAGCTGACTGCGGATCCCTTTCAGAGGCGCCTGTATCGAAACCTGATAATCCAGCCCGGTATCGTGCAGCACCACACCCACGTTGCCGTGCCACCGGCTGTTGCCCGTCATTTGGGCGAGCAAAGGATCCTGTAACCGTTGTTGCAGAGACGGGATCTGCCACACGCCATCCAGGTCGACACTGACCTGATACCCCGATGCCGCGCTGGCACCATCAAAACTCACCGTCAGCGGCTGACCCAGCCAGTAAGCCGTCATGTTCTGAGCTGTGATCTGATCGTCGCTGAACTCAATTTTTCCTTTGACCTGCGACAGCGGTAACGCCAGACTCTCAATCGTCACGTCGTTATTATCCAGTATCGCTTCCCCTTTCGCGTGCACCAGCTCACCGCTGAACGGAATATCCAGCAACAACCGGGCATTGACCGGGCCTTCGACCTGCACAGCTGTCAATGCAGCGCCGACGGAGTCAACCAGCGGGGTCGCCATCATATAGTCGCGCACCAGCTCTCCCTGTGCGCCCACTTCCATATCCAGCTTGAGATGACCATCGGGGTGAAGCCAGGCATCCCCGGTCACCCGCTGTGCAATTGCGCCTTTGGTTTTGGCATGACGCGCATCGATCAGCATCCGATCATTGCGAAACACCAGATCCAGATCCAAATCCGTCAGTTCCGGCCAGGCCGTGTCAAAACTGAACCGCCCCGCCTGAAGCGGTACATGAACCTCAAAATTACCGTCATGATGTGCGTAAGGAAAAGCCGACAGATCGCCGTACCACAATAACTGAGCATGCTCAGACTGACCGCCGCGGATCGCCGCAGACAGATAATCCGTCAGTTGCTGACCCAGAGCTGGTCTGGGCAGATAACGCCAGGCAGCCCCGGCATCTTTCAGTTCTGTTTCCCCGTAAAATGACAGCCAGGAAGGAGCATTGGCCGGAAAATCCAGTCTGAACTGCCCGCTGGCCTTCAGGTGCGGGGTACTGACCGAGAGTGCGTCGCTCCAGATCCGCCAGCCCTGTTCATCCTGCTGCCAGAAAGCCCGCACATCCGCCTGATCGATCTTCATCGGCGCCTGGAATACTTTATCGTAATCCAGCGTTTGCTGAGCGACATCCAGCATGATTTGTCCCTGATACGCATCACCCGCCACAGTCGCATTCAGGTTTTGAAAAGCCGGCAGGTACATCCATTGCTTGTTGGAGACACTGTCCAGCGTCAGGGAAAAACGCGGGACAGCCAGTCCCTGTCCGGCAAAGCGCAGATCTTTCAACAAACCTGCAGGCTGAAGTGTCTGAATAGCCTGACGGGCCGCATTTTCATCGGGTAATAAAGTACTCAGCGGGTGCAGCCGCGCCAGCTCAATGTTGCTGACCGCCAGTTGCCAGCTTCCCTGACGAATGGTGTCCGTCAACGGCAAGTCCGCAGCCAATGCCTGCCCATGCCCGTTCGCAGCCAGCCATTGGGCAGCAAAATCCAGACGCGGCCAGGCCTTCTCATCCGTTGCCAGCACCAGCTTATGGCTGTCCAGCCGCCATCCCGGCGCACCATTTTGTGTGACCGGTGAAAGGGACAGCATGCCGCGCAGCAGAGCCAGTTCGTGCTTCACGCCTTTTTCCTGCCAGCGGACAAAAGAGTCCTGGAAGCGAACCTTACTGTGACTCAGCCGGCCATTCTCCAGCGTCAGCCAGACTTCAGTATTGATCTGGCTGTCCGTGATCTTCTCCCCCCCCAGAATGGCCTGATTGAGCCAGGGGGTGAAAGAAAGGTTTCGGGTCCGGATATAAACGGTACCGGACAAACTGGGCAGGCCATTTTTTGCAGACAGGTTTGCAACGACATTCAGCTGATTCAGGTCCGTCCCCGGAATACTGACGACACCTTCAGCCAGATGCATCCCGCCCCGCCGGTCCCACTTTAGCTCTTTCAGCGTCACGGGTTGACGATGGCCTGCCGGGGAGGTCACCACCAGCGTTGCATCACGGAGTGAAAATGTCCCCAGCTGTACGAACAGCACCTGTTCAATCCGGGCCAGATCCAGTTGTCTGGCACTGTCCGTGGCGTCGTTACTGGCAGGTAATTGTGTGAAATCCAGAGACAGGCCGTAGATTTGCACGTCCCGGAACACAGGTTTCAGATTGAGGAGGGATTGCCACAGGTCGAGTTCCAGATCGATTTCCCGGGCCTGGATCATGTCGTGGCTGTTCTGGCCCAGACGAACACCATGCAATGCCATGACCGGACCGAGGTTATGCCAGCGCCCTTCCACCTGTGCGACCCCGATCTGCAGGCTGGTTTCCTCAGAAAGCCAGGCAGTGATCGGCGCACGGTAATTGTTCAGCTGAGGCAGCAGCAGACGCAGAGATGTAATCAGCACCGCGCCGATGACCAGCAGTGTCAGCAACGTCCACTTCAGGACGCGGGTCAATTTTATCAGCACAGCATTTCCACTCTCGAATCAGGGGTTACATCATGACAACATCAAATTGTTCTTGGTTATACAAAGGCTCAATTTTCACTTCGACCTGTTTGCCGATAAAGACTTCCAGTTCGGCCAGCGCATGGTATTCCTCTCCGGCCAGGGTTTCGGCCACAGCAGGCGAGACATAAACCACAAAACGGTCGGCATCATACGCCCGGTTTACCCGGGTAATTTCACGCAGGATCTCATAGCAGACACTGTCGACCGTTTTCACCGTGCCGCGACCTTCACAAGTTGGACAAGTCCCGCACAGTACATGTTCAATACTTTCCCGGGTACGCTTCCGGGTCATTTCAACCAGCCCCAATTGCGTGAAGCCGTTGATATTGGTTTTCACTCTGTCGTAAGACAGGGCGTGCTCCAGCGCAGTCAGTACCCGGCGGCGATGTTCTTCCGAGGCCATATCGATGAAATCGATAATGATAATGCCCCCTAAATTTCGCAAACGCAGCTGACGGGCAATGGCTTTGGTCGCCTCGATGTTGGTGTTGAAGATCGTTTCTTCCAGATTACGGCGACCAACAAATGCACCGGTATTAATATCGATCGTGGTCATGGCTTCCGTCTGATCAATGATCAGATATCCGCCTGATTTCAGCTCAACCTTACGATCCAGTGCGCGCTGAATTTCATTCTCGGTATCGTACAAATCAAAAATGGGCTGCTCGCCAGTGTAATGCACCAGCTTACTGCTGATTTCTGGCACGAACTCGTCGGTAAATTCCATCAAATTTTCAAAAGCGAGGCGGGAATCGACATAAATGGAGTCCAGCTCCGTCCCGACAAAATCCCGCAATATACGCTGGGCTAATCCCAGTTCGCCGTACAGCATGGACTTACTTTTATACTTTCTGCGACGTTCCAGTACTTTTCGCCACAAATGTTTCAGGAATGCCGCATCCTGAGCCATTTCTTCAGTCGTCGCACCCTCTGCCGCAGTCCGGATGATAAATCCGCCCAACTCGTCACAATGCGGCATGACCAGCGCTTTGAGCCGCTCACGTTCAGTTTCACTTTCAATTCGCTGTGAGACACCGACATGGCTGGCTCCCGGCATAAACACCAGATAGCGTGACGGCAGAGTGACATCTGTGGTCAGCCGGGCACCTTTAGTCCCCAGCGGATCTTTCACTACCTGCACCACCAGATCCTGCCCCTGACGGACCAGCTCTGAAATATCCCGCACCTGAAACTGCTGTTTTTCATTTTCCGCGACACACTCAGTATGCGGCACAATATCAGATGCATGTAAAAACGCGGCTTTATCCAGACCGATATCCACAAAAGCGGCCTGCATGCCCGGCAGAACCCGACTGACCTTGCCTTTGTAAATATTACCGACAATGCCACGCTTCGATTCACGCTCAATATGGATTTCCTGGAGGTTTCCCCCCTCGATCATGGCCACACGGGTTTCACTGGGTGTCACATTGATCAGCAGCTCGGTACTCATGGATGCCTCTGTCTTTATTTTAGTGGGCTATAAAATCATGGATCAGCGCATCAGTTTCCACCAACGGCAGGCCAACTACAGCATGGTAGCTTCCTTCGATACGGGGAATAAATTTCCCGCCAATCCCCTGAATGGCATAACTGCCGGCTTTATCCCGGGGTTCACCGCTTTGCCAGTAATCCCGGATATCCTGCTCGGTCAGTGGCCGGAACCAGACCTCAGTCACCACAAGCCTGGTGACCTGGCGTGTCTGCGTCGCGACAGACACCGCTGTCATGACCTGATGACTTCGTCCGGATAATAACATGAGCATCTCGTAGCTGTGCGCAAAATCCCTCGGTTTTTCAAGAATCTGCTCATCAACAACCACGATCGTGTCTGAGCCGACGACCGGGATATTTCCATCGGTAGCACGGACACCGGCCATCGCTTTATCCAGTGACAGGCGCTGCACATATTCTGCCGGTGTTTCCCCGGCCTGATGGCACTCTTCCACATCCAGGGAAAGAATCTCGAAAGGATATCCGAGTTGGGACAGTAATTCTTTACGACGTGGTGAGCCGGATGCCAGATACAGTTGTGTCATCTTGATTCTACCTTGAAATACGACAGAACCCTGAGGGCACTTTCAGGTCAGCCTCAAACGGCACTGTCAAAAAAGGGGCGAAAGCCCCTTAACGAATTGAAAACTTACGGCGAATACGGCGCAAAAACAGGAACAGCCACGGCCAGAGCAGGAAATTAAGTAACACAGCCCACAGCCGGTTTGGATCGAATTCGATTTCGACGATCAGATATTCCGCCCAGAATTCGACCAGTTTGCCCGCCAGTGATAACAAAGCCACGATCATCGCCTGTTGCCACAATGACAGGTTACGCATCACCTGAAAATTCAGCGCGACAATATAGCACACCACGGACATCATCATGCCGCGGATTCCCAGGGTTGAGCCGAGCAGCAAATCCCAGATCAGCCCCAGCACCAGCGCGGTCCCCACATTGACCCGATGCGGCAGGGCCAGCACCCAGTAAAATGCCACCAGCATCACCCAGGAAGGCCGGAAGGCCTCAAACTGTCCCGGCCACGGGGCTGCCTGTAAAATCAGCGCAACCACAAACGACAGCCAAATCAGCAGAATGCCATTGGCTCGAGTATTAGCCATCGACCGATTCTCCTTTGGTTATGACTTGTCTTTCTCTGTCGGTCGGCCAGACCAGCAGCAGATAGCGCAATCGGTCGAACTGCACGGTCGGCATCGCTTTAATTTGTGCAAAAGGCCGTTTATTGTCGAACGAGAACTCAGTGACCCGTGCAACCGGATAACCTTCAGGATAACGACCGCCCAGACCAGAAGTCACCAACAAATCGCCGACCTTAATATCGGTGCTGCTTGGCACATGTTCCAGCTGAATCTGGTCCTGTTCACCGCTGCCGGAAGCAATCACACGAATGTCGTTCCGCACCACCTGCACCGGGATCGCGTGCGTCGGGTCAATCAACAACAGTACCCGGCTGTTATGAGCACCGACATAAGACACCTGACCCACAATCCCTTTGTCGTTAATCACAGGCTGACCTTCATAAACACCATCGACATGGCCTTTATCGATCATCACCTGATGACTGTACGGATCGGAGTCGACGGCCATGACTTCGGCCACCATCTTGCGTTCATCACGCACGAAAGGCGAACCCAGCAGTTCACGGAGTCGCTGGTTTTCCTGTTGCAGCTGGTCCAGCAAAAGCACATCGCTCTGCAGCACCAGTAAATCACGCTTAAGCGCTTTGTTTTCTGCCAGTAACCGCTGATGAGAGCTCAGCTGACTGGAAAGTCCGTCCAGAATTTCGCGAGGAAGATTTGCAGCGTATTGCAGTGGCGCAACCGCCGAGTTCAGGACATAACGAACCTGAGCGAAAGCATCAAGACGACGGTCGGCAAACATCAGGCCGACCGACAGTAACAAGGCAAGAAACAGGCGCCATTGCAGAGAAGGACCTCTGCCAAAGATAGGTTTCATGTAACACTATGACCTGTCTGGATATTTGCCGGGGTAGACATTAGTCTTCGCTGAATAGATCGCCACCATGCATATCGATCATTTCCAGCGCTTTACCGCCCCCACGAGCAACACAGGTCAGCGGGTCTTCAGCAACAACAACAGGAATACCGGTTTCTTCCGTCAGCAGACGGTCCAGATCACGCAGCAGTGCACCACCGCCGGTCAGAACCATACCGCGCTCAGAGATGTCAGAAGCCAGCTCTGGCGGACACTGCTCCAGGGCCACCATGACTGCAGATACGATACCGGTCAGCGGCTCTTGCAATGCTTCCAGAATTTCATTCGAGTTTAGGGTGAAGCTGCGTGGCACACCTTCAGCCAGATTACGACCGCGAACTTCGATTTCACGAACTTCATCACCCGGGTATGCAGAACCGATTTCGTGCTTAATACGTTCAGCGGTTGCTTCACCGATCAGGCTGCCGTAGTTACGGCGAACATAGTTGATAATCGCTTCGTCGAAACGGTCACCACCGATACGCACAGAAGACGAATAAACCACACCGTTCAAGGAGATCACGGCAACTTCAGTCGTACCACCACCGATATCGATCACCATCGAACCTGTCGCTTCAGAAACAGGCAGGCCCGCACCGATCGCTGCCGCCATCGGCTCGTCGATCAGGTAAACTTCACGGGCACCCGCACCCTGTGCAGATTCACGGATAGCACGACGTTCAACCTGCGTTGAACCGCAAGGAACGGCGACCAGTACACGCGGACTCGGACGCAAAACACTATTGTCGTGAACTTGCTTGATAAAGTGCTGAAGCATCTTCTCTGTGACGTAAAAGTCGGCGATCACTCCGTCTTTCATCGGACGAATTGCCGCGATATTGCCCGGCGTACGACCAAGCATCTGTTTGGCTTCGTGGCCAACGGCCGCGACACTCTTGGTTGCTCCGGCGCGATCCTGGCGAATGGCGACCACTGATGGTTCATCGAGAACGATCCCCTGTCCTTTGACATAAATCAGGGTATTGGCAGTACCCAGGTCAATAGACAGGTCATTAGAAAACATGCCACGAAGTTTTTTAAACATAGTTTTCGGCTAATCCTGCAAGCTCAAAATTCGTAAAAATTGCGCCTAAATGTATCAAGGGGTCGGTAGCGAGACAAGATAAGCTTTGTCAAACCTGCCACAGATCCTCATTTTTAGGAGTTGTCAGCCTTTTGTGTTTGCTTTTCCGGCAGCGAACTGCGGTTAGAAACGATGTAAGCCCACACTTCCCTATTCATTCAGGGCCTGATTGATATTCATTTCACCGCGGTAAATGATGCGATCATTGCCACGATAAAGTCCGAAAGTCACGACCGCTGACGGGTTTTCATCCCCGAGGCCGCGCCAATCGTACAGCAGCCAGCGCTGAGGCACAGCCCCAACCTGTGTGCCAGCAGCAGAATCTTTGATTTCATTTTCGCCGGCTATCGGTGCCGGGATATCTGACACCAGTTTTTGCCAGAAGCGGACTTGCTCCCTGACAGCTGTGCCGGTGGCATACAGATCACCAGATTGTGAGGATCCACTGACAACCGTCTTTTCTCCGCCAGAAACCGTGATTGCCGGACTCTCTGGATTCGTGAGGCCCTGCCGGAAAGCATGCTGTCCGTCAAAGCGAGAAAATGAATCATCCCCATTCGTGACAAACTGACCTTGCGCCCAGTATTCCAGAATCACCGGCATATTGACGTTTTCACCTTCCCGGCCGACGCTGTCTTCGAGCCGCATCCGGCCATAACGCGCATGAATGTCCCCACTCAGTGCTGCAGCCCTCTCCGGCGTGGCACCATCCAGAACCCGGATTTCCTGCGATTTTGTCTGAAAATCGGTACAGCCATTCGAACCGCAATCTGTCCTGTCTCGCACAACCAGTCCCAGACTAACCGGATAAGGCCCGTCTGGCAGTGTCACTCTCGGACTGACACTGCTGACAACACGCAGAAAAGTAATGCTGTCTGCACGAATCTCCTGGAATGCCTTTGACCAGCTCTGATAGACCGTGTGCTCCGATAATCTCTCCGTCAGCTCGTTCGCCGCCGATCCAGAAGCATCATCATTGACGGCTCGCAGCAACACAGCTTCCTGATACTGCCCGGCAAAGTTGCCGTAATTTTGTGTGGCTCCGCTTTGCTTGTTCTGTGCTTCTATCGTGGCCTCAACCGAGAAAGGCTGTTCCATGTAGGTAAAGCTGTCACCGTTGGCATCCAGGACCAGGCTGTCTTTGATCACGAAATGATGCGGATAAAAGCGTCCGATTTCCCCAACGCCCTGATCCACAGTCATGCCCAGATAATCTGCATCCGCCTGAAGCCACACACTGCCGACTTCACTCCAGTTCAGCTGACTGAGGGTGAGACCTTGAGCAGCCTGCGCTGCGGTAAACGTCCCGCTCAGCGTTCCGCCAAGTATCCCTCCCGCAGCATCCGGCTCATCCGGTGAAGCCGGTTTGGCCGGAATTGACAGCGCAAACGGCGCACTCACAGATGCAACAGAGTAATAATTCGGTGTGGTTGCCACGCGACACCAGTCAGCGCGGGCGTACACTGTTGTTTCGACATCATGGCGACCATCTCCGGATAAATCCTGTACGGGGACTACCATTTCATCGGTCCAGATCACAGGTTTCAGGGTCGCGGAAAAACTTTCCCCTGCCGCAGAAAAACCGGGGCCGCTGCTGGCAGTACCGGAAAAATCCGTCTTGCCGTTGCTGGCGGTAATCCCGCACAGTGCAAAAGTATATGGGCGGGCCCACACGGTCTGCGTCCCTTCCAGTTGCGTCCAGTCGCCGAGTGCCAGATCATCCAGCGGCTGTCCGTCACCACGGATGCTGCATCCCCCGGATTTGGTACAGTTCGGATCCACCAGCTTCAATTGTGCCTGCCCGGCATCAAGATAACGAAGAAAAGTACTCGCCACGCCTTCTGCAAACGTCAGCGTTACACGAGATGTCTGCCAGTCCCCCGCCTTGTCTTTCAGTTCGATCGCCTTCGTCCCGTTGTCCGGCAGGGTGTAAGCGGTGCTCAAATTGAGCAGGCGATCGCCGCTGTAATCTTTCGCGACTTCCGGTGTGCTCTGGCTGGCATCGCAGCTCATGGCCGACACCGCAACAGACTCAGGCTTCCCGGCCACCATTTTCAGGGCCTGATCCTGAAGCTGCAGTCTGAAAGGAACAAAACTGTACTGACCATTCGCTGTCGGATAACCATCCGAAACCAGACGGCCACTCACCTGAATGGTTTCAATCACTTCACTTTTCAGCCAGAGCCGGGTGATCCCGTTCACCACAGCAAAGCGCTGGCTTTGGCTGACATCTTTTCCTGTACCGTCGCTGGCCTGTTCATACCAGCTAGCCTGCCCGCTGACAGTCAGGTTTGTAGTCACATCTATACTGCCCTGAAAACCTGTTGCCAGCGCACCGGTTTTATCCAGCACCTGAAATTCCACCAGCTGACGCTCACACATCAGACTCAATGCCCGGGACGGGCTGACAATGAGCTGGTAATTCGTCTCCGGCGGTTGAAAGCACTGGCTGTTCCCGACAATCCGAGCACTGTTACTCATCTGCAACTGACAGGCTGTCACCGCACCGATTAAGCCCGTCTGATTCGACAACGCGACAGGTCCCTGCGCATAAATCCTGCCGTTGAACAAACCTGCGGAATTGATATCGACGGAGTAATTGATGTTGACTGCCGGCGGACCATCCGGATGATGGCCCGGCAACGGACAGTCTTGCCCTTTGTTGTAGGCATAGATGGTCAGATTGTCACTCGGGCTGGTTGTATTCACCTGCCCTGCGACACTGAACCGGTCCCAGACATGCAATACGACCTCACCATCAATGGTCATGGTGCCGCGGACATCCGCACTGTCTAACCAGTATTCTCCGGCCGGAAAAGTCAAATTGCCAAACGGCTCAACCGACAGGCCGAAATAAGGAGAACCCAAAGAAGACGCAAAATAAGTGCCGGGGACCGCATGCTCACTCCCGATGACGACTTTATCCCTCACCTCAGTAGTGCCCGTTGTCGTCCAGGCTAGATTTCGTTTCTGGGCCATCTTGCCATTCAGGGCACAAATCACTCCGTCACACAGTGCTTTAACATTATCCCCGGGCGAGTATGGGGCTGGGTAATCCGTGTCAATAATGGCATTACTGAAACCAACGCTGTGATTGTCCGTATGAGTGATTTGCGTGCCGGCATCGGAAGTGAACAAATGATTCTGATTTCCGACCCAGGTCTGCGCCGGTCCGGGGAAAAGTTCACACACATCGGGGGAAACCGGTAAATCTGGCGCGGAATCATCAATGGTGCAGGACATGCCCTCAACCGCAACCCCGTCCACCTTGATCGGAACACTCTTGATTGGAGATAAATCGGCAAAGACTGTTGTCACCGCTCGCCACACGACCGGGACAGACCCCGATTCATACAGATAGTAAGTCAGCCGTCCTTGCTTATTCCCAAGCTGCTCATATTCCAGCCAGATGTAATAGTCGCCGCCAGCCACCATCTCTGTATCTGAGATAATTGGCGAGATGGACGCATCATTACTCCAGAGTGCCAAAGGCCGCGTGTCGTTCTTCTTGGTCGCATAAATGGTTTCTTTCAACTGGGCATTATGAATCTGATAAGCCACATTAAACCTGCTGTCGGTCCGGATATCATTACACTGCTCGGCCGACGCCCAGGCCTGCTGACAAAACAGCAGTAAGGTAAACATCATCCATTGCCAACCATTATTCATGTGCCAAATCCTTTGCCCAAAGTACCTGCGTCCGGGTAACCATATGGGGACCACTGCCACAGCTTGCCTCGCTGACCAAATAGTAAGTATTCACTGACTCGTTCGTTGATGACTCACACGTCACTGTTGCACCGCACCCGCCATTCCCGGACGGAGCAAAACGATAAGGAGCTCCGGTCGCCGGATTGAGGCTGTCGCAAACCGCCAGCGACGAACCGCTGCCCGCCACAGGAAACAGCCGGTTCATGATCACTTCATTCGCAGAGTGTGCTGTCAGCCAGGCGCGAGTCGACAGGACCTCACGGGTTGTCATGTCTTGGCTGGAACCACTAACCCGCAACATGGCCGCGGCAATGGCAGCCATCACCACAATCACGAAAATCGCAACCACGAGTGCGCTGCCCTGTTGCCGTCTGGGAGAGTTCCGCCTGCTATAAGACATTGATCACCTGTACACTCTGACTGTATTCCGAGGACTCCCGGCTGACCGGGTCGGCAAATGTCATCTCCAGATGGATCAGCCCGTTGCTGTTGAGTCCACTGCCGGATAGCGCCACATCAAAACGATTCAGCTTATCGGTCAGTTCCTCACCCGCCCCCTGATTCACCCGGCGGATCAGACGCTCACCTTCCTGACAGAAAGCCACCCGCCGTGAAAACAGATACAGGCGCTTCCCGGGAGAACGGTCTCCCAGCCATTGTGAAAGCTGGAGCGTGGCTGTGGGATCAGCAAGTGTCGGTTGCTTGCTGGTGCCGGTGATCACCATACTGTCGTCATCCGCAGCCTGATATTCCCCTGCACCGGTAAAGCCTGCCGCCGCCCGGTAGTCTTTCAGTTCCCGATTCCACAACGCAATCTGCTGCGCATCAGGCGGCACCAGAACGTGCAGCCCAGACATATCCGGCTCACTGCGATAAGCAGCAACCAGATTGACCGGATAAAAAGACAGGCAACCATTACTAAAACTGAGGCTGTTCGGGGCCGCGTGACGGATTTCACGCGTCAGCCGCTCAATCACAAAACGGGCTTCCGCCTGAAGCCTTTCACGGTGAATGGTGTCGGTATACCCCTGCGCGCCAAGCTGAAGATAGGTCCCGATGCCCAGCGTGATAAATGCCAGCACCACCATCGCCATGATCATCTCTATCAGCGTAAATCCGCGCATCGGGCGCATCAGTAATTACTCCTGAACGCAGTGAACAGATAGTCTCCGTATCGCGTGGTTTTCACGAGCACACGAATGCGTTTTTGAGCCGTGACTGTTGTCGCAGCGCCGTCAAAAGCATCACGTTCATAACCGACCTGCACCTCCAGCCAGATATTGCGGTAATCACTCTCATCCGCTACGGAAACCTTGACCAGATCCTGCAGGTTGCCGAGGCGGATCAGGCCGCTGCCCGCACACTGGGCGGAAGTCCCCCAGCATCCGGTAAAGTCATCCACATCATCGGCCGCACCGACATTGAGCAGGTTGCTGATCAGTTCGCTGACATCTCCTCCCAGCAAATCCGGGGGGGTGCAGGTGTAGCCGGCTTCTCCACAACGAATCACGCTGTCATTAAACGGGTCCGATTGTTCGTCGAACTTTCGTGCCAGAATTTCATTCATCGCGGCCTGCCCGATTGCTGCGGCCCGGGCCTGATAATGCGGAACTGCCGATTGTTCGGTCTGTGGGAATAAAAAGCTGACCAGCATGACCATCGCCATCGCCATGATCACAATCGCCAAAATCCCTTCAATCAGCGTAAAACCGTGTTGCCTTCCGGCCGTATTACGAGCAGGCATGGATATAGCCCTCACGGTTGATACAGAGCGACGCAGACTGCGCATTGCGGGAGGTAAAAGTGATTTTGCAAATGCTGGCGCAAAGCTGAATTTTATTGCCGCTGCTGTCTGACTGATATGGCCGACCCAGCAGATCAAAACGGATTTCGCCCTGAGTTGTCCCGGAAACCGTCACGCCATCTTCCTGGGTCGTCAGTGCACGGCCGGAATAAGTGGTATCAGCACAAGTCGCGGGACCAAAACGAGCGGGTTGCACGATGAGTGACAGGCAAGGATCCTGTGTCCCCTGAGGTGTATTGTTGCTCATGGCTCTGAGCTGGATCTGGCGTGCCAGGCTGACAGCCTGATCGCGGGTCAGATAGGCATCGAAGCTGCTGCGGCCAATCAGGCGTGAAGCGGCTGTCATACCGAGGATGCCCAGCAGTATGATCACCAGAATCAGCTCAATCAACGTAAAGCCGCATTGCCGGCCAGCGCGGTATTGGCACGCCATGCTGTCACCCGAGACGCCCTGTAAAAAAGAAAAAAGGGGCAGGAGTCCGCCCCTCAAGCTCAACGCATTTGGCTCATACTCATCAGCCAGAAAATCTTAATTCATTGTGCAACCGTCACCAGTCACCACTTGTGTTGTCGCAACGGCGCCCGAAGTTGCCTGAGTGTATTGTACGTAACAGCCATCAGCCGTTCGGCCAGAGAACGTATAACCAATCTTTCCGGTCGGTAACGCAGCCCCGCCAGTCACACTGGCTGGCGCAACAATCCAATCCGCTGACTCAAACGCGGCACCGATACCGTCTGTTGCTGCAGTCGGATAACCAAAAATGGTTTGCACGCCGTCAACAGCAACCTCTGTCGAGGACGCCTCATTCCCGCGGATCGCAGCCTTACCGTAAACAATTCCAGCAGCCCCATCCATCGCGCCCTTCAACCCCTGCAAGGCCGAATTCCGCGCATCATCCTGTAAATCTAAAAAACGTGGTGCAGCAGTGACAGCCAGAATACCGAGAATCACGATCACCACTACCAGTTCAATCAGGGTAAAACCACCTTGACGTTTCATTACTGACTCCTAATTATTGTGTTCTATCTTCATATCAATCCGGCCCAACGCCGGCGTGTAAATAAAAGAATGGCCGACGGTTATTGATTTCATACCGGTCCAAAAATCACTGGCCGAAGCCAGCTGGTAATAACGACAAAGCCGGTGACCGCTGACTACCTCAGCTCTGACGAAATACTGATATTGTCCTGAAACTGCCGCTTTATCATCCAGCGTGGCCGACGGCGGGCTTTGCAAAAGTCCCCCCATCAGATCCAGGCAATCCTGAGCAGAAACGGCCGACAACTGGTCACTTCCCTGCCCGGATAAAGAAAATGGATATCCTGCCCGCCCGTTGATGTCGGACGACGTCAGGTTAAACAACGTCCCGTCATAACGAACCTGATTGAGGAACCCATCCGGAAACGGTTCACGGGGCCTTCCATCGGCTTCCCACTGCACCCGCGCAGAAATGACGGCGGCAGAAAAGTTGCCAGCGACGCCTTGCAGTGCCGCCACTCTGGCCTCATTGGCGATCTGGATATACCGGGGAATGGCAACCACAGACAATATACTGACGATAACGATCACCATGATCAGCTCTATCAGTGTGAAACCTATTTGTCTGTTCAGACACTCATTCATACATTGGCAAAATCATGACGATTTGACGTCAAAATAAACATCACCATTCTCTCACTATCCTAAAAAAATACCAGCAAAAATAACGGGGATAATTCAGTTTTTTCATATGACTTCCGTGAACTTAGCACCTATTTCCCGCCAAAATAATGACAAGAAAGTTACTACTGAATGGCCAGAACAACCTCTGCGGAAAACGATGGGACTTAAAGCCCGCCCCGGGCCAAATCCAGTAAGTTCCACATCGGTAAAAAGATGCCCAATGCCAGGATCAGCACCATACCGGCCACGACCGCCAGCAGGAATGGTTCGATCCGGGCAGTCAGGGTTTTCAGATCGTAATCAACTTCGCGATCATAAAAATCCGACACTTCATGCAGCAGTTCGTCTACCTGACCCGTTTCCTCACCAACAGCGATCATCTGCAGCACTAATGGAGTAAAAATACCGATCTGCATGGCAGTCTGCGTAATACTGCTTCCCCCTTCGATGCCGCTTTTCATCTCCAGCAGCCGATTTTCCAGATACTGATTTTCCAGTGCTTCGGCAGATAACTGCAGCGCCTGATTCAGGGGGACACCAGCCCGGATCATTAATGCGAAAGTCCGGGAAAACCGGGACAGCTGAGCCCGGTTCACTATGTCGCCAACGACCGGGACTTTCAGCCGCCAGCGATCCCATTTTTCTTTGCCTTCTGCGGTCTGCCGCCAGGCTTTGACGCCAATCCAGCTCATCAGCGCAGCACCCAGCAGCAAGGGCCAGTAATTCATCAGAAAATCTGAAGTGCCAATCAGAAGCCGGGTCGGCAAGGGCAGCTCGACACCAAAACGACTGAACATGCCGGCAAATTGCGGAATCACTTTGGTATTGAGCACGATCATCGCCAATACAATTGCCGTCAGCACAAACGCCGGGTAACGCATCGCCGACTTGATCCGGCGCCGGGTCTCCAGTTCCTGCTCGTAATACTGCGCCAGCTGTAACAGGGCATCTTCCAGCCGCCCCGTGTTTTCCCCTACGTGGATCATGGAAACAAACAGCTCAGAAAAGACTTTCGGATGCAATTTCATCGCCTGCGACAGAGCCCGGCCATTGGTCAGCTCGACTGTCACTGCATCCAGCGTGGTACGTAATAAGGGATGACTGGTACTTTGTTCCAGTCCCTTCATGGCCCGCAGCAACGGCACACCGGCTTTGGTCAGGCTATATAACTGACGGCAAAGGATCACCAGCGCTTCCTGAGGAACCTGTCGCTGAAACAACTCACCGAGATTCAGTTTTCCCTGGCTTTGCCCGCGCCGAATTTCCAGCGGAACGATCCCCTGCCGCATGAGCTGCTCCGCTGCTGCCTCTTCCGTCGCAGCTTCCAGCTGTCCTTTTTCCAACTGTCCCTGGCTGCTCCGTCCCCGGTAATCGAATGTCGGCATCAATGATGCTCCAGGGCAGACGCCAGCAAGGTATCAAACTCTGGGGCCAGATAGTCCCCTTCGCTCAGCGTCAGCACTTCTTCCAGGCTGGTCCTGCCATTCCTGGCCAGCGCCATCGCGGACTCAATCAGGGGCTGATAACCTTCTGTTGTTCGTGCGAGCCGGGCAAAGGTCACAGTATCACTGGCCCGCAGGGCATCCATCATCACCGGTGTCATTTCCAGCAGTTCGAACACCCCGATTCGCCCTTTATATCCGGTCAGATTACAGCTCTGGCAGCCCCGGCCTTGCCGGAAATTCTGATCAGCTGACTCTGGGAAACGGGCTTTCAGCCACTGCCGCTGCGCCGCATCCGGTTCACTATCTTCCGCACAGTCCTGGCAGACCCGACGGACCAGTCGCTGCGCGAGCACAGCCCTGACTGCACTGGCCACCAAATACCCCGGTGCTTGCATGTCGATCATCCGTAATGCACTGTCGACCGCATCGTTGGTATGGAGGGTCGATAACACCAGATGACCGGTCAGAGCGGAACGCAGGCCAATTTCAACGGTTTCCTGATCCCGCATTTCCCCCACCAGAATGATGTCCGGATCCTGCCGCAGAAAAGTTCGCAGGATCGAAGAAAAGGTCAGACCGATCTTGGGATTGACCTGCACCTGATTCACCCGCGGCAGGCGGTATTCCACCGGATCTTCCGCGGTGATCAGCTTTTTACCCGGTTTGTTCAGCTCGCTGAGCGCACCGTACAAAGTGGTGGTTTTACCGGATCCGGTAGGCCCGGTGACCAGAATCATCCCATGGGGACGTTTCAGCTGACGGCGAAAACGAGACAAAATCTCCGGCGGCATTCCGATTTCATCCAGGCTGAGGATCCCGGCCGACTGATCAAGCAGACGCATCACCACCGACTCGCCATACTGCACCGGCATTGTCGAGACACGCACATCCACCGAGTGGCCGCGCACTGTGACATGAAAACGCCCGTCCTGCGGCAGACGTTTTTCTGAAATATCCAGCCCGCTCATCAGTTTCAGGCGCAACACCAGCGCCGAGACGATCGCCGATTCATTGATCAGGGTCTCGTGAAGTATCCCATCGATCCGCTGGCGAATCCGCAGCACACTGGCATCCGGTTCGATATGAATATCCGACGCGCCCACCTGAATTGCATCTTCAAACAGAGAGTTGATCAGTTTGACGACGGTGACTTCTTCGTTGTCGAAATTGTCAACCGTAAAGCTGAAGTCCCGGTTGTCCTGATGCTCAGCATTCAGCTGCTCGGCAAAAGTGACAATTTCCTTGGTGCGGCGGTAATACCGGTCAAACGCAGAAATCAGTTGTCGTTCCGGGGCGATCACCAGCTCAACCCGGTACTGATAGAGCTGATTCAGCACCGCCTCCTGCGCCGCCAAATCCGCCGGATCACTCATAGCCACCCGCACCGTGTCGACCTTATGGCTGATCACCAATGCCCGCAAACGCCGGGCATGGACTTCCGGCAGCAGACCGACAGCCTCGCTGTCGACCGATACCCGGTTCAGATCGATCAGGGGAATATCCAGCTGCCGGGACAAAAACGACAGCAACTGCTGCTCACTCAGAAAGCCCATACTGATCAGGGTATCTCCGAGCTTACGCCCGGTGCTCTGCTGCTGATCCAACGCCCGATCCAGCTGCTCCTGTTTGACAATCCCTTCCTCAACCAGCAGATCGCCCAGACGTTTACGTAACCGAAGTTGCATCAGTTCACCCCTCCTGTGCCTTCAGCGTGCTGAGACGCTGACGGATAAACTGCTGAGAAGCGCCGGACACCTGACCCAGTTTCAGGGCTTTGCTGTATGCGGCCACGGCGTCGGCTGTTTTCTCACTGCGATCCAGCGCGATCCCCAACCCCAGCCACCAGCGGCCGTCAAAAGGTTCTGTTTCGATAAGTTGCTGATAGCTGCTCAGCGCCAGCGGCTGATTGTTCAGTTGCTGTGCCAGCGCCCCCCGCAGGGCCAGAAACTCACTCTCGGGCTCTCGGGGCAGCTTGCTCAGCACATCCAGCGCCACTTCCGGCTGAGATTCACTGGCCAGCAATTTCGCCATCGTCAGGCGCAATGTCTGCTGCTCCGGCTGTTTCGCTAACCCTTGCTGCAATGTCAGCATCGCCCGGCGCACATCCCCACGGCCGTAATACAGCGCCGACAACTGCTGGCGGGCTTCCACCCGGTCCGGCTCATAGTCCAGAACCGACTTGAGATATCCCAGCGCTTTCTGGCTGTCACCTTCGCTCAGCGCTTTCATCGCCTTGTCGTAATCCACCTGAGCCAGTTGCTTCGGCGGCAAAGCCACGCTTTCAATCAACAATTCGGCATCTTTGCTCTCTTCTGCCACGGGGCCCGCATCATCCGCAGTCACTCCGGCTGGTTTCGGTGATACAGGGGCAACAGATGCCAATTTTCGCGGCTGGGCCTGATTCTGAGCCCGTGTCTGACTTGGCGTTTTTGCCGGTACAACAGACTGGATATGCTGCTGGCTTTTCATTTCAGCAACCGCTTTATCCGGCTGTGGAGAATTGCCGACAACCGGTTCCGAGGGAAACTGAGTTTTCGTGTCTTTCTGAGCGGAGCGATCTGTTGGACGCTCAGCAGAAGTTTGCTGGCTTAAAGCCACCCCCTCCGCGGGTTTCGGAGAAGGCTTTGCTGAAACAACTGGCGTCACTTGATGATTCTCATGCCCGTCATCCTGCTCAGGGGATGACAGTGTGTCTGAAACAGGCATCGTTTCGCCCGCATCCGTATGCATCACGACTGGTTCACGGTCCTGCTGACCAAACCACCAGCCCGTTGCACCAGCCACGCCGGCAATCATGAGTCCCGAAAATAACCAGAGCGGCCACCGGGATTTCGGCAATGGTTTGATCCGGGCGGCTTTCAATTCAGGTGCGCCCTGAGACGCGCCGTTCTGGCTCAAACTGTTGAGCATCTGATTTACCTGACTCATGCTCAGTTCCATCCCCATAAAACCGGAAAAGACCAGCGCGGCTGCCGGGCGGCCCGGGTATCCTCAATGGCCGCACGCACATCAGCTTTGCCCACAGAATCCCGTCCGGCACTGCAGGCCATAATAAACGCCTTATGACACAGTTGATTGATCAAACGCGGGATCCCGCCACTGGCAAGCCAGATCTCTTTCTGCCTCGTCAGCGGGATCAATCCCGGTTCCGCACCCGCTTTCCCGAGCCTGTGATCGATATAAGAGGCCGTCTCAGCCAGATCCAACGGGCGTAAGACAGCACGGAAAGTAATCCTCTGATGAAACTGACGCAGTTTCGGGGTCGCCAGCCGGGTATCCAGTTCAGGCTGGCCCAGTAAAACGACATGCAGCAATTTTTCTTGTTCCGTTTCCAGATTGCCCAATAATCGCAGGGCTTCCAGCGCCTCATCGGGTAGTGCCTGAGCTTCGTCCAGCAATACCACCACAGAACGCCCGGCCCGCTTGCGCTCCACCAGTGCGCTGTGGAGGGATTCGGTCAGGGTCAGATGATCCTCTTCCGGCTCAAGCCCGAGCTCTTTTGCCAGGGCCGCACGCAGCTCCCGGCCACTCATGGCAGGAGTCGGCAGATATGCCAGTTCGTACTGTTGCGGTAATTGCCGGACCAGCATCCGGCACACCAGTGTTTTTCCCGTCCCGACCTCACCGGCAATCTGGATAAACCCTTCTCCCATCGCGAGTGCCGACAATGTCATCCGGATTGCTTCCAGATGCGGCGGCAGCGCGTAAAACAATTCAGTGTCCGGCGTCAGCCGAAAAGGCAGTTGTGTGAAACCAAAGTGCGCCAGATACATTGGCCTTAACCCTCATCCGGGAACCATTGATCAACCAGTGAGCGTGACCGCTCGATTTCCTGCTGCCAGGTCTGATCGCTCACGACGGTTGGTTTCAGCAGGATCACCAGCTCAGTCTTCGTCTGTACCTTGTTGATATTGCGGAACAGATACCCCAGCCCCGGAATATCACCCAGCAGCGGGACCTTGGTTTCCAAGTCTTTCAGTGACGATTTCATCAGACCGCCAATCACCACCACATCGCCGCTGTTGGCATGGATCACCGAATCAGATTCACGGACCGAGCTTTTGGCCAGCGGCAGGCTGTAAGTGCCGAAAGTATCACCCAGTGCGATATCCTTGATTTCCTCAGTCACCTCAACCACTGTGGGGTGAACATGCAGTAAAACGCCGCCATCATCGTCAATCTGAGGGGTAACATCGAGAGAAATGCCTGAGAAGAAAGGCGTCAGCACCACATTCGGTGAGGCAACGCCGCCATCCGTGATCGCTTCTCCGCCATCCACTTCGGTCACAAAGTACTGATCTCCCCCGACTTTGATCACCGCTTTCTGGTTATTCGCCGCGGTAACCCGGGGGCTGGACAGCACATTCAGGTCTCCCTGAGTTTGAAGGAAGCTCAGGACCGCAGAAAAATTCCCGTCCGTGATCGTAATATTGGTCTGCCCGTCCAGCAGATTGGCTATCTCATTACCGCCCGGCAGCGCAGAAGGACCGGTCCGGCCAAAAATGATCCCGGTACCGCCAATGGTCTTGGTAATATTGCTCCAGTTGATCCCCTGCTGATAACTGTCATTCAGGGTCACTTCCATGATCTTGGCTTCCAGTACCACCTGTCGCTGCAAACGCTTTTTCGAAACCCCGAGAAATTCCCGCACTTCCCGCAATTCATTCGGAAAGGCTTTAACGGTCAGCAGACTGGCCTGCGGTGACACAACAATGCTCCGTCCCTGCCCGGTGCCAATCATGGCCTGTACGGCCCGCTGCAACTGGTTCCAGAAATCACTTTCAGATCGGGTCTCAATCCGGGTTCCGCCGGTTGAATACGAAGTACGCTCACTGCTGTCACTGCGATTGTTATTGTCTTCTTCATTATTGCGGGTCCGGCGATAATCATATGACTGATAGTTGCCGTCATTCTTGGGATCACTGATGGAGCCCGTAGTCAGGGAAGTCAGTGATATACCGCGACGCTGCAGCTGCAGGTAATCTACCGGGATCACTTCCGTACGCAGGGCAGCCGGGAAAACCTGGATGATATTGCCCTTGCGCTCGACGTTGTAACCATACATATCTGACACCACATCCAGCACTTCATCCAGCGTAACATCCTGCAACGACAGCGTAATACGGCCGCTGACATTGGGGTGGATCACCATGTTAAACGCGGTGCCATGCACCAGACTGGAGAAAAATGCACGGGCCTCAACGCCGCGGGCATTCACACGGAAACGCCTTTCGTAAGCACCACTGCGCCCGTATCCCTGCCGGTTCAGACTGGGCATGAGATCAGCACTGACAGCTGAAGGTAAATCTGTCAGCGGACGGCTCTGTGCCTCATTCGCCGCCTGATTTAATGCTTCTTTCACTTCAACGGGTTTGTGATGGCCCATATTTGCAGCGCAGGCCGTCAGCAACAAAGTCATGATCCCGGTTAACAATAGGCGCATGTCAGCTCACTTTATTCGTGTATTTTGATCTGTTCTTGAAACAGCGCCAGTCGCCATTGCCGGCCACCACGCTGAAGGATAACGGCATCATCCTGTACGGATTTCAGGGTATAACCGCTGATCTGTTCACCGGGTTGCACGACCCGGTTATCCAGAATCACACTGCATTTTTCCTGCTGCGGACAGACAATTCCCTGCAATTCGGGAAGCCGGCGCGTCACCGTTTTTTTCGGTGCGGCCGGCGCCTGCCAGCCCAGCGGGGCTGTCGGATCGCTTTCGGCCCGGGCCAGCAGACTGATCCCTGCCAGTAACAATGCGAGACAAGCGTTTCTAACCACCAATGAAATCCTTACTTTCACCCAAGGTATATACATCAAGTGTTATATCAGACCAGGGATAGATGTCGACCTGATACTCCAGACTTCGCCAGTAATATTTCACCGGTAAGGCTTCCAGCTGCTGCAAATAATTCACCAGGTCAAAATACCGGCCGCGCAGGGTCAGACGTACCGGGTGAATGTAATACCCGGCATCCTCGCCATGAACCAGCTGAGCGGGTGGCAGGGATTCCAGAGAAACCAGTTTCAACCGCTGAGAATGCTGCAGAACCTGATCCATCAGAGTGGCCATCTGAGCCGGTGTGACCAGACTGGCGACCCGCTCTTTCAGCGTTTTGTCCAGTCTGGCATTCTTTGCTTCCAGCCGGACAATCTGCTCATCCAGCTCTTTGTCCGGGTCTGTGTTGAGCTGGCGCTGAATCTGATGCAATTCACCATGACTCCGGATGAACTCCGCCTGTATCGCGTGATACTGCAGCTCAGCCGACAGCCGGACTTTCTGAAGCGGCTCGACCAGCAACTGATATCCGCCCAACAGCAGCATTATCCAGCCAGTTACTGCCACCAGCCATTGTTCTCTGCGACTGAGCTGGTCGAAACGCTCGGCCAGCATGGACCAGATTTTCATGGCTGCTCCTCATCTTGCCGTTGTGCATGCAGCTTGAAAGTGACGACGTTCTGTTCATTTCTGCCCAGCGTCATGACTTCAAATCCCCGGTTTGTCAGTTGCGGATAACGTGAAAAATTCTGAAGCCAGTTGGGCACGGCATTCGGAGAACTGGCGACCCCTTCCAGATCCAGTTTGTCACCCTGCAGGTGAATCCGGCTGACGGAAATCTCCTGACTCGCCGCCTGTGCCAGCTGCCGGAGCAGCGAGGCAAAACCGGCTTGCAGGCTTTTGTCATGCATGGCGATGGCTTTCAGCGTGGCCTGTTTGGCTGCAAGCTGCTGTTCCAGCTCGCCGTTCAGTTTCACTTTAAGTTCACTGGGCAGATGGCGCGCCAGTGCCGCTTTTGCAGTATCCAGCTCTGTTTTTTTCTGGCTGAGACGAAGCTGTTCCTCCGCCAGTTGCTGTTGAACCCGGTGCTCCTGCCAGCTTTGCCAGCCAGCGAAAGAGGCCAGCAGCACAGCTCCGATCGCCCAGCTGGCAGCCAGATTCGGCAATGTCAGCAATCGTGATTGCGGCTTCAGACTGTCATGATACAGGTTGAGGATCGGTTGATGTGCCAGTGCCGCCCAGGCGACCCGGGCATCATAATCTTCCAGACCGGATGGAAACTTGCTGACTGCCGCCACGGGAACACTCAGCCGCCGTCTTAGCGCCTCCGCGAGCAACTCATTGTCTTCGCTGTCACAGCTCACCAGTACCTGAGCAATCGGCATGTCGCGCAGCTGAGCACTGAGAAAATCGAGAGAGCGCTGCAATTCCAGCGCCAATCCGTCAATTTGCAGGGAAGACGGTTCTTCTCCCAGCAACGGCTGGCGGAAGCCTCGCAGCTGACGCTGAAAACACATCACCTGTTGTTTAAACGCAGTCAACTGAAGCCCGGATTGATGACGGCCATGCAGCACTAGCTGACTCTGGTGAAGATCCGTCAATTCACCCAGGACCACCTCATCGGCCGTGATCACTTCCGTGACACAGCCCAGCGACAGACTGGCCAGAACCAGTCGCTGCACCAGCTTTCGCTCTGCAACAAAGACCTGCAGACGTTTTTTCAAGGGTTCGTCGTACCCGCCGGCAACCAGATTCGCCGGGGATTCAGACACCAGATCCTTCACCAGGAAAGGCAGCGCGCTGGCTAATTCCTGATGCGGTAAAGCGGGTTTATCAATTGTCAGGCTCTGATAAAGGCCATGTCCGAGGACAAAACGGATTCGGCTGCCTGCGAGCTGATACTGAACAATCAGACTTTCCAGTGCCTGGCCCCAATTGTCTCGCGAACCAAGCTCCCGGCTGTCGCAGATCCAATCAGTGCCATCCCCGGATTGACTGACAAGTGTCAGCTTATTTTCGAAAACAGCAAAACTGGCAACCTTACTGACAGTTTTCCGCTTCAGAAGCTTTTTGATCAGCATGTTATCAACCCGTTTCCCGTCATCTTTATCCGGGCGGTTCTGTGCTCGCCCGGGCCAAATATTGACCTGTTTATGTCAATTATTTGACCGATGATACTGTTAGCAATCAGGCATGTATAGAATAATCACTCCAGGATGGTATTTTTTTAACCAGCAGAACCTCATCTTCTCTTTTTCATCGCAATTTGTGTCAAATCTCTCTCAGGCTCGAAAAAGCGGCCCTGACCACCATGAATCCCCAATTGCTGCAAGACCTGCCACTCTCTGGCGTTTTCCACGCCTACCGCAATCACCGCCACACCGGTATTGGCACAGGCACCCAACATACTGCGGACAAACAACTGGTTTTCCTGCCGCTGGTCAATTTCCCGGATCAGACTGCGGTGCAGTTTGATATAACTGATGTTCACGTCTTTGATGTAGTGAGTACTGACGATGGTTCTCCCGGCCTGATCGACTCCCAGACTGCATCCCAGACCAGTCAGCATTTTCAGAAAGGTACGGACAGCATCAATATGACGCGACAGATTCCGCTCCGGCACCTCAATGCTCAGCCGTTTCAGAACGGGCCGGGGCGTCTGAAGTAACTCATCCCTGAACCAGCGCACAAAAGCTTTATCCAGCAGGGATTCAACACTGACATTGACGGCGAAGTTATCCAGCGTCGGACCGTTTTTCAGCAGGTCCAGAGCCTGGCTGATCACCAGTTTATCCATCCGGACATGAAAGCCGACCTGTTCAACCGCCGGTAAAAAGCGGGAAGCTTTGAGCACCAGGCCATTTTCGTCCCGGATCCGGGCCAGTAATTCCCGGTGCAGCAGTGTTTTTCCTTCCGCCAGATACGCCGGTTGCTGGTAAAGCTGCGGCCCCCCCTGACTGAACACCCCGTCCAGCAATGTCCGCCAGCGCACGCTGCCCCGGGTATCTTCTCCCTGAGGATCTTTCTGGAACACGGACCAGCTGTTGGTTCCCTGCAGCTGAGCACTGCGCAGCGCCATGTCAGCTTCATCCATGATCCGGCCTCGTCGCTCGCCACTGGCAAAATAGGTCACCCCTATGTGGCACCAGTTATCACGATGCAGCGGCGCGGCAGGTGTCAGCCGTTCCAGCGCTTTCAGCAACTGACTTACAAACAGATTGATTTCCTTGCTGGGCTGCTGCAGCAGCATGATGGCAAACTCTGCCTCAAAATAACGGGATAACACGCTGTCCGGGTAACGCTGGATCATATTTGACAGCACCATGCCGACATCCTGGATCAGCTCATCTGCCACAATCTTACCTTTGGATAGCAGCAACTCTTCCCACTCGGAAATGCGGATCAGGATCACTGCACCGTGGTTGTCCTGATCCTGGACCACCGATTGCAGGCGGCTGTCAAATAACACCCGGTTTGCCGAACCGGTCAGTTGATCCAAAAATGTATGGGTACGGATGAAGGTATCAAACCGGCTGCGCTCCTGACGCGCATCTTTCAGTTCAGAGATCAGTTTATCGAGCGCCAGACTGGCCGTATCCGGCCACTCGAACTCCGAGCCTTTGGCAAAGTCATCCAGCTTACCGGCCAGCAGCATCCTGCCTCTTTCTTCAAGCAGCTCAGAACCATACAACTGACGTTTCAGCCAGTTCACGCCCCACACCAGACCGGCAATGATGATCATAATTGCCAGACTGATCGACGACATCGCCCCCAGCGAATACGTCAGCTCGGTATAAGGCGGGATCGACTGGATCCGGACGACATAGCCGGGGTTCTGCGTCAGCGGATAGTCTGTACGATAGAGAATATTGGGGTCATCAATTTTTTGCTGCCCCCGGAACTGGTAGACCGAACCGGCGTCGTTACTGACATCCAGTGTGACCACATTACTGGCCTTGAGCAATTTAGGCAGCCAGCGGTTCAGCGATTGTGAGCCTTGCGGTTCAATCATTTCCAGATCGATCACCTCAACGACTCCGGCCAGATAATGGTGCAGATAGTCCTGTCCCAGCTTACGAAAGCTGATCGCACCACCGATAAAAATGACAAACATGGCGCAGATGACAATAAGGGTGACGAAAGCGACCAAGCGATTGGTCAGCTTCATCCCTGAGGCTTTTCTCATTCAGTATCCAACTTTATTCAAAAAACATTTCAAAACCGACAGGCGCTGTGGTCAACTCATGCAGGTTGGTCAAAAATTTTAAAGCGACTGTTTCCACAGGAAAATACCACTGGTGGTCCGGAACGTCAGTGCCCGGTACGACACTTTGCTGATTTGTTACCCGGGGGTTACAAGCTCGCTTACCCATCTTATTGGAGAAACATGGACTGGATCACCTGCACCAAAAGTTTTGTCACTGTTGTGGAACAGGGTTCACTGGCCCAGGCAGCCAGCACACTCAATACATCCAGCTCAGCACTGTCCAAGCGGCTGTCCTGGCTGGAGAAACAGCTGGGCGTCCAGTTGCTCAAACGGACAACCCGCAACCTGACCGTGACCGAGGCAGGCAAAGTCTTCTATCGCCGCAGTGTTCACCTGCTCGATGACTGGCAGCAGATCCTGGCGGAAACCACCTCGACCTTTGGTGAGGTCCGGGGGGTACTGCGTATCGGCGCACCGCTGGCGACAGGCAGCCGGGTGCTGGTGCACTATCTGGATGAATTTCTGCAAACCTATCCCAATATTCAGGTCGAACTGCACACGGTTACGCCGGGCCAGCTGCCGGACCTGAATCTGGATGTGTTTATCAGCCGGGAGCTGACCGACTTTAATTCCACCAGCTATATTGCCACCCGGCTGTTCAGTTTTCAGGCCGGTTTCTATGCCTCGCCGGGGTACCTGGAAGACCGGCCGGCCATTGAAAGTCCGGAGCAGCTGACGCAGCACAACTGCCTGCTGTTCGGCAACCATGGTCATGAGCAGGAGCATATCTTTGAAAACAACCGCCGGTTGCGATTGCGCGGCAACTTTACCACACAAAACCCGGAAGCTCTGGTGGCAGCCGCAGTGGCTGGTATGGGTCTGATCCTGGTGGGTCAAAATACCGTCAAACGCGAACTGAGCAATGGCCTGCTGGTGCCGGTTTTACCCGAGCTCAAGCAGCCTCTGAATGCTGCTTACGCCTATTACCCCAAGCTGAATTACAATCACACCAAAACCAAGCTGTTTATTGATTTTATCAAGCAAAAAGCCGGGGCGTCAGGATAGGAAACAAGGCTTCCACTGCACTGCTGCATAGAGCCCAGAATGCGGGCACCAATCCTCCCAGCCACATGCAAAGAAAAGGCCCCTGATATCTCAGGGGCCTTCTTCAAATATTCAGTCAATCCCAAAGGGTTGATCAGAATGGAATATCGTCGTCGAAATCCATTGGTGGTTCATTGTACTGAGGCTGAGACTGCTGAGGCGCAGACTGTTGCTGCGGCGCATAGCTCTGCTGTTGCTGTTGCTGTTGCTGTGGCTGTGGCTGCTGAGGCTGACCCCAACCGCCCTGCTGCTGCTGGCCACCCATTGGGGCACCCTGACCGCCCTGACGGCCGCCCAGCATTTGCATCACACCGTTAAAGCCCTGAACCACAACTTCAGTGGTGAAGCGATCCTGACCGCTCTGATCCTGCCACTTACGGGTTTGCAGCTGACCTTCGATATAAACCTGAGATCCTTTCCGTAGGTACTCACCAGCAACTTCAGCCAGCTTGCCGAACAGCACAACACGGTGCCACTCAGTTTTTTCACGCTGCTCGCCGGTCGCTTTGTCACGCCATGTTTCAGAAGTAGCAATGGTAATATTTGCTACTGCACCGCCGTTTGGCATATAACGGATTTCAGGATCATTGCCTAAGTTACCTACCAGGATAACTTTATTCACGCCACGACTGGCCATAGTTCACTCCAGGTTTTCGCTGTTGAGGTTGCCAATCAGGCTCCCTTCTCTCATTCAAAGTTTAAACTTAATTGTCGAGTTTAACATGGTGGGCCCCTGCAGGCATAGGGCAACATCACCCATTCCATGTTCAGACCGAATGCATAAAAGACGATCAAAGCACTGTGTTTTTATACAGTCAAGTCTTTTAAGCCTTTCGGGGCTATGCGATAATGCAGACCAATTTATTCAGCGCTGATGACTGCAACCATGGATAAGATCGAAGTCAGGGGTGCCCGCACCCACAATCTCAAAAATATCAACCTGACTATCCCCCGGGATAAACTGATTGTGATTACCGGCCTGTCAGGTTCCGGCAAGTCTTCCCTGGCCTTCGATACCCTGTATGCCGAAGGTCAGCGACGCTATGTCGAGTCATTGTCGGCTTATGCCCGCCAGTTCCTGTCACTGATGGAAAAACCGGATGTCGACCACATTGAAGGTCTGTCACCAGCCATTTCCATCGAGCAGAAATCAACGTCGCACAACCCGCGTTCAACCGTTGGTACCATTACCGAAATCTACGACTATCTGCGTCTGTTGTTTGCCCGGGTCGGCGAACCGCGTTGTCCGACCCATGATGTCCCGCTGGCCGCCCAGACCATCAGCCAGATGGTCGATAAAGTGCTGACGCTGCCAGAAGGCAGTAAGCTGATGCTGCTGGCCCCGATCGTGAAAGAACGGAAAGGCGAGCACCTGAAAACCCTAGCCAATCTGTCAGCTCAGGGCTATATCCGTGCCCGGATTGACGGGGAAGTCTGCGATCTGTCCGATCCGCCGACACTGGAATTACACAAAAAGCACACCATTGAAGTTGTCGTGGATCGCTTTAAAGTCCGCGATGATCTCCAGCAGCGTCTGGCGGAATCCTTTGAAACGGCGCTGGAACTGTCCGGCGGGACCGTCGTGATCAGCCCGATGGACGACTGTGACATGGAAGAGCTGATCTTTTCCGCGAACTTTGCCTGTCCCCATTGTGGCTACAGCATGCGTGAACTGGAACCACGCCTGTTCTCCTTCAACAACCCGGCCGGTGCCTGCGGAACCTGTGACGGACTGGGCGTACAGCAGTACTTTGACCCGGTTCGAGTCGTTCAGAATAAAGAGCTGAGTCTGGCCGGCGGTGCGATTCGCGGCTGGGATAAGCGCAACTATTATTATTTCCAGATGCTGAGCTCACTGGCTGAGCATTACGATTTCGATGTCGAAGCCCCCTTTAACACCCTGCCGAACAGAGTACAGAAAGTCCTGCTGCAAGGGTCGGGGACGACCAACATCGAATTCAAGTACATCAATGATCGCGGCGATGTCACGGTGCGCCGCCACCCGTTTGAGGGCATCCTCAACAACATGGAGCGCCGATACCGCGAAACTGAATCCAATGCGGTTCGGGAAGATCTGGTCAAATATATCTCAACCAAACCCTGTGCCAGCTGTCACGGCTCCCGCCTGCGTGAAGAAGCGCGTCATGTCTTTATCGAGCAGACCAACCTGCCTCATGTCAGCGAGATGAGCATCAGTCAGGCACTGGATTTCTTCACCGAGCTGACCCTGGAAGGCCAGCGTGCACAAATTGCCGATAAAATCCTGAAGGAAATCAATGACCGTCTGACCTTTCTGGTCAACGTCGGCCTGAACTACCTCAACCTGTCGCGCAGTGCTGAAACCCTGTCGGGCGGTGAAGCCCAGCGGATCCGTCTGGCCAGCCAGATCGGGGCTGGTCTGGTCGGAGTCATGTATGTGCTGGATGAACCCTCGATTGGCCTCCACCAGCGTGATAATGAACGTCTGCTCAGTACCCTGACCCGCCTGCGCGATCTGGGGAACACCGTGCTGGTCGTCGAGCACGATGAAGATGCGATTCGCTGCGCCGATCATATTATTGATATCGGTCCGGGCGCCGGCGTCCACGGCGGCCAGGTCATTGCCGAGGGGACACTGGACGACATTCTGTCTTCTCAGGAATCTCTGACCGGTCACTACCTGAGCGGTAAAAAACAGATTGAAGTTCCGGCTGAGCGGACCCCGATGGATACAGAGAAAATCGTCCAGCTGACCGGTGCCCGCGGCAACAACCTGAAAAAGGTAGATGTCTCAATCCCGGTTGGTCTGATGACCTGTGTCACCGGTGTCTCCGGCTCGGGCAAATCCACCCTGATCAACGACACCTTCTTCCGGATCGCCCACCATGAACTGAATGGTGCCACTTCCGGCGAACCGGCGCCATATGACGATATTCAGGGACTGGAACATCTGGACAAGGTGATCGACATCGATCAGAGCCCAATCGGCCGGACACCACGCTCTAATCCGGCGACCTATACCGGTATCTTTACCCCGATCCGTGAGCTGTTTTCAGGGACGCAGGAATCCCGTTCCCGGGGTTACAAACCGGGCCGCTTCAGTTTTAACGTGAAAGGCGGCCGCTGCGAGGCCTGCCAGGGCGACGGGGTGATCAAAGTTGAGATGCACTTCCTGCCGGATGTTTATGTGCCTTGTGACAGCTGTAAAGGCAAGCGCTACAACCGGGAAACTCTGGAAGTGAAGTATAAAGGCAAAGCCATTGACGAAGTTCTGGAGATGACGGTCGAAGACGCCCGGACATTTTTTGATCCTGTCCCCGCAATTGCCCGAAAACTGCAAACCCTGATGGATGTCGGTTTATCCTATATTCGTCTGGGTCAGGCTGCGACCACCTTGTCCGGCGGAGAAGCGCAACGGGTGAAACTTGCACGTGAGCTGTCCAAGCGCGATACAGGTAAGACCCTGTATATTCTGGATGAACCAACAACCGGGCTGCACTTCCACGACATTCAGCAACTGCTGAGCGTACTGCATAAACTGCGCGATCACGGCAACACCATTGTGGTCATTGAACACAATCTTGACGTGATCAAAACCGCAGACTGGATCATTGATCTGGGACCGGAAGGCGGCAACGGCGGTGGTGAAATCATTGCCTCGGGTACACCGGAACAGGTTGCGGAAGTGGCCGGGTCGCATACAGCCCGCTTCCTCAAGCCCCTGTTACCGGCACTGGCCGCTCAGCAGGCTTAATTATAAAAACAATCTTTGTCAGGCTGGTCACCAGCCTGATTTTTTGACGATATGTCGAGGGACCGGACAACGTGACAGTCATTCAATTACGGGGCACCCGACTGGCTGCTGCCACGATCAGCAAACCCCTGACGCGCCCCTTTATCCTGGCGCTGACTTTCCTGTTTCTGCTGACCATGCACTACTTTCAGCACAATCAGGGAGGGTCCGGACTCGAGCTCCCGTTCAATGTAAGCAGCTGGATTCCGTTCAGTTTTGCCATCGCGATTGGTTTCCTGGAAATCAGCCGTCAGAAAATCCTGCGCTATTCACGCCTGACGCTGGTGCTCTTTCTCTGCTGCCTCCTGCTGACTCTTCCGGTCTTTTATCCGGAGGCGAGCCCTCAGGCAGCAGCCAACCGACTGTTTGCGCTCTGGGCTGGCTGGCTGTTTTTTGTTGCACTTCAGCAATTTGCTTTCAGCCAGAAACAGCGTCAGCAAATTCTGTGGCTGATCCTCAAAGCGGTCTGGTTACAAACAGCGCTGGCCTGGTATCAGTTTCTCTGGATCTCTCCCGAGAATGCCATAGGGTATAACACAGACATCAACCGACCTTACGGCATCTTTCAGCAACCCAATGTCATGGCCAGTTTTCTGGCCACCGGCCTGATCCTGTCTGCCTATCTGCTGGCCCGCCAGCCCGCATATCAGCGCCGCTGGACACTGGCTCAGCTGGGGCTTATGCTGACGCCGGTTGCCATTGTGCCCATGCTGATTGTTCTCAGCTCACGGACCGGCTGGCTTGCAGCTGTCGTCGGGGTATTGCTGATCCTGCCGTACCTGACCCAGTTTGCCGCCCGAGCAAAATGGCGTATGTGGTTACTGATGGTCATGATGGGGCTGAGTCTGGCCTGGAACCTGACCAGTACACTGCAATGGTCTCCACAGCCGGGCCGAGTCTCTCTGGAAAGTGCCCGGACAGTGATCTACCCACAAGTCACAGAGATGTTCCTGCATGCGCCCATGCGGGGCGTCGGATACGGCAATTTCGAACATGCCTATCTGATGCAGACGGCGCAATGGCATCAGGCCGATCCAGCGCAGCCTTACGGATTGGCCGGTCTGGACCATCCGCACAACGAACTGCTGTTCTGGGCCAGTGAAGGCGGGATCCTGCCGCTGCTGGCGCTGCTCATTGCAGCCGCCGCCGTGCTGGCAAAAATAAGGCGCGCCCCGGCCAATACCCAGCTGGCACTGGTGGCCCTGTTGTTCCCGATCACGTTGCACACCCAGCTGGAGTATCCGTTCTACCACTCACTGGTTCATTGGGTGGTCTTTCTGTTTCTGCTGTACTGGATCGACTCGCTGAGCGCCAAGTATTTCAAACAGCCGCTGCGGTTTCACCAGCCATTCAAAGTTGGGGGGAGCCTGCTGCCCGCCTGTATCAGCGCATTTATGCTCACGACACTCTACTCCGGGGCGATGCTGACCCGCTTTGAAGCCACTTCACCGCCCGATCTGACTGCCCTTGAGAAAGTGAACAATACCTGGGCCTGGCGACACCGGTTCGAATGGGATTTTTATCAGACCCAGCTGAAAGTAGGGATTCACCAGAACAACCATGAGCTGATACAGGGATTTATCACCTGGGCTGATCACATGGCCCGGGAGTTACCGCGCCCGATTCTGTATCAGTATCTGATCCGCGCCCATCAGGCACTGGACAATCACCGCCAGGCTGAACATGTACGGGAAGAGGCCCGGTACCTGTTCCCGGGGCTGGATTTCACAGAGCAGGCATTGCCGGTATTTGCTCAGCCTGCTCTGGAAACAGAAAACGATCAGGCCAGCCTTGGGAATACACAAGGTTAAACCAGACAAAAACGGCTGCCACGGCAGCCGTTTGTCCATCCGTTACCGGTTATTTCAATACATCTTCCAACGCTTTCAGACACAGCGCCACATTTTCATTGCGGGCAGCATACCCCATCAGTCCGATACGCCAAGCCTTTCCGGCCAGCGCCCCCAGACCCGCGCCAATTTCCAGATTATATTTTTCCAGCAGGGTCTGACGCACTTTGGCATCATCCACACCATCAGGAATGTAGACCGCGTTGAGTTGCGGCAAACGGCTCTTTTCCTCAACAACAAAACGAATTCCCATGGCTTCCAGGCCTTCACGCAGCGACTGATGCATCTCAGCGTGACGCTGCCAGGCATTTTCCAGCCCTTCATTTTGCAGACGGACCAGCGCTTCATGCAATGCGTACAGGCTGTTCACCGGCGCTGTATGATGGTAACTCCGCTTGCCTTCGCCGCTCCAGTATGCCAGAACCAGGCTCTGGTCCAGGAACCAGCTCTGTACCGGTGTCTTACGCTGCTGAATGGCCTCAACCGCACGGGGAGAAAAAGTCAGCGGAGACAGCCCCGGCACACAGGACAGACATTTCTGACTGCCGGAGTACACCGCATCGAGCTGCCATTCATCCACTTTGAGCGGCACACCACCCAGTGACGTCACCGCATCCACAATCGTCAGGCAGCCATGTTCACGTGCCAGTTTCGACAACGTTTCGGCATCACTGAGCGCTCCGGTGGAGGTTTCCGCATGAACAAAGGCCAGGATCTTGGCATCCGGATGGGCTTTCAGTGCCGCCTCAACAGCCAACGGATCAACCGGCTCGCCCCATTCGTTATCCACCAGCACGGCTTCACCACCGCAGCGAACAACATTTTCCCGCATCCGATCGCCAAAGACCCCGTTGCGGCAGACAATCACCTTATCGCCCGGCTCGACCAGATTAACAAAACACGCTTCCATCCCGGCACTGCCCGGCGCAGAGACGGCAATGGTAAACGGGTTCGTGGTCTGAAATGCATACTGAAGCAAGACTTTCAGTTCATCCATCATTCCGATGAATAATGGGTCAAGATGGCCCAAAGTCGGGCGACTGAGCGCCTGCAGCACCTGAGGATAAATATCTGAAGGGCCGGGTCCCATCAGGGTACGCTGCGGCGGATAAAAACTCTGAATTGTCATGGGGCCTCCATTGGCATGGTTGCTGAAATCCCTATCAATCAGCACGTTAAATATGATTTGCAACGGTCATATCGGTTCAGTATCGCAACCGAGCATAACAGAACCGGACGCCGCAGAAATGACAGAGACAAATTTCTGCAGGATCAGTAACAATAACGGCACAGAAAAATGCATTCAGGCATTGACAAAGCCCCCCTGCTCCTATTCAATAAGGGCAATTTTTGTTCACCCTGAAAGAGCTCATTTTTCAGGTGAAAACGGAAGAGGCGCGTTATCCAGGTATCTATGCGGCGGGGCCCCACCCCAAAGCACCATAGAGAGGGGGAGCAACGCCGAGATACGGTGAGACAGGGGGCTTGCCGTATCGGCTTTGAAGGTTGAATCCTTCTGGCTGTCACCTGCAGCATCAAGCACAGGTGGAGAGCTTCTGGTCGCAGCAGTCTTTTCATGTCTCGCCGAACGGCTCTTCTGACATCAAGTCGGAAAGATTCCCCAAATTTTGCCCCATGACTTTACGCTTTGTTTAGTGGGAGATCATTTTGAGCCCTGTACATTTTTCTTCAGCGCAGAACGCTGAAATTACTGTCGCAAAATTTGGCGGCACAAGTGTGGCCGATTACGTAGCAATGAGCCGCAGTGCCAAGATCGTGATGAATAATCCGAATACCAAGCTGGTTTTAATCAGTGCGTGCTCCGGTGTGACCAATATTCTGGTCGAACTGGCCAACGGCGTCGCTGATGCTGAGCACCGTACCAGCCTGATGGAGCGCCTGCGTGCCATCCATCACAGTGTACTGGCGGACCTGCAGCAACCAGAAGCCGTTGCCGGAAAGATTGAGGCGCTGCTGGATCAGGTTGCAGAGATTGCAACTCAGACCGCAGTCCAGAAATCTGCTGAACTGACCGATCAACTGGTCGCGAACGGCGAACTGCTGTCAACTTACCTGTTTACCCAAATTATGTGCGAAATGGGTGCCGATGCCGTGCGCTATGATATCCGTGACGTCATGCGTACCGACAGCCGTTTCGGAAAAGCCAGCCCGGAACCTGAGATGATCCGTCAGCTGACAGAAGAAAAGCTGTTGCCATTGCTGCAGGATAACATTGTGGTTTCTCAAGGCTTCATCGGCAGTGATGAACTGGGCCGTACCACAACGCTGGGCCGCGGCGGCAGCGACTACAGCGCCGCGCTGATGGCTGAAGCGATCGATGCCGGTACGCTGGAAATCTGGACTGACGTCCCTGGGATGTATACCACCGATCCGCGTATTGCCCCGAAAGCGACGCCTATCAAGGAAATCAGCTTCAGCGAAGCTTCTGAGATGGCAAACTTTGGTGCCAAAATTCTTCACCCGTCTACACTGATCCCGGCGGTTCGCCGTCAGATCCCTGTGTTTGTGGGCTCTTCCAAAGCACCAGAGCAAGGCGGGACCTGGATCCGTAAATCGGTCAGTGATGCCCCCCTGTTCCGTGCGCTGGCCCTGCGCAACAATCAGACTCTGATCACCCTGACCAGTCTGAACATGTTTCATGCTTACGGCTTCCTGGCGGAAGTGTTCCGTATTCTGGCTGAACACAAAGTTTCAGTCGATCTGATTTCGACTTCTGAAGTCAGCGTTTCTCTGACCATGGATCAGACGGAAACTGGCGGCGGCGCGCCAACGCTTCCTCCGGGAGCACATGCGGCCCTCAGCGAGCTGTGCCGAGTTGAGATCGAACAGGATCTGTGTCTGATCTCTCTGATCGGAAACCGCATGAGCCAGACCGCAGGTTCCGTCAGCACTGTCTTCAACACGTTGGATGAATACAAGCTGCGGATGATTTGTTACGGTGCCAGCCCGCACAACCTGTGCTTCCTGGTGAAAACCGAACACGCACTTCCGATTGCCCAGAATCTGCACAGTAAGATTTTCGAGTAATCCGAACCTGACCGATCAAACAAGGCGCTCTGTGAGCGCCTTTTTTAATATCTTACGAAACCTTTGATGCGGCCACCGGATTCAGATGGCCGATAGCTGAGGTGCCTCAGAGATTTGGACCGAGCCATTTCTCGGCTTCAACCTCATCCCAGCCTTTGCGCTCAGCATAGCTCAGCATCTGATCCCGCTGAATCTGTGCAACCGCAAAATAGCGGGACTCCGGATGCGAGAAATACCAGCCCGACACTGCCGCGCCCGGCCACATCGCGAAGCTTTCTGTCAGTTGCATCCCGGTGTTGGCTTCCGCATCCAGCAATTTCCAGATTTCACCTTTTTCAGTGTGCTCCGGACAGGCCGGATAGCCCGGTGCCGGACGGATCCCCTGATATTTCTCACGGATCAGATCTTCATTTTCCAGATTTTCATCCGGCGCATAACCCCAGATTTCCTTGCGCACCTGCTCGTGCATACATTCGGCAAACGCTTCGGCAAGACGATCGGCCACCGCCTGAATCATGATGGCATTATAATCATCCCCTTTGGCTTTAAACTGCTCGGCAATCTCGTACTCACCAATCCCGCCAGTCACGGCAAAGGCACCAATCCAGTCAGCTTTCCCGCTGTCTTTCGGGGCCACATAATCTGACAAACAGTAATTCGGCCCTTTCGGTTTCTCCGTCTGCTGCCGCAGACCACGCAGTATCGTCAGAACCTGAGCCCGGCTTTCATCCGTGTAAACCTCAATATCATCACCAATGTTATTGGCCGGGAACAGACCGCACACGCCATTGGCTTTGATCATGCCGGTTGCTTCGATCTCATCCAGCAGCTGATTGGCATCATCGAACAGCCGCTGCGCCTCTTTCCCGACGACTTCATGGCGAAGGATAGTCGGATATTTACCGCTCAGCGACCAGGTCATAAAGAAAGGTGTCCAGTCGATATAACGACGCAAGGTGGCGATATTGAAATCCTTGAATACATGGATTCCCGGTTGTTTAGGAACCGGCGGCGTATAACTGTTCCAGTCAATTGCCACTTTATTGGCACGTGCAGCTTCCAGGCTGACCGGCGCGCTGCGCGGACGCTTACGTGCATGCTGCTCACGCACCACTTCGTATTCCTGATCCAGACGTTCGACAAACGCAGGCCGTTGTGTCTCAGATAACAATGCCGCACATACCCCGACGGCTCTGGATGCATTGGACACATACACCACGGGCGCATGGTAATTCTGTTCGATTTTCACGGCAGTGTGTGCTTTAGACGTTGTTGCGCCGCCAATCAGCAGTGGGATCTCAAAGCCCTGACGCTCCATCTCTTTTGCTACATGAACCATTTCATCCAGAGATGGCGTGATCAGGCCGGATAGACCGATAATATCGACATTCTCTTCCCGGGCAACTTTCAGAATCTTATCGCAGGGCACCATCACCCCGAGGTCAATAATCTCGAAGTTATTACACTGCAACACCACGCCGACAATGTTCTTTCCGATGTCGTGCACGTCACCTTTCACAGTTGCCAGCAAGATTTTTCCGTTACTCTTGCCAGCCTGCTTTTCGGCATTGATGTACGGCTCCAGATAGGCCACAGCCTGTTTCATCACGCGGGCAGATTTCACAACCTGTGGCAGGAACATTTTTCCTTCACCGAACAGGTCACCGACCACGTTCATCCCTGCCATCAGCGGTCCTTCAATGACCTCCAGCGGTTTGCTGGCCTGCTGGCGGGCTTCTTCCGTATCTTCAACAATAAACTCAGTAATACCTTTGACCAGCGCATGCGCCAGACGCTTATCGACCGGCCAGCTGCGCCATTCTGCTGCGGTTTTATCTTCCACAGCTTCGCCGCTGCCCCGGTATTTATCTGCTAAATCCAGTAGCCGCTCTGTCGAATCATCACGGCGGTTGAGGACCACATCTTCCACAGCCACACGCAGCTCGTCCGGCAGGTCGTCGTAAATCGCCAGCTGACCGGCATTCACGATCCCCATATCCATTCCGTTCTTGAAGCAGTGATACAGGAAAACGGCATGAATCGCTTCACGCACCGGCTCATTGCCACGGAACGAGAACGAGACATTCGACACACCACCTGACACCATGGCATGCGGCAGGGTACGCTTGATATCCCCGACGGCTTCAATGAAATCCACGGCGTAGTTATTGTGCTCTTCAATTCCTGTCGCGACCGCAAAGATATTCGGGTCAAAAATAATATCTTCCGGCGGGAAACCCACTTCATCGACCAGCACACGATACGCATTGGTACAGATTTCGATCTTCCGCTCACGGGTATCCGCCTGACCCACCTCATCGAACGCCATGACGATCACCGCCGCACCGTAGCGACGGATTAATTTAGCCTGCTCAACAAATTTCTCTTTGCCTTCCTTGAGTGAGATTGAGTTAACAATCGGCTTACCCTGAACACATTTCAGACCCGCTTCAAGGATTTCCCACTTAGACGAGTCAATCATAATGGGGACGCGGGAAATTTCCGGTTCAGAGGCACACAGGTTCAGAAACCGCACCATGGCAGCTTCCGCATCCAGCATACCTTCGTCCATATTGATATCGATGATCTGCGCACCAGCCTCTACCTGCTGACGCGCCACTTCCAGTGCCTCGTCATAAAGTTCTTCTTTGATCAGACGGCGGAATCGGGCCGAACCAGTCACATTGGTACGCTCGCCGACATTGACGAACAGAGTTTCTTTTTCGATGGTCAGGGGTTCCAGACCAGACAACCGGCAGGCCACGGGTAATTCAGGCAACTTCCTTGGCGGAATATTTGCCGTCACACGGGCCATTTCACGAATGTGCTCAGGTGTGGTCCCGCAGCAGCCCCCCACCAGATTGAGGAAACCGGACTCCGCCCATTCCCGGATATGCTCGGCCATCTCATCTGCTTCCAGGTCATATTCCCCAAAGGCGTTTGGCAGACCGGCGTTCGGGTGCGCTGACACAGCACATTCAGAGATCCGAGACAGTTCTTCAACATACTGACGCAGTTCATCCGGGCCCAGTGCGCAGTTCAGACCGAAAGAGATCGGTTTGACGTGCCGGAGTGAGTTATAGAAAGCTTCGGTCGTTTGACCGGACAAGGTACGGCCGGAGGCATCGGTGATCGTCCCGGAAATCATCACCGGCAGACTTTGTCCCAGCGCTTCGAATACCGACTCCACCGCAAAGGCACAGGCTTTTGCATTCAGCGTGTCAAAAATAGTTTCAATCAGAATGATATCGGCACCGCCCTCAATCAGAGCACGGGTCGATTCAGAATACGCCTCAACCAGCTGGTCAAAGCTTACATTGCGGTATCCCGGATCGTTCACATCCGGAGAAATAGAGCAGGTACGGTTGGTCGGGCCAAGAACACCAGCCACAAAACGCGGTTTGTCCGGTGTTTTTGCGGTCCACTCATCTGCAACCTGACGGGCCAGCCTCGCGGCCGCCAGGTTGATTTCGGCACTCAGACTTTCCATGTCGTAGTCTGCCATCGCAATTGTGGTGGCATTGAAAGTGTTGGTTTCGAGGATATCGGCCCCGGCCTCCAGGTAAGCAGCGTGAATATCCTTGATCAACTGCGGCTGAGTCAGGACCAGCAGGTCATTGTTTCCTTTCAGGTCCGAATGCCAGTCGGCAAAACGCTCACCCCGGTAATCCTGCTCATCCAGCTTATAGCTCTGGATCATGGTGCCCATCCCGCCATCGATGATCAGGATCTGCTCATTTAATCGCTTGTGTAATAATTCCGTTCCCTTCGACACTGCTTACTTCCTTACACTTAAACTTGTCAGCTGCTATCATCCTATCACAGCCTGATTGGAAATCTAGACGTCTATACATCGTTTGCGCAAACTAATTCTTCACCGATCAGCTCAAAGTTTTTATGGCTATCACAGGCCCGAACATTTATATTCTGTCACAATTTTTGCTTAACACTTTTCCAACAGATGAGGATCAAGGATGTCGGTATACAGTACCCTCTGTTTTCTCGCCGCTGCCGCGATGGCTATTGCATTTATTAATCATAAGATAGGCAAAATGCAAACCACCATTGCCATCACTGCCGGCGCCATTGTTTTATCGCTCGGTATCGTGATCGCGGGTCACAATGGCTGGTTTCACCTGGAAGAAATCGCCGCAGAGCAGTTGGGACAGATCGACTTCGAAAGCTTCTTGCTGAAAGGGATTCTCGGCTTTCTGCTTTTCGCCGGCGGTCTGGGTATCAAGCTGCCTCACCTCGAAGATCAAAAGTGGGAAATTGCCATCCTGGCACTTGGCGCTACCCTGTTTTCCACCTTTTTTATCGGCGGTGCGCTCTGGTGGATTTGCCAGACCGTGGGCATCCAGTTTGACCTGATCTACTGCCTGCTGTTCGGTGCGCTGATTTCTCCGACGGACCCGATTGCTGTGCTTGCAATTGTTAAAAAATTGCATGCGCCTCGCCGGATTTCAACTCAGATCGAAGGCGAGTCGCTCTTCAACGATGGTTTCGGTCTGGTCATTTTTGTCACCCTGTTCACCATCGCTTTTGGTGATGAGGCACCAACCGTGCTGGGCGTTGGCCACCTGTTCTTACAGGAAGCCATCGGCGGGATCACTTACGGTTTTGTTTTAGGCCTGCTTTTCCACTATCTGATCAGCTCAACCGACGATCACTCCATGGAGTTACTGCTGACTCTGGGTGTCCCGACCGCCGGTTATGCTTTTGCTGATGTCATTCATGTCTCAGGCCCGCTGGCCATGGTTGTTTCCGGCATCATGATCGGCAACTGGACCCGTTATATTGGTTTCTCCAAAGAAAGTGAGGACCACCTGGATCACTTCTGGGAGCTTGTTGATGAATTCCTGAATGGCGTGCTATTCCTGTTGATCGGTATGAGCATGCTGTCTTTCAGCTTCCACGAAGAAGACTGGACGCTGATGGTCATTGCAGTGCCGCTGGTCCTGCTGGCCCGTTACCTGAGTGTCAAACTCTCTTATGTCGGCTTTAAACGATTCCGGAAGTACAACCCTGAGTCGGTGAAGATCCTAACCTGGGGTGGCCTGCGTGGCGGACTGGCACTGGCCATGGCGATGGCGATTCCGGCTGGTGTCATTGTTATCCCGGAAAAAAATATTGACGTTAAAGAGCTGATTCTGGTGATGACCTATGCGGTTGTGGTGTTCTCGATCCTGATCCAGGGCTCAACCATTACTCCAATGATTGAAAAGGCAAAAATCTGGGAAGCTAAACATGGCGGGGACAGCGAGCGGGCTGTCGCGTCACATCAGCAACCTGAAACGAATCCAAAATCTTAACGTTTATCGCCCTTCAAAAAAGACCTGCAATCGCAGGTCTTTTTTTGTTTGTCATCTTGTCGTGAAACACTCAGTCATCTTTGGTGAACTTGTCTTCTGAGAAATGTTCCAGATCGTATGGTGTCTGCTGGTAAACGCAGTAATTGAGCCAATTCGAAAAAAGCAGATGCCCGTGGCTGCGCCAGCTGGCAACCGGTTCATTGTCCGGATTATCGTCCTTATAATAATTCACAGGCAAACATGGCTCCATGCCTTCACCCAAGTCCCGCATATATTCAAGATGTAACGTCTTCGCATCATACTCTGGATGACCTGTGACGAAGACATTTCGTTTATCCTTCGTTGTTGCCAGATAAACCCCTGCCTGCTCAGATGTCGCTAAGAGATCCAAATCCGTGTGCTGCGTGAGGAAATCTGGTGAAAAATCAGCATAACGGGAATGTGGTGCAAGAAAGGTATCATCAAAGCCTCGTAACAAAGGATGATGCGGATGATGGATGCTATGGGTGTAGATGCCGGACAGCTTTTCTTTTCGGGTTCGCTTCGGTAAATCATACATCAGCTTCAGGCCGGCCTGAGCAGCCCAGCAGACATACATCGTTGAAGTGACATGTCCCTTCGCCCAATTGAGAATCGTCTGGATCTCTTCCCAGTACAGAACATCCTCAAACTGTACCAGCCCCAGCGGTGCTCCTGTGACAATCAGACCATCGAAATTTCGGTCTTTCACCATTTCAAACTGACGATAAAAGGTATCCAGGTGTTCGGTGGGTGTATTCTTCGTCGGACGATTATCAATTCGTAATAACTCCACATCAACCTGCAACGGACTGTTTGATAACAGACGCAAAAACTGCGTTTCTGTTTCAATCTTTTTTGGCATCAGATTAAGCAACAACACTTTCAGCGGACGTATTCCCTGACTGGCTGCCCGTTTTTCTGACATGACGAAAATATTCTCTCCCCTGAGAATATCAGTAGCCGGTAACTGGTCAGGAATTTTAATGGGCATGTTCACACTCTCCCTAAGATGTTTAGACGTCCAGATACCCAAAAATTATAGAATTTCACGCATGACTGCAAGCAATACCGCATTAAAAGAATTATAGATAGAGGGATATGAATGAAGAAAACTAATGAAAACAGTTCATTTTCAAGCAGTAAGCCTGAACTGAAGTCATAAGCGGCAGAAATGAAAAAACCCAGCCGAAGGCTGGGTTTTAAAAGGGTGACTTAGCGATGTCCTACTCTCACATGGGGAGACCCCACACTACCATCGGCGCTTCTGCGTTTCACGTCTGAGTTCGGCATGGGATCAGGTGGTTCCACAGCGCTATGGT
>NZ_JAXOFS010000008.1:0-154338 GCF_036409375.1 Photobacterium sp. 53610 | reverse complement strand
AAGACACCAAGTCGCCGCTGGTGATCACTCATGGCCCGCAGCAGGCGAATGTCGAATCACTTCTGTCGGGAGGGCATGCTGCGCGGATGCTGCTGGCGGACAGCGAAGCTCTGCTGGCATTGCCGGACAGCAATCTGGACAGCGGACCGGCGCCGGAAGATCTGGCGTATGTGATTTACACTTCAGGGACCACAGGTCAACCGAAAGGGGTGATGGTGGCGCATCAGGGCGTGGTGAATCTTGCGTACTTCATGCGGGACAGTCATCAGCTGAATCCTCAGGCGAAGGTCCTGTGTTTTGCCAATTATGTGTTTGATGCATCCGTTTATGAGCTGTTTCCGTCCCTGATGTTCGGGTGTGAGTTGCATCTCGCTACATCGGTGATGCAACGTGATGAGCAGGTACTGCTGGATTATCTGGCTGAGCATGAATTGACGAAGGCTTTCCTGCCGACTGCGCTGTTCAATTATCTGGGCGATAAGCTTGCCGGGACGTCCCTGAAAGTCTTGCATGTGGGTGGAGAATCGCTCAATCCGCTGGCCCAATTGCCGGTCGAAACCCTTTTCAATCAGTATGGTCCGACAGAGGCAACGGTCTGTGCGACTCAGAAAGCTGTGCGTCCGAATGACGTGAGTATCGGGAAACCCATCAGCAACACCCAGCTGTATGTGCTGGATGAGCATCAGCAGCTGCTGCCGCTGGGTGCGGTGGGTGAGTTGTACATCGGCGGGGCCGGTCTGGCCCGGGGCTACCTCAATCGGCCTGAGTTGACAGCGGAGCGTTTCATTGACAACCCGTTTGCCACGGAAGATGACAAAGCGAAAGGGTATACCCGGCTGTACCGCACAGGGGATCTGGTGCGCTGGCTGCCGGACGGCAATCTGGAATATCTGGGCCGGAACGACCAGCAGGTGAAAATCCGGGGTTACCGGATTGAGCTGGGCGAAATCGCCTGTGTGCTCAGTGCTGAGCCGAGTGTACAGCAGGCGGTGGTAGTTGATCTGGACCGGGAAGGCAGCAAGGTACTGGCGGCCTATGTAGTGCCGGCCGATGGCGATGTGGATATTGAGTCACTGCGTCAGAATTTGTCGGCACAGCTGCCGGATTACATGGTGCCGGGCAGTATTACGGTCATAGAAAAACTGCCGCTGACCATCAACGGCAAGCTGGACCGCCGGGCGCTGCCGGCGCCAGTGTGGGTGAGCGAAGACAGCTACCGGGCGCCGCGCAATGCTTTGGAAACCCAGCTGTGTCAGATGTGGCAGCAGGTTCTCGGAGTCGCGCGGGTCGGCATCGACGACAACTTCTTCCGTCTGGGCGGGGATTCGATTCAGGCCATCAAGCTGACGGCGGCCATGCGTACGCAGCTGAATGTGGACATTCCGCTGGCAACACTCTTCGGTCAGCCCTGTATTGCCATGCTGTCTGAAAATCAGGTTTTTGATTCGCATGATGCGTTAATCACCATGCTGACGCCAAATTCGCAGGCTGAATCCTGTTTGTTTATGATTCATCCCGGAACCGCCAGCAGTGAAGTTTATGCGGCGCTCGCACAGTCCCTTTCTGAGGATTTTCATTGCGTCGGAGTCAATAATTACAATTTGGTCATGCCATCTGCTGTGGAGTCATTACCCGCTTTAGCTGATATCTATTTGTCACAGATGACGAAATACAGATTGTTCGAGAAGCCTGTTCGCATTCTTGGTTGGTCATTAGGTGGTTTGCTGGCAATGGAAATCGCGTACCAGTTAGAGCAATACGGTGTGAAGGATATCAAGCTGTACCTGCTGGATACGGTGATTCAGTCGCCGGCGTTGCAAGCATTACTGCCGTCAATTTCAGAAAAAATTGCATTGATGACGGAGAAATATCAAAGCAGTGCTCTGGAGCCTGAATATGTGAATAAAATCCTGCAAGCTGTCCCTGCTGAGTCCCGGATCAATCAAATGCCTGTGAGCGGCCAACTCCAACATACGCAGGTGACTTTGTTCAAAGCGATGCTGTCTGATCCTGATCTTCAGAGCGATAACAGTCTGGAATTTCAGCAATTGATTCTGAACACGCCGGACAACAATGTGGCTCAGTATACCAAGCAATCATTAACCACAATGAATATGCATGGTTGCCATCACAGCAACATGCTGGAGGATATCGAGATGTTGAAAACAGTCATCGTTCAATCAAGTTAAACCCGCGGGTGATTTGATGAGTTTGGCTCCCCTATTAAGGATGATGGGGGAGCCCTATTTGTCTTTATCCTTTCCGGCATCCCTTCACAGTGTTTTGAACGGGTGACTCGATGTCCGGCCGCTCAGCATCGTATAATCAAGACATTGAATCACAAAAGAGCACGACTGCATGAGAACCCCTTTGATCACCCGGGAAGGGTATAACCGTCTGAAACAAGAGCTGGATTTTCTGTGGCAGGAAGAGCGCCCGGAAGTGACCAAAAAAGTCACCTGGGCGGCGAGCCTTGGGGATCGTTCGGAAAATGCTGATTATCAGTACAACAAGAAGCGCCTGCGTGAGATTGACCGCCGGGTACGATATCTGCGAAAGACACTGGAAAACGTCAAGATTGTTGATTATTCACCGGTGCAGGAAGGCAAGGTCTTTTTCGGCGCCTGGGTTGAGGTGGAAAACGAAGCCGGTGCCAGCATGACATTCCGCATCGTTGGCTATGACGAGATTTTCGGCCGCAAGGACTACATTTCGATTGATTCGCCGATGGCCCGTGCCCTGCTGAAAAAAGAAGTCGATGATGAAGTGGTGGTGCGTACGCCGGACGGCGATAAAGTCTGGTTCGTCAATACGATAACCTACGTGAAGGACTAATCTGAAAGTGAAGCAGCCAGCACTGATCGTTCAGGCTGACATACTCAGTAACAATTTACTGGCGATCATTTGTGCACCAATTCAGCCAGAAAAGGCAGGGGTCGCGTAAAATACAGCCTCGGCGACATCCAGAGTTCGAAGCATAAGGTGTAACGATGCAAGACAATTTCAAGATTCTAGTAGTTGATGATGATATGCGCCTGCGTGCGTTGCTGGAGCGTTACCTGTCGGAGCAGGGCTTCCAGGTTCGCAGTGTGGCGAACGGTGAGCAGATGGACCGTCTGCTGGCCCGGGAAAATTTCCACCTCATGGTACTGGACCTGATGTTGCCGGGAGAAGATGGTCTGTCGATTTGCCGTCGTCTGCGCAACGCCAACAATATGTTGCCGATCCTGATGCTGACCGCCAAGGGTGACGAAGTCGACCGGATTGTCGGTCTGGAAGTGGGTGCGGATGATTACCTGCCGAAGCCGTTTAACCCGCGTGAACTGCTGGCCCGTATCCGTGCCGTGCTGCGTCGTCAGACGGTGGAAGCGCCGGGTGCGCCGAGTGTGGAAGGCAAAATCATTACCTTTGGCGAATTCAGGCTGAATCTGGGGACCCGTGAAATGTTCCGTGGTGAGGAAGCGATGCCGCTGACTTCCGGTGAGTTTGCCGTGCTGAAAGCGCTGGTGACCAATGCCCGCGAGCCGATGTCCCGCGACAAGCTGATGAATATGGCCCGTGGTCGTGAGTATTCCGCGATGGAACGTTCGATTGACGTGCAGATCTCGCGACTTCGCCGCATGGTTGAGGAAGATCCGAGTCGTCCGCGCTATATCCAGACGGTGTGGGGACTCGGTTACGTGTTTGTCCCTGACGGCAGCGAGGCATAACGATGCCGATGCGCATGTCGCCGCGCTCGACATTTACCCGCACACTGATTCTCCTGGCTGGCCTGCTGATTGCCAGCCAGGTTTTTTCTTATCTGGCAGTGCTGAACTATGCCCTGCTACCCAGTCTGCAGCAGTTCAACCGCATTATGGCCTATGAAGTCCGGCTGATGCTCAAAGAAGATGTTGAGCTCGCTGATGGTCATACTTTCCATCTCGATACCCCCTTACGCCGCCAGCTTCTTGAACAGCTAGGGGTGACCCTGCTGGCTGATGATGGCCCGGAGTCGCAAGACTACCGCGAGGCGACCCGGATTGATTTTCTGAGTGAGGAAATGAGCCGGGAGCTGGGAACGCCGACTGAGGTCAGGCTGTCACTGGGAGCCGACAGTTACATTCTCTGGCTGAACTGTGATGCCATGCCGGGGTACCTGATGCGGGTCCCGCTGTCGGAATTACAGGAAGAAGATTTTGCCCCGCTGTTTGGTTACAGCCTGTTTATTGCCTTTATGGTGATCGCCGGAGGCTGGATGTTTATCCGGATCCAGAACCGTCCGCTGGTTGCACTGGAGCAGGCGGCTCTGGAAGTCGCCAAAGGGGGATCACCGCCGCATCTGGAAGTGCAGGGCGCTTCAGAGATCCGCGCCGTCACTAAAGCCTTTAATCAGATGGGCGAGGGGATTAAACAGCTGGAAGATGACCGGGCTTTACTCCTGGCCGGGGTCAGCCATGATTTGCGGACCCCGCTGACCCGAATTCGTCTGGCGACGGAAATGATGTCCCCGGAAGACGCCTATCTGGCTGAGAGCATGATTAAAGACACTGAAGAGTGTAATGCCATCATCAGTCAGTTTATGGAGTACCTGAAGTCGACCCATTTGCAGGAGCAGGAACTGCATGATCTGAATCTGCTGGTGGAAGATGTGGCAGAGGCAGAAGGCGGCATTGAGCGGGGGATTGAGCAGGAACTGGGTCTCATCAATGGCAAAGTGTATGTCAATGGTGTCGCGATTAAGCGTCTGATCAGTAACCTGGTGGTTAATGCGCTGCGTTACGGCAATGGCTGGGTTCGCGTCACCAGCGGGATGACGGCGGATCGCCAGATGGCCTGGTTCTGTGTGGAAGATGACGGTCCCGGGATTGAACCGGATCAGGTGGCGAAGATGCTGCAACCCCTGACTCGCGGTGACAGTGCCCGCGGCAGCGATGCGGAAGGTACCGGACTCGGACTGGCGATTGTGAAGCGGATAGTGGATCAGCACCAGGGTGACATTCAGTTCAGTAACCGCAGCGAAGGGGGGCTGAAAGTCCAGGTGAGTCTGCCGTTGCGTCCGGTAAAACAGAACGGCAAGCGCGCCGTGAAATCCTAGCAGGCACAGCGCCCTCTCATTTGTGATGGGAGGACGCTGTCCGTCAATCAGTCTTTCTTTTCTTCCGGCAGAATCAGGTTCAGCAGAATTGCCGTCAGGCCACCGGCAGCCATGCCGGATGAAAGAATGCTTTTCACAATCTCAGGCATGAACTGGAGGATTTCCGGTTTCTGCGCAATCCCCAGTCCCATCGAGAACGACAGTGCCATGATCAGAATGGCACGACGGTCCAGCTCACAACGGGAAATAATCCGTACCCCGGATGCGGCAATAGTGCCGAACATCACGATGGTGGCACCGCCCAGTACAGGTTCCGGGATCAGCTGAACCAGATTGGCGACAACAGGAAACAGACCCAGCAACACCAGCATCCCTGCGACAAAATAACCGATGTAACGGCTGGCAACGCCGGTCAGCTGGATGATGCCGTTGTTCTGGCTGAAGGTTGAGTTTGGAAAACTGTTCAGCACTGCAGCCAGCGCTGAGTTGATCCCATCTGCCAGCACGCCGCCTTTAATCCGCTTCAGGTACACCGGGCCGCTGACCGGTTGTTCTGAGGTTTCTGAGGTTGCCGTGATATCTCCGATGGCTTCCAGTGACGTAATGGCAAAGACAATCACCAGCGGGATCAGCAGCGACCCGTCAAAACCCAGTCCGTACTGCATCGGGGCAGGAATGGCGATCAGGGTGGTTTCGGCGAGCCGCTCCATACTGATCATGCCCATCAGCCAGGCGGCCAGCGTTCCGGCGGCCATCGCAATCACAATGGATGAAACACGCAGATACGGGTTCTTCATCCGGTTCATCAGGACAATCAGCCCCAGGACGATCCCGGCCAGCAGCAGTTTATCCAGACTGCCGAAGCTGCCGTCTTCAATGGCGGCATAGCCACCGCCAATTGACGTCAGGCCAATCTGGATCAGCGTCAGACCAATCAAAGTCACCACAATGCCGGACACCAGCGGGGTAATGACCCGGCGGGTATGTTGTAAAATCCGCGAAATGGCAACTTCTGTCAGGGAAGCGGCGAGAATGGTGCCGAAAATAGCAGCCATCATGGTCGGCACATCCGCACCGCCGGCTTTCATTGCCAGCCCGGCACCGATAATCGGGCCGAGAAAGTTAAAGCTGGTGCCCTGAATCGACAGCAGGCCGGAACCCACCGGGCCGATGGTCCGGATCTGAATGAACGACGCAACGCCTGAGGCCAGCAACGACATACTGACGATGGTGTTGGTGTCGCTGGCCGGCAGTCCCAGAGCCTGACAGATGATCAGCGATGGGGTGACGACGGCCACGAACATGGCCAGCAGGTGCTGCAATGCTGCAAACAGGGTTTGCGGCAGGGGCGGACGATCTTCAAGGCGGTAAATCAAATCAGATGTGCGGGGACGTTCAATTTCTTGGTGCTGGCCGGTCATGGTCAATCCTTATTACGTCGACAGGTCGGCTTCTCAAGGGGATCTGAGTGGACAGGTTTGAAGCCGAAAAGGACCCTTGGGTCAAAATTGGCCCCTATTGTAATGACGAACCCAAAATTAGCAAACGTTTGCGTATGTTGTTTTTGGTGTGTGAAAGCAGAAAAAAGCGGCATCAGACCGTTATTTCACTGGAACGAGCAGGTTTGTCCGGATCAGGCGTTGGAATAGTTTTCCCGGTGACCGAGCCAGCGCTCAATAATGGCCTTGGCATTGACCGGATATTGATCGTGCAGATATCGCGCCATCTTCTGGACCTGAGGGATCAGGTGCTGGTCGCGGACCAGATCGGCCACTTTGAAATCTGCAATGCCGGTCTGTTTGGTGCCGAGCAGCTCACCGGGACCGCGGATTTCCAGATCGCGCTGGGCTATCACGAAGCCGTCACTGCTTTCCCGCAGGACGCCCAGTCGCTGCTGAGCCGTTTTCGACAACGGGGCATGATAGAGCAGCACACAATGGCTGGCGACGCTGCCCCGGCCAACCCGGCCGCGCAGCTGGTGAAGCTGCGCCAGACCCAGCCGTTCGGGGTTTTCGATGATCATCAGGCTGGCATTGGGAACATCAACACCCACTTCAATCACGGTGGTGGCAACCAGCAGGTGCAGTTCACCGGCTTTGAAACGTTGCATCACGTCCTGCTTTTCAGCCGCTTTCATCCGGCCGTGAACCAGACCAATTTTCAGCTCCGGTAACTGGGCGGTCAGCTCAGTGGCGGTGTCGGATGCCGCCTGGGCTTCCAGCACTTCAGATTCATCAATCAGGGTACAGACCCAGTATGCCTGGCGTCCTTCGTTCAGACAGGCGGCACGGATCCGTTCGATGATATCTGCGCGGCGGGCATCGGAAACCGCGACGGTCTGAATGGGGGTCCGGCCCGGCGGCAGTTCGTCGATCACTGAGGTTTCCAAATCGGCATACGCGGTCATGGCCAGCGTCCGGGGAATGGGCGTGGCCGTCATGATCAGCTGGTGCGGATAACGGCCATCATTTGCGCCTTTTTCCCGCAGTTCCAGCCGCTGGTGTACCCCGAACCGGTGCTGTTCATCGATGATGACCAACGCCAGATTGCTGAAGATCACCTGTTGCTGGAACAGGGCATGGGTGCCGACCACCATCTTCGCTTCACCGCTTTCAATGCGGGCCAGCTCGGTTTCTCGCGCTTTGCCTTTGAGCTTCCCGGCCAGCCAGCCGACCTGAATGCCGAGCGGTTCCAGCCACTGGGCAAAGTTGAGGGCGTGCTGTTCGGCCAGCAGTTCGGTCGGTGCCATCAGCGCGACCTGATAGCCATGTCCGATGGCGCGAACCGCCGCCAGTGCCGCGACCAGGGTTTTGCCGGAGCCGACATCGCCCTGAACCAGTCGCATCATGGGGACGGACTTTGCCAGATCGGATTCAATATCAGCCACCACGCGCTGCTGGGCGCCGGTCGGGCTGAATGGCAGTCCGGCCAGCAGTTGCTGTTTCAGCGGTTCGCTGGGGGGCAGCGGCCAGGCCTGATGCTGTTGTCCTTTCTGGCGTACGGCCAGCATTGACAGATTCTGCGCCAGCAGTTCCTCAAGGATGAGCCGTTTCTGCGCCGGATGCTGGCCCTTTTCCAGCTGGTCCAGCGAGACATCGGGGGTTGGACGATGCATGACATGCAGTGCCTGCGCCAGCGTCATTTGACGGTCGTACAGGCCTTCCGGCAACAGCTCAGTGACCGCGGCTTTATCAAGCAGCTTCAGAGCCTGATCGGTCAGGTTGCGCAAGGTCAGCTGCCGCAGGCCGTCGGTGGTCGGATAAACCGGAGTCAGGGTTTCTTCGACCGCTAGTTCAGTGGGTTCGGAAAAGATTTTGTAATCCGGATGGATGATTTCCGGACCATGCTGGCCGCGCCGGATTTCGCCGTAGGCTTTGACCTGCTTGCCTTCTGACAACGCGTTTTTCATCGCCGCGTTGAAATTAAAGAAGCGCAGGGTTAAGGCACCGCTCTGATCACTGATTCTGACGGTCAGCATCCGGCGTTTGCCAAAGCTGATGGCATTGCTGAGCACTTCGCCCTGCACGGTCAGGTGCTGGCCGGGCCGGATTTCAGCAATGGGCCAGATCCGGGTCCGGTCTTCGTAACGGAGCGGCAGATGGAACAGCAGATCCTGCACCGTGTGAAGGCCAATCTTATGGAGTTTTTCAGCCATTTTGGCGCCCACGCCTGACAGCTCGGTCAGGGTAATGGTGTCTAGCATCTGTCCGCTCATGCGTCTGCTCTCTGTGTTCCGTCAGATGATTGGGTTATTTGTTTCTGGACTGAATGGCACGCCACCAGGCGTCGTCAGCGACGATCTGGCCTTTATCATCCAGCGGCGGGTAAGGCAGTTTTTTCTGCTTTGCCACTTTTGCCAGCACCGGGTGGCCGCGTTCAAATAAAATGCGATGCACGGTTTCCAGGGGCAGTGGCGTGGTGTCCCGGTCGTACATGCCAGCGATCTGGCGCTGGCGTTGTGCTTCATAGAGGATCAGTGCACTGGCGACGGAGACGTTCAGCGACTGTACCATACCCACCATCGGAATAATGATGTCCTGATCAGCCAGTGCCAGTGCTTCGGGGGTGATCCCGTTTTTCTCGCCGCCCAGAATGATCGCGGTCGGCTTGGTGTAATCAATCTCGCGGAAATCAACGGCGCGATCCGACAGGTGCGTGGCCAGAACCTGCATGCCTTGGGTCCTGAGATGGCTCACCGCATCCGTCATGGTGTCATGGGTTTGCAGCTCAACCCAGTTCCGGGCACCGGCAGAGGTGTGGCTCAGAACCCGCATTTCATTCGGCCAGACGGCATGGACTTTGTGAACGCCGACGGCGTCTGCTGTCCGGATGATGGCGGAGACGTTATTGGGTTTGTGCACTTCTTCCAGGCACAGAGTGAGATCCGGCTGGCGGGTCGCCAGGACTGACTGGATTCGCTGAAAGCGTTCTGGGGTCATAGTCGTGATGTTCTTGATTTCTGGCAGGCTGACACGTTGTGATTCAGCCGCTGGGAAAGCACAAACGCCCGGTTCGGGCGTTTGTGCGTGACATACTGTGCTGGCGCTGCGGCCATCTCAGTTTTTCTGCCGGGCAACCCGGACCACATTCGGCATCACCCTGATCCGGCGCATGATATTGGCCAGATGGACCCGACCTTTGGTGGTCAGGCGAACGGTGATGGTATACAGGCGGCCGTCCTTCTCTTCGGTCGACAGACCCTGAATGTTGGAACCGGTATTGGCAATAGTGTTGGTCAGATCGGCCAGTGCACCCTGATGGTTCTGCATGTCGACTTTGAGGTTGGTGACAAACTCCTGCTCGAAGTCGCGGCTCCATTCCACCGGCATGTATTTGTCCGGCTCTTTCTGGTAACCGCGGATGTTCGAACATTCCTCGCGGTGGATCACCAGCCCTTTGCCCGGGCTGACGTACGCCATGATCGGGTCACCGTGGATCGGATGACAGCAGTTGGCGAAGGTCAGCAGAATACCGTCGGCACCACGGATTGGCATCCGGCGTTTGTCGTCCGTCTGGTTTTCTTCGTCCAGCGTGCCCAGCAGTCTGCGGGCAATCACCACGCTCATCAGTTCACCCAGGCCAATCGCAGCGAGCAGGGATTCCTGATCTTTCAGACGCAGATCCTGAAGTACCTGATTCAGCGTGTCCGGGTCGATCTGGTCGATATTCAGTTCACCCAGCGCATGGTTCAGCAGGCGACGGCCTAGCGTAATGGATTCGGTCCGGCGCATGGTTTTGAGGACCTGCCGGATCTTGGTCCGTGCGCGGGAAGTCACCACATAGTTGAGCCAGGCCGCATTCGGGCGTGCACCCGGTGCGCTGATGATATCGACGGTCTGACCGTTTTTGAGCGGCTTGCTCAATGGATACGGCTGACGGTCAACTTTGGCACCGACACAGGTATTACCCACGTCCGTATGCACGGCATAGGCAAAGTCAACGGCAGTGGCGCCAACCGGCAGTTCGACAATCCGGCCTTTCGGTGTGAAGACGTAAATCTCATCCGGGAAGAGATCAGATTTCACGTTCTCGATAAATTCGAACGAGTTACCGGCACTCTGCTGCAGCTCCATCAGGCTCTGCATCCAGCGCTGGGCTTTTACCTGCGCGGTGGTGCCAGAGCTTTCGCCATCTTTGTAGGTCCAGTGGGCCGCAACCCCTTTATCCGCCATCTGATCCATGTCGTCGGTCCGGATCTGAACTTCGACCGGAACTCCGTGCGGGCCGACCAGAGAGGTATGTAGTGACTGATAGCCATTGGCTTTCGGGATGGCAATGTAGTCTTTCATCCGGCTCGGACGCGGTTTGTATAGGTTATGCACCTGTCCCAGCACCCGGTAGCAGGTATCCAGATCCCGGACCAAAACCCGGAAGGCATAGATATCCATGATCGAATGGAAGCGCTGTTCCTTGTTCTTCATCTTGTTATAGATGGAGTACAGGTTCTTTTCGCGGCCAACCACTTTGCCGTCGATCCCCGCATCAAACAGGCGGCCTTCAATTTCTGCGTGGATCCGGTTAATCATTTCTTTCCGGTTCCCACGGGCAGCGGCGACCACTTCTTTCAGCACCCGATAGCGGTTCGGATACAGGGCTTCGAAGCCCAGTTCTTCAAGCTCGGTCTTAATATTGTGGATACCCAGACGGTGGGCCAGGGGAGAAAAGATTTCCAGGGTTTCGCGGGCAATACGGCGGCGCTTATCCGGGCGCAGGGCACCCAGGGTCCGCATATTGTGCGTACGGTCGGCCAGCTTGATCAGGATGACCCGGATGTCATTGGCCATCGCCATGATCATTTTGCGGAAGTTCTCCGCCTGGGCTTCTTTCCGATCGCGGAATTTGAGTTTGTCCAGTTTGGACACACCATCCACCAGTTCGGCCACGGTCGACCCGAAACGACTGTCGAGGTCGTCTTTGGTGACATCGGTATCTTCTATGACATCGTGGAGCAGGGCGGCCATCAGGGTTTCGAAATCCAGGCGCATTTCGGCCAGGATCCGGGCGACGGCAATCGGGTGGATAATGTAAGGCTCACCGCTGGAACGGGTCTGGCCTTCGTGGGCGTCTCTTGCGACTAAATAGGCCTGCCTGAGCGCCTCAATCTGAGTCTCAGGCAGGTATTCAATTACAACTTCTTTCAGGCTATCAAAGAGATACAAATTGCCCGCTTCCTTGAATTAGCGCTGGTTACCTGCAATGGCACTCACAGCTGCCAGTTCAGCAGCTTCCTGCTCTTGCATTTCCTGACGCTCGCGTGCGTCCAGAATATCTTTGGTGATCAGGCCTTCTTCGATCTCGCGCAGGGCGATCACTGTGTACTTGTCGTTCTCTTCAGGAACCAGTGGATCCTTACCGCCAGTTTGCATTTGACGTGCACGGCGAGAAGCAATTTGGATCAGATCGAAACGGTTGCCAATTTTATCAACAGCATCTTGAACAGTTACGCGTGCCATCGAGGACTCCAGTGGTTTTAGTAAAAAGATTGAAAATTGTACAAAATTACTTACTGCTGCGCCAGTAGCGCAGAAAGCATGCTGCTATATTTAGCAGCTTGCTTGTCTTGCTTCAATCGCTCCGCACGGATGATTGCTTTAAAATCCATGAGTGCCACATCGAAATCGTCATTCACGATCACGTAATCGTACTCTGTGTAATGCGAGATTTCTGAGCGCGCTTCATCCATCCGGCGGGCAATCACTGCGTCGCTGTCCTGTCCGCGGGCGTTGAGACGACGCTCCAGCTCGTCTTTGGACGGCGGCAGAATGAAAATACTTTTGGCCAGCGGCATCTGGAGGCGGATTTGCTGTGCGCCCTGCCAGTCGATATCCAGAAAGACATCAATGCCTTTATCGAGCTGTTGCTCAATCCACAGGCGGGAGGTGCCGTAAAAGTTACCGAACACCTCGGCGTGTTCCAGGAACGCGCCCTGTTCTGCCAGCTCTTTGAATTCTTCCACGCTGACAAAGTTGTAATGCACACCATGTGCTTCACCCGGACGCATGCCGCGTGTGGTGTGGGAAACCGAGACCTTCATGTCATAGGTTGGATTGGTTTCCAGCAGAGCGTTGATCAGGCTGGATTTGCCTGCGCCGCTCGGGGCCGAAACGATGTATAACGTGCCTTTGCTCATGACCAGTGTTACTCAAGTGGAAGAAAGGGCGCGCAGGGTATCACGAACTGCGGTGAAATTGAATCCGGATGTGCAAGTTTCACCCGGAGATTCACAGCCCGGCTCAGGCCTGTCGTCGTCAGTTATTCGGCCGGTGCGTTTTCAGGCGCTTTCTTTAAAAAATAGCACGTTGTGGCCGAGTCATCAGGGCGGGGAAATCAGACGGCAAAAATTGTTCAGCATGGTCTGGAAGCTGTATTCCTGCCTTACCTTCAGCCGGTTGGCCTGGCCAATGGGCTGCCACTGGTCGGGTGCGGCAAGCAGTTGTGTCATCGCACGGCCATAGGAGGCGGGCTGAACGACAAACGGCTGGTTGGCGGCCGAAAGCATGGATTTGACATCGCCGACATCGGTTGCCAGAACCGGCAGACCGGCACCCATGGCTTCCAGTACTGACAGCGGCATCTGTTCCGTATCGGACGACAGGCAGAAGATATCGCCCTGAGCTAGAAAGCCCCAGACATCATCAATCCGGCCTGCCAGCCGGATCTGGTGGTTCAGATGGTGTTTTGAGACATAGCTATCCAGCTCGGTCAGCAAGGGACCATCACCGCCAATCAGCAGGCGGCTGTCCGGCGCATGCGCTGCGACCGTATCGATCAGGCGCGGCAGGTTTTTCTCTTTGCGCAGGCTGGCGAGCGTGATCAGGGTTGGCTGCTTCACAGAAAATGCTGGGGCAAGGTGCGCCGGAGTCTCGATCCCGTTGGGGAAATAATGCAGCCGGGCCGGGGGAATGCGCCATTGCTGGCTGGCGATCTGCATCAGAATATGAGAAGGAACCACAACTTCGGTGCGCCCTCCCAGTGCCAGACGGCGAAACAGATTCCGCCGCGGATACAGCCGGGTGGCTTCATCCGGATTGAAACCGTCTTCCCAGTGTACGCCGCGGCACAGTCGGCTAAAGCGGTTACACAGGGCCCACTCAATGGCGCCCCAGTTGTAAGTCATCAGGACTTCGGGCTGGTATTCCCGGAGTGTCCGGTGGATACGTGTCAGCCGCTCCGGCAGACTGAAGGATTTCAGCTCAGGCAGGGTCAGGCAGGTGACGTGAACATGGGCTGCCAGCCGGGCAGCTGCATCCAGTCGGCCATCCAGCGAAATCACCACATGCTGATGATGCCCCGGCAGGGCGTTCACGAGCTGAGCAAAGCGAATTTGCGGCCCGCCGAGGGTAAAGGTGGAAAAGACATGCAGGAGTACCGTCATAACGCAGTTGCCTTTTCAGACGGGCTGTCTTCCGTGTGTATCTGGTTTGGTCTGGCTGCAGAGGGCGGCGGTGTCACCGGTGGCTCGCTGCGGTGTACAAGAACGGCACGCTGGTAAAAGACATGCCAGTCATTGACCGGTTGCCAGTTCAGCAGGCGTTTCTCACCGCTGGTGTCAAACCGGGCATTCATGGCCCGGGATTTCAGATCCCGTAAGGAAGGCAGGTTAATGTGACGTCCCCCCAGTCGCTTGATGGCCCACTTGGCTATTTCCTGCAGATACAGCCAGAAAGTCAGCTGGGGGACATAGCGGTAAGGACGGTTCAGCCCTTTGCTGAGCATGGTGACATATTCCCGAGCGGACGGCCTGACATCACCGACCAGATTCAGTGCCTTGCCCCGTGCAGCCGGGTTGGTCATTGCCGCGACAGTGGCCGAGGCAACATCTTCGGCCAGCACGAAGGGCAGCGGATTGTGTCCCAGATTCCAGCCGATGAAGTACTGACTGTTATTGAAAAAACCGACGCCTGTGTGGTGAATCAGGCCGCCTTCGCCGACGACGATGCCGGGGCGCAACACCACCACATCGAGCTCAGGCATTTCGTGCATCAGCAGCTCATCTGCCATGGCTTTGGCCCGGGCGTAATCTGCCCGCTGACTCGCGCAGGGATCTACGGGGGAGGCGCTGTGAATGACGGTGCGGGCGCTCCCCAGGTATAAGGAAGCAATGGAGCCGACGTGGACCAGCCGGGTAATGCCGTGGGCCAGACAGGCACAGGCAATCGTCCGGGCGGAGTCGACCATTGCATGGTGAATGGCCTGCCAGTCGCCACTGCCGCCGCCGTGGGCCAGATTGATCACGTAGCGGGCCCGGCTGACGGCATGCTCCACGGCTGCCGGATCACAGACATCGCCCTGAATCAGCTGAATGTCCGGCTGGTAGAACAATGCCGGCAGGGACTGAAGATGCCTTGCCATCACACCGACGGTGTATCGTTCAGCCAGTAACTGACTGACGACATGGCGTCCGATGAAGCCGGTTCCGCCAATCACCAGCACATCGAAGGGCTGTTCGGTCGGCGGACTGGCTGGTGTCCGTTCTGTGTCTGAAGGCGGGGGGAGATGCAAAGCATCAGCACCCAGGCTTTTCTCAGCAAGCTGGTGGCAAAGTTCGACCAGTTCGCGACCAAATTCTGCAGCATGGGGGAGTGGCTGCTGTGACTCCCGTGCCTGATGAAATGCACGGATGCTGGACTGCATCGACAGGAAGAATGGATCTCTGGAAGCCCGCAGTCCGGTGATTGCACCGGCGTATTCAGCCAGTTGTCGGATCCCCTGAGCGATCAGGCTGCCAGCCTGGGCACAGGCGGTCACAGCGGTATCCAGTGCGGGCAGAAAGCGGCTGCGGCCGTTGATCAGGACGCGTTGCCGAATGATATCCAGTGTCAGAGAGCCGTCCTCTCCGGTGATATGGAGCTGCCAGATTGGGAAATCATTGCCCATGGCAAACGAAAAATGAAAAGGAACGCTCAGATCGCCCATCGCATCCAGCCGGAGAATACAGGGCTGTTGTCCGCTCAGGACTTTCATCTGACTGATCCGACTGGTCAGCACGCCTTGGGGCGGACCGAATAAGGTCAGCAGTTGTGATAAGGGGTGTACCGCCTGCTCCAGCAGCAGATTGACGGGCTGGCGGAACATCCAGTGACTGAACTGCCCGCTGTCCAGCTGACGCAACGGCATTTCGTAATTCAGGGTGACGGAGGTTACCGGACCAATCGTGTTGCTGTCGAGCAGGCGCTTGGCCACTTCAATGACCGGGTGAAACAGAAAATTCTGGTTGACTGCCAGGGTCAGCCCCTCTTGACGGGCCAGACGGATGAGGGCGTCACACTCTTTTGTGGTTTCCGCCAGCGGCTTTTCGACCAGTACGTGTTTGCCATGGGTCAGCAGATTCCGGACCAGCTCGTAATGCAGATTCGGCGGGGTCAGTACATGAGCGGCGTCAAAGTCGGTTTCGGCCAGTGCCTGAACAAGCTGGCTGAAACAGTGCGGTACCTGATAGCGGCGGGCCAGTGACTGCGCTGCAGACAGATCGGGGTCCACGATGGCGGCAATAGTGATCCCCGGTAAGGCGTGAATGGCTCTGGCATGAACATCGGAAATAAAACCGGCCCCGACCAAGATAACTTTGCTGTCTGTTTTTGCGTTCATACCTGCTCCTTCATGGCTGTCCCTCATGAATCAATCACTAAGCAGTGTGCTTATTGGTATTTTTATGTCATGTGCGCACTGTTCTTATTAAATATAGTCAGCAGAAAGCAGGGGGTAGGTGAAGCTGCAGGTAAAGTCATACAAAAGTAATAAACGGGGAGATGCTGATGCGCTGAAAATGCGGATGTCGCCAGCTCTTCTCGGGAAGCTGAAGAACCGGCGGGTCAGGGTTAGCTGGCCTGATAACGGGAGAGACCGTTGTGGCAGAATGCCAGGCGATGGTGCTTGGTGCGCATCAGAATTTCGTGGTTGCAGGCCACCATATTCCGCGGACTTTCATCATGGTAGAGATGAAAGGCCACAGCTGAAAAGCGCAGGCGCTTGCGGCGAATGCCGCGATTGATCATCCGGGTGGCAAATTCGTTGTCTTCTTTACCCCAGCCGACGAAGTCCTCGTTGAAGCCGTTAATGGCGACCACATCCTGTTTCCAGAAGGCCATATTGCAGCCTTTCGTGCCTGAAATTGAGGTTGGAGAACCGTAGCTGAGGGAGCGAAGCACGGGCAGACGCAGTCCGTAGCAACGGTTTTTCAGATCCAGAATCCCTTTCATCCGGCAGTGCGGGATCACACCATGTTCAAACACATGGAAGTTCCCCTGCTCATTCAGCCGGACGCGCCAGCCCTGAATAAAATAGCCGGGCTGAGCGGTCCGGGTATGGTCACGGATAAAATGGCGATCCAGCACCATATCTCCGTCAATCATCACCAGATAGTCACCATTGGCCCGGGCGATGGCTTTGTTACGGCTTGCTGAAAGCCGGTAACCTTCATCTTCCTGCCAGCTGTGAATCACAGGAATACTCAGTTTCTGTTGCCAGTAGGCGACAACTTCCGCGGTCTCTTGACCTGAGCCGTCATCGGCAATGATGACTTCCCGCGGCAGATGGCTCTGTCTTTCAATACTTTCCAGAACTTTATTTAAAGCTTCCGGCCAGTTATAGGTGGTCACAATTAACGAAATATCCATATTGAACTGCATCTATGGTGAAAGTGATAATTTTTAACGCTCTGAATTCCGGGTGCAGCAAACCGCTGGCTGATTGGGATCAACCATGGTGCTATCGGGCTTTACCGGCCAGGCAGGGACTTTCAGAGCGAGGTTTTAACGAGCACAAATTTACCATTATGCAAATGACAAACAAATGAATGGCGGCATTAAAATGCTCATAGAGTGAACCTGGTTCACAGAAGGATTTTTTATTTTATCAGCCGATATTTTTATTTAATTTTTGTAAATGGCATGTGTTCGGGATTTCTCTCTTTTCATTCTTTTCCAGACCTATGTCTTGGCTGAAGTCTGTCGCTGTCACTCTGAATCAAGGGCAATCGGGTTGAAGCTTAAAAGCAAGCAGTTGATTCAATGCATGATTTCACTTCTCTCATAATTTCTCCCCGATTTGACCTTGCTCTGAGAGCACAGACATCTGCGGATCTGGTGAAATTTGGATCATCATGATCGCAATTTGATCTCAAATGATGGTGAAGTGTGATGAAAGTATATTTTTTGTTAATCGAAGGTTACTTATTATTCTCTTTGTGAAATTATGTGCTTAATCATGTTGCGCACTGAGTGTAGTTGCATTTATTTGCTGAGTACTACCACCTGTTTTTGGTTGATTGTACTGACCAGGTCATTGCCATACTGAAACCAGTAAAACCATAAAATCAAACGAGTTAGTTGGGCTTATGAAGGGATCAAGTCGTTGTGAGACGGAAGATGAGGCATTTCTTTATCTGAGAAATAATGTCTTTATTGAGCCATTAGTCGAACATTGGTACGCATGGCACTATTTGCTTTCTCCTGTTGCTCGTTCTTTTTTTATGAGGAAAAACAGGAAGCAATTAAGATCATTTTTAAAATATCCTGAATTTCATAGTGGTATTTCCAGTGGGAAAGTGAGCACGGTCAGATTATCCATGGATGATGTGTTCAGTGTGGAACAATACCTGGATGGCAACCAACAGCAAGAAGCGCAACAAGAACAGCTACTTTCTGCTGTCGAAAAGCTTGATGAATTAGTTTCACAATTTAAAGGTGACAGTTTAGAGCCTCTTTATCAGGAAATTCCATCCGAATTGAAAGGCAGGGCTGAGCTTTACTATGCCCGGAATCAGAGCGGCGCATACCGTCTTTTTGAAAATGCATTTGATGGGGTGTTTGACCAGTGTGAAAGTGTATTATTCACATTAAAAACGGAGCACACCAAACGTCCGCCAGTGTTTAATACACCACGTTTGTCTTGTCATGAAACTCAGTTTTTGATTGATGTTGATTTTAAAGAAAAAATACTGGATAAAATTTTTGAGGCGAGACGAACTCCGGTCGATTTCAATAAGCTTTGCCGGGAAATGAATCTGTCTGACGAAGCGAAGCAGCAGTTCAGAATATTGTTCACCTCAGAGTGTGAACACAAAGAACCGTCAGCACCCAGCCATGAAACGATTCGTTATTTTGGTCATGCGACTTTGCTGATTGAGACTTCGTCTGAATCACTGCTGATTGACCCCTGGATTCAGAATGAATATTTTGAAAAAGATGGGAAAACATCATATTCGTTATCTGATTTACCTGAGCATATTGACTATGTTGTGATCACTCATGGGCATGCGGATCACTTTAATGTCGAAACCTTACTGCAAATCAGACATAAAGTGGGGCAGATTATTGTTCCTAAAAGTTCTGGTGACATGATTGAAGACCCGTCACTGGCCAAGATACTCAAGCAAATCGGCTTCGGGAATGTGATCGAAGTGGATCCGTTTGAGAAAATTCAGGGAAATACTTTTCAACTGCATACCCTTCCTTTTCTGGGAGAGCATGGTGACCTTCGGGTAGATGCGAAGTCATCTTATTATATTGAAACGGATTCTGAGCAGCTGCTTATATTATCGGACTCGAAATTTATACAGGCAGAAATTTATCAATATCTGTTCGATAATTCGCTCAAAGTGAGCAAGATGTTTGTCGGGATGGAGTGTGAAGGTGCGCCATATACCTGGCTGTATGAGCCCGTATTAAATCAAGGTCATCAACCGGAGTACGCAAAAAACAGACGCTTAACTGGCTGTGACTGTGATGAAACTGAACAACTGATTCAATTGATCAACCCTGATTCTGTATTTGTATATGCGATGGGCCTTGAACCATGGCTGGAATATTTAATTGGTAAGCCAGCAACCTTCGATGACTATATTGTTAGGGAATATAAACGCTTAGAGGAAAAAATGTCTCTGGAAGACAGGCCGCTTAAGCTTTTATATTGGTCTGAAGAAATTTCAATTTGATATTAAGTTAGCGATGCGTATGGAAAAGTATAAGACATATCAGTTAACGACTGAAGACCTTGAGTTCATCTATCATGCTTGTCATCAGTTGATAGAAAAACATGATTCGGTTGAAACAGACAGTTTCGCCAGAGATTGTGCGGTCTATGCTATGGAACTCAGCCGGAATTTGAGAGAGGACGTATTAGATTTCAAAAATACGGCCCACAGCTATGCAGCATTCTTAATTCATGGCCTTCCGATCGATATTGAAAATATTCAGACACCCAATACATGGGACTGTAACTGGCATCATTCTGAGACGTTTACATATGAAGTCATCCATTCATTAGTCTCCTGCTTGTTCGGCGAAATTTTTGGGTGGTCAACGCAAGAAAATGGCCGCTTTATGCGCTATGTGGTGCCGATTAAAGCAGATGCTTATGAGCAGCTGGGGTCAAGCAGTTCAGCCGAACTGGACTGGCATACGGAAGAAGCTTTCCATCCAACACCTGCTGATTATGTTTCGCTGATGTGTTATCGCAATACGGAACAAGCAGCGACATCATTATGCCATGTCGATGAAATTGTCAGTCAGTTAGATGGGAAAACAATTGATATTCTGTTCAGCAAGTCTTTTTGTATTGCGCCGGATACGTCACATCACGTCAAAGAAAATAAAAGTGATCACTGGGATATCGATATTCATAAGTACCATATGAGTGCTGAAGCTAAGTATGTCGATACACCGATCTCAATTTTATACGGGAATCGGGAGCGGCCTTTTATGCGAGCAGATCTACCTTATATGGCAGTGCTTGGTGAAAATAAAGACGCTGAAATGGCACTTGAAAAATTCAAGTCGGTTGTGAACCAATCTCTGATTGATGTCTGTCTTACTGAGGGACAGATCATGCTGATTGATAACAGAAGGGCTGTGCACGGCAGGCGTCAGTTTTCAGCGAAATATGATCATTATGGCCGATGGTTAAAAAGAATTAATATCATCAGGGATCTGCGTGCTTTAACCTCAGAATTTAACCAGCTGTGCGACAGACGCATTGTATAAGGAATTTGATTATGCATCATGAATATATCATTATTGGCGCTGGACCTGCTGGATTACAGCTCGCTTATTATCTCGAGAAATCAAGTGAAGATTATTTGATTCTGGAAAAGGGGGATTGCTCCGGAAATGCATTTAAAACGTTACCGAAGCATGGCAAGCTGATTTCTATTAATAAAGTTTATACAGGTTATAACGATGATGAAATCAATCTTCGTTGGGACTGGAATTCGTTATTAAATGATGAAGGATTTCTTTTTAAACATTACTCTGAGAAATATTTTCCTGATGCGAAAGATTTAGTTCAGTATCTGAATGATTTTAAAGATAAGTTTGGACTGAAGGTGACTTACAATGCCGATATTGTATCCATTGATAAAGATGAACACTTTTCATTAAAGGATGCTGACGGTAAGGTTTACACATGTGAGAAACTCATTATCGCGACTGGATTGGCAAAAGAAAATAAGCCTTGTTTTCCTGGCAGTGAATATGTAAAAACTTACACGAAAGCCTCAATTAATCCTGATGATTATAAAAACAAATCTGTTTTGATCTTAGGAAAGGGCAACTCTGCTTTCGAAACGGCTGATAATTTGGTTGAAACTGCATCTGTCATCCATCTGTTAAGCCCGACACCAGTGAAGCTGGCCTGGAAAACACATTATGTCGGGCATTTGAGAGCAGTGAATAACAATATATTAGATACCTATCAGTTAAAGTCGCAGAACACCATCCTTGATGCTGAAGTGACAAAAATTACCAAAGACAATGATAAGTATATTGTTGATTTTTCTTATACTCACGCGAATGGACAGCACTGGCAGATTGTTGTTGATGAGATTATTTCTTGCATCGGTTTCTCTTTTGACGACAGTATGTTTCAAGGTGCTGCAGTCCCTCAGATTACAGAGAATAAGAAATATCCGAGAATGACAGAATTCTGGGAATCTACCAATGTTGAGGGGATGTATTTCGCCGGAACGATCATGCATATGCGTGATTATAAGCAGTCGTTTTCTGGTTTCATACATGGATTCAGGTACAACGTGAAAGCATTAGCTGAAATCTTAAAAATGAAGCAAGGCAAAGATGCGTTTCACCGTGAGAGATTACATTCATTTGAATCTGTCTATGAAAAAATCATGTACCGGATTCATAGTAACTCTTCGCTATATCAGCAGCCTGGATTTATTAGCGATGTGCTGCTTATCAATGATGGCAATGTTGAATATGTTGTCGATATACCAGTTGATCTCATTGAAAAGATATATCAGAAATCAAGCCATATCCGATTCACATTTGAATACGGTAAGAAGGAGCATCCCGATCCATTTAATGTTATCCGGATGCCGGATGATGGCGACAACAGTACATTTATCCATCCTGTGTTCCGGGTCTACCAGGATGGTGTCATCGTAGAGGAGTACCATATCCCTGAAGACTTGCAGAATGAATGGGATAAGGAAATGTATACGACTCCTTTTCAAAGTTTCTTGAAAATGGTTTTGCCATTGGAAAGGAAAAACATGTCTCAAGGTGAGAGACATGAAACGTTAGATAACTATTGTTCATAAGGAAAATATCATGAAAAAGTCAAACGTACAGAAAAAAGCGAAAATCAGCCGTAACAAGAATGGCCAGTACTTAGGCAACCTGATCGGCTAAAACCGGTATGGTCCCCACATCTGTGGGGACCATATGGAGGACTTATGATTGTAATAAGACCAGAAAAATATAAGCAGTTGGGTGAATCTGAAAACTGTGATTTTGTCCTGCTGACGAATAGTGAATTCTCTGACAAGTTCGAAATATCAACGGAGAATGACTATCTATCAACAAAAATAATTGCTTGTGATACACCAGAAAGCTTTCATGACATTCTGGATAATCAAAAATTAGCTCATCAAACCCATTTCCTTGTCATTTCTCCTCATGTCTTATTCTCTTCGCCACCGGCAGAGAAAATTGCAGAGAAGTGTAAGATTATTTCAATGCCATGTAACTCTACAGAAATATTCTTGGACGATATAAGTTATTTCTTAGAGAAGATGGAATTGACTGATCCTGATGCTCAAAAAGCTTGGGCGGATTATTTCTTTGACCATATCGAAGAATCCGACCATATCCAGTTTGTTGATAAAAAGAATGGTTGCGAAGCCGTTTTTCTTCACGACAGTGACGAATATTGCTGGTTTGAGCAATTGGGCCGTCTCAGCTGGGGAGAGCAGCAATTTGTGCCCTCTGGTGAAATCAGCGTATTGCCGCTGTTTCACGGAAACTACAATGCTGAAAAACGGTTAAATATTCAGGGCGAAATTGCTTTGCGCGGGTATCCCATTGTGAACAGTGGCTCTGTGTCTTTTTTAAGAGAAGACCAGAATAAAATTTTCGATGCATTAGAACCACTGTATGAAGTGCCGGTTATTGCAACCGTCGAGCATGGCGTGATTACTTCACTACGTAGTGACATCGAAAATCATCCCGCGATTGTGATGTTAGAGAAGTTATTTGATATCGACTCGCGCTACAGAATCATTTGGGAGATTGGCTTCGGGACCAATCAGGATATCGATTTCCAGAAAGGAAACCGTTCACCCAATGAATGTTATGGCGGCAGCAATGGCACTGTCCACTGGGGGCTGGGCTTAACGCCGTGGACCCAATATCACATCGATATTATTTGTCCGGACACTGTCGTCTATACGTCAGACGAAGTCATGATTGCCGGTGAAGTGAAAGAGAAAAAGTCGCTGAGACGTGTGAAATCAGCAGGCTGTCCATGTATTAGTTAATACGCGGGAAAATCAGACCTTAAATTGGATTTTGAAGGTAGCACAATGGAATGTAATTCACTGTCACAGTTCGGTACTGTCCTTGAAAAGCTCAAAGACAATGCGGAAAGAACACCAGATAAGCTAGCTTTAAATGGTGATTTAGGGTCTGTCTCTTATGCTCTGCTAGAAGCGCAATCTGATCAGCTGGCGTCTCTGCTGATCAGCGATAAAGGGATCCGGGCGGGAGATATTGTACCGCTCGTTGCCGGCCGGACAAATGACAGCCTGATCTGTATGCTGGCGCTGTTAAAGACGCGAGCTGTCGTTTATCCGATTGAGGTAACCAATTTCAACGCGGATACTCAGAAAGCCTTGATGAATGATTCTGGTCTTTCTTTTTCAGAACCATTGGTGGCATCTGATCTGGGAATCACACTTGAGAGCACTGCATTTGCTCAGCCTGTTCTGGACTCAGATGCGGACGATTTACCTGAATCGGGCGGATTTCTTTATTTCACCTCCGGCAGTACGGGTAAGAAAAAGCCTGTTTTTGTCAGTGCTGAAAACATCAGCCAGCGTATTGCCAATACGACCAGAGATTTGGGTTTCGACCATCACCTGAATGCACTCTGGTGTTGCAGCGTTTCATTCGATATCTCTCTTTTTGTAACGCTCTCCACCCTATATTGTGGTGGCACTCTCATCACCCCGCCGCAGGTACACCTGAATGAAATCTCCGGTTATCTGAATACCATTAAGCAATACAGCGTCAACTTTATTAATCAGGTGCCTTCGTTTATTCAGGCGCTGTGTGAGTTTTCCGATTTTGAAGAAAAGGTGAAACTGAAGTATCTGTTTCTGGGCGGCGATGTTTTAACGAAAGATGTGCTGGCGCAGACTCTGTCCTGTTTTGATGCTGATGTTGTCGCGAATATTTATGGTCCGACTGAAACAACCATGCTTGCGACTCACTATGTCATCGATCAGGAAAATTATCACAACCTGAAAAGCTTACCGATTGGCCAACCTTTCAGCGGCACTGTCATTGAAATTCTCGATGAGCATATGCAGCCCATGCCAGACGGCGAGGTCGGTGAAATTTATATTCGCGGGATAGGTATGTGCCGGTATCTGAATCATGATAACAGCAGCTTTATCGCCTGTGACTCAGGAGCTGTGGCCTATCAGTCTGGCGATTTCGGATATATTGATTCCAATGGTGACATTGTTTTCGAAGGGCGACGGGACGATCAGGTCAAGATATCCGGCGTCAGACTCAGTCTTTCGGAAATCGAAAATCAAATATTAAAGACCAATTATGTTGTGGGCAGTGTCCGTATCACCAGTCTTTCAGATGATGTAAAGGCAATTTTAAATACTGACTTACTCGTGTTTTATATTCTTGCTGATTCGGCAGAAGCAGGGCAGGTTCCCGTGTTTACAAATGCCGTGCCTTCTTCTGTCAGGCATAAGGCCATTCAGCTGGAGCACTTTACTTACAATGAAAATGGAAAAGTGGCGCTCAAAGAGATGACCACGACTTACGTCCATTTTTTGACTGAGCAAAAAGAGGCTGCTCCTCTGTCTCATGATGATCCCCGGGAACAATCGGTTAAAACCATTCTGGGTATTGATCACTTTGACCATTCGAAATCGTTCAGGGAGTTAGGGGGTTCCAGTTTAGTGGCCCTGAAATTGAGATCCGAGATGAAGAAGCAATTCGGCATCGATATCAATATCAGAGACCTCCTTACATCGAAGCAGTCGTTAAAAGATCTGATGGATGGAGCAGTATCAGATGCATAACGTTTACGGTTCGTACACACCATGGCAGCAGGCACATCCTCAGCAGGCTGTGCTGTACAAAATGTTTCTGGAGAATGCCGCGAAGTGTGATTTGTACAAAATCAGCCAGCGTTATCAGGTGCGTAATTGCGCCGTGGAACAGCTGAGCAAATCCATTCAGAAGGTCATCTCTGATTTGCCTGTGCTGGGTGCACGATTCAGATGCACAAAGGATGTTGTGGAAGTGTGTTTTGCCCATGGGTATACGCCTTCGGTTCAGCAGAACCAAGACAATGACGTGCTGTCATCACACCAGTTTACCCGCGCAGATCTAGAGCAGGGCGAGCTGGTCAAAGTATCGGTCAGTCCCGGGGAAAACTGCTGTCAGTTTATCCTGTCCATTCATCATATTGTCTGTGATGCGCACACACTGGCATGGATTGAGGCGCGGCTGGAAAAAGAGCTGGCAGGCAAACTTGAACCGTCCACAGCATCGGCTGATCTGGCGTCTTACCAGGCCTACACTGATGAAGTTATTGCCTGGCATGACAGCGAAGAGAGAGCGTCACAGCTCAGTTACTGGCGGAACCGGTTGACGGACTATCAGTCAGACGTGGCTTTGGTCAATCTCGAAAAACAGATCGATCGGGCTGACGATGCTGCTTTTTCCTATGCGTTTCAGCTTGGGGAGCCGGCACTGAATCGGTTTAACCATGTTGTTGAATCTGCTGAAGTCACGCCTTTTATTTTGATGCTGGCGCTTAGCGAGATTTTTATTGCCAGACATTTTGATCAAGAGAAATTTATTCTGAATACAAGTCTGGACCAGCGCGGTTACTGGAACGCGTCCACAGATGTCGGATTATATTCAAGTTATTTGCCCGTGTGTTGTCATGTGAAGCCTGAGCAGCATTTCGGTGATCTCCTTGTTCAGATTCAGGATGATTTCTATGAAGGGCTGATCAACGGAAAGGCTTCACTGTACGATCTGATTGTTGAGTCCGGCGTCGATGTGACACGGGCTTCTGCACTGCTGGAATTTACGGAAAGTGCCGGGGCACACGGAGTACTGGAATATCTGAGCTCTTTCAATGAGAAAATTGATTTTCCGTTGGTGATTTCGGCTTGCCGAACGTCTTCCTCATTGAATATCAAAGTGATGGGGCGGGCTGACCACTACCAGCATGAATCAACGTTCCATGGAATGTGTCTGGCCTTACAACAGCTGATTGAAAAAACACTGTCACACCCGGATGTAAATGTCGCGATCAGTCAAATAAATGATGACGTTTATCAAAAGACGGAAGAACAGCTGTCATTTCACAGCCAGCCCAGTCATCTGATCCGTGAATTTGAAAAAGTCGTACAAGAACACAGCCAATGCCCGGCAATCCGGTTTGAGCAGGAAATCTATACGTTTGACTGGTTGAATCAAAAAGCAAATACAATTGCGAGAACACTCATCAACGCCTTTGAGATTCGGCCACAGGCAACCATCTGTATTCTGATGGAACGCAGTGCTCTGTTGCTGCCGATCATTATCGGTATCCTCAAAACCCGTGCCCAGTATGTACCGTTGTCTCCGTATGATGGGGAGGTGCGGCTGCGCAACCAGCTTGAACTCACGCAGCCGGATCTGGTGATAACGAGCCCGGTGTTTGAAGGGATGCTGGATGGACTTCGCTCTGAAGGAGTTGTCACGGATCGGGCGTTGTTTGAGTCTGATGAAAGTTCTGAGAATCTGGCGCTGGCGTACTCTCCGGATGACATTGCGTATACAATTTTTACGTCGGGCTCAACGGGGTTGCCGAAAGGTGTGGTGGTTCCTCATCAGGGCATAACCCATACCGTGCTCTACCGTCAGCATTACTACGGTCTGGATGCCAGTGATGTCATTCTTCAGTATCCATCCGTGTTTTATGACTCCGCAGTGAACGACTACTTTTCTACCTTACTGTCCGGCGCGTCGCTGGTGCTGTTTCGCGACAGTGACAGAAATGATGTGGCTGCATTAGCCCGGTTGATCAAAAGCCATCGGGTCACTCATTTCATGATGGTGCCTGCGATTTATTCAGCCTTGTTAGAAAGCCACTCCGACAGCCTGAAAGGGGTCAGACAGGTCGTTTTATGCGGCGATACTCTCAGCATGTCTTTAATTCATCATCACCAGGCGAGTCTGCCGGAGACCGAGGTTTATAACGAATACGGTCCGGCTGAAACGTCAGTTTGGAGTACCGTCTATCAGTTTGGTCCTGAAGATGATGAGGTACTGATTGGCAAAGGCATTGCTCACCATCTGGTTGATATTATTCATCCGAAGTGGGGGCTTTGCTTTGACAATGAAGTCGGCGAAATTTGTGTCAGCGGTCCGGGCCTCGCACAAGGCTATCTGAGAAATCCGGCGGTCACGGAAGAGAAATTTGTCGCCCATCCGATTCACGGACAAAGAATGTATCGGACTGGCGATCTGGCGTCCAGGAATGCGACAGGTGAACTGCGCTTTGTCGGACGGGTAGATAACTTCGTGAAAATAGCCGGGGCGGGCGTTGAATTAGAAGAAGTCGAGCGGGTTGTTGCCGAAACACTGTCCGTGAACCGCTTTCATCTGGTTCATGTCGAAGGGGACGATAATATTGGGACGTTGCTGTGTCTGTATGAGCATGGGACGAACACCGGATTATTAAATCGTGAGCGGTTACTGACATTTCTGCCTGCCCGAATGGTTCCTGCGCATTATCTTGATGTTGCCGAGATTCCGTTGTCGGTGAACGGAAAAGTTGACAGAAAAGCCTTAAAACGCATTGCACAGGATTATCTGAGCTCGCTGGAGCAAACGGCGGCATTCTTGCCAGCAGAGCAGCTTCAGCAAATCTGGCGTAAAACGCTGGGCAATGTGGAAATCTGCGAGACTACCAGTCTTTATGAGCTGGGGGCATCCAGTCTGGATTTCATTCAGCTGTCAAAAGATCTGAATGAGTCGCTGGCCAATCCAATTCCACTGAAAGCGTTGATGACGCGTTCAACTTTCAAGGAATGGTTGTCACTTTACGAGACGGCAACAAAGGGCCGTCAGGCGCACTCAACTGTCAGTGATGTCTGGAGCGCTTCCGCTTCGGCTTGCCGCTATCTGGTGACGAGCCTACTCCAGCAGGACAAATCAATCTTTAACATTCTGGATTACTGGAAGCTCAATAGAGAATTTCCTGTGGCTCACCTGCGTCAGGCTTGTCAGGCGGTTATCCGTCAGCATGACGTTCTGTCTTCTGCATTCCTGTTTGAAAAAGGAAGGATCACCAGCAAGCCTGTGACTGTTGATATCGACCAGGTTTATCAGGAACTGGAAATTCAGGACGGTTCGCTGGAAGAAGCGCTCAACCGAATATTCAAAAGCAGTCTATCTCTGACAACCCAGCTGTTTCAGTTTTATTTATTGCACCATGGTACAGAACGATATTTCGTCATGCTGATTCATCATGCTATCGCGGATGTTTTCAGTATTGACAGGATCATGGCGGATATCGAAAGGCATTCTTTTGCTGCAGGTGCAGAGGAACGCAGTGATTCAGAGACACACGGCGAACAACATGCAATTGATGCAACGTATCTCCGGGAGGCCGAGCAGTACTGGGCCCAGAGTCCGGCAGGGGGAGAAGCTTACCAGCTGAACTTGCCTGCAGACTTTCCCAGAGAACAAAAAACCGGGGCGGGCTGTGTCTGTCATCATGTCTTGTCCGGCTTCAGACGCGAGGTCGCTTCTGCTGCCCGGCGCTACCGGACCACTGAATTTACCGTGCTCTCATCGGCTCTGGTTTTGATGTTAAGCGACATCACCCAGTCCTCCCGGGTGTCGTTTGGCTTTCCATATAACATCCGCCGCTTGCTCAGCAGCGAGGAAGTCGGCTGTTTTTTAAATCCGATCCCGGTCGCGATGGATATCGCGGCTCATACAGCGACGGATCAAGTCATTCACGCTGTTTCTGAAACTCTGGCTGACAGCATGGCCTATGGCGCGTATCCGTTCGAACGGATGATCTCGGATAAAGGAATCAAGTGGCCCAAGGGGCGCTTTCCGCTGTTTGATGTCGGTCTGACGTTAGAGTCGCTGGATATACCCGAAATACCGGGCTCAAAACATACGATGAAACAGTCGTTTACCCCGGAACGGGTGTTTTCCCAAAATGACTTTTGGTTCTATATCAATTTTGAACAGGACGATATCGTGTTGGATGTTTTGTTTGATACCTCACTGTATCGCGAAGAAAGCATCGCACATTTCATTGCGGTGTTTTCCCGGAAGCTTCATGAAATCGTTAGTTCTAATCAGGTCGCGGTGTAGTTATGTACTCAGTTAATCAATGTCGTTTACTTCAGTCTCTGGAAAGCATTGCGGCCAGGCATTGTCAGAAAACAGCGGTCATCTACCAGGATCAGGCGGTGACGTACGCCGAATTGTATGCCCTGGCAGAAGAGTATCAACAACGGCTTCATCGTTGTTCCCCCGGCAGTGATTATGTCTATCTGTATCTGGATAAAGGCATTGAACTGATCGCTGCAATCCTGGCTGTGATTCAATCGGGCCGGGCATTTATCCCGGTGGACGCCAATACGCCGCCGCTCAGGCTGAATCAGATTCTGGATGATGTGGCGCATGCCTGTGTACTGACGGAAAAACGTCTGGCAGCCAATATTGATAGCCAGATACCCTTTGACTGTCTTGATGAGGCAACAGAGGGAAAAGACACATCTCTGCCGGGCAAAGCCACAACAGACCGTTCAAGCTGTTATGCCATTTACACCTCAGGCAGTACCGGCCGTCCCAAAGGCGCCATTATCTCTCATCAGGCATTACTGAATGTGATTGAGCAGTCGATTGCTGAAATGGGGATAGCGAGCGGCAGTAAAATCCTGCAGTTCTCCTCGATTGGATTTGATGTTTCGGTATGGGAGATTTTCACGTCACTGCTGAGTGGCAGCACCCTTGTGATTGCGACCAACGCGCAGCGTTATGATTTGGATGCCCTCCAAACCTTGATTCATGACCAAGCGGTGGATACAGCCTTTTTCATGTCGACCTTCTTAACCCATTTGCTGCCCGGGCAATTTCCAACCATTAAAACGGTGGTGACCGGCGGAGAAATGTTTGGCGAAAAGATTGTGGCGCAGTGGGCAGACGGTAAGGCGCTGTACTACGTGTATGGTCCCACCGAATGTGCCATTTTTCAGTCCATTGTGCCATGTGCGAAAAATGGTCCGGCGGTGCCCACGGTCGGTCATCCGATTGCCAACATGCATTTTCATCTTTACGACGTTGCCGGGAGCGAGGGGGATGTATTTGAACTGGGGATCTCGGGGATTGGGGTCGGATACGGCTATTTGAACCGGGAAACACTGACGAAAGAGAAATTTGTTCAGGATCATCAGGCTGGCGTGATTTATCTGACGGGTGATCTGGTCAAAAGACGGCCGGATGGTGAACTCGATTTCTATGGGCGCAAGGACAGGCAGATCAAGATACAGGGTTATCGGGTCGAAATCGGTGAAATTGAAAATACCGTTCTCCGGCAGCAGGGTGTGGAATCGTGCTGTGTGGTTGTCGTTGAGCTAGCGCAGTCTAAACTGCTGTACGCCTATGTTGCATCGTTGCCGGGTTCAGACGTGAATGAAACCTGTCTGCTGGCCTCATTAAAAGCAGCATTGCCCGGATATATGATCCCCGCTCATATCAAGCTGACGGACCGTTTGCCTAAAAATCAGAACGGCAAGATAGACAGGAACCTGCTCAAAGAGCAGGCGACTGAATCGCTGAAGAATCAGTCTGCCCGCAGTCCGGAAGTGCTGACAGAACACGAAGCCATATTGGCGGAATACTGGAAGACTCTGCTGAAGATTGAAACCGTCGGTCAGGAGGATGATTTCTTTCTGCTGGGCGGTACCAGCGTACTGGCCATTCGGCTGGTTGCGGAACTTGCCGGTTATGCGCTGAAGTTTTCAGACATTTTAGAACTGCGTACCTTAGCTAAGGTGGCGGAGAAAATGGTTCCCGTTGTTTCCGTTACTGAGGAAACAACGGCGGTGAATGCGCAAACCGGAAAGACAAAAGCGACCCATACGCAGGCAAGCATCTGGTTTGCCAGCTTGAGCAGCGAACGGACCGATATTTATGACCTCAGCTACGCCTATCAGATCTACGGCAATATCGATTGTGCGCTTCTGCTGAAAACCCTGACGGCTCTGTTAAACAAGCATGAATCATTGAGAACGTCCTTACGGCTTGAGGGGGAACAGATCCTCCTCGAGGTCGGAGATGCGGAGAAAATGATCCGGCAGCACGATCTGTCTGCTGAGCCTGCTGAAATTGTGCAGCAGCGAGTCGAAGAAGCTCTGAGACAACCGCTTGATATTGAACATGGCACTTTCTCTGCAGTTGATGTGTTTGACGCTGGCGACGAGATTTTCCTGGTGCTGAAAGTGCATCACACTGTCTACGACGGCTGGTCACACGATGTCTTCCTGAAGGAACTGGAGTCAATTTACCTTGGTTATTGTCATGGAGACGCGTCTGCAGCGGCTGAGGAAGCGTTGCCTGTTGCGGGTATCTATCAGCCGAAGGTAGTCACGGATACGGAAAGAGAGGCTGCCTGGCTCTATTGGCGTCAGATCTTAAACCATGACGCCGTGGCAACGGTGCCTGTCTGTGCCGAGCGAAATTCGGTCCCAAGCGGCCATGGCGGTCAGAGTTCCCGGAAACTTGACGCCAGGTTAGCTGCGTCACTGCGGCAGTTTGCGTTGGACAACAAACAGACCTTGTTCGTGGTGCTGGCATCTCTGGTGCAATTAGTAATCCGGAGTTATAGCACCAGTGAGCAGGTTCGTTTAGGAACGGTCCGGGCAAATCGCGAACAGAAGGCGCGGCTTGATCAGATTGGCTTGTACGCTGAGACATTCTTGCTGAATAACGTGATCACTGAACAAAGCTCCCTGAGTCATGTGGTCAGTGCATGTGAACGGAGTCTGATCGAATCCGCAAGGCACGATTGCATTTCGTATATTGAGCTGGTTTCTGAATTTCCGTCCGCTGCCATTCAGTACTGGGTCACTGTGGTTGAAACCGAATTTGAACCGTTCCATGAAGAGACCTCAATCCAATGGAAGAAGCTGCCTCTGGAGGTCGAAACAAATCTGTTTGATTTGAGTTTTATTTTTGAGCTTGAGAACGACGATATTGATTTGAATTTAGTGTTTGCCAGAGATGTGTACTCAGAAGGCAAAATTTCAGAAATATCAGACCGGTTCGAACAGATCGCTGCATGCTTCCTGGAGGAACCTGAAACCAGTTTTTCAGCATTATCTGGCAATTTCATGTTCTCTGGCCGGAATGCTTCTTCGCATGAGTGATTTCACCAGACTGTTTAGGATTTGCGAATGTCTGTTTTTAAAAGTGTGCTAGAGCTCTATCGCAGCTCGCCAAGTTTTCTCAGTGAACATCCTGCAATTTATACGGATAGCGGGGTGATGTCATATCGTGAATTAGAGTACCGGGCAAATGCTGTCCGGGATCTCTTATCCCGGCAAGGGGTTTGTCCGGGAGAGATTGTCAGTGTTTGTCTGCCCAAATCAGCAGATGCTGTGGCGGTGATGCTTGGCGTGATCAAGGCCGGAGCGGTCTACCACCCATTGAATTTTGATGCGCCGCCTGAGCGCAATCATCGGATTCTGGCTGATGTGCAGCCGAAGATCATCGTCCATACCGACAGCACATGCTGTTATGCCAGACACTATCCGGTGATCGCTCTTTCTGCAGATCTTGCGCATGCGAATCCGGGGCAGGACGCACTTATCAATCCAGAAGATGCAGCTTATGTTGTCTCGACGTCGGGCTCAACAGGGCATCCGAATTCAGTCGTGATTCGTCATGAATCGATTGAAAATTACATCACCTGGAAGCTGGCATATTACCAGTTTCATGCAGCGAGTATGAAGTTACAGTTTGCTCCCTTGTCGTTTGACAGCGCTATCTCGGACATTTTGTCGATGTTGTGCTGTGGCGGTGCTTTGTATCTGGTTTCGGCAGACAAGCGTGCGAACTGCGACTATATCATCGATGTGATCGGCCGGTATCCCATCACGTCTTTTGCCATTGTTCCGAGCCTGTATAAGCGACTGTTGTGCTTTTCCGGTGATGTAGCGCATTCACTGGATACAATTACACTGGCAGGGGAAGAGGTCACGGCAGAGGTACTGGCGGAGCACAGGCGTCAGTTCCCGGCTGTCAGGGTGGTGAATGAATACGGTCCATGCGAGTGTACGATTGGTGTCGCCGCATTGGATGTCACGCATCATGCGGGTTCGGAACCGCCGCCTATCGGCCGTGCTATTGCCAATACTCATGTGTTCATCCGCGACGCAGCTCCGGATGCCGCCGGGCGATATACCGGAGAAATTTGTATTACGGGTATCAGTGTCGGAAACGGTTATTTAGGCAGAGAGCCTGAAACATGTCTGAAGTTCCTGCGTCATCCCGACACTAATGCGCCATATTACTGCACGGGTGATCTGGGATATGTGAATTCAGCAGGTGAGCTGGTCTTTGCCGGCCGGAAAGAGCGTACAGTCAAGGTGGCCGGAAACCGGGTCAATCTGATTGAAGTTGAAACGGCCATGAATCAGGTACAAGGCGTTTCGCAATCCGCGGTTATTTTCCATGAAGAGCGGTTAAAAGCACTTTGTGTGGCAGATCGAACTGTGGCATCAATTCGCCATGCTCTGTCTGAGAAGATTCCGGATTATATGATACCTTCGGTCATTCAATTATCGGAAACTTTGCCAATCAGCCAAAATGGCAAGAAAGATTATCATCAGATAGCAGATATATTTTCACAGCAGGCCAAACAAATGGATACGACTGATTTTCGGGTTGAAAACGTCGTGACGCAGTACTGGAAAAAAATATTAAATGTTCAATCTTGCGAGCTGACAGACAATTTTTTTGATATTGGCGGGAATTCTCTCCTGTTTATCGATTTAATAATGGAAATAACAAAAGCTTTTGATATCAGTATTGACCTGTCACAGCTGCTGGAAAAGTTAACGCTTCAGGATCAAATATCCTATATTGAGAACTTAATAAAAGATAAGTCTAAGGAAATAAATGAATAACGAAAATGGAATCAGCAAGAATAAAAACTTCTTTTTGCTGGTACAGGGAATGTTTGTCAGTGTCTTCGGTGCACAGTGTTACTTTATTGCCGAATCTCTGGTTGTAAAACATCATACGGAATCCGGCGTGATGGTCGGAATAACACTGGCACTGTCAGCCATTCCTTATCTGATCTTTGGGACGCTCGGCGGCGCCTTTGCAGATCGCTATAACAGAAAAAACATCATTGTATGGTGTGATGTCATTTCAGCGCTGGCGGTGTTGAGTCTGGCTTTTGCGCTCTTCCTCGACATAGATTTCCTGGTTGTCCCGTCTGTCATCCTGGCTGGAATCACGCTTAACATTGTGATGTGCTTTTTTAACCCGGCCAGCCGGGCAATGATGCCGATGCTGGTGGATAAAAGCCAGTTACTGAAAGCCAATTCGCTGTTCAGAACGTTAAAGAATATCAGTGAGGTCTTGGGCCAGTCTTGTGCCGGATTTCTTTATACCTTGCTGGGTCCGGCAATGCTGTTCTTTATCAACGGGATTACGTATTTGTCTTCAGCCGCTTCTGAATCAAGGATTAAAGTTGCGTCACCGGAACACGCTGCGGATGAAGTGCAAGGTAAGCAGGGCCTTGGGGCACAAATCAAAGAAGGTTTCTCGATTGCCGCCAAAGTGCCGGGTTTGTTAGCTGTGATTATCGCGCTGGGTCTGATGGATTTATTTCTGGCGCCTTTAATGACCTTTTTACCGTTCTTTGTTGAAAACTCTCTGGGTCTGAGCACTTACTGGTTCGGGATTATGTTCGCCGCGCTGTCCGTCGGGGCCGTATTGGGCAGCTCTCTGAGTGGCCTGATCAAAATCCCGGAGCGCATTGCCCCGGTATTGATTCCAGCATTTCTGGTCGGCACCGGTTTATCCCGATTATTCATGGGACTTTCCGGGAGTCCCTGGCTGGTCTTTGTCTGCATTTTAATGGAAACCGCGACAGCCGTTATTTTCTCCATTCGTGCAGAAGTGATTATTCAGAGTAACGTCGAATCAAAATACCACGGCCGGGTCTTTGGATTGCTGGGCATGGTGATGGGCGTCTTTACTCCGATCGGTATGGCGCTGGGCGGTGTACTGGTTGATTTAGCGCAGGACCGTCTGGCGGATTATATTACCGGCTCGGGTATTGCACTGACGCTGATTGCCGTTTCATTCATGCTGAGCCGTAATTACCGGCAGTTCTTCAAGGTCAAAAAGGATGAATCCGTCCAAAATGATGAAGCAATTGCCTGAGTCTATTGCGCTGTAAGTTGAGTCAAATATTCAAAACAACATTCTGTTTTTCCGGCGGGATGTTGTTTGTTACTTATTTCATTTCTGATACCGGTTTGAAAGGGGTTTTCAATTGGACCATCGTGACTTAGGACTGAAACAGTCGATATTTCAGCATATCGGGGAACACAGCATTGAAGCGCTGTTCCGGGTCTCCAAAGACTATGGAAAAAAGTACGGCGTGATCGGTGTTGTAAATGGCGAACTGACGGAGCGAGAGGTTTCCCGTCTTCAGCTTGAATCAGACGAACGGCCTGTGATTGGGGACTGGGTGATTTGCCAGGAACTGCAGGGGGAGCATGTGATCACTGAGCTTTTGCCTCGTGAAACTCAGCTTGCCCGGACCCGCTCCAGCGGAACGCAGCAGGCAATCGCGGCCAATATCTCTCATATTTTCATCACGACCTCCATGAATGCGGAGTTCAATCTGAACCGCCTGGAGCGCTATCTGGTCCTGGCCAAAGCGTCGGGTGTTCAGCCGACGATTGTGCTCACGAAGCGCGATTTGGTGGATGACCCGTCGGAGTATGTCGATCAAATTACCCGGCTTGATCCCAGCCTGCTGGTATTACCGATCAGCACCCAAACGGGCGAGGGACTCGAAGAGTTGCTGTCCTTAATTCAAAAAACTGATACCTGTGTGCTGATTGGCTCGTCAGGGGTCGGAAAAAGCTCGCTGATCAACTTCCTGCTCGGGGAAGAGGTGCTGGAGACGCTGGCCGTCAGTGATGAAGGGGCCCGGGGCAGCCATACAACGTCGAACCGATTTCTGTTCATGCTGCCGACCGGCGGACTGATTATCGATTCTCCGGGGTTACGCCAGGTTGGCATCGGGGCATCGACGAAAAATGTTGAGGAAACCTTCTCCGATGTTGAGTTGCTGGCAAATGACTGCCGTTACCGTAATTGCACCCATGAGAAGGAAGAGGGCTGCGCCATTCAGGCCGCATTAGCTGACGGCAGTCTGTCACCCAGACGTTATAAGTCGTATCTGAAGCTGATGACTGAATCACGTTATGCGGATGACCCTGAAGCATTCCAGCGCGAGCGGCACAGACAGTGGCGTCAGGTGACCAAGAACCGGAAAGAAAAAGAGAAAGTTCTGGGACGGTACAAAGAGTTTTAACCATTCCCGTAATTGTCTTTCCTTATGTTTATCGGGTGGTTTCTGAGAGTCAGTGAGTACAGATGAAAGCTTCACTTGATGAAGCCCCCTTTGCCAATTGAACAGAACGATGGAATTTACTTTAAAAATTTACAGCAATGACATTGCCGTCTATCGCCTGTCTGATCTCTCGGGTCTGTCATTTCCGGAAGATTGCGGATTTTTTAATTTATCCGTAACGGGTGATGAAATCTCGTTAATGTGTGATGTGCAGCGTTTGTCGTCTGAATACCAGGGATGGCTGGACCGGAAAGCAACGTCCGTCAGCAAAGACTGGTCCTGCCTGCGGGTGGATGGGGATCTGCCTTTTGATATTGTCGGCGTGATCGCGACCTTAACCGGCCACATCGCCTCGATAGGCATCAGTCAGTTTGCTGTCTGTACGCATGATCGGGATTATGTTCTGGTGCCGAATACGCAGCGGCATCAAGTGATCACTCACTTAAAGACGGTTGGATATCACTTCGTCGATGGTGACCCTGTGTAAGCGAGGGATGGGACCATGAGCAGGCAAGGAAGCATCAGGATAACGACGGTATTCCCGGAGACGAATTTTATTGCGCGTGTTGAAGCGCCCAGTCATGAGACCGATCTTGCAGCCTGGGTCCGCCAGAATGAAGCACTGGTAAAGAGGCAACTGAAGGAGCAGGGAGGGATCTTGTTCAGGGGCTTTGATATGCCGGATGATGCCTCATTTCTGAATCTGGTGAGGGAGCTGCCATTTGAACCGGTTGATATCAGCCAGTTTGAAGAGGCCACGGAAAGAGAAAAAGTTGCGACCAATCTGTATACGACCACAGCTTTTCCGGCCAGCGAGACGATTTCATTGCACAGTGACTACTCATCGTCGCTGGATATTTGTCAGTACCTTTGTTTTTTCTGCCTGACTCCTCCGGGCACCGGTGGTCAAACCCCGGTTGCGGATAATCGCCGGATCTATCACAGACTGAATCACACATATCGTCAGCAGTTTGAAGCGCTGGGCTGGCGATTGGTCCGCCATTACGGCACGGGGCTCGGACTGGACTGGCAGGATACCTTTTTAACGGATTCCCGCCAGGCCGTGGAGAAACATTGTCAGCATCATGACGTAACAGCCAATTGGGATGGTGATGAATTAAGGACGACACAAACACGAACTGCGGTGATTCTTCATCCTGAAACCGGGGAAAAGTGCTGGTTTAATCATATTGCTTTCTGGCATGTGGCGAATTTACATCCCGACATTGCTGATGCGATGATCGATGCGGTTGGTAAAGAAAAATTGCCCTTTCAGACGTTTTTTGGGGATGGTAGTGATATTCCGGATCCGGTGGCACATCATATCCGGGATATTTTACTGGAGGAAAAGCGCATGTTCGACTGGCAGCAGGGCGATGTACTTTTATTAGATAACATTTTGACCAGCCATGGCCGGGAATCTTTTTCCGGAGACAGAAGTATCCGGTTATCGGCGTTTCATCAAATGAAGCGGGAGTGATTTTTTCTTTTTGATTCAATCGATTTATCCCCACTCACTTCTTGAAACGGTTGTGTTGATTTTGTCGTGAATTCTCGTATTCATCTTTTTCCGAGGTGCTCAGGTGAGTGCATTGAAAAGTGTTTTCAAAGAAAGTTTCCTTCCTCAGCAACAGAGTCCGCAGGTTCATTTCTCCAGAACGCTGCTGATTTGTTTTTCTCTTCTGATTGCATGGTCTGCTGTCTTTATGAAACCGGGCTGGCTCGAATTATTCGCAGAACATATCGTGATTGCGGTGATGATGGTTGTTGGCTCTTTTGTGGCAGGTTCAACCCCCCTGGGCGGTGGTGCTGTTGCCTTTCCTGTGATGACGAAACTGCTGTCGACGCCCCCGGAATCATCAATGCACTTCTCATTGATGATACAAAGCATAGGCATGACGTCCGCCTCCATTCTGATCTTGTTGAGCCGCCATCAGTTGCCCTGGCGGGGGATCGCACTCTATCTGGTCGGTTCATTTTCCGGGTTTTATCTTGTCACCCAGTATTTATACGCCACTTTAAGCAGCGCAGAAGTAAAAGTGATGTTCAGCCTGAACATCGCAATTTTCTTGCTGGTTTATTTATTTGGTTATTACGCGGATAAATTTAATGAAAGGCAGATTCAGGTTTGCCGCAGGAAGATGATCACTCTGGTGACATTCGGGTGCCTCGGCGGCGGGATGAGTGCTTTTATCGGTTCTGGTGCGGATCTGTTTGCGTTTGCATTGTTCACCATTTATTTTCGGTTAAATATCGTGCAGGCAACACAGGCCAGTGTGATCATTATGGCGACGACGTCCATTTTCGGACTGATCACCTTCTTTTTTCAGGGAACTCAGCCTGCTGAAGTCATTTTTGAATATTGGTATGTTGCCGCTCCCGTGGTGATTTTCGGTGCTCCGATAGGCGCCTGGGTTTGCTGCAAAGTCAGCAAGAAAGTGATTCATCACATGATCATTGCCCTTTCATCTCTGGAGTTAGCCTCAACCTTACTGCTGTTGCCATTGGGTGAACGCTCGGCATTGATTTTCTGCTTTCAGCTGTTAGTGATGTTTGCACTGTTTAGCTGGAATAAGAAGCAGATGAGAACGTCAGGATAAGCACGCAAGAAAAAGCACAGAACAGCAACAGGCTGGCCGTCCGTTCTGGTCCCTGAAAACAAAAAGCCCTGCAAGTGCAGGGCTTTTTACAACGCGATGGTGATGCGGGTATCACTCAATATTTTGGATCTGTTCGCGCATCTGCTCGATCAGCACTTTGAGTTCAACGGCTGAGGCGGTGATGTCGGTATTGATCGATTTCGAGGCCAGGGTGTTCGATTCGCGGTTGAATTCCTGCATCATGAAGTCCAGACGCCGGCCACAGGCGCCGCCTTTTTTCAGAATTTTTCGGGTTTCTTTCACGTGAGAATCGAGGCGATCCAGCTCTTCGGCCACATCACTTTTCTGAGCCAGCATAATCAGTTCCTGCTCGACGCGGTTGGCGTCCAGCTCGACTTTGGCTTCTTCCAGACGCGTCAGAATGCGTTCGCGTTGCCATTGCATGACTTCCGGCATCAGCGCGCGTACTTTGGTGGCTTCTGTCGTGATGGCATCCAGACGCTGATCAATCAGGTCTTTCATGTTCGCGCCTTCGCTGGCTCGGGCGGCGATGAAATCATCCACTGCGCCGTCAAATGCAGTCAGCAGTTCCTGATTGATGATGTCCATGTCCTGTTCCGGGGTTTCCATCACGCCCGGCCAGTTCAGCACCTGAAACGGACCAATATTGCCTTCACCGGCGGTTTCTTTTACCCAGCTGGCGGCTTTGATCACCTGCTTGGCTAAAGATTCATTGATACGCAGTTCTGTGTTGGCAGCCGGGTTGGCTTCAAAGCGCAGGCTGCATTCGACCTTGCCGCGTGCCAGACGCTGACGAAAACGCTCGCGCAGGACAGGTTCCAGACTGCGGAACTGCTCTGGCAGGCGCAGATAAGTTTCCAGATATCGTTGGTTAACCGAACGGATTTCCCAAACGGCGCTGCCCCAGTCGCCTTTAACTTCGCGACGGGCATAGGCGGTCATACTGTGAATCATTGGCGATGGCCCTTAAGAAATGATGGCTAGATTATACGCACCAGTGCAGATAATGGAAATTGATCCGTATCGTCAGGCGGGTTCAGGGCGTGCAACAGGGCGGAGATCTGGCTATAATCGCCGGTCAATGTCTGCGGGTCGCCGAGCGGCCTGTTCTCAGCACCCAATATCAGCCAAGGTGGAATCCGATGCGTCCAAGTGGAAGAAGTGCCAGCCAAGTTCGTCCGATTACTATTACCCGTCATTTCACTGCCCATGCCGAGGGTTCGGTGCTGGTTGAATTCGGCGACACCAAGGTAATTTGTACCGCCAGTGTTGAAGAAAGTGTACCGCGCTGGCTGAAGGGCAAAGGCCAAGGCTGGGTGACGGCTGAATACGGCATGCTGCCTCGCGCAACGCACTCCCGGAACCGTCGTGAAGCGGCCAATGGTAAACAAGGCGGCCGTACGCTGGAAATTCAGCGTCTGATTGCCCGCAGTCTGCGTGCAGCGGTTGATTTGGAAGTGCTGGGTGAGCAGATGATCACGGTCGACTGTGACGTGATTCAGGCCGACGGCGGAACCCGGACCGCCTCGATTACGGGTGCGATGGTTGCACTGACCGATGCTATTCATGTGATGCTGGAAAAAGGTCTGCTGAAGAAGAACCCGCTGAAAACGACCATTGCGGCGGTTTCTGTCGGGATTTATCAGGGCACACCAGTATGCGATCTGGACTATGCCGAAGATTCCAGTGCGGAGACAGATATGAATGTCATCATGAACCGTGAAGGCAAAATTATTGAGATCCAGGGGACCGCAGAGGGCGAAGCCTTCAGTACCGAGGAACTCATGGCGATGCTGTCGCTCGCGAAAGACGGCATTGCCGAGATCATCAATATCCAGCAGGCATCGCTGGAAAGTTAACGTTTTTGGAGCGGTTCCTGTTGGAGCCGCTTTTTTTTGTCCGCAGAACACCGATCTTGCGGGATTTCGCCAGCCACTTGTCCTTCGGCTGGAGCATGCGACCAATCGCTCGAGGAGAAACAATGAAAGCATATCAGCGTCAGTTCATCGAATTCGCTTTAGAGAAAGGCGTCCTGAAGTTTGGTGAGTTCACCCTGAAATCAGGCCGCAAGAGCCCGTACTTTTTCAATGCCGGTTTGTTTAACACCGGTCGTGATCTGGCACGTCTGGGCCGTTTTTATGCCGCAGCACTGGCCGATTCGGGTATTGCATTTGATGTACTGTTTGGCCCGGCTTATAAAGGGATTCCTATCGCGACCACTACGGCCGTCGCACTGGCGGATCACCACGACATCGATACTCCGTACTGCTTTAACCGTAAAGAAGCCAAAGACCACGGCGAAGGCGGCAATCTGGTCGGCAGTCCGCTGGAAGGGCGTATCATGCTGGTGGATGACGTGATCACGGCCGGGACCGCGATTCGCGAATCGATGGAAATTATCAAGGCGAATGGTGCTGATCTGGCTGGCGTGCTGGTGGCGATTGATCGTCAGGAAAAAGGCAAAGGCGAGCTGTCGGCGATTCAGGAAGTCGAGCGTGACTTTGTCTGTGCGGTGATTTCCATTGTGTCTCTGGGCGATGTAGTCAGCTATCTGGAAGAGCAGGATGGCATGGAAGCGCATCTGGAAGCGGTGAAAGCTTACCGCGCTCAGTACGGCATCTGATATCTTTCAGATCGGAACAGTAAAGGGCTGGCAGTGATGCCAGCCCTTTTTTGATGGTTTCGGGTGATCGTGTCGCAGAGCTGAAAGGGAAAGAGAGAAAGTTAGCTCAGCTGATTGGTCAGCAGGTCCCAGTAAGCGTCGAAATTATCATTCGGCTTGTGTCGGAAGCTGGAGCGCACATAGCGGTTATAACTGCCTTCTACCTGACCCAGCAGCTGGGCAGAGAGAATGTTTTCATCGATAGGGAAACCGCGGCCTTCTCGCAGCTTACGCTCACGTAAAATCTGGCGGAGCTGGGTTTCAATCCGCTCAAACAGCTGGTTGATGCGTGACTGGAGCCGATCCTGTTCAAACATCAGGGCGTGACCGGTCATAATACGGGTCAGCCCCGGATTGCGCTCGGCAAAGACTAACAGCAGTTGCAGGACCATTCGCAGCCGGGTCATGGTGTCTTTTTCGTCATCCAGGATACGGTTGATACGAGTAGTGATGGAGTCTTCAATAAACTCAATCAGGCCTTCAAACATGCGGGCCTTGCTGGGAAAGTGGCGATACAGAGCGGCTTCGGAAACGCCAACCTGTGCGGCCAGTTTTGCGGTGGTAATGCGTTGGCTGCCCTGGCTCGATTCCAGCATTTCAGCCAATGCCTGCAAGATTTCTTCGCGGCGGTTGTTTTTTTTATTGCCAGCCATGAATAACCGTTCCTTTTCGATATAAGACTGTGTCCGGACAGAAAAACCTGAGTATCTTAGCCATGCGCTAAGGGCATGGAAAGTGTCTGGATCAGGCAGTGTTACCTGTATCGGCAGCCAGAATGTAAGCTTGAGAGCTGGCTGCCAAAAATCAGTGAGCTGTTTATCGTCAGCGGGGACGAAGTAGCGACATGGACGAGGCGGCTCAGCTTTGCTGCCGGAAGCGTTGGATGATTTCATCAATGAGCTGACGCCCCAGCGAGGTTTTGTCAGTCAGTGGAAGCGCCTTGTCACCCTTTGGCCAGTACAGGTGCAGGGCATTGGTGTCACTGTTGAATCCCTGTCCCTGCCGGGCGACGTCATTGGCGCAGATCAGGTCCAGGTTTTTACGTTGCAGTTTATCCCGGGCATAGCGTGCGACATCCTGCGTCTCAGCGGCAAAGCCGACGGTGAAAGGTCGCTGCTCCGTCATTGCTGCAACGGCGGCGATGATATCCGGATTTTTCACCAGTGTCAGTACCAGCTCATCGTGCCCCTGTTTTTTCTTCATTTTCTGCTCAGCCATTTCTGCCGGGCGGAAATCAGCTACGGCAGCACAGCCGATAAAGATATCGTGCAGAGGGGCCTGTTCCGTCGCAGCCTGATGCATTTCGACTGCACTCTCGACATCGATTCGCTGGACATCTGCCGGGGTGTTCAGGCTGACCGGGCCGCTGATCAGCGTGACGCTGGCACCGCGTTCTGCGGCAGCCTGTGCAATGGCGTAGCCCATTTTGCCGGAGCTGTGGTTGGTCAGGTAACGTACCGGGTCAAGCGCTTCCCGGGTCGGTCCGGCGGTGATGGCAATGCGTACCCCTGCCAGATCCTGTGGCCGGAAGAAGTTTTCGATTTCAGCAACCAGTGCCATCGGCTCCAGCATCCGGCCCGGGCCGACATCGCCACAGGCCTGTTCGCCACTTGCCGGTCCCCAGATCTGATGTCCCCATCTGGTCAGAACAGCCAGATTCTCCTGAGTCGAGGGTTGACGGTACATCTGCTGGTTCATTGCCGGGGCGACGGCAATCGGGGCACTGGTTGCCAGGCACAGCGTGCTCAGCAGATCGTTCCCCATCCCGGCACGCAGGCGGGCGATCAGATCTGCTGAGGCCGGTGCCAGCAGCACCAGGTCAGCCCACTTCGCGAGCTCAATGTGACCCATGGATGCTTCTGCGGCAGGATCGAGCAGGCTGTCCGCCACCGGCTTGCCGGAAACGGCCTGCATGGTCAGCGGTGTAATGAATTCCTTGGCGGCGGGGGTCATGACGACACGGACCTCTGCGCCACGCTCAATCAACCGGCGTGTCAGTTCTGCGCACTTATAGGCTGCAATCCCGCCGCTGATCCCCAAAAGTATTTTTTTTCCTGCCAGTGTTTTCATTCGATAGCCTGCTTCCTGAAAAAACTGGCAACAAGATATCACCAAAGCGGAACGGATTCATCGCTTTAGTACTGAGAAAAATGACCGTTTACTTGTGCTATATCACCATCTTGTTGGGTAATCACTCGACAGAAGTCGTGAGAGGCAGTGTAACTGTGACTCTGGCCTGCGGCGGATGCCACAGTTTCAACTTGTGGTCTTTGTACTGTTCCCGGGACTCGCTTCTGCTTGAACAAAATAAGCACAGAGGATCAGAACGAGATGGCTTTGAAGCATTTACCTCTAGAGACAAGGCCCAGAGAAAAATTACTGCAACGGGGGGCCAGTACATTGTCGGATGCTGAATTACTGGCGATTTTTCTGCGGACCGGTCTGCCCGGTACCAATGTCATCGAGTTAGCCGGGCAGTTGCTGCAGTCGTTTGGGTCCCTGCGGGCTTTACTGGCGGCTGACCTGCAAAGCTTTTGCCAGCATAAAGGACTGGGCCCGGCAAAATTTGTTCAGTTGCAGGCCGTGTTGGAAATGAGTCTGCGTTATCTGACTGAGCGGATGGAGCGTGGTGAGGCGCTGACCAGCCCGGAACAAACCCGGCGCTATCTGAGCCATTTGCTGAGAGATCGCCACAGAGAAGCATTTTTTGTGTTGTTTCTGGATAACCAGCACCGGGTGATCCGTGGCGAAGTGATGTTTGAGGGAACAATTGATGCGGCCAGCGTGTATCCGCGTGAAGTTGTAAAAAGATCACTCGAACTTAATGCAGCGGCGCTGATTTTAGCGCATAATCACCCCTCAGGCGTAGCGGAGCCAAGTCAGGCCGATCGGCGAATTACGCGGAGGATCAGCGATGCGCTGGCCCTGGTGGACATTCGGATCCTCGATCACTTCGTTGTTGGTGATGGTGAAGTGGTTTCTTTTGCTGAACGAGGTTGGCTATAAAGTAGGCCGAAATTGATCAAAAAGACAAGAAAGGATCTGCTCGGGACTTGAGCAACTGGTTTTGACTTAGTATAATGCGCGACCTTTGATAGCTTCGGTTAGATGGAATGCTTTTTGCGTTCGGTTAATCGCGGTTGATATCGAGCTGAAACGATTTGGAGAAGACAGTAATGTCCCGAGTATGCCAAGTAACTGGTAAACGTCCTGTAACGGGTAACAACCGTTCACACGCACGTAATGCCACCAAGCGTCGTTTTCTGCCGAACCTGCAAACTCATCGTTTCTGGGTAGAAAGCGAAAAACGCTTCGTTAAACTACGCCTTTCTGCGAAAGGCATGCGTATCATTGACAAGAAAGGTATCGATACCGTTCTGTCTGAAATGCGTGCTCGCGGCGAGAACGTTTAAGAGGATTCTAAGCAATGGCTAAAGGCATTCGTGAGAAGATCCGTCTGGTATCATCTGCCGGCACAGGTCACTTCTACACTACCGACAAAAACAAGCGTAACATGCCAGGCAAATTTGAGATCAAGAAATTTGATCCAGTTGTCCGTAAGCACGTTATGTACAAAGAAGCAAAAATCAAGTAATTGGTTTCTTTTGCTTTTTGATAAAAACCCAGCCAAGGCTGGGTTTTTTTATGGCTGTCAGTTGGCAAGCAGATTATCATCGGAGTTCAATGGATGCAGATGGAGGCCGAATGAAACTGACACGCCGTGGCTGGAACAATTTAGTTATCATTGGTGTATTGCTTTTTGTCGCCATCATTCAGCTCCCTGAACTGCTCAGGCAGCGCATGATCCCGGAACCCTCTGTCACGACGCAGGACACGGCGGGTCTGGTCCGTTTACTGCCGTCTGAAAGCCGTATCGAGAAACTGGTCCTGCCTGATGTCATTTTCAGCCAGCAGGCCGGAGTCTGGCAGTCTGAACCTGCCATTTCCGATGATCCTGCGGTGATTGTTTCCCACTGGTCCGGGATAGCCGGAACAAAAGTGGATGCCGATACTTATGCCCGTTTGAGCGACAAGCTGACTGTACCACGGAGTGTGGAAGTATGGCTGACCGATCAGGCTGAGCCCTACCGGTTGACGGTTTATCAGCTTCCTCAGTTCTGGTTGTTGCAAAACTGGGCAGGGGAGTGGCTGGCTATCACTGTTGAACCCGGCTATCTGTTTCCCGCCACCTGACCTTATGTTTCACCAGAGAATCCGGAAAGAAGATGCCAGAATTACCCGAAGTTGAAGTCAGTCGTATGGGGATCACCCCGCATGTGGTTGGTCAGACCGTCACTCAGGTGACGGTGCGCAACCCTAGTTTGCGCTGGCCGGTCCCTGCCGAGCTTCAGTTGCTGCAAGGGCAGACAATTCGCGGGGTCAGTCGCAGAGCCAAGTACCTGCTGTTGGAAACCGATGCCGGTTTCGCCATTATCCATCTGGGTATGTCTGGCAGTTTACGGATTCTTCCGGAGGATGTTCCGCCGGCGAAACATGATCACGTTGATGTGAAGCTGGCCAGTGGTGAAGTTCTGCGTTACAACGACCCCCGCCGGTTCGGTGCCTGGCTGTGGCAGGAACGCGACAGCGAGCACCCGGTGCTGAGTAAACTGGGGCCGGAACCGTTGAGTGAGGAATTCAATACACCGTATCTGATCGGCAAAGCCCAAGGGAAACGTACGGTGATTAAGCAGTTCATCATGGATAACCAGGTGGTCGTGGGGGTCGGGAATATCTATGCCAATGAGTCCTTGTTCTCGGCGGGGATTCATCCTCAGGCGCCAGCAGGCTCATTGTCACCGGAACGACTGAGTTTATTGGTTGACGAAATTAAAAGCGTGCTGAACAAAGCGATTACGCAGGGCGGCACCACCTTGAAAGATTTCAGGCAGAGTGACGGTAAACCCGGCTACTTTGCCCAGGAGCTGCAAGTGTATGGCAAGGCAGGTCAGCCGTGCCCGCGCTGTGGCCAGCAACTCAATGAGGCCAAAATCGGGCAGCGTGCTACAGTCTTCTGTAGCGGGTGCCAGCCCTTGTAAATTCATATGTAATCACGGCCTCACTCTGTTTTTAGGGAATGAAAAGGAGATGTGAGCATGCGTTATCTGGTAACTGGCGTGGCAGGATTTATCGGCAGTGCCGTGGCTCAGCGGCTCTGCAGCCTGGGTCATGAAGTGGTCGGGATTGACAACTTCAACAGCTACTATGATGTGAAACTGAAACATGCCCGGGTGCAGCGGATTACCCATCCGGCATTATTAGTACTGGACTGCGATCTGGCCGACCGGGAAGCCATTGCACGGCTGTTTTTGGCGCATCAGTTCGATCGGGTGATCCATCTGGCGGCGCAGGCTGGTGTGCGCTACTCCCTGGATAATCCCATGACCTATGCTGACAGTAACCTGACGGGTCACCTGACCATTCTGGAAGGCTGTCGTCGTCATCAGATTGAGCATCTGGTCTATGCATCTTCCAGTTCGGTTTACGGCCTGAACCGCAAACTGCCGCTATCGACGGATGACAGTGTTGATCACCCCGTTTCTCTCTATGCAGCAACCAAAAAAGCCAATGAGCTGATGGCGCACACCTATTCCCACCTTTACGGCATTCCGACCACAGGTCTTCGTTTTTTCACCGTTTATGGCCCCTGGGGCAGACCCGATATGGCACTGTTTAAGTTTACGGAGGCCATGCTGGCCAGTCAGCCGATTGATATTTATAACCAGGGGGACATGCTGCGCGATTTTACCTACATTGATGATATCGTCGAAGGGGTCGTGCGGATTCAGGACGTGATTCCGACCTCCCAGCCCGACTGGCTGGTTGAAACCGGATCGCCGGCTACCAGCTCAGCCCCTTACTGTGTTTACAACTTGGGGCATGGTCAACCCGTAAAGCTGATGGATTTTATTGCGGCACTGGAAAAAGCGCTGGGCCGGGAAGCCATCAAGAACTACATGCCAATGCAGCCGGGTGATGTATATGCGACGTATGCGGAAACAGAAGACTTGTTTGCTGTGACTGGTTTCCGGCCTCAGGTGAGCGTGGAAGCGGGCGTGCAACGATTTGTTGACTGGTATCTGGATTATTACGGTCAGAGTGCACAGGGAAAGATTGCGGCACACTGAGGCGGTGCCGCATATTCAGGATTATTCCGCCAGTTTGTCTCTCAGGGCCTGAGCAATGGTCGGGTGTACGAACTGGTCCACCTGACCCTTGTGCAGTGCGACTTCCTTGACGATGGTTGATGAGATAAATGAGTTCTCTTCGGCCGGGGTCAGGAACACCGTTTCGAGTTCCGGCATCAGGCGGCGGTTCATATTGGCAAGTTGGAATTCATATTCAAAATCCGAGACTGCACGCAGACCGCGCACCAGAATATTGGCCTGATGCTCACGGGCGAAATCAACCAGCAGGCCTGAAAAACCCACAACTTCAACATTCTCCAGGTGGCTGGTGACGGCTTTCGCCAGATTCACCCGTTCCTGCAAATCAAACAGCGGCTTTTTACTCGGGCTGAAAGCGATGCCAACAACCACATGATCGAACATGGCAGCCGCACGCTCGATCAGATCCTGGTGGCCGTTGGTAATCGGGTCAAAGGTACCGGGATAGATTACTCGGGTTGTCATCTCAGCATTCCTTTCTGTATGTCCTGTGAAATTGATGTTGGGCGCCATTCTTTACAAGTTGTTGTAAATGGCTTCGTAGTCTTTGGCTGTCGCTGCAATATCAAACAGCTTCATTTTTTCCTGACCGGCTTCGATATATCGCTCACGGAGAGCACTGTCCCGGGCTACGCGAGCAATGGCTTCTGCCAGTTGCCGGCTGTCTCCGACTGGGATCAGCTCGCCGTTGATGCCATGATCAATAATATCCGGGATACCCCCGGCACGGGTTGCGATCACAGGTAAGCCCGCTTTCATCCCTTCAAGGATCACCGAGCCGAGTCCTTCAGTATGGGACGGATGTACCTGAAGGTCCGCTGCTGCGAACCAGTCCCCCATGTTCGACTGTTTTCCCATGAAGCTGATATTGGTTAATCCCTGCGCCTGGGCTTCCAGCTCGGCGAGCAGTTTGCCGTCTCCCAGAATGGCAATATGAACCTGAGGTGCCTGTTGTTCAAGCAAACGGGCGGCTTCGATGGTGACATTAAAGCCTTTGTGCTTGAGCAGGTTGGCGGCATGGATGACCAGAAATTTGTCGCTGAACTGGCTGCGGATGGCGTTCACTTCAGTGTCATTGACCGGGTAAACCACGGGTGAACTGGGAATCTTATGCGGCCGCTGATTCGGCACTTTCGCCTGAATACAGTCCACGATGGCCGTGCTCAGACCAATGGTTACGCTGGCATCATGATAGCTTTTTTTCAGTAACCAGCGATCTTTGAGCGGGTTGTCGATACGCCGGGTCACAATGTACGGGCAGCCGAACAGCTTTGACTGAATCCAGGCCCAATAGATAGCCCGTCCTTCGTGGACATGAATTGCCTGACAGTGTTTGGTTATCGCAGCACGATGCCCCAGCAGGAAGTGCTTGATCAGCACCATGCGGCAGCCAAGTGCTTCTGCTTTGGCTGCAAACGGACTACGCGGGTTGGCGACGACCGTCAGTGTATAGCCCATATTGCGCTGCTGTTTGATCAGTTGCAGCGTCTGCTGCTCACCACCACTGAAGCCGGTGGCAAGATTCACATGGCAGATGTGCTTATTCATTCGGTGTATTTTTCCTTACGTAGTCGCGTAACCACAAGTCGGCATAGCGGGTAAATACGGTGTTGGCGCTTAGAATTGCGAGGAGCAGCCCGTGTCTGCCATCAAGAAAGCCTCGTTTGAGAATATACATCTTCAGAAATCGAACCAGGGCATGATTGAATGCAGTTCCCAGAGATGATTTTTTTTTGCCTTCCCGCTGATCCGCCCATGATTTCGCATAGAGGGCAGTTTTGCGCGTATATTGACTGAGATGATCGAACGTAAAATGACGCAGGCGCCCATTCAGCGGTTTGACCGTCAGATTATCAGTGATGACTTTTTCATGGACAAGCGCATCATTATATTGAGTTTCATCCCGGCGATAGAGGCGGGTAACCCAGTCTGGCGACCAGCCAGAATAACGAATGGTTTTGCCGAAAGCATCACTCAGACGGTTCAGCTTGAAGGCAACCCGGGTTGGGTTGGCGGTGATTGCTGTCTGAATCTCAGCTTTGAGTTCCGGTGTGACCCGTTCGTCTGCATCCAAAACCAGAATCCAGTCTGTCGTCATATGCGATTGTGCACGCTGGCGCTGAGGTCCGAAGCCTGGCCAATCGGGATAACAGAAGAATTTATCAGTGTAACGGCGGGCGATGCTTTCTGAATCATCGGTGCTGCCTGAGTCAACAATCACAATTTCGTCAACCCAGCCAGCTACGGTATCCAGACAGGCGGCCAGGTGCTGTGCTTCATTCTTGATGATCATCAGCACACCCAGAGTGGTGTGGGAAGTGTTGGGAGCCATTCGGTGTCCAGTGTTCAAGTTAAAAATTGATGATTGCCATTACAATCATATGCGAATGATTATGCCGACCGGGCTTAACGAAGTAAAACCTCGGTCAGATTTCACCACTGAACTTATTGCTTTCGTTCAGGATTGAGTATTTAGGGTGATGCGATCAAACATCGCAATGACCTGTTCCGGCCGGATACGCTGCATGGCCTGTTCATCTTTTACCCGGCTGCGCCATGGCAGTTGCTCAGGAGATTGACCAGTTTCTTCCCGGATGCATTCATCGTAAACACTGACTACATATTGCCGGGATAAATAGGGACCGGTTCGTTCAGGGTTATGATGTGCATAGAGGCCAAGAACCGGGGTGCCGACCGCAACAGCCATGTGGGCCGGACCAGTATCCGGGGCACAGACCAGTGCGGCTCTCTGTAAGAGAGCGAGCAGTTGCTTCAGGCTGCTCTGACCAATCAGGTTGTTCACCGGAAAGTCGAGTCTGGCTTCAATCGCATTCCCTAAATCGACCTCAATCTTTGCCGGACTCCCAGCCAGAATCACGGCGAAGCCCTGCTGATGAGCATGCTTTGCCAGCGCTGCATAGCCTTCTGCTGTCCAGTTTTTATAGCCCTTACTGGCCGCCGGGGCAATGACCAGCGTGTTGTCCTGATAGATATGCTGATCCGCCCAGCGCTGGTCTTCTTCCGACAGCGGGATCTCCCAGCTCGGGGTCAGATCGGTCACTCCCAGCGTGGCGGCGAATTGCATAAAACCGTCCAGGACGTGGGGAGCGTCCGGTGATGTCACTTTGACATTGGTGAAGAGCTGCTGCAGATCGCTGCTGCGGGCGGCATCAAACCCCAGCTTAAATTTCGCCTTGATCCCCAGGCTGACAATGCTGGCACGAATCGCGGTCTGCATGTGCAGCAGGGCGTCAAAGCGTTCACCTTTCAGCGCTTGCCAGACGGCTTTATAGCCCTGCCAACCCTGTTTTTTGTCAAAGACAATCACACGGATCCCCGGCAGTCCTTTCAGCAGTCGTGCTTCTACTTTGCCACATATCCAGGTCAGCCGTGTCTCGGGCCACTGTCGCTGAATCGCCTGCGCCATGGCAATACTGTTACAGACATCACCAATCGCCGACAGGCGAAGGATACACAGTGATTCGGGAGCGGAAGTGAATAAACTCATGACACCTGCTTATAAAATGATGCATTTGCGTGGTTTGGAATTATATACATTTCGATGACCGGAATCAGCGTGATTTGTGTTCACTGAGTGTGCACGAAGTGCACGCTGAGCGTTCAGAGTGTGAGTATGACGTGAACGTCCGGCAAAGAACCCGTTCCGAACATGACGAACCCCGGCAATCCCGTATAAAATAGTGTTTTTCAGCCGTTTGGGATACAGGTTCATGGAAATACGGGAGCAGGATAACTGTCGGGTGATGTTTGACCCGGTTTTGCTGGCAGAAGATCCCTGGCAGTGCTTTGAACCGGATTTCTGGCAGAGACAGCAGGCTGTGACAGGGAGTGCCCGTGGGCGGGGGACGACCTGGTTTGTCCGGGGACAGGAAGTCGACATGGCTTTGCGCCATTATTATCGCGGCGGTCTGTTCGGGAAACTGGTGAAAGATCAGTACCGCTTCTCTGACTGGGCATCCTGCCGGAGTATGGCGGAATTTGCACTATTGCAGCATCTGGTGGCGAAAGGGGTACGGGTACCGCGTCCGGTCGCTGCTAGGGTGTGTAAAACCGGTTTGTTCTATCGCGCAGATTTACTTACAGAAAAAGTTCCGGATGCCACTGATTTGGTAGATAGGCTGCAGCAAGGACCACTGTCCGAATTGCAGTGGCAGGCTGTGGGCGCGATGATCCGCAAGATGCATGACAGTCAGGTCAATCATACCGATTTAAATGCGCATAATATTTTGCTTGATCGCGAAGAGCGAATCTGGCTGATCGACTTTGATAAATGCAGCCTGACAGATGGTGAGCACTGGAAAGCCGCAAATTTGTCCCGCCTGCATCGCTCTTTTGTGAAAGAAGTCGATAAGGCGGGCATTCAATGGCAGGCATCAGACTGGCAGCAACTGCTTGTTGGCTACGGTGGGTAATCGGATTACTCCAGCAGCCGGATTTATCTTGCAGAGATACTGGCTGTCAGTGCGGTCAGGGTACGTTCAATAGCACCTTGATTGGCGTTCACGACTGCCAGCGCAGCTTGCCCCATTTGAGACTGTGTCTCCGGGCTTTCCAGCAGTCGTGTAACGGTTTCGGCTAAACCTTTACTATCGTGAATAACTTCAGCTCCGCCTGCATTCAACAGCTGGGTCGTAATGTCGGTAAAATTGTAATAACTGGGTCCGGTGAGGACTGGTTTCGCCAGAGCGGCCGGTTCCAGCAGGTTATGACCGCCGACTTTGTCCCCAATGAGGCTGCCGCCGACAAACGCCAGATCACAGGCTCCCAGCAGCAACATCATTTCTCCCATGGTATCGGCCAGATAGATTTGTTGCTCTGCGAGTAGTGTTTCCGGTTGTGTTCGGCGGGCGGTGGTAAATCCGTGCTGCAGGCACAAGGCATGGACCGCATCAAAACGTTCCGGATGCCGGGGAACCAAAATCAGCAGGGTATCCGGATGAGATGCCAGAACCTGACGATGGGCTTCCAGCACTTGTTCGTCTTCACCGGCGTGGGTGCTGGCTGCAATCCAGACCGGACGCTGGCTGCCCAGCTCTTCTCTCAGTGCTGTGCTGGCTTGTATCAACCCTTCAGGGAGAGAAATGTCAAACTTGATGGAGCCAGTGATCTGTACGGCTTGCGAAGGGACACCGAGCCGGATGAAGCGGTCGGCGTCGTCACGGTGCTGGCAGAGAACCCGATCGAGATGATTGGCCAGCAGGTGAAACAGTGGCTGTACCTTCGCATAGCGCTGGCAGGAACGTTCCGACAGGCGGGCGTTCAGGACAGTTACAGGCAGTCCTGCCTGCCTGGCCGCTGCAAGAGTGTTGGGCCAGAGTTCGGTTTCCATGATACACAGGGCACGCGGTTGCTGTTTTTTCAGAAAAAGACGTAACGCCCAGGGAAAATCCAGTGGCATGTAACGATGTTCAACCAACTCGCCAAGTCTGGCTGCCTGTTCAGCTCCAGTGGCTGTCGTGGTGGTCAGCAAAATCGGCAATGTTGGATAACGGGCTTTTAGCACTTTGATGAGCGGGGTGACAGCCAGTGTTTCACCGACTGAAACGGCATGGATCCACAAAGGCTGGTGGCCCTGGACTCTGGGACTGAACCCAAAATGTTCTTTCCACCGTTTGCCGACAGGCGGGACACCGGGACGCTTTTTATAGAGAGAGAGCAACAGTACGGGGGCAACCAGTGTTAATAAACAGGTGTAGAGAAAACGCAGCATTAATCCTCTCATTCGTGGCGGGACTGCCACTGCCCGGACAGTTCAAAGTATTTTTTCAGAACCAGTAAACCAATCAGTTTCTCCCGTTGGGGATGACAGAACTGATGAACATGCTCATGTGCGTTGGCAATGATTGCTTCAGCCGCTTCCGGGTGCTGGCTGTAGTATTGCACTTTCTCTTCGATATCTGAGCAATCATCCTTCAGCTCGACATAATGAACGCCAGCCTTCAGAGTTCCTTCCATAAACCAGGTTTCATATTTTGGTTTTGGCATCATGCACAGTGAGTTGGAAGACATAGCCCATTTCAGGTTGGTGGCGACGTCCTTGCCTTCAATACAAAGAATGAATTTGTAGTCGAGCTGCTCGTCAATGCTCAGAAATCCTTTCAGCCAAGGTACCTGGCCTTCGTTTTCATTCACCTGTCCGATGTCACAGTGATGCAGGTTATAGCACGACCGAACCATCTGCTTACGGTGCTCTTGGTGAGCTGCCCCTCGCCAAACCAGCATGTCCTTCTTCTCTCGGAAACTTTTGCTGTCATGAATGAAATTGAAGTGCCTGACTTTATTGAGTTTGAACAGCACTGCGTTGTCATTGTCACCGTGAACCGGTCTGGCTTTGACCAGAAAAGGGTATGGTTCAATATGGGTATCATCACCGAATCGGTAAGCTACTTTGAAATTATGGTCAAAGTAATTCAGGTACTCTTTGAGATCATAGAAATACGCACTTTGCCCCTTTTTCCGGTAATTCCGAATCGCTACAGATTTCTCGTTCGGCAGGGTGAATGCATGCGTATGTTTCAGGTAATAATCGATCCGGGATGCGATGTAATTTCTGTCATACTGATCCAGGGTATTCAGCAGGTACCTGAGCCGGCGCTGGTAAAACAATTTTGGCGTCAGGGATCGCAGGGCATTTTTGCTGTAAAAAGAAAATTTGCTGTTCTTTTGCCTGTTGTGTAATCGTATCAACGTCATTGCTCCAGCGTTATTCGGCCAAATCATTGATAGCTTGAATCACACGCTCGGCAGGCAGTTCTTTCAGGCATTTCAGATGACCGTAAGGACACTCTCGCTTAAAGCAGGGCCGGCATTCAATGTCAGTGTGGACAATGGCGACTTCTTCCGCCAACGGCGGGGTATAGTCCGGTGAGGTTGAGCCATAGATTGCCACGACTTTACAGCCGACCGCTGCGGCCACATGCATCAGGCCGGAATCATTACTGACGACTGTATGGCAGAGAGCCAGCAGATCCACGGCTTCAATCAGACTGGTTTGTCCGGCCAGGTCATGGCAGTGTTGTTGTAGGTCATCAGGCAGCCCGTTTCTGATCGCTGAAGTGACCGGTTGATCTTTGGCTGAACCAAACAGCCAGACTTGTTGGCCCTGCTCAATCATGCGTTGAGCAACCTGTGTGAAATAAGTTTCCGGCCAGCGTTTCGCCGGGCCGAATTCAGCGCCGGGGCACAGACCGATTACCGGACGGTCCTGAGAAAGCGCCAGGCGTGAGATGGCTGCTGACTGATTGTTTGGGTCAATGGTCAGGGTTGGTCTGGGTAATGGCGGCAGGGCTGCGCTGCTGGTCATTTCATTTTTAGGGTAAGCCAGCGCACTATAGCGCTCAATCACCAGACCAAACTCACGTTTATTGCTGCGCAGGTCTGTGAGCAGTCCGTAACGACTTTCTCCTTTCCAGCCGGTCCGGACCGGAATTTTGGCAAACAACGGAATCAGGGCTGATTTGGCTGAGTTCGGCATAATAAATGCCTGATCATAGCTGGCTTCGCGAAGGGATTTCCCAATACGATAGCGCCCTTTCAGGTTAAACGCGCCGTGGCCGATGGGCATATCAATGGCACGGTTTACTTCTGGCATCCGTTCCAGAATTGGCCGGCACCATGCAGGTGCCAGGACATCAATGTCAGCATCTGGATGGCGTTGTTTCAGGCTGATGTACAGGCATTGTGACATCACCATATCGCCGACCCAAGACGGGCCGATTATTAAAATTTTCATATGACGCTGCACTTTTTCTTTCAGTAGGGTTTGCTGCCATCCGGTCGGGTTTTCAGCAGTTGCAGATTCCACATATACTGCTCTTGATAAGGGGCGACCATTTTTTCCAAAGCTTCAGCCAGCAGATTTGCATCGTGCTGGGTATCCGGTCCCGGTAATGGATTAAGTACCGGGGAAATGTGAATTTCGAATTTACCATTTTCTGTATTGTATACCGGGATCATCGGTACTACAGATGCGTTTGTCAGTTTTGCGATTTTGCCTAAACCAGAGAACGTTGCTTTTTTGGTTGCAAAGAAATCAGTGAACTGGCTTTGCTCCGGTCCGAAATCTTCATCCGGTAAGTAGTAGCCCAGAAACCCAGATCTGATTGCACGGATGTAAGGTTTTAGCCCTCCGTTACGAGCATAACAAATTCCGCCGTATTGCAATCGCTGGCAACTGATCAGCCAATCAAAAACGGGCTGTCGGTGCTGTGGTTTCATAAGTGCTGCAACGGGCAGACCCAGAGAGGCCCAGTAGATAGCCGGAAAATCAATTGCCCAGCAATGTGGAACTAAAATGATCACTGGTTTGTTGGCTGCGATTTCTTTGTCCAGGTGCTCCTGACCAAAAACCTGAGTGCGTTTCTGTAAGTGTTCCCTGCTTCTAAAAAGTAGCTCTCCCATGGCCAGGATGACCTGAGAAGCAACAGAGTACATCTTATCGATCTTTGTTTCGCGTTCTTCAGTCGTCATTTCCGGAAAGCAGAGGGTCAGATTGACACGTGCACGATGACGCGCTTTCTTCACTCTGCGACCAAGATGTAGTCCAATAAAACCAGCGATTGGATCTCTGATTCGCCATGGAAGCTGTGCAAACAGACTTAGTAAGAAAATACTGATCCAAGTTCCCCAGTGCCGGGGATGCAGAAATGACCACTGGAAAGTGGGGTGGTAGCCAGGGGTTAGTTCATCCTGTGATACCCGGTTTTGGACGGTAGTCAAAAGATAATCTCTCTTGTTACTGTGAATGTCTTCACTTGAAAGTTACGGGACTCACTAACATTATTTTCTGAAGAAATATTTCTGCCAGACATAAAACTTCCCCCATAAACCCATGTGTTTGGATTTCAGGAAGATCAGTCCTTTTGACTTTTTCCAGCTGTGCTGGAACCAGTGTGTCAGATATGCGTTACTCGGCTTGTCGAAGTGCATCGGCTCGCCCTGATAATTGTAGAAATATTCGATCGGATAAAGCTGACAGTTTTCTGATTGTCTTAGTTCCTGATTTAACAGAAAGTCTGTCATAATCTCAGGTCCCATATAAAGCGGGGACTGGTGAATATCTTTTTCGTAGAACTGCACAAGTTGATTCAGGATCACTGAATCGGGTTCTGCATAGATTGAAGCAGTTCCCAGCAAGGTTGCTGATTCGTAGCCGACCGAAAACTTGCAGTTTTCAAAGAGCGGGAAGGGATCCTGCTGGATTGTGACATCAACGTCCAGATACAGACCGCCTTCATGCTGAAGGATTTTTAATCGCAGGTAATCGGTAACAAAAGCAAACAGCCCTTTGTCATGGCATGTTTTGGCAAAAGGACATGCTGAAATCCACTGCTGAATCAGGGGATGTTCATCGGTCCAAAGCGTGAAGTTGTATCCTTGTTTTTGCCAGTCATCAATACAGACAAATGCAAGCGGCGGCATTTTTTTGCCCAGCCAAATGGCATGAATTTTCTTAATCATTCGCAGTTAGTTCTTTGGAGCGGGAGCCTCTGAGTTGATGAGTGAGGAAGAAGGTATAACAACTCCCCAGCATCACGTTATGTATCCATTGGCCATTATTGGAAAAGAAGAATGATTCAAACAGATTCACGGTCAGCCAGTACACCGTGAACATGAGGGAAATCAGTAATACTTCATTGACACCTCGTTTTTCCGGAGCACACATGGCAGCACGAACAACCCAAGCAAAGACAAAATACATGAGAAGCAGGCCAACAATGCCATAGGATACAAGCAACTCAACATGGGAGCTGTGCAGGTGCGTATAGTATAGTTTGATATACGCAGGGAAGTGTTCCGCATGCTGGATTACTTTTGCTCTACTGTTGTAACCACTGCCCAGAATAGGCCTTTCCTTGATCCACTTTAAGGCCTCATACCATAAGTGGAGGCGGGTACCGGCACTGTCAAATGGAATTTGTGACATATCTCCATTGGTGATAATTGAAGTGGCTGTCCCCATTTCTTTTTGTACCCTGTCATGAACTAGGGGTACACTTGCGTATGTAAAAAAGGCAAAACCCAGCAGAGAAAATGAACCTGCCAGAATCAGCTTATTGAGCTTTTCTTTGTGCAATATGGCATAAAGGAAGATACCTATGACATAGGCAGCAAGCAATGCGACCCAGACCTGACGGGATTGTGTAGTAATAACCACAAAAGCAAAAGCGCCAAACAATAACAGGGATGAGATGAACAGCACGATATTTTTGTACCCTCTTTCTTTGATGCTCAGGCAACCGTACTTCATCAGGAAAAATGAAGACAACAGAAAGCCGACACCACTGTACATGGCAGGATATTGTGCATTAATGATGTTGAAATCAATTCTTATCCCTTTTAAGCCCATTTCTATCTGCTGGATGACGTCAGAGTGGCTGTAAAACGCCAGCAGAATTCCTAGACACATTGACCACCAGGCCAGGTACACATTATTCAGTGAGCCTTTGAGCCAGTAAGCCATAAAAATAAAGAAGAACAAATCCGTCAATGCGCCAATATGGGGGGTCGCATTGGCAAGCTCAGGAATATCAATTCGGGAGTTGACCCAACTGAGAAGCTGAACAAGGATTGCGAAAAGCAGAGCCCACAATATTTTATCTTTCCAAAATTGTTTCCTTTCAACATACAGTGCAGCAATTGAAGCCAGTATGAATACAGTCTGGAAGATATCACCCACATCCCGGTATGAGCGTTTGAACAGGATATAGCCAATCACACAGCACAACATCGCCAGGCAAAAGCCTTTTGAATCCAGGAGTCTTTTTAATCGTGCGTCAAGTTGCATTTCGGGGTGCTCTAGTTTTTGTATGTCAGGTGCCAGGCCGATTTTCAGATAACTTTGGTCAGCTTTCTCATCAGGGTTTCATAAGCCCTGAAACCTTCAATGTATAATTTGTGGGACGGTCCCACAGGCTGTTTCTGTTTTCGTCTTGTGCCTATGACAGTTTTTGTTTGTGAACGTTCGAAGGCAGAAGGAAACACATGATATGCTTTTACGCCATGCCGCCAAGGCTTTTCCATATAGTCGTCGACTGGCTCAATAAAATATTGAGCGTGCAGGATAAACTGTTTGGCGGCTTGTGGAGAGATAATATACGCGCTGGTACCACAGGTTCCCTTGCAGTAAAAACCCAGAGAATATATTCCCTCGATCTTGAACGCAGCTTTATATTGATTGGGCTGATGTGCCGACATCTTGATATATCCACACTGCTCAACACGATGGCTAAGATCTTTGAGCAATGAATGGAGATCTTCAGTGAGTAATTTGACGTTATCTTCCAGAATAACAATCGGTTCATTCAACTCGACACACTTTTCCCACAATGCGAAGTGACTGGCATAGCAGGCGATTTCTGCAGGAATAAGATGATAGCCTTTTCGCTTAAATGTTAGCTCAGGAGCCGCTTTGTCACAGTGAAGGAAATGTAGTGCCTCTGTACCATCAATAGCATCAAAGAACTCAAAAGAAATTCCAGCATGAGTTAAAAGGGCTTGCATATGCGCACGGCGTTCAGTTGAACGTTTCAAGCTGACAACATAAGTTTTCATAGTCATCAATCATTTTTCTCTGCGAAATAGCGGCACATCTTCATATGGAATTATGTGCCATTCATTAATACATAATTGTCTAACGATTCAGAATCGCCATATACTCGGCTACGCCTTCAGCGACGGTCTTGAATTCTTCCTGATAGCCGGCTGCCCGGACTTTCGAAAGATCTGCCTGAGTATATGTCTGGTAGCGGCCTTTCAGGTGTCCCGGGAAAGGCACAGTTTCAACGTTACCCTTGCCGTGGTGTTTGATGACTGCATCCGCGACGGCCTGGAAGCTTTCCGCACGGCCGGTACCACAGTTGTAAATACCGGACACACCGTTTTGCCAGAACCACAGGTTCATTTTGCAGACGTCGCCGACATAAACGAAGTCACGCTTGAAGGTTTCAGAACCTTCAAACAGTTTAGGACTTTCGCCTTTTGACAGTTGCTCATTCAGGTGGAACGCAACGGATGCCATGCTGCCTTTGTGCTGCTCACGCGGGCCATAGACGTTGAAATAACGGAAGCCGGTAATTTGCGAAAGAGTTTCACCATGGGCCTCGGCATCCTGCCACAGACGGCGGACATAGTTGTCAAACAGCTGCTTGGAATAACCGTAAACGTTCAGGGCACCTTCGTAATTTTTTTCTTCAATGAAATCACGGTCACGGCCGCCATAGGTGGCTGCAGAAGACGCGTACAGGAACGGAATCTCGCGCTCCAGACAGTAGTGCAGCAACTCTTTGGAATACTCGTAGTTGTTGAGCATCATGTATTTGCCGTCCCACTCGGTGGTGGCTGAGCAGGCACCTTCGTGGAAAACGGCTTCAATCGGACCGAACTCATCACCGGCCATGATTTGCGTGATGAAGTCTTCTTTGTCCATGTAGTCGGCAATATCTAAATCCACCAGGTTCGCAAATTTAGTTCCGTCTTTGAGGTTGTCGACGACAAGAATGTCACGATAGCCTTGCTCGTTGAGCGCTTTTACAATGTTGCTGCCGATCATGCCGGCGCCACCAGTCACTATAATCATGGCACTTCCAGTTTTCTGTCAGATAAACTCAGTGGTCAGAGCTCTGCAACATAGCAGAGGAACCGCACCACCGCGTCAATAATTCGTCAATAGATATGATAACATCATCGGGGTTTGTTGATCTTGATTTTGACCCCACAACGTTAACAAACCATGACTGCCAAGGGTGATGCAAGTGAGAGGCCTATGAAAACCCGCGATAAAATTATCCATGCCGCATTGGAACTTTTTAATGAAAATGGTGAACCGAATATCACCACCAACCACATTGCGGCACATATGGGCATCAGCCCCGGCAATCTGTATTACCACTTCCGAAATAAGGAAGAGATTATACACAGTATTTTTGATGAATACGCCCAGGAGTTGCGTGTTCGTTTTCAGCCCCGGGAAGAGGCTGCGCTGTCCTCGGACAGTCTGCTGCAATACCTGGATGCGGTCTTTATGCTGATGTGGCGGTACAGGTTTTTCTACGCCAATTTGCCGGATATCCTGAGCCGGGACCCGGGATTGCAGCATAAGTATCTGCAGGCGCAGGAGAATCTCCATCAGGACATTATGGTGGTGATGCGTCATTTCCGGACCTTAGGTCTGGTTACGCTGGATGATGAGGAATTGCAGAGTCTGGCCAACACCCTCAAACTGGTGGCAAGCACCTGGATTTGTTATCAGACGGCTCAGGCGCCACAGGCCAAAATCACTAAGACTGTCATCTATCAGGGGGTGCTGCAGATTCTCAGTATTATAAGACCTCTGACCAGTGCTCAGGGACGGGAAGTCGTTCTCCAACTTGAATCACATTATTGTGATCAAGTAAGACGGGATGTTTCATAGTTGTCGACGATACAGAGTTTAGCTCTTAAAATTTGGATAACTTTGTAACATTGTAGCGATTAACGGCTAAATTTTTAGTATGTTGTTCGTCGAAATTGGCAAAAACGCCTTTACAAGTTTGGAGAGCAAAATGTCAGCTGCCTTTTATCAACAGATCGCCGATCAAATTCAGGAAGTGAAAGCGGAAGGATTATACAAAAGCGAGCGTGTGATCACTTCAGCACAGCAAGCCGATATTGAGATCACCTCAGGTGATCACGTATTGAACTTCTGTGCCAACAACTATCTGGGTCTGGCGAACCACCCGGCGTTGATTGAGGCTGCCAAACAAGGCATGGATGAGCACGGTTTTGGTATGGCTTCAGTGCGTTTTATCTGTGGTACGCAGGATGCACATAAAGAGCTGGAGAGTAAGTTGTCAGCCTTCTTAGGCACGGAAGACACCATTCTTTACTCTTCTTGTTTTGATGCAAATGCCGGTCTGTTTGAGACCATTCTGGGCCCTGAAGACGCCATTATTTCAGATGCGCTGAACCACGCGTCGATTATTGACGGTGTTCGTCTGTGTAAAGCGAAGCGTTTCCGCTACGGCAATAACGATATGGCAGAGCTGGAGCAACAGCTGATTGCTGCAAATGAAGCCGGCGTACGTCATAAACTGATTGTGACCGACGGTGTCTTCTCAATGGACGGTGTGGTGGCAAACCTGCCTGCAATCTGCGATCTGGCCGATAAATATGATGCCCTGGTGATGGTTGATGATTCCCATGCCGTGGGTTTCATGGGTGATAACGGTCGTGGTACGCACGAATATCATGATGTGATTGACCGCATTGATATTATCACCGGAACGCTGGGTAAAGCGCTGGGCGGAGCGTCCGGTGGTTATACCGCAGGTAAGAAAGAAGTGATTGACTGGCTGCGTCAGCGCTCACGTCCATACCTGTTCTCAAACTCCCTGGCACCAGCGATTGTATCGGCTTCGATTCGGGTGCTGGATCTGCTGGCTGAAAGCAGTGATTTGCGTGCCCAGCTATGGAAAAATGCTGAACATTTCCGTCGCCGTATGTCAGAAGCTGGTTTTACGCTGGCAGGCGCTGATCATGCAATCATCCCGATTATGCTGGGTGATGCCAAGCTGGCAGCAGAGTTTGCTGAGCGCGCACTGAAAGAAGGCATTTACGTGGTGGGCTTCTCTTACCCTGTGGTACCGAAAGGCCAGGCGCGCATCCGGACGCAAATGTCAGCGGCTCACAACACAGAGCAGCTGGATCGCGCAATTGATGTCTTTATCCGTATCGGCCAAGATATGGAAATTATCTGAACAACAACGATTTTGCGGCAGAGGCGTGAGGGTACGCCTCTGAGCATCGAGTGGATAGCAAGATGAAAATTAAAGCACTTTCCAAACTGAAGCCCGAAGAAGGCATCTGGATGACCGAGGTCGAAAAGCCTGAAATTGGCCATAATGACCTGCTGATCAAAATCAGAAAAACTGCAATCTGTGGTACTGACGTTCATATCTACAACTGGGATGAGTGGTCCCAGAATACGATTCCTGTCCCGATGGTGGTCGGCCATGAATATGTGGGCGAAGTTGTGGCCATTGGCCAGGAAGTCCGCGGTTTTGAAATTGGTGATCGCGTTTCCGGCGAAGGCCACATTACCTGCGGTCACTGCCGTAACTGTCGTGGCGGCCGGACACACCTGTGCCGTAACACCATCGGTGTGGGCGTGAACCGTGAAGGTGCTTTTGCCGAGTATCTGGTGATCCCGGCGTTTAACGCGTTTAAGATCCCGGATAATATTTCCGACGATCTGGCATCCATCTTCGACCCGTTTGGTAATGCAGTGCACACGGCGCTGTCTTTCGACCTGGTGGGTGAAGATGTGCTGATCACCGGCGCCGGCCCGATTGGGATCATGGCTGCTGCGGTAGCGAAGCACGTCGGTGCCCGTCACGTGGTGATCACCGACGTCAACGAATACCGTCTGGAACTGGCACGCAAAATGGGTGTAACCCGTGCGGTGAATGTGGCTGAGCAGAAACTAGAAGATGTAATGGCCGAGCTGGGCATGACAGAAGGTTTCGATGTCGGTCTGGAAATGTCTGGCGTACCTGCCGCCTTTAACAGCATGCTGTCGAGCATGAACCACGGCGGTAAGATTGCGATGCTGGGTATTCCGCCATCAAACATGGGGATTGACTGGACTCAGGTCATCTTCAAAGGCTTGGTGATCAAAGGTATCTATGGCCGTGAAATGTTTGAGACCTGGTACAAGATGGCCAGCCTGATCCAGTCTGGTTTGGATCTGACGCCAATCATTACTCACCACTACAGTGTGGATGATTTCCAGAAAGGCTTCGATGTGATGCGTTCCGGCCAGTCAGGTAAAGTGATTCTGAGCTGGGACTAACCCTGAGTTCGGAATGCTGAAGAAGCGGTGTGCGCAGGCACGCCGCTTTTTTTGTGCCTGTTATCCGGCTGGCGTAAAGAGTTCCGATAAACGGACCAGAGTGACCTCTTGCTGCATTTCCGGCAGCATGGCTGTGATGGTTGCTAAGGTCACCGGGTGAGGATGTCCGATGGCAATGACGGCGCCCTGTTTCTGGGCTTGCTGGATGGCGCGTCTGAGCTGACGGCGGATGAAGTCTTCTGTCGGAATATGATCAATGAAAACATGACGGCGAAGCGCCGGGATATGAGCGGCCTGCGCCTGGTGTTCAGCCACCGATTTGGGCGTGGTCCGGCTGTCGAGAAATCCGAGGTGCTGCTGTCTGAGCACTTCCATCACCCAGCGCATGGCTGTCGGATTTTCAGTCAGCAAACTGCCCATATGATTGTTCATTCCTATCGCACCGGGCACCCGGGTCAGCGCATGACGCAGTCTGGTCTGCAGCTCATCCTTTTTCATCGCGGCGGTCAGTGTTGTCAGTTCGAGCGGTGCCGGCCGGCTGGGTTGCATTGGCATGTGGAGCAAGACATCCCTTTGTTCCTGTTGCGCCTGACGGGCCGTTTGCTGGTCGAAGGGCGTGTCAGGCAATACAGACACGCTGATTTGCGGCGGCAGGGCAGACAGAGGAGAGGGCATGAGCTGATAACCGAGGTCATCAATCACAATGGCCAGTCTGGCTGCCTGAACCCCGCCGGGCAGTATCAGCAGCCAGATCAGACTGAAACGAACAAACCACTTCATGTGAACCATCCTTGTCCTCTTCGTGGAATAAACGACGTCAGTGGCCTCTCTTAAATTACCGGATCAGCCAGGGACGCGGGTTGGTGGGCGTTCCTTTTCGCCGGATTTCGAAATAGAGTCCCGGCGCTTCCTGTCCGCCACTGTCACCGACCAGTGCAATGGCTTCATTGGCCCGGACGGTATCGCCGACCTTTTTCAGCACTGTCTGGTTATAGCCGTAAAACGTCATATCGCCGTGTCCATGGTCAATGGCCACCATCAGACCGTAGCCGCGCAACCAGTCGGCAAAGACGATTTTTCCGTCGTGAACCGCTTTTACCTCACTGCCGATGGACTTACTGATCACCATGCCTTTCCATCGCAGCTCGCCTTTGAGCGGACTGCCGTAGCTGTGAACCACATTACCTTTCACCGGCCAGGGCAGTTTGCCTTTAAATGTGTTCAGGCCATTCATACTGACCCGGGCGCGACGCGCAGCTTCTTCTGCAGCTTTTCTGGCTTTGGCGATTTCACTGACCAGACGTGTTTCATTGTCTTTCAGCTCGGTCAGATAACGTTTATCAGCACTGAGCTGTCCTTGCAGTTGCCTCACGGTCCCCTTACGGGCCTGCTGACTGCTGAGCAGCGACGCGCGGTCTTTTTTCAGCTGACTGAGCAGGGTTTGCTGGGTATTGCGTTGTTCCGTGAGCTGATGTTTCTTGAGCTGGAGCTCGGTATCCGTTGCGGCCAGTTCATCCAGCGCCCGGCTGCGTGCCTGACTCAGACGGGCAGCATATTCAGCCATGCGCTCCATCTGTGATGCGTCATTTTCGCCCAGCAAGTTGGCCAGCGGCGAGGACTTCCCCAGTTTATAGTGGCTGGTAATAAGGGCTTTCAGTTGTTCCCGCTGGCCGATCTGGCGCTGAAGCAGGGCTTGTTGTTCTTTTTCCAGCTGGTCGATGGAGCGGGTCAGCGTGTCGACTTTCTGCTCCGCCTGATGAATGCTTCCGGCAGCTCTGGCAATCGCCAGTTCCTGCTGTTTCAGATTTTTCTGTACTTCATTCAGCTGCTGTTTTTTTTGGCTCAGCTGCTGTTGCTGACGGGCGATTTCCTGTTTCATGCCTTGCAGCTGATTTTGATTATCAGCCAGCACAGAAGTGTTAAACGCCAGACATAACAGAGCGCCAGTGCCGAAGGCACTGGCGCGCAGAGTACAGTAGGTACGATAAAATAATGCCCGCATGTCTGGGATTATTTCAGATCGTACAGCACCTGACCAGTCATCTCTGACGGGATTTGAAGCCCGGTCAAGGACAGCATGGTTGGTGCCAGATCTGACAACTTGCCGCCTTCTTTCAGGGTAATTGCTTTGTCACCGACGTAAATCAACGGCACAGGCAGGTTGGTGTGTGCTGTGTGCACGCCGCCGGTTTCCGGGTTGATCATCATTTCTGCATTCCCGTGGTCGGCAGTGATCAGCAGCTGGCCGCCGGCTTCGCGAATTGCTTCAACGACGCGGCCGATGCTTTCATCAATGGCCTCACAGGCTTTCACTGCGGCATCGTATACGCCGGTGTGACCAACCATGTCACCATTCGGGTAGTTACAGATGATCATGTCGAACTCGCCGCCTTTGATCGCAGCAACCAGTTTGTCGGTCAGCTCAGGTGCGCTCATTTCAGGTTGCAGGTCGTAAGTTGCAACTTTTGGTGAGGCGACCAGCGCGCGAGATTCACCGTCAAACTCGTTTTCTACACCGCCATTGAAGAAGAAGGTGACGTGCGCATATTTCTCCGTTTCAGAAATACGCAGTTGTGTCTTGCCTTGCTTCGCCAGCCACTCACCCAGCGTGTTTTCCAGACTTTCCGGCGGGAAAGCTGAAGGCAGGTTAATGTCTGCCGCATATTGGGTCAGCATGACGAAGTGCAATGCAGGGAACTGCTGACGGGCAAAGCCAGTGAACTCCGGTAGGAAAGCACGGGTGATCTGACGGGCACGGTCGGCACGGAAGTTCATGAAAATCAAGGCATCGCCATCTTGCATCGCAGCATCCGGCTGGCCTTCCGCACGAAGTACGGTCGCTTTCACGAATTCATCGTTTTCTTCGCGGGCATAAGCGGCCTGCAGGCCTTCCACTGCAGAAGCTGCGGTAAAGTCACCTTTGGCTGCAGTCAGCAGATTGTAAGCGGATTCAACGCGTTCCCAGTTGTTGTCCCGGTCCATCGCGTAATAACGGCCAACCAGAGAGGCGGTGCGGCCTTTGCCCAGTTGAGCAAACAGGGCATCAAAGCGCTCCAGCGAAGCCTGTGCACTGCGTGGCGGCGTATCACGGCCATCCAGGAAGCAATGCAGATAGATGTGCTCAGCACCACGCTCAGCAGCCATTTTCACAGCGGCTTCAATGTGATCTTCATGGCTGTGAACACCGCCCGGTGACATCAGACCCATGATGTGAACAGCTTTTCCGGCAGAAATTGCGCTGTCCATCGCTTTGACCAGGTTTGGGTTGTCCTGGAATTCACCGTCGGAGATCGCTTTGGCAATCCGGGTCAGATCCTGATACACCACACGGCCTGCGCCGATATTGGTGTGGCCGACTTCTGAGTTCCCCATCTGACCATCCGGCAGTCCGACGTCCAGACCTGAGGCAGAAATTAACGTGTTGGCTTCGTTTGCCATCAGGTTATCCAGAACCGGGGTATTGGCGTTGGCGATCGCGTTGTTGGCTGTATCTTCGCGATAACCCCAACCGTCGAGAATTACCAGAGCCAGTGGCTTCTTAGCAGACATATGCTGTCCTCTCCATCAATATGAACAATCTGAAAAATGTAGACCAATTACCTCAACAACCGGTGTTGTCCGTCTACCAGGGCGCTCAGGTAAGGAGTCAGGTCGGTAATTTTACTACAAAAGAACCGACATTTTGTAGTTCAGATCAAACATCGCTGTAAATGGTTTGTTATCTTTACGACATAAAATATATTCAATTTGGTCCTCTGGCGTAAGAGCACAGCCTGCGTTTTTTACTATTCCAGCGATAGGTATGGCCTTGCGACACCGGGATGACGATACAGAAAGCAGTGAGCCGTGACGCGTAAATGCGGCGGGCGGGTGTACTTCATTTCGGCCGGAGGTATACTCAGTTTCCTTAATTTTGGTTGAATCTTGCCGCTGGCCGTTTTCCGGACAGTCGGTGAAGGTGGATAGAGCGAAAATCATGCAGCAATTCATAGAGTTTGTTACGAGTAATCCGATGTTGTCTCTGGTCTGGGTTGGTCTGGTTGTGGCCCTGATCTCTTCAATGGTGAAGCAGAAAACAGCGGGTTATGCCGTGGTCACCCCGAACCAGGCGACAGTGATGGTCAATCGTGAAGACGGCATTTTTGTCGACATTCGAAACAAAGATGAGTTTCAGCGTGGCCATATTGCTGGTGCACTTCACATTTTGCCAAGCGAAATCAAAGCCCAGAACCTGGGACCGCTTGAAAAGTATAAGTCAGCCCCCATCATTGTGGTGTGCAAAACAGGTCAGACGGCGCAGGAAAGTGCCAACCTGTTACATAAAGCGGGTTTCAGCAATGTGAAACTGCTGAAAGACGGTTTGATTTCCTGGAACGAGGCCAACATGCCTCTGGTGACAGGAAAGAAGTAAAGTTTTGAACTCTCGGGGAGCCGGATGATCCGGCTGCCATTTTTATTCAGGCCGGGCGGCTCCCGGCACAATGACAGATTTCCAAGCGCGAAATCCTCAGAAAAAGGACAATATCATGGCTGAAGCAGCGAACCACGAAGCGCAACAGAACTTCCAAATCCAACGCATTTTCCTGAAAGATGTCTCTTTCGAAGCTCCGAACTCTCCGGAAATGTTCCAGAAAGAATGGAACCCGGAAGTGAAGCTGGATCTGGATACGCAAAGTCGTGAGCTGGCAGAAGGCGTTTATGAAGTCGTTCTGCGTCTGACCGTGACTGTGAACAATGACGCGGACTCTGCTTTCCTGTGTGAAGTGCAGCAGGGTGGTATTTTCTCTGTTTCAGGTATGGAAGCTCCTCAGCTGGCACATTGCCTGGGTGCCTTCTGTCCGAACATCCTGTTCCCGTACGCGCGTGAAACGATCTCCAGCCTGGTCGTGAAAGGGACTTTCCCGCAACTGAACCTGGCACCGGTCAACTTTGACGCGCTGTTTATGAATTACCTGCAAAGTCAGGCTGAAGGTAACCAGGAAAGCTCTGAAGCCTGATTGGCGGGAACGCATGACTTCAACCACTGAAAACGCAATTTCGATGTCAGTCCTGGGTGCCGGTTCTTACGGCACCTCACTGGCGATTTCACTGGCCCGGAATGGTGCCAATGTGATTTTGTGGGGCCACAATCCGGTCCATATCGCACAGCTGGAAACCGACCGGGCCAACGAGGCGTTTTTGCCGGGTGTGGCTTTTCCAGAGTCGTTGATTCTGACTGCCGACCTGGAAGCTGCGGTGAAAGCCAGCCGGGATTTACTGCTGGTGGTGCCGAGCCATGCTTTTGCGGATGTGCTGAAACAGATGAAGCCATTCCTGCGCGATGACTCCCGGATCTGCTGGGCCACCAAAGGTCTGGAGCCGGAGACTGGCCGTTTGCTGCAGGACGTCGCCCATGAAATTCTGGGTGACAACATCCCGCTGGCTGTTTTGTCCGGACCGACGTTTGCGAAAGAACTGGCTGCTGGCCTGCCGACTGCAATTTCTGTTTCCTCTCCGGATTCCGGTTTCGTGAAGGATCTGCAGGATAAAATCCACTGTGATAAAAGCTTTCGGGTTTACAGCAACAGCGATTTTATCGGTATGCAGCTTGGCGGCGCAGTGAAGAACGTGATTGCGATTGGCGCCGGGATGTCTGATGGCATCGGCTACGGAGCGAACGCCCGAACAGCACTGATCACCCGGGGACTGGCTGAAATGTGTCGCCTTGGGGCAGCGCTGGGTGCACAGCCGGAAACCTTTATGGGAATGGCCGGACTGGGCGATTTAGTGCTGACCTGCACCGATAACCAGTCCCGGAACCGTCGTTTTGGTCTGGCGCTGGGTCAGGGCAAGGCTGTGGATGAAGCACAGCAGAATATCGGCCAGGTGGTGGAAGGATACCGCAACACCAAGGAAGTCTGGGTACTTGCGCAGCGCTATGGTGTGGACATGCCGATTACCGAACAGATTTATCAGGTGCTTTATCAGGGCAAAGATGCCCGGGAAGCCGCCAGGGATCTTTTGGCCAGGGCGAAGAAAGACGAATAACGTCCTTCAGGTAATTGAATGAAAATGAAACAGCGCGGGCAAGAAAGCCCGCGTTGTTTTTTTTGCTGAGAAGTTTAAAGTTATACCCATACTCACTGTCAATCAGCCGGACATTGGACGGAGGCAGTAAAATGGTGCATACACATGAAGGATATACAGGGGACGACGTGAGGGAGTGTCAACAGAAAGCCGTCTGGAAAACTATCAAGCAGGAAGCCATCGTGCTGACGGAACAGGAACCGATGCTGGCCAGCTTTTACCATGCCACGATTATCAAACACGATAATCTGGGGGCCGCGCTCAGTTATATTCTGGCCAATAAGCTGGCGACGCCGTCGATGCCTGCGATGGCTGTGCGTGAGGTGATTGAAGAAGCGTATGCAGCAGACCGGATGATTACAGAGTCCGCCGCCTGTGATATCCGGGCCGTCGTGGAACGGGACCCGGCGATCAATAAGTTCTCTGTCCCCTTACTGTATCTGAAGGGCTACCACGCCTTGCAGGGCTATCGGGTGGCCAACTGGCTGTGGAAGCAGAACCGGGAAGCGCTGGCGGTTTATCTCCAGAATCAGATTTCCGTCAGCTGTCAGGTGGATGTTCATCCGGCGGCCCGGATTGGACAGGGGATCATGTTTGACCATGCCACAGGTATTGTGATTGGTGAAACGGCCGTGATCGAAAATGATGTGTCGATTCTGCAGGATGTGACTCTGGGTGGTACGGGTAAGGAATGTGGCGATCGTCACCCGAAAATCCGTGAAGGGGTCATGATCGGGGCCGGTGCGAAAGTCCTGGGCAATATTGAGGTCGGTGAAGGTGCCAAGATTGGCTCCGGTTCAGTGGTGCTGTCGCCGGTGCCGGCACATACGACAGTTGCCGGGGTTCCCGCGAAAATTGTCGGTCGCCCGAGCTCGGATAAGCCATCCATGGATATGGATCAGCAGTTCAACGGTGTATATCAGACTTTCATTGCCGGTGATGGCATCTGAGATAATGTCATCACCAGAGCGGAAAGGGGCCAGAAGGCCCCTTTCGTGTTTTCAGCCGGGGTTATCTGGCTCCGGCAAAATCAAACTGGCGCCAGGCTTCATACGCAATAATTGCCGCGGCATTGGACAGGTTCAGACTGCGGCTTTCCGGATGCATGGGAATGCGCAGGCGTTGTTCCATGGGTAAGCTTTCAATGACTGTCATGGGCAGGCCCCGGGTTTCCGGGCCAAACAACAGAATATCCCCTTCCTGAAAACGGGCTTGTGTGTGGTACTGGGTTGCCTTGGTTGTACAGGCAAACAGGCGTCGTCCGGCAGTCGCCGTCAGAAAGGCTCCGAAATCTGCGTGGCGATGGACATGGGTCAGATCGCGGTAATCCAGTCCGGCACGGCGCAGTTTCTTCTCTTCCAGATCAAATCCCAGCGGCTCAATCAGATGCAGGTTTGCGCCGCAATTGGCACACAGGCGGATAATGTTGCCCGTATTGGGCGCAATTTCAGGTTCGTACAGGGCGATATCAAACATGCTCAGACTTCACAACGGCAAAAGCGTTATTGTAGCCTGTCTGGAGGCGGGCAAACCAGTCTGGTAATCAGTGGCGTGACGATTGGAAAGGCCGCCCCCGGATTGTTTCAGGGGGAGGCCGTCTGTGATTATGCGGGTTCAGGGGAAACCTGTGGTTGCCCATGGGGAGCCAGCGGCAGGATCAGTGTGACCTTCAGGCCGCCCAGCGGGCTGCGACTGGCCGTGATGCTGCCATTGTGCTGGCGGATGGCATTTTCCGTGATAGCCAGTCCGAGCCCGGTACCGCCGCTGTGACGATCTCTGGCTGTAGATACACGGTAAAAAGGCCGGAAGATATCTTTTAACTCTTCATCCGGCACCCCGCTGCCGTTGTCATCAACGGTGATGGTCAGGTTGTGGTCATTGGCACTGAACTGGACGTCGACCCGGTCTTTGCCATAGTAGATGGCATTTCGGACCACATTCTCCAGCGCACTGATCAGCAGTTCGGCATTTCCGGTCAGCGGCCAGGGTAGCAGAGGACCACAGGTCAGCGACTTCTGGTGCTGGCTGGCTTCGAACTCAGCATCATCCAGCATATCTTGCCACAGGCTGATTGCATCACTCTGTTCCCGGGCTTCCTGACCATGGATCTGCATGCGTGACAGTTCCAGCAGCTTGGCGATCATGGCTTCGAGTCGTTCGGCTTCGGTGTCAATCCGGTCGAGCTCCGGACTGGTGCCCTGCTTGCGCTGGGCCAGCGCCGTGGCCATCCGAAGCCGGGTCAGCGGCGAACGCAGTTCGTGGGAGATGTCTGACAGCAGCCGCTGCTGACCATTGATCATCTGGTTCACTGAACTCACCATCTGGTTAAAGCTGGCCCCGGCCTGACGAAATTCCTGCGGCCCGGAGGTTTCCAGTGTCGGGTCCTGCGTGAACTGTCCGCTGGCAACACGTTGCGCGGCATGCTGGAGCTTTCGGGCCGGGCGGCTCAACGCCCAGGCTAACCACAGCAATAACGGAGTGCTGACCAGCATTGTCAGCAGTAACAGATGAAACGGCTGGTCGAGAATGCGCAGGAAAAACGGCGGTGGGCGGTGAGTCACCCGACCGACATACATCAGTGCGTTCTGTCTCTGATCGCCGACCAGAAATGGCCCGGCAACCATCCAGCGGCCATAGAGTTTCTGTCTTGGGTTATCCGGACTGTCGGCACTGGTGATGAAGTTGCGCAGGGCTTTGGTCCGCTCATGCGGAGTCAGCAGTTCGCCTTCGAGACTGGTGAAATAGAGTTGCATGCCTTTGTGGCGTTTCGGATCGGCCAGCGGCAGCAGCTTTTCTTCCAGACGACCCGGCCGACGGCTCAGGCGTTCGGATATTCGTTCAGCCGCGGCCTGATAGCGATCCAGTTCCGGTCGGGGAATGGTGTGCTGCGCCCTGGGATCCAGGTGGGGCAATAACAACAGCACCAGGACTACCAACATCAGGGTCAGCCAGAAAATCGCGAAGATCCGGCTGGACAGCCGGTTGAGTACCGGCAGCTTCATCCGGCCTCCACGAAGAGGTAACCCTTGCCGCGCAGAGTTTTGATCCGTGGTTTACCGTCTTCTCTTGGCGGCAGCTTTTTGCGCAGATTCGATACATGCATATCAATAGCACGGTCAAAGGGGGCCAGGCGTTTGCCCAGAACTTCCAGACTGAGTGTATGTTTGGTCACAACCGTGCCCGGGTGGCGGATCAGGTGGCTCAGTAGGGCAAGCTCGGTCGCCGTCATTTCTACCAGTTCACCGTTACAGGTTACTTCCTGGCGGCCGGGAAAAATGGTCAGGTCGAGATAAGTGATACAGTCGGATTCCGGTGGGGTGTCCTGTACCAGACGGGCGCGGCGCAGGATTGCACGCATCCTTGCCAGCAGCTCGCGGTCACTGAATGGTTTGGGCAGATAGTCGTCTGCACCCAGTTCTAATCCTAACACCCGGTCAATCTCTTCGCCTTTCGCTGTCAGCATGAGCACCGGGGTACTGCGGGTTTCACGGAGTTTTCGCAGCATTTCAATGCCGTTCATTGCCGGCATCATGACATCAAGCAGGATCAGATCGGTATCGTCGTCAGCCATCTGCAGGCCCTGCTCGCCATTATGAGCGATCCGGACGGAGAATCCTTCCAGCTGAAGAATGTCGCTGAGCAGTGCCGTCAATTCGTTGTCGTCATCGACTAAAAGTATATTTGCCATACCAATCTTCGTGTCAGTTCACTATAAGTTTAAGTATCTCTTATGGCCGTATGCAGGCCAAGCAGGATAACAGTGCTTTACCCAGCTTTACGTTTTCACGACAACCCTTTACCTGATGAGGCGTAGACTCAGCGGTAACAGAGACCAACAGAGTGAGACAAATGATGAACAAGATGATGAGCAAAACAATGAAACGTAGTGTCGCGATTGTCCTTGCAATGCCTTTGATGCTGGGGTCTGTGTATGCGATGGCTGATAATCACAAAGGTCATCACGGAGACCGTGATGATTGCGGAGGTCCGCGCGCAGATCACGGTATATTCCGTTCGCTTGATCTGACTGATGCCCAGAAAGAAAAGATGCGCAGCTTACGTGAGAGTAACAGAGATACCATGCGTGAGCAGATGATGCAGGGCCGTGAGGCAATGCAGGCAAACCACGACAAAATGCAGGCACTGATGCTGGCAGATAATTTTGATGAAAATGCCGTACGGGAACTGGCGAAACAAATGTCGGATCAGCAGATTGATCGCCGGGTGGCCATGATGAAGAAACGTCATGACATGCTGAATATTCTGACGCCGGAACAAAAAACTCAGTACAAGAAATTACAGGCTGAGAGACAAGCAGAATGCATGGCGAAATGGAAAGAAAAAAGCGGTGAATAATTCTGTTTTTATTGAATGAAGCAGCAGCCACAACTTTATGTTGTGGCTTTTTTTGTTGTCATTCCATGCTGAACTTGTCAATTTTGTTATTAAATTTCATCATAAAACCGCTATACTGCGGATAAGATTTATCTGGCCATGTGGCTGAAAACAGCCATTTTCAGGGAATCCGGTGACGGAGCGGCTGAGATTGCAAACTGAGGATATACTTAGTGGCATAAAGCTTGGCTGCGTCTTCCCGTACAAAATGAACGATGGATTCCAGTCTGCGGAAAAGTCTCTCGGCGCATGGCAAGTTAACGTGATATGAATCAATACATCATTTTTCTAAATTGTAATACTCCTACATTAGTAGGAAAGTTACAGTTTACGCGAGCCGTAGCCCAGAGGGTGCGTGGCGGAGTCGGTGACTAAGGCCAGCTCGTGCAGGAAAGGATTTTTCATTTCCCAAAGTCAGAGGGTAACCATGATTAAAAAGATTGGTGTTTTGACCAGTGGCGGTGACGCCCCAGGTATGAACGCAGCGATTCGCGGTGTAGTGCGTGCCGGTTTATCGGAAGGTCTGGAAGTCTACGGTGTATACGACGGTTATCAGGGCTTGCACCAGAACCGTATCGAAAAGCTGAGCCGTTCCAGTGTATCTGACGTGATCAACAGGGGTGGTACCTTCCTTGGGTCTGCACGCTTCCCTGAATTCCGTGACGAGAAGGTCCGGGCTCAGGCGATCGAGAACCTGAAAGTTCATGGCATTGATGCGCTGGTGGTGATCGGCGGTGACGGTTCTTACATGGGGGCGAAGAAACTGACCGAAATGGGTTACCCATGCATTGGTCTGCCTGGCACCATTGACAATGATGTCGCGGGTACGGATTACACCATTGGCTTCATGACCGCGCTGAATACTGTGATTGATGCGATTGACCGTCTGCGTGACACATCGTCTTCTCATCAGCGTATTTCTATTGTGGAAGTGATGGGCCGCCACTGTGGCGACCTGACACTGATGGCGTCGATTGCCGGTGGCTGTGAATACATCATCACACCGGAAACCGGTCTGCACAAAGAAGAGCTGCTGGCCAAGATTAAAGAAGGCATCTACAAAGGGAAGAAGCACGCGATTGTCGCGATTACCGAGCTGATGACCGATGTGAATCAACTGGCGAAGTACATTGAATCTGAAACCGGCCGCGAAACCCGCGCGACGGTTCTGGGTCACATCCAGCGTGGTGGTCAGCCAACGGCATTTGACCGGATTTTGGCTTCGCGCATGGGTGCTTACGCGGTGGATCTGCTGATTCAGGGCGAGGGTGGTCGTTGCGTGGGTGTTCAGAACGAGAAGCTGGTGCACCACGATATTATCGATGCGATCGAGAACATGAAGCGTCCGGTCCGCAAAGATCTGTATGCGGTTGCAGACAAGCTGTTCTGATACCACAGAACTGAAGCTGAACTAAAAAAAGCCGACTTGAAGTCGGCTTTTTTGTATTCGCAGCCTTATGAAAGGCTGTGCCATCAGATGCAGTAACGGCCGCACCTGATGGCAGATGTCTTATTTCTTCGCTTCAGCAGCTGCTTTTGCAATTGCAGCAAAACCTTCTGCATCCAGCGCTGCGCCGCCAACCAGAGCACCGTCGATGTCTGGCATCGCGAACAGTTCAGCAGCATTGCCAGCTTTCACTGAACCACCGTACTGGATCACAACATGCTTCGCGACGTCTTCGCTGAAAGAAGCGATGTGCGCACGGATCGCTGCGTGGATTTCCTGTGCTTGTTGTGCTGTTGCAGCTTTACCTGTACCGATCGCCCAGATTGGTTCGTAAGCGATGATGGCACCGTTCAGCGCTTCAACGCCCTGAGTTTTGATTACTGCATCCAGCTGGCGGGCACAAACAGCAACGGTTTCACCGGCTTCGTTTTGCGCTTCGGACTCACCGATACACAGGACAGGTGTCAGGCCGTACTCTTTCAGGAAAGCGAATTTTTTCGCAACAAACTCATCAGATTCGTTGTGGTATTCACGACGCTCAGAGTGGCCGATGATGATGTGGCTGGCACCGAAATCTTTCAGCATTTCCGGAGAGATATCACCGGTGAATGCGCCGCTGGCGTTCACATCAACATTTTGAGCACCCAGAATGATTTTGCTCTTGCCCTGGCTGATCAGACGCTCTGCCAGATCCAGATACATCACAGGTGGCGCCACGGCCACGTCAACTCCCTCAACGCCAGCCAGCGCGGCATCCAGACCTGTCAGCAGGTTGGTGACCATCTCTTTGCTGCCGTTTAGTTTCCAGTTACCCATAACTACAGGATGACGCATACGATTTTCTCCATATCTATGTGATGTCTAAAGTCAGACTAAACTGAGCACACCACTACCGTGCTCAGCAGTGTGTTCAGTGTAGTCTGCCTGTCAGGGACGTCCTGATGCCGATGGCAAAAACGTCCTCAGTATACGTCGGATAGACGTAAACTTCCTTAATCTTGAGCAAGGCTATGGCTGTTTGTACCGATTTCAGGGCCAAAAGTGAACTCTGAGCTGTAACTTTTTTTCATTCCCGGAATAGATGCGTGAGTTGATTCCAATGGGAAAAGTGATCCGCAGAGGATTTCAGAACAGTCCGGTCGCCTGGGGCAGTAAAATCAGCTAATTTAGGCTGGTATTAAGGAAATGACAGGCCGGGCCTGTTGAGCAAGGAGAGTTGTATGCCACACCTGAAACTGGAATTTGCCGATCCTGTCGCAGAGCGGGTGAATGTCGCTGCACTGCTGGAGGATCTGCATCAGTCGTTACTGACGTGCGGGGTTTTTGAGCCTGCATCGGTGAAATCCCGAGCTTACCCATGTCACCAATGGCAGGTTGGGGAAGGGGGCGACGCCCGGAATTTTATCCATGTGGAGCTGGCATTGTTGTCCGGTCGTGACAATGACTGTAAGCGCGGACTGGCAGAGCGTCTGATGCCGCTGCTGGAGCAGCATGCCGCGACCATTGACAGTCTGACGATTGAAATTCGGGATATGGCAAGTGAGACTTATCTCAAGGCAAAACGCTGACGGTGTAATCACGCCGGATGACAAATACAAACGGGCCGTCAGATGACGGCCCGTTTGTGTCTGAAGGCAAGACTATGCCTGACGCCGGAAAGGCATAATCTCTGCCTGCTGTTCGGTCAGCGTTTCCGGTGCAGTCAGTGACTGGGCGAAGCGCTGAAGCTGTTGTTGTAATTCGGCCCTGAGCAACATGTTGGTGTGAATCGGATTTTTGCCACGGGCGATGATCTGGTTGATATGGCTCAGCTGTGCCCGCAGCCTTGGCTGCATGGCCGGACTCGCATTCCGGATGACTTCTTCGCTCATTCTCAGTCGTAAGGCTTCCAGCTCTTCCGGAGCGGTTTCTGCCAGTTTTTTGAGCTCATCAAACGGTGGTAAAGTTTGCATAACCCATTCCCCTTACAGCCAAAAAGGCCAAAACTGTGACATCCTTAACACTAGATGGCGGGGAAATAAAAAAGCGTCTCATTGATGAGACGCTCAACAATTGGGTAAACCCGGCTGTCCGGAAAGTCAGGCGAATTACCAGTAATGCTCGACGGTGATCTGACCGGGTTTCCGGCGCAGGTTTTTAATAAAGCCGCGTGCTTCAAGCACGGCTTTGGTATCTTTGACCATGGCCGGGTTTCCGCACAGCATCAGCTGGCAGGTTTCAGGATGGAGCGGGATCCCGACATGGCGCTCCAGCATGCCATCGGCAATGGCTTGCGGAATCCGTCCGGTAAGTGCCAGCGGTGCGGGTTCACGGCTGACAAAGGGCTGGACAATCAGCTGCTCGGGATATTTGGCCTTGAGTTCATTAATTTCGGCCTGATAACTGAGGTCGGCGGCGAAGCGGACCGCATGAACCAGGACAATTTTACGAAATCGTTTCCAGGCGAGCTCCTCACGCAGAATCGACAGATAAGGTCCCAGCGCCGTGCCGGTTGACAGTAGCCAGAGGACTTCGCCTTCAGGCACTTCATCTAACGTAAAGAAGCCATTGGCACGGGCCGTGATAAACACTTCATCCCCTTCTTCCAGCGCATGCAGCCGAGGTGAGAGCAGGCCGTCGGCGACCCGGGTGGCATAGATTTCAATCTGATCGCTGGTGGGCGGGTTGACGAAGGAGTATGCACGCTGGACCATTTTGCCGTCGCATTCCAGCGCCAGCTTAGTAAATTGCCCGGCTTTGAAGGGTTCAATATTTGCCGTCAGCGTCAGACTGAACAGTTCGCTGTTCCAGTGACGGTTTTTGATAACCTTGGCAGGGATCCAGTCGGCCATTGTGCTCTCCTTTTACATAATCAGATTCTCAGGTCGGATATATCCGGTAGCTGCAGCGACGCTGACCCGCAATGATGTGTTCGCTGCGCTCAATCGCTACCCCGTCGCCCAGCAGACGCTGGAAAACGGCCAGTTCAGATCGACATAAAGAGGGGCAGCGTTTGGCGGCATGGCAGATGGGGCAATGGTTCTCGATGAGAATGAAGCCGTTGTCATCAGACTCCAGCTGTGCCATGTAACCTTCCTTTTCCCTCAGTGTAGTCAGGATCTGAAGTTTTTCTTTTAAATCTTCTGCCTTTGCGATGGCCTGTCGGTACTGACTGAGCGTGTTTTCTTCACGCTGATTCAGTATTTTTTGCAGTCCTTCCTGACCGAACAGATTTTCCACCGAATCCAGCATCTGGATGATGAGATCACCATGGCGGTCGGCAAACTGTTCATGCCCTTTGGCCGTCAGGTGCCAGTGACGGGTCGGCCGGCCGACTTTGGCTTTGATATCTTCAAAGCCCACCAGGCCATCATCTTCCAGCCCTTGCAGGTGCTGGCGGACGCCCATGGTGGTCAGTTTCAGCTCTTCGGACAGTACTTTGGCGGTGACCGGTCCGTCCTGCTTCATGCGGTGGAGAATTTTATCTATGGTTTTCATGGTTGTATTGCTTGTGTTCATTCGGTCTATTATGTCGCCGACTCAGTATATAAAGCAACGGCTTTACTAAATAGCATAGTCCAGTTTGCGAGAGAATACCGTGAAAGTCTGATGATGATCAGGGTGTTATCTCCCGGCCTCCGGAGAACACAGGCCGGGAAACAGGCAGGGTTTATAAGATGTGAGGCAAAATTGCCGGATCTTTGCGGTCGAGATAGTGAATCGATTTAATGCGACGGATGGTCCGGCATTTTCCCCGGATTAACAGGGTTTCCGTGGTGGCAATATTGCCTTTGCGGCTGATGCCATCGAGCAAATCGCCTTTAGTGATGCCTGTGCCGGCAAAGATGACGTTATCGCTTTTTGCCATCTGTTCCAGTGGCAGTACCTGATTGGGCTCGATGCCCATTTCACGGCAGCGATCCATTTCTAACTGACCCATACGATAGTTATCGTCACTGCCGCCTTTGACCAGAAAACGCGGCAGCAACCGACCCTGCATGTCACCGCCCAGCGCACGGATGGCGGCCGCAGAGACCACGCCTTCCGGCGCACCACCGATGCAGTACATCACGTCGACTTCGCTGTCCGGCATACAGGTCAGAATCGAGGCGGCCACATCACCATCCGGCACGGCATACACCCGGATTCCCAGCCCCTGCATGCGGGCAATCACTTCGTCGTGACGGGGTTTGGCCAGCGTGATGACGACCAGTGTCTCCAGCGTTTTGCCCAGTGCGGCCGCGATATTGTTCAGGTTTTCTTCCAGCGGCAGGCTGAGATCGATATGCCCTTTGGCTGCCGGGCCGACCACCAGTTTTTCCATGTACATATCCGGCGCTTTGAGAAAAGCACCTTTCTCTCCCGCAGCGAGAACAGCCAGGGCATTGTTCTGACCCATCGCGGTCATTCGGGTGCCTTCAATCGGATCGACGGCGATATCTACGGCGTCACCGCCGGCACCGACCTTTTCACCAATATAAAGCATCGGCGCTTCGTCGATTTCGCCTTCGCCGATCACAATCTCACCGTCAATTTCAGTTTGATTGAGCAGGGTACGCATTACCGCTACCGCAGCGCCGTCTGCGGCGTTTTTATCGCCCCGGCCCAGCCATTGATAACCAGCCAGTGCGGCACCTTCGGTGACACGGGAAAAAGCCATCGCCAAATCGCGTTTCATGGGAACTCCAGAATCAGACAACTACAGATGATGAAAATCTGCGCAATTGTAACACAAACAGCAGGAAATCGTTTTCCTGTTGTGAACATCAGAGAATAAGCATTGAAAGAAACAAGCCTGCCGGAAGGGCAGGCTTGTTTGTCAGTCGAGCGATAGGACGTTGAGATTACTCTTCTTCGTCGATAGCCCAGCCTTTCGCACACTCAACAGCACGTTTCCAGCCGTTGTAGCGGCGGGTGCGCTTGCTGTCATCCGTGCATGGCGTGAAGCTGCGATCCAGTACGGCTTTGTCTTTCAGCTCATCAATGCTGTCCCAGAAGCCCACGGCCAGGCCCGCCAGATAACCAGCACCCAGTGCGGTAACTTCAGTGATCACCGGACGGTGCACTTCAGTGTTCAGCAGGTCGGACTGGAACTGCATCAGGAAGTTGTTGGCAACGGCACCGCCGTCGACTTTCAGGGCAGCCAGGTGGATACCGGAATCTGCCTGCATTGCATCCAGCACATCGCGGGTCTGGTAGGCGATACTTTCCAGCGTGGCACGGATCAGGTGGTTGCTGTTCACACCACGGGTCAGGCCGACAATCGCGCCGCGGGCATACGGATCCCAGTAAGGGGCACCCAGACCGGTGAAGGCCGGTACAACGTAAACGCCGTTGGCACTGCCGACTTTCTCGGCAAAGTATTCAGAATCTTTGGCATCGCCCAGCAGTTTCAGTTCGTCACGCAGCCATTGAATGGATGCACCTGCCATGAACACCGCACCTTCCAGCGCGTAGGCCGGTTCGCCTTTCGGGCCGCAGGCGAGGGTTGTCAGCAGGCCGTTTTGCGAGGTGACTTTTTCTTTGCCGGTATTCATCAGCAGGAAGCAGCCAGTGCCGTAGGTGTTTTTCGCCTGACCGGCTTCCACACACATCTGACCGAACAGTGCAGCCTGCTGGTCACCGGCAATCCCGGCGATTGGCACACGGGTGCCGCCTTTACCGCCGATGTTAGTCTGACCGTAGACTTCAGAAGAGGCTTTGACTTCCGGCATCATTGACAGCGGGATATCCATGGCTTTCAGCAGTTTTTCATCCCACTCCAGAGAGTTGATGTTAAACAGCATGGTCCGGGAAGCGTTGGTGTAGTCGGTGACGTGCACACGGCCCTGGGTCAGTTTCCAGATCAGCCAGGTATCGACAGTACCGAACAGCAGGTTACCGGCCTCAGCCTGTTCGCGGGCGCCTTCAACGTTGTCCAGAATCCACTTGATTTTGGTCCCGGAGAAATACGGGTCCACCACCAGACCGGTGTTCTCGCGGATATAGTCTTCCAGTCCTTGCTCTTTCAGCTGCTGGCAGATATCGGCGGTACGGCGGCATTGCCAGACAATGGCGTTGTAAACCGGCTTGCCGGTATTTTTGTCCCAGACAATGGTAGTTTCACGCTGGTTGGTGATCCCAATGCCGGCGAGCTGGTCGGTGCGGATGCCGACTTTCGCGAGCGCTTCGACCATCGTCGAGCTCTGGGTGGCCCAGATTTCCATTGGGTCGTGTTCAACCCAGCCGGCTTTCGGATAGATTTGGGTGAATTCGCGCTGCGCGGTGCAGACGATGTTGGCGTCGTGATCCATGATCACGGCGCGTGAGCTGGTGGTTCCCTGATCGAGTGCGACGATGTACTTTTGTTCTGTGGTCATCTGAGTGTCCTCTTATCTCTGATAATTATAGGTATATCGGGGAGTCGCGCCGCAATCAGGCTTGCGCGGTTTCTTTTTCTTCATCACTTTCACATTGGTTCGGCAGGGTACAGCGGTTACCCGGCAGATAAACGGCAATGGCTTTCGGGTACAGCCAGGCACCGAAGCAAGCGCCGGCAATCGGTGCAAGAATCGGGATGATGAAATACGGAATATCCTTACCGCCAGTCAGGGCCATGTCACCCCAGCCTGCCAGATAAGCAAAGAATTTCGGGCCGAAGTCGCGGGCCGGGTTCATGGCAAAGCCGGTCAGCGGACCTAAGGATGCGCCGATCACTGCAATCAGCACACCAATCAGAACCGGGCCCAGCGGACCACGTGGTGCGCCATTTTGCTCATCCCCAATCGCCAGAATGGCAAACATCAGGACCGCAGTAATCACAAACTCCACTGCAAAAGCTCCTGAAAATGAAAGGCTTGGGTTTGGATAGGTTGAGAAGATCCCTGCAGTGGCCAGACTCTCTACGCTGCCGCGCAGAATGCCATGCGCGTTTTCGAAATCGACGAACAGGTTGCTGTAAAGACTGTAAACCAGCGCCGCGGAGCAGAAAGCGCCCGCCAGCTGGGAAAGAATGTAAGGCACAACCTTGGCCTTATCGAAACCATGGAACAGGGCCAGCGCAATGGTGACTGCCGGGTTAATGTGAGCGCCGGAAACGCCTGCCGTACAGTAGATCGCAATGGTGACACCCAGACCCCAGGTCAGGCTGATTTCCCATTGTCCAAAGTTAGCACCTGCTAACACTAAAGCAGCTACACAGCCTACACCAAAGAAAATCAGCAGTCCGGTGCCAATAAATTCTGCCAGGCATTCACCGAGCAGCGTTGGGGGTTGTCGTTTGGTCATTTGCCAGTCCTTTTGTCGAGTCGTAGGTAAGTAAGATGTTATCGTGATGTAATCAAAAAATACTCGAATGATGATTTTCTGGAAAGTTAATCGAATAAAAAATGTGCGTTCGAGCATGTTATTTGTGTTTATGGTCAATATCGAAGGTCAAACGACAAGGGTGTGTTGAGCAAAAACTCTACTTTTCCCGGCGCTGGCGCGAACACTAGCATGCACTTTTTTCCACCGCAAAATCCGGAACGGAAATCTGAGCGGTTGCTAACAGTTCAGGCCCGGACTGCACTGAAACGGCGCGTGCTTTCGTAAAATTTTGTGGAAGTTTGCATAATTTTTACCCGTTTGTGATAAAGCGTGGTATTTGTAGATGCCAGACGTATAAGGCCTAGTTAGAATAGGGCCACATTGGATTTGTAATTTGCCTGGTAGTCGCGGTGATATCCCCGAACGAATTGGTGTTGCAATGAAGCGGTATGTGGAAATCAGGAACAGCGTGGCTTATCGGTACGATGTGATTGAACGAGCGTTCGCCGTCAACTGTTGTAACTCAAGAAGGAAGGGATGCTGTGGTCTTGCGCAGGTGCTGATAGGGTGAAAACTATGTCTTTAGAGATGCTGGAACAGCTGGAAGCCAAAGTGCAGATGGCCGTCGACACCATTTCCCTGCTGCAGATGGAAGTGGAAGAACTGAAAGAGAAAAACGAGAACCTGGCGAATCTGGCTCAGGAACTGCGTGCGGATCGTGAATCACTGGTTCAGGACAACGAAAAGCTGCGTCATGATCATCAGGCATGGCAGGAGCGCGTTCGCGCACTGCTGGGCAAGATGGACACGGTAGAATAAATCTGCTGCGTGCACCGGAAACGAAAACAGAGCCTACAGGCTCTGTTTTTGTATCTGGCGAATGAGAACACGCGAAAGGGTTATTCGATATCCAGCGGTTCTGGTGACAGAATAACTCCCGTATTGTCGGCATACAGGTGATCTTCCGGCAGGAAAGTGACGCCACCAAAATTCACCGCAACATCCACTTCGCCGCTGCCTTGTCTGTCGGCCCCGACGGGAATTGAGGCCATGGCCTGAATCCCGATATCCAGTTCATCCAGATCATCGACATGGCGGACACAGCCGTAGACAATAATGCCTTCCCATTCGTTCTGTACCGCGAGCTGAGCCAGCTCAGCATCGATCAGCGCCCGGCGCAGCGAGCCGCCGCCATCAATCAACAATACCCGGCCAACGCCGGATTCTGCCAGTACAGTGTGAAGCAAACCGTTATCTTCAAAGCATTTCACTGTGGTGATCTGCCCCCCGAAAGAGCTGCGTCCCCCGTATGAGCTGAACATTGGCTCAACCACATCGACCTGGTCGAGATAAATATCACAGAGTTCAGAGGTATTGTATTCCATAAGTTCGCTTCTTTGTTGGCAAGTAAAAGTGTCCAGCCTGAACCAGATGCCGACCCGTACGCCAGAGGTGTGACAACCGATGATGGGTTCCCTTGGCGCAGTACCTGACCGGATAAATCTGTCATCTGTGCTGATAACTTGCTGAAAGTATAACCAGCTCAGGCGGCATTGCAATCCCGATGCAATGCTTTAGCGGTCTGCAATCAGTCCGATGGCAAACAGCAGATTCGTCAGCATTGCGGCCCGGATCAGCGAGGAAAACATGGGACGCAGGGCTCTTCCGTCCGCTGCCGCCAGCACCTGAGCCCCATGGGTCAGCAGAAACGGTGCCGCCAGCAGGAAAAGCCAGCGCCATGCCGACTCAGGAGTGAGTAAGCTGTAACACGCAAAGCCAAGCAGGCTGGCAATCAGAAGACCCAGATGATACCAGCGTCCTCCTGTCGGGCCGAGCCGGGCAGCGAGAGTGATTTTGCCGCAGGCACGGTCGTTGTCGATATCCCGCAGATTGTTGAGGTTGAGCACCGCGACAGCCAGAAGCCCACTGGCGGTGGCCGGCAGTAAGATCGTGAGCGAGAACTGGTGGCTCTGCAAATAGTAGCTGCCACCGACCGCAACCCAGCCGAAGAATATCAGGACCGCCGGATCACCCAGACCGCGATAGCCGTAAGGCCGGGTGCCCAGCGTATAGGCCAGAGCAGCGATGATTGAAGCGATCCCCAGACCGATGAAGGTCAGCAAAACGGTCAGGGAAGGCTGAGCAATCAGAAGCAGAGCGATTCCGCTGATGGTGGTGAGCAGCAGGGTCAGCGTGATGGCCGAGCGCATGGCGGTCAGCGTGATGGCGCCGCTCTGCAAGCCTCTGACCGGTCCCAGTCGTTGGGGGTTATCTGTGCCTTTTTTGACATCGCCATAGTCGTTTGCAAGATTCGAGAGAATTTGCAGAAGCAGGGCGGTCACTAGCGCCAGCAGGGCGACTGCCGGTGAAAAATGGCCTTGTTCGGCAGCAAGTGCGTTACCACACAGCAAAGCTGCAATGGCCAGAAGCAGGGTTTTGGGTCGAGTGGCATCAAGCCAGACAGAGCGATGAGATAACAGCATGGTTGCCCGCAATGTGAATAAGAATGAATACATTATGGCAGCGGGGCGGAGAAGAACTTTGTTTTGGCGCAAAAGGAAGGGAAAAACGGGATACCTGTCATAAACAGGTATCCCGGGAAGAGATTACAGAATGAAGCGGCTGAGATCTTCGTCTTCGACCAGTTCGTCCAGATGGGCCTGAACGTAGGCTTTGTCGATCACCTGCGCTTTGCCACCTTGCTCGGAAGCGTCATAAGACAGTTCTTCCATCAGGCGTTCCATGACGGTGTGCAGGCGGCGTGCACCGATATTTTCGGTCCGCTCATTGACCTGCCAGGCCGCGTCAGCAATCTGGGCGATCCCGTCTTCGGTAAAGCTGATGTTCACGTTTTCTGTCGCCATCAGTGCGCAGTACTGTTCCGTCAGTGAAGCATTCGGCTCCGTCAGAATACGCTTGAAGTCCTCACTGGTCAGGGCTTCAAGCTCAACCCGGATTGGCAGACGGCCCTGCAGTTCAGGGATCAGATCGGACGGACGTGACACCTGGAAGGCGCCGGATGCAATGAACAGGATGTGGTCGGTTCTGACCATGCCGTGTTTCGTCGAGACCGTAGAGCCTTCGACCAGCGGCAGCAGGTCACGCTGAACACCTTCACGGGAGACATCCGGGCCGGACGTTTCACCGCGCTTACAGATTTTGTCGATTTCGTCGATGAATACGATACCGTTGTTTTCAACCGCGTGAATTGCCTGCTCTTTCAGCTCTTCCTGGTTGACCAGCTTGGCTGCTTCTTCTTCAGTCACCGCTTTCAGCGCATCTTTGATTTTCATCTTGCGCTTTTTGGTGGTGTTGCCGGCCAGGTTCTGGAACATGCCCTGCAGCTGGTTGGTCATTTCTTCCATGCCAGGAGGAGCCATGATTTCCACGCCCATTTGCGGTGCCGCAACATCAATTTCGATGTCTTTGTCGTCCAGCTGGCCTTCGCGCAGCTTCTTACGGAAGGACTGACGGGTCGTTGAGTTGTTATCGCTTTCTTCGTTCTGGCCCCAGGCATCGCGTGCTGGTGGCAGCAGGACGTCCAGGATGCGGTCTTCAGCCAGCTCTTCAGCACGGAAACGGACTTTTTCCATCGCCTGCTGATGCGTCATTTTCACGGCAACATCGGTCAGATCGCGGATAATAGTTTCCACTTCTTTACCCACATAACCCACTTCGGTGAACTTGGTCGCTTCGACCTTGATGAACGGGGCATTTGCCAGTTTGGCCAGACGGCGGGCAATTTCCGTTTTACCGACCCCGGTCGGACCGATCATCAGAATGTTCTTCGGCGTGACTTCGACACGCAGCTCTTCCGGCAGTTGCATCCGGCGCCAGCGGTTACGCAGGGCGATCGCAACAGCGCGTTTAGCCTTGTCCTGGCCAATAATATGGCGGTTCAGTTCATGAACGATTTCGCGAGGAGTCATTTCAGACATGGGGAATCCTTACTGGGTATCGAGTTCTTCAACAGTCTGGAAGTCGTTGGTGTAAACACAGATATCACCAGCAATTTTAAGCGACTTCTCAGCAATGGTGCGAGCATCCAGCTCGGTATTTTCCAGCAGCGCACGGGCTGCTGACAGGGCAAAGTTACCACCGGAGCCGATGGCAATCAGGTCGTTTTCCGGCTGTACCACATCCCCGTTGCCTGTGATGATCAGGGACGCTGTTTCATCCGCAACGGCCAGTAAGGCTTCCAGCCGGCGCAGGCTGCGGTCAGTTCGCCAGTCTTTTGCCAGCTCAACGGCGGCTTTCATCAGGTGACCCTGGTGCATTTCCAGCTTGCGCTCGAAACGCTCGAATAGAGTAAAGGCATCTGCCGTACCGCCGGCAAAACCAGCCAGCACCTGATTGTTATACAGACGGCGGACTTTACGGGCATTGCCCTTCATCACGGTGTTGCCCAGTGAGACCTGGCCATCACCTGCGATGACGACTTTTCCGTTGCGACGTACAGAGACTATAGTTGTCACGGTATTACCTCTTAGCATCAATCCGGCTTGTCAGCCGGTATGGGTATTACGCAGATCTGGGGATGGTGGTACCGGATTTCAAGGCAAAGGGAACATCTGCGTGCGTACAGGGAATAAAAAAGGATGCCGATGGCATCCTTGGGTCAATTGAGACGGCTTCTGTCAGTGTAGCAGCCTGTTACCGGCTGCCAAACGGTCAGGATTCCCAGTACCAGATCGCACAGGGTTCGATGCCTGCTCGGCGCAGCATGTTGCGGTCGCTCTCGGCTTTTCGTTTTTGCGGGTAAGGGCCCAGCACCACGCGGTACCAGCTGCCTTTGTCGCCCTGCGAAACTTTGATCTGACTGCTCAGCCCCTGGAAGGCGATCATTGCCTTGCGTTCCTCGGCCTGTGCCGGTGTCCGGTAAGCGCCGCACTGCATCAGATACGGCCGGTTGGGCGTGTCCGGTACTTTCTTGGCTTCAACCTGAACTTCTTTGTTTTCCAGCTCTGCAATATAGCGCCACTTCTCGGCAGGCTTCGGCGGCAGTTTTTCCTGCGGTTTCGTCGTCGTGACCGGTTTCGGCTCAGTCTTGGGTACCGGTTCGGTTTTGGGTTTGACGGCCGGTTTCGGGCTCTCTCTCTGAACCGGCTTAACCGGCTGCTCAGGAACTGGCGTCGCAGGTTTGGGAGTGCTGGACAGGAAATAGAGGCCGTATCCCATGCCGACAACCAAGCACAAAGCAATCAGTGCCCATTTTATCGGGAACTGTCCTTGAGGCTGGCTGCTGCGGGAACGGGTTTTTCTGGCCGGTTTCTTCGTCGCCCGGCCTCGCTTGACGTAATCTTTGGTTGCCACAATTTTTGATTATTGCTGAACGATTGGACGGATATGGTACAAAGAAGTGTTCGGACTGGCTAGTGTCGGGAAGCCTCAGCCAGTGTCGGTGAGTGTGCTTCCCGATGATTCTGTGACCTTTTGCTCAATATTTCACCGCGTTGCCGCGTCAATACTTGTTGGCTGGCGGCGCGGCACTTTCGCGGATCACCAGTTTGGCATCCAGCAGTCGTGAGCCGGCGGTAATGTCTTTGCCCTGCAGAATTTCCAGCAGCATCAGCATCGACTGACGGCCAATCTCGTAACGCGGCTGAGACACCGTTGTCAGCGGAGGATCGCAGTATTCCGCAAACTGAATGTCATCGAAACCGACAATCGACAGATCCTGCGGCACCTTGATACCCAGACGTTTGGCCTGCTGCATGGCACCGATAGCCATGACATCGTTGTGGCACAGCAGGGCGGTGGGCGGCTCGGGCAGCGACAGCAGCGTGGTGACGGCACGGGCGCCGCCGGCAAAAGTGAAGTCGCTTTTAACCGTATAAGCAGGGTTCAGCTCGATTCCGGCGCGGCGCAGGGCCTGTTGGTAACCCTGAGCCCGGAACTGGCAGAGCATGGCGCTGTCCGGTCCGGTGACCTGCGCAATGTGCTTGTGCCCCATCTGGGTCAGATAGTTCACGGCTTCGAATGCGGCGGTCAGGTTGTCAATGTGAACGGTCGGCAGCTCCAGTTCAGGCGCAAATTCACAGGCCATGACCATCGGCGGCAGGTTTTTCTGTTCAGGCTTACTGATGTCAAACGGTAAATCCGTGCCCAGCAGTAGCATGCCGTCAGCCTGTTTGGTGAAGACCAGGTTGACGAAAGAGTTTTCCCGGCTTTTCTGCTGGCCGCTGTCGCCCAGCAATACCAGATAGCCGTGCTCCATTGCTGCTTCTTCAATACCGCGGATAATTTCGGTGAAATAGGGATCGCAGATGTCCGGCACAATTGCGACAATGGTTTTCGATTCATTGCGTCGCAGGTTTCGCGCCAGGGAGTTGGGGGAATAGCCAGCGTCCATGACAGCCTGTTCGACTTTTTTACGAGTCGAGGCTGACACTTTTTCCGGGTTCATCAGCGCGCGCGATACCGTCGCGGTTGAAACTCCGGCCAGCTGGGCAACATCCTTCATTGTCGCCATAAGTTGTTCCTCTCTAGATATTTCTCTCAATAATGCTGGAGGATCGTGTCAAATCGGGACAGAAACCTGATCCAGCAAGCCTGTTATTGTAGGCACTTTGAGCAGGTTTAAACATGTGCGCAATAGCATAAATTACATTGGGCTTGTGATCCAATTCGCATTATTTATTTTATCTTCATCCCAAATCCTGAGGCTCAACATCCAGTGACCAGCGAACTTTTCGGGCCAGCGGCAACAGCTGAATTGCCGGACGGGCAACCGTCAGCAGTTGCTGCAGAGTCTTGCGGTCCGGAGTCTGGAGCAGCAGTTGCCAGCGATAGCGGCCGGCCCGGCGTGAGAGGGGAGCCGGGTTTGGGCCCATGACCATTGTCTGGTCGCTGAACAGCGGGCTGGCTTCGAGAATACCCCGGACCTGGAGCAGAAACTGCTCGGTAACATCGCTTTGCTGGGCTTCAGCCCGGAATAAAGCCAAATAGGTGTAGGGCGGCAGCATCGCCTGCCGGCGCTCCGTCAGTGCCTGACCGGCAAAATGGTCATACCCCTGATACAGCAGGGCCTGAAGCAGGCTGTGCTCCGGATGGTGCGTTTGCAACAGCACTTCGCCCGGTTTGCTGGCCCGTCCGGCCCGTCCGGCAACCTGAATGAAAAGTTGTGCCAGCCGTTCGGGCGCCCGGAAATCGTTGCTGAACAGGGCACTGTCAACGTCGACCAGTGCGACCAGGGTGACATCCGGAAAATGATGCCCTTTGGCCAGCATCTGAGTCCCGATCAGGATCTGATATTCCTTGTTGCGGATGGCTTCCAGATACGTGTCCAGGCTTCCTTTGCGCCGGGTGCTGTCCCGGTCGATGCGCACGGTTTTGAATTCGGGGAATAACTCGGCCAGCTGATGTTCCAGCTGTTCGGTGCCGACCCCGACGGTCTGAAGCTGGGTTGAACCACATTGCAGGCACTGCGGCATCACCGGCCGCTGGGTCTGGCAGTGGTGACAACGCAGCTCTCCGGAATGCTGATGATAGGTATAGTAGGCATCGCAGCGTTTACACTCGGCGAGCCAGCCGCACTCGTGACACATCAGGGCCGGGGCGAAACCGCGCCGGTTCAGAAACAGCATCACCTGATTTCCCGCACTCAGATGCTGGCGCATCCGGGCGATCAGCGGTGCGGAAAGCCCCGCATCCAGATACAGGCCTTTTACGTCCAGCACACCGTGGCGAGCAGCCTGAGCATTGCCGGCGCGGCGGGTCAGGTGCAGGTGATGGTATTTGCCGGTGCGGGCATTGTGCAGGGTTTCCAGAGCCGGCGTTGCTGAGCCGAGCACGATCGGAATATTTTCCTTATTTGCCCTGAGCACGGCCATATCCCGGGCGTGGTAGCGCAGGCTGTCCTGTTGTTTGTAGGATGCGTCATGCTCTTCGTCGACGATAATGATGCCCAGACTGGCAAACGGCGTGAACAGGGCAGAACGGGTTCCGATGATGATCCCGGCCTGATTGTCGCGCCCGGCCAGCCAGGCGCTCAGGCGCTCGGTATCATTCAGACCGGAGTGGATGGTGTACAGCGGCACATTGAAACGGCGCTGGAAGCGGTTAATGGTCTGCGGCGTCAGGCCGATTTCAGGCACCAGCACCAGCGCCTGCTTACCTGCGGCCAGCACAGGTTCCAGCAGGTTGAGGTAAACTTCGGTTTTACCTGAACCGGTCACGCCCTGTAGTAAATAGCAGCCGTAGCCGGGATTGGCGTTGACACTGGCAATCGCCAGGGCCTGTTCCTCATTCAGCCGGGGCTTGTCTTCGGTAATCGCAAATTCATTCTGCCAGCGCAGGCTCTGAGGGACGGCTTGATAGCTGTGGATCCAGCCTTTCTCCGTCAGGGTTTTCAGGGTTGTGCTGCTGACGTCTTCTTCTAATAAAGCTTCGTGGCTGAGTTCACCGTTGCGCAGCAGAGTCAGGATGCTGGCTTGTTTTGGGGCCCGTTTCAGGGCGGATAAAGGCTGCTCTTTTCCTTTTTCTGTCAGTTGCCAGAAACGAATCTCGGCATTGGCCGGTCTGCCTTTACGCAGGGCTGACGGTAATGCATTGGCCAGGGTATCGCCGAGCGGGTACTGGTAGTAGCGGCTGGTCCATTCCAGCAACTGAAACAGCGGCGGCTGCCACAGGGGTTCACTGTCCAGCACGGCTCTGAGGGGCTTGAGTTGCTCAAGAGGAAAATCCGAAGTGTCTGTGAGGGCGATGACGATACCGGTGAGCTGCTGACGGCCAAACGGGACACGAACCCGACCACCTATGACAGGCTGTGTACCGGCCGGGATCAGATAGTCAAAAGTTTTGTCCAGCGGAACAGGCAGGGCAACCCGGGCGATGGTGGCAGTCATAGGCTTCACTTATACTTACAGATACATGGCAGTGTACCCTGCACAATGAACAAGGCAAAGCGGGAAGGCTCGGTGATTGCTGTTGATCTGAGTGAGCTGATTGATTATCATACGCCGCCTGTTTGTCCGGAGCTGTTGGCCCGGCATTATTTATTAACCACGTGTGGTGCCCGGCTTTGGATCGGGAGAGCGACACGGCCTTAGCTATGAGGTTTCCCCATGAAACAAGGTATCCACCCAGAATACACTGCTGTAAACGCTCGTTGTTCTTGCGGCAACACTTTCGTCTTCAACTCAACTCTGAGTAAAGACGACATCAACCTGGATGTGTGCGACAAATGTCACCCATTCTACACTGGTAAGCAGCGTCAAGTGAGCACCGGTGGCCGTATCGACAAATTCAACAAGCGTTTCGGCGCTCTGTCTAGCAAGTAATTGCTCGAAGACACTGTCGAGAAAAGGGACGCTGCGGCGTCCCTTTTTGCATTTATGCGCCCCGTTTCTTAATCATTTCCCCCTCAGCTCCCGCCTCCGTCACTGCCCGGCATTTTTCCGGCCCGCATCCGTGATTCCCTTGGTATTACCAGCTTGCGCGAACTAGGATTTTGTGCTGCTATCGAATATGATCCATTGTTCAATACCGAACCGAACATCCATCCATTCAGGATTCTAATAACTATGTCTGAAGATTTTCGTCAACAAGCACTTCATTACCATGCTTACCCTGTCCCCGGGAAAATTTCGGTTGAACTGAGCAAGCCTGCCAACACAGTAGAAGATCTCGCCCTGGCGTACAGCCCGGGTGTGGCCGAACCTGTGCGGGAGATCGCCCAGAACGCAGAAAATGTTTATAAGTACACTGGTAAAGGCAACATGGTTGCCGTGATCACCAATGGTACGGCCATTCTTGGCCTGGGTAATCTCGGCCCGCTGGCATCCAAGCCAGTGATGGAAGGCAAGGCGCTGCTGTTCAAGCGTTTCGCGGGCCTGGATTCGATTGATATCGAAGTTAAACACCGCACCATCGACGAGTTTGTCGATACGGTCGCAAACATTGCCGACACCTTCGGCGGGATCAACCTGGAAGATATCAAAGCACCTGACTGTTTTGAGATTGAAAAGCGTCTGATTGAACGTTGCCAGGTGCCGGTCTTCCATGATGACCAGCACGGTACCGCAATTGTAACTGCAGCCGGGATGCTCAATGCACTGGAACTGCAGGGCAAAGATATCAATGAAGCGGTGATCGTCTGTCTGGGTGCGGGCGCGGCGGCAGTTGCCTGTATGGAACTGCTGATTAAGTGTGGTGCCCAGCGTGAAAAGATCTACATGCTGGACCGTAAAGGTGTGATCCACACCCGTCGTGACGACATTAACGAATACAAGCAGCTGTTTGCTAACAATACCGACAAGCGTACTCTGGAAGACGTGATTGAGGGTGCCGACATTTTTGTGGGCGTGTCTGGTCCGGATCTGCTGTCTGCTGAAGCACTGAAGCTGATGGCTGAAAAGCCTGTTGTGTTTGCCTGTTCTAACCCGGATCCGGAAATTAAGCCGGAGCTGGCTCATGCCGTGCGTGATGATCTCATCATGGGGACCGGCCGTTCGGATTATCCGAACCAGGTGAACAACGTGATTTGTTTCCCGTTCATTTTCCGCGGTGCGTTGGATGTGCGTGCCAGCGAGATTAATGACGAGATGAAACTGGCTGCGGTTCATGCCATCCGTGAACTGGCGAAAGAAAAGGTTCCGGCGGAAGTGGCCAAGGCGGCTGGTGTTGAGAAATTGGAGTTCGGTCCTGACTATATTATTCCTAAGCCAATGGATCCGCGTTTGCTGCCTCGCGTTGCGAAAGCGGTCGCTGTTGCTGCGGTAGAGTCAGGCGTTGCCCGCATCGAAATGCCTGTGGGTTACATGGAAGTGTAAAGAGACATCATTTTGCGTTTTGCATTGAAAACCAGCCGTCAGGCTGGTTTTTTTTTTACTTCGGCCGACTATCTTTTTTATTCGTTAATGTCTTCGTATTCGATGCCTAGGCTTTCCATGATGGCCTTCGCTTCTGCAGGCAGATCGTCTGGACGGTCCTTCCGGATGTCGTCATCGGTTGGTAATGGCTGACCGGTATAAGCATGGAGAAATGCTTCACACAGCAGTTCGCTGTTGGTGGCATGCCGCAGGTTGTTCACCTGACGACGGGTGCGTTCATCCGTGAGGATCTTCAGAACCTTTAATGGGATAGAGACAGTGATTTTTTTGACCTGCTCATTTTTCTTGCCATGTTCCGCATAAGGGCTGATGTACTCACCGTTCCACTTTGCCATTGTTTACCTTCTCAGCGATATAGGGTTTTGAAATATTGTATGGGGGAATTTTAGCGGGATTTACTGCCACAAGCAAAGACATATGGACGTCTGGAAGTGTTGACGTCTTTTTTAAATGTAGCTAAGGTTGTGGGAATTTGATGACCGTCGGCCCCGGCCACCCCAAGGAACAAGGAAGCTAGAAGATGAGCGACAAGAAAACAGCAACAATCGCTGTACGCAGCGGCATTGAAACGGATCAGCCTTTTCGCGCAGTGGTCCCACCGATTTACTTGACCTCAACCTATGGCTTTCCTGAACTCGGGACGTTGCCCCAGTACGATTATTCCCGCTCGGGCAATCCGACCCGAAACCTGCTGGCGGATACGCTGGCGGAGCTGGAAGGCGGTGCCGGGGCCGTGGTGACCAGTTGCGGGACTGCGGCCATCAACCTGCTGGCGACCGCCCAGCTGGGACCGGAAGATCTGGTTGTGGCACCGCATGACTGCTACGGCGGGACTTACCGCTTGTTTAATACCCGGGCCGGTAAAGGGGATTTCAAGGTGCAGTTTGTCGATCAGGGCGACGCCCAGGCGCTGGCTGCGGCACTGGCAAAAAAACCGAAGCTGGTCTGGGTTGAAACACCTTCTAACCCTTTGCTGCGTGTGGTGGATGTGGCTCAGTTATGTGAGCTGGCCCATACGGTTGGCGCGCTGGTCGCCGTCGATAACACTTTCCTGTCTCCGGCCCTGCAACAGCCGATTGCGCTGGGCGCGGACTTCGTCGTGCATTCGACAACCAAGTACATCAATGGTCACTCCGATGTTGTGGGCGGGGTGCTGATTGCCAAAGACAGCGAGCATGCTGAAAAACTGTCCTGGTGGGCGAACTGTATCGGTGCCACCGGCGCGCCGTTTGATGCGTATCTGACCCTGCGTGGGGTCCGGACTCTGGTTCCTCGGATGCGCATGCATGAGGAAAACTCAGCCCGTTTGCTGGCCTATCTGCAGACCCAGCCGCTGGTGGGTCAGATTTATCATCCGAGTCTCGCGGATCATCCGGGGCATGACATTGCGGCGAAGCAACAGGCGGGTTTTGGCTCTATGCTGAGTTTCGAACTGGCGGGCAGTATGGAGCAGCTGAAAGTCTTTGTGGCTGCGCTGGAATGTTTCTCGCTGGCGGAATCGCTGGGGGGAACGGAAAGTCTGATTGCCCACCCGGCCAGCATGACCCACCGGGCGATGTCTGATGAAGCTCAGCTGGAGGCTGGCCTGCTGCCGTCCCTGCTGCGTTTGTCAGTGGGACTGGAAGATGCGGAAGATCTGATTGCCGATCTGGCGCAGGCCTTTGCTAAAGCTGCGGAGATCAGCGCATGACCCAGGGACGGCAGTTACACAAATTCGGCGGCAGCAGTCTGGCGGATGCCGGTTGCTTCCGGAATGTTGCTGACATTTTGCTGCAGTATTCTGATGCAGAAGATCTGATTGTGGTCTCGGCGGCCGGGAAAACGACGAACCGGCTCATTCAGTGGCTGTCGCTGCTGAATCAGGATGGTCGTCTGGCGCATGAGAGCCTGCAGGACTTGCGGAATTTTCAGCAGCATCTGGTTGAGGAGCTGCTGGATGGTGGGGAAGCTGATGAGCTCCTGACAGCCCTGCATCTGGAATTCAGTGCACTGGGCCAGCTTTCCGGCAGTGATATGACCCCGGCCAGACAGGCCTGGGTACTGGGTCACGGCGAGCTGTGGTCATCCCGGTTGCTGGCTGCGTTGTTGTCTCAGAAAGCAATGGCGGCACGGGCACTGGACTCACGACTCTTCCTTCGGGCCGAACGGGCAGCTCAGCCGGAGGTTGATCGCGGCCGTTCCCTGCCGCTGCTTCAGAATGAGCTGGCGCAGCACAGCGGTCACCGTCTGGTGATTACAGGATTTATGGCCGCGAATCAGGGCGGGGAGACCGTACTGCTGGGCCGAAACGGCTCTGACTATTCTGCGACTGTCATCGGTGCGCTGGCGGGTGTCAGCCGGGTGACAATCTGGAGTGACGTCGCCGGGGTATACAGTGCCGATCCGCGCGTGGTCAACGATGCCTGTCTGCTGCCATTACTGCGTCTGGATGAAGCGGATGAACTGGCCCGGCTGGCTGCGCCGGTTCTGCACAGCCGTACGCTGCAGCCTGTGGCTCAGAGTGCGATTGACCTGACGTTACGCTGCAGCCAGCAACCTGAATCCGGTTCGACCCGGGTTGAGCGGGTGCTGGCTTCCGGCCGCGGGGCCAAAATTATTACCTCTCTGGATGACGTCTGTCTGCTCGAGTTGTCGGTGAGCGGTGCCCGGTCGCTGACTCAGCTGACGCAAACGCTGGCAAGGCTGTTACCTCAGAAGCAGGCACTGCCGCTGGCACAGCATGTTGAAACGGATACCGGGCGGATCCAGCTGGCTTATACCGCCGAGGTTGCCAATGGCGTGCTGCTGCTGTTACAGGACAGTGGTATTCATGCCGAGATCCGCCTCCGGGATGGCTTTACCATGGTTGCCGCCGTGGGAGCTGGTGTGGTGAATAATCCGGTCCACTGCCATGGCTTCCAGCAACAGCTGAAAGGGCAGCCGGTTGAATTCGTTACTGAGGCTGAATCCGGCCTCAGTCTGATTGCTGTGCTGCGTCAGGCCGACACTCAGGCACTGGTTCAGCAGATCCACCAGAGTCTGTTTCAGGCTCAGAAGCGTATTGGTCTGATCCTTTGCGGTAAGGGCAATATCGGCAGCCGGTGGCTGGAACTGTTCGGGGAAGAGAAGGTGGCACTGGAAAAGCGTCATGGCATGAGTTTTACCCTGATCGGGGTCGCAGACAGCCGGCGTTTCTGGATTGACCTGCAAGGTATTCCGACAGAGCGTGCGCTGACCCAGTTTGACAACGAAGCAACCGGTGGCAGCGACTGGTTGCCTGCGTTGGGTCAGCATGATTACGACGAGCTGGTGGTCCTGGATGTGACGGCCAGCAAGGCGCTGTCTGAACGGTATTCTGACTTTGCCAGCAGTGGCCTGCATTTGATCTCAGCCAATAAAGTGGCTGGCTCCGCACCGGGAGACGTGTATTGTGCCGTGGTCGATGCCTTTGAGAAGAGCAGCCGTCACTGGCTGTATAACGCGACGGTCGGGGCCGGGTTACCGGTGAACCATACGGTGAAAGACCTGCGTGACAGCGGCGATACTATTATTGCAGTGTCGGGGATTTTCTCCGGGACCCTGTCCTGGCTGTTCCAGCAATTTGACGGCAGTCTGCCGTTCAGTCAGTTACTGGAGCAGGCCTGGCAGCAGGGGCTGACGGAGCCGGATCCCCGGCATGATCTGGATGGCAGTGATGTCATGCGGAAGCTGGTGATTCTGGCGCGAGAGTCCGGTCTGGCACTGGAGCCTGAACAGGTGAAAGTGGAATCACTGGTGCCGGAGGAATTGGCCGGTCTAAGTCTGGACGCCTTCTTTGAGCAGGGGCCTGTTCTGGATGAACGGCTGCAGGCTCGCCTGACCAAAGCTCAACGGGAAGGGAAGGTGCTGCGTTATGTGGCCCGGCTGGATAAAAATGGTCAGGCCGTTGTGGGGCTGGATGCACTGGAGCCGGAACATGCCCTGGCTAACCTGCTGCCTTGTGACAATATCTTTGCCATTGAAAGCCGCTGGTACCGCGAGAATCCTCTGGTGATCCGCGGCCCGGGCGCAGGGCGTGACGTGACGGCCGGTGCCTTGCTGTCCGATCTGAATCGTCTGGCGAACCTGTTGTAAGATTTTTGGGTGATGAGATAGATCGAAAGGGCAGTTTTCCGCTGCCCTTTGTTGTATTTGCTATCTTCACAATACAGTGAGTACGCGGGCTGAACGGGATCCTAAGGTGCAAAATTCAGAACTTGAAGAAAGTGGGATTTGATGTTGAGAAAAATTCATGTTTATGCGGTTGACATTAAATTGGTTACAAGACATTCTGTGGACATATAGACGTCTAAATGGTTATTCGGCGTCAGAGTTTACAGGGAAGGCCGCAGGCCATCAGCAGGAAGGTTTCAATTATGGGTTACTCTTACGCCAATCATCTGGATGCTTTAAATCAGAACATCGCCGATCTGAACGGTGCGATCAATGTGTCATTTGAATTCTTCCCGCCAAGTACGCCTGCGATGGAGGAAACCCTGTGGTCCTCGATTCATCGTCTGAAAACGCTGAAACCCAAGTTTGTCTCGGTCACTTATGGTGCCAACTCCGGTGAGCGGGATCGGACTCACTCGATCATCAAAGATATCAAAGATCAGACCGGTCTGATTGCAGCCCCCCATCTGACCTGTATTGATGCTTCCCGTGATGAGTTACGTTCCATTGCCCGTGATTACTGGAAAAACGGGATTCGAAATATTGTGGCCCTGCGTGGCGACCTGCCACCGAACGGCGGGAAGCCGGACATGTATGCCGTTGATCTGGTGGAACTGCTGCGAGCAGAAGCCGATTTCGACATTTCGGTGGCGGCTTACCCTGAAGTGCATCCGGAAGCGAAAAGTGCGCAGGCTGATCTGATCAACCTGAAGCGTAAAGTGGACGCTGGTGCAAACCGTGCGATTACTCAGTTCTTCTTTGATGTGGAGAGCTACCTGCGCTTCCGCGACCGTTGTGTGGCTGCCGGCATTGATGTTGAGATTGTGCCGGGGATCCTGCCTGTGGTGAACATGAAGCAGGCGAAGCGATTTGCCCAGACCAATAACGTGAAAATTCCGAACTGGCTGGAGAAGCAGTATCAGGGACTGGACGATGATTTGCTGAGTCGCCAGATGGTCGGCGCCAGTAATGCGATTGATATGGTTCGTGTACTGAGCCGTGAAGGCGTGAAGGATTTCCATTTCTACACCCTGAACCGCGCAGAGCTGACCTATGCAATCTGCCATACGCTGGGTGTCCGCGCTGAAGCGGAAGCGACCGTCTGAGCAAGCCTCAGGGAACCTGACAGAGACCAAAAAGAAAAAGCCGCGAAAGCGGCTTTTTTGATGAAAAGATGATGGTGTACCTGTTTATGGCGGTACATCACGGACTCCCGGTCCGGGAGTCGTGGTCTTTACTCAGCGCTCAGAGCAACGCTGCTTTCAGAGCTGTCCATATCTTTCAGTTCTGCCAGTACTTCTTCTGCCCAGTCAATCCAGGCCTGGCGGTTGTGGATACCACGACGCAGGGTCAGGCGATCCAGACGAGACTGGCGATCCATGTCTTTGTAGTTGGCGAAATGGACTTTCTCCAGCTCATGGTAATGGTTCATCAGTGTGTGAGATTCTTCGATCAGTGCTTCCAGCTGTTGCTGCATTGGCTGCGAGTTGTGTACGCCGCAGACCAGCAGTTTGGCAGAAAACTCATCACGGATGGTTGGATTACGAGCGGGTTCCTGGAACCACTCAAACAGCGCTTGCCGGCCCAGATCGGTAATGGAATATACCTTACGATCCGGTTTACCCTCCTGAGGTTCAAGTTTACAGGTAACCTGATTGTTGGTGGCCATTTTGTTCAACTCGCGGTATACCTGCTGATGACTGGCTTTCCAGAAATAGCCGATACTGTGAGAGAACTCTTTCGTAATGTCGTAGCCGGTCGCATCACGCGAACTCAGCACGGTCAAAATGACGTGTGGTAGTGACATCTCTTCTATCCGTTAAAATACTACAAAAAAAATAAATCGACCGGGTGTTACGTTACCCATCCGCTCTTAGGCGTTTTTATAATCGTATTGTTGCAGTGCCCGGCCGAGATCACATAGGATATCATCAATTGAATCACTGCAACCAGCAGAAGCATAAATATTCTGTGGTGAACAGTGAGCAATTAGTTATCTTGTGACGTTTGTCCAATTATGCGGACTGCATGCAGTGCACAAAGTTTCCTTCATGTTGATTCACTGCACGTATATAGACCATAGCTGAAATTCGGAATTTCGTATTGTCTTAATTGCGAACAAAAAACAGGCCACCCCGAAGGTGGCCTGTTTTGATTTGGAAATGCGGGATTTAGCCGGTGTTGCGCATACCGGCAGCGATGCCGGCAATCGTGACCATCAGGGCTTCTTCCAGCATTGGCGAGACTGTTTCCTGCTGACGGGTCCGGTGCAACAGCTCAGCCTGAAGCATGTTCAGCGGCTCAACATAAACATTACGCAGGCGGATAGATTCAGCACCCCAAGGGTCTTGTTCCATCAGGTGATCGCTGTTCTCGACGTTCAGGACGACCTTGATATCGCGCTGTAACTGGTCGCGGAGTTCTTGTCCCAGCGGCCACAGACTTTCGTCGGTCAGGCGCTGATCGTAATACTCTGCAATCTGAATATTGGTCTTGCTGTAAACCATTTCCAGCATACCCAGTCGGGTAGAGAAGAATGGCCATTCACGGCACATATCTTCCAGAAGTGATGCTTTCCCCTGATCAATCACATGCTGAATTGCTTTTCCTGCACCCAGCCATGCTGGCAGCAGCAGGCGGTTCTGACTCCAGGCGAAGATCCATGGAATTGCACGTAAACTTTCAACACCGCCTTTCGGATTCCGCTTCGACGGACGGGAGCCCAGTGGCAGTTTACCCAGCTCCATTTCCGGCGTGGCAGCACGGAAGTAAGGGACAAAAGATTCATGACCACGAACCACAGCGCGGTAAGCGTCGCATGAGATATCAGACAGATTGTCCATGACATCCCGCCACTCCTGCTTTGGTGCCGGAGGCGGCAGCAGGTTGGCTTCCAGGATCGCGCTGGCATAGAGATTCAGGCTGTTGACTGCCACATCCGGCAGACCCAGTTTGAAGCGAATCATTTCGCCCTGCTCCGTGACACGCAGGCCGCCTTTCAGGCTGCGTGGCGGCTGAGACAGCAGGGCAGCGTGAGCCGGCGCACCACCACGGCCGATACTACCGCCACGACCGTGGAACAGCGTCAGTTCAACACCGGCGTCATCGCAGACATTCACCAGGGCTTCCATGGCGCGGTACTGTGCCCAGCCAGCCGCGGTCACACCGGCATCTTTGGCGGAGTCGGAATAGCCAATCATGACCATCTGGTGGTTCTGAATAAAACCGCGGTACCAGTCGATATTCATCAGCTGGGTGATGACAGATTCCGCGTTGTTCAGATCGTCCAGGGTTTCAAACAGCGGACAGACATCCAGGCGGAAAGGACATCCGGCTTCTTTGAGCAGCAGGTGAACAGCCAGAACATCGGAAGCTGTCCGGGCCATGGAAATCACATAGGCACCCAGCGCCTGTCGGGATTGCTCAGCAATGACGCGACAGGTGTCCAGAACTTCCTGAACTGGCTCTGAGGGTTGCCAGTCACGAGGCAGCAGTGGGCGTTTTGAAGCCAGCTCGCGGACCAGGAAAGCCACTTTGTCCTGTTCACTCCACTGGTCGTAATCTCCCAGTCCCAGATAGCGGGTCAGTTCTGAAATTACATTGGAGTGGCGGGTACTTTCCTGACGGATATCCAGACGTACCAGATGGACGCCAAAACACTGGACGCGACGCAGCGTATCCAGCAGCAGGCCATCAGCAATGATGCCCATGCCGCATTCGTGCAAAGACTGGTAACAGGCATGTAGTGGTGCCCAAAGCTGCTCGACATCTTCCAGAATCGCAACTTTCGGCACATCATGGCCTTTTATTTTTGCATCCAGCACGTCACGGGTCTGGGTCAGCAACGTGCGAAGTCCTTTGACGATTTCACGATACGGTTCATGGGCGCCATGAGCCAGCTCGCGGACTTCGTCGTTACAGGCAACCATTGACAGCTCACTGACCAGTTCCTGGATATCGTTCAGGTACAGATCTGCTGCTTTCCAGCGTGAAAGCAGCAATACCTCACGGGTGATTTCGGCAGTGACGAACGGGTTCCCGTCGCGGTCTCCCCCCATCCAGGAAGAGAATTTCACAGGCGCGGCGTCCAGCGGCAGGCTTTCTCCCAGATGCTGATGCAGCTTTTCATCAAACTGGCGCAGGAACTCCGGGACGGCTTCCCATAAAGAGTTCTCAACGACGGCAAAACCCCACTTGGCTTCATCCAGCGGGCTGGGGCGTTGCTTACGGATCACATCGGAGTGCCAGGCCTGAGCAATCAGTTGCTCCAGACGGCGTTCTGCTCTCTGGCGCTCCCGGTGAGACAGCTCGTTCAATTCAAGCTGGGACAGACATTTATTGATTTGCACCAGCTTGTGAATCATGGTGCGACGGGCGATTTCCGTCGGGTGTGCGGTGAGCACCAGTTCGATGTTGAGTTCACGAACAGCCTGCAGCGAGTCCAGCTCAGTGATGCTTTCATCTTTGAGCTTGGCAAAAAGACTGTCCATTTCATCCGGACTGCATACCAGATCTTCGCAATGGCGGGAAATCGTGTGGTATTGCTCGGCGATGTTGGTCAGGTTCAGGAACTGACTGAACGCATGGGTAACAGGCAGCAGTTGATCATCTGGCAGGTTCTGCAGCTCGGTAATCAGTTTTTCCCGATCGTCACTGTTCCCGGCGCAGGCCGATTTTGACAGTTTTCGAATGGTTTCAACTTTATCCAGCAGTTCGCTGCCGTGGACATCCTTGATGGTGTTACCCAGCAAGTGGCCAAGCATACTGACATTGCTTTTTAACGCACTGTACTTTTCGTTCATATCGCATCCATATCGTAATTTTGTTACATCCAATCGCCAAGGCGTTGCCAACAATCTAGCCTTCATTGGGGCGAAAGGTCAATAAGTAGGCCCTTTTTAGACAAAAATCCTATCAAACGACGTGCATGAATCCTGCGGACTGTCTCTGTTCTGTAATTTACTTTCTTTATTTTTACAGCCAGAGCATGACGTATCACCGTGCAGCCGTCACGAAGCATACTTTTTTCTGCCGTCTGGCTTGACATAAAAAATCGAAAAAGGTAAATATAAAAATTCATAATTAATGAATAAAAATTTGCTTATTTGGTTTGTGTGTGAATAACAAAACAAGTTTGATGTCATGCAGCAAACAGATAAACGGTATGTGCAAGACGTCTTTTATGATCAACCAGAGGCCATCAGCAGCAGTATGAACCAGGCGATGAACCACAAGCAGCATTCCTTCCGACGACGCTAAGTCTCTATCGCCCGGTGTCTCTGGCACCTTCCATGACGCGCCTGCCTGGCGCCACGCGCTGAAACATACAGCAGTTATATTTTCTTGATAGTGAATTTCACAACGATGACGACAGGATCTTATATGTTGAATACCTCTATCATTGGTGCCAGCGGCTATACCGGTGCGGAACTGGCAGCCATGGTACTGAAACATCCGCATTTGCAACTGGCCGGTCTCTATGTGTCTGAAAACAGTCTGGATGCCGGTAAAACCATCAGCGAACTGCACGGGCAATTACGCGGACTGGTCGATTTACCGCTTCAGCCGCTGACCGATGCAGCTGCGGTCGCAAACTCTTCCGATATCGTGCTGCTGGCCACGGCGCATGAAGTCAGTCATGACCTGGCTCCGATTTTCCTGGAAGCTGGCTGTCAGGTCTTTGATCTGTCCGGGGCTTTCCGGGTGAAAGGCGATGATTTTTATACCCGCTATTATGGATTTTCACATCAGCATGCCCAATGGCTGGACGAAGCGGTCTACGGTCTGGCTGAGTGGAACGGTGATGCTATTCGCCAGGCGCAGCTCGTTGCTGTTCCCGGGTGTTATCCGACAGCGTCTCAGCTGGCCCTGAAACCATTGCTGGCAGCCGGGCTGCTGGACACTCAGCAATGGCCGGTAATTAATGCCGTGAGTGGTGTCTCCGGCGCCGGACGCAAAGCCAGCATGACCAACAGTTTCTGCGAAGTCAGCCTGCAGGCCTACGGTGTGTTTACCCACCGTCATCAGCCTGAAATTGCTGCGCATCTGGGAGCTGACGTCATCTTTACCCCGCATCTCGGCAATTTTAAGCGCGGCATCCTGGCTACAATCACGGCCAGACTGGCTCCGGGGGTGACCCCCGAAGCCGTCTCGGCGGCGATGGCAGCAGCCTATCACCAGCCTGGCGAACAGGCGGTCCGTCTGCTGGGCAATCAGGCAGCACGTTTGCAGGATGTGGTAAATACTTGCTTCTGTGACATCGGTTGGCTGGTGGAGGGGCAGCACGTCATCCTGACCTCAGCCATCGACAATTTACTGAAAGGTGCATCGTCTCAGGCGATGCAATGTATCAATATTCGTAATGGTTTTGCGCCGTTGACTGCGCTGGTTGGCTAAGTCTGGCTGTTGAAAGGAGAAGCGGGATGGAACAGTCGCCGTTAGTGATCAAATTGGGTGGAGCCGTATTGTCGTGCAGCGACACGCTCGAGAAAGTCTTTGGAGCCATCAGTGCATATCAGGCGAAGGCGAATCGTCCTTTGCTCCTGGTACATGGCGGCGGTTATCTGGTGGATGACCTGATGAAAAAGCTCAATCTGCCAACGGTGAAGAAGCAGGGGCTGCGGGTGACCCCGGTGGATCAGATTGGCGTGATTGCGGGCGCACTGGCAGGGACTGCCAATAAGATGCTGCAGGGCCATGCGATAAAGTGCGGTGTGAAAGCGGTCGGTCTGGGGCTGGCTGATGGTGGTCTGTGCCAGGTGACTGAGCTGGACCCGGAACTGGGTGCTGTCGGTAAAGCCGCACCGGGTGACAGCAGTCTGGTGGCTGGTCTGATGGCATCGGGTTACCTGCCGATTATCAGTTCAATTGGCCTGACGGCTGACGGTGAACTGATGAATGTCAATGCCGATCAGGCCGCTGTGGCCGTCGCCGCGGCACTGGATGCTGAGCTGGTCCTGCTGTCAGATGTCAGTGGCGTGCTGGATGGCAAAGGCCATCTGATTGAATCGCTGACTGAAGTTAAAGCGGATGCGCTGATTCAGCAAGCGGTGATTACCGACGGCATGATTGTAAAAGTGAAAGCAGCGTTTGAGGCCGCCAAAGGTTTAGGACGTCCGGTCGAAATTGCGGGCTGGCGTTATCCGGACAAACTTCTGGCGCTGTTTGAAGGGGAACAAATCGGAACCCGATTTGTGCTCTGAGTCAGCAGATTTGCATCCGGACGCTGGCGCAAAATCCGGGTTCGGATATAAAAATTAACCCAATTGAATTTGTCGTTTCAAACATCAAGATTGATACCGCCTGAACGGGATGACCGTCGCGCAGGCAACGAAGGAGAGTAACAATGAGCAAGGTAAACAAAGTCGTATTAGCTTATTCCGGCGGTCTGGATACTTCGGCCATCATTCCATGGCTGAAAGAAAACTATGACTGTGAAGTCGTCGCCTTTGTGGCCGATGTGGGTCAGGGTGAAGCTGAGCTGGAAGGCATTGAAGAAAAAGCACTGGCCTCGGGTGCATCTGCCTGCTACATCGCAGACCTGAAAGAAGAAATGGTCAAAGATTACATCTATCCAAGTCTGAAAACCGGTGCGGTATACGAAGGCAAATACCTGCTGGGCACATCGATGGCGCGTCCGATTATCGCGAAAGCTCAGGTAGAGTGTGCGCTGGAAGTGGGTGCCGATGCCCTGTGTCACGGTTGTACCGGTAAGGGGAACGACCAGGTCCGTTTCGAAAGTGCTTATGCAGCGCTGGCACCTCAGCTGACTGTGATTGCGCCTTGGCGTGAGTGGGACCTGCGCAGTCGTGAAGCCCTGCTGGATTATCTGGCAGAGCGTAAAATTCCGACCACAGCGACCTTAGAAAAAATCTACTCCCGTGACGCCAATGCCTGGCACATCTCGACCGAAGGCGGTGTACTGGAAAATACATGGAATCAGCCAAATGAGCTGTGCTGGGTCTGGACCAAGGATCCGGAAGATGCCCCGAATACGCCGGAGCAGGTATCGGTCAAAATTGAAAAAGGCGAGATTGTCGCGGTTGATGGCAAAGCCATGTCACCTTATGAAGCGCTGGTGTATCTGAACGCGAAAGGTGCTGAGCACGGTGTCGGTCGGATCGATATCGTAGAAAACCGTCTGGTTGGGATTAAATCCCGCGGCTGTTATGAAACCCCGGGAGGCACCATCATGATGGAAGCCCTGCGTGCGGTGGAACAGCTGGTACTGGATAAAGATTCCTTTGAGTTCCGTGAAAGCCTCGCGCTGAAAGCTTCACATCTGATTTACGATGGCCGTTGGTTTACGCCGCTGTGCCGTTCATTGCTGGCTGCGGCTGATGAGCTGGCGCAGGACGTCAATGGCGAAGTGGTCCTGAAGCTGTACAAAGGCCAGGTCACCGCAGTTCAGAAGCGCTCACCAAACAGTCTGTACTCAGAAGAGTTTGCGACCTTCGGTGAAGATGAAGTGTACGATCACAGCCATGCCGGTGGCTTTATCCGCCTGTACTCGCTGGCCAGCCGTATCCGTGCACTGAACGAGCAAAAAAAATAATTCTATCAGCGTAAAGCGCATTACCAATCAAGATATGTGAGCAAAGTCGGTCGTACCGGAAAGGAGAAGTACCATGGCACTATGGGGCGGACGTTTTAGTCAGGCAGCAGATACTCGGTTCAAGCAGTTCAATGATTCCCTGCGATTTGATTACCGCCTGGCGGAGCAGGACATCGTTGGCTCGGTGGCCTGGTCGAAAGCGCTGCGTCAGGTCGGGGTACTGACCGAGGCGGAACAGCAGAAGCTGGAACTGGCTCTGAATGAGCTGAAGCTGGCGGTGATGGAGGATCCGCAACAGATTCTCCAGTCCGACGCTGAAGACATTCACAGCTGGGTGGAGCAACAGCTGATCCACCGGGTGGGTGATCTGGGCAAGAAATTGCATACCGGCCGTTCCCGGAACGATCAGGTGGCGACCGACCTCAAGCTGTGGTGCCGTCAGCAGGGACACCAGCTGCTGATGATGCTGGATCATCTGCAGAGTCAGCTGACGACGGTTGCCCGTGAGCATCAGACCACGGTGCTGCCGGGCTATACTCACCTGCAGCGTGCGCAGCCGGTGACTTTTGCCCACTGGTGTCTGGCGTATGTCGAGATGTTCGAGCGGGACCACTCGCGTCTGAGTGACGCACTGCACCGGCTGGACACCTGTCCGCTCGGCTCGGGTGCGCTGGCGGGAACTGCTTATCCGATTGACCGGGAAGCGCTGGCCCACAGTCTGGGTTTTCACCGGGCGACCCGCAACAGTCTGGATTCAGTTTCGGACCGGGACCATGTGATGGAACTGCTGTCGACGGCGTCGATTTCCATGCTCCATCTGTCTCGTTTGTCGGAAGATATGATTTTCTATAACTCCGGTGAGTCGAATTTCATTGAACTGGCCGATACCGTGACGTCGGGCTCTTCTCTGATGCCGCAGAAGAAGAATCCGGATGCGCTGGAGCTGATCCGGGGTAAGTGCGGCCGTGTCTACGGTTCGCTGGCCGGGATGATGATGACGGTTAAGGCCCTGCCGCTAGCGTACAACAAAGATATGCAGGAAGACAAAGAAGGGCTGTTTGACGCGCTCGACACCTGGCATGAATGTATGGAAATAGCGGCGCTGTGCTTTGACGGTATCAAGGTCAATAAAGACCGGACGCTGGAAGCGGCGATGCAGGGCTACTCCAATGCGACCGAGCTGGCCGATTATCTGGTGGCGAAAGGGATTCCGTTCCGTGAAGCGCACCATATCGTCGGGGTGGCCGTGGTGGCTGCCATTGAGAAGGGCTGTGCGCTGGAGGAGTTGTCACTGGCCGAAATGCAGGCTTTCTCACCGGTGATCGACGCAGATGTCTATCCAATTCTGACCATTGAATCCTGTCTGGAGAAACGCTGTGCCCTTGGCGGGGTTGCGCCGAATCAGGTGGATCATGCGATTGCTCAGGCTGAAAAACGGCTGTCAAAACGTCATGCGCCGGGTGTGAAAGTGCGGGGTGCCCGCCTGACTGATCTGGATGCGATTGAAGGGATGGTAGCTTACTGGGCCGGACTGGGCGAGAACCTGCCGCGTCCGCGGAACGAACTGGTGCGGGATATCGGCTCATTTGCTGTTGCCGAGACTCAGGGGATCGTGACCGGTTGTGCATCGCTTTATGTCTATGATTCGGGTCTGGCGGAAATTCGCTCTCTGGGCATTGAAGCGGGCTGGCAGCATCAGGGGCAGGGTAAGGCACTGGTGCAGCATCTGCTGGAAAAAGCCGGTCAGATGGCGATTAAGCGCGTGTTTGTGCTGACTCGTGTGCCGGAGTTCTTCATGAAGCAGGACTTTATTCCGACCTCGAAAACCCTGCTGCCGGAGAAAGTCATGAAAGACTGCGATATGTGTCCGCGTCAGCATGCCTGTGACGAAGTGGCACTGGAAGTGCGGCTGGATCAACAGCATGTGATTCCCAGTGTGAACGTTGCCTGATTTTCTGGTTTATCCCAATCTGGTTTTCCCAATAAAAAAGCGCCGGTTCCCCGGCGCTTTTGCTTTCCCGCTTATCATCGAAGGCTGATTAACAGCCCGGACCGCAGTCCAGACAGTGTTTGATCATTTCCGGCCCCAGATGCAGTTTGGCGTTCAGATCCCGCAGTGCCGTCCGGACACCTTCTTCAATCACCGGATGATAGAACGGCATATCCAGCATCTGCGCGATGGTCATCTGATTCTGATGCGCCCAGCTCAGCAGGTGGGCCAGATGCTCTGCATTCGGGCCAATCATCTCAGCGCCCAGAAAACGACCGGTGCCGTGTTCACCATAGACATTCAGAATGCCCTGATTGCGCAGCATCACCCGGGAACGGCCCTGGTTTTCAAAGGATACGGTGCCCACTTCGTAACAGCCGCAGTTACCCAGACGTGTGGTAATTTCCCGGCGGCTTTCGCCGACCATGGCGATCTGCGGCTCGGTGAAGACCACGGAAATTTTCGAGCGGCGCAGTCCGGCACGGATATCCGGGAAACGACCTGCATTGTCTCCTGCAATCCGGCCCTGATCGGCCGCTTCGTGCAGCAGCGGCAGCTGGTTGCTGGCATCTCCGGCGATAAAAATCGTGTCAACCGAGGTCTGCAGCGTAAAGTGGTCGGCTACAGGCACCCCGCGTTCATCCAGCGTCAGACTGGTGTTTTCAATCGCCAGTTTGTCGACGTTCGGGCGACGTCCGGTTGCGGCCAGAACATAGCTGAAGTATTGCGTCTCCAGTTTGCCGGTTTGGTTGATGAACTGGATTTCGACTTCATCGCCAACCCGCTTCATGCTCTCGACTTTGACATCGGCATCCAGGTACAGCTCGTCATTGAAAGTCTTGTTGGCATACGCCATGACTTCATCGTCAGTCAGCGGACCCACCTGGCCCCCCAGACCGAAGATTTTCACGTCAACGCCGAGGCGGTGCAGTGCCTGACCCAGTTCCAGTCCGATCACGCCCGGACCAAAGACGGCGACAGATGCCGGTAAGTCGTCCCAGTCAAAGACATCATCATTGATCACCAGACGATCACCCAGCTCATGCCAGGCTGCCGGATAGGCAGGACGGGAGCCGGTGGCGATCACAATCCGCTTGGCTTCGATGCGGGTGTGGCCGTCGACTTCGAGTGTGGTGTCATTGATAAATTTTGCAAAGCCGCTGATTTTGTCTTCAGCTGGGATTTCATCCACGCTTTCCAGCACGAAGCCGACAAAGCGGTCACGCTCGCGCTTCACGCGATCCATCACTTCTCGGCCGTTGATGCGAATCTCACCCTGAGGATGAATGCCGAAGGCTGGTGCTTTTTCAATGTTGTGCACACTTTCGGCTGCGGCAATTAACAGCTTGGAAGGCATGCAGCCGACACGGGCGCAGGTGGTGCCATAAGGGCCGCCTTCAATCATGACAACACTGTCGGTATGTGCTTTGGCTGCCCGGTAAGCTCCCAGGCCAGCCGTACCGCCGCCGATGACAGCAACTTCAACGGTCAAGGTTTTCATTCTACTTCTCCAATGACATTCAGTTCAGGGCGTGGTGGAGGGCAGGGCTGTCGCCCTGCCTTGAGTCGGGAATTAGCCCAGGTAGGTTTCCAATGCTTCACTGCCGCCGATATGACGACCGCCGATAAAGACCTGTGGCACGGTGCTCTGGCCAGTGATGGCACGCAGACTGACGCTGGTGGCATCTTTGCCCAGAACCACTTCCTCAAACTGCAGACCTTTGTCGATCAGATTCTGTTTCGCTTTGGCACAGAATGGACAGCCTGGTTTGGTGAACACAGTGATCGATTCCTGCAACTGATAGTCAGGGGCGATGTAGCTCAGCATCGTATCGGCGTCGGAAACCTTGAACGGGTCGCCCGGTTCGTCGTTTTCAATAAACATTTTGGTCACGATGCCGTTTTTCACCAGCATGCTGTAGCGCCATGAACGTTCACCGAAGCCCAGATCGTGTTTCTCAACCAGCATGCCCATGCCCTTGGTGAACTCACCGTTACCGTCCGGGATGAACGTGATATTTTCTGCTTCCTGATCGGCTTTCCACGCGTTCATCACGAAGGTGTCATTGACTGACACACACAGAATGTCGTCTACACCGTGCTCTGCAAAAACAGACGCCAGTTCGTTGTATCGTGGCAGGTGGCTTGAAGAGCAGGTCGGGGTAAATGCACCCGGCAGGCTGAAGACCACGACGGTTTTGTCCTGAAACAGTTCATCTGTAGTGACGTTGACCCACTGATCGCCCTGACGGGTCGGGAAAGTGACTTGCGGGATGGCCTGGCCTTCTTTTGATGTAAACATATTGTGCTCCTGTTGGAAGTTTTTCATTTCATAAAACTGTGGGACTTTTTTGTGTTGTCCCTGTCGATGGATGTAGTATCCGAAATACTGTTTGATAGCTCCAATCGTTTGCTGTTATCTTATTAATCGTTCATTTCTATTAAATATTTGGGGAGCGCATGCATGAACATCCGGGATCTTGAATATCTGGTGGCGCTGTCTGAGCACCGGCATTTCAGGAAAGCCGCCGAAGCCTGCTATGTCAGTCAGCCGACGCTGAGCGGGCAGATCCGTAAACTGGAGACTGAGCTGGGGGTATCGTTGCTGGAACGCACCAGCCGCAAAGTTCTGTTTACCGATGTCGGACTGAATCTGGTCAGCCAGGCGAAAAAAGTGCTGCACGAGGTCAAGGTGCTGTCGGAGATGGCCAGTCAGCAGGGGGAGAGTATGGCCGGGCCGCTGCATGTCGGTTTTATTCCGACGGTCGGGCCTTATCTGCTGCCCTTGATTATTCCGGCGCTCAAGCGGGCGTTTCCTCAGCTTGAACTGTACTTGCATGAAGCACAGACGCATGTGCTGGCGCAACAGCTGGAAGAAGGCAAGCTGGACTGCATCATTCTGGCGGCGGTGAAGGAAAGCGAGCATTTCAAGGAACTGGCGTTGTATCACGAACCGATGATGGTGGCTGTACCGGAAGCGCACCCCTGGTCGGATCGGCATGAGCTGCCTATGTCTGAGCTGAAAGGGCAGACCCTGCTGATGCTGGGAGACGGGCATTGTCTGCGAGATCAGGCGATGGGCTTTTGTTTTGCTGCGGGCGCGAAGGAAGACGGCAGTTTTAAAGCGACCAGTCTGGAAACACTGCGGAATATGGTGGCGGCCGGGAGCGGAATTACCCTGCTGCCGAAACTGGCCACTCCCAATACGTCCCGGCGGGACGGGGTGTGTTACCTCAAGGCCTGCGATCCGGAACCCAGCCGTCTGATTACGCTGGCATACCGCCCGGGCTCACCCCTGAAAGGGCGTTACGAGCAGCTGGCCGAGCAGATCCGGCAAAGTATTACGCCGCATCTGGAATACGGATAATCGAGAGAAAAAAAGCGCGCCTGAGGCGCGCTTTTTAATTGAAGATCAGTGACTGAAGTCGGTATTGCTGAAATCAGAACAGCTCATCTGAACTGTCGGCTTCGAAGATGCCGCTGTCTGTACCGCCTTCGCCGGCATAGTCTTTCGGTTCTGTGCCCTGAATGAAGTACTCGAACATGGAGGTGTAGTCGGTCTTCCGGGTCAGCTTGCCGGTATCGCGGTCAATCCGGACCTGTACAATGCGCGGCGGCAGCTGCTTGCGTTGTTCCGGCACATCTTCAAGCGCTTTTTCCATAAAGCCGATCCAGGCCGGCTGAGCGGTTTTCGCGCCGGCTTCTGCCCCGGCAGTCTGGTCTTTATCCAGATTCGGGTTGTAGCTGGTGCGGCCCAGTTCACGGCTGTGATCATCAAATCCGACCCAGGCTGTTGCAACAACACCGGGACCGAATCCGGTATACCAGGCATCTTTGGAGTCATTGGTGGTACCGGTTTTTCCGCCGACATCGCGGCGTTTCAGAGCCTGACCACGCCAGCCGGTACCGTTCCAGCCGGTTTTGTGTGCCCAGTCACCGCCGCCCCAGATGTTACTTTCCAGCATCTCACGAACCAGGAAAGCGTTCTGCTCAGAGATCACCTGAGGTGCGAGGCGAATGGTCTGCTGGTCAGTTTCGGTCGCGCTGCCTGTTGGCCCCAGCTCTTCCTCACTGATAGCGATATCGTGCATGACCGCGCGGCTGGCTGCAATCTGGTTGCCGGCCAGTTGTTCTTTACGCTGACAGTCTTCATCACAGACCACATTCGGATGGGCCTGATAGACCAGATTGCCGTAGGCATCTTCCACGCGTTCAATGAAATACGGTTCCACAAAGTAGCCGCCGTTGGCGAACACGGAGAAGCCCTGCACCATTTCCAGCGGCGTCAGGCTGCCTGCACCCAGTGCGATGGCTTCGGCACGCGGCAGATCTTTACGCTTAAAGCCAAAGCGGGTCAGGTAACTGATGGTGTCATCCAGGCCGACATCCTGCAGTACCCGAACTGCCATCACATTTTTCGACTGAGCCAGGCCACGACGCAGACGGGTCCAGCCGTCATAAACCGGTGGTGAGTTTTTCGGACGCCAGGCTGTTCCCATGCTGTGATCCCGGCTGTCGATCGGGGCGTCGTTGACCAGGGTTGCCAGTGTCATGCCCGAATCCAGACCGGCGGAATAGATAAATGGCTTGATGCTGGAGCCGACCTGACGGATGGACTGCGTCGCACGGTTAAACTTGCTGTGGACGAAGTTGAAGCCGCCCACCATGGCCTGTACGGCGCCGTTATACGGGGAAATAGCAACAAAAGCGGTGTTGGCATCAGGTACCTGGCTCAGCACCCATTGTTCACCTTTCTGCTGAACCCAGATTTGCTGACCCGCAGTCAGAATATCAGCGGCCACGTTTGGCGACGGACCCTGACTGGAATCGGTGATAAAGCGGCGGGCCCACTTCATGCCATCCCAGCTCAGTGTCTGGTGCTGGCCGTCCCGCAGGATTACTTCCGCGTCTTTCTGACCGACACCAACCACCACTGCCGGTTCCAGCTCTCCGTAACTTGGTTGTTTCGCCAGATGATCCAGAATTTTCTTTTCTTCCCAGACGGCCTGCTCCGGCATCCACAAGGTCGCAACCGCACCACGGAAACCGTGTCGCTGGTCATAATCCAGCAGGTTCTGAACAGAAGCCTGCTGTGCGGCACGCTGAAGTTTCGGATTGACCGTGGTGTAGACTTTCATGCCCGAGGTGTAGGCATCCTCGCCGTAGCGGTCAATCATCCATGCACGGGCCCGCTCAGCGAAATAAGGGGCGTTGAGCTGGATTTCCGCACCGTGGTAACGGGAAATAATCGGTTCGGCTTTGGCTTGTTCGAATTCGGTACGGGTAATGTAGCCTTCGTCCAGCATCCGGCTCAGAACCACGTTACGACGGGTGGTTGCGCGATCCAGTGAGTAGAGCGGGTTCATCGTTGACGGAGCTTTCGGCAGGCCGCCAATGACAGCGATTTCGCCCAGCGTCAGCTGGCTGATGTCTTTGCCGAAATAGACCTGCGCGGCAGCACCGACACCGTAAGCACGGTAGCCCAGGTAGATTTTATTCAGATAAAGCTCAAGGATTTCATCCTTGGTCAGCAATTGCTCGATATGAACGGCAATGAAAATCTCTTTGACCTTCCGCATGATCTTTTTCTCATTGCTGAGGAAAAAGTTCCGGGCAAGCTGCTGAGTGATCGTACTGGCCCCTTGCTTGGCGGAGCCTGAAACGGCGACGACAACGGCAGCACGGATGATACCGATCGGGTCAATACCGGGATGCTCATAAAAGCGGCTGTCCTCGGTGGCGATCACCGCATGGATCATCTGCGGCGGGATCTGGTCCATTGTCAGCGGGATACGGCGTTTTTCACCAAACTGGGAAATCAGTTCACCGTCTGCGCTGTACACCTGCATAGGTGTTTGTAATTCAACGTTTTTAAGCGTTGCGACATCAGGGAGATCCGGTTTCACGTAAAGATAGAAACCAAAAATCGTACTGACTCCAAGAATGATGCAAATAATTGCAAAGATAAATAATCGCTTTATGAACTTCACTTGAGAATTCCCGTTACACCTTCGTCCGGCCATCCGCGCTACTTCAGTCAGTAGTATAAAGATAACTCAAATAAATTTAACGCCGTCAAAGGTGTTTATTCGAATAATTTTGTCTTGTCGTTACCAGGGGGAGCATACCACGCTATGTTGCACAAGCCAGTTTGGACCGGAATCGATATCGGTCGTCAAAGTGTAAAGGCGGTCGTGCTCAAGCAAAATAAAGGGCGATTCACTTTGTCTGCTTATGCGGAGGTTGCTCTGACCCCGGAAAACGAACCCGGACAGCTGTCCGGCACAGGGCCTCTTCAGGATAGCGTTTTCCCGGCAGATCAGTTGTCAGCCTTGCGTCAATTACGGACCTTGCTTCCAAAGCGGACCGGGGCATGTGTGTTGTCACTGCCCGACAGTGAGGTCGTTCAGCGGGATATCGGGCTGGAACGGCGTTGGGGGCAGGATGTGGCATCCGCGCTTGCGCAGCAATTGGCTCATCTGCTGGCTGTGGATCCGCAGTCGCTCAGCCTCGACTTTCATCGCTTACAGGATGCAGAAACACCCGGTCATGAGACGGAAATGTACCGGGTTTTCGCCGCGAAATCGGCGGCGGTGGAGCAGAAAGTCCGGCTGGCGAGAGAGGCCGGATTTCGTCCGGCAGTGATGGAGCTGCAAGCGCGCACCCTGTTGTGGCTGTTACGGTATCTTGAGCAAAATTCCGGCGGGGCGTCCGGCGCTGCATCGGCGATTGTTTGTCAGCATGACTCGGGCTGGGATCTGGCGGCCAGCTCTCGGCATCCCCAGCCTTATCATCGAACCTTTCCTGTGGCAGGGTCGCAGGCTGAGTTGAGCCGGGATGTAACCCGTCAGCTGCGCCTGTCCGGCGTCTTTGAAGATGTTGAAAGCCTGTGGCTGACAGGCATTGCATTAACTGAGGATGAACGGGGGTGCTGGCAGCAACTTTGCGGGCTGCCGGTACAATTGCTGACACCACAGCAGGTATTCCCGTATCAGTCAGACACAGCACTGATCACTGCGTCGCAAAGCCGCGGCTGGGTGAAGCCGGTTGCACTGGCCATCCGGGGGGCAATGTCATGCTGAGGGCTGTGAATCTGCTGCCTTGGCGGGCTGAGCGACAGGCGGCACACCGACGCCGTTTTGTCCGGTTGTCGGGCAGTTTCGTTACCTTGGCCATGCTGGTGGTGGGAGGGATGTACGTTTACGAAAACCAGCAGCTCCGGGAACTGCAAAGCCGGTATGCGCAGCTCCGGCAGCAGACAGAGGTGCTGGCACCCAGTCTGGCGGCTGTGGCAGAGCAGCAAGCGTTGTCGGAGTTGTACCACAAAAGGCTGCGTCAGTTTTCTGACTGGCATCATGCCCGGTTTCCGCTGATCCATCTGTTGAATGCGCTGCCGGATGTCTTTCCCGAAGCGGTTCAGTTGGAAGCGCTGAGTCTTCGTCAGGCGCAAGTCAGTCTGCGCGGGCTGACACAGGATGCATCCGCTTTGTCACTGTTGCTGGCACGGACAGGCAGCGCGGACTGGCTTCGTCACGGTCAGCTGCATTCCGTCGACAGGGTTGCGCAGCCTTTACCACGACATGTGCCGTCAGGAAGTCAGCGATTCACATTCACCCTGACACTGGCCCCGGTACATTCGGAGGCGGCCTATGACTGACTGGCGTGATCTGACGCTGGAAACTCTGCCGGACTGGCCCTTGCGGTATCAGCTGGTTGTCTGCCTGCTGGTCATGGTGGCAGTTGTGATCACGGGGAAATGGTGGTTGCTGTCTCCGTTACAGGCTCAACAGTTGCAGCTGAGTGCTCAGGAAAGCGTGCTCAGGAGCCAGATACGCCATCAGCAAACCATCGCCGGGAGCCTGCCACAGTTGCAGGTTCAGACACAGCAGCTGCAGACCGATTACCGGCACCAGGCGATGCGCCTGCCCGGACAGGCAGCATGGACGACAGTGCTGGGGGATATTGAGCTTGAAAGCAGACGGTCTGGTGTCCGGTTGCACGGGCTGAACTGGCAACAAAATCAGCAGTATGATTGGTATGCTATGCAGCCGGTGCAGTTCGAGCTGAGCGGCAGTTATGCCGCTGTCGGACAGTTTTTCGCGCAGATGGCAGCCAAATCCTGGCTGCTGATCATGGACGAGTTAGAGATACAGCCGGATGAACAAGTGCCGGGCGAGCTCAGGGTACAGGGCACCGCTCAGTTGTACCGGGCGGCGGAAGAGGTTCAGCCGGAAAATAGCGTTCCGGACAGTGAAGGTGCAGCAGGAGATAGGCGATGACCGCACGAAAATGCATCTTGTTTATCGTGGCGTTCACGGCTGTGATTTTGCTGACCCTCAGTGCCCCGTCGTCTGCGATTCATTTTCAGGAAGCTCCGGTGTTTTCGGCCCGTCCTGTGCGACAGCTGTTTGTGACGCCCAGTCCGGAAAGCCTGACAACTGAAGCTGTTGCTTGCTCGGAGCAATTTTCCGGCACTGCGGAGATGAAGGGATTTCGGATGATCGGCAGTTTACGAGACCGTATGGGGCTGTGGGCGGTGCTCAGCGATCCCTCCGGCCGTCTGTACCGGGTGGCGGAGGGGCAGGTTTTTGGCCGCGCGGGCAGGATCGCGGAGGTGACACCGGCTCACACCGTGATCGAATGGCCGGGCGATGCACATTGTGCCGGAAACATCATCCTTCAGTTAACGGACGGAGAGTCTTAACGGTAGCTTCATCCTTTCTCCTATCAGCTCTATCAATCAGGAAAATTTACACATTATGCATCACCTCTGCATTCTATTGGCTCTGTTTTGGTGTCTGTCGGCCGGGGCGCTGGCGACTCCGCTTCAATCGGCGGATTTAGACGACCAAGAAAATACGATCTCACTCAACTTCCAGGATGTGCCTGTGCGCCAGCTGCTGCAGATGATGGCAGATCACCGGCAGGATAATCTGGTCATTTCCGATGCGGTGCAGGGCAATATCACCCTGCACCTGACCGATGTTCCCTGGTCACAGGCGATGGACAGTATTCTGACCCTGAAAGGGTTGGCCTACAGGCGGCAGGGGAACGTGATGATGGTTGCGCCCAGAGCTGAGCTGGCTGGCGGAACTGCTGGTCAGGCAGAGTCTCAGACATCACTGAAGACCCGGGTGATCCCGATTCGCTATGCCAAGGCGACGGAGCTGGCAGCGTTGCTGTCCGGTTCTGAGGGGCAGTCCAGTTTACTCACTGCACAAGGTGCTTTGCATGTGGACGACAGAACCAATGCGCTGATTGTGAAAGATGTCGCGGAGAGCCTGGAAAGTCTGCTGCTGATTATTGATCGATTGGATCAACCGGTCCGGCAGGTGCAGATTGAAGCCCGGATTGTCAGCATGAATGAGAAAGATACGGCCGATCTCGGCGTACGCTGGGGGATGCTTGAAAACAACGGCAGCGTGACTGTCGGAGGCTCAATTGACAGTAATCTGGCAGCACTGAACAGCGACGGGACACCGGATCTGAACGACTTTCTGAACGTTAATCTTGGTGCGCAGCACGGCGCCGCCCGAATTGCGTTTCAGGTTGCCCGGCTGGGGGATCAATTGTTGGATTTGGAGCTGTCTGCACTGCAGGCCGAAGAGAAAGCTGAAATTATTTCCAGCCCGCGTTTGGTCACTACCAATAAGAAAATGGCCTATATTGAGCAGGGGACTGAGATCCCCTACCTGGAGGCAGCTTCCAGCGGTGCCGTCTCGGTCTCATTCAAGAAAGCAGTGCTGAGCCTGATGGTGACCCCGCAGATTACACCGGACGATAAGCTGATTCTGGATTTGGAAGTCACCCAGAACAAACCGGGAGAAACCGTGAACACGGGGACGGGTCAGGTGGTGGCCATTGATACACAGCGGATTGGGACGCAGGTGCTGGTGGACCACGGTGAAACTATTGTTCTGGGTGGCATTTTTCAGCATCAGTCCAGTCAGTCGGTCCGCAAAGTCCCTTTGCTGGGGGATATGCCGTTGCTGGGCCGTCTGTTCCGGCAGACTCTGGAGCGGGAGGGCAGGCGCGAGTTACTCATTTTTGTGACGCCGAAAATCCTGCGTTAGTCAGGCAGGATGCCGTTGCCGGGGCGATCCCGGAACAGAGATAACGGCCTTGGGGACGACTGGCTATTGCCAAACAGCTGTCAGTCCTGAGATAATTTTCGGTCTTATCACGATTGAAATGTGAGGAAGTTGGCGCCTCGGGCTTGTAAATCAAAAGCCTGTGGGCGGTTTTGTCTATTTTTTAACCGCGCGTATATTTGCTAAACATGGCTGAAAAACGAAATATTTTCTTGGTAGGCCCAATGGGAGCCGGTAAAAGCACCATTGGCAGACACCTTGCACAGCAGTTACATATGGAGTTTCTGGACTCAGATTCTGTGATCGAAGAACGGACTGGTGCTGATATCAGCTGGGTCTTCGATGTAGAAGGCGAGGCGGGATTCCGTGCCCGTGAAGAAGCGGTCATCGATGATCTCACCCAGGAGCAGGGTATTGTGCTGGCGACCGGGGGTGGCTCGGTGAAAAGCAAAGAGAGTCGTAACCGTCTTTCTGCTCGCGGTATCGTGGTGTATCTGGAAACCACCATTGAGAAACAGCTGGCACGTACTCAGCGCGACAAGAAGCGCCCGCTGCTGCAGACGGACAACCCCCGCGAAGTACTGGAAGCGCTTGCAGAAGAGCGTAATCCATTGTATGAAGAGGTGGCAGACTACGTCGTGCGTACCGACGACCAGAGTGCAAAGGTCGTTGCCAATCAAATTATCAAAATGCTGGAAGAGCGTTAACTACGGGGACACAGAGAGCCATGGAGCGGATTACAGTTAATCTGGGTGAGAGAAGTTACGAGATTTCAATTGGCACCGGATTACTGTCCAGTCCGGATTACTTTTCCTCTGTGGCCGGTCGCCGGGTTGTGATCATCAGCAACGATACGGTTGCCCCGCTTTATGCCAGTACATTGCAGGCCACGCTTCGCCCGTTGGCGAAAGATGTGGCCCTGCTCAACCTGCCGGATGGCGAGCAGTACAAAACCCTCGATACTTTCAACCAGATTATGACCTTCCTGCTGGAAGGCAGTTATGGCCGTGATGTGGTGCTGGTGGCACTGGGTGGCGGTGTCATTGGCGATGTGGTCGGTTTTGCTGCGGCCAGCTTCCAGCGTGGTGTGGATTTTATTCAGGTGCCGACCACCCTGCTGGCGCAGGTTGACTCTTCCGTCGGCGGCAAAACAGCCGTGAATCACCCGTTGGGCAAGAATATGATTGGTGCCTTTTACCAGCCGCAGGCGGTCGTGATTGATACTGATTGCCTGAAAAGTCTGCCTGCACGTGAGTTCGCGGCAGGCATGGCTGAGGTGATCAAATACGGGATTATCGCTGATCAGGATTTCTTCATCTGGCTGGAACAGAATATTGCTCAGCTGCGTGCGCTGGACTCTGTGGCGCTGGGTCAGGCGATTGCCCGATGCTGTCAAATTAAGGCCGATGTGGTTGCCGCGGACGAGAAAGAGTCAGGTGTACGCGCGCTGCTGAATCTGGGTCACACTTTTGGTCATGCGATTGAAGCTGAGATGGGGTATGGTAATTGGCTTCACGGTGAAGCTGTGGCTGCCGGTACAGTTCAGGCAGCCCGGACAGCATGTCTGTTAGGCTTGCTGACTTCAGCACAAGCGGAAAAAATCCGTGCGCTGCTGGAACAGGCCGACTTGCCTGTACTGGCACCGGAAACCATGAACTTTGACCACTATATCAAACACATGATGCGGGATAAGAAAGTGTTGTCAGGCAAGCTCAGACTGGTACTGCCCACCGGTATAGGTCAGGCAGAAGTTGTCTCTGATGTGCCTCATGACATCCTGCGTCAGGTGATTGAACCCTGATGTTGTAATGATTGCATGACGATAGCCGCTTCTCTGACATCCCTGGATCTGGACAGCCAGATCCATCTTCTTTCCCGGGTGCAGTTCCTGACCCGATTCGGTTCTCATTTAATTCAAATCAGCGGCGACGCGGGAGCCGGTAAAACCTGGCTGGCTCAGCGCTATCTGGAGCAGTGGGCCGACGCTGACGGCAGTCAGGCCCGGCAGGCATTGCTGATGTGTCACCCGGCACAGCATGATAACCAGCACAGAAGTATTCTGCTGAACCAGTTGATCCCGAAGGCGGTGTTCAACGACAGCGATCCTTTGCATCAATCACTGGAACGCCTGCTTGAGGGCAAGCCGGCTGAGTTATTGCTGGTCATTGATGATGCCCATCTGCTCAGCCCGGCCCTGATCGGCGAACTGTGGGCATTGGTGATGAAAGCCCAACAGGCTTCAGGCTGGCAGGTCAATGTACTACTCTTTAGTCAGACGGGTCAGTTAACCAAAGCATTACGTCAGGTTTCCCATGGTCAGGGGCAGTCGCCGCTGGAGCTTGAAATCCCGTCGTTGTCTGAACCTGAAGTCCAGACGTTTATGGAACTGGTGCTGGCCAGCCATTCCCTGGATGCGAACCAGCGGCGTGCGCTGAAAGCACAGGCGGCCGAGGTTGCGCCAACGCCTGGAGCACTGATGACACTGGATCACTCGGAGGTCGCAAAAATGGCATCATCATCGTCACGCACTTTTTCCCCCATGTCGTTGTTGCTGCTCCTGGTCGTGCTGATCGGGGCGGGGACAGTGTTCTGGTTTCTGCCTTCTGACGATGCGAAGGCACCTCCGCGATCAGAGGCTGAACGCAGTGAGGCTTCCCCCGCGTTGGATGAAACGCTGGCACAGTCTGACAATGAACAGCTTGTTGCCGAGACATTGCCTGAAACTGTACCGGAAACTACGGTGACCCTTGAGGAGCCGAAGATGACGACGGAACCGGAAACGACAACGGACCAGGCGGTGGCTGAGGTGCGTGCACCAGCAACGGAAAATACGGATGCCCTACCGGCACCAGTTCAACTGGAAGGGCTGACCGTCGGTCGTTCGAATGAGACGACCAAGCGGGTCGTTGTGCCGTCAGATGTCGTGGATGCCATGATCACGGAGCAGGAAACAGGGGGCTCTGGTGAACTGGCGATTGCATCTCAGAGCGATTTGAAAGCTGCCATCAATGAAGTACTGGCGACGGATCAGCACAGTCGCACGGCAGAGAATTCAGAAGGAAACACCGGGGCAGCAGCCTCAGACGTTTCAGCGGCACCTGAAGGACAGTCTTCAGAGCCGTCAGCCAGCCCAGCCCCGTCACCATTGGTTGGTTTGCAGGCAGTGATGGCTGAAGATATGGACAAGCTGAAAGCCGTCAACAGCCGCCACTATGCCTTGCAGCTGGCGGCGATGCATTCGCTGGAGGCGACGCGCAGTTTCCTCAATGAGTACGGCGTGAAAGAAATGGCCCGGGTCTACCAGACCCAGCGTCAGGGCGTGCGCTGGTATATTGTGGTGACGGGGAATTACGCCAGCGTTGCTGCAGCCCGCCGAGCACAGGCTCAATTGCCGGATAAAGTTCAGTCGGTTCAGCCGTGGGTGAAATCCTATACTCAAATCCATCGTGAGATAGAACGGGCACAGTAGTTGATATTGCTGGCAATGTTGGTGATTCCGAGCGCCGGGGGAGAATTGCCCCTAGGGGTAAACTGAGAAATAGGTTACAATCCGCCACCTTTGTAAACACAGTCGCTATGGGTGGTAGGTTAACCGAATGAAAAAGCAGCGTGCCTTTCTGAAATGGGCCGGAGGGAAGTTTTCTCTGGTCGAGGATATCAGACGACATCTGCCACCTGCGCGTAAACTGGTTGAGCCTTTTGTCGGGGCGGGTTCTGTGTTTCTTAACACGGATTACGACGATTATCTGCTGGCAGATATCAACCCGGATCTGATCAATCTGTACAATGTGGTGAAAACTGAACCTGAGCGTTATATCAATGATGCGCAAGGTTTTTTCACCCCGGAATACAATCAGAAAGGCGCTTATCTGGCTATCCGGGAAGCTTTTAACAAGACTCAGGATCCTTACCAGCGCTCACTGTATTTTCTCTACCTGAACCGTCATGGCTTCAACGGCCTTTGCCGCTATAACAAAAAAGGCGGGTTCAATGTGCCGTTCGGCTCTTACAAGAAGCCATATTTCCCTGAAGCAGAGATGTACTTTTTTGCGGAAAAAGCCAAAAAAGCGACCTTCATCTGCGAAGGGTACCACCATACTTTTTCCCGGGCTCGTAAAGGCAGCGTGATTTATTGCGATCCTCCTTATGCGCCTTTGTCGACCACGGCTAATTTTACCTCTTATGCCGGGAACGGATTCAGTCTGGATGATCAGGCAGCCCTGGCCGATGTGGCTGAAAGTACGGCAACCCAGCGCGGTATTCCGGTGCTGATTTCCAATCACGACACCACACTGACCCGCCGCCTGTACCACGGCGCGGATTTGTCTGTGGTGAAAGTGAAACGGACGATCAGCCGCAACGGCAGCGGCCGGAATAAAGTCGACGAGCTGCTGGCGCTATTTACCCCGCCACAAACTGACTGATCCCAACCAGAACGGCCACAAAAATCACGATGACCACCAGTCCTGCCAGGATAAAAGGCAGGGCACTGGGCTGGTTGAAATCCTGACGCCGGTTGTGATCGGATTGCACACCGAGCAAGGCGGCAGCCACACTGCGAAAGACATTGGTTTTTTTTGCCGGAGGTGTCTGAGTCATGATTCTGTCCCTGTCAGTGAAACCTGCGCCTCAAGTACTCTGCTAATAGCATAGCCGGGCTGGCCAATTCCACGAGCCGACTTGGCTGAAATCGGTAAGACATCACGGTTCAGATCGGGTAGAATTTTGCCCAGTATCCGCCCCGGTGATATCCGGGGAATCAATTTGAGTACAGAGGCTGAACATGACGGATTTTCTGATCGCTCCCTCCATTTTGTCTGCCGATTTTGCCCGTTTGGGTGAAGACGTTGAAAAGGTGCTGGCTGCAGGTGCAGACGTTATCCACTTTGATGTGATGGATAACCATTACGTACCGAATCTCACCTTTGGTGCGCCCATTTGTAAAGCGCTGCGTGACTATGGCATTACCGCACCCATTGATGTGCATCTGATGGTGAAGCCGGTGGATCGCATCATTCCTGACTTTGCCAAAGCCGGCGCGACCATGATTACGATTCATGCCGAGGCGACAGAGCATCTGGATCGCAGCCTGCAGCTGATTAAAGAACATGGCTGTCAGGCGGGTGTGGTCTTTAACCCGGCAACGCCGCTGCATTACCTGGATCATGTGATGGACAAACTGGACATGATTCTGCTGATGTCGGTGAACCCGGGTTTTGGCGGACAGTCATTTATTCCGCATACCCTGGAAAAACTGCGTCAGGTGCGCGAGCGTATTCAGGCGTCGGGGCGTGAGATCCGGCTGGAAATTGATGGCGGCGTGAAAGTCGACAATATCCGTGAAATTGCCGAAGCCGGGGCAGACATGTTCGTGGCCGGTTCTGCGATTTTTGGTCAGCCTGACTACAAAGCCGTGATTGATGAGATGCGTGCTGAACTGGCGAAGGTGCAGCGCGGATGAAGATTGACGGTATTCAGTTTATTGCGTTCGATCTGGACGGCACGTTGCTCGACAGTGTGCCGGATCTGGCCGATGCTGCGGATAAAACCATGCAGGCCTTGGGCCTGCCGGGTGTGACGGAAGCACAAACCCAGACCTGGATTGGTAACGGTGCAGAAATTCTGATTGGCCGTGCGCTGAGCCAGAGCATCGATCTCGATCCGACGCTGGACCCGGCGCTGCATCAGCAGGCGCTGGTCCTGTTTAATCGTTTTTATGCCGAAGGCGGCCATAAAAAGACGGTGCTGTATGATGGCGTGAAGCACACGCTGGAGACGCTGCATCAGGCCGGGATCCCGATGGCCATTGTCACCAACAAGCCGTCTCAGTTTGTGCCGCATATCCTTGAAGAATATGGCATTGCCCAATATTTTGTCGATGTGATCGGCGGCGATACTTTCCCGAAGAAAAAGCCGGATCCGTACGCACTGCATTGGCTGATGGAAAAACATTGCCTGAGTTGCAGTGAGATGTTGATGGTCGGCGACTCCCGCAACGATATTCTGGCAGCCCAGGCGGCCTCGTGCTATGTTGTCGGCCTGACTTACGGCTACAACTATGGTCTGCCAATCAGCGACAGCAACCCGGACCGGGTACTGAATCAGTTCAGTCAGCTGCTGGATGTTGTGAGCATCGCCTGACAGCCGTTCCGCATATAATTTTGGTCTCTTAGTGTTTTCAGGCAGCGGCATGGCGTCGCTGCCGGATATGTTTAGGAAAAACAGGAATATCCCATCATGAGTAAACCCATTGTATTTAGTGGCGTACAGCCTTCCGGTGAGTTAAGTATTGGTAACTACATGGGTGCGCTGCGTCAGTGGGAGCAAATGCAGGATGATTATAACTGCCACTACTGTGTGGTAGACCTGCATGCAATTACCGTTCGACAGGATCCGACAGAGCTGCGCGAAGCAACCCTGGATGCGCTGGCACTGTGTCTGGCTGTTGGCGTCAGCCCTGAAAAGAGCACGCTCTTCGTTCAGTCTCATGCACCGGAGCATGCTCAGCTGGCCTGGGTTCTGAACTGCTATACCCAGATGGGTGAACTGAACCGGATGACTCAGTTTAAGGATAAGTCTCAGCGTCATTCTGAAAACATCAACGCCGGTCTGTTTTCTTATCCGGTCCTGATGGCGGCGGATATTTTGCTGTACGGTGCGCATCAGGTGCCGGTTGGCAACGATCAGAAGCAGCACCTGGAACTGGCCCGCGACATCGCGATCCGTTTCAACAACCTGTACGGCGATACGTTTGTGGTGCCTGAACCTTATATCCCGCCGGTGGGTGCCCGGGTGATGAGCCTGCAGGATCCGCTGAAGAAAATGTCCAAGTCGGACGATAACCGCAATAACGTGATTGGTTTGCTGGAAGATCCGAAAATCATCACCAAGAAGATCAAACGTGCGGTGACTGACTCGGAAGAGCCGCCGCGTGTGCTGTTTGATGTGGACAATAAGCCGGGTGTTTCGAACCTGATGGGGATCCTGTCTGGTGTAACCGGGAAGAGCTTTGCTGACATTGAAGCCGAATACACCGGTAAGATGTACGGTCACCTGAAGAAAGATACGGCGGAAGCCGTTGTTGCGATGCTGGAACCTCTGCAGGCGCGTTACAAAGCATACCGCGAAGACCGCGCTTTCCTGGATCAGGTGATGAAGACCGGTGCAGAGAAAGCGTCGGCTCATGCCGCTCAGGTTCTGAAGAAGGTGTTCGAAGCTGTCGGCTTTGTCGGCCGTCCTTAATCGTCCATTTTATTTCAGCGAACAGATGTAAGCAGAAGGCAGTGCCTTCTGCTTTTTTTATGTCCATTCCCCGTCAACTTCATGCATTTCTTGTGAGAGAGCGATCACTAAAACAGAGATTCTGAGTGCATATCAGGCTTATTTGTAATCATTGTCACATTCATGAGATGTATCTCTGTTAAATAATGCATTCCTTTTTAGATATATCTCTCAATAAATGTAAAGGATTGCAGACATGTTGCGAACCCAACTTTTGCCTCTGGTCGCTGCGATGGGCCTGATCCCGGCGCACGCCATGGCAGACACTTTTAGCTGTGATACGCAAACCCTGACCCCGATCTATGACATTCAGGGCGACGGCCTGAAAAGTCCGATGGTTCCGGACGGCCAGTACACCAGTAATGAAGCGTACTATGTCCGGGGTGTGGTCACTGCCACGACCAAAAGCCTCTATAAGGGCTTTTTCCTGCAGGATGCCGAGGGTGATGGCAACCCGGACACCTCTGACGGTATCTTTGTTTACACCGGCAACAAGGTCGCAGCCGACGTTGAGGCGGGTATGACGGTTTGTCTGAAAGCTAAGGTTAAAGAACATTATGACCTGACCCAACTTCTGGCGGAGCAGGGAAATATCGTCGTGGAAGGGCAGGCGGCACAGCCTGCACCGGTTGCGATCAGCCTGAAAGCCGATGAAGACTTGGCAGATGCGATGGAGCGCTACGAAGGCATGCAGGTTCGCCTGAATGCAGACAGCGCCCTGAAAGTCACCCGTAACTTTGGCTTTGACTACGACTCCTACCGCAACAACATGGTGCTGTCGCACGGCGCACCGCTGGTGAAACCGACCCAGCTCCATCCTGCCGGCAGTGAGGCTGCCACGGCACTGGCCGCGCAGAACAGCCGGAACCAGTTGTTCATTGATACCGACGCCAAGGCACCTAACGGTGTGATTCCTTACTTTCCGGGTCTGGACGCCGAGCAGGGCTACATCCGCGTCGGAGATACAGTTGTGAATCTGGAAGGTGTGATTGGTTACAGCTATGGTGAATACCGCCTGCTGCCAACTACCACGGTTTCAGCGGCAGATTTTATTCATGCGGATGACCGCACCACGGCACCTCAGGACGTTCCTGAGTCTCAGCTGAAAGTTGCCAGTTTCAACGTACTGAACTTCTTTACTAGTGACAGCGATATCGGCGGCGCGCTGAATGCGATGTGTAAAGACCAGGCCGATGCAGACTCAGAGAAAGGCTGTAACCGTGGTGCGAAAACCCTGGATGATTTCCAGCTGCAGCGCACCAAGATCGTGAATGCGCTGACGGCCATGAATGCGGATATCGTCGGCATCATGGAAATGGAAAACAACGGTTTCGGCAGCGACAGCGCTCTGGCGAATCTGGTGTCAACTCTGAACGAGCAGTTCACGGATCCGGCGGATCACTACAGCTACATCACCATTCAGGAAGCCGATCTGAACAAAGGCCAGTTCTTTGGCTCTGATGCCATTATGGTGGCGATGATTTACCGTCCGGCGAAGGTAGAACCAGCCAAAGCCGCTGAGGTGATCCGCATGCCGGAACAGCATCTGGCCGGTACCAGTCCGAAGGGTGAGGAAAAGCAACTGGACAAGTACCAGCGTGACAGCCTGATGCAGGCGTTCGTGCTGAAAGGGATTCCGGGCGCCAAACCGCTGACGGTGGTTGTGAACCACCTGAAATCCAAAGGCTCAGGCTGCTATGAAGACTGGGTGAGCGGTGAGTTTGACAGCGATCCGGCGGATATGCAGGGCCACTGTAATGCCTTCCGTGTGTCTGCGGCGATGGTGCTGTCTGACGCGCTGAAAGATGTTGAGGGCGACCTGCTAGTTCTGGGTGACATGAACGCCTACGCTAAAGAAGATCCAATCCGTGTGCTGACGGACTACGATCCGGCTGCGGCGGAGCGTAAGATCATGTCGGCGTCCGGCACCTCTGTTGCCGGGAAAGTCCTGCATGAGCAAGGTGTTGAAGCCGGAAAAGGTGCCGGTCTGGTGAATCTGGCCACCAAAGGTCATGACCAACTGGCTTATTCCTACAGCTACGACGGCGAGCTGGGTAGCCTGGACCATGCGCTGGCGAGTGCATCTCTGGCTGACAAAGTCGCGGGTATTGAAGAGTGGCACATCAACTCCGTTGAAAGCACCCTGTTTGAGTACTCAGGCAAGTACTCCGGCAATCTGGCTAAATCAGAAGGACCGTACTCCGCGTCTGACCATGATCCTGTGGTGGTGAGCCTGCGTTATCCGCAGCCGGGGAACCGTGGTTTCCAGCTGACCTTCAAGAACAAGAGTTTCCACCCGGTGTATCCGGTGTTCAACCACTGGTACTGGGACAGCACGCAGTTCTGGCTGATGCCGGGTCAGCAGCGCCGCTACCGTGAAGATAATCTGTTCCTGAACCATGTGGGCATTCGTGCCGGTGATGCCGTGAATCTGAGCGTGCTGGCTTACGGAGTCTTTGAAATCCCTTGTACTTATGCGCCGCTGCGTCTGACCGGCCGTCTGAAGGCGGTTTATAACGGCGAATCTTGCCGGATGAAACATTAATCCCATCCGTCTCTGAAGTAAAAAGGCAGGCAGGAGGGAATCCTGCTTGCCTTTCTCTCTCCCTGTTGCAAAATAGGGCGCCGATTTTCTCAGGGCAGGGATACTTATGCTGTTGATCATTGATAATTACGACTCGTTTACCTACAACCTTTACCAGTACTTCTGCGAACTGGGGGCCGAGGTTCAGGTGGTCCGTCATGATGAAATTGATCTGGCCGGTATTGAAGCCCTGTCTCCGACCCATCTGGTGATTTCTCCCGGCCCGTGTACACCGGATGATGCCGGTATCTCTCTGGCTGCCATTGAATACTTTGCCGGAAAACTGCCGATTCTGGGCGTTTGTCTGGGCCATCAGGCCATGGCGCAGGTTTTTGGTGCCAAAGTCGTGCGCGCCCGTCAGGTCATGCACGGAAAAACCTCACCCGTAGTGCACAACAATCACAGTGTCTTTGCCGGGCTGAACAACCCGCTGACGGTCACCCGTTATCACTCGCTGGTGGTGAAGGCCGAGACCCTGCCGGACTGCTTTGAAGTGACGGCCTGGACCGAACGCGACGGCGAGCCGGATGAGATCATGGGAATTGCTCACAAAACCCTGCCGCTGGAAGGGGTGCAGTTCCACCCGGAAAGTATTCTCACAGAGCAGGGTCACCAGTTGCTGGCTAACTTCCTGCGTCGCTGAAATTCATCTCTGATTTTCGGGGCAATTAAGGGCTCAGGCCTTGTCAAACGGGGCCTGGCTAATGACCCATTAGCCTTTCTTATGCCTGTTTTTGGCCGTTTTTCGCGGTCTCACAAGCGCGATCTGTATCACTTTTCTTAACATTGACCTAAATTTTTTCATCATTGCCCGGCCGCAATCTTATGCAGTTGGCCAAATCCTGTACAGGGGCATTGATTCCTGCGTGGAAAAACACCTTTCCTCAAAATCGGCTTAATAAGTTTTCCGACTTCACGCATAAATATGTATCCGTAGCGGGGATCTTTGGCCATTGTGCCTCAGGAAAAAACATTTTCTGCTATTGGAATCGGTTAAAATTATGTAAATACTATGCGCAAAGCGATATACACAGAAGGAAAGTATGATGGCGACGGAACAAAAAGTAGGACGTCAAACCTTTGATGAGGTCATGGTACCTTGTTATGCCCCAATGCAAATCATCCCGGTGAAAGGGAAAGGTGCCCGTGTGTGGGACCAGGATGATCGTGAGTACATCGATTTCGCCGGTGGTATCGCGGTGAGCTGCTTGGGCCATTGCCATCCGGCTATGGTATCAGCGCTGAAAGAGCAGTCTGAGAAGATTTGGCACCTGAGTAACGTCATGACCAATGAGCCGGCACTGCGTCTGGCGAAAAAACTGACTGAAGTCAGCTTTGCTGAAAAAGTATTCTTTGCGAACTCCGGTGCAGAAGCGAACGAAGCTGCACTGAAACTGGCGCGTCGTTACGCGGCAGACAAATTCGGTCCTGAAAAAGACGAAATCATTGCCTTCAAACAAGGCTTCCACGGCCGTACGTTCTTCACCGTGACGGTCGGTGGTCAGGCGGCATACTCTGACGGCTTTGGTCCTAAGCCTCAGTCTGTCACTCACCTGCCTTACAACGATCTGGAATCGCTGGCTGCGCACATCTCTGACCGCACTTGTGCTGTCATGATGGAGCCGCTGCAGGGCGAAGGCGGTATCGTTTCTCCAACGAATGAATTCATTCAGGGCGTTCGCGAGCTGTGTGACAAGCACAACGCGCTGCTGATCTTTGATGAAGTTCAGACGGGTAACGGTCGTACCGGTGAGTTCTACGCGTATCAGGGTCTGGGCGTTACACCAGATATCCTGAGTACGGCGAAGTCTCTGGGCGGTGGTTTCCCGATTGGTGCCATGCTGACGACCACTGAACTGGCACAGCACCTGAAAATTGGTACACACGGTTCAACTTACGGCGGTAACCCGCTGGCATGTGCAGTAGCAGAAGCTGTGGTTGAAGAAGTGACCAAACCAGAAGTTCTGGCTGGCGTGAAAGAGCGTGAGCAGTGGTTCCGTGACGGCATTGAGAAGATCAATGCGCAATACCCAATCTTCTCTGAAGTGCGTGGTAAAGGTCTGCTGCTGGGTGCGGCGCTGAACGAAGACTGGCAGGGCCGTGCACGTGACGTGCTGCTGGCTGCCGGTGAAGAAGGCCTGATGGTTCTGGTTGCAGGCACCAACGTTGTGCGTTTCACACCATCACTGGTGATTGAGAAAGCCGATGTTGAAGAAGGGATGGCGCGTCTGGAACGTGCAATCGCGAAGCTTTACAACAAATAAGATGTATCAGGGCCGGTTGGATTGCCGGCCCTGCTTAACTGCCCCGGAAATACCGGGGCTGTTTTTAGAAGAGAAAGACAGATTTACAGTTAGCAACCTGTGTTGCTACCTGCATCAGGAGGGAGTTCGATGCTGGTTATACGTCCCATTACAAAAGCTGATTTACCTGCACTGATGACGTGCGCCGAAGAATCAGGCCACGGTTTCACATCACTGCCGGTCAATGAGGAGATCCTCAGTAAGCGGATCGCTCATTCAGTCGAAAGCTTTCATAAAGACGTGACTGAACCTGGCCCGGAAGGCTACCTCATGGTGGCGGAAGACACTGAGACAGGTGAAATCGCCGGTACCACAGCCCTGGAAGCGGCCGTCGGTCTGGACAACCCGTTCTATACTTATCACCTCAGCACACTGGTCCATAACTCACCACATCTGGACGTGCACAAAGTGCTGAAGGTTCTGACATTTGGTAATGATTACACCGGTGTGAGTGAGCTGTGCACCCTGTTCCTGCGTCCGCAGTGGCGTCAGGGGCTGAATGGCAGACTGCTGTCCAAGTGCCGTTTCCTCATGCTGGCTGAGCACCGCCAGCGCTTTGCAGACACTGTGATTGCAGAAATGCGTGGCGTGTCCGATGAAAATGGCAACTCTCCGTTCTGGGAGTGGCTCAAAGAGCACTTTTTCTCCATTGAGTTTACGGAAGCAGACTACCTGACAGGGATTGGCCGGAAGGAGTTCATTGCAGATCTGATGCCGAAACTGCCGATTTACGTCAACCTGCTGAGCAAAGAAGCGCAGGCGGTGATCGGTCAGGTGCACGACAACACTCGTCCGGCACTGAAGCTGCTGGAAGCGGAAGGCTTCGTCAACCGTGGCTATGTGGATCTCTTTGATGCCGGCCCAACGGTTGAGTGCGATCTGCGCCATATCGAATCTGTCCGTGCATCTCAGCGTTGTACGGTCGAAATTGGTGAGCACCACAGCTCTCATAACTACATCATCAGTAATACCAGTTTTGCCGGATTCCGTGCCACGGTCGGTAAAGTTGCACTGGATGGTGAACGTAATCTGGCCATCATTTCTCCGGAAATGGCCAAGGTGTTAGAAGTGAAAAACGGGGATCAGGTTCGCCTGATCGCCCAATAACTAGGGTGGAATACAAGATGACACAATGGATTGCAGGTAACTGGCAAGCCGGTCAGGGTGACGCGATGCAGTCGCTGAACCCATTCAGTGGTGAAGTGATCTGGGAAGGCAAGAGCGCAACCGCAGAGCAGGTTGAGCAGGCTGTTGCCAGCGCCCGTGAGGCTCTGACCAGCTGGCGCAAAACCAGCCTGGCTGAGCGTCAGGCCATTGTTGAGCGCTTTGCTGCCCTGGTCAAAGACAACAGCGAGCTCATTGCCCGCACGATCTCGGAAGAGACCGGTAAACCTCTGTGGGAAACCCGCACGGAAGCCGGTGCCATGGTTGGCAAGATTGCGATTTCTGTCCGTGCATATAACGAGCGGACCGGCGAGCGTGAAAAAGACGTGGCTGGTACCAAAGCGGTGCTGCGTCACCGTCCGCTGGGCGTGATGGCTGTTTTCGGTCCATACAACTTCCCGGGACACCTTCCGAACGGTCACATTGTTCCTGCACTGCTGGCCGGAAACACTGTGGTTTTCAAACCGTCTGATCTGACGCCGAAAGTAGCGGAAGAAACCATTAAACTGTGGGAACAGGCGGGTCTGCCTGCTGGTGTGATCAATCTGGTTCAGGGCGCACGCGCCACCGGTGAAGCACTGGCACAATCTGCCGGTATCGATGGCCTGCTGTTTACCGGCAGTGCGAATACCGGTCACATCCTGCACCGTCAGTTTGCCGGTCAGCCTGGCAAGATGCTGGCACTGGAAATGGGCGGGAACAACCCGATGGTGATCTCCAAAGCTTACGGCGATCTGAAATCAACGGTTTACACCATCATCCAGTCGGCGTTTATCAGTGCCGGTCAGCGTTGTACCTGTGCCCGTCGCCTGTATGTACCTGAAGGTGCTGAAGGGGATGCGCTGATTGCTGAACTGATTGCGGCAACCAAGGCCATCAAAGTTGACGGTCCGTTTGCTGAGCCACAGCCGTTTATGGGGCCGCAAATCTCTGTGGTCGCAGCCGATAACATCATTGCTGCGCAGGAACGTCTGCTGAGCATGGGTGGTGAAGCGCTGCTGAAAGCTGAGCGTGGTCAGGGTGCCATCGTGACTCCGGGTATTGTTGAAGTGAGCAAGATCGCCGAGCTGCCGGACGAAGAATATTTTGGTCCGTTGCTGCAGGTGGCACGTTATCAGGAGCTGCCTCAGGCTGTTGAGATGGCAAATGACACCCGCTATGGCCTGTCTGCCGGTCTGGTTTCGACTGACGACAGCGAGTGGCAGTACTTTATCGATCATATTCGCGCCGGTGTTGTGAACCGCAACCGTCAGCTGACGGGTGCCAGCGGTGATGCACCGTTCGGTGGTCCGGGTGCGTCCGGTAACCTGCGCCCAAGCGCTTACTACGCCGCGGACTACTGTGCGTATCCAATGGCATCCATGGAAGGAGAGGCAACCGAACTGCCTGCTCAGCTGTCTCCGGGGATCCAACTGTAACTATTGCTTAACCCGTATTGACGAGGGAACCGCAACATGGAAAGAGTGGAAAAACTGTTTGATGCCCTGTGGCAGGACTACACAACCCGTCTTTGCCCTTCGGCCGCTCAGGTGCACGATCTGCTGACAGAGGAAGAGCCTCTGCTGAACGATCACATTGCCCTGCGTACGTTCAATCTGCCGGGTGTGAGCCTGGATGTGCTGGCTGCACCATTCATTGCGATTGGTTACAAGCCGTGCGGAACGTATCACTTCGAGCAGAAGAAACTGTATGCGGAGCACTTTGAGCATCCGAACCCGGCTGCACCAAAAGTCTTCATCAGTGAACTGCTGGTCGGACAGTGCTCGGCGGAGCTGCAAAATACCGTGCGTGAGCTGGTGAAGCAGATTCCTGAAGGCGCAATGAAGGATGGTGCTTTCCTGTACGGCGGCCGTTTATGGGATCTCGATTACGCGACCTATGAGAAGCTGGCCGAGGAAAGTGAGTACGCGGGTTGGGTTGCTGCCCATGGCTATGGTGCGAACCATTTCACCGTCAGCGTAAATCAGCTGGAGCAGTTTGCGGAAGTTGCAGAGGTGAACAGCCTGCTGCGCCACAACGGCTTCACCATCAATGAATCGGGTGGTGAAGTGAAAGGTAGTCCGGAAGTGCTGCTGGAGCAGTCATCAACGATGGCTGATCGGGTGGAAGTCCGCTTTACCGATGGTATCCGTTCAATTCCAGGCGGTTTCTATGAGTTTGCCAAGCGGTATCTGCAGGAGAACGGGGAACTCTACCCGGGCTTTGTGGCTGCGTCGGCTGACAAGATCTTTGAAAGTACGAATATGTAAGACAGGTATCTTTGCTCTGTCATTAAACAGCGGCCTCTGGGCCGCTGTTTTTTTATCTGGGGTGTCTGAATGCCATATCTCGTGCTGTGAGAGGGCTTGTCAGTGCTGTTGATCCAGCGGTTGCATCCAGTCATCCGATTCACTTGGGGGGCTGGTCAGACACAGGTAGGCTTCCTGCTCCAGAAGCTGCCGGGGAGACTGAAAACCTGTCATTTCAACCGAGGCAGAGAGGAAACGTCCTCTGGTTACGACAGGGCGCGGGGGAAGCTGATTGTGCTGGGCATTTGGGGCAAAACGTTCGATATCCATATCTGCACATCCACATAGTACTGATACGCCAAATGTAGCAACAGAGGGATGGAAGGCAACTGAAAAAATGTGAAGTGTCCTGAGAAAACAGCTGTAATCACAGGGTATGCCCGGCAGAAATAAAAAAAGCCGCGTTTGCGGCTTTTTATTGTACTCACATTGGCTGCATCACCGGAGAGTGATCAGCGTGTTCCGTACACAACGATGGTTTTACCGTGGGCAGAAATCAGGTTCTGCTCTTCCAGCATCTTCAGAATGCGGCCAACGGTTTCACGGGAACAGCCAACAATCTGGCCGATTTCCTGACGGGTAATTTTGATCTGCATGCCGTCCGGGTGAGTCATGGCATCCGGTTGTTTTGCCAGATTCAGCAGGGTCTGGGCAATACGGCCAGTCACGTCCAGGAATGCCAGATCACCGACTTTCTGGCTGGTGACTTGCAGACGGCGTGCCATCTGTGCGGACAGACGCATCAGGATATCCGGATTAACCTGGATCAGCTGACGGAATTTCTTAAAGGAAATCTCAGCCACTTCACATGGTGTTTTCGCACGAACCCAGGCAGTACGCTCCTGGCCTTCTTCAAACAGGCCCAGTTCACCAATGAAGTCGCCCTGGTTGAGGTAAGACAGGATCATTTCCTTACCTTCTTCATCCTTGATCAGAACGGCGACGGAACCTTTGACAATGTAGTAGAGGGTCTCTGCTTTCTCGCCAGCATGGATCAGTGTACTCTTCGACGGGTACTTATGAATGTGGCAGTGAGAAAGGAACCACTCCAAAGTTGGATCTGTTTGCGGTTTACCTGGAACCATATTACTAACTTCCTCTGCAGTGTGTTGCCCAACAACGTCATTCCTTGCATTGGGGTTGGGTAGAACAATACTATTGTTTGCCAACTAGCATATTCAGTCAACGGCTGGGCTGCAAGCGCATGTGAACATTCAGACCAAGAGTTTAACTTTTTTCGTCATGCATTGCTTGATATTGCGCGGGGATAAATGAACATTTTGGACACTTTACTGTGCACATGATCACACCGTTGTGACTTAGTGATAAAATCCGGGTTTTTGTAGTAAGGAGTAACGCATGCAATCACGTGTGAAATGGGTCGAAGATTTGACTTTTATCGGCCAGTCTAACTCGGGCCACAGTGTGGTCATGGACGGGAACGGCGGCAGTAAAGCGCCCAGCCCGATGGAACTGGTCCTGATGGCTGCCGGAGGCTGCAGCTCGGTGGACGTGGTCGATGCGCTGAAAAGTGCCGGTCAGGTGATCACCGCCTGTGAGGCACAGATTGATTCCGTGCGCCGCGAACAGGCACCGCGTTATTTCACCTCGGCCAATCTGCATTTTGTCGTCACCGGTCATCATCTCGATGACGCTCAGGTTGCCAAAGCTGTCAGCGATTCACTGGAAAAGTACTGCTCCGTGTGCCTGATGCTGGGCAAAGGCGTGACCCTGACTCATTCTTACCAGATTGTCGCGGCATAAGCCGTTGTCATCTGGGTTAATCAGGTAAGTTGTATGATTATTCCCTGGCAAGATATCGATGCTGAAACGCTGACCAACCTGATTGAACACTTTGTCCTGCGCGAGGGCACCGACTACGGTGAGCAAGAGCTGAGCCTGGCGCAGAAAGTGGACAAGGTACGCCAGCAATTGGCGGCGGGAGAGGCCGTGATTATGTATTCCGAATTGCACGAAACGGTGGATATCAAACTACGTCGCTCGCTTCGCACAGAATAAAGCTGCCATACTCAGAGGTGACAGCAGAAAACGGAAGCTGGCGCCGACGGATGCGGTCGGATGCTTGACTGCATCCATTTGCCCTGTTAATAACTGATTCCGTTTGGATAAACGACAAGGTATGTCATGTCTGCAAAACACCCAATCATTGCAGTAACAGGTTCCTCCGGAGCAGGAACGTCCACCACTTCGGAAGCTTTCCGCAAGATGTTTAATATGCTGAATATCCATGCGGCATGGCTGGAAGGGGACAGTTTTCACCGTTTTACCCGTCCGGAAATGGATGTGGAGATCCGCAAAGCCAAGGAGCAGGGGCGCCACATCAGCTATTTTGGCCCGCAGGCCAATGACTTTGCACTGCTGGAAAACTTTTTCCGTCAGTACGGCGAAGACGGCAGCGGAAAATACCGCCGTTATCTGCACACGTTTGATGAAGCCGTGCCCTATAACCAGATGCCGGGCACTTTTACGCCCTGGCAGGATCTGCCGGAAAATACCGATCTGCTGTTTTACGAAGGCCTGCACGGTGGCGTCGTGGATGGCGATGTCAATGTTGCTCAGCACGTCGACCTGCTGATTGGCATGGTCCCGATTGTGAACCTGGAATGGATTCAGAAAATCGTGCGGGATACCCGCGATCGCGGCCACTCCAGAGAAGCAGTGATGGAGTCCATCGTCCGTTCAATGGATGATTATCTCAATTACATTACTCCGCAGTTTTCCCGGACCCATATTAACTTCCAGCGAGTGCCGACGGTTGATACCTCCAACCCGGTCAGTGCGAAAGCCATCCCCAGTCTGGATGAGAGTTTTGTGGTGATCCGTTTCCGTGGCATCAAGAATGTTGATTTCCCGTATCTGCTGGCGATGATCCAGGGCTCGTTTATGTCGCGCCATAATACGCTGGTGGTGCCGGGCGGGAAGATGAGCTTTGCGATGGAGCTGATCATGCGGCCGCTGATCCAGCAGCTGATCGATACCGGGAAAATCGGATAACCGGGCCTCATTGAAAAAATGCCTGTGCAGATTTGCCAGGCGTTTTTTGTTTCAGGTTAACCCCTGAGTTTTTTTTGAAACCAGGCCGGTACGGTCTGGTCCAGCCAGAACGTCGGCTCGCGCCAGCTGCCGCTGATAAAACCGACATGGCCCCCGTATTGGGTCAGGTGATACTCGATATGGGCAGGCAGCGGCTGTGTCGGGATGACTGCCGCCGTCATGAAAGGATCGTCAGCGGCATGAATCACCCGCAACGGGGTCTGTACCTGCGCCAGTTTTCCCAGTCCGCTGCAACGTTGGTAGTAGTCGGCCGCATCAGCAAAGCCATGCAGCGGCGCTGTGACGGTATCGTCAAACTGTCGCAGCGATGCGATTCCAGCAATCTGTTCGGTCTGAAAGGGCAGCAGGTCCGGTAACGCAGCCATTTTTTTCAGCATATTTTTCTTCATGGAACCGAGCAGGTAGCGCTGGTAGACCCGGGAAAACCCCTGTTCAATCCGGGACGAGCAGGCTGACAGATCCAAGGGCGGAGAAATGACCTGAGCTGCGGTCAGTCCGGATGCTTCGCCGGTTTCAGCCAGATAGTTCACCAGCATATTACCCCCCAGAGAAACTCCAACCGCCAGCAATGGATGATGCGGAAAACGTTCGCGTAACTGGTCGATGAAGTAACGTGCATCACTGGTTTCACCGGAGTGATAGCTCCGGGCCTGACGGTTAATTTCCCCGCTGCATCCACGGAAATGCATCATCACACCCAACCAGCCCTGCTGTCTGGCCGCAAAAAGCAGACTGTGCGCATAAGGGCTGTGGAAACTGCCTTCCAGCCCGTGAAAGAGGATCATGATTGGCATGTGTGCCGGGTGCTGCTCGGGCGCGGCCGTCCAGACCAGGTCGAGAAAATCATCGTCCGGGGTCTGAATCCGCTCCGCCAGAGGTTCGAACAGGGCTTGACGACGGAACAGTCGTGGCAGAATGGTTTGCAGGTGCGCGTTCCGCAGGCCGGTTGCGGGCTGAAAGTGCTTCATGGTGTTCTCCAGCTGTTCTGACCGTCAGAGCGGGAAATCCGGGTAAGGCGACTGAGTCAGCAGCTCAGCCAGAATCGCCAGACCCTGTTCAAGTTTATCATGACTGTGCGGCGCACTGATGGCCAGACGCACTGCCTGCTGAATTGTGCTGCCCGGCGGCGTGAACAGTTCAGCAGATTTGACCACCACATCCCGGGCTTCAGCGGCAGCAACGAAGTCGCTCAGGCGCCAGTGATCGGGCAAGGTCAGCCAGGCGTGGAAGCCCGGTAACTGATACTGAACCAGATACGGCTCCAGATAGCGTTCGAGCAGTCGGGCTCGCTGCTGCATGTCTTGCCGGATCTGCTGTAATGCCCGGTCGGCATCTCCCTGACGGATCAATTCGCAGGCCAGTGCACTGAGCAGCGGGCTGATCATCAGGCAGTGATGGTGCAGCGCCGTGTTCAGTCGGGTCTGATGTTTTAACGGCACCTGGATGTAGCCAAGTCGCAGGCCGGGTGCCAGACATTTGGACAAGCTGCCGAAGTGGATCACCTGCTCGCTGTCGAGATTGACCAGAGGCGGCGGTGTCTCTGACGGTAACAGGCCGTTGACATCGTCTTCAATGATCAGCACCTGATGACGGCGGCAGACTGCCAGTATGGCTTCACGCCGTTCCCGGCTCATGGTGGCCGCTGTCGGGTTTTGCAGGGTGGGCGTACAGTACAGCATCCGCGGCTGGTACTGACGGCAGGCTATCTCCAGACTGTCCGGGAGCAGGCCTTCTGCATCCATCTCCACGGCTTTGACATTCATCTGCATCTGTCGGGCCAGTCCGAGAAATCCGGGATAACTCACCTGTTCGGTCAGCAGGGTATCGCCGCTGCGGCAAAAAACAGACAGAACGAGCTGAATTGCATGTTGCGCCCCGGACGTGAAATGCATCCGGGCGGGATCGAGCTGGACGCCGTGTGTACTCAGCCAGTGGCTGATGACCTCCCGGTGCGCCGTCAGACCTTGCGGGTCCTGATACAGCATCAGATGATTGAGCAGATCCGGATGCTGACTCAGCGTCTGCATGGCGCTGGCCATCATCGCAGATCTGTCGATTGCAGGCGGAATGTTATAACCGAAATTACATTCGTCCGGTGCCTGGTTCGGATAGCTGAACACCCAGTCCGGGCGGTTGCGCGGGCAGACATATGTCCCGGCGCCGACTCTGGCTTCAACCAGTCCCCGTCGTTCGGTTTCCGCGTACGCTCGGGTGATGGTGCCGACCGTCACGCCGAGACGATCGGCCAGTGCGCGGTGAGTCGGCAGTTTGCTGCCTGCAGCCAGTTGTCCGGATTCGATTTGCTGCGCGATAGCCTCGGCCAGCCGCCGATAAATCGGACGCCCGTCTTCGCTCTGCCGGAGAAAGGCTTGCTGAATTGTCTCAATTGTCATGGTGACAATAAATCCTTTGATTCCAATTTATCCCCTTGTTAGGCTGCATTTTGACCTTAATTTTGGTTGATATGCAAGCTCAACATTAAATTGTATCGATACAATAAGAAATATCTTCATGGAGTAAAACATGAACATTGAATGGCAGTTTTTGATTTCACTGATGGCATTCGCTGCGACGATGACGGGGACCCCGGGGCCGAACAATATGATGGTCACCGCTTCAGGGGCGAATTTTGGCTACTGGCGGACGATCCCGCACATCCTCGGGATCGGTTTTGGTCTGGTCAGTATGATTCTGCTGGTGGCCGCAGGGCTCGGGGTGATTTTTGTCCGTTATCCGGTTCTGCATGAGGCACTGCGCTGGTTGGGGAGCGCATATTTGTTGTATCTGGCCTGGAAAATTGCCACGGCAGGCGGACAAGTTCAGGTGGATGACCACGATGCCCGGCCGATGTCTTTTGTCGCAGCGGCGTTGTTTCAGTATGTGAATCCGAAGGCGTGGATGATGTCAGTGACTGCGATCAGCACTTTTACCTCTGCAGGTGAGGCTTACTGGTCCTCAGCTCTGACTGTGGCGACGGTTTTTTATGTGATTGGATTTCCCTGTGTGTCGCTCTGGGCCGGATTCGGGACGCTGATTGGTCGCTGGCTGAATCAGCCTCAGGCAAGGCAGCGTTTTAATCTGACGATGGGGACACTGACAGCGGGGTGTGTGGCAATGATTTGGTAAGGCAGATGCCTGCCTTACCCTGATTAAAGAACGGTCAGCCTCGAATCTGTAATGCCAGGTTGTCCGCTTCCAGCCGCTGACAATACTGACCCAGGTTATCGGCGGGTGGCGGCAGAGCCGCTCTAGGTTGCTGAGCCTGATGATTCAGGCAGCTAATCAGATCCTGCTGCTGGTTCTGCTCCAGCATGAGTTCAAAGTCGATCATCTGCTGATAGCCCGCAGAGTCCAGCTGGGGTTTCAGATTGCGGCGTAACTGACGATAAGCCGTCAGTTGTGTTTCGGTTGCAGCCAGAGCCTGTTCCAGCTGGCGGATTTCAGTTGTCGACAGGGCGTACTGCTGGGTATCAAGCCAGTGCAGCAGCAGCGCCAGATTGACGTTTCCCTGAAATTCGTCCTGCAGTTGCAGGCATGCCAGGCTGACGCCTTCTAAGCTGTAGTGCTGGAGGCAGAAGCGCCAGAATAAATCGGCCTGAAAGCCTTGAACCCTCGGGTGATCAGTTGCTGACATTGAATTCCTGCTCCATGCTTTCAAGTTGCTCCTGCAATTCCATCCACGCCATTTCGACGTCTTCCAGCTCACTTTTGGCCTGGCTCTGCGTCTGCAGTGCCTGATTCAGCCGCACCTTGTTTTCGGCTTCGTAAATACTGCCATCGGAGAGTGCCGCTTCAGCCTGAGCTAGAGTCTGGCTCAGTTTCTCCATCTGAGTATCCAGTTTCTCAATCTGTTTCCGCAGCGGTGCGGTCTGTTTGCGGAATTCAGCTTCCAGACGTTTTTGTTCTTTGCGGGAGGCAGCACTGTTGTCCTTACTGGCTGATTCCGGCTTGGTGGCCTGTTGTTCCCGGCGCTCGTTACGTTGCTGTTCGGTCAGCCATTTGTGGTAATCGTTGAGGTCGCCGTCGAATGGCTCAACCTGGCGGTCATGGACCAGATACAAATCATCGGTCGTCGCCCGCAGCAGGTAACGATCGTGACTGACGATTACCATCGCACCTTCGAAGGACTGCAATGCCAGTGTCAGTGCCTGACGCATGTCGAGATCCAGATGGTTGGTCGGTTCGTCAAGCAGCAGCAGGTTCGGACGTTGCCAGACAATCAGTGCCAGCACCAGACGGGCTTTCTCTCCGCCGGAAAACGGGCCGACCAGGTCCAATGCTTTGTCGCCTTTAAAACCGAAGCTGCCGAGGTAATCACGCAGTTGCTGCTCAGTGGATTCCGGGGCCAGACGGCTCATGTGCTGCAGCGGCGTTTCGTCCAGTCGCAGGGTTTCCAGCTGATGCTGGGCGAAGTAGCCAATTTTTACGCCCTGTGAGTAGGTCAGATCTCCGGCCTGAGGCGCCAGCTCGGCAGACAGCAGTTTGATCAGGGTTGATTTACCGGCACCGTTCCGGCCCAGCAGACCAATCCGGCTGCCCGGCACCAGATTGAGACGAATTTTGTCGAGGATTTGGACTTCTCCGTAACCGGTGGCCACCTGATCCATCATGATGATTGGATTGGGCAGGCTGTCCGGCTCGCGGAATTCGAAGTTGAACGGGTTATCAAACTGAGCTGGCAGTACCTTTTCCATGCGTTCCAGTGCTTTAATCCGGCTCTGAGCCTGGCGGGCTTTGCTGGCTTTATACCGGAAGCGGTCGATATAGGATTGCATGTGCGCCATTTGTTTCTGCTGTTTCTGGAACATCGACTGTTGCAGGATCAGCTTTTCGGCGCGCTGGTTTTCAAACGACGAGTAGTTGCCCGTGTATTCGTTCAGGTGCTGGTTTTCGACATGGATGATCCGTCCGACCACAGGATCGAGGAAATCGCGGTCGTGGGAAATCAGAACCAGCGTCCCCCGGTAGTTCTGGAGCCATTTTTCCAGCCAGAGAACTGCATCCAGATCCAGGTGGTTGGTCGGTTCGTCGAGCAGCAGCAGATCAGAGCGGCACAGCAGGGCCTGAGCCAGGTTGAGACGCATCCGCCAGCCACCGGAGAACTGCGTCAGATTCCAGCCCATCTGATCCTGTGAGAATCCGAGGCCATCCAGCAGTTCGGAGGCCCGGGCTTTAATGCTGTAGCCGCCAATGGCATCCAGCTGGTCGTGCAGCAGGGCAACTTTGTTGCCGTCATCGGCCTGTTCGGCAGCCAGTAAGGCTTGCTCCAGCTGACGGTATTCACGATCGCCGTCGATGACATAGTCCAGGGCGGTCCGCTCCAGAGCCGGGGTTTCCTGCGCCACCCAGGCCAGTTCCCAGTGCGACGGGACGGAATGCTGACCGGCATCTACACTCAGTTCGCCTTTGATCAGGGCAAACAGGGTGGATTTACCGCAGCCATTCTTGCCAACCAGGCCGACTTTATCGCCCGGATGAATGGTGGCCGTTGCTTGATCCAGCAGGACGTTGCCGCCCCGGAGCAATTGAATATCAGAAAAAGTGATCATTGCCTGTTACTACCGGCTGTTGCCGCTCCACAACAAATAGGTGACTGGTGCGGGAGTCTATAACAATCTGCGTTGAACTGCGAACAGGTGCAGGGGGTGCCGGGAAAGGATTCATATTTTTGCCGTTGAAATCTCAGGAACAAAGCGATCCACACGGCGGCAGAATTCGGTATGATGCTTTGATGAGTCCTGTCAGTCCGGCTCATGCGGTGACTCAGGGAAATGAGGAAAAGGCCTATGGAACAAGCCCCACCACGTATTCTTCTTATTTATGCGCATCCGGATCCGGATGCTTCCGTGGCGAACAAAGCCATGCTGTCTGCCGTGGCAAATCTGCCTCACGTGACCTTTCACGACCTCTACGGCAAGTACCCAGATTTTTTTATTGATGCGGCCTGTGAACGGGAATTAGTCAGTCAGCATGACATGCTGGTTTTTCAGCACCCGCTTTATATGTATTCCTGCCCGGCTTTGCTCAAAGAGTGGATAGATGTGGTGCTGAGTAAAGGCTTTGCCCACGGAGAAGGGACGGGGACCAAAGGCAAGTACTGGCGCTCGGTGATCACCACCGGCGGAGCTGCGGAAGCTTACACACCGGATGGGTATAACCGCTGCAGCGTGGCTGAGATTTTGAAGCCTTTTGAGCTGACGGCTGAGCTGTGCCAGATGCACTGGCTCCCGCCTCTGGTGCTCCACTGGGCACGGCGCATCCCGGATGCAGAGCGTCGGGCGCATGCACAATACTACCGGGAGTGGCTGATGTTACCTCTGGCAGAAGCAAGTCAGGAGGGGAAACATGGCGTCTGATGTATTAACCAGCAGTGTTGTGTTCTTGGCGGCGGCTGTGGTTGCAGTTCCGGTGGCCCAGCGACTCGGGCTGGGGTCGGTGCTCGGGTATCTGCTGGCCGGGATTGGCATCGGCCCCTGGGGGCTGGGACTGATCAATGATGTCGAGGCGGTTCTGCATTTTTCAGAATTCGGTGTGGTTTTGCTGCTGTTTCTGATCGGTCTGGAACTGAACCCCGGCAAACTGTGGCAGATGCGCCAGCCGATCCTTGGTCTGGGCGGCAGTCAGGTCGTACTGACCAGCCTGGTCATTGCCACGGTTGTGCTGTTGTGTGAGCAGTTCATCGGGAATCTGGACTGGCGGGTGGCGCTGGTGATTGGGATGGGCTTGGCCCTGTCTTCAACGGCGATTGCCCTTCGGGTGATAGAAGAGCAAGGGATCGGACGTTCGGATACTGGTCAGTCCGGCTTTGCCGTGCTGCTTTTTCAGGATATTGCCGTGATCCCGATGCTGGCTTTTCTGCCCTTACTGGCGGGAAGCGAGGGCGGCAACTGGCTGGATCTGGTCGCCATGGTGGCGGGAATCGCTGTGCTGCTGGTGGGCGGCCATTTCCTGTTACGACCGCTGTTTCGCTGGGTCGTGATGTCCGGGGTTCGGGAACTGTTCACCGTGACAGCGCTGCTGCTGGTTATTGGGATCGCGCTGGGCATGGAAACGCTGGGTCTGTCGATGGCACTGGGAACTTTTCTGGCGGGCGTGCTGCTGGCTGAGAGCGAGTACCGCCATGAGCTGGAGATCGCCATAGAGCCGTTTAAGGGACTGCTGCTCGGCCTGTTTTTTATCTCAGTCGGCATGGCGGTGAATCTGGGACTGTTGCTGGATTACCCCCTGCAGATCCTGGCGGCGGTTGTCGCACTGGTAGTGGTAAAAGGACTGCTGCTGTATCTGCTTGCGCGTTTGTTTGGCATTCAGGCCAAATCCCGCAGCCAGATGGCGGCTATTCTCAGTCAGGGAGGCGAGTTTGCATTCGTGCTGTTCACGGCGGCCCAAAGTGAGGGATTGCTCAATGCAGAGCTGACCGGTTTTTTGCTGGTGGTGGTCAGCCTGTCGATGATGACCACGCCGCTGGTGCTGCGTTTACAGGACAAATGGTTCGTCCGTACCTTTCAGGCTGAGGCGGGGGATGAACCTGAATCGGATGTGATTGATCGGGAACCCAGGGTGATCATTACCGGGTTTGGCCGTTTCGGGCAGGTGGTAGGACGGCTGTTGTTCGCCAATAAAATCCGGGTGACGATTCTGGAACGGGATCCCGGTCAGATCCAGTTTCTGCGCAAGTTCGGCTATAAGGTGTATTATGGCGACGCCAGCCAGCTTGACCTGCTGCGTGCCGCCGGAGCCGAGAAAGCGGAAGCCATTATTATCTGCACCGACAGTCCGGAGGAGGTGATGCAGGTGGTGGCAATTTGCCAGCAGCACTTTCCGCGTCTGAAGATTCTGGCCCGGGCCCGCAGTCGGGTGGAAGCGCACCAGCTGCTTAGCCACGGTGTTGATATGTTCTCCCGGGAAACCTTTGCCGGTGCGCTGGATTTAGGTCGTCAGGCACTGGTGGCACTGGGAATGCACCCATATAAGGCCAAGCGGGCTGAGGCACATTTCCGGAAACTGGATACCACCGCTTTACGGGATTTGTTGCCGCAGCATTCGGAAGATGTGCACCTGGCAACCCGAGCAAAAGAAGCCCGCAAAGAGCTGGAAGAGATTTTTGACCGCGAGATGCGCGGTGAGCGTGAGCGGCATAACGGCTGGGACTGACCCGCCGTAAATTGAGACCATCCCAAGCAGTACAGGAAGGGAGCTATGACCAAGAAACGATTTATCGCCGGTGCGGTGTGCCCGGCCTGTCAGCAGCAGGACACGTTACGCTGGTGGCTGGAAAATGAGGTGGAGAAAGTCGAATGTGTCGCTTGTCACCACACGGATACCCGCCTGCCGAAATCTGTTGAAGACAGCAAACATGTGGCCGGAACGGCTCAGGAACAAGTGATCGGTATTTTTAAGCCGGAATGAATCCCGGCCGAATTTTCGATCAGTATTGGCGTCTGGCAGGGCAGATCCGGTATGATTACAGGTTAAATCCCCTGCTCAAATTCGGAGTAAACATGAAAGTCGCTAAAGACACCGTAGTAAGCCTGGCTTACCAAGTGAAAACCGAAGAAGGTATTGTCGTTGATCAGTCAACCACAGATGCGCCGCTGGATTACCTGCACGGCCACAACAACCTGATCATCGGTCTGGAAAAAGCTCTGGAAGGCCGTGCAGTTGGCGATAAGTTCGAAGTGACTGTGGCACCGGAAGAAGCATACGGCGAGCACCATGCAGAAATGGTTCAGCGCGTTCCGGCTGAAGTGTTCCAGGGTGTGGACGAAATTACTGTTGGCATGCGTTTCCTGGCAGACACCGATCAGGGTCCAATCCCGGTAGAAGTGACTGAAGTTGACGGCGACGAAGTTGTTGTTGACGGTAACCACATGCTGGCGGGCCAGACACTGACGTTTGATGTGGAAATTGTTGCGACTCGTGCTGCAACGGAAGAAGAAATTTCTCACGGCCATATTCATCAGGCGGGCGGTTGTGGACACGACCACGACCATGATCACGACCATGAAGGTGGTTGTTGCGGACATGACCACTAAGTCATGACGGCAAAACGGGAAGCGCAGGCTTCCCGTTTTTGTATCAATGTTTTTCCCTCAGTAGTGAGGGGGTGGTGTTTCTTCGCTCTCACTGGCGATATTGGAAACTTGACCTGACTTCACTTTGCCCACCAGATAGCGCATCTGGACCTGCATCTTATCGATCAGAAACTGCTGTTGCGTCAGCGCGTCATTGAGCTCTTCAATCGTCTGCTCCTGAAAAGCCTGTTTCATTTCCAGCTCATCTATCTGAGCCTGTAGCTTTTTTTCAATGTCTGTCATGGTTGATGATCATCGGTCATTCGGGACGGTGCCAATCCTGAGCAATGCCGGCTGAGTTGCCTGAGCGGACATCGCCGAGTGGCGTAATGGCCACATCATACACCACCGCTGACCCCGGGCGCTCGTTTTCTTGTGTGGCCGCTTGCCAGTAGCCCTGTCTGTTGCCAGTCACGGTGTTCCACAGTTCAACCCGGCGGGAGGGCGTGCCGGTAGCCAGTTGCAAGCCATCATCAGAAAAGCGGGCACTGGAGAAGTTTTGCTGCCTCAGACGAATGTTCAGAGAAGCTTGTTTCTGCCCGTTCGTTAAATTCCAGATAAACGCCTCGTTGCCGCTGTCGGCTGTCATTGCCAGCTTGCCGTCTCGCTGCAGGCTCACCTGATTAACCCGCATCGTGTGCTCAAACTGATACAGAATCTGACCGGTTTGGGTATCCCAGAGAAAAGCACGTTTGTCATCACCGCCGGAGAGGGCGTAGTGGCCATTTGGAGAAATGGCTACAGAATTCACTTTTTCCCGGTGGGCGAGGAACTCCAGCCGTCTTCCGTTGCCCAAGTTGACGTACAGTGCTTTGCCGTTTGACAGGGCCAGCAGCACCTGCTTGCCGTCATTCGCGATTGTTGCATCCCGGATGATGCCGTCGGAGATCGACCAGAGTCCCTGAGCCTGTCCCCAGGCCAGATCCCAGATTGCAAAGTTCTGTGCTGTTGCGGTGATCGCGTAGCGGTGATTGTCTGAAATATCACTATTTGTCACGGTTGTGTGATGTGGATCTTGAGAACCTAAACTCGCTAACTTTTTGTTTTGCTGTAGATCCCAGAGCACGATACCTTGTTGGGCTGAATAAAATAAGGCAAAGCGGCCATCCCTGCTCAGACTGAAAGCGGTTGCGCCTTGCGGTGCCAGATCCCAGCGCTGACGTTCGGGACCTGAAATATCGCAACCTGAGACAGAGATCAGGGTCAGAATGAAAATGGCTGCTATAAAAATGTGACGCATGTGCTGACTTTCCGTGTTTCGGCCGCTTTTGCCCGGTGTTGATCCCATTGAAACCCGGGTGTTATCACCAACGGCAAGAAAAAAGTTGGTATTAGTATATTGATATGGCATGGTTTTAACACAACTGTGAAAAATTATGCATAAAGTTAAGAGCTTAGCCTCTGGAAAAATGGAGAGAGAGATGAAACCAGTTCTGAAAGTGTCTTTACTGGCAGCAACCATTCTGCTGGCAGTAGGTTGTCAGGATGAGAAAACCTCGGCACCTGCAGAAAAAGCAGAGTCAGCTGCTCAGGTTGAGCAGACTGCAGCCGAAGCGACAAAAGCGTTTGAATCTGAAGATCAGAAAGCCGCTTACGCAATTGGTGCTTCGCTGGCACAGTACTTGTCTGCAAACCTGGAACAGCAAAAAGAGCTGGGCCTGGAACTGAAAAAAGAAGATGTCCTGGCTGGTGTTAGTGATGTATTCGCCGGCAACAGCCGTCTGAGCCAGGAAGAAACTCAGCAGACGTTGCAGGAACTGGACAAGCGCGTTTCTGATATGATGGCGACGAAAGCCAAAGCAGAAGCTGAAGAAAATGCCAAAACAGGCGATGACTTCCGCGCTGAGTTCGAGAAGCAGGAAGGCGTGAAGAAAACTGAGTCAGGTCTGCTGTATGCAGTCGAAACTGAAGGTCAGGGCGATAAGCCGAAATCCACCGACACTGTGAAGGTTCACTATAAAGGTACGCTGGTTGACGGGACTGAGTTCGATAGTTCTTACAAGCGTAACCAGCCTGCAACTTTCCCGCTGAATCAGGTGATTCCGGGCTGGACTGAAGGCGTTCAGCTGATGCCTGTCGGTTCTAAGTTCAAGTTTGTGATTCCGCCTGAGCTGGCATACGGCTCTCAGGCCAACCCAAGCATTCCTGCAAACTCAACGCTGGTATTTGAAGTTGAACTGCTGGATATCGTGAAGGCCAAGAAAGACGCTGACGACGAGTAATCGTTCATTGTCTGCAATTTCCAAAAGCCCGGCTATAAGCCGGGCTTTTTTATTACTTCAGTCTGGTTTCTGTCCTATTTTGTGCGTTGCAAATTTCATTTTGTGAAGACCTGTATTCATATTCTGATAAACTTGCAAGCAAGAATTGAATTTTTCCCCGTTTCGTTGAAATGCAGGATTGCCTGTAAAACCGGGTCACGGGAATGAGCAAGGAAGACAGGAAAGTGGTATCAGCAGATAACTTTGGCACTGAAGTCATGGTGGAAAGTGACTTAATTGAAACCCGAACGTTTACCGAACATGACTTTACCATTTTACGTTCATATGAAGCCGTCGTTGATGGCCTGGCCGCACTGATCGGCCCGTTCTGTGAAATTGTGCTGCACTCACTGGCAGACCTGAATACTTCGGCGATCAAAATTGCCAATGGTGAAAACACCGGTCGTAAGGTGGGATCGCCCATCACGGATCTTGCCCTGCGAATGTTGCGAGATATCGAAGGGTCGGAACGTAATTTTTCCCGTGCCTATTTTACGCGTGCCAAGGGTGGGGCTCTGATGAAGTCCATCACCATCGCTATCCGTAATGCCGATGACAATATCATTGGTCTGCTGTGTATTAACGTGAATCTGGATGCGCCTTTCTCTCAGATCCTGCAATCTTTCATGCCGACCGATGAAGCTAAACAGGCGGCATCCAGTGTGAATTTTGCCAGTGATGTGGATGAGCTGGTGGATCAGACGGTTGAACGCACGATTGAAGAAATCAATGCAGACAAGAACGTGTCGAACAATGCGAAAAACCGTCAGATCGTGATGGAGCTGTACGATAAAGGTATCTTTGATATCAAAGATGCGATTAACCGTGTGGCCGATCGTCTGAATATTTCCAAACATACCGTGTATCTCTACATTCGGCAGCGTAAAACCGAGGATGGCGAAAAATGAGCCTGACTTTTGCGCTGGTGGTGGATGGCCCGGCCTACGGGACACAGAACGCCAGAAGCGCATTGCAGTTTGCACAGGCAGTGATTGCAGCCGGCCATCAGTTACAGCGGGTGTTTTTCTATCAGGACGGGGTTCACAACGGCTCTGTTCTGGTCTCACCGGCTTCGGACGAGTTTGATTTGCTGGCAGCCTGGCAGCAACTGGGCCGTGAACATGAGGTTGAACTGCAAACCTGTGTGGCTGCGGCACTTCGGCGGGGCGTTGTCAGTGAGCAGGAAGCCAGTCAAAACACGCTGCCCGGCAACAATCTTGCCGACGGCTTCGAACAGGCGGGGTTGGGTGGCCTGGCAGAAGTGCTGCTGAGTGCTGATCGCGTCATTCAGTTTTAATCAATTCGGAAATCCTTATGTCGATTGGGTTCGTTTTTCGTTCCGTCCCCCATGGCAGTAACAGCGGCCGGGAAGGGCTGGATGCTGTGCTGGCAACCTCTGCTTACAGTGAAGAAATCCAGCTATTCTTTATCGGGGATGGGGTCTGGCAATTATTAAAAGGGCAGCAGGGCGACCAGGTTCTGAGCCGTGAATACAGTGTCGCGTTCAAGATGCTGTCCCTCTATGACATTGAAGACATCTGGGTTTGCTGCGAATCGCTGTCAAAGCGCGGACTGTCGGCGGATGATTTGCTGATTGACGCTGAAGTTCTGGGCCGCGATGAATTCAGTCACAGGCTGCATCGCTGTCAGAAATTACTGAGTTATTAACCCGCAACCTGCCAACGGGGCGATTTATGCTACACATGGTCTTTTCCTCTCCTTTTCAAAATCGCGCTTTACAGCAATGTGCTGAACAGCTCCTGCCGGGCGATGATGTTTTGTTGTTGCAGGATGCGGCAGTGGCTGCCGTGTCACCGGGTCAGCTGGATCAGGTGCTGAGTCAGGGTGCGTCAGTGTATGTGCTGGAAGCGGATCTGCTGGCCCGGGGGCTGGCAGGGCGCACGTCCTCTGAAGTCGAAGTGATCGATCACAATCAATTTGTCGAGCTGACGATCAGCCATCCGAACAGCATGAAATGGGCATAGTGACGGGTGATGAAAAAGAGAACAGACCAGTGAAAAGCAGTGATTAAGAAATGATCATTGCTGTGATCGCTGTATATATCTTGACACCTTATAGTCCGACGCCTAAAATTTCGCGTCCTCCTGTTGTTGGGAGGCGGATTTTTCACCTTTACGAAAGTAAATAATCAGGAGCTATTTAATGGCAACTATTAACCAGCTGGTACGCAAACCACGTGCAAAGCAAGTTGTTAAAAGCAACGTGCCTGCGCTAGAAGCGTGTCCACAAAAGCGTGGTGTATGTACTCGTGTATACACTACTACTCCAAAAAAACCAAACTCCGCACTGCGTAAAGTATGTCGTGTACGTCTGACCAACGGTTTTGAAGTTACTTCATACATCGGTGGTGAAGGTCACAACCTGCAAGAGCACAGTGTTGTTCTGATCCGTGGTGGTCGTGTTAAAGACCTTCCGGGTGTGCGTTACCACACTGTTCGTGGTGCACTTGACTGTGCAGGCGTTAACGACCGTAAACAAGGTCGTTCTAAGTACGGTGTGAAGCGTCCTAAGTCTTAATGGAATCCGTTAAGTAAGGCCAAACACTAAATTAACTGTAATTTTGAAAAAACTGAAAAGTTTTGGATAAAACCTGAAGAAGACAACGGAGAATTTCCATGCCACGTCGTCGCGTAATTGGTCAGCGTAAGATCCTTCCAGATCCTAAATTCAAATCTGAATTGCTGGCAAAATTCGTCAACATCCTGATGGTTGACGGTAAGAAATCTACTGCAGAGAAAATTGTTTACACTGCACTGGATACTATGGCTGAGCGCTCTGGTGAAGAGCACCTGGCTATTTTTGAAAAAGCTCTTGAAAACGTTCGCCCAGCGGTAGAGGTTAAATCTCGCCGTGTAGGTGGTTCAACTTACCAGGTACCAGTAGAAGTACGTCCAGTACGTCGTAATGCTCTGGCTATGCGTTGGTTGGTTGAAGCTGCGCGTAAGCGTGGTGAAAAATCTATGGCTGCTCGTCTGGCTGCTGAAATGCTGGACGCATCCGACAACAAAGGTTCTGCTGTTAAGAAACGTGAAGACGTTCACCGTATGGCAGAAGCGAACAAAGCGTTCGCACACTACCGCTGGTAATTTCGTTATTAGCGACTGGGCGCAGCAGGCTTGGCCTGCTGCGCCCATACCATTTTCTAAGGATAACCTTAGTAAGAGGATTCAATCGTGGCTCGCAAAACTCCTATCGAGCGTTACCGTAACATCGGTATCTGTGCTCACGTAGACGCCGGGAAAACAACCACGACCGAGCGTATCCTGTTCTATACAGGTCTTTCCCACAAAATTGGTGAAGTACACGACGGTGCCGCTACCATGGACTGGATGGAGCAGGAGCAGGAGCGTGGGATTACCATCACCTCTGCTGCCACTACAACCTTCTGGCGTGGTATGGATGCTCAGTTCCCAGAGCACCGCATCAATATTATCGACACCCCAGGACACGTTGATTTCACTATCGAAGTAGAGCGTTCTCTGCGCGTACTTGATGGTGCAGTGGTTGTTTTCTGTGGTTCATCAGGTGTCGAACCGCAGTCTGAAACCGTATGGCGTCAGGCTGATAAATACGAAGTACCCCGTATGGTCTTCGTGAACAAGATGGACCGTGCAGGCGCAGACTTCCTGCGCGTGATTGATCAAATCAAACACCGTCTTGGCGCAAATCCGGTACCAATTCAATTGAACATTGGTGCGGAAGAAGAATTCAAAGGTGTGATCGACCTGATTAAAATGAAAGCGATCAACTGGAATGAAGCCGATCAGGGCATGAGCTTCTCTTATGAAGACATTCCAGCCGACATGCAGGAACTGGCCGAAGAATGGCACACAAACCTGGTTGAAGCGGCAGCTGAAGCGTCTGAAGAGCTGATGGATAAGTACCTGGAAGAAGGGAACCTGTCAGAAGATGACATCAAAGCCGGCTTGCGCCAGCGTACGCTGAATAATGAAATTGTTCTGGCGACCTGTGGTTCTGCATTCAAGAACAAAGGTGTGCAGGCTGTCCTGGATGCCGTCGTTGAATTCCTGCCATCACCGACGGAAGTCAAAGCAATCCGTGGTGAAGACATGGATGGTAACGAAGTGATCCGCCATTCCAGCGACGAAGAACCGTTTGCTGCGCTGGCATTCAAGATCGCAACGGACCCGTTTGTGGGCACCCTGACATTTATGCGTGTCTATTCTGGTGTTGTGAATTCAGGCGATACCGTCTACAACACGGTAAAAGATAAGCGTGAACGTTTCGGGCGTATCGTACAGATGCATTCGAATAAACGTGAAGAAATCAAAGAAGTTCGAGCTGGCGACATCGCGGCAGCAATCGGTCTGAAAAATGTGACGACGGGTGACACCCTGTGCGATCAGGATCATAAAGTAGTCCTGGAACGTATGGATTTCCCAGAGCCGGTTATTCAGATTGCTGTTGAACCAAGGTCGAAAGCTGACCAGGAAAAAATGGGTATTGCGCTGGGTAAGCTGGCTGCAGAAGACCCATCTTTCCGGGTGGAAACGGATGAAGAATCTGGCCAGACCCTGATCTCAGGGATGGGCGAGCTTCATCTGGATATCATCGTTGACCGTATGAAGCGTGAGTTCAGCGTTGAATGTAACGTTGGTAAACCTCAGGTTGCTTACCGTGAAACTATCCGTGGTAAGACGGAAGTTGAAGGTAAGTTCGTACGTCAATCTGGTGGTCGCGGCCAGTACGGTCACGTATGGCTGAAGATTGAACCTTCTGAGCCGAATGCCGGTTTTGTCTTCGTTGACGAAGTCGTTGGCGGTGTGATTCCGAGAGAATATATCGGAGCCGTGGCGAAAGGTATCGAAGAGCAGATGAAAAATGGTGTGCTTGCCGGTTATCCGGTACTGGACGTCAAAGCGACGCTGTTCGATGGTTCATACCACGATGTTGACTCGAGCGAAATGGCGTTTAAGATCGCCGGTTCTATGGCGTTCAGGAAGGGTGCACTTGATGCTCAACCTGTCATTCTTGAACCTATGATGAAAGTTGAAGTAACCACTCCGGAAGACTGGATGGGTGATGTTGTTGGTGACCTGAACCGTCGTCGCGGCATCATCGGTGGTATGGATGAAGGTCCGGCTGGACTGAAGATTATCCGTGCGCAAGTTCCGCTTTCAGAAATGTTTGGTTACGCAACGGATCTTCGTTCTGCTACGCAAGGCCGCGCATCCTATTCGATGGAGTTCAGCGAATATGCTGAAGTTCCGAAGAATATCGCCGACGGTATCGTCGCTGAGCGCGGTTAAACATCAGCAGAAATATTGCGTCCGCTTCGGTTGGCGCATAAAATACAACTTCTGACGCGTCCCGCCAGTCAGCGGGGCGAATCACAACTAGGAAGGAACACGATCGTGTCTAAAGAAAAATTTGAACGTACGAAACCGCACGTTAACGTTGGTACTATCGG
>NZ_JAXOFS010000007.1:0-161819 GCF_036409375.1 Photobacterium sp. 53610 | reverse complement strand
GGATGAAGCCACGCTGCCGACAGGCAATATCGATTACTACCTGAACAAGCAGGAAGTACAAGAGAAATTATCTCAGCTGTCCCGGTGTAACCAACAGGGCGCAGGCTCTGCGGCCTGCCAGCAAGTGAACCAAACCAATCAGCTGGATCACATTCGGGATGCCGAGCTGCAAGCCGCTTGTCAGGACATGAACAGCCCCGGGTGCCGGGGATGTGAAGGGTTTTGTTGACGCGGAAAGCGGCATTGACTATCTGGTCGCGGGCCTTGGACTGATACCGGTAGCCGGTGATCTGCTGAAGAAAGCCAAAGAAGCGTTCAGCGCCGGTCGGGTCGAAGAAGCCAAAGCATTACTGGGTAAAGCGCAGGAGCACCTCCAGCATGTCGATGCGGATTTTGATGATTTGCCCTCATCGAATCAACTGGCTTTAACGGATAAAGGATCGTCACATCCCCCTGAACTGCCACACTCGGGTAAGCAGGATGGGGATGCTGTTGCGCCTCATGAAAAGCCATCAACACCGGAAGCTGAGAGTACGCTGGCGAAGAATGATGCTCAAGGTAGTGATATTGGGGGTGATGATGGTAGGATGCAGGAAGAAGGGAATCTTACCAAGAATGTTCCGATTATTGACCGTCGTTTGGAATTAAATGAGTTATTTGACTACGATCATATACGAACCGGCATTCAGATAGGTGATAAATCATTAATACCTATCCCCAATACAGGTAATGCAAGAATTTTTTCTGATGCGTCAGATTCAGATGTAATGAATTATTTTTTGGAAATAATAGGGATGTCATCCTTACCACAACCAAGGGTGATACCTAAAAAGGGAAATTTATATACAATTAAGACACCTGAAGGGAATTTTAATTTGAGGGATTTTTCATTCTCTGCTAGTAAAACAGGCCCTGCTTGGACTATTGATATTCCAAAAGCTGCGGCTGGCACATCGTATAACCCTGAAATAAAGTTTTTAAAGGAGTTTCCATGATAGTTAAAAACACAGATAAAATATTCGAAGATGCATTTGGTTTGTGGGTGTCAGGATTATTTAGTGCTATTTCTGGTAATAACCCAGAATTGTCATTTGATGAACAGAAAGAGGTTTTTTTTTCGTTATTGAAGATTTGGATGAATGAAGGAAAGATCTTTTTTTGTAGTCCGGAAGATCCACTAGGAACTCGGTGGGATGCTGAAACTGACGATATTATTTTTTATCTCACAAGTCTATGGCCAGAGTCAGCAAAATCAGAAAATGATCCTGACTTAAATGTGTATTTTTATGAAATTCCTGCGATTGTTTGGATTGGTCCGAATGGAGAAATTATTGGATCATAAGAAAATATGAAAGAGTTGATAAAGTTACAAAAGTAAAAATTAACCTATCATTTCAAGTTCTATCAATAGAAGTTGCAAGGACAGGCACTTCAGTGGCGGCTTTTTGACCGCCCCCCACATGCCTCAAAAACACCTAACCTCAGCCCACAACCTTGACCTCTGGCGGTACGGCGGACATCAACGTCGCCAGAAACACCGACGTCACCGTCGATGAAGACGGCAACGACCTTGGCCATCTGGCCCTGACCACCGGCAGCCTGATTTTCCGCGATCTGAACAACACCGATTACCGTCAGGATATGTTCGGGGGGGGGGGGGGGAAATAGTTATCCGGTTGCAGAAACCGTTGTCATCAAAGACCAGTTTGGTTATGGGGCTGCTGACCGACTGAACGATTCAGAAACGTTGGCGATGAATCAGCAAGTGCAGGTCATTGCATAAAATTTGAATCTGTCAGAGGCACAGGCAGCCACATTGTTAGCAACCCAGGGTCTCGAATCGGCAGTCGCGTCTGGGAAGTTCGAACTTGGTTCATTGAAAAACCTGAAGTTCAACAAGAAGCACGGCATCGGGGAAGCGCATACTCAAAACGGAGCGTTGGGGAATCAAACGCCGGGGCACAATGATGTGCCGGGCAGTACAGATAAGAAAAATCAAGATCTGGCACATCAATCTCAGCATTCTGAAGCGCCGGAGCGTCCTCACTCAAGTAGTCAAGAGGCTACGGAGAAGCAGCAGAAACCATCTGAACCCACATTTGAAGCTGAGCCGGAAAGTGTGCTGGCGAAGCAGGATGTTGATGGTCAGGATGGTGTAGGAGCGCAAACCGATGGTAGGATGCAGGGTGAGGGTGTTGTTGACTATAATCGCAATGCGGAGTTCTTTACTAAAGATCCAATTGAGTGGAACGCAACTCGACTAAAAGGAACTCTGCTGACATACAAAGTGTTCCAACGTAACGATATAGATTGGAATCACGTTCGAACTACGGGGGATAAGCGATTCATTGGAAAAACTAATGGTGAGGCTGCGAAGAATGGATTAGCACCACAGCTGCTAGATGGTAACTTTGCGACACTTCACCATTTCGGTCAAAAGTCACCAGGACCCTTGGTAGAAGCAAGTACTCGATATCATGGTGAAGGAAAACCAGGTCAGGATATTTTGCATAGCCAGTTTGGAAAAAGTAAACCGCACCCATCATTACAACCTGATCGCAAGCAATTTGATGTGGATACTCGTGAATATTGGAAATGGCGTGTGAATGAAGAAGGAAAATAATAATATGGCTGACATTAACACTATTAAGAATCGATACGTTTCTGAATTCGGTGAAGAGCCATGCGAAACACAGGATTTATATGATATCGAGTCGGCACTAGGTGTTAAATTGCCTGATGATTTTAAAAAAATTAGTAGTTTCTATCCGGGTGGTTTGCTCGGTGGTGTAAGTCATCATGCAATTTCTACGAAAGGTGAAGCAACTAATATTGTTCAGGAAACTTTAAGGATTCGTGAGGCTATAGGCTTAGATAGAGAGTATGTGGTTTTAGCTGAACCAGCCGAAAGCATAATCATTATGAAAACCATCGGCGAACCTGCAGTTTTATGGTGCGATGCAGTGGAAGTAAAACACATCAATTCCAAATGTTTTATGAACGAACCTGATACCTGGAATAGTTACAGCGCGTTTTTCGAGTATTTGCTAGATGAGGAAGAGGCCGAATAAATAAGTCAGTTTTTCTAAATAAGTAAGGGAAAAAGTTTAGGATCTAGAATTAAAAGATATCTGAAGATAAAGTGAGACACAGCTTAAAAAATACCTATTGCTAGCTCACAACCTTAACCTCCGGCGGCACGGCGGATATCAACGTCACTGGAAACACCGATATCACCGGTGCGGTGATCGCCACCGTCGATGAAAACGGCAACGACCTCGGCAATCTGGCTCTGACTACCGGCAGCCTGACATTCCGCGATCTGAACAATACCGACTACCGTCAGGACATGTCCGGGGGGCTCACGTCCAGCGTGGGTCTGTCAGGTAGTATCAATTGGACTAAAAACACCACCACTCTGCAGTACAAAAACACCTCGTCTTACAGCAAAGACAAGACGCTCGCGACCCTGGGGCAGGGTGAGATCAGCATTGCAGACGACAGCGATCTCACCGCCCTGAACCGCGACACCCAGAACACCAACCGGGATCTGTTCGACGTCGACCGCCAGCAAGGTAATGTGGATGTCACCCTTGACAGCTGACGGAATATATTTGAGACAACATTTTTAGAGCCGTAAATTACTGTAGATGATGAAGTAGAAAGATATCATTACAAGCGTGATGTCGCTTCGTTTTGGTGAATTTTTATGGCAGTTTGATTAATTTTTCCATCAAACTGTCCTCATTGATTAAATGGTTTTCGAATGAAAATGTTTGAATAGATATACATAAGTGAGAATAATCATGTTTAAAAAATCTCTAGCTGTCGGTATTGTGGCAATACTAGCTGGGTGTTCCAGTTCACCATATCAGTACTATGAAGAGTCGACATCAATTGAAAAGGGGATAACGAAATACCAGCTGAACGATGTAAACCTAAAATTAACTTTAGGTCATGGAGCGATTCCTGGAGACACAACTTTTGCTTCTGAGTCTAAGTTGAAAGAAGAGTTTTATGCTGCATTACTAGAAGAAATGAATAAGCAAGGTGTGTTGTCAAATAATAACGATAAAGATGTAATTCAAGCAAGTATCAGTATTCAGTACCAAAGAAACTTTAACTATGGTGGCAAGGCGTTGAACAAACCTGCTGTATCCCACGAAGTTGTTGTACAACGGAATGGCAAACGATTGGCTAGCTTCCAGGAGTCTGGATACACAACAAAATATGCTTATTTTGAAGATGCCGCAGTATCGCTAGAAATAGCTTCCTTCCAATGGGGAGCAGAAGATGAGCCGAGAGATATTCAGATGATTTCCAAACTAATCATTGAAGAATTGAGTGAGCTTGGGAAGTAATTTTTTGGGGAAGAGGGGCTGAGAAATCCAGCTACTTTATAAAAGTTCAGTAAATATTTCAGATCGATTTTTGAGGTTCTACAAGAGGTGATAGTGAAATTTATACATGATTTGGATATTGGTATGATCTAAACCATTCATCCAACTTGGAACTATTCGGAGGTTGACAATTGACTCAACGGAGATAGAACTGGATAAGCTGTGGAGTGATGAGAGATTCGATGAAGACAATTTATCTGAGATAGAAGGGATTTTAACTAAGAAATCTTCGTATGTTGATTTTTTTGTTCGTAAAATCGACATTAATTCATCACAAATGGATGCTTTATATCTAATCATATAAACTGTCATTCCTTTGGAAATTTGTGTTCTATATGCAATAGAACAAGATGCTTGGGATATTGGGGATTTTTCTGAATATGGTTGGTTTCAAGGTGTTGATACATTTAATTTAATATCTCTGTCTGATTATGAATATTGGCTCTCTAATCAGATTTTCAGAGATGGAAGCAATAAATGAGACTGGTTAATATAAAAGTCTTAGCATATTTAAAGAATATTTAGCGTACGTTCTTGCTGTTAAGGGAATAGAAACTGGTTGAGATGTTTCGGGGGAATGGGAAAATCATGAAATAGTTTATAGGAGCAATCATGGACAATTGGAATACGTAGAGATGATTTTGAGAAGGTAGGCTCAAAACAGATTGATAGGTTTTTATAATCAACCTAATTATGATTTAGTTAGTATTAGAGGGGTTCATGTGTCCGATTAGATGTTCAAGTGAAGAATAAAGTCATTATTGTTCTTTCAGAATCTGAGTTGCGCTATCTTTTGGCTTCAGGTTATGGATTGTTTTTGAATATCCCGAAGAAATCATTATCCAATTATATAAACTTTAATGCTGATGAAATTAATGCGCTTCCCTTAAATGCAAAAAATTTTGGACTAAAATGATAGTTCAGTTTAGTTGGGGTTTTTGTTTTGTAAATGTGTGGATTTTACTTATTAAATATTTTTGATTAAATAAGTTGTTAGTTTTACTTATGATGTTTTCTTGGTTGGAAAGAGATTAAATATAGGAAAGTCATACAGGTAGCATTGAAATTTTAGATGTAAATATGACTATAATTTTTGGTAAAATAATTAATTTGAAAATATTTCAGATTCAGACGAAAGAGATTAAATTTGGTACATCTCTACATGGGAAAATCTGGTAGCCATGGTGGAAAAGGTTCAGAGCAATTTCAAAAAGAACTCAGAGACATGATTGATAATAGTAATTCATTAAATGAATTTAATTCCAGAGTTCAACCTCTTAGAGATCCTTGGAGTATCGATCTTTTGCTTCTGCCGGATTTTCCGAGCTCTGGAGGGTAATGGTATGGAATATGATACTTTGAATAAGTGGTGCAATTTTTGTGAAGGGAATCTGATTTTAGAACCTTCGTATTTTTTAACGATGTTTCATGATGTCATCAGTGATAGAGAGATTGAAGAGATTTTTAAGTATTTTCCTTGTGCTTCTGAGTTGATTGATCGAGTCAGGAACGTTCAGGCTGTGATGCATAATCTTGGATGTTTAGATAATCGTGATCCAGTACAGTGCCTGGAACTAGCGGCCCGAGATTTATCGGAAAGATTAAAAGCATCTCTGTTACTTGGCGATGAGGCGTTAGTTGATGTGGCAAAGAGTGTACCGAAAAGATTTATTTCAGATTATTCAATGGTAAGAGCTGCACAAAGTGATACTTGGAATATTGGCCTTATTGAAAATGCTAATGACTACGTGAATTCAGTTATGATTTCCAGAGAACTGCATTATTATGCGATTTTTGAGGCATTTTATGGGATGACGACTTTATTTCCTATAAAATGGTATCTTTGTGCTCCTTTAACGGGCACAACAATAGATTTTTCTAATTTTTTCAAACTCTGGGAATTACATGGTGACTATGCTCTTACTGGAACGGAACTATTAATATCACAGGACTTCAACTAAGCAGATTCTCAAGTGAGAATGAAGAAATTATACTCATATTTACTTGTAGCACACTTTTCGACAATCTAACAAAGTTAACAGTTATATAAAGAACAAATCACTATTGCAGCATTTTTGCGACTAGATTCTACCCACATTTATTACTAGGTATAAGGATGAGTTCATTTCATTCCGTATTATTCATAAGATGTCGTTAAATACACTAGACATGTGGCAGTATTGGTTATCAAAGTTTACAATGAATGGTGAAGTGATGAGTGAAATTATTGATTCTCTTCTACCTGAAGATTATTTTGTTTTTTTATCTTGTAGTGGGGGAAGATATCCACTACAAGATTGTTTTCGCTTTATGAATCACGCTGAAGGTTCTTCTATTTAGAGATTTTATGGATTGAATCGAAATGATGATTATGATTTGGTGAGAAAAATTAAGATCTATGATAACCGTATTTATTCTGATCTTCAATGATGTACTGTTTGCTGGCATTCGCTATGAATTTTAATAATGGTTAGTTTAACTCTGAATCCGAGTATACAGGTTACTTGGATCATCAGATTCTCAAAGAGTTGTATCCAAATGGATCAAATTATGAACCAGAGATTACGAGGTAACATTTATGCAAGATAAATTTTCTCCATACAATGCCAATCTATTACCAGTTGGATTTGAATATCCGGATAAATATCTGAACATATCAGCGCACAATAATTTACCAAATGGGTTCGTCTGGTGGTTTGAGGATGCTAATACGGAAGGGAGTAAACTGGCTTGGGAGTTACGATCGGCGTATAAAGACTGGTTCAATATCGGTGATCGTAACTTGATTCCATTTGCGCAATTTAATGATGATGTAGCTTTTTTTGATGGGAACGATACGACAGGAAACCCCCGGGTTATCGTTATCGACTTAGGTAATAAAAAACGGTCATATGAACTTCTCGATTTTGATGTTTGGTTGTGTGAAGCTCTTAAAGAATCAAAGTCTAAGAAAAAATAAACTTAGGTTAAATGTTGCTTGTCAACCAGACGCAATTTTAGATGTATAAAATTCAAAGACCTGTTCATAAATAAGTCGTGCCTTCAAATTTAAGTCGATGGGCTCATCATATCGATGAGCAACCTTTGCTGTTGTCTCGACATCAGTAGAAAGGTGAATACGTCCAGCGCAGGCGTGAAAGGAGGGGAATTGATTCGACAACAACAGTAGCAGCCAGCAATACAAAAACACCGTGTCTTACAGCAAAGACAAGACGCTCACAATGCTGGGGTTGAGCGAGATCTGCATTGCGGATGACTGTGGCATTATCACCCTGAACCGTGACACGAGTAGCAGAACCATCGGCGTCGATTGCCAGAAAGACAACGTAGGTGTCATCATCATCGGGTTGTGATCTCCAAAGACATGAATTTAGATAATGTTTTGGCTTTCACGGATAGTCGAGTTAGGGATAAACTAGTTGTGACAATAGCTGATTTAACAAACGTGCATGATTACTCATAAATACAAGCAATTGGTATATGGGCAAAATAGCATGGATATGAAGGCATATTGCCACCGTCAGCTCGAAATCCTGAAGGTTCAAATTTAGTGGTACTAAAGAATGAATAAACTCCCTGAAGATTTAAAAGTTCTTTACAATGCTTATCTAGGTGAAAATGCATGGAATGTATTTGTAAGTGGCCTGCGTTCAGCATGTGTCAACCCGAATGACCTATTAGATCTTACTATCCCAGAAGATATAGCAAAAGTTATTCTTTCTAAGGTTGGGCCAATAGAACATACTAGACGTTGGCTTGTTTTGCCTGTACCCGCTCTGTCAAATTATAATCCCTTGGATATTTTAAAAAATTATGAGGAAGGTGAAATCATACTTCGTTCGGTTTTAATGAGAATGCCCTAATCAAGCACCCAAGGGCGTGCTCTTAGCGGCGCTCATCTGACCGCCATCCCCCTAAAACCTTACAAACTTCTAACCTTAGCCCACGGCTTTAACTTCTGGCGGTACGGTAGATATCAAAGTCGTCGGGAACACCGGTGGTCAATATTGGTGAAGATGGCCGCCGACGCATTTAAAGTTGGCAAAGTAGCGGAAGCGCAGAAACTACTGAGTAAAGCGCATGAGCACCTCCATTATGTGGATGCGTGCTTTGACGATTTGCCATCACAAAGTCAACTGGCTTTAACGGATAAAGTATCTTCAGAATCCCTTGAGCTACCACATTCGGGGAAGACAGATGGGGATACAGTTGCGCCGCATGTGAAGCCATCAACGTCGAAAGTTGAGAGTACGCTGCCGAAGAAGGAAGGTCCGGGTAGTGATGCAGGAAGTGATGATGGTAGGATGCCGGGTGAGGGTGTTGTTTCAAAGAGTGCAGCTAACTTTGCTGATAAATCTAAGCAAGCAGGACACTTTGAAATGCATGGAGCTGAATTTGGTGCTAATTCTGCTGATGAATATTTGTCGATTGCCCAAGATATAAAGAAGCATTGCACAAAAGTTCAGTATCCCTATAAGGCGGAAACTAGAACAGGCGATGTTCAGCTAATGGGTAATAATAGAAAGGGGAAATTACAACCCTTCATACTAAGAGCGAAAATGATTTCTGGAAAACATTAAACAGCAATCCTGCTGAAAAACGATCTATCTGGCCGCGTGATGAATAAATATAATGCTTTAGTTAAAACGATAGATGATGCTGTTGAAGAGGAAGTTACATTAAGTTTAAACGGCTTTGAGATAACTTGTTTTATAGGTATTTGTCCTTACCAATTACAAGAAGGAAAAGAGTATCCAGTTTCATTTGAGTTAATGATATTTGATGACTATCTTGTTGAAGAATCACATGAGATAAGATCGAGCTTAGAGAGAATTGATAATAGCTTTTCATATTGGATTACAGGAAAACTTGAAGGAGGAACTATATGTTCCCTGATTTCATTTGAAGATGAAGTTTTACTTTCAGACTTTTTCTATTTGGATGGTGAATTTATTCGATTAAAGGCAAATCGAATAGATGTTGAATTTTTAACTGAATAATAAATGAGGTGTTTATAGTTCTACGTTTGCATAGATGACAGAACCACATATTGATTAACCCTATCCGGGATGTGGATGCTCAACTGGGCCGACCCAATCAACCCAGGCCAGATAGTCTTCGGGTTGAGTACAGTATTAATGGCGAAATTAAGGTCAAAAACTTTAGAAATGTGTCAGGTGGAAAACGTGGATAATATCGTTGAAGAACAAAGGCAGCTTATCGGCCAGTTGTTTAAAATCGTGAAGGAAAGCTGTCCAAAGGATTTTACTTCGGCTAAATGCCGCTTCGAATTCGATCATGGTTATGTGGATGGCAGTGAGAGCGTCGGAGAAACTTTCTATTATACAAGAAATGGCGAGAGTGTTTCGGCTGCTTTGAAGCATTCGTTAGCATTTTCGGTTATAGATTTAGTCCCCCAGCTTCATGCAAAGATGAAAGCGCATACTGGGGGAGATTGGAATGCATTTACTTTGTTTATCAACGAAGATGGCGCAGTGACAACTAAATTCGAGTATCCTGACTAATAACCCACTTATAAAAAGTTTACAAGAACTAGATTACACGGGCAGGCAATTTCGTGGCGGTCATCTGACCGCTAAACCTCTCACACATTCCTCAAATATTTAAACCCTGCTTACGACTTTTACATCAATATTATCGGCGCATTGGTCGCCACTAGCGACGAAAATGGCAACGATTTCGGCAATCTGGCCCTGACTACTGGTAGCCTGACTTTTTAGCGTTTTGAACAACACCGACACCGTCAGGAGATGTCTGGTGATCTGACGTTCAGCGTGGGTCTGTCAGGTAACATCGATTGGACTATAAACACCACCACTCTTCAGTACAAAAACACCTCGTCTTACAGCAAAGACAAGACGCTCGCAACGCTGGGACAAGGTGAGATCAGCATTGTAGACGACAGCGACCTCACCGCCTGAACCGCGACTCCAGTAGCACCAGCTAGGAACTGTTCGACGTCGATCGTCAGCAAGGCAACGTTGATATCCCCCTCAACCATTGGCTGCTGACGAAAGATAGGGGTTAAGAGATTAGGATGGGGTGAAGCGGAATGGCATCTTTGTTGATGCTGTCGTGGATACAGCGCAGAAAGAAAGTTTTGGCCTGCTGGGTGATGCAGCTATTGGTATTGAGAATTTCTTTGCACATCAGGATAACAAACAAAAATTCTTCACGGCTACCAAGCAATTGGTAACGGATCCGCAGAATGAAGCCTTGCCAGTTGTGCTTAAAACCTTGATGGTGAAAAATGAAATGGCGGCTATGCCAACTGTACGTTTTATATCGACGATCGCGAACTTACCTTCCTTGAAGATGTGGTGAACACTTTTGGTCATGAAACCCAGCACCACATTGATACTCAACGCAGTCATCCGGGGGAAGGTGAAACCTAAGATGACAACCGCGAGCAATATGCTGAGGTGAGTGTAGAAACGACCCAAGAATTACCTGAGCTTCAACTACGGCAATGTAGAGAAGGTCGAGTTTGGTTGGCTGGAAGACCAAAACGGCACCCTGGGTAGTGAGCTGATTGCACAAAATTAGAGCCGTTTTGAGCACGACAGGCAAAGCGTCACAATGGATTTCCGTTTGTCGAATGACAAGGAGCAATATGTTCGGCAGGAGAACTGTTATCCGATTGCTGAGACAGTGGTTTTGAAAGACATAGTTGGTTATGGCGGTATGACTGACTCAATGATTCAGAAAAGCTGGCGAGGAAGCAATACGCTAAAGATTTGAATCTCTCTGAAGAGCAGGCAACTGCATTCTTCGCTGTGATTTGCCTCTGGGCGGCAGCCGCATCTGGAAAGTTCGAACTTGGTTCTTTGAAAACCCTGAAGTTCACCAAGAAGCTCGGCATCGGGGAATCTTCTGTTCAAAACGGAGCGTTGGGGAATCAAACACTGGGGCACTGATGTGCCGTGCGGCGCAGATAAAAAATCATGATCTGGCACATGAGCTACAGCATTCTGAAACACCGGAGAGTCCTCACTCAAGCAGTCAGGAAGGTGAGGTTGCTGAGAAGCTGTATAAGTCTTCTGAACCAACATCTGAATCTGAGCCAGAAAGTGTGTTGGCGAAGCAAGATGTTGATGGTCAGGATGGTGATAATGGGGGTGATGATGGTAGGCTGTTGGAAGAAGCAGTTGGAGATGCTAAATGCTTGAGTAATTCTCTGATAGTAGAGGAAGTGGTTAGTGGACATGCCTACCAAAAGCATCTTGTTGAAAGGAATGAGTTTGACAATTTGGATATAACAACAAAGAAATAACATCAAGAATTTGTTGTGCATATTGTTTCTAATCCAAGTACACAAGTTCGTTATGCTTTAAATGGTAAAGTTTTTTCTTGGATAATTTGGCTAAAACTGTTGTGATCAAAAACCCTACTAGTGAAGTAATAACATTTCGGCCAGATGATGGTCCAGATGGAATAGATTGGGATAAGTTTTTGGAGCGATAGGTCCCAAGTGGTTTAAATAGTTATAAAAGTTTACCTGGTTATGATTCAGCCCCTAATGGGAGGTATTAATGCGTTCGATTAAATTGCCAAGTGAAGAAAAAAAAGTCATGGTTGAGTTTTCAGAATCTGAGTTACGCTATCTTTTAGCTTCAGGCTATGGTCTGCTAATGAATGTTCCAATTGAATCATTATCTACTTATACAAATTTTAATGCATCTGAAATTGATGAGTTCACAAATAAAATCAAGAAAATTATGGATGAAAATGATATTTCAGTTTAGTTGGAATTCAGAATATAAGGATATATAGGATTTTCCAGAACAGACATTTGAAGAACAAGTAGTAAACGTCGTTAGAGTTTCTGTCATATTTTTACCCTCCCCAGAGCTTTCGGAGGAATAGGGGAAATAGATGGTTTCGATGACAATTACTTAATTGATGACGTTATTCAACCGATAAAAGTTAAAAAACTCCAACAGATAAGTAGATGACTGAAGATCAACAAATATATCAAGAAATTGGGAAGGCACTGTGGTCAATTATGCCTGGAAGTAAAAAGGAAATGTATTTGTCTGGTAAGATTTACCCTGATACTTATGAGTTATGCCCTGAGTGGATAGAGGAAGATTTAACTGTTGGGCGTTTCGATTTTGATAACTATCCATATGAAGTATGTGAATGTATTTATGAGTTAGCTTGCAAGTTACAAAAATTACCACTATTTGAAAAAGAATCGTGGAACCATTTTAAAGTGACTTTAACTGAACCTGGAAAGATAAAAGTGAATTTTTGTTATGTTCCTCAAGATGATTCTTGGCCGGGTTTATTAATGAAACGGGTTAGTGAATTAACTTTAGAAGAAGCCAAGAAGTACTATATTCCTGAAGAGGATTGGAGAAAGTGTGTTGAAAAGTATAATCAAGACTAAGACCATTTATGGTAAACCTAGTCTGACATTGATTTAGCTGATTTATTGCTCCTCACGGCGTTCACCAGACCGCCAATCTCTATCAAAAGCACTTGAGCTCAGCTCACTTTCTTCTTCTCCAGCAGTAGGGGGGATGTTTGGGTTGTTGGTAATACCGAGACTCCCAGCGAACTGCGGGTGAACTCTGATGAATATATTGAGAATCTTCAAAGCCGGTATTTTACCTTCAATCGCTTACCTTGAGTAACTCTTCAATATACAAATTTTCAAAATCATCGACTTCACTCAGTTTAATTCGTTTCGCAAGAGAAAAATTTTTCCAGGTTTCTTTAAAAACTTCGTTTTCAGCTTCCACATGGCTATTCAGGTTTTCCTTCACCAACATTTTTCTTGTCATAAAATTCACACTGACAACTCGTTCAACGACTGGTCCACGATTTTCACTCTTATCGAAACCAATCAGCTCAAAATCAGCGTTTTTAAAGCGAAATGTGTACGTCCAATGACCATATCTACCATGCATATAATGAAAATATAGATTGCCTTTGCTGATATTGATATTCAGTTCTGGAGGGAAATAAACACCGCCGTCTTCATTTTCAGAAGAAAAACAATCCAGATTTTCCAACATCACCTCGTATCGTTCATTTTTTTATTGGCAATAATAATACCACGTCGGTTCCGATCTAATTCACCACGGTATTCATGATGAATAATCTTATGGCTATCTGTCCCTTTTATGATTAAAACAAATTCATCTTGATTATCTTTATTCAAATCCCCTTGAACTTGGTTCACCACAACATAACCAATGGGGACTAAATCGGTAAGAGTTTTCGCATTTTTCAATGTTTCATTCGCAAAGCGTTTGAAATAAATAATATATAAAAGAAAAGTAAAAATTTTTTCATTTTAGATCTCAAATCTGCTTTGGATAAAAGGAACCAAGCAAATAACATAGAATCTTCATCATCAAACTTCGCGTGCATTGCTCTGTTTGATGAGGTCAATTCGGTTGACCACCATGTCTGCATCTGTTGATGGTTTAGATTTGCCAGTCACTGTTTCAGTATCTATGGAGGGGAGCATCAAGGCAAAATATTGATCTATAAAACAATGATGCGTTCCAAAATTCTTTTAGCTTTGATAAACATGCTCATTGCCATCATCAGGATGAAAGGCTGAAGAACCTTTTATGACTAGTATCGCGTATTGGATAAATTAGGACATATAACGGAGTTTCTGGTTCACTTCCCCATGCAATGACGGGGAAGCAAACGCGATGAATGAGTGAAATAAAAGTAATTATATTTTGAAGTAGTCTTTATTTTTTACCAGGATAAGGAGCCTTAATGATTGTCCAGCTAGATTCCAGACCATCATTGTTGTATGTAGACAGAGAGATACTGTTGCCATTTTGAACCGCGGCAAGTATGCGATCTTCACTATACGATCCATAATTGAAGTTACTTTCAGAATTTTTCATAAGAGCTTCATAACGGTCTTTTTGAGTTATAGCAAGTTGATTACCTTTGAGTGGGCCACTGAGCACTTGTCCACTTCTTTGTTTAGCGAAATTGCTACATCCTTTATTGTCAGTTGGTTTAAAGAAACTCCAGCTCAATCGACCATTTCCAGTAACAGATGGACCTTCAACAAACCAGCTGCATTGCTCTGTATCTAAATAGTGCCCAGCAACGAGTTGATTCGCGCTGGCAAATGCAACTGACTTGATTGAGCTCATATTTTTAAAGATTAGATTACCTTTACTATCCGCTGAAAACTCTGCACTCATATCAAAGAAATGAGTTTCACCAGTATCTTTGTTTGTTACAGGGACACGGAGCATTGTGATTTGATTCCCCGCACCTTGGATGTGTGCCCCTTGGAACGCAATATCTAAGTTGGTGTTGTCTACGTCTGCTGCGATAGTAATAGCTGAAAATAGAGCAGCAGAAGTTGCGAGTAGTGTTTTCTTAAACATGGATATAGACCTTAATCAAATTTAAATTTATTTAGATTTCAAGAGAAATAGTCTGGTTAGGTGTTATCTTGTTGATGTTTATCATGCCTGTTACAAAGTTGCAGGTTTAACCCTGTAATCAAATGCTTGCTCAAAGGTATCGATGTGTGATTGCTTTCGATCATCGATTTCATCAGATCGCCGGTAAACAGACAGTGACTTTTTTGAATGCAAGTCTAACCACGACAGTACCTTTGATTACTGATATACCGTTGGCACATTGAAAGCAGTCATTGAACATGATGGCAGTTTTTCGTTTTATTGTTCTATGGAGTAAGGCGTGTCCTGTTCATGCAAAACTGCCGAGGCTTTATTATTCGATTCAACACTCAGTATTTCTGGTTTGTATTGACTATTCGCAATATCTCCAGTGAACTGACTCTTGTTATATTGAGCTGTAATATTAACTAGCTCTAATTGTTTCTGGTCATATGCGTAGAAAAGTGCCAAGTCTAACTTGTCCGCATTTTCGTACACTTCACGAGCCTGTTCTAGTGGAATATTTAGCACTAAGTCTCGTTGATAGTTTTGATTTGAAGCTTTGAATAGCACGTGCAGCTGCTGTTTTTCTGCGTCGTAGCTTTTCGCTGTGACAATCGGTTTGCCCATCACATCTCGGAATGCGCTCGCAAAAATTTGAGTTTTGTTATCTTCCAGGCTGCTTTTGTGTTGCTCGATTTGATGTTGCATTGCTCGAATTGCCTGATTTCGAGCTTCAACTTGCTGGCGATATTTTTGCTGTGTTGCAGCGATGGCCTGCTGGTGTTCCTGATGGATGAGCTCGATTCTAGCTTCAAATTGCTGTTGGGTTTCGAACTGATCTTTTATCACGTTTGGTGCTTCAGGTAATTCTGGTTCAGGAATGGGAGCAGGGATATCTGTACTACTTAAGCTGGTAAACTGTTTTTCATACAGAGACGCTACAGTACGAATCAAAGCAATTGGATCTTCGCTCTGAATACAGCTAATAGCTTGTTTCATAAAGTGTTGCTTGGTGTTGTTGTCAGCACCGAGTAAAGCTTTCAGAGAAGTGTTGGAGGTATCAGTACCTTCGCGAGTAACCAGAGAACCGTTGATACTTATAGGTGCATCAACTTTTAATTCACCGCCAAGTAACCAAACGTTTGGGTATTCTGAGCAAACTGTTCCATGCAGAGTATTTGAAAACTCAAATTGATTGCTTGGCGTTGCAAAGGCAACAGTTGGAAACAAAGCCAACAAGATACCACTGACAACACGATTTCGCGTCATAGTATTGAAGTCCCGTATAAAATTAATATTAATCCAGGTGCATAATCTATCTGTTCGTTATGTTTCTTACAAGTGTAATCTTTGGTAATGAGAATGGTGGCAGGTCATAAATTTAAATTTTTAAAATATGTCTTGGTAAGCGCTTATTTTGTATGTCTGAACCATTCAGCTTGATTTGTCGACGAGTTTTTTGAACATGCAGTTTGCTGGCTGCCAGTCCGGCGAACAAATTGATGACTTGTATAGAATAACCAGCATAGAAATTCGTCAGTAAGTGTCGTTGTTTTGACCTTTGATTGATGTTTTTGTGAGCACATCAATCAGGGACATGGCATAGCAGAAAGTCGCTCGAGATTTTCGCCTGATGATGAAACATACATCCTTCATGTTGAATTCAATGAAAATTCCAGTTGTCGAAAAGCTAAAGAAGATCTTTTCCGTAAAGTAGATCTGCGATGTGTCCAGTTTCCATCCAATAGCTTAAACACTAAATTCAGCGCTCGTAATGGCGGGATATTTCATTCAGCTTCGATTGAGTGAAACGAAGCACAAAAAAGAGTTGTGATCTCAGTTTGAGCGTTTTATTGAGAAAATGCTCTGCTTGAGATACAGACATTATTTTTGTCCGGGTCTTTCACGTTCGCAAATAAGTACCCATTCCCCTGATGTGTTGCACCAAACTTCAAACCATTTTCTAGTGCCTTCTGTTTAAATGCTTCAACATCGGAGACAGAAAAAACAAGTTTGATACATGCCTGCCCTAATTTAACGGCAGAACCCGCCTGATGGATTAAAATGACTTCTTTACCCTCCGATGTTTTCAGTGAGATCAAGCGATCTTCCCGAGAGGCGATCAGGTCAAAGTGTTTTGTATAGAAATCAGCAGTCTTTTCGACATCTTTTGCATAGATAATGACGCTTGATAGGGAAACTTTCATCGATCACCTTTCTTTGCCAAACTTTTTAGTCAACAACAGTACATTCACATTGAAAACGGGACGTGTCCAGTGCGACCCGTTGGTTCAGTCAGCACGGCTCAGTTTACACGTTGCACGGCACAAGCATGCTACCGCCCTAAACATTGTCTTACTGAAGGATAGATACCTTGTGTAACAGCCATGATATTCACAGAAGGCACCTGTTTCACGTCTTGGTATGTTTTGGATTTCATATCTGTGTTTTGGAACAAGTTCTGACAGGTTTCACGAGTATTGGTTGTCCCAGCGTTGCAGTGTTTTGGAAGGCCGCTAACTTTCTTTCAACAGACTGAGTGTTTATGATTCAGATACTTGAACTGATTCAGCGAGCACAGGATGTGATGCAATATTCCGATTCACTCAGCCAATTTATTCACAAACTGGCACCGCGCGTAGACGTTTTTACTCAGATACAACTAAATGAACCCTGGGGAATTGCGGATTCACAACGCGAGCGGGGCAGTTTCTGTTATCTGCTCGCCGGGCGTTGCAGGGTTGAAATTGAAGGAGAACCTGCCCTCACTTTGCAGGAAGGCCAGATGGTGCTGCTTCCCTATGGGGATGCTTACCGGGTGATGAGTGAAGCGGGTGTCGAGTGCCAGTCAGTCTCTGAGGTGTTCGATGGCAATAGAGCTGATAATGTCAGCTTTGGAGTGATCGGTGGTACTGGTGCCTCCTGTGAGTTGATGTGTGGGGCGATTACGTTTTCCATGATTCAGCATTGGGGGATGGATGCGACGGCGGTCCGTCTGCCTAGGGTTATGGTTATTGATATTCATCACAGCGAGCGAATGAGCCGCTATATGGCGTGGATCTATCAGGAAAACCTGCAACGTCAGTCAGGTCACCAGCTTGCCCTGAAGCATCTGCTCGAGCTGATGCTGCTGGAGATGATCCGTGGTCTGCCGCATCTGGATATTCATCCGGGCTGGCTCCGGGCAATCAATGACAGGTACCTCTCTCCGGCAGTACTGGCAATTCAGCAAGACTACCGCCGGGACTGGCGGCTGGAAGAGCTGGCGGCAATATCGGCCTTATCCCGATCGGCCTTTGCCGAACGGTTTAAACGCCTGACAGGGAGCACCCCCCTGCAGTATATCCGTCAGTGGCGTTGCTTTATTGCAGCCCAAAAGCTGGCAGAAACCACTCAGTCTGTTCAGGAAATTGCGTTTGAATGTGGCTTTCAATCCAGTGATGTTCTGATCCGGAACTTCAAAGAATTTCACCGCACCACGCCAAAACAATATCGAATGAACGCCCAGAACCGTCAGCGTGATTTCAGCGTTTCTCCCTGAAGTCAGGAAAAATCGATAGATCGTCCAGATGCATCGATACTCAGTCCGTATACAGCCCGCCTGTCTTTCTCCTCTTTTTCGGTTGCCTTAAAGTGGCTGGAAAGGAGGAAACACATGATTGATTGGAACCATAAACCAGTGATCAGCATGAATCTGTTAGCGGGTTCGTTGTCTGTCCGTGTTGGCGCTTTGAGGCATGGATAAACGTTGTTTCCTTCTTCCTGAATTGTGGTGGCACGGATGCCCGTTCCCCCAATTTTTTCCATTGAATTTCGGAGGAAATCTGACTATGACGACACCATTGGTGATTTTAATCCTGCTTTGCAGTCCGTTACTTTTGTCTTACTTCGCCGGAAAGCGGGGGGCTGAAGCGCGTGACCGTTTTGCGAGCTATGGTCTGGGTCTGGCTTTTTTGTTCTTTGCGCTCGGACATTTTGTCGCGACTGAAGGGATGGTTGAGATGTTACCGCCCTGGCTGCCTTTGCGGTATGACATTATTTATCTCACCGGGATGTTTGAAGTGGTCATTGCCATCGGGATCTTCCTGTCTGCTTATCGGCAGGTTGCGGGTCAGGTCGCTATTGCCACTCTGATTTGCTTTTTCTCTGCCAATATTTATGCCGCCTGGCATAGCGTTGGACTCGGCGGACATCAGTGGGGTCCCGGGTACTTGCTGATTCGTGCGCCGCTTCAACTGATCCTGATTGGCTGGGCGTACTATTTCTGTGTGAAACGCCCGTCGTATCAATCAATGACTGATTCAATTTGAAAACCAGAGTTTTTCTTTCCTTGTGTCTTCAGATCGAATCTTTGCTGAAGCGAAAATTCTTGCTGGCTTGTGCATTGCAGGCAAAAGAGTTTTTAATTTGTGGCTGATTCAAGTGCGTTAGATTTGGTATTAAACTGTGTTTTCAATCAGTTGGTGATAAAGGAGTTATCAATGACGAAACGTTTGTATATGACGACATCAGAGCTGACAGGAACAGCACAAATAATTCGGTGTGACGCAGATGAAACAGGATACATTGCAGAGCTGGATGCCACTTTGTTTCACCCACAGGGGGGCGGGCAGCCCAGTGACTTGGGGGAGCTGGAAAATGAGCCGGGTGTGAAGGCGACTGTGCTGCAAGTGAAAGAGGTCGATGGGGTGATTTTGCATTGGCTGGATGTGCCGTTGCCGCCCGGGACTGTCATGATGCGTGTGAATCAGGCCGTCCGTCAGCATCATGCGGCGCTTCATAGTGTGGGTCATGTCATCGGGAATATCGGTCAGCAGTACGGATGGAAACCCGTGAAGGCCCATCACTGGCCGGAAGAATGCCGGATTGAATTCATGCCGGAATCAAATTGCTCTGAATTGGAAGCGGCTGAAATTGAAAAGACACTGTCTGATCTGATTGCTCAGGGCCTGACTTCCAAGATCTATACCGATGAAAAAGGATTCCGTTGGGTCGGTTTCGGTGAGTTATCTCCCTGGCCATGTGGCGGAACACATCTGAAATCACTCAGTGAAGTGAATGGCAAGGTGTTGGCTACGGCCAAAGTGAAAAAGAGTAAACTGATCGTGAAGTACAGCATTGAAGCATCGAATATCGGATGAAAGGAATGAAACATGGTACTCGATCTTCATCGCTGTCTGGGCACGAACAAAGCATAAAATGAGCACTTCAGATAATGTCTGATGGTATGAAGCCAGTCGCCCGGCAGGTATGGCTGGCTTTTGACTTACTGATGCCGGGGCGAAAAAGCATTTAAAATTTGAGTACTTTAATCACATCAAGGACTCTTAATTTTTAAAAAAATCAGGCGATTTCAATCAAATAAATTTATTTTTTATATCAGTGGTTTGATTTGTTTTATTCTCGGATTGATATTAGTGAATGCTATTTTAATTTGTTATTATCATGTTTTTAATTTATGTTTTTTAATAATTATCGCTTGATCTTTTCTCGGGTGTTCTTATAAGATGTAAAAAGAATTCAATTCTGGATTCATAATTTAACTTTAAGTGATTCATCAGATGGATATATCTGATTTTGACTTAATATTATAATAATAAGGAAAGTTCCCCATGAAAAAAATATTAAATTTCTTAAACAGGGACTTGTTCCCGATAAAGCTGCATACTGCATCTGTGATTGTATGCTCTGTTTTAGCCTTGTTCTTTGATCTATGGCAGCTTGCGACCAGCTCAAATGAGTTCCTGGTGTGGGTTTCATTGATATGTCTTACCGTGACTGCATTTGGATGGATTCAGGCAACGAGCAGTGGTTTCAATCTCTATTTGTTGGCATATATTGTTCCGGCGGCATTATTGGCCATCGCGCATGTGCTGGGTGGTGAACACTTGGGGATCAATTCAGGTGACTTCATTACAAGTGCTTATGCGTCGCTGATATCAGCGCTGTTTCCCTTGATTGTTCCTTTGATCACTGTGCCTTGTGTTCTCGTGATCAGCTCATTCACCCGGTGGCTTGAGCAGCAATCGGGCTAAGCTGGGAATCGGCAGAACGTTTATTTAAAGCCAGGATGAACATTGCTCATCCTGGCTTTATCTGACTATGGTTGTATTCAGGTTATTGTTTTTAATTTAAGATTGTTCAACGATTTTAAAAAATGACATTTCCTTCCTGAGATTTTGTGTCAGCGCTAAAATGTCGTCGTTTGCCAGCATGGTTTGATTTGCATTGCTGGTATTCTGCTGCACGATTTGGCTAATCGCTTCCAGCCGTTGTGAAATATCTTTCGTGACCGATGATTGCTCTTCTGATGCCGTTGCAACCAGCGTGTTGATATCTGAAATTTGAGAGACTTGCTCTGAAATCGCCTGAAAAGCATGCGACAGCGCCTGGGTATTCGTCTGAGATTCAGCCACCAGTTCTGTATTTAACTTCATATGATCGTCGGCTCGTTTCGATTGCTCCTGAAGCTGACTGATAATCTGTTGAATATGAATGGTCGATTGCTGGGTTTTTGCTGCCAGAGCCCGGACTTCTTCGGCAACCACTGCAAAACCGCGACCCTGTTCGCCGGCACGGGCAGCCTCAATCGCTGCATTCAGTGCCAGCAGGTTGGTTTGATCCGAAATGCTGTTGATGACCTCGACGACCGAACTGATGTTATCCGAATGGAGTTTGAGGTCATTGATGATCGTGGCAGATTCCGTGATGGTGCTGCCCACGCGCTCGGCAATATGATCCGAACGCTGAAGCGTGCTGGTGCTGTCCGTGATGATGCTGATAGCAGTTCCTGTGGCACTGTCGGCCAGTTGCGCATTTTGCGCGACATCAGAGGCTGTTGATGAAAGCTCTGTGGCCGCAGCTGCAACCTGCTCGACTTCAGAGAGTTCTCGCTGCGCGTTTACGGAGTTACCGTGGATCACTTCTGATATTTGTGACTGATTGGCTCCAAGCTGCCCCAGAATATTTTCCGAGGACTGGATAATGGTGACAATGCTGCGCTGCAGCGTGTGCAGAGACTCCGTAATCAAATCCAGCTCGTTATTGGCAGCGGCAATCTGATTGGGCGTAAAATCGCCGTCAGACATCTTCTGAATGGCTCTGGTAATCTCGGGCAGTACTCTGAGTTCTTTGCGGATAATCCAGAACGAAATCATAAAACCCAGGATACAGGCAACAATAAGCAGGGAAATCGCGAGCTGAATATCTGAATCATATTGTTTCTGGCTGGCCTGATAAATTTTCTGAGAGGTGGACAGCTGGATCTGTATGAGTCCATCAATATGCATCGAGATGGGGTCAATCAAGTCATAAACTTTCTGAACGATTTGATCGGCAGTCTCAGGGTTGTTCCGTGCTTCCTGTAATAATGTAACCAGGTCCTTTTTGATGACCTGAATTTCCATGGACAGTTGATTTGCGATCACTGTTTCTTCAGCAGTTAACGTTGTCGAAGAATATTGTGTCCAGGTGTCTGCCACTTTATCTTTTGCATTCAGTACGGAAGCTTCCAGTCCGCTCTGATTTAAACCACCAATATTCCATTTGTTGAATGCATCCACGACCTCTATCGCGAATGCATCTGAAATTGTTTTTAATTGTTGTAATGGGATGACGCGATCCAGATAGATCGAATTCATTGCCTGCAGCGTGCTTTGATTACCAGACATTTGATTCCAGAAAATCAGAAACATAAACACACACAGTGTCGAAGGGACCACAAGAAGTTTTGTGAAAATTTTTCGTTTCATATGAAATCAGAATAATACCGTGGAAGTATAAAGTGTTGAGTGTGTATGGATATCGGCATCATTAATATTTTTTATACTGCATTTCGTCATATTTACGAGTGAATGTCACACTCGTGCTGGTTATTTCAGCAGTTGTCATGAAAGTGAAATTTTCGAATTCATCGGGTTGCTTATACGTGGCAGCACTTTGCACGGGTATGACTGAACGGCACCAATCCTCATTAAAATGTAAACCTTGATGAACCTTCTTAAGATGCGGATAAAGGCTGTCGTTTTATCCAACCATGATCTGCGATCCTGAAATACCAAAGGAATCATGATTTCCATGAAAACAAGCCAGCGAATCAGTATTCCGGTACTGCTACTGACAGTGATTGCCTGTTCCGGTGAATCCGAAACGGGTTCAGATGTCACAACATCGTCCGCCAGTTCAGGGCAAGAGCGTTCGGATTTCAAGTGTGGAACACTGGGCTTGAATGTGAGTCCGGAGCTCCCGACAGACAGAAGCCGCATGATTGAAGTGTCAGATTATGCGGCCCTGGTGACGGCAATTCACAGCGGGTATGCCTACATCAAGGTGCCGAATGGCGTGACGATTGAGATTCCTAACCAGTCAGCTGCGGTTGTGCTGGGGGAGCATCAAACCCTGTTTGGAGAGCGGGGCATTTCAGACAATCCGGGCAGGTTACGGGTTGCGGCAAATCCGAATCCGACGGAAGACAGTTACCCGGTGATCCGATTATCCAGTTATGCGCGGATAACCGGTTTGATGATTGAAGGGCCAGTTCAGGTCAGCAATACCAGTAAATCGACGATTGGATTGCAGAGTCAAAATGATTCGGAAGGGATTGTCTTTGACAATAATGAGATTTTTGGCTGGCCATGGGCCGGAATATCTCTCAAGCGTTCGAAATCGGCCAAAGTCAGTCACAACTATATTCACCACAATATAAAAACAGAGCTCGGTTACGGGGTGGTGGTGCAAAACGGGGAGACGACTGCGGATATTGAATGCAATATCTTTGATCATAACCGGCATGCAATTGCGGGCTCCGGGGCACTCGGAGAGGGATACACCGCTTCGTATAATCTGGTCATGCAAGGCGGCGGAAAAGCGGCATATCATCAGTTCGATATGCATGCGAAAGATGGTTATGGCGGAAGTTATGTGAAGGTATACAACAATTGGTTTAATTACGGTGATTTTGGGACCGCCAACCGTTCTTCGGTCATGATTCGTGCGATTCCGAGTGAGGGGCCGATTGAGGTGAAGGGGAATGTTTTCAAATCTGACGTGATGATTACCAGTACACAGCCCGCAGTCGATGGTGTCGACGGGTCCATTCCGGATGAAGCGGCTCTCAGAGCGAATAATCAGTTTCTGCAGGCTTTTGAGTTTACGCGAGAGGAAAATGGTCAGTGCATGATGCGTGTGGGCAATCAAACGGTGCCGGTCTTTTGCCGGGCTGTTTCTTTGTAGCGCTGCGATTGACACAGATTGAATGTTTCTGTGCCGCCTTTCTGTTTACGGAAATCATCCGTCTGTCGCGACAGCAAAAAAAAAAGAGTGCAGGACTGCACTCTTTTTGTATGGTTCAGGAGGCTTTTGCCTCGCGTTGTATCTGGGAATTTCCGGCCACCACTTTTCGGGTCAGCGTAATCAGTACAATACTTGAGCCGTAACACAGCAGTTGCATCAGGCTTGGTGCGGCTTTGTACCCGATCAGCGTTTGCAGCGCCTGTCCCAGCATGCTGCTCTGGCTGAGAATATCACTGGTATCCCACACCACCGGAATGATTGAAGGGATCAGATCAACCTGCTCTAAAATACCGGCTGCAGAGCTGACTAAGCCTGCTGCCAGGAGCGTAATCAGCCAGGTCGTCGAGCTGAAAAAGTATTTCGCGGGAATATGCACAATACCTTTGTACATGATCACGCTGATCACTAAACCTGCCGCGAAACCCGTGAATGAACCCAGAATAATGCCGGGCACATCTTTTGAGGATGCGAGCATGCCATTCAGGAACAGAACGACTTCGGCACCTTCCCTGAGCACTGCAAGGCCAACAATCAGGGAGAGTGCGTACAGTGGCTGTTCACCGGAAATGATCCTGTGCTTCACGGAGGAAATGTTATTCGCCAATGCTTTGCCGTGAGTCGACATCCAGATGATGTGCCAGGAAAGCATCAGGGCAGCTAACAGCAAAATGGCCGTATTGAGCAGGTCCTGTCCCAGACCATCAAATAAACCAATCAGGTAATTCATGGATGCTGCAACCCAAACAGAACCAATAATTCCTGCAATGATTCCTGAAGTGACCCACCGGGTTCGGTTTGGAATTTGTTTCGTTACCCCAAGAACAATAGAAACAATCAAACTTGCTTCAAACAGTTCTCTGAAAACAATAATTGCTGCACCTGAGTTCACAATATGATCCTGATTATTTAACGATGATGTGGCCAATCATTGTGTCTTCGTGGAATTCACCCACGAATTTATAGGTCCCTTCTTCCATCGGGCGAAGGATTACAAAACCCTGATTGTTACCCGGAATGATTTTTTCAACATGTAATGCGTGGCTTTCAAATTCTTCAGCATTTTCATCCTGGTTTTTAATCACGAGCTTCACTTTTTGTGCTGCCGGAATGGTTAATTCAGCCGGATGAAACTGGTGATCTTTCATGATCAGTTCATATGTTGGCATCTCGGCAAGAGAGGCAAAAGAGGTCAGTAAAAGGGATGCCAGAGCCGTGTTTTTCAGTAACTTCATCATGTGTTTGTTAGCCTTATGTAAAATGAACCGTCTGAGATTATATGGGGAGAACATAAATGTAAATGGGAATGATTGGCGATAGTCTTTTGTTTTTCGCAGGCTGACAGCTAACTTATTGAAATTCATTTGTGATGTTTTAATTTTGCAATCAAAGTTATCTTTTTTGTTACTCATTTTATTTCACATGAGGTTTTTAAGAGTTATTTCACTGCTGAGTTTTGCATATATATGGCCACAGGTTTATAAAAATATCATCCGGCAAGGCCGGATTAAAAATACTGGCACAGTTGTATATCAAATAAAGATGCGGGCGCCACAACAATGGCTGACGCACCGGATTGTGTGGTGTCACCCAGCAGGATGCCGCCGTATTCGCTTCCCTTGGTCCTGTCGGCACTTGTGTGCTTTGCCGCTGACACCATCACCATTGTGAAAATACGCTGCAAACAGGGGGGGAGGGGTGACCAGCATCTTTGGCTGCCCAGAGGAAAAGCGTGAAAAAGATGACGGTAGATGACGGTACAGAAGTGGGCCTGCCATGCGGTTGTTTCATCAAGGTGATTTAGGATAGTTTATTCTGAATCTGCTGTAGTTGCGTCTGAATGGCTTGATTCTGAAAAATGATGATCTTCAAAGTCACATATTTTATGAAAGATAAAACTCATCATCATTGCTTATTTTTAATGGTCAATGCACGAGGCTGTAAATATTACAGGCTGAAATTTCAGAATGACTGTAATCGCTGTTAAATTGACTGCTTGTTTATTTTTAGTGTGCTTCACTGCGTTTTGTTTTTAAATGGATTGTCGGAGGTGGTCGCAAATAAATGAAATAAAATCATTACCTTAGAAGTCGGTCATGCACGCAGAAAAACAATCTGAGACCCAAAGTTTTATTTGTTACCATCCACATCAAACAGCTTCCATGCAACAGGCGCTCAGCCAGTTTTGTGAATGGCTCAATAGTGATCAGGCTTTTGATGATTCTTATACTTCAGTTTGTTTTCAACCTGAAGCCGAGATTAATGAAGCGCTCAAAGATATTCTCCATCAGCCGTTGATGAAAGCCACACTGGCATTGAAATCGATTGATGCCTGGCAGCACAGAGATAATTTGTCTGCGTTACTGAACCCGGAAGAAGTCTTTTTTCTTTTTGCCTGTCTGGACACCGATTTGAAAGAGGCGGTCGTGAAGGCGGGTGATGCAATTCGACAGACTTCGCGAAAGCTGAATCATCCTGAATCGATGCGTTTGAATGACACCGAAGTGTGTGGTGTTGTGCCTTTATATCAGATTGGTTTTGCCTATCCTGAATACGCTTACTTACTGGCAGGCTGTCTGGTGACGGACTGGAATGAGTCTTTTGCCGGTTACGCGCTGAATTTGCCGGCTTTGCTGGTGGCGCATCATGGTTACAGCGAGCATCTGATGAAGGCGTTCTGCTACTGTGATAACGATATCGCCCGTGGACGTATGTTCTCCTCATGCGACCTGAAAGGACCGGACAATCATCTGATTCAGGTGGATTTCAGAAGGCATACCCGTCTGGTGGATATTTTCCGGAAAGACTCAAAAGAGATAGGCAGGTTCCTGAGCCAATTGGCACAGCGTTTTGAGGACCAGACTTATGTCTTTCCGGCCGCGAGTGACCGGCAAACATTTGATGTGGCCCACCAGTTCGCATTGACCGTTTGTCATCCTGATGATCAGGCGGCGTTGAATTACGCAACTGATGATTTGTCGTTTGATTTGCCATTCGTTGAGGATATGTCTGCCGAGCAGTTTGCTGCTGAGATCAAAGCGGTGATTCCAGCGGAGTTCGGGTCTGATGATTTATACCTGGAAACCGAAGTCGACGACGCTGATGACGAGGAAGAAGATGATAAGAAAGATGATTTCGAAATAGGTCAGTGTGTTGCTGCCTGGGAGGATTTCATTACGGGTGCGTTGCCGCAGGGGAAAGCATTGTGGCGTTACGTTGAATCAGGAGAGAACGCGTCCGTTCTTGAGCAAGTCGAACCCTGCGATATCCTCAGTCTGGCGCTTGCAGGACAGTATCATCTGCATCGGCAATTAGTCCGGTTTTCAATACGGCAGGAAGACTTAGACTGTTGCTTGCCTATGCATTTCTTACTTGGGCTAAGCAGTGACTGGTTTATGAGAGGTGTCGTGACCGCTGATGAAGTTGAGTTGAATCGGCACAAGTGCATTCGTTTGCTTGATCTGATTTACAGGCTGAAAAATCAGGCCCCTTTTTCCGATGAAATGGTGTTTATCGTACTTGGAAAAATTGGTCTGATGCCTGCTGAAGATTTCTATACACGATACGGTTGTGATTGGAAGTCTTTCTTTTTGGGGGGATTTAAAGAATTTAAATCCGACAGTGGCATGCTGGGTTACTCGTTTCATTTTTGTAATCAGTTACTTGATGAACATCGGGAGTATGCAAAGTCCTTTTTGACGCAAATCATTCAAGATCCGAAACATAAGTCAGCCGGTATGGCGTTGCTCGCCGGGCTTTACTTTATTCGTTACTATCTCGACAAACACCATCCACTTTTTTCTCACAGTAAAGCGCTTCTGGAGCAAGAACTTGGGAAGGGGATGGTGGCTCACCTGCGTGCCTGGTGTGCAAACGAAGTGGCGTTGGATCATATTGAATGCACGCTTTACGGACGTGATGACGATGAAGATCTGGGTCATTATGAACAACCGATTACAGAGGCCCAGGAACAGGCGTTTATTTTGGTTGAAGACTATCTTCATGCCCGAAACGATGTCAGCAGGGAGGAGTCTGTCAAAGCGCTGCAGACCATTTTGGAACAGAACCAAGATGCGAGTGAAGATACGTTTTGTCACGGTTATTTAGAAAGTAGCAATGGGGCAAAATATTGGTTGAGTGCGGCACATCAATTGGCGAAATATAAAGCCAATATCGGGGAGATCAGTCGCAGGTTTTTATCCCTCTGGATCGAAATTGCACCGGCGCAGGTGGCGAACGTGATTTCAGAACAGTTCCCTGTCGAAACGGATGTGGCTGCAATTGTTCATCATGTGCGGGAGATCGTCGGAGAAGAGATTGGAGAACTTCAGGAAACTGTGGTTCTGATGACGACCCTGATTCAGTCGGAAGACGAGGACGTGAAACCCATTCTGGAAAAGTATGGCGTGCGCTACACCTCTGAAAAACAGTCACCGGATAATTCTCAGAAGATCCATTCAGTCGTCAGTTATCTGAGAAAAGAGGATAAGCAGAAGTTCTTTAAGATGCTTGTCGAACAATACCCATCGCTTCGGTGGTATGAATATTTTGATACCGCATTATTGGATGAGATTCGCGAGCAGATCAGGGATGAGATTATTTCATATCTGATTGCACAAGAGGTGGAATTACCGGACGACGACGCGATTCTGAAACCATTAGAGGATGAAATTCTGACTTTCTTTACCGGGCAAACAAGTCTGGAAGAAGCATTGGACAAACTGCGCTTGTATCAGGTTGAGTCATTCCAAGAAAAGTTCACGAGAGTCAATCTGAATTCTTTATTGTGGCATACGAGCCCGGAACTTCGTCGACGCGTTCTCAAGTTGAGTGCAGCACTGTCTGATCAAGCGTTGCATGATTGTTATGACAGCAGCCAGCTCAGTGAAACCGATTATACGCAGCAGTTGTGTGAGGCCGGAATTACACTGGAAAGACTGCTGGCGTATTTTATCGAACATGATTTATATACGGCGATTCGTTATCTGGCGGAGCAGCATGACTTATTCAGCACGATTCGCGGACTCAGCGAGCACCATAAGCTGAATTTACTGAAATCGCTGTCGGTTCTGGATGGTCAGATGCAATTGGTGGAGCAATTTTCGGATAATGACTCAGCGCAGGTTCGTGATTTGGTCAGTCGGATTCGTGAGGGCCAGTATCATCACCGGATATATGGCACGTTAATCGATCGGGTCGATGAAGGTATTTACACCACGAACGATGATGCACTTGAACTGGTACTTCAGGAAAAACCAAATGCACCAATCAATCTGACTGATTATTTGGTGCTGGAAAGTAACTCCAGAATGGTTGAAGCGGTCATGGGACAGATATTCGGAATGAAACTTGCCTACCGGCCGGAAAAGGACGGACTGACTTATCCGAAAGAAGTTGCGGTGAAATTAAAAGTACATCACCCGGAAGATCACGGTGTGCCTGTGACGGGAATGCATGCTATCAAAGCGAATACAGAATATTTCTTTGGGTGGTCTCTGGCGACGAAACAGTTATGCCGACCTGGTCGTTATGATATTGAGATTTTGGCAGAGAATCAGCAGGTTTTGTTGCGTAAAACCTTTCATGTGGTGATGGTTGCTGAAGCAAAAGGCTCCCGACTACCGGAACTTAAAGCATTACTGAACAGCGATACAGTGCAGCAGGAGATGCTCCCGCCACTGTCATTTGGCAAGGGGGAGATCACGGTTGTTGATCCGGCCCGAGAGAATGAGGCTGTAGTTTTACCGTATTTGCTGGGTGAAGCGCCTGTTCCTGCAACAATTTACCGGGAACAGGATCAGGTGGTTGGTCTGGCTGTCGGGCAACTGGATTCGGTCAAACAATGGCGACATGGTTGTAATGCCTCATATTTGTGGCTTGAACGTCATCTGAAATCACAGACGGTGCTTGTTGGCGATAAAACCACAATGGATAAGGTTTTGGCTGAGCCAGACCAACGTTGGCAACAGGTGCCGGGTGAAGTGCCATTTCGTGTGTACCGGCCTGAAGGTCATGATGAATCTGCACTGATTGCACTCCGTGATAAATACCAGGGACATCATATTTTCTTCGGTTTTGATCAGCAGGAAGACGTGTGTTGTTATTTCATCATGAGTCGTCGGCTGAGCTGGTGGGATCGGCTGGTGAGCTGGTTCTTTCGTCAGGAAGGACACCGTCGCTTTGCCCGTCGGAAACAAAACGAGACTGCATCAGCATCAGGGGCTTAATACGACCGGTTGATACAAATCATCTTTTGTTCGGCCACTGCAGCAGCAGTGGCCATCAGCGATGGATTATTTGAATTTTCTGTTTGCATGAAACTGTGAAAGTCACAATAAAAATGAGTCCTCAGTTAATTTTCACTGAGGATGGTTTTTTATTGATTCAGACTGAAATTGAAATTGGATCAAAATCTCTTATTGAGATGTTTTTGGCGTGATGAATTTCATTTCAATAGAATGAATACGGATTCGATTCATTTTCTGATACGTATAATTCAAATATTAAATTGGATTTTTAAATGTTGAATCAAGCTCTGAATTTGAATGATTTATTCAATGACTGTCATTTTGACGGGGGGAATGGTGAAAATGACAGGCTGTACTTTCATAATCAAAGTTGTCTTAAAAAACAATGAGTAATACGATCATTTTCACCAGATTTCTTCAGGGGTTCTGGGTGTCAATAATCTGAGTGCTTTATCGCCACAGGCTTTTTCAGGCCATGTTAGAGCAGAGTGATCGAATGGTTAAAACGTTTCATAGTACTGCACAAACCAGTAAAGAAAATAAATCTAAGATAAAAGATTTCTCTTCCGTAGAAAGAGCGAAGCCTGAGGCCACATCAACTCAGAACGCTGCTCATCAGGAGAAAAAACTGAATCGTTCACCGGGTGTTCTTTTTTCTCATCAGGTGAAGTCTGTGAACGGCGATATTGACATTCCCTCTGCATGGAAACAAACGGTTGATGCTGAGCGAAGTGCAGAAACCGAGATTTCAAATCATGACTACCTGAAAGTCCGGACTTACTCAGGTGAGATCACGATTGAAAGTACGACCGATCAGATCGAATTTTGTAATCATCTTTCCAAGCGTTTTCAGACGGTTCAGGGTGAACTGTCAGACTACGCCAAACTTGGGAAAGTGGATCAATTAACCGATCTGGGTTCATCCGTGATTGATATTGCGAAAAGTATCGATATTTCTATCTTCAATCCCAAAAAGATGACCAGTCGAATCGCAACATTGATGCGAACGAAAAAAGGAAAAATTGAGTTTGTAAAACACGAATTTGATTTTGCCTGCGATCAGATAGACGCAAAAATTGACTCAGTTTTTCAGGATTTAACGTCAATGAAGTCGACGTTGTCTGAATTTGAAGCGCGGATGTCGGAAGTGCAGTCCATTTATCAGGAGCTGGAGCTGAGAATTCTGGCAGCCCGGGTGAAACTGACCGCATTTACCGCCGAAATCAATTCAGATACATCCGTGAGCCGGTCGTCTGATCCGTTTGCCGCCGATAAGCTTTCGACTCAGAAAGAGGCGATCTCCCGCTGGGAAAGGAAAATTTCAAACCTGCAGGTGCTGCGTCAGTCTTTGCTGATGACCTTGCCTCAGCTCAAGCTTTATTCCTCGAATCTGGTGAATGGTTTCAGCCGGATAGAAGAAATTCGCACCAACATTATTCAGGTGTGGAAACAGCAGTTTTTAACTGCCATTGCGCTTCATGAGAAAAGTGAAGTCTCTCTGTATTACGAACTCAACGATGTTCAGGAAAAGTTATTCGCCAGTATCATGGAGCTGAATAAAAATGACCTTTAAACCTGTTTTTGTAAACACTGCAACGCCTGCGACGGCGGTCCAAACCGCTGAAGTACAACAAGCCCCGGTTGCTCTTGAGCAGGCAGTCATCCAGGCTGCTGTTGATCAGGCGATGGGGCAGTATCAGTCTGAGCTTGAACAATGTCAGATTGATACCCGTGTGTTAAGCACAACCTTAGTCAGCCAGTTGTCTCAAGTGGATGTCTACAGTCCGAATGGGGTTGCGACGCTGGGTGATGCTTCTGCTCAGAAGATCAGCAGCTATTCCGATGACATGCTCAAGCATGTGAAGTGTAAAGATCTGGAGCATATGGCCGGGAACCTGAATGAGGTGATTGGTCTGGCGAAGGGCGTGAATATTGAAGCCCTGATGGGCGAAAACAGTTTCTTCTCGAAGCTGGTTGCGAAGGTGAAGAACACCAAAGAAAAAATTCTGGCGCAGTTCAATTCTGTGAATACACAGCTTGAGCGGCTGGTGAAAGAAATTGATAAACAGCAGTCCAACCTGCGTGAGCGGGCGCATCAGCTGGACAATGTCTTTATCCATAATATGAATGAGTATAAAGAACTGTCTGCCAGTATTGTGTTCGGCGAAGCCAAGCTGTACCTGATTCAGCAGAAAATCGAAGGGTTGGCTGAAGAAGCGGCGACCTCTCCGTTTCTGGCTCAGCAGGTGAGTGATCTGAAAGATATTGCCGCCCGAGTAGAAAAACGCGTGTACGATCTGAAATCACTGCAAATGCTCGCGCTGCAAACGGCGCCGATGATCCGCATGGTGCAGACCAACAACCTGACTCTGGTCGAGAAATTCGACAACATCAAAACACTCACCATTCCGGCCTGGAAGAAGCAATTCACCCTGGCGATCACCATGCTGGAGCAGAAGAAAGCGGTCCAGCTCAGTAACAAGATCGATGACACCACCAATGATCTGATTCGGAAGAATGCCGATATGCTCCGCCAGAACACCCTGGATGTCGCACGCAGCAATCAGCGCTCTGTAGTGGATATCGAGACCCTTGAACATGTTCAGACCACACTGATCAGCACCTTGCAGGATGTGGTCACGATTGAGCAGGAAGGCGCAAGACAGCGTCAGGCTGCCAGCCAGAAAATGGAATCCATGAAAACAGAATTACTGTCTGTTCTGTCCCAATAATCATCAATAGAGAATAAAAAACTATGGCTATTAATTTAGAGAAAGGGAACACCATTAACCTGCAGAAAGCGGAACCGGGACTGGTCAATCTTCGTCTGGGTTTAGGCTGGGATCCGGTCTCAAGCGCGGCTCAGTTCGATATCGATTCTTCTGCTTTCATCTGCCGTCATAACGCACAGGGCGAGCCAAAACTGATTTCTGACGGTCACTTCGTGTTTTACAACAACCTGAAGTGTCCGCAGGGTGCTGTGGTCCACACCGGTGATAACCGTACCGGTAACGGCGATGGTGATGATGAAGTCATCAAAATCAACCTGACCAGCATGTCTCCTGAAGCCGATGAGATTTCTCTGATTGTGACCATTCACGATGCACCGGCACGGAATCACAACTTTGGTATGGTCCGTAACAGCTACATCAAGCTGTATAATGAAGACTCAGGTCAGCTGATTGCACAGTTTAATCTGGGCAATGAATTCAGCAATGAAACGTCTGTTCAGTTCGGCTCTCTGTTTAAAGAAAATGGTCAGTGGAACTTTAAAGCGGTAGGTGCAGGTTACCAGCTGGGTCTGGTGGACTTTGTCAACGGTTACCAGTAATTCACCGATCAGGACGAGAGTTTTATGGCTATTAACCTAGAGAAAAACAGCACGATTTCCCTGACGAAGACAGCGACAGTCGAGCTGAAAAAACTGACCCTGGGACTGGGCTGGAGTCCGGTAAAACCAACCGGATTTTTCAGCGCAATTTTCAGCGATGGTGATATCGATCTGGATGCATCCTGCGTGCTGCTGGATGAGACCGGCGAAGTGCTGGATATCGTCAGCTATCAGAAACTGAAATCAAAATGTAAAAGCGTGCTTCATCAGGGCGATAACCGCACCGGTGAAGGGGACGGCGATGATGAGCAGATTAAAATTAATCTGGAAAAACTGCCGAACAACGTCGCGTATATGGCACTGACAGTGAACAGTTTCCGTGGTCAGCCTTTCAGCAAGGTGGACAACGCTTACTGCCGCGTGATGGACCAGACTCAAACTGAAGTCTGTCGTTTCACGCTGTCGGAGCAGGGGAAGCACACCGGCATTTATATTGCGCTGCTGTCCCGTCAGGGCGGGGAATGGCATTTCTCTGCGAAAGGTGTGCCGGTTCAGGGCACTCACGTTAATGACATGCTCCCGACGATTTGCGGGTCTCTGTAAGCGACCAACGTTTCTGATTCAAAAGCCATGAATGTTTTCATGGCTTTTTTTATTCCTGTCTGATGATTTGAGGATGAAGATGCAACGCTTGTATTCCCCCGGACAAGTCGCCGCCGCAACATTTCTTGGCGGACCACTCGCAGCCAGTTACATGTTGAACCGAAATTTTATTGCGCTCGGAAATCCGCTTAAAGCAAAGGATGTTGCTCAGTCAGGCTGTTGGTTGACAGTAATCTTGACATTTTTTCTCGGGTTGTTATCCGAGGAATTTTCAGGATTTCTCTTACCCTTTGTATTTGCTTTTGCAACTTACCAATACGCGAGAAATAACCAGATATCAAAAGAGGAGATTGAACAATCTCAGGAATATCAATTTTTCTCTGATTGGAATGTTCTGGTTGTTTCTGTTGCTACACTTTTGATTCACATTGCCTTTCTCTGCTTTGTTCTGTCTTTTTATGCTTCAGTCGGTATTTTGAAAGCATAATCATTTCCGGCAGAACGAGCGCGCTGGAAGGCAATGGACGCCTTCCAACTATTCCCCTGAAGCTTCGCTTTGCAATTCCTGCCCTGTTCAAACAGATCTGATCAACGCCGGTTGTTCCATTTTCCGGCCAGTAAGATTCCAGTTAAATTGCTCGCTCATAATCGTACTACTCAGTACATTTTCTGCATCTGTCAGTCAGAAGAAGTTGCTACGATGATGAAAAAAATCTTAATTGCCCTGAGCGCGGTCACAACGCTGTTGCTGGGCGGATGGAAATACTGGGAAGACCAGGATTATGTCACCACAGATAATGCGTATGTGAAGGCTGATATTACTGTCGTCTCCCCTGAAGTGAGCGGGAGTGTGGTTGAGCTGTTCATTCAAGATAACCAATGGGTGCAGGCTGGTGACCCCTTGTTTGCCATCGACAGCCGGGATTATCAGGCCAATGTGAATATCGCGAAAGCTGCCATCGAGGTAGCCAAATCCGCACTGAACAATAATGCGTCACGGATCAGGTTACAACAGGTCAGTATTGAGCAGGCAACGGCTGCAATTAAAGGGGCGAAAGCCAATGCCGCGTTGCAGCACTCTGAAAGGGAGCGGTTCAGTAAACTGCTGCGTTCTTCATCAGTGAGCCAGACCGCTTTTGATAATCAGAATACCAAAGCCATTGAAGCTGAGGTGAAACTGAAAAATGCCTACCTCGTCCTGGAAGCCTCTAAAAAACAATTAGATACCCTGTCGGCGGAGCGTGAGCAACTGAAGGCGCAGCGTCAGCAGGCAGAGTCCAAGCTGGCGCTGAATACCATTGCTTTGAATCGCACCATTGTGAAAGCCCCCGTCGACGGATATATCGCCAATCGCCAGGTTCAAACCGGAAAATTTGTTCAGCCGGGCTTGGGTGTCGTGACGCTGGTACCGAGTGAGGTATGGCTGGAGGCTAATTTCAAAGAAACGCAGTTAGCGCATGTTGTTGTTGGTCAGACCGTCAATGTTGTGCTGGATATGTTCCCGGACAAGCCGCTTCAGGGGGTTGTCGATTCCGTGACACCGGCGACAGGGGCGCAGTTCAGTCTGCTGCCGCCACAGAATGCCACCGGAAACTTTGTGAAGGTTGTTCAGCGGGTGCCGGTGAAAATCAGACTGAATTTGCCAGATCACCTGCAGGGCCGGATATACCCGGGTCTTTCAGCCATTGCCAGTGTCCGGATCATCCGGTAATCCGTACAGATTTACGGAAGGAGCTCGAGTATGAATCGTTCGTTTTCTCTGGCCTTACTGGCGGTCATCGCCATGTTACCGGTGGGTCTGACTTCAGCGATGTTCAGGGCGATGTCAACGCATATGGCCGTCACCAATGGCCTTTCACCGGATGAGATGAGCCACCTCGATATCGGGTTCATGATGACGCAACTGGTGATGCTGTTGCTGGCGCCTCTGATCTTGCGCAGGTGCAGAATCAATGTGGCGCTGCGCAGGGCACTGATGATGGCTGCCGTTTCCCATCTGGTGATTGCGGTGACTGATCATGCCCCCCTTTTACAGGCAGGTGCCTGGCTGGCGCTTGGTGCCTGTGCCAGCCTGATTCTGGTCAGTCTGAACCTGTTGATCCTGGCCAGATGTCGCTACCGGACAATAACAGTGATAACGGCTTTGATCCTGCTGTGTTCGACGTTGCTGCCGATGGGGGTCTATCCCTGGCTGCTGTCCTGGCTGGCGGAGGAAACAGCCTGGCAGTTTCTGTCTTATCTTCTCGCGGGCATGCTGCTGACCGCGCAGTTGATGGCTGAGTGGGTGACGGATATCAGACAGCCGCAGCGTGAGCGGAAGTCGAATGTGCTGCCTTACCTGCTGATGACCGGCTGTCTGGTACTGATTGCCTATTTACTGATGCGGGGCAGTTATTACAACTGGTTTGATCATCCGCGTTTCCGGTGGATGACCGGGGTGACGGCCATGCTGGCTTTGGGAGCACTAGTTCTGATGCAGGCCGGGCAGCGGTCTGGTCATACCCTGAACCGGAAGTTACTGACGAATCTGCACAATAACGTCTTTATGTATAACGGATTTCTGGCCGGATTTGGCGTGATGGCCAGCGGGGCTCTGGTGGCAAACTTTCTTTCTCATGTGATGCATTACAGTCATGAGAATGCGGGACTGATCCAGCTGCCGTCGTTCCTGGCCATGCTGGCCGGGATGCTGCTCAGCGTTGTGGCCGCAAACCAGCATCGCTTCCCGCGCGATATGATCACGCCGATTGGCGTCCTGATGATTATCGGCTCGGTCGTCATGTTCAGTCATTTACCAAGCTATGCTGGCCCGGATGAACTGCTGTTTCCACTTTGTTTACGGGGGCTGGGCGTCGGTTTGCTCAATGTGTCAGTGACCATTGCGATGCTGGCTCATTTTAAGCCTGATCATCGCCCGGAAGGGATCAGTGTGTTTTATATCTTCCGGACACTGGGTGGATTGGCGGGGTCTGCAATTTTTGCCCGTATCATGCAGATCACCCGTTACGAGTCGATGAGTGAACTTGCCCGGACTCTGGATAACGGCGGACAGGCGGTTGAGCAATACACTCAGGCAATGAAGCATCTGGCACTGACTCAGGGATATCTGCCTTCCGGAACGCTGAGTGCAGGACAGCTCAGCCAGACGCTGAAACTGGAAGCATCAACGCTGGCACTCAGTAACACATTTCTGGCTTTCGTGATCGCGATTCTGTTGCTGGCCCCGGTGATGATCATCGGGAAAAAACTGGTTGCGAGGCATCAATCGACGTCTTGCTGATCAGCCAATGACTCTGGCTGAAGTTGGTATTTTGCAGCGGCTTCAGCGAAATGCTCAGCCAGGAAGTCGATCAGTAACCGGACCCGTCTCGGAATTTGTTCACGGTCATGATAAATCAGATTCACCGGCAAACAGCGGCGGTGTTGCCGGCCGAATAACGGCATCAGCGCCTGAGAATTCAGAGCGGAGAGGGCCTGAATATCCGGCAGCATCGCCACGCCGAAGCCTTGCCGGGCCAGGGTCAGTGCCATGTCTGGCGAGTCGACGAGAGTGATGTTGGCGCTTCCCAGATCTAAGGCGCGTAAGGGGGACTGAAACCACCACTGCTTGGGCTGATCCTGCGACAGTTCCCGGAAAATGATCCGGTGGCTGAGCAGATCTTCCGGCTCAGCCGGAGTCCCGAATTCAGCAAGATAATCCGGGCTGGCATAGTAATCGGCGTACATCTGACCAATTGTCTTGCCAATCAGGTTGCTGGTGACAGGTTTATCCAATTGGATCAGCAGGTCAAACCGGCGTTTGGGAATATTGCGCTGCACGACATCCTGCGCATGGAATGCCAGTTCAACCCCGGGATACTGGCGGCAGAAATTTTTCAGGAGCTCACCCAGACACTTCAGGAGCGGGGAAACACAGAGAATGCTGATTTTCCCGGCAACCCCCTGACGATGGTCCGCCATTTCCTGCTCCAGCACCTTGAGCTGTGCGAGGATCTCCCGGCTGCGTTCATAAAATATTTCTCCCGCTTCCGTCAGTGTAAAGTACCGGGCGCTCCGGCTGATGAGCTGAACGTTGAATTCTTCTTCCAGTGCTTTCACTTTCCGGCTGACACTGGATTTTGGCATCGCCAGAAAATCCGCGGTCTGAGTGATCCCGCCTTGTTCGACCACATGCTGAAACAGCTGTAATGAGTCCAGTTTTACGGATGACATGATTTTCTCCCGGTATGCCAGTACAGCGTCATCGCCCGATGTGTGTTGGGTGGTAGATGCGGATAAAAGCATCTACGGCTTGACGGATTTGCAGGGTCAGCTGCTCGTCATCCGGCAATGATTTCCCGAGTAATGCCAGATAGAAAAAATTCTGCTTCAGCATGGCCAGCAGATGCGTGCAGGCTTGATTCGCGGAGGGGATCGTCAGCTGTTGTGTGACGGCTTCTGACTTCAGGTACGAGGCCAGGTGATGATGTTGATTCTCTGGCCCGTTGGCCAGAAAGAAATCTGTGATGTCGGCATCTTGGTGAAAATCTGCCGAAACTATCCGGAATAATCCCAAGACCGGATTTGAGCACAGACGTTTGACGTACCCCAGCCCGAAATGCACCAGACACGCATCAACTGGATGATCCGGGTGTTCCGGAAAACTGAATACTCCCTCAAGCGATTCAAGGTTGTGCGCCAGTACGGCTTTGAACAGTCCCTCTTTGGAGCTGAAATAGCGATACAGCGTTTGTTTGGAGCCTCCGCAATGCTGAACAATCTGATCCAGGCTGGTGTCTCTGTAGCCCTGTTCCAGAAAAAGAACGGTGGCAATCTCGATGATTTTTTTCTGTTTCTCAATAGTCGATGGACGCATCACAACTCTGACTTCAAAATCGTACTCATTAGTACACTTGTTAATTATAAGTTTCTTTGTCGCTTAAAGATACCGCACCGTGATTGTGTTTATGCTTCTGGGGGTTCCGGGCATGTCGTGAAAGTGCGGATTGTTTTGGAAATGTACAGGTCCTCAGGTTGTCTGAGATTTTGATAGCAACGTTTTATTGCTCATATTCAACGGATTGTGTCTGATGCTTCCTGTCTGTCACCGGCGCGTTTTCAGCAGAACGCGACCGGTTGTGTGGGAGTTCAACGCTGATTGTTCATTTTCGTGCTGAAATCGTTTTGAAATTGCTCAGCAAATCGCTCGCACCAGTTGATGACTTTTTGATACAGGTGAATTCCTTTAAGGCATAAAATGTTGTGAAAATGTGCAATCACTTCAAATATTGCAAGCTGACAATTAAATAAGTGGATCGATGCATAAGCTTTTTGCTCAAATTGAGTAACTTATTGGTTTATCGTTGCTGTCCGGACCGCCGCTTTTCTGATGTATAGGCACGCAGGCAGTAGTGATGATGCAGGCCACTTTTATGAAATTCTAATTTGAGTCTTTTTGGCGTCAGGGTTTATCAAAATGAAAAAAATCATCGTCATGGTTGTCTGTGCGATGTTCGCTATCGCTGCGATAGCAAGCATCTCGTCAACCTCCTATATTTCCCATCAGGAAATAGACAGTATCATTCTGAAGCGGTCGCAGGCTCAGGCCGAATTGCTGGCGAAGAATGTGGAATACGTGCTTGAAACGTCCACAAAGCCGATGGCGGATTTGCAGGCCTTTGTGACGTCACTGAAGCAACGAAATGACATCAGTTACGCGGTTGTCATTGATACGAACATCAAGGCTGTGGCGCACAGTGACGCGCAAAAACTGAACAAAGTCTATGACGATAACTACACCGTTGAAGGTGCGGGTCATGGCAAACCGAAGCATTCCAAATGGTATGCCGACGTTCAGAAAGTCTGGGTGTATGACATCATGACGCCGGTTTACTTGAACGGTAAATTATACGGTTCCTTTGACGTGGGGATTCCGATTACTGAAGTGGATAATGCCGCCAAAGAAATTATGTTTGCTCAGCTGACCGCGATTGTACTGATTTTCGTGGTTTGTGCCGTCATTCTGATGTGGCTGCTGGGCAGACTGTTCCAGCCGCTGACCGGTCTGCAGCAGGCGCTGGAAGATATTTCTCAAGGGGACGGTAACCTGACGGTTCGCCTGCCAGTCAAAGGGAACGATGAAATCGCCAATATCTCTGCTGCCTTTAACACCTTTGTCGGCAAAATTAACGACATTATTGTGCAGGTTGTTAACACTGGCGTGGGTCTCGGAAGCACGGCTTCGTCACTGCGCGAGCAATCGGTGCATGCTTTGTCCCGCGGTCAGGAGCAGAGTGAACAAACCCTGCTGGTGGTCACCTCGATGAACGAAATGATCGCGACTATCAACGAGATCTCCAATAACGCAGCGGGTGCAGCTGAATCGGCGGGTTCTGCAAACAGCCAGACTCAGGCGGGTCGTCAGACGCTGCAAACGGCAACGAACACCATCAATCATTTGGCCGAAGAAATGAATAATATGTCGGTGGTGATTGCGACGCTGGCCGATAAAACGCAGTCGATCGGTTCCATTCTGGAAGTGATCCGCGGCATTTCAGAGCAGACCAACCTGTTGGCACTGAACGCGGCCATTGAAGCGGCCCGTGCCGGTGAAGCCGGTCGTGGTTTTGCTGTGGTTGCTGATGAAGTCCGGAATCTGGCGACGAAAACATCGCAGTCCACGGATGAAATTCAGAACATGATTGACCAGCTTCAGCATGAAGCCAAAAATGCCGTGGATGCGATGGAAAGCAGCAAATCGCTGACTGAAGACGGCACCAAGGCGACAGAAAACGCCCTGACAGCTTTGGAAGAGATTTCCCGTCAGGTGGTTGCGATTCTGGACATGAATACGCAGGTCGCCACCGCGACCGAACAGCAGTCCAGCGTGGCGAATGAAATCAACGTCAACATGGATACAGTCAATCAGGCCGTTCAGGCCGGACTGGACGCCAGCACCGAACTGGAAAAAACCAGCCAGGAACTGGCGGCACTGGCTCAGACACTCGATCGTCTGGTCGGCGCCTTCAAACTCACCCGATAACCCGACTCCAGCCGCGGATGCACCTTGCTCCGCGGCGTTTCCTTTCTTATTTTCTTGCTGCTTTGACCCTCGCCCGGATACGTTGAGACGCTATTTTAGGTATTGGATAGCTATTTTCCCATTTGAGTATTTTGCGTTCTGTGCTGGTTTTTGTTACCTCAGAGGAGCAGAAATAAAGCATTGATTGAGATAATCTATTTAGGTAGCTTAAAGGGAGTGAGTATAAACTATTGTTTTTATTGTCAATTAAAAATAAAACAGAAATAACTATCTATTATCTATACAACGTGTATAGTGGCTGCAGCTCAAAAAGCTGAGCTATTAATGAAATATTTAGTTCAAGATCTTCTCAGTTTTCTTTCGATTTAATTCGTTATATTTAGCCTGCGATACCTTTTTCTTCTTCCTGATTTAGTAGCTTTTATTTTTAATGTATTAATGTATCGAGGTATATATGTCAAATAAGACAACTGGTTCCGTAAAATGGTTTAATGAAGCCAAAGGTTTTGGTTTTATCGCTCCAGATAATGGTAGTGCTGATGTTTTTGTTCACTTCAGATCTATCACTACAGACGGTTTTAAAACGTTGGCTGAAGGCCAAAGAGTAGCTTTTGATGTAGAGAATGGCGGAAAAGGCCCACAAGCTACGAACGTTACTTTAGCTTAGTGGATCTTTAGGAAGATTTCGTTTGTTTTCTTATTATGGCGAGATCTTTCTAGCTCAATGTTTGGTAAGTATTTATATGAACCGAAGAGGCAATTGACTGTTGCATTGGTATTAAATCGCTCTCGGGCAGAAAATATCAAAATGACAAAAACTGTTTGTTCACAGTAAATTACCACCTTCATTGTACCGAGACCTCTTGGTCTGCCACTATACCGAAGCTAAATAGCGATGTATTAAAACGCCATATATCATCCAGAGTTCATACAAGGTTCTTTGATTCGAATTTTTCATTTTATGAGTTGACTAACACTGGCAAAATTAAAGACTCTCAATGATTAAGTTTAGGGACGTTTAACCTTCAATCAGAAATGGAAGCTAAACCTTGAAAAAGAAATCACCTAGTGGTAAATCGCGTAAAGATAAGCATGATGACAAAGGCGACAATCCAAATAAGATTCACCAGATAAGACGAAAAATCGAAGATATTCTGTTAGAGCGTGAACAGAAAAAACTATTAGACTTTTGATGGAAAGAGAACGTTATGCGAAAACCAGTAAAAAAAGTTGGCAAAAAAATGCGAAAAAGCGATTTCGAAGAAAGATTTTCAAAAATGGTCGAGGAATACCATAAAGCGAAAGAAGTTCTTGATTCCTTGGAGGAAGGCACTGCTGAGTATGCGAAAAAGAAAAAACAGTGTGATAGCCTCTTCGCGAACGCCGAACGTTTCATCAATTCACATCAGTAGTTGTGCTTGATTTGTATCCTATCTTTTGTGGGTACAGATGTAGCCTTATTTGCATCATCACCATTTAGATTTTAAGAACTAGAATTCAACGTTATGATTGTGGTCGTGTTGTTTGATTACCCAGTAACTCTCATATGTCCACATTAGATTTTCTAGACATTTCTATCTTGACTGGTACCGCGTTGCCAACGCCATATCATAGGGCGTTAATGCTAACAACAAAATCAGTTCCCACATTTGGCTAAGTCTAACGATTCCGAAATGGATGACTTTGTGCTGAAATTTAATTTCACTTATGTCTAATCACGAGTGAGAAGCTAAGTTTCTCCATTCCCAGGGAAAAATTTATGAATGAATTTTTAGGTGGTCGGCGCCGGGAGCGTCTACGACCAGTCCGGCCAACATCAAATAATCTTAGGCAATTCTGGGCACGCTTTGTGCCTGTAATGAGCGACAGGCAAACGGACTGCATTTAAAGGTGACAATTCATAACATGAATTGAAATCAAACATAATTCCTTTGAATCATCCAGGTCATTTAATCAGCTAGTCTTTCCTGACCCCTGTTATTGGCGTAATGCGTGCGATGAATATGGGCGCGATGAATCTGAATGCCAATCTCGTCCGTCTCAGGTAAATCATGATATTTAGCCCCTTTATACATCAAGATTGAGCCTGTTCTGCTCATTACCAATCGATATAGCACGATCAAAAATGGCAGGCAATGGACGTTATAGTCCCATTTTTCCTGCCGGGCATTTTTCCGTCACCAGCGTTCTTTGGTCCATAATGTAGCTGTTTTCGATGGCATCGCCTTTCTCCTGACCGCGCCAGATGATTTTGCCGTTGTCCGGGCTCAGTTTTGTGGCGGTCAGGTAAAGCATCTTGCCTTGTTGTTTCAGAGGACAAACCTTGCTGATTTTCGCTGATAGTGAACCAGCCGACCTCATCTGCCTGTAAAGCTATACTTCATTTAAAGCTTTATATGTGAGTGATATGACTGATGTGCCACCTCCTGCTCGCCCTTCCTTTTCTTGCTTTGCCGTTATTTTGGCTGACGCCACTATCGTTTGCCGTGCCGGTGTATAGCGTCATATTTATGATTTCGATAGTGATTTACTTACTGGCGTTTCGTGCGATGCATTTACCCGTCGTCACAGGTTCAGAAACACTGCTGCACCAAGTAGGTGTTATTAAAGGATGGCAATTCGGTTTTTATCGGGTTTATTTGCACAATGAGCTTTGGAATGCGCTCTCAGATGAGGAACTTCAACTGGGCGAGCAAGTGGAGGTGGTCTCGGTTCAGGGCGTGACGTTACATATACATCGGGTCGGGCCAAAGTTAATGACAGGGCATGGTGCTGACCAGACGTGACCAACTCAATCTGGAGTGATGTGATGACTTCGGTGAAAAAGGGTGACAATTCTTCTCATGACAGCGTTTCTCATGAAAACTCTCTTCAGGAGAGAGAAGGGGAGATCTTCGTAAAATTCATGATGATGGCTCAAGCCAGGATGGCAGTACAGAACATCAGGAACTGATGATTGAAGGTGCAAGCTGTGCCAGTTGCGTCGAAAAAATTGAATCTGCGTTGAAAAATGTTCCGGGTGTAGAGCAAGCGGAGATGAATCTGGCAGAACGAACGGTATCTGTTGCAGGGAATGTCTCCGCTGAAGACTTGATCAAGGCGGTCGAAAAGGCGGGATATCAAGCGAAAGTCGCACTGAGTGGTTCTGAAGACGATGTGCTGGCAGAAAGAGAAGAAGCCGAATGGGCGTATTACAAGCGTCTGATGTGGGAAATGGCTATCGCACTTGCACTCGGTGTCCCTTTGATGGCTTACGGTATTTTTGTTGGCGAGATGACCGTGGCGACGACTATGGAGCGGGCGGCTTGGTTTGTGGTGGGCTTGTTAACGATGGGCGTCATGGTCGTGTCAGGCAGGCACTTTTATCTCGGCGCATGGAAATCCTTTCAAAATCACAGTGCGAATATGGATACGCTCATTGCTTTGGGTACGGGGACGGCTTGGCTGTATTCCATGGTGGTCGTATTCTTTCCTGACGTTGTGCCCCTGATGGCACGTCATGTTTATTTTGAAGCTACAGCGATGATTATTGGCTTGATTGATCTCGGGCTGGCGCTGGAAATCAAGGCGAGAGGACGTACCTCAGAAGCGATCAAACGATTGATTGGTCTTCAGGCAAAAACTGCACGGGTGGTTCGTCATGGTCAAGAGGTAGATATCGTGATTGAACAAGTGCTGCTTGGCGATGTCGTGCGTGTACGCCCGGGAGAAAAAATCCCTGTCGATGGTGAGGTAATCGAGGGTCATACCGCGGTGGATGAATCTATGCTGACAGGTGAACCGATGCCTGTGGAAAAGGCCGAGGGTGATGAAGTTGTTGCCGGGACAATTAATAAAGCAGGTTCCATTCTTTTCAAGGCGACCCGGGTTGGCAAGGACACAGCATTGGCGCAGATCATTCAAATGGTCAAACGAGCGCAAAATTCTAAGCCTCCGATTGGTCGGCTTGCCGATGTGATTGCCGCTTACTTTGTCCCTGTCATCATGATGATTGCGATCGTGAGCGCACTCGTCTGGTTGAATTTTGGGCCTGAACCCGCAGTGGCTTATGCCGTTGTTTCAGCAACGACAGTATTGATTATTGCCTGCCCTTGCGCATTGGGTCTGGCGACGCCCATGTCGGTGATGGTGGGGGTGGGTAAAGCGGCTGAAGCGGGTGTGCTGATTCGTAACGGTGGGGCATTACAAACTGCTTCGAAAATCAGTGCAATGATTCTTGATAAAACCGGCACGATTACACTGGGCTCACCGAAAGTCACGGATGTCTTGGTGACAGGATCGTATCACGAACAGGATGTTTTAAAGTTAGCGGCCACGATGGAGTCTGGCTCAGAGCATCCTCTTGCTCTGGCAATTGTGGAATCTGCCAATGAACGTGGTATTGAGACCGGTAAGTTCACCCGTTTTCAAGCCATTACTGGCCACGGTGTGCAGGCGGAAGTTGAAGGGAAGCGCTTGCTGTTAGGCAATGAAAAGCTGATGCGCGAGCATGGTATCGAACTCGGTCATTTTGTTGAAAAAGCTGAGGCGCTGGCGGCTGAGGCGAAAACCCCGATGTATTTTGCTGTGAATCATCAACTGGCAGGGATGATTGCTGTTGCTGATCCAATCAAAGAAGATTCCGTTGCCGCGATTCAACGCTTGCGTCGCAATGGTATTCGTGTGGTGATGCTGACGGGTGACAATCAGGCGACGGCAAAAGCGGTTGCTGAAAAGGCTGGTATTGATGAGTATTTTGCTGAAGTACTTCCGGAAGATAAATCCCGTAAAGTTCAGGAATTACAAATGGAAGGTGAAGTGGTCGGTATGACTGGGGACGGCATTAATGATGCCCCAGCCTTGGCGATTGCGAACGTGGGGTTTGCTATCGGTACGGGGACTGATGTTGCCATCGAAAGTGCGGATATCACGTTAATGCGTGGCTCGCTGCATGGACTGGCAGATGCGATTGCGGTCAGCAAAGCAACGCTGCGTAACATAAAACAAAATCTATTTGGCGCTTTCATCTACAACATGGCTGGTGTGCCTTTTGCTGCCGGTGTGTTGTATCCATTTTTTGGCTTGTTGCTAAGCCCTGTGATTGCGGGAGCTGCAATGGCTTTTTCATCGCTGACTGTGGTCACAAATGCGAATCGGCTGCGTCTGTTTCAGGTGCATCAACATTAACGTTTCATCCGTCAGGAGAAAGACGTCATGCTGTTGATTAACATTGCAGGTTTCCTCTTCATTGCACTCATTATATGGTGGTTTTGGCTGTATAAGCCCCGGGAAACCGAACTGGGAAAAAACGAACTGGTGATAGTTGTAGAAAACGGAATCTATACACCATCACGGATAAAACTGCCTGCCGGAACCCCCATAGACCTGAAGTTTATGCGCAAGGATCAATCGCCCTGCTCGGAAACGGTACTGATCCCTGAACTGCAAATCAGCGACACACTACCTCTTAATAGATTGAAATCTATCCCGCTTCCCGCACTAAAACCTGGTGAGTATACGTTTCATTGCCAAATGCAAATGTATCGTGGGCAGATTATTGTGCAATAAAGCAATAAGGACAAAGCTTTAAAAGGTGTTCTTGTCTGAAATTTGTCAGGGGTAATTTTTCAAATCGAAACCGCAATGGCGTTCTATATTCACAGTAGGTAATCCTGAATCTTTGAAGGAGACAATGATGAATAAGCTTGTGTACCTGATAACAATTTCCCCGCTTCTCGCTTCTATGGCATTCGCTGCTGGTGGTTCTCAAAACAATAGTGGTATGGGAATGGGCGGTAGTGGTATGCAAAGTGGCATGATGATGGATCATGAGCAGATAACGGCGATGCACGAATATTTGGAAAAAATGCGTGAAACGATGAATCAAGTACGCAGTGAGAAAGATCCTGAGAAGCGACAGCAACTGATGCAGGAACACATGAAGCAGCTTCAGCAGGGCATGCATATGATGAATCTGGGGTCTGGAGATAATCAGTCCATAGACATGATGCACATGGATCAGATGATGGAAATGATGAATGAACGCATGGGCATGATGAACCAGAGCATGGGGATGATGCAGATGATGATGGGGCAGATGAGAGAGCATGAAGCTCAGGATCATCGTGATCGTGGAGGGATGCATGACGAAGAATAAGCTGGGGTTGGCTTAGTGATGAAGATAAATGCATTTAAGTTCGGGATAGCCTGTGCCATTACTGCCTCTGTGTTTTGGATTATTTGCAGTGTGCTGGTGATGGCCATGCCTTCGATGATGATGTCAATGTCTGGTGACATGGTTCATATGAGACTGGATGATATTGGCTGGCATTTGACATGGGCTGGCGTCGTCAAGGGACTGGTTGCTTGGTTTGTGATTGTGGGAGGTGCTGGCTGGCTGTTGGCTTCGATTTATAATCGCTTGCAATAAGTTAATCAAATGATTCATCAGGCAAAAATGATTGGCATTGTGATATTGATGGACGTCAGTTTGACACGCGCGACTGAAGGTAGGTGATGTGAAGCTGACAGAAACTGTTTCTTTCTAATTCCCTCAGATACATCAACGGCAATGCAGTATTCGGTCTTGTGATGTAACCAGAGAGGTGATTGAAGTGAGAGAATCTGATGGATATATAATGTGTTGCCCCGTCTGCCATATGACGGAGGTGAACAAGACACTGGCTTGGAACTTTCAGGGTGTGAAACATTATTTTTGTTCAACCCAGTGTCTCCAACGGTTCAAAGCTCATCCTCACTTGTATGTTGGTGATCCGCAACACGGGTTAGCGCCAAAACAAAAAAATCAGGTCGTGTTGAAAAAGCGGCGAATACGCCTTCATGAGACAATCGACGAGGATTTAAAAAAAACCTTGGAGGGGGGGCTGAAATCTTTGATGGGTATAAAATCAGTTGATTTTGAGCAAGAAGATATCTTTGTAATATACGATTTGTTGGAAATTTCTCTGGATACGATTGAAGAAGCAATTGAAAACTGTGCAGTTCAATTAGATGGCAGAATATTAGAAAACATCAAACGCGGCTTGATTCATTACAGCGAAGAATGTGCGCTCGACAATCTCGAACATTTGACGAAAGACAGTCATCGTCATTAAGTGCCAAGGGATGAAGAAATAACAATCTTTTTTATTTTTCACCATATCTAGCCAGATATTACAACGTCGTATGGCAGGCACAAGAAGCGACACTGTACCTGCCATATTTTCAGATTAGCTCGTCAGTATTTCAGTTCACCCCATCTGTTTTGAGTGTCCCTTTGAACCATTTTTCCTGCCGGGCATCTTTCCACCACCAGCGTTCTTTGGTCCAGATGTAGCTGGCTTCAATGGCATCACCTTTCACCTTACCGCGCCAGACGATTTTACCGTTGTCCGGGCTCAGTGTGGTGGCCGTAAAGTACAGTGTCTCACCTTGCTGCTCGAGGGTATAGGCGCCGCTTTTGAAGCCCCAGGGGGCGCAACTTTCGGAGTAAAGTTCGCCGTGATTAAACGTGAGCACTTCCTGTTCTTCAGCCGACTGACCCACGATGCCAGTTGGCCCTGTAAAGGTTTTTCCGTCGAGTAACTGAGCCGTTGCACCCAGACTGAATTCGGAAAATGTGACGACGAAAATCAGCACAAGGTAATGATATGATTTTCCGATGAATTTCAGCATAACTGCACCTCATCGCTCTGCTTCTGAACAGTGAGAAGTATAGATGGCTCAGCTGTTTATCGCCTTGTCTGTTGCGCCGTTTGGTTGCTCGGTTTGGTTGTTATGTTTGCGCCAGACATTCCCGGACGTATTCAATGAAACAGCGGGTTTTTGCAGGCAGCAACCGGGTTTCAGTCATCGCGTAAATCGGGGTGGGGGCGCCCTGCCAGCCGGGCAATAACCGGCGCAGTCGGCCAGCTTTCAGATCTTCGGCCACAATTTCTTCCGGCATCAGAATGATCCCCAGATCCAGGGTGGCAAGTCTTCGGATCATTCCGATGTTATTGAGAATGAACTTGCTGCTGACCGGCACGTCAATCGTTTCTGAGCCGTCACTCATTTGCCATGTGTCAGTCTTCAGAATATGAAGACATTCATGCTGCGTGAGCTCTGCAGGTGTTGCTGGTTCTCCAAAGCGATCCAGATAACCGGGCGAGGCATACAGCTGACCCTTCAGGCTTGCCAGTTTCCGCGCAATCAGATTGGAGCTTTCCTGTTCACCAATCCGGATCGCCACATCGAAGTGCTCTGTGACCATATCCACTTTGCGGGAAGTGAGGTCAAACTCAAAGGTGATGTCCGGGTAGCGGCGCATGAATTCGGGCATCAACGGCGCCAGAAAAGTCACGGCAAAATCGACCGGGAGCGATGCCCGGATCAAACCGCTGGGGTGTTCCAGCATATCCCCTAACTGTTCATGGGCCAGCTTGGCCTCCGCCACAATCCGTTTGCAGCGTTCGTAATAGAGTTTGCCGGCTTCTGTCAGTTCCAGCTTGCGTGTCGTCCGGTGCAGCAGACGTAAGCCGATTTCTTGTTCCAGAGTGCTGATGCGTCTGGACAGCGTCGAATTCGGCACGCCTGTGATCTCAGCAGCTTTGCGGAAGCTCATGACATTTGCCACTTCTACAAACAGCGCCATATCGTTCAGTAATCCCGTCATGATTGCTCCATTAATGGGTCAATGATTTCCATTTAATCATATTTATTCCATATGTGAATTGGTTAATGATGACTGGGTCGAAAATGAGTGAGCAGCATCTGCTGCGGGAGTGAACCATGAGCCAGTTATTTGCACCGGTCCGTTTAGGCCGAATCACCTTATCTAACCGCCTTGTGATGGCACCGATGACCCGTTCCCGGGCGAACCTGGACGGAACGCCCGGAGCACTGACCGCCGAGTACTATACCCAGCGTGCCAGTATCGGCCTGATTGTGACTGAAGGCGTGCAGCCTTCCGATGATGGGCAGGGCTACCTCGCCACCCCCGGGATTTATACCGATGCGCAGGTGGCGGGCTGGAAACAGGTCACCGCTGGCATTCATGCGCAGGGCGGCCATGTGTTCTTTCAGCTGATGCATGCGGGCCGGATGTCGCATCCGGACAATACGTTGCATCATCGTCCGGGTGTCGCGCCATCGGCGATTTCGCCGCAGACAAAAATGTTTACGGTCTCCGGCATGCAGGATATTCCGGTTCCCCGTGCTCTGACGACAGAAGAGATTCGTCAGACCGTTGCCGACTTCCGCTTCGCTGCGCGTCGTGCCATTGAAGCCGGTGCAGACGGCGTGGAGATCCACGGGGCCAATGCGTATCTGATTCAGCAGTTTTTCGCACCCAGTGCCAACACCCGGACCGACGAATACGGGGGGGCGATAGAAAACCGTGCCCGGTTTGCGATTGAGGTTGCTACGGCTATTGCGGAGGAAATCGGGGCCGACAGAACGGCGATCCGTCTGTCACCGGGCACCACCATCTGGGGAATTGATGAGGGCAGCGAAGGCCCGGCGCTTTACCGTTATCTGGTCGCAGAACTGAACAAACTGGGGCTGGCTTACCTGCATATCATGCATCAGGGCAATGAGCCGCTGATCCGTGACATCCGGGATATCTGGCAGCACACGCTGATCCTGAACCGTCCGGGCCGGCCGCGGGATGAGATTGGCAGTGATCTCAATGCGGGTCTGGCTGATCTGGAATCTTACGGCATGATGATTCTGGCCAATCCGGATTTCGTTGAGCGCCTTGAAACCGGTGCCGCGCTGAATGATGCAGATCCGGTTTCTTTCTATGGCGGCAGTGCGGCAGGTTACACCGACTATCCGACGCTGACTGCTGAGGCTTCTGCGTAAGCTCAGATGTCCGGCGCTGGCCCAGATGGAGGGCTTGCAGGTGAATCTGCAAATTCATGATGCATATCATCCACATCAGCAGGGGCGAAAACGCCTCTGCTGTTTTTTTGTAAATGTCCGTTTTTCTTATCAGGCTCACCGCGATTCAGATCACCTTTTTACTTCTGCTACTGATAGATCTGACGATCCCAATCACAGTTCAACTTTTCACCTGCTGCAAAGAAATCTCAGTGGATTAGAATTAATCGAAACGTTTCGATGAGTTTTCCCAATCATAAAAAAGACAGGATACAGAAAACACATCACTGCCTATTTTGGGCAGATAAACCGATATTTTGACGACGTTAGAAGTTTTTCCCGACGATTTCATTACGGGAAGCCTGGATTGTCTAATCAAGGTTTGAGCAAGGCCCAAACCGGGCCAAGAAAGGTGTTGAAGCATGAAAAAAAGTACCCTCCTGCATGCCGAGTTGTCCTATCTGGTGGCGACGCTGGGGCATACCGATGAAGTGACGATTTGTGATGCCGGGTTGCCGGTGCCGGATCAGGTGCAGCGGATCGATCTGGCGCTGACGCATGGCGTGCCCGGTTTCATTGAGACTGTCCGCACACTGTTGTCTGAATCACAGATTGAAGGCGTGGTGATGGCAGAGGAGTTTCAGCAGGTGAGTCCGGCGCTTCATCAGTCGCTGATGGGGTTGCTTGAGGAAGAGCAGGCACGTATTGGCCGCGACATAGCTGTCACCTACCTGTCTCACGAAGCCTTCAAGCAACGGACGCACCAGAGCCGGGCTGTGGTCCGGACCGGGGAATGCACCCCGTATGCGAACGTGATTTTTCAGGCCGGTGTGGTGTTCTGACCACAGCAACCATTGAGGACGGCGTATGACGCAAGCCATTTTACAACTCAGTGAGATTGAAAAAGCCTTCCCGGGCGTGAAGGCACTGGATAAAGCCAGCCTGAACGTCTATCCGGGACGGGTGATGGCGCTGATGGGGGAAAACGGCGCCGGGAAATCAACCCTGATGAAGGTGCTGACCGGCATTTACAGCAAAGACGCGGGCAGCATTCACTATCAGGGGCAAACCGCAGCTTTCAAAGGGCCACGTGATTCTCAGCAGGCGGGCATCAGTATTATTCATCAGGAACTGAACCTGATCCCTGAACTGACGATTGCCGAGAATATCTTTCTCGGTCGTGAATTCACCGGTCCGCTGGGCCGGATTCTGTGGGGCCGGATGTACGATGAAGCCGACCGGTTGCTGGCCCGGCTGAATGTGAAACACAGCTCGAAAACCTTACTGGGCGACCTGAGTCTGGGTGAACAGCAGATGGTGGAGATAGCCAAGGCGCTGTCGTTCGAGTCGAAAGTTATCATTATGGATGAGCCGACTGACGCGCTGACGGATACCGAAACCGCCTCTCTGTTCGCGGTAATCAATGAGTTGCGCGCACAAGGCTGCGGCATTGTGTATATCTCGCACCGCCTGAAAGAAATCTTCGAAATCTGTGACGACATCACCGTGCTGCGGGACGGCAAATTCATCGGGGAATGCCGGGTGGCAGACACCAATGAAGACGGTCTGATTGAAATGATGGTCGGCCGCAAACTGGAAGAGCAGTATCCGCGCATTGCGGTCAAACATGGTGAGACCTGCCTTGAAGTGATCGGCCTGACCGGCTCCGGTGTGCATGAGGTGAGTTTTACCCTCAAACGCGGTGAGATTCTGGGGATTTCCGGTTTGATGGGGGCTGGCCGGACGGAGCTGATGAAGGTGATTTACGGTGCGTTGCCAAGCGAGCGGGGCGTGATCAACCTGAATGGCAAAACCATCAATCCGATCAGCCCGCAGGACGGACTGGCCAATGGCATCGCTTATATCTCGGAAGACCGCAAAGGCGATGGTCTGGTCCTGGGGTTGTCGGTGAAAGAAAACATGTCTCTGTGTGCACTGGCGCAACTGAGCAAAGGGATTCAGATTCAGCATGGCGACGAAGTGATGGCTGTGGATGACTTTATTCGTCTGTTCAACATCAAAACACCGGGCCGGGATCAGATCATCGGCAATCTGTCGGGCGGGAATCAGCAGAAAGTGGCGATAGCCAAAGGCCTGATGACCCGACCCAAAGTTCTGATTCTGGATGAGCCGACACGGGGCGTCGATGTCGGTGCCAAGAAAGAAATTTATCAGCTGATCAATCAGTTCAAAGACGAAGGCATGAGCATCATTCTGGTGTCTTCCGAAATGCCGGAAGTCCTCGGGATGAGTGACCGGATTCTGGTGATGCATGAAGGCCGGATCAGCGGCGAATTTGATGCAAAAGATGCCGATCAGGAAAAACTGCTGGCCTGCGCTGTCGGCAAATTGATTAACGGGGAAGCAGCATGAGTACCAAAACCTTGAGTCAACCCACCGAAGCCCGCGAGAAAAAACGGTTCAGCAAAGCCTGGCTGATTGAGCAGAAATCGCTGATTGCCCTGCTGTTTCTGATTGTTGTGGTGTCCTTTCTGAATCCGAACTTTTTCACCGCGGATAACATTCTCAATATTCTGCGCCAGACCTCGGTCAACGCCATCATTGCCGTCGGCATGACACTGGTCATTCTGACCGCGGGGATCGACCTCAGTGTCGGCTCGGTGCTGGCATTGTGCGGCGCGTTTGCCGCCAGTCTGATTGCGATGGAAGTCCCGGTCCCGATTGCGGTGCCGACGGCTTTGCTTGCCGGAGCTGCGCTGGGCGCGGTCAGCGGGATCATCATTGCCAAAGGCAAGGTGCAGGCCTTTATTGCCACCTTAGTGACCATGACGTTGCTGCGCGGTGTCACCATGGTGTACACAGATGGACGTCCGATCTCGACCGGTTTTACCGATACGGCTGATGCCTTTGCCTGGTTTGGCACGGGCTATGCGCTGGGCATTCCTGTGCCGGTCTGGCTGATGGTGGTGGTGTTCGCGGCGGCCTGGTATCTGCTCAATCACACCCGCTTTGGCCGCTATGTGTATGCGCTCGGCGGGAATGAGTCGGCGACCCGTTTGTCCGGTATCAATGTGGACCGGGTGAAAATCGGTGTCTACGCCATCTGTGGCCTGCTGGCTGCGCTGGCGGGCATCATTGTGACCTCGCGTCTGTCTTCGGCACAGCCGACGGCGGGCATGGGATACGAACTGGATGCCATTGCGGCTGTGGTGCTGGGCGGCACCAGCCTGATGGGCGGTAAGGGCCGGATTATGGGCACTCTGATTGGTGCGCTGATTATCGGCTTCCTGAATAACGCCCTGAACCTGCTCGATGTGTCTTCTTACTACCAGATGATTGCCAAAGCAGTTGTGATTTTGCTGGCTGTGCTGGTGGACAATAAAAACAAGTAAATCCTCGGGATTTACCCATGAAAAGAGAGCCGGGTGACGTGTACCGGCTCCCCCTACACAAAGGATCATAACAATGAAAAAACTGGCAACCCTGATTTCTGCTGCACTGCTCACTTCGACCGTTTCTGTGTCTGCTCAGGCGCAGGACACGCTGGCGATTGTGGTCTCCACGCTGAACAACCCGTTCTTTGTGACCATGAAAGACGGTGCGGAAGCGAAGGCAAAAACGCTGGGTTACGACCTGATTGTGCTGGATTCGCAAAATGACCCGAGTAAAGAGCTGTCGAATGTGGAAGACCTGACCATTCGCGGTGTTAAGGCTATTCTGATCAACCCGACGGATTCTGATGCGGTATCGAATGCGATTCGCATGGCGAACCGCTCCAATATCCCGGTCCTGACACTGGACCGTGGTGCCAGCCGGGGTGAGGTGGTCAGCCATATTGCTTCGGATAACGTGGCCGGTGGCGAAATGGCGGGTAAGTTCATCATGGAAAAAGTCGGTGAGCAGGCCAAAGTCATTCAGCTCGAAGGCATTGCCGGAACCTCTGCGGCCCGTGAACGCGGCGAGGGTTTCATGAAAGCGGTGAAAGGCAGTCAGATGGATCTGCTGGCGAGCCAGCCTGCGGACTTCGACCGGACCAAAGGTCTGAATGTCATGGAAAACCTGCTGGCGGCGAACCCGGATGTGCAGGCTGTGTTTGCGCAGAATGATGAAATGGCACTGGGCGCGCTGCGTGCGGTTCAGGCATCAGGCAAGCAAGTGATGATTGTCGGCTTTGACGGTACAGATGACGGCATCGCGGCGGTGAACCGCGGCAAGCTGGCAGCGACCATTGCACAGCAGCCGGATCAAATCGGTGCGCTGGGCGTGGAAACGGCAGTGAAAGTCCTGAAAGGCGAGAAAGTTGAAAAGTACATTCCGGTACCACTGAAAGTCGTTGCGAAGCAGTAATCTTGCATGTGATCCCCGTGTGAGCGGGGATCCAATCCACAAAGCGCCGCTGAAGTGGCGGAGACTGCACGCGGGCAGCACGTGCGTTGAATATAACGCTTTGTCTTTTCCACAAATGGCAAAGCCTTGTGTTTGGGTCGGTACAGTATGTTCCAGGATAACTCTATGAATAAATTAGTGGTTTTAGGCAGTGTGAATGCGGACCATGTCCTTCGGGTGCCCGATTTTCCCCGTCCGGGCGAAACGTTACAGGGACGTGATTATCAGGTGATTCCTGGCGGAAAAGGTGCGAATCAGGCTGTGGCGGCTGCGCGGTTAAAGGCTGATACCGGCTTTATTGCCTGCATCGGGGACGATGCGTTCGGCATTCATATCCGGGAACGTTTTAAGTGTGACGGCATCAATACCGCCGGTGTGAAAATGCAGCCGAACTGTCCGACGGGCATCGCGATGATCCAGGTGTCTGACAGCGGAGAAAATACAATTTGTCTGTCTCCTGAAGCCAATGATTGTCTGACGGCTGAACGGATTGAACCGGATCTGGCGCGGATTCGTGAAGCCCGGTTTTTGCTGATGCAGCTGGAAACGCCGCTGGACGGGATCGAAAAAGCAGCGCAGGAAGCCAAAGCGCACCAGACCAATGTGATTCTCAATCCGGCCCCGGCAAGTGCGTTGCCCGACAGTCTGTTGTCGTGCGTCGATGTGATCACACCGAATGAAACAGAAGCGGAAGTGCTGACCGGGATTATGGTGACTGACCATGCCTCAGCTCAGCGTGCTGCGGACGTGTTACACCGGAAGGGCATTGAAATCGTCCTGATTACGCTGGGAGCGAAAGGGGTCTGGCTGAGCCAGAACGGTCGGGGCCAGCTGATTCCCGGATACAAAGTGGATGCGGTGGATACCACGGCGGCGGGCGACACCTTCAATGGTGCGTTCGTGACTGGTTTATTGGAAGAGATGTCTTTAGAATCAGCCATTCAGTTTGGCCATGCCGCAGCTGCACTTTCCGTGACGCGTTTTGGCGCACAAACCTCGATTCCGACCCGGGAAGAGGTCGATGTGTTTCTGTCAGAGCGTTTCGCAATCGTTGATTAATAGAAACAGGGAAGGAGATAGCCATGGCGACGATGAAAGACATCGCAAAACTTGCTGGCGTGTCGACATCGACGGTCAGCCATGTGATCAACAAATCCCGTTTTGTCAGCGATGAAATCGCAGAGCGGGTCAACAATGCTGCAAAAGCGCTGAATTATGCCCCCTCTGCGTTAGCCCGCAGTCTCAAGATTAACCGCACGCAGACCATCGGGATGCTGGTCACCACCTCGACGAATCCTTTTTTCGGCGAAGTGGTGAAAGGGGTTGAGCGCAGCTGTTACCAGAAGGGCTACAACCTGATTCTGTGTAATACCGAAGGCGACAACGAGCGTATGAAAGCCTCCATCGACACCCTGTTGCAAAAGCGGGTCGACGGACTGCTGCTGATGTGCTCGACGCTGGAAGGGGAGCGGATTGAAGTCTTCGACCGCTACCCGGATATTCCGGTCGTGGTCATGGACTGGGGACCGATGTCTTTTGCCAGCGACAAGATTCAGGATAATTCCTATCAGGGCGGCTACCTGGCCGCCAGATATCTGATTGATTGCGGGCACCGGGACATTGGCTGTATTACCGGCCCCTTAATCAAACATCAGGCACAAATTCGTTACGAAGGCTTTAAGCGGGCCATGAATGAAGCGGGTCTGGCATTTCGCAGTGACTGGGTGATTGAGTCCGACTTCGAATGCGAAGGCGGCTACGATGCTTTTCACACCATGTACGCCAGCGGGACTTTGCCCAGTGCGATTTTCGTCTGTAACGACATGATGGCGATGGGCGTGATCAACGCCGCCAATGAAAAATGCGTCCGTATTCCGGACGATCTCTCCATTATCGGCTACGATGATATCCATATCGCGAAATTTATGACACCTTCGCTGACCACCATTCACCAACCGAAATACCGTCTCGGTCAGGCCGCCGTCGAAACGCTGCTGAAACGCATCAATAAAGAGATCACTGAACCGCAGATCGTGCAGCTCGAGCCGACACTGGTGGTCCGGCAGAGTGTGCGGGTGCTGGAAGGCTAAGCGGTTTAATCCTGCTGATGCGTTGCCCTGGACCATTTGAAGATGGCGCGCACATTCAGCAGACAGAAGATGAAGTTGGCAATGATCATCGCCATGCTGTCGGTTAAATAACCAACCGCTATCCAGCTGGCATTCCCGAAGATCATCAGAATGAAGCCGGTTTTGTTCTGATTTCCAATCTGCCAGATCGCCAGAAAAGTCAGGATTATTGCGATCCAGTCGATGCCATAGTACTGAAAATAAGGCATGCGCTCACCATTGCCAGTCATCGTGGATGAGATTACAGAGTATAGACGCTACCGCTGTTTCTCAGAAAAAGTCGGAGTCGCTGTCAGTAAGCACCGCATTGCACCAAAACTGGCGGAGATGAGACGGGCAGGACAGGGCCGGGTGTCCGGGAACCTGTCCTGCTTTATTTTCTGAAGGGCGATGGTTCAGGCCATTTTTTGTTTTTGAGCTTTGTAGTAGCGAGGCAATGCCAGAATTTCTTCTATAAAGACCAAATAAAATGCAGGCATCATCAGAAACATGACGAAAACATAACTGCACTTAAACCGGAGTGGCATGATTTTCTTTATACCCTGATCAAAGATGGTTAACCCCGTCAGGAAAAAGAAAAAGACGGCATAAAGTGTCGCGACAGTTCCCAGCACCAGATATGCCCCAATGAAAAGAGAGATAAAGCTTCCCATATATCACTCCCATGATATTGACTGATTCATTATTTAAAAAAGTATATTGAAGGTTTCTTATGGATATGAATTAGATGAAAACACTAGATTCAATCCATTATGGTGGTGTATTTGTTGGTGGATATCCATGGATTGCAGATACATTTGCGACAGACTTCGTGGTTTTAAACTGGAATGGGTTGCTGAAGTGGCACTCTGATTCGTGATGCTGAAAACAGGGGGGATTCACCTATTTTCAACCGGAATGAATCATGTTATTGGCTTGAATGGATTGTATTTTATCTCAATTGTTTTGTTTATAATTTGTTTTTATATCATGTGGTTAGATTGTGGTTGGGTGTATGGTTTTATGTTGGTCGGATATTTTGGGGTGATTGACAAATCTGATTTTAGTGAAGTTCGCTGAATTTAATTTTCTGGCTTTGTTGATTCGTTTTTTCAGACTTGTCTTTATTCTTTTGTTTTTTATTCAGGTCTTCTATTTTTTTTCTATTTCTGGCCTTCCATTCCTTGTCTTCCATTTCAATGTTGTACTGATTATTGATGCTGAGTTTTATGAATGTGTGATTTCGAACCGGATGAAAACGCGTGAATTCATCACATTGGTGAATGTTTTTCATTGATGGCTGTTCGTAGCATCAATAACATCTGCAGAAGTGAGATTCACTGCAGTCATTCCGGTCACAAACTGTCACAGGGTGCGCGACAGGTCTGCGATAACATCAGGAAAGAAGAGAATGGCAAAGGGAAGAAAAATGCAGCACGTCCGCGGGGATGACAGAAAATACACCATCATGCTGGTTGAAGATGATCAGGAGTTAGCCTGTTTGATCGGTGATTTTCTTGAGACCCATGAATTCAGGGTACTGACGGTAGGAAATGGTGTGGAAGCCGTCAGCCAGATTCTGGAGAAACACCCGGATTTGGTGATCCTCGATATTATGCTGCCGGGGATGTCGGGCATGGATGTTTGCCGTCAGGTCAGAGAAGACTACAAAGGCATGATTCTGATGCAGACTGCGCTGGATGATGACATTGATCAGGTGATGGGACTGGAGCTCGGTGCCGATGATTATGTGATCAAGCAGGTTCAGCCGCGTTTACTGTTATCCAGAGTGCGGGCGCTGTTACGGCGCATGCACCGGGATACAGGTGAAGGGCGGGCGGAATCGCTGGTCGTCGGTGAGCTGAACATTGATCTCCACCGTCGTACGGTTGTGTTCAGAAATCAGCTGGTGGATCTGACGACAGCTGAATTTGAACTCCTTTACCTGCTGGCGCAGCAGTCCGGAGAAGTGGTTTCCCGGGAGGAGATCATGCAGCAGATTCGCGGTTATGAATATGACGGGCTGGATCGTTCGATCGACCGGAGAATTTCCCGGTTGCGCCGGTCACTGGATGATGATCCGGCGAACCCGCAACTGATCAAAACCATTCGCGGAATTGGCTATCAGCTCTGTATGCCCGTTTATTGAAGATGGACGATTCTGATGATTAAAGCGTTTTCGTTTCTCTGGCTGGCGATTATCCTTCCTTTACTTTTTCTCATGGTTCCGACCGGTTTTGGCCCGATCAGTTACATGAGTGAGCGAATGATGTATGAGTTTTATTCCAAGGTTTATGATGACACCTTGCTGGTGATTCATGATGACTTAGTGAACCAGCCTCAGGCGCAGTGGCAGTCCTATATTGATGATCTCAGCGAACAGTTCGGCTCTCAGTTAAAGCTGGTGCCGCTGGCACAGTATGAGGGTGATGAAAAAGTGTTGAACCGGTTTCATCTGGGGGAACTGGCGATGGACTTCAGCGATCCCACGGCATTGCTGAAGCAGGTTGCGGACAGTCAGTGGGTGCTGTTTTATGCCATGAATCTGTCTGAAAATGAGTTGATTGCGATTCAGTCACAAGGTGCACTCTACATTCTGAAACGGACGGTGCTGACACTACCTCAGTCACAGTGGCAGGACTATCTGACGAAGGTTTCTGTAGAACGGCCATTTGAAGCCAGACTTGTGCCAACCGGCAGCGCTCAATTCAGTGAATCTGAGAGGCGGCGGTTACTGAGGGGGCAGGTTGTTGGCCGTACCCAGGATGACGGCAGTACGTTGTTGTATACCCAGCTCAATCACGACTATTTCATCAGTATTCACGATATGCAGAGTCAGAATGCGCAGCAATTGCTTCAGCTGAGTGTCATGTCTCTGTTTGTGGTGACGATTTCCGGAGCGTTGTTGCTCTGGCTTTTTCCGCTCTGGCGTGATTTAAAACGGCTGGCAAAAACCGCAGATGATTTCGGGGAAGGCCGGTTGAGCCAGCGGGGTAAAATTTCCCGTCTGTCTGTGATTGCCCAACTGGGGAATGCTTTCAATAAAATGGCCGACAACATTGAAAAGCTGATCAACGGCCACCGGGAGCTGACTAACGCGATTGCTCATGATTTGCGTACGCCGCTGTATCGGCTGCGCTTTGCCTTTGAAATGCTCTCCGGCAGCGATATCCGAAAAGATCAGGAAGAGAATTACCGGAAAATCATTCATAAAAGCATTGATGACCTCGATCACCTGATCAATCAGACATTATTGTTGTCCCGCTACAGCGTGAACAGCCAGATGGTACAAATTGCACCGTGCCATCTGGTCCAGATGTATCAGAATGAAGTCCGCTTGCTTCAGGATGAGTTTGCCGGTCTGGCAGTCCGTTTTTGGTTTCCGCCAGCGCTTCAGACGCAGACCTTCAGGGTTGATCAAAGGGCCATGGTCCGCGTTCTCAATAACCTGTTAAATAATGCCGGACGGTTTGCAGTCAGTCAGATCCGTATCGAACTGAGGCAGCAGGATGATGATTGGGTCCTGATTGTGGAAGACGACGGGCCCGGTATCCCGGAATCAATGCGGGAGTCCATTTTCGATCCCTTTACCCAGGTGGATAACCAGCAGCGTGATACCCGGCAGGGGCACGGTCTGGGGCTGGCTATTGTCAGGCAAATTATGCTGCTGCACCGGGGCAGTGTGTCGCTGGATGAGGCATCAATGGGCGGGGCCAGATTTACGCTGCGCTGGCCGATGGCTCTGAAACCAACCGCGGAGCATCCGCCCATGAAAGAATCTGAGCCGGAAAGCGTTTCCTGAGCGTTTGTCTTACTTGGTCACAATCGGTCCCAGAGTTGGTCTGTTTGTTTTTTCTCAGTCACTTAGCATGGAAATCCGACATGCTTATCAGACAAGGAAAAAACAATGAAACGCCAAACAGTCGGGTTATTCGTTGCGATGCTGCTTTCCGGGAGTGTATTGGCCAACGGGCAAGCGCCGATGCGACCGGGATGGAGCGGCGAGATCAGCCTCAATGGTTTCGCCATTCACCGTCAGTCTCAATTCAACACCCATGATGACAATGCCATCACGGATGATCTGAATCATTCCGGCAAGCGAACCGAAGAAACACGAGTCGCGCCATTAGGCAGACTGCAATACACCCTTTCATCCGGCATGACCCAGGTTTTCATCGGACAAAGTAAGGAGCAGATCGTTGAAGGTCAGCTTCAGGCTGAACTGGGAGTTACTCAGGTGATTCCCGGCCTGGGGGAAATTACTCTGGCCTATTTCCCGAAACTGCCGGGCATCAATGAGACCTGGACAGACCCTTTCCTGACCCGGGTGGCACGTCAGAAAACGGATGTGACCACGCAGGGGGGGCGGCTGGCCTTCACTGCTTCAGTTATCCCCCTGACGCTTCGCTACGGCTTTGTGGATTATCAGCTGGATGATGACGATCTTTCCGGTCAGAACCTGTTGCTCAGTGAGGCGCAGCGTCAGCAACTGCTCCGGGAGAGTCAGTTCTATCAAAGTTCAGCCGAACTGCTGTTGCCTGTGAATCGTTTGATGGCTCTGGTGCCCCGTTTGATCTATACCGAGCGCAATGCTGACGGGGCTGCGAATGACTTCACGGCTGTAGGGTATCAGTTGGGGATCAATCTGAATGCTCATCGTCAGGGATTTTATACGACGCTCCGGTACAGCGATGAAGAATACGATACGGTGCACCCTGTTTTCGGCAAGAGAAGAGATGCAACGCTTCTGAATGCCAGCGTGTTGTATGTCTATCGCGGTTTGCTGGGGCAAGAGAATCTGGCACTGAACCTGCTGGGTTCGATTGAACACACGCAAAGCGATATCCGGTTCTATGACTCTGAATCTTATTTTGTTTCGGCCGGGATCAGCTACCGGTTTTAGCGATGTGTTCAATGCCGGAGGGGGTGCGGGGTCACTGCGGCTGAAATGGTCACAAAGTGTCACACACGGTCTAACGATTACCACAGCCTCTTGTGATTTCAGGCATTAAGCTGCTCTCAGTCAATGAACAATCTGTATTTTCAGCGGAACGAAGAGAGATTCAGTCATGCAAAAATTCCAGATGCGCCCCTTTTTTCTGAGCAGTATGCTGCTGGCAACCACGATGCTTTTGGGCTGCGGCTCTGATGATATCGCGAAAGATGCGGAGAAGCTGACCAAACCGACCGTGGATGCGGGCCGGGATCAGGTGCTGACTTTGCCGGTGAACAGCCTCACGCTTCAGGGCAAAGTGGAAAGCTATCTCAGTGTATACGATATCCGGAAGGTCAGCTGGAGTCTGGCGTCGGGCCCTCAGCCGGTCAATATCATCGATGGGGACCGGGAACAGGCTACCGTGATTGATATCGCCATGGCCGGCACTTACACCTTCAGATTATGGGCAGAAGATACCGGTGGCCGGGACAATTCAGATCTGGTGAAGATTGTTGTGACCTCCGGTGCTGCGGCAGACCGGGAAATGACGGTTGGCCTTCATGAGACCCAACGGGTCTGGTCTGTTCTTGAAAATAATCCGGTGCTGGCCGAGCGTATGTCGCAGTTGATTCCGGACGGTGACAGAGCTTCCCGCGCGACATCTCAGGAACCGGGACCAAATGAAGTCATTGCGATGCTGGGCGAGCTGTCGATGTTTCAGGTGCTGGTCCATCAGGATGGTGTAACCTCGCAGCCTTATCGCCGACCCTCTGCGCTGAGCCAGCATCTCGGTTTTCAGCGACAAGCCGGCAAGGACACTTTACCCAGTGAAGAGGCTTTCCCCGAGAAGGCCTGGCTGAACCCCTATTCGGCTCAGACTGGCAGCAAAAATGCGTATTTGCAGGCCGTGGAACATTACCTGCTGACGCAGTCGCTGAAATCTTCTGGCGGTGAGCATCCTATGTTTTACTGGGGAGAAACACAGGACAATATCGGTGTGATGCTGGTCAGCCATCTGAGTCAGCAAAATGAAGCGGACATCAGGCAACAACTGGATCTGATTCTGGCGGAGCTGCAGCACACCCGTGCATTGATCCTGGATCTGACCGGAAATCCCGGCGGCTCTTACCTCACGGCGCAATTAGTTGCCGAACGTTTTTTTACGACTGAGATGCCCGTCTTTGGCTTTGAACATCCGGGGGCTTCCGTGAACTTTGTGACGTTCAGGCCAGAAGGGCCGGTGCAATACAGTCAGCCGGTCTATCTGGTCACGAATCGGGATACTGCCGGGGCTGCTGAGATTCTGGCCCTGGCCGTCAAAACACAGCCCCAGGTGAAACATTTTGGCAGTGTGACGCAGGGCGCTTATGCCGAGCCATCGTATGTTGCATTGTCTGATTCACTTGGGCTTTCTGTGCCTGAATTCTGGCTGGTGGATATGAACGGAAAGCGTCTGGACTGCGAGGGCATTCAACCTACGGAGAGTTCCGCAGAATTCACGCCTGCTCATGCATTCATTCCTGCTTATGAGCTGGTGTTCTACGGGTTCTGAGAGCTTAATGTCCAGTCTAAAGTGACACGCCACCTGACCGGTGGCGTGTTGTGCTGTCTGAGGAGACGGGCGTCAATGGGCCGGGTACGCCGACCAGGTGTTGCCGTCCAGCGAGATGTATGGCTTGCCATTGACATCAATGACGGTCGAGCCTTCATTTTGCGAGACCCTTGGGGTTTCCGGCAGGTTTTTGATCAGGCTGGCCGGGTCAAAATGTCCGGTTTCATACGGATTTTGTGCCAGAACGTTACTGATCAGCTGCGACAGGGCCAGATGGCTGGAAGGCGCAGTGACGTGAACCGGAGCGCCCGTCCGGACCATGCCTTTGCCGAAGATTTTCAGACCGACCGGAATATGCGTGATCGATTCAGACGGTATTTCACGCATGCCGGAAATCTGCATCCGGTCTCCTTTCATTCCCGCACCATGTTCCGGGATCATGACCACCACGATGTTGCGCTCTGACTGTTTCAGGGTCTGGAAGAACGCATACAGGTCATCAAGCAGGTTCTTCAGCCGGGTTTTGTAGCTGGCCATGCTGGTCGATGTATCACCGCGGATGATCCGGTTGCCGTCATGCAGGGAAATGGTGTTGTAGAGCGTCACTACCTTTTCGCTGTGATCGGATTGCCGGTGCGTGAACCAATCTTCCAGCACCTGCCGGTCCCGGTAAACGGGCTTGCCGTCAAATGCTTTCTGATAGGGGGGAAAGCCCTGTTGTGGCATCAAATCGGCACTGACCTGCCCTTCGGTTTTGATCAACTGCAGGAAGTTATCGAAGACCCCGTCATGGTTCATGATCAGGTTCTCTTCAAAACCGAGTCTTTTCAGATTATCAAACAGGTAACACTGCTGTGAGGGTGCGCCTGAGAACAGCTGACGGTGGGTTTCCTGACCACAGCTTGCGCGCAGCAGACGGATCACGGCCGGACCGCTGTAAGAGGTTGCGGCATTGTACCGATCAAAGAGGACATCGAATTCTTTGAACAATGGGTGATCGGACAGTCCGGCGATTTCGATATCATCCCAGGCAACAGAGCAGAGACTCAGGAACAGCAGATCAAAGGGTGCAGCGGTTTGGGCGCGGTTGTCAAACAACACCTGACGTTCGGATTCGGTGTCAAAAAAGCCGGACAGATAAGTATTCAGTGATGCGTCATCGGTCCCGGTCGGGGACGTCACAGATGTCGCAGTTGTAACCGTCTGGCTGTCAGGCACAGTGTGGTTGTCAGGTATAGTCTTCTCGCCGACAGTCTGCTGTTTTGGCTGGGCAACGGCCGCCGGCATTTGCGCTGCGGGTAGGCTGATGACAATCAGAGTCGCCACCACAATGACCGAGACCCGTAGCACACGGTTGAGCAGAGAATAACCGGCAGCGACAGCAAACAGTGCCGTCAGGGTCTGAAAAGAGATAACCCGGCCCGTCAGTTCCAGCAGGTAATGCCACTCAAACTGCATCAACTGGCCCATCTGAGCCCATAGCCGTTCTAGCGGCGGCAAATAAGAATCGTAATGCATCAGCCAGGCGGCTGCCGGGATCGCAATCATCAGTCTCAGGATCTGCAGCAATCTGCCTTTCAGCGGCAAGAGCAGGAAGATAACCAGCGCGAAGTTTTCGAGCGGGTGAAAACTGAGAATGCCTTGCAGGAAGAGAGCAATTTTAATGATGAAATAGACATTCCACCAACCCAGCCCTTGCAGGGGCTGAGCAGTTCGGGAAGTGAATTGGGTCGTCATGTGCGCTTACTGTTTGTCGGTTTTGTTAGTCTTGTTCAAAGTAGTGTGAACGCCTGAAATGGCTCCGGTACACCCGGATACCCTTGGCGGTGAGCTCACGTCCGAAATAGCCCAGAGCCAGGCCAATCAGCAGGCTGATACCGGCTGTCAGGAGAAAATCGTCAACGTTCATGAATCACCTTGTAACTGGATGGGTTTCGGGACAGCAAACAGTGGCATGCCCTCATGTCTGCCTGATGCGTGGCCTGATGAATGTCCGGATGATCGCCTGTAAAAGTGGTCCGGTTCCGTGGTGCCGGATGCGCTCAACCCGGAGACAGAGACCGCATCTTCGGCCACTGCTGTCAATTCACGCTCTGTGTCGTGATGGGTGTGAATGACTCGAACCTGGTGAAACAGATCCCGGACCGGGAAATCAAAAATATTGTTCAGCGCGGTGTGAATATCCGCCTGTCGAATCGCACTGAACAGAACATAGAGTGCGCCATGACAGGCCGTGACGACATCGCCGTTGCGCCGGATATGACACAGGCGCAGGCACTCTTCTGCTTTCATCCCGGGTAACAGGCTGAGTTTCACAAGAGCGAATCTCAGCTGAGATGGCGTCGAGCGCTGCATGATCTGATGGCAGTACTGAGCAAACACCGGGTTCTCCAGGTAACCTCTGTGTTCATAGCGCAAGTCGAAAGACAGCAGTTCTTCTGTGTCTTCCGGCAGGGGACGCGTCAGCACCTGGTACTGGATGGCTTCAGCCTGACTCATCAGCCGGGTGAAAGGCAGTTGATACGGCACGATTAAATTCACGCCCGCTTTGAGAAGAAAGGCTTCATCGCTGTATCGCAGGCACTGGCGTGTTTCCCGGATGATAATTTTCAGTTTCGGGCCGGCTTGTTGCCTGATGCGGAAGCAATCAACAGCCAGCTGGCGGATCATTTCGGGCGATCCGCAGCCCAGAATAAGAGTCGCATTCCCCGGCCGCTCAGCATCGCTCAGAACTGCCTGATTGGAAGGCATGATTTGTAACGAGTCGTTTGGCTGCTCTCTCTCATTCAGCGCTTCTCGGCTCAGAATGACGGGCGACTGAACCGTATTCGTTGCCGTTTGCGCCGGAAGGGCAGATTCAGACGGAGGGAGCACGACCAGCTCTCCGGCGGATTCCCGGCTGAGCAGCCAGGTTTCGTCGGCCCGGATACCCTGACGACTGGCCCAGAAAGCAATCTGATACTGGTATTTACCGGGCCTGACGGTCGTCATGGTTGCCAGTCCGGCCAGCAGAGGGTTGAGTGCCAGTAATGCGGGCCTGACTGAGACAGCCAGCGAGCCATACAGCAAAACCTCGATGGTTAAATGCCGCTGAGTTGCATATTGTTTGAGCAATTCAAATAATTGCCCGAGGTTCTGCTGCGATAAATTGGCCAGCAGAATATCAGGAATGAGCAACGTCAAGTTTGATTGTTTCGAAATGCGAATGCGAAAAATATCCTGAATGATTTCTTCGACATGAAGGGAACGTTCTGACATATTTTTTGTCAGGAAATAAATTCGATTCCCTTGTCGCTTCAGAGATGATTTTAATTCAGGTAATATTTCTTCATTCAGTCCGCTGTAAAAGCTGTCTTTATCATTCAGACATGTGAACGTTATGTTTTGATTATGTTTATTTGTCGAAATCAGGTAATCGGTTGCAACAGATTTATGTCCAAATAAATTAACATATACCGAGCGAGATTCTTTTTTTTCAACAGGCAGCCTGCCTTGATATATAGACATAAATTGTACCAAAAAATAGTCACCCAATCAGAATGTGCGTCATGAACGCACTGTGGTCGGGAATCGCAGGTGCAGGCATCAAGAAAGGTGTGCCAAAAATACACGCAGATCATATAGAATCTGGTTAAAAAGTGAAACATATTGGCGCTATTTCTTTTATCATCGCCGTGAACGGGTTGCAGTAAACATCTATTTATATGTTTTTACAAGCATTCAAATGTTTTGGTATGTGTTTGGTTGCGAGTTGGATAAATTCTATAGATAATTATTTGGCAAATGAAGATGGCCATCCGGTATTATTTTCATTTCTCCAATTATACAAGCTTGAAAAACAGGATTCTTTTGTGGGATTTTTTTGAGCATTATGTATTACAAAAGTTAATAAAAAAACAATCTATTTTCTTATTGAATCAACGAATCATTCTCATTGGTTCCTTTGTGGTTCAAATATTTATATTTTTTAACAAGTGGTGATAATACGTGTCCGTGCCAGCCAAAGATATTGACGCTATCTATGCGTCTTACAAAATGCCGCACCATGATTATATTGAGATGACTGAAAATGAGACTTATACCAATGCAAAACGCAAATGGCTCATTTTTCGGGGAGACTCGCTAATGCCGGTTTCGTCTCAGTCCGGCGCTGAGCCGCAGCGTCGGCACAGCCGTCAGCCGGGTGTTGCGAAAGCTTTATGAAACGCGTCGCGATCGTCAGTCTTCGCGGTGGGGTGGGATCAAATACGGTGACAGCCCATCTGGCACAGTCGCTGGTTCAGGTGCAGAAAGATGTGCTGGTGGTGGATACCGATCCCGTCAATGTCCTCCGGCTGAACCTTGGCATGCCTTTTAGTCATACCGATGGCTGGGCCAGCCGTATCTGCGATTCCGGAGATTGGTTTGCGTCCGGCTTTGAAAGTCCGCACGGGGTGGCATTTTTGCCTTTCGGGCAACTGAGTCAGCCTTTCCTCAGCCGTTTTACCGCGCAACGGGCTTTGTATCTTTCTGAACTGGTGAACTCGTTGTCCCGGGTGAAACGCGACGATGAGCGGGAACACTGGCAGCTTTATCATCTGGTGGTCAGCGATCTGCAATGGCTGAACACCCTGAATGCCTCCGAACAATTTGATTTGGTGCTGGTCGTGCTGACGCCGGATGCAGCCAGCTATGCTGTGCTTCAGCACAACATGCCTCAGTTTGAGGGATCCGCAGGCCCAGAGAATCAGACGACGCTGAAGTTTGTTCTGAATCAGTTTCAGCCGGAAACAGAACTCAGCCGTGATTTTATGCTGGTCATGAAAAACGAGCTGGGGCCGCTGTTATCTCCGGTTGTCCTGCACCGGGATATCGCACTCATGGACAGCGCCGCCAACCTGACCACAGTACAGCACTACTCACCCGGCAGTCAGGCCGCCAGAGATTATCAGACGCTGGCACTCTGGTGTATTGCGCAGCTGTCATCATACTGATTCGAACATTGAACTATGTTGAACCCCTTGAATTTCATTTTTAAAGCCTGGGTGGTCGGGCAGTTTCAGGCGCAGAAAGCAGCCTTTGAGCGTGAAGGCGGGAAACCAATGACCGGTTTGGGGCATTTGGTGCTCGGGTGCTGGCTGGTCTTTGCGTTTCTGTTGCTGAAGCCGGAAGTGGCCGGTGTACCGGCCTGGCGACTGCCGCTGGTCTATTACCCGCAGATCAACTTTGCGGCCCCTGTCTGGCTGGATCCGATCCGTTTTCTGATCCAAAGCCTGTGGCTGCTGTGTGTCAGGCAGCATGCGCCCGGGGATATTAAGGGCTGGTTGCAGACGTGGCTGGGCCGGGCCTATCGCGGGTCAGCTCAGATCTTTTACCTGCCGCTGCAACGTCTCAGCATTGCCGTGCAATGGCTGGAACAGCAGGCAACCGAATCCGATACCGAAAATTTCAGGGCGATCCTTAAAGACAGCCGGACGGGTAAGGTGGTGAACCTGATGCTGTTGTGTGTTGTGGTCTTGCTGGCCCTGATTTGTTTCACGGTGCCGTTTGGCCTGCAGGCACAGACGGTTTTCGTGTTGCTGCTCTGGGCGCTGGCGATGATGTTCCGGCGCATGCCCGGACATTTTCCGACATTGTTGCTGATTATCCTGTCGGTAACCGCTTCGTGCCGTTACCTGTGGTGGCGGTATACGTCCACCCTGAACTGGGATGAACCGCTGGCTCTGGGGCTGGGCTGCCTGCTGCTGCTCGCTGAAACTTATGCCTGGCTGGTGCTGATGCTGGGATATTTCCAGAATATCTGGCCGTTAAACCGTAAGCCTGTTGCGCTGCCGTCAGACACTGAACTCTGGCCGACGATTGACATCATGATCCCGACCTACAATGAAGATCTGGATGTGGTGCGTGCCACAGTGTACGCCTCACTGGGTGTCGACTGGCCGAAGGATAAACTGAATATCTATATTCTGGATGACGGGAAACGGGACAGCTTTCGTGACTTTGCCGATGAAGTCGGAGTTCACTATATTCGCCGTCCGACCAATGAGCATGCCAAAGCGGGCAACATCAACTATGCGCTCAGACAATCGAGCGGTGAGTATGTTGCGATATTCGACTGTGACCATATTCCGGCCCGGGCGTTCTTTCAGCTGACAATGGGACTGTTTCTCAAGGATCCGAAACTGGCGCTGATTCAGACACCGCACCATTTCTTTTCACCGGATCCCTTTGAGCGGAATCTGTCGAATTTCCGGAATATCCCGAATGAAGGCAATCTTTTTTATGGCCTGATTCAGGACGGCAATGACCTGTGGGATGCCACTTTCTTTTGCGGATCCTGTGCGGTGCTTCGTCGTGCCCCGCTGGAAGAAGTGGGCGGCATTGCGGTGGAAACCGTCACTGAAGATGCGCATACCTCGCTGCGGATGCATCGTCTGGGCTATCACTCGGCGTACCTGAAACAGCCGATTTCAGCGGGTCTGGCGACTGAAACGCTCTCTGCTCATGTGGGGCAGCGGATCCGCTGGGCACGCGGGATGGCGCAGATTTTCCGGGTCGATAATCCGCTGACCGGTAAAGGACTCAAGCTGTCCCAGCGACTCTGTTATGCCAATGCCATGCTGCATTTTCTCTCGGGTATTCCGCGGCTGGTTTTTCTGACTGCACCACTGGCGTTCCTGCTGCTGCATGAATACATCATTTATGCACCAGCGATGGCGATTGTGCTGTATGTGCTGCCGCACATGATCCACGCCAGCTTGACCAATTCGCGGATGCAGGGGGATTACCGCTACTCCTTCTGGGGAGAAGTGTATGAAACCGTGCTGGCCTGGTACATCGCCCGCCCGACAACGGTGGCGCTGTTCGCCCCGCATAAAGGCAAATTTAACGTCACCGCGAAAGGCGGCCTGGTGGAAGAATCGCATTATGACTGGGTGATCTCACGGCCTTATCTGGTGCTGGTGCTCCTGAATGTGCTGGGTCTGGGCGTGGGTGTGTACCGCTTAGGCTGGGGTCCGGATCATGAGTTCACCACCGTGCTGGTGAACCTTCTCTGGACACTTTATAACCTGCTGATCCTTGGCGCTGCCGTGGCGGTTGCGGTGGAAGCCAAGCAGGTGCGTCGGGATCACCGGGTAGAAGTGTCCATTCCGGTAGCAATCCGGCTGCATTCCGGTCATTTGCTGCAGGCTGTTCTCAAGGATTTCTCGCTGGGCGGCATGCGGATTGAACTGGCTGACGGAGACAGTGAGCGGCTGCAAGCGATGGCGACGCAGAAACTGGAAGTGGTCCTCAGCCGCGGGAACCAGTCCTTTGTGTTCCCGGCCATCATCGCCTTTGCCCGTCAGGGGATGCTCGGCCTGCAGCTGGATCGCCTGAGTACGCAACAACGGATTGATTATGTGCAGTGCACTTTTGCCCGTGCCGACACCTGGGCGAAATGGCAGCAGTCTTATGCATCGGATAAGCCGCTGTCGAGCATGCAGGCGGTTCTTCAGGTGGGACTCGACGGCTACCGGCGTCTGGTCCGGCACGGCCCAAAAATACTCGCGACTGTTGTACAGATTGTCTTATCGGTCATTGATGTGATCAGGTCTCTCAGACCCCGTTTTGTCCCAAACAGGACTTAAAAGAATGAAACTGAATCAAACAATAAAAACACTTTCAGCCATCCTTATGGGAATGGGTGTGTCTGCAGTTGCCGGCGCACAGGAAACATTGGCGGGGACGGTTCCGTCTGTTGCCCCGCAGACTTTATCCGCTGTCAGCAAACGCGAGCTGCCGTTTTCACAGTTGGGTTTTCAAGGTTCTGTTGGCATTCAGGGCAGCGAAGCGAATGCCTACATTGGTTTCGGCTCCCGGCTGGATGAAGTGATTGCGCAGGGAAACCTGTATTTTGATGTGACGCCTTCCCCGGCGCTGCTGGCGCTCGTTTCTCACATCAAGGTGTATCTGAATGACGAACTGATGGGCGTGGTGCCGATTACGGATGGTCAGCAGGGCCGGAAGGTGTCGATTTTGATGCCGCTGGATGCCCGCTATTTCAGTAACTATAACCAGATTCGGTTTGAACTGATCGGCAATACCCACAAAACCTGTTCCAATCCGAATGATGCCAGTATCTGGGCGGAAATCAGCCAGAGCAGTCACGTTGAGCTGATGGTCCAGAAAACCCGGGTTCAGAGTGATTTGAGCCTGCTGCCGGCGCCGTTTTTTGACCCGCGAGATTTCACACGTCTGAACCTGCCCGTGGTGATGGGCGATCACTATGATCTGGCCCAAATCAAAGCGGCTGGTGTGCTGGCATCCCATTTTGGCGCTTTGTCCCAGTGGCGCGGTGCCCGGTTTCCGTTGTCTTTCGACGCTTTGCCCGGGCAGCATGCGGTGGTGTTTGTGACCAACGATAACAAGCCTGATTTTCTGCGTGATTTTCCCGACACCGACGGCCCGCGCCTGCAGATGATCACCCATCCCACCCATCCTTTTGCCAAGCTGCTGCTGGTGATTGGCCGGGACAGTGAGGATCTGAATACCGCCGTTCAGGGGCTGGCGTTGGGCACCCAACTGCTCACCGGTCCGATGGCGAAAATCAATGCAGTGAAGCAGGTCAGACCCAGAGTACCTTATGATGCGCCGAACTGGGTGGATACCTCGCGACCGGTTGCGTTTTCAGAACTGGTGGCACAGCGCAATCAGCTCCAGGTGGAAGGGCGTGCTCCCGCACCAATCAACCTGAATTTACAACTGGCCCCGGATCTGTTCACCTGGCAGAGCCGGGGAATTCCGATGGATCTCAGCTATCGGTATTCACCGCCGATGACGGATAACTCGGGGTCACGGCTCAGTCTCAAAATTAACGATGAGTTCGTCGAGGCGTTTAATCTGACAACTGAAGGGAAAGGGGGCGAATCCAAACGCATCCGGGTGCCCTTGCTGGACGATGGCATTCTGAGCGGCAGTAACCGGGTTCGTATTCCGGCGTTCAAGGTCGGCAGCAAAAATCATGTTGAGTTTGAATTCGGTTTCGCATCGGTGACTGAGGGGAACTGTCAGGTCACTCAGCCCAGCAAGCAATATGCTGTGATTGATGGCAGTTCAACCATTGATTTCAGTGGTTTTCCGCATTACATCGAAATGCCGAACATGCGTGCTTTTGCCACATCCGGTTTCCCGTTTACCCGAATGGCCGATCTGGCGGACACGGCTGTGGTGGTATCGGCATCGCCGACCCGGGAAGAGCTGCAGACTTTCCTGAATGTGATGGGACGTCTGGGTGCGGATGCCGGTTACCCGGGGATCAATGTCACCCTGACCAATCAGTGGGACAGCAAGACACTGAAAGACAAAGATATCCTGAGTCTCGGTGTTGTACCTGAACTGAGCAGTGCTGCGCTCGACCGCGATCAGGTCAATCTGGTGGTGAAAGCCGGAGAGCGTCAGATTCGCTTGCCGGGCAGAAATGAGAAATCCCTGGGCATGCACTGGCTGGCTTCGCCGACCGGCAATCAGGATGCCGCGGATGTGGTGTCTGTGGAAGCAGGCGGTGCGTTTGCAGCGATGACGGGGATGGAATCGCCTTTTACCAAAAAACGCAGTCTGGTTACCGTGATGGCCGCCAGTCCCCAGGCATTGAAACTGGTCGATCAGGCACTGACTAATGCCGGAAAAGTTGAGTTTATGTCGGGGTCTGTCGTGATCCTGAGAAATCAGGAAGTCGCCAGCTACAATGTGGGACAGCGTTACTATGTCGGAAAGCTGCCGGTGTGGAAACTGGTCTGGTACCACTTCTCGAACCATCCGGTGTGGGTGGCCAGTCTGGCGGCTTTGCTGGTGGTGATTGTAACCGTCTTCCTGTGGCGGATCCTGCGTAAAATTGCGGCCAGACGTTTGGCAAAAGGAGAAGGAAACGAATGAAAAAGCTGATGATTCTCCTGTGCCTCTTGTTTCAGGGAACAAGCAGGGCCGTCACGTGCGACTGGCCGGAATGGCAGCAGTTTCAGTCGATTTACATTGTAAATGGCCGGGTGGTTGACGGCAGCGACGCGCGTCAGATCACCACATCTGAAGGTCAGTCGTACGGGCTGTTTTTTGCGCTGGTCGCCAACGATCAGCGCACGTTCGCCACTTTACTGAACTGGACGCAGAACCAGCTGGCTGAAGGCGATCTGACGGCCCGGTTGCCGTCATGGCTGTGGGGACGACAGCCGTCGGGGCAGTTTGGTGTGCTGGACGCCAATCCGGCCTCGGACTCTGACCTTTGGATTGCCTATACCCTGGCCGAAGCCGGACGTCTGTGGGACAACTACTATTACAGTTCGCTGGCCTACCTGATGGCAAACCGGATCCTGCGGGAAGAGACCGTGAAGATTGAAGGGATGGGCACGGTGTTGCTGCCCGGCTCTGAAGGATTCGGGCTCGGCGATGGCCGATACCGGGTCAATCCGAGTTATGTTCCGCTTCAGCTGATCCAGCGCATGGGCGATCTTTATCCGCACCATGCATGGCAGTCGGTGTATCAAACCAGTCTGGCGATGATTCTGAAGACCATGCCTGCCGGTTTCAGTCCGGACTGGGTGACGCTGAGTCAGAGCCAATTTTCGGTCGACCAACAGACCGGGCCCACAGGCAGCTATAACGCCATCCGGACTTATCTTTGGGCGGGGATGCTGAATGACGACTCGAACGACAAGGCCAAATTAGTGAAAGCCATGCAGCCGATGGTGGCCGCGATCGCGAAACTGTCGGCACCACCACGTGAAGTCAATACAGAGAACGGGCGTGCTCAGTCCGCGGGCAGCGCTGGTTTTTCGGCAGCATTACTGCCGTTGCTGGCAGCCTCAAGTGAGCCGTCGTTGCTGGCCGCTCAGGCCAGACGCGCATCTGAACTGTTGGTTCGTCAAGCGGATGATCACTATTACGACAATGTACTGGCGATGTTCGGGCTGGGCTGGCATCAGCAGCGTTACCGCTTTGGGGTGAACGGGGAACTGGAGCCTGCATGGACTCATCAATGTCAGTAATCCGATTTCCGGGTCAGCGCAGGCTGGCAGTACTCAGCGTCGGGTCGCTGTTTGTCAGCCAGATAGCGCTGGCGGGCATTGTGCCGGACACCCCGTTGACGCCGGCGCAACTGAAGCAGGTTTATCAGCCGGTAACACCCGTCCGGCTTTCCGCGTCGCTGGAAGGTGTGGATTCGGTAGCGTTTCTGGTGGAGCAGATTGCACTGGCAACCGCGCTGAACCGGGACGACATTGTGGCCAGTGCGCTGGAGCGTCTGTTTGCGATCGACAGCCAGCAGCCAGACGGCTTGTATTTTCAGGCGCGGCTGTTTCTGAAGCAGCATCAGACGGAACAGGCGCAGGCCATTGCGAATCAGCTGAAAGCCGGTTCTCCGCAACGGGTGGCGCTGAATGATCTGATTGCGATTCAGGGCCCTCAGAAAGCGGCCTTGCAACAGGCGCGTCTGCTGGCTCATGCCGGACGCTATCCTGAAGCGCTGAAAGCCTATCGTCAGCTATTCCCCAACGGCATGCCTTCGGCGGAACTGCAGCTGGAATATCTTCAGGTTGAAGGCAACATCAGGGAGCGCTGGGACGCCGTGAAGCAGGGGCTGGAGCAGCTGAATGCGGTCTGTCCGGGCGTGCCTGGCTTTCAATTGGCACTGGCGAATCATATCCGGCGCCGTGACCCGGCCGATCCCTGGATTCTGGACACCTACCGCCAGCTGGCGCTGCGTTCGGATATGGGGCACGTTGCGGCAGAAGCCTGGTTGCGGGCGCTGGGGCAACTGCCGATTTCTCAGGCGGTGGCTGATCAGTATGCCATCGTCGCCAGCTATTATCCGTCGGATATGGCGATTCAGCGCGCCAGTCAGGATGCTCAGACACGCTGGCAAACCGAGCAGGAATTACGGAAAGACCCGACTTATCAGGCCAAACGCCGGGGCTTGGCATTGCTGGAGCTGGCATTGCTGAATAAAAAACAATACCAAGAGGCTGAGCGCCTGCTGACCGATGCGCTGTCTGCCCGGCCGAACGATCCGGAGATTCTGGGTGGCCTCGGTATGGTGTATCTGCGCCAGGGTCAGCAGAAGAAAGCATTGCGATACTTCAGGCAGGCACAGCAGCTGGATGCGGATCCGGACAATATCCGTAAGTGGCAGTCGCTGGTGGAAACCTCGTCATACTGGGCTTATCTGGATGACGGTGATGCCTACCAAGATCAGGATCAGATCGTTCAGGCGGAGCGGGCCTACCGGAAAGCCATCGCAGCAGATACTAGTGCGCCTTATGCCTATAACAAACTGGCTGCGTTATTGCTGGCGCAGAAAAAGTTTGAAGCGGCTGATCAGGCGTATCAGCAGGCGCTTCAGCGTGACGGCAACAATGAAACCGCACTGCGTGGCCGGGTGAATGTCCATGAGGCTCAGGGCGGGCTGCCGGAGGCAATTGCCTTTGTGGAGGGGTTGCCTCTGTTTCAGCAACGGGTGCTGGCAGAGCGGCTGTCAGACATGAAAACTCAGTCGGCTCAGCAAAGGCTCAATCAGGCTCTGGCAAATCAGGACTTACCGGCTGCAGAACGCGCTGCGAACGATTTTCTGGCCCTGAATCCGACCTCAGCCTGGCAGCGCCGTGACATTGCCGACGCACTGGTTCTGGCCGGAAAACGAGTGCAGGCCGATGTGCTGATGCGACACTGGTCGTCCGGGACGACAGATCCGGACATGTTATTCGCTTATGCGTTGTATTTAGCACATGCGGATCGACTTTCGGAAGCGGTGACGGTGCTCTCCCGTGTGCCGGTTTCACAGCGGACAGATGCGATGCAGCGGAATCTGACCCGGTTACAGCTGAACCAGACGCTGGCTGATGTGGCTGCACGCTATCAGACGCATCCGGACACCGTGCGTTCGCAGCTGAATGCGCTGGGCCAGCAATATGCAGATCAGCCCGAGGCACTGGCACGTCTGGCTGTTGTCTGGGCAGATTTGGGTGAGCGGCAACGGGCCGAAGCCATTTATCGCGGCATGACGCCGGACGCGCAGTGGTCTGAATCGGCTGAACTCAGCTACGGCGGGCTGATGATTACGCTGGCGAAATTCAGCGAGTTTGATCAGTGGCGGGCTGGAAAAGGTCAGCAACAGCTGAATGGTGAACTGGATCAGTCTTTGGTCGCTGCACTGGATGCACTGCATTCCCGCAGGGTGCTGGCGGAAGCCGACCTCCGGCTGGCTCAGGGACAGCACGACACAGCATTGACCTTGTATCAGCAAATTCTGGTGAAACCGGAACCTGACCAGACGGAAGCTGAGGCGGGCGTTTTACAGGCCGCTGCGCTTTCCGGTGATTCGGAGGCTTATCAGCGGGCCTCTCAACGCTTGTTTGTCAAACGAGCGTCGTTGTCGGCCCGTCAGCTGATGGCTGTCGCCCCGGTGATGAATGCACAGGGAGAAACAGCCAGAGCGGATGCCCTGAATCTGGAACTTAATTTGCGCTCAGATGCCGATGCGATGGATTATCGCAATGCCATGGCAATTGCCATGGAGAACAAGCAGTGGGTGCTTGCAGAGCAGCGGGGCTATGAAGCGCTGAATGCTGACCGGATCGAAAAAAGCCCGGATGCTGAGCAGGCCCGCAAGGCATCCCCTGAATTGCGTACGCTGTATCAGGAAGCGGATGATGACTGGCTGACCCGGAATGTGAAGGCGGATATCGATCGTCTGCGTGATCGCAGCGATGGTCACGTGATCATCGGCTGGGATTACAGTGCCAGAGACGGCGAGAACCAATCCAGTCAGATCCCGGTTGAAGCGCGAATCCCGGTGGAAGACTGGGACGGGCATTTGTTGCTGCGGGCGGATTATGTCCACGTTGATTCCGGTCATCTGGACTATTTTGAGAAGCCGGCGGGCCGCTCGGTTGATTCCGATACATTCCGCAGCCAGGCATCCGGCATGGCTTTGGGCGTGGGCTGGCAGGCCGAAAACTGGGCTGCGGATATCGGTACGACACCGCTGGGTTTTGATCACAGCACCTGGGTGGGTGGCGTCACCGTTGACAGCAAGCTGGGAGATTTTGGAGTCTCGGTCACGGCATCCCGGCGTCCCGAAACCAGCACTGTGTTGTCTTATGCCGGGATGCAGGTTCCGGACGGGGTCAGCGATCCGGCGGGAACGGCATGGGGCGGAGTGGTCCGCACGGGGATCAAACTCAGTTCAAGCTGGGATATCGGCGGGCCATATGGTTTCTGGAACAGCCTGCAGTATCATCAGATGACAGGCAACCATGTTGCAGATAATACCCGGCTGGCGTTGCTGGGCGGGGCTTACTACAAGCTGATGGCGACGGATGATCAGCGCCTGAGTATCGGCACCAACCTGCTGTATTTCCATTACGATAAAAATCTGGGGGAATATACGCTGGGCAGCGGCGGGTATTACAGTCCGCAGCGCTATGTCTCCTTGTCTCTGCCTGTCAATTATTACGGGCGCTACGGTAACCGTTTGTCTTATCGGGTCAGCGGTTCTGTCTCACACTCCTGGTCGGAAGAAGATGCGCCGGATGCATCAGCCGGAGATGCCAGTACGGGCGGTGGATTTGGTTATGCACTGGAAGGTGCCATCGAGCAGCGGATCAGCGAGCGCTGGTATTTAGGGGCATCTTTGGATCTGCAACGTTCAGATTTTTACGAACCCAACCATTTCATGCTCTACATGAAATACACCTTCAGCGATCGATGGCAGCCGATTGAATACCCGCCTGCGGTGCCGCAGCTGTACAGCGATTTTGACTGAGATGAATCAAGGAATAAAAAGAGCACGAAAGTGCTCTTTTTCGTATATATCTTTCCCTGCTTATCGCTATGAGGGATGTTCGTAACATGCTGATAAGAAACCGCTTGTTCATCAAGAAATAGTCATGGTATATGCCTCTGGATTCATTCATTGGGTTGAATCGTACTTTGCTGCTTCATCAGTGCAGCCTGAGTACTGTGTTCGCTTGAAAAGGAAGTGTGCATGAAACTGAAAAAAACGGGTCTGGCCGTCGCGGTGATTGCTGTGGCGGGGATGCTGACCGGATGCGCCAGGGAAAGTCAGATGACCCGGTGTCTGGGATATCAGCCGGATGATGTGGTCTTTGTCATCAATGCCGATGATGTCGGGATGCATCCGGATATGGACAGAGCTGTGGTGGATTTATATGAACAAGGTGTGATTCAGACTTTTTCACTGATGGTGCCTGCACCAAATTTTGCTTTTTCTGCAAATTACGCCCGGCAACGGAATCTGCCGGTCGGTCTGCATCTGACGCTGACCAATGAATGGCAGGAAGCCAATGGCTGGGGGCCGGTGCTGAGCCGGAAAGAGGTGCCGTCTTTGTATAACGAAGCCGGATATATGTGGCCGGACGGCCCGACTCTGGCCGAACACGCCGATATCCGGGATGTCGTCAGGGAACTGGAAGCCCAGATTACCCGCGCACTGGCGATGGGTCTGAATGTCACCCATCTTGATTTTCATATGCTCTATTGGGACGCAAGGGATGATTTTCTGACGGAAACCCTGAACCTTGCCGATAAATACCAGCTGCCGGTGATTACCCAGCTGTTCTGGAAGAGCCAGACGGAACAAATGGAGGCTACAGCCAGCCTTCGCGAAGATAAGCTGTATGGGCCGGATGTCTTCTGGATGTATTACAACCCGGAACCGCGGGAAAAAGATCCATCGCTTAGTCAGGTTTTGTATCGCGATATGTTTGATCAGGCAAAACCGGCATTACATCACGTCGCGATTCATCCGGCTTATCTGACGGACAGCGCTGAAAAGAAAATGCTCGATGCCCGTTTCCGGGCGGATGAAATGCAGGTCTGGCACACCGGAAAACTGCAGACTGCGATTGCAAGAAATCAGATTCAGTTCACCAACTATCAAAAGCTGAGAGATATACTGTCCGGCAAAGAAAAGTGTGTTGTATCTGAAGGTTAATCACTGATGCCCAAGGGCTGATTGAAAGCGTGGCGATGATGCATGGGAGAGGAATCACCTGTCATTCAGTCGCCGCATCACAAAGGAATGATCAAATGGAACGTAAGCCTCAATACTGGGTGGCAATTTTACTGGGACTGTTCACCGGCCCGCTGGGTTATCTCTATGTCAGGCGATGGAAATATGCAGCTGTATTTTTCTCGGCGGTCGTTGTCGCCGCTTTGTTTCTCTTTTACTTCAATATAAAAACGGATTATCTGGCCTTCATCAATGTTCTTTTTGCTGCCCATCTTTGTTGGCTTATCAGACAGGGCAAGACGGGCCCGGATGTCTGGTATGCCCGCTGGTGGGGGATATCCGGTATTTTTGCTGCTGCATTCGGGAGTACTTTTCTCCTGCGGACATTTGTACTCGAACCGTTCGAGATTCCGGGGCAGTCGATGTCACCGATGCTGAACCCGGGTGAAAAAATTCTGGTCAGTAAAATGGGCTACCGTGCCAAATGGTCTTATGGTCGTTTGTTGTTTACAGAGGACGCTTCGCAACGAACACTGGTGCCCGGAGACATGTATGTTTTTGTCGTTCCTGATACGGATGTGCTTTATATCAAGCGGCTGATCGGGATACCGGGTGACAAGATTGTGATTTCAGATGGTGAAGTGCTGAGAAATGGTGAACCTTTAGCAACTCACCGGCAGCCGGTTCAGGCTGATCAAGTGCTGGTGACGGAATCGCTGGGCGAGCAGGAATATCAGATCTTGCGCGATTTTCAGCGCGCCCGCCCGAATGAGCTGACGATTCAGGTTCCGGAAGACCATTATTTTTTCCTGGGAGATAACCGGGATAACTCATACGATAGTCGCAATTTCGGGGTGATCCCGTCTGAACGCATTGTCGGAAAAGTGGTATATCACTTCGAGTGATTTTAGTTTTGTCTGAAGGCGCCAAGCCGAAAAACATTGCGCCGAAAAACATTGCGCCGAAAAAGATCACATTCAAAAGTATGGCCGCGGTTGCGGCCATTTTTGTATCCGGATGCTGGATTTAATCATCCGGCGTACAGACCCGGATCCGGTGGCCGTCCGGGTCCAGAGCGACAAAGGTCAGACCGAAAACCGCTTCATGCAGAGGCTGTTCAATGGTCACGGATGGCTGCCATTGGTCGTAAAGCGATTTTACGGTTTCGTCATCCGGCACCATAAACGACAGTTCGCAACGATGGCCGCTTCCGCCGGAGACAAAGTTTTTCGCCTCTTCCGACCAGAGCCCCAGACTCAGGCCATTTTCAAAATCGAACGCCGCATAGGTGGGAAGGACGGCAACCGGGTCGCAGTTGAACAGTTTTTGGTAGAAAACAGCACTGGTTTCAGGGCTTTTCACATAAAGTAACAGCAGATTGGGTGTCAGCATCATTGACCTCTTTTCGGTGTTGGCTAGGAATGACCTGAGTTTAAACCGGCGGACTGTCAGAAACTGTCAGTATCCTATTGCATATCTTTTGAGTGATGTTTACAGTCACAAATTCCCAGGTCAGGTATACAATAATGAAAAGGAAGTGATGAAAATCAGTGAATTACAGGCACATATTCGGGCCGTCGATCATCATCCGGAGAACACTCCCGGGTATTTCCTCAAGCTGATCGAGGAGGTCGGGGAATTATCAGAAGCAATCCGGAAAGGGAAAGAGGGTCAGCCTGATCTTGACCATTTAAAAGGGACGATTGCCGAAGAATTGTATGATGTTCTTTATTATCTGTGTGCACTGGCCAATGTCTATGGGGTCGATTTAACGCAGACCCATCACCTGAAAGACCAGCTCAATCAGCAGAAATATCGCAGTTAGTTTGCGGCACCCATTCAACAGAGCAAGGATGTATTCGTTCTCATGAACATTATTTTACCGCCCGCCCTGAAGCCCGGGGATAAAATTGGATTTTTTTCGCCTTCTTCGCCCGCGACAGTCTTCGCGCCGAAGCGATTTGAGCGGGCGAAACACTTTCTAGAGAGCAAAGGATTTCAGCTTGTGGCAGGCAGCCTGACCGGAGGTTCCGACCATTATCGTTCCGGCTCGATTCAGGCCCGCGCGGCAGAACTGAATGCCCTGATCCGTGATCCGGAAGTGCGCTGTGTGATATCGACGATTGGTGGCAATAACAGTAACGCGCTGCTGCCTTATCTCGATTATGAGGCGCTGAAACGCGATCCCAAAATTATCATCGGCTATTCCGATGTCACCGCGCTGTTGATGGGAATATACGCCCAAACCGGGCTGATTACTTTTTATGGTCCTGCGCTGGTGGCTTCGTTTGGCGAGTTGCCGCCACTGGTTGAGCAAACCTATGACTCATTTTTTGAGCTGCTCTGCCGCCCGGGAAAATCCTCGTACCAGTATCAGATGCCGCCAGCCTGGACGGATGAAATGATTGACTGGGAAACGCAGTCTGAAGCGAAACGCTTATCCCCCAACCACTGGCAGTTTATGGGTGAAGGCGTGATTAAAGGCCGGGTGATTGGCGGTAACCTGAATACCATGACCGGAATCTGGGGCAGTCCGTACATGCCAGCGATTCAGTACGGCGATATTTTGTTGATTGAAGATTCCCTCAAAGGGATCGAAACCGTTGAGCGTTCATTGGCTCACCTGAAACTCTGTGGCGTGTTTGAGACGGTGTCTGCCGTGATTTTAGGAAAACACGAGCTGTTTAATGACAGAGGTACAGGCAGAACGCCGCTGGATGTTTTACTGGAAGTGCTGAACGGCCAGTCATTACCGATTCTGGCTGGTTTCGATAGCTGCCATACCCACCCGATGCTGGTCACACCGTTGGGAGCGACGGCAGAGATCGATTTTGATCGTGAAAGCATTCGTCTGACAGACCCATGGCTGGCAAAGTGATTCCAAGGAGAGAAAGATGACATTTGTGATTCGAAAAGCAGTCAAAGCGGATGCAAAGGCTGCACACGAGATTCGTCAGCGGGCGATTTGGGCGAAGTGTGTTGCGGATTATCCGGAAGCGCAGTTAAAACTCTGGACGGAAGGCGGGATGTCAGAACGCTTTATCGCTGATATCGAACGGGCTTTTTACGTGGCCGAGTCTGAACAGGGGGTGATCGGGACGGCCATGCTCAACACTGAACATGGGATCGGGAAGGTGGATGCCATTTTTGTTGCGCCGGATTATATGGGCAAGGGCGTTGCCAGGGCCCTGATGGCGCATATTGAAACACTCGCCAGAGAATCGGGCGTGACCGCACTGAAACTGGACGCGACGCTGAATGCGGCCGACTTTTACCGTGCCAGGGGCTTTACGGGCGATGAGATTGCAGTCTATCGTTCGCCAAAAGGACTGGAATTGGCTTGTGTGCCCATGGTGAAAAGTTTGGACTGAAGAAGATGGACTTTGATGAAGTATCTGTGCTGTACTTCATCTTTTCCGCAACTCAGAGAAAAGTAATTTCGTTATGGCGATTTTAGACATACTGACAGCACCGGATCCGCGCTTAAAAGAGAAAGCCATTCCGGTCACCGACATAGATTCAGTGCAAACCCTGATTGATGACCTGCTCGAAACCTTGTATGCCACCAGCAACGGCGTTGGTCTGGCGGCTACGCAAGTGGGTCGTTCTGAAGCCCTGGTGGTGATTGATATTTCAGAAACACGGGACGAACCGCTGGTGCTGATTAACCCGGAAGTTGTCAGCGGCGAAGAAAAGGTCATGGGTCAGGAAGGGTGCCTGTCTGTGCCGGATTATTATGCCGATGTTGAGCGTTACAGCTCCGTTGTCGTGAAAGCACTGGATCGTCAGGGAAATCCGATCACCCTGGAGCGGGATGATTTTCTGGCGGTCGTCATGCAGCATGAAATTGATCACCTGAGCGGGAATCTGTTCATCGATTATTTGTCACCGCTGAAACGACAAATGGCGATGAAAAAAGTGAAAAAAGCCGTGAAAGCCATGGCAAAAACAGCCTGACCAGATTTCATCTGATGCGGCAGTGAGTGCCTGAAAAGAAATCATAATGGACTATCAATGAAAAAAGGAATGGTATTCATTGCCGCACTCTGGCTTGCCGGGTGCGCATCCCAAAAGCAACCACCGGCGGAGGAGAAAGTCCTGTATGATATTTTCTCTCAAAAACTCTTGAAAAATGGCCCCAGGGTTATTTGTGATCAACCGGTCTATCTGAAATGTTTTCAGATTTCAGAAGCAAACTGTTTATCGGAATTGACGCCGGTTTCAAAGGAATGTGGTAATTACGCGGAAAAGAAATGGCCCATTCGATCGGAAGAAGATGTAGAAAAGCATGCCATGCATTATTTCAACTGCATGATCTACCAGCACTTTACCTTTCACCGAAAAGACTGGCATGAAGCCTTTGCCTGTCTTGAAAATAGTAAAGACAGTTTTGATCCTCATCGTTCCTTATCTGTATTTTTAGAGTAAGATTTTCGGGCTCGATCCAATTCAATTCGGGCTGTCAGTTTATCCCCCAATAAACGGATATCCTGAACCACATTTCGGTTGAATGAGCAGGACTGCTCAGACAAGGTCATGGAGACACGGAGGTCAAATGGCACTTGAATTTCATCCCATCAATGTTGATGCGCATTTTGCGTTTTGTATGGCTTTTCGGCGAGATGCTTATATCTGCACCTTTCATGCGGATCATGGGTTTTCGGCGTTCATTGCCGGATATGAGGCGCGCATGCGTTCCCGGTTGGTTGATCCACGCTGGTATTACATCCACATCTGGGACGATCACCGTATTATCGGACAGCTTGAATTCAAAAGTTTTTCCGATGAACCGGCCACAGGATATGTCCATCTCATGTATATCATTCCGGATTACCGTGGTTCAGGGGTTGCCGATGCTGCCCAGCGTTATATTGAAACCCGGCTGCAGGCCGACGGATGTCAGGCGGCACTCCTCACTGTGGGGCGTAAAAATGAAAGGGCGCGGCGGCATTATCGCCGTTGGGGCTGGCAGCTTGTGGGCAGTGATCATACTTTACGCGGGACCGAGATTTTCAGGCGATTGCTGCCGGTGCTGAAGGAAAGCCATCCGGCATAGTCCGGCATCGTTCGGTATAGCCTTGTTTTGAAAGACAGGCCTTGCAGGTCACTGCAAAGCCTGTTCTCAAAGAGGCTGTCCAAACCGGATTATGCCTTGAGCTGAGGCACCAGCTTCGCCAGCATCAGCTGGGCGGTCTGCAGGGCACCTTCAACCCATCCCTGACTGTGTGAGTAAGCTTCACCACAGATATAGAGATGCGTCTGCGGCAAAGGCTGAACAATCTGGTTGGCGACATCGTCGCTTTGTACACCGATATTCCAGCTGTTCCAGCCGCCGCCGTACGGGTCATCCCCCCAGTCACGGAACGCTGCCTGCAGAGGCTGCGTCTGAGCCGATTCCCCGGCAGACACATTGTGGATCAGGTCAACTTGCCGCGTGACTTCCTTCACCATAGACTCAGGTGCCTGGTGTGCCAGCCATTGGGCATCGGCTCCCCGTTGCTGCTGTATCAGGCCGGTAAAGGCGCGGTATTCGGGTAAAGGTAAAACTTCCATCTGTAGTTTCCAGGCCAGTCCGCGTTTCTGACGGTAACCGTCCCAGAAGCCCACGTTGACTCCGTCGTCATAACTGGCCATCAGAATCGCCGGTCCTGACAGCGCGGGTTGACCCTCGTCGGTCGGCCAGTAGTAAGTTTGGCGGACGGGCATGTTGGTTACACTGCGGCCAGATTCAATGCCGGATTGTTCGACCCACCAGGGAGAAGCGTAAGTGGTAAACAGCTTGAACAGGGGTCTTGGGGTGACGCTGCCGGTCAGGGATTTGACGACCGGTTGTTGCAGCAGCGGACAATTGGGCTCCAGCAAATCAATGGCGCGTCTTGGCATCGCCAGCACCACGTGCGTCGCTGTACACTGCAGCGCATCATGGGGCGTGATTTCCAGTTCTGTATTGAAATGCAGCTCAAAAGCACCATTGACCTGCGTGAACGTGGTCAGCTTATGACCCATCATCAGTTCGCCGCCGATAGCCTGAAACTCTTCTGCCAGTGCGACAGGTACTTGCTGGAATCCCTGTTTGAAGCCGAAGTATTTCACATCATCCCCGAAATCTGTCAGGAACCAGGGAATCGCATCCGCGGCATTCCAGTTGGACATGGTGGAGTTGTAACCCCCTGCGTCCTGGCAGTACAGGTAATCTTCGCTGCTCATCACCTGTTGCAGCACATTCCAGAATCCCTGTTCATACAGCATTTTGCCCTGAAACTCGGCCTTCATCGCCATTTCCCGGCGTTGTCTTTCCGTGAGATCCGGATCGGTGATGCCGGGAACGATTTTATCCAGCGCCGCGATCATGACACTGCCGGGTGTTTGCGCGTAAGCATCTGTGCTGTAGTTATACGGCAAGGCGTGCGGGTTATCCTGATAGTCTTTCAGACGCAGCCTGACTTCCCGCAGGTAGGCAAAGTTGACCGGGGTATCTACCGGAAACGGATAATACTCAATCGGATCCGGCAGGGAACTGAACTGATTGATTTGATCTAGTAATGCGTGGATCAGGGGCTGCCGTGCAGCATCCAGAATGCGCATCCCCCCGAGTTCAGCGACCATATTGTCCACGCCCGGTGCCTTCACGGATAACAGGCGTCCACCAATCCGGTCGCTACCTTCAAAGACGGCAATGCTTTTTCCGGGAAAGTTCTTTTTTAATTGCCAGGCGCTGTAAACACCGGATACCCCGGCGCCGATAATCGCAACATCATAATGTTGACTCATAGGACTCTTCCTTGCAGTTTGATGAAAATGGTTTATGCCAGTGTGCTGAAATGATTGGGATTAATTTCATCCAACACGTCCTTGTGGAAATAATTTAACGACGGGCGGCGTAATCGTTTTGCCGAGGATTTCAGGTGAGTACTTTGCTGTACGGCCGCCGGATCCCGCTCCGTCCGGATATCCAGCACATAAGGTTTGTTTTCATTCAGAACAAACTGAATGGCTTCTCTCAGCGCGGTGTTCAGGTCGCTGGTTTGCTCAACAATCTTCCCTTGGACGCCAGCGCCCATTGCATCGGCAATCTGCTGAAAATTCAGCTGCGGATGTTGCAGCGACAGATAATCCACCTCGTAATTGTGATAGCTGGCCGGATCCGCCGGGTCTGGTTCAACCGGTTTTTTCTTCGGTTCCCAGTCGTAGGAATCGATCACTTCTTCCAGTCCGTTTTGCAGCGTGTGGTATTCCCGGTTGTTGGTGATGATGTAAAGCACCGCCAGATCATATTTGGCAGCACTCCACCAGACCTGCGGGTAAAACAGCGACGACCCATCACCGACGGCATTGATCACCAGTTTTGGCGTCACACCCTGAATCGCTGTGGGCTGAATCTTGATGCCGAGTGAGGCTGGCATCGACCAACCCAGCGAGCCGCCGGAGACGCAGTAATAACTGATTGGCCGGCTCATCTCTTTGTTCAGCGGCATCAGATACTGAAAACTGGGGCTGTCGGAAACGGCTTCATGAACATAGACAAACTGGTTGGCGAGCCCTTGCTCAGTGATGGCCTGAGATAAATAGTGCGGGATCAGCGCGGGATTAATACACGCGGCCGGGGTCTCTTCCGCCTGTTTCAAATAGGCATTCCAGTCCTGACGGCGTTGCTGACTGAGCTGCTGTAAATGCTGGTTGCGCGCATCTCTGGCCTGTTGCTGCTCCGGCGTCACCGGGAGCCCAGCCATGACGTCATTGAGTTTTTCCAGGCTGGCCCGGATGCCGCCCAGAACGGCGTGGCTGCCGTAATAGTTTTTCCCGATATCCCAGGTGTTATTCGACAGATAGAGAATATCCACTGAGGGCGGAATCAGCGGCCCATCGGCATAGTTGAAGACTGTGACCTGAGCCTGATTGCTCCAGCCGACCAAAAACGCAACATCATGCTGCTGAAACACGGCCTGCAGCATCGCCTGGTTTCCCGGTAACTCGCCTTGCCAGTGGATATCATCGTTCGGAAAGTTGGCAAGGCTGCTGAAAGTTTGCAGGGCGACGGGCGCCCCGACCGTTTGCGCCAGAATACCCAGCTGTTGTGCGGCATCATCATAACCCACGCCATCACCTGCGATGATGATGGGATTTTTGGCTTCAGAAAAACGCTGTGCCAAACGCTGAATTTCGTCTGTATCGCCCGTGAAATTGGTGGGAATACGGGTGATACCCGGCAGCTTTTGTGGCTGGTTGGGCAAGGGGCTGACCATCATGAATTCCCAGGGGATGGAAATAAAGACCGGGCCGCAAGCCGGTGCTTTGGCTTCCTTGAAGGCCCGTTGTAATACCATGGGGAATTCATAGGGTGTACGCAGTTCATGCGACCATTTGCAGTACTGTTTCGCGAGTTCAGCAATGTTGGATGACAGTAAGGGTTCTTGCGTGACCAGTTCATTTTGCTGCTGACAGCAGAGAATGACCAAAGGAGTATGAGAACGGTAGGCATTGAATAAGTTGCCGATCCCGTGGGCAATTCCGGGGGTAATGTGAACCACCAGCACACCGGGTTCTCCGGTCATGCGGGCCGCACCCATGGCTGCCCCCATTGCAATGTTCTCATGCAAACATTCGACGTATTCCACGTTGTTTTCCGGGTAGGACGTACCATCGATAATCGGAATTTCATTGGTGCCGGGGACACCGAATATTTGACGGATACCGAGCTGGTTTAATGCATCGTATAAATAATCACGCATGATGCGTGGCGGTAGGTCAGACATGATTTTTCCTTATTGAAATCGGGGACAACGACCTCCCAATTGGTAAATAAAATGTTAAATTTTCTTCCGGCTTATCGAACTTAGGTCAGAGGAATAGTGCATACAAATTTCATTCAGGCTGGGTACAAGTTGAAATAATGCATCTTTGATTGGTGCATTTGAGTCAGACATTTTGGGGATTGATATCAGAGAACAAGGTCACATTTTTTGTAACTGTCTGTTTTACTGATAAATATCAGAGGGAAATGAATTGTGTTGAAAAGATATCTTTTTATAATCGTCGGATTTTTAAATACTTTTTTATCGGCAGCTGATCAACCAACTTTTAATTCCCTGAAGTCAGTGAATTCAGAACAAAGAAAATTTCAGATTAGAAAAAATATCGGAATTCAGGAAATGAACTGAAATTAAAATGATATCAAGTGAGGGGGAGGGGAATGCATCGAATCAATGTTATTGGTACCAGTGGCAGCGGGAAATCGACTTTTTGCCGGAAACTGGCACATGTTCTGGGGTATCCGCATATTGAAATGGATGCTTTGTTCTGGAAACCCAACTGGGCAGAATCGACGGACGAAGCATTTTTGTTGGCCATTGAACAGGCGCTCGACCAGCCGCAATGGATTCTGGACGGGAATTATCACCGAACGGCAGCCCTCAAATGGCGTCATGCGGATACTGTCATCTGGGTAGATTATTCGTTTACCCGCACGCTGTTTCAGGCGGTTCAACGCGCGGTGATCCGCTGCCTGAGCAAACAGGAACTTTGGCCGGGAACGGGCAATCGGGAATCATTCCGGAAAACCTTTCTGAGCCGGGATTCCATTATCTGGTGGACAATAAAAACCTACAGCAAAAACCGTGCGCGCTATCTGAGCATGATGTCGGATCCCAATTTTGCACATATTCAATTTGTTCAGCTACGCAGTCCGGCACAGGCAAATCAGCTGATCCAACAGCAAAAGCACATGAAAACATTGGGCACTGAACCGACATCGAATGAATGAGGAAAATCAACACCATGATCCGAACGTTTACAGCAGCAGATATGGACACTGTTTTGTCAATCTGGCTGACAGCATCACTCAAAGCACACGATTTTATTGCGTCCGATTTCTGGCAGTCTCAGGTTGAGAATATGCGCAGCCTGTATTTACCGGTTTCAGACGTTCATGTGTATGAAGACCATGGCGCAGTGAAAGGCTTTTATGCTTTGTATGAGAACCAGCTTGCCGCGATCTTTGTCACGCCGGAGGCACAGGGGCAGGGCATCGGGAAGGCTTTGCTGAACCACGCTAAAATGCAGCACAAAATGTTGTCGCTGAATGTTTATCAACGCAACCAGGCCAGCTATCAGTTCTATTTATCTCAGGGGTTTCAGGTGACTGCAGAAAGCACCGATGAGCATACCGGTGAAGCTGAGTGGCAGATGGCGTTTTGTGCATCATAAAGTGCGACGGCTAGGATGCGATACGCAGCAACCCAGGTTGCGGTGAACTGCTGCGATCGAACCGCTTCTGCGAAATCCCTATTCTCTATTCCCTAGATCTAGCGAGAACCAGAGAGACTGTATCCGAATTGCGTTACTGGGGTGCTCCGCAGGTCGTCTTGACATTCGGGACGTTGCTGGCGAAATACTGAACAACTTCGGTCAGATCCAGCTTCAGGTACGCCAGAGTATGGGGTTGCTGAAAATGAGCATGGTAATCCGCCTCGCTGTCAAAGCGTTCCCAGAGCAGAAAACGTGAGTCATCCTGCAGGCAGCGGTGGAGCTGAAAAATGGAGCATCCCGGTTCTTGGAGCGTTTGTGCGCATAAGCGTTGCAGTGATTCAAAAGCAGTCTGAATATTGGCTCGATCTTTCACTTTCAACTCTGCGGTAATGTAATAACCTTGACTGAACACCATAAAAACTCCTGATTGTGAATGGCGAAACAAGGCTAACTGCTAGAGTTCACTCTAGGGCAAGCAGTTTTTCCTCATAAGCGTCAACTTTATATTCGACAATGGCCAATTCCTGATTCAGCCTCTTAATTTTTTTGATTATTTTTCAATGAACCTTTTGCGGTGTGAGCACTTTTTACATCACAGTTTCATTTACCTTTACTGTTTGTGCAAAACATTTGGAACAACCGATGATACTAAACTGATACCGGGTTGATACTGAATTGATCTCGACATCCATTTACTGTTTCAACTCATCCCAACAAAGGACGTTATCTATGGTATCGGAAGTAAAAACCCTGAATCGATCAGATTTGGCCGATGTTATTTTAGGGGCTCATTTTTATGCTTGTGGTGGTGGCGGCTCACAGGAAAACGGAGAAGAATTGCTCAAAGAAATAGACAAGCTCTTCACGTCAAAATCTGAGGTTCAAGTACAGTATATTGATATTCATGAGGTTCAGGATACGGATCAGCTTCCGGTGCTTGCTGCTATGGGAGCGCCGCAAAAATTTCTCCAGAAAGGATATCGATATTCTCCTGTCACGGCATTTCGTGACCTGGAGAAAGTTAAAAACACGACATTTTCAACATTGTCACCCGTTGAAACCGGACCCATTGCTTATGGCATGAGTTTACTGGTGGCGGCAGAAAGAAAGATACCGATGATTAATGGCGACGGTGGTGGCCGCGCTTTTCCATGCTTACAGTTATCGACCTTTGCAAATCTGGCATTAGAAAGTCCGATCTCTGTTTCACCCGGCGTACTCACATCGGAGAAGTCTCTGAAAGAAGATGGCGGCGTCATCGTGATTGATTGTGAATCGAGTGCTGATGTTGATGCAATGACGAGAGGGATTATCAGCAAATCGAAAAGTTTTGATGATCGTGCATCCCTTGCATCATTTGCAATGACAGGGCGTCAATTGAAGCAAACCAATGCCGTTGTTCCGGGTATGTTAATGAAAGCCAAAGCACTCGGTCGGCATATCAGAGAGTGTATTCAAGATCAGCTTTCCTGCTTTGATGCGATAGAAACACTGGAAGGTGCACATTGTGTGATGAAAGGGCGGCTGAGTAACGTCATCACAGTGACCGGTAATGGTTTTGACTGGGTCGCACAAGAATATCAGGCAGATCACACCGGGGAAAAATATTACGTCATTTCACAAAATGAAAATATGATTTTGTGGGCAAATGATTTAAGTACGCCCGTTGCAATGGCACCTGATTTGATTTGCTGCCTGTCCAGTGATGCTTCACTAATGAGCAATGACGAAATCATCGAAACATGGAAAAAAGACCGAGAAGATCCCCGACTCAAAGAGATGGCAATATTTACCGTTGATGCTGCCCCTCAAATTAATCAGCCTTGGTTCCACGAGCATTTTTCAGAGATATTTAAAAAATTTGGTTATTTTGGTAACTATCATCCGCCAATTAAAAATAAGATGAGAGGTTGAAATGTCGATGAAGATGAAGCTGAAAATTATTATTCCGGTCAATACAACAGAGTTTACTGAACAAATCTCGAAGAGTGTGAATCGGTTCAGAAGTGATCAGGTGACCATTGATTTAGAGCATATTGATCAGGGTACCCCATTTATTCAATCCCGGATTGATCTGACGATCAATGCCCCGTATGTCTTAGACAAAGTAATTCAGGCAGAACAAGACGGATACGATGGTGTATTTGTGACTGATATGGATATGTGTGGGGTTGAAGCCGCAAGACAAGCGGTCAAAATACCAGTTATTGGCGGATTCAGACCCAGCTTTTTTACTGCAATGTTGCTGAGTCAGAAGGTTTCGATTCTGACGGTTCGTGATGTGGTTGATCTTCAGAACGAACATGTGCGCGCTTTTGGCGTCACCGAGAATCTTGCATCGATCTTACCTCTGAATAAAAGCGTCAACGAACTGAAAGCGCCGTCTTCAGATGCGGAAGCAAAAATACTCGCGGAGTTATTCGAGCTGGCCTGCAAGGCCATTGAGCAGGATGGTGCAGACAGCATTATGTTTGGTTGTACCGGCTTTACCAATTTCTCTGCACCTTTAAGTGAATTGCTGACGGCGAAGTACAAACAGAATGTGCCCGTGATGGATCCGAACTGTTGTGCCATGGGGTATTTAATCATGCTGGTGGAGAATGGTTTATCTCAAAGTGGTTTGAGTTATCCCAATCAATAACAAGTTAATTGAATATTCAATTAATAATTATCATTGAGCAAGAGGTTTAGTTATACCTCTTGCTTTTTTATAGGAGATAAATAAATCATATGAAAAACGATAACCTATAATAGTGTCAGTGATATCGATACATCTTTAGTTTGTTTAGGTGAAAGATTTATAACCGACAAGTACTCACTATGAAAGATTTTCTCAAGGGTTATGTTATTTCCACCTTCTGAAAAAATGTCAATATTTTTAATTTCTGGATAATTAACATTTTTTTCTGCATTTAATAGGTATATGGTTGGTGTGCCACCTTGATAAATTAAAATCACAGCAAAGTCACCAGGAGAGTTAATTTTAAGTTGCATTCTTCTTGGATGCGTAAAAACTTTGTATACTTTCATTAACTCAAGCGGTTGTGAGATTCCATTGGCGTGTAAAGGGACGGACTCATTGAAACCGGGAGAAAATATATTAAAATCAATAGGGGTGTCTTTATAAATACTTGTATTGACAATTGTTATATTTTCACCCTTTGGATTTATTCTGTATAAACTATTCATGCCAACTAAAGCAGGTATCTCCCACTTTCTTATGATGTTGCTCCCAAGTAATACTGTGAGTTCACCTTTTGTTGCAAAAGGACTTTTGTTTTTTGCAAAAAGAATCAAATCCCCATCCGGGGTTCGGTTGAATTCTATTCTTTTTCCTTGGCTGATCTCAACAATACTTGCACGAGGACTTTCTTGTTTAATATTTAAAAGTGAACAACTTGATAAAAATAAAGCTATGACCCAAAAGAGTCTTTTAGCCATCTTACCTCCTGTTCTGGACGAAGGTTAATTCATATAGCACCAATATGAGTATGGTTTAAACGGTACTTCATAGAGAGAAGTACCGTTCAAATAACAATTTAACTTTTTATTTTCACAAACGAGATGCCACTGACATTTGGAGAAACATTAGCAACAGTTACATTAGAACCATAAAAGTTTTTCGAAACTTTTATGTAGTTACCGGTTGAAGAACCATTGTCTCCGATGGGTTCATAGGGTTCAGGCAGGTTACTACCATGTGCGAGGTTAACACCGTAGCAAGTCGCTTTAGCTCCAGTAAATTGTACAAAACAAGCAACATTTTGGCTGCGTTGACCAAAACTCAAGACCGCAGGACTTGCTGGCATTGAACCTTCACGTGTGAAAGGTGCTTCACAGGTGCATGTTTTCTCAAAAATTGGTGTAATTTCATGTTCTTGAGAATCCCGAGGTAGTTTACCCTGTTCATACATTCCAGGCCCGACTGCTGCGACCTTTACAGCTAATGTTTCTTCCGACTCAGAAGTCACTTCGAGGTTGATGTTTTGACCTTGATAGTCATGCACAAGCAGAGTTGGTAATCCATCTGTGTTAGGGGATAGTGTGAACTCTTTAATAATGCTCCCACCTGAAGTAATTTTCAACACAACATTACCTGAACTATTACTGACATTTTGCATCACGAGGACGGTGTCACCATTGATAGTATTTTTCAGGTTATAAGAATTCATTTTATTGGTAATGGTAAGTGGTTTTCCATTCCAGTCAACCAACTCATTAGTTAATGTCGTCATTTTAATATTCCTTGTAAGTTTGTTTTAAGTTTAACTATGTTTTTATATAATGCTTCTTCTGAATTTCTGATTCAGAATAATCCATATAATTTTATAAATTAGATGGATTTATTTTGTTTCTGAATAAATTCTGATTTCGATGATTGAAGACATAGACCAATTTGTTTGGATGTTATTTCTTCATCATCGTCAGTCCTTAATACAGCTCAAAAACAAATTAATGATATGATTTTTTCTCTGTATGTCTCGTATCAAACCAGCATCATGTGTAGAGCAGCAAGTATCATTTGGTATCAAAGATTTTATTTCATAATTAAAATCATAAAGTTATGAGATATTTAAACTTGAAAATATCATGCTGTTAACTATGATGATTCATCATATGGTGATGATGCTAGGGAAAGAAAATGGCAGAGACTGTCTTGATTGATGGCAAGAAGCTAAAGGAATTAAGGGAAAAACATGCTTTATCTCAGGAAGGGCTGGAGCATGCATGTAGTCAAAAGAAAGGGTGCAGTGTCTCAATTGCCACAATAAAACGTGCTGAGCTTGGAAGTTCATTGAGTAAAAGAACAGTTGCACGTTTAGCAAAGTTTTTTTCGATCTCCATCGAAGAATTGCTCAATACAACATCATTGGATGCTGAGGCAGAAAAAATACCTTGCCTTCAAAAGGTCGCTCTGACTTTGTGGGTGAGGGCCGGTTCAAAAATGATATTGAATGAAATATTGGATCGCATTTCCTATTTATCGCCTTTGATTGCTGAACGTTTCGGTAACACCTTGGTCGTTGTCTTGCCGTGTGTTCATGATGAAAAAAAGTTGTATTTAGCGCTCCAACAAGTCCTATTCAATCTTTCTCATCGAGTGACACCATATTTCAGAGCAATCATTTCAACGCAAATTCTGTCTCAACAGTTTGATGACCCTTGGCGTCTTGATGAAGCGTCCATTCATGAGATGTCAGAACTCGCTTTACAACTTGAAGAGGCAACAATACTGGTCTCTGATTCATTGGTCGAAGCCAGCGATCAATGTTTTGTATACGGTGACCAAGCCTTATTGGCTGGGTACAAAACGCTGGTGAAAAGAAATTGTGCTTCTTTCAGAGAAACACAAGGCAGAAGTCATGAAATTGAGCTGTTTCGTTATGCGATTGATAGGGTAAAACGTCAACGTGAAAACTGCCTTTTGGCGATTCAGGGCGTTCAGGGGATAGGGAAAAGTCATATGCTGAACGTTTTCGCAGATATGGTTGAAACGCAAGGCTGGCGAACGGTCAGACTGGATTTTCATCTCGCATCTGCACCCAATGAACTACTGTTGACTGCATTACATGAATTGTTATCAGACAGTGAAGGGGGGATGACTGATCAGCATGAGAATGAAGACGCTTTCAACAAACGGATAGAGCGGTTGGCGAGAAGCCTGGGACAGATTGGCTCTGTTTTTTTGTCAGTCGATAATTTCCACTTAATTGATGAGACCACGCTAGCGACACTGCTCCGAATCATAACAAAGTCTGAGAGTCAGACTTTGCTGATCGGCGCAGCTTTCTTACCGACCCGCGTTGCAAATCATCGTATTGAAGCGTTCAGTACAGTTCGAATTCCGGCGATCAACATGACTCTGATGCCACTCACACGTGGGGAAATGGCGCAATTACCTGTTGGCGCCTTTGATGTCACACCGGAGGCGATGGCCTCGAACTTAGATAGGGCTGAAGGGAATCCATCCTATTTCTATCAGCTTCTGATGTCACATGCTCAAAACAAAATTCCGACTGAAGTTGTTCTGTATCTTGAGAGCAAAATTGATGCGCTTCCGTCTGAATTGAACCGAGTAATGTCGTTCATTGTTTTGATGAATGACAACCTGACGCTTGCGGATTTCAATACGGTTGCGTCGCCTCATCCCGGTGTGATCGAAACATTGCTCGAAATGAAGCTGATCAGGTTGTCGTCAGAGAGCATGATTCGCGTGAATCATCCTTTTTTAAAGGATGTCATCCAACAGAAAATGAGCCATCAAGAGAAGCGGACGATTTACCTTTCCATGGCCAATTATCTGGCGTCTGGTGCGTCAGCAGCCTCTCAAGAAACACAACGACAGCTCATTGATTACTATACGAAGGCTGAGGTTTGGCAAAAGGCATCTCAAGCGTTGCTGAGTTTAGGAAGACAATGTATTGAATCGGGTGATTATCACTCGGCCAAACAATACCTTCACACCGCACTTGAAAGCCACCAGCGCCTCTCAGACCCTGAGCTGTGGCTTGATTTATTGTTTGAGATTTACCTGACTCAGGCAACAATCGCGCGGGTCACAAACGGCTGGGTAAGTCACAGTACAGTTGTTGCTTATCAACAATGTATCGCGCTTGCGAAACAGCTGCGTTGCGCATTTCGGCATTGTATTTCTTTAAGCGGTTTATGGGTGAGGCAACTGATGGCGATGGACTTTGAACTGTCTGAAAATACTGCAAATGAAATGCTTTCTCTTGCTGAGCAGTCTAATGACGACAGTTGCAAATCGCTTGCGCATAGTTGTTTGGCGAATACTCAGTTTTGGCTCGCAAAACATCAAGATGCAATTCGCAATGCAAAAGCGTCTTTCAAGTATTTTCAAACGATTGAAAATCAGGATGTCTATTTATCGATAGGTATTAACCCATTGGCTTTAGCTGGTTGTTTTGGTGGTTTGTCTGCCACACTCGCTTGTCGTGATGACGATGTCCGATTTTTTCAAAGCCGCCAACATGAAATAAGTTTTTTGAATGAGCCTTTTAGCTATGCCATTGTTTTGCAGGGGGAGATGTGGTCTGCTTATCATCAGAAAGATTTGCTGAAGGTCATTTCACTCTCGGATCAATTGCTGACGATCGCCGATTCCAATAATTTTCCATTTTATCGGGGTATCGCGTCCCTATTTAAGGGATGGGCATTATTTTTCACTACAACATTGAATGAAGAAAGTTCGCTGACGCTTGTTGAGGAGGGATATAACCATTGGCTGGCTTCGAGTGGCGATCAAATTGCACACTCCCTTTATTCACTGATGAAGGCTGAAATCTATTGTGACGTTGGTCGTATTGACGAAGCGCAGCGTATTTTAGAATACGGGATTGAAATTGCCCTTCAAAAGAATGAGGCCTGTTATTTATCCCCCATGTATGCGCTGCTGGCTTATATGAAAGAAGATCGGGCTGATTACATAAAACTGGCCCGAGAAATCGCGGTCGAACAAGGCGCACATTTGTTTCTCAATCAATTGGAATAGGTGAATGCGATCCTGGTGTTCACTCTAGGGCAAGCAGTTTTTCCTCATAAGCGTCAACTTTATATTCGACAATGGCCAATTCCTGATTTAGTCGTTCAATTTCCCGCTTGAGTGAGACCGCGTGCTTTGCCAGTAAATCTTGTCGATCTTTCAAAGAGCAATCCCCTTGCTGGCGAAGAGCCGCAAAGACTTTAATGTCTGCAAGCGGCATACCGGTTGATTTTAATCGCTGAATCCAGGCCAGCCATTCAAGATCTGAGGCGTGATAGATTCGTTGTCCGGCAGGATTGCGGTGAATAATTCTGAGCAGTCCTTCTTTCTCGTAGTATCTCAGGGTGTGAATTGAAAGATTGGTTTTCTGTGCAACTTCTGAAATGAACACAAAGGCTCCTGGTTGATCCTGTTATTCTTCGCTCATCTGACGGGATGAATCACAAGTGGTCATTTTTGCGCTGTAATTATTGTGATCCATCCAGTACGCGCGCCATGATGAACTTACTGCCTTCCCGGTCAATCACTTTAAAATGCCTCAATTCGTATAGTTTGACATTGTGAGATTCACAACGAAGACAGAGGTGAGGAATTCCGAGTTCTTTTGCTTTTTCTACGGCAAACTCAATGAGTTGTGTTGAAATGCCTTTTCCTCGGTATTGAGGCACAACATAAATGCCATCCAGCCAATACTGGTAAGCCGGATAATCGGGCAGCTCGCGAAATTTCAGTTCACCGGCCCCGGCGAGTTCTCCATTGAAATGTGCCACGAAAGCGAGCGGGACTGTTGTCCGGTTCGTCCCTTGCAGGAGTTTTTCCGTGATTGTACTTTTGGTTGCAGAAGGATGCAGGTGCAACCATTCATTCAGGTACCAGCCAGCAATGGTTGGGGCTGCTTCAGGGACATCGGCTAACAGTGAAATATTCATTTTACCTCAGGAATGAGTTGCAGTTTCTGCTTTGAGCGAATTGCTGTGGATACTCATGCATCCTCACAGAGTACTTTGGTGAGTAAGTGCTGTTTATTTCGGAATCCTGTTCTGGTGTAAAAGCTGATCGCTTCAGCATTGCCGGACCAGACATGAAGCTCGACACATGTTGCGCCTTTATCTTGCGACCAGTTTTCAAAGGTGTCCAAAAGCGCCCTTGCCAGGCCTTTACGTCTTGCCGAGGGGGCAACAACGATTTCTTCGACGTAGGCATAACATCTGGATTGCACCCAACGCTTGGACGAAACATGAACCACATGCCCGAGTAAAACGCCGGATACTGTCCCGTCGATTTCAGCGACGAGTAAGGACTGGTTGTCATCAGACAAAATGTCTTTCAGCTCCTGAACGGTGAACACATCATCCGTTTCCCGGACAACGTCCGGTGTCAGGGATGCATGATGTTTGTTTTCGATGATAAAAAGCCGGACTAAGGCTTCAAAATCCTTTTCTTGTGCTTGTCGTATCATCCATCTTTTCCTGGGTGTTCAATGGCGGTTTTCACTGGGCGTATCACGTAATATGGTTTCACCTGTTCGCGGGTTTGTGAGCGTGACATTCTCGAGAGCACGAATGCGCCATCCAGCATGGCATTTTTTCAGAACGGCGAGGATCAGGGTATCCAGTTCATGAGGTCCTGCCGGGTGCGCTTCGCCTGCTGACAGACGACTCCAAAAATGAATGATGGCGACATCGTCACTGATGTGGTCGATATCGATCAGCTGATTGCTCAACATTGAGTCCTGATAGATTGTTTCGTGAATAGGCGTATGAAGTGCGAGGATTTCATTGATCCCCCGAACATAGTGACCAAAGCGATTCACGAATGTAGCATCTTCAGTAAACAGACTGCCAAATGCCTGCATATCGTGAACATTCCAAGCGGTTTGGAATGCCTCAGGCATATCTTCTGGTTGACTTACATTGGTCATTACGTTGTGTCCCGTTACTTTTGGAGGTTCGTTCAACATGATGGCGTTGTTTCGCGCCAGGTGAACCCATATGTTTGGTCGTTCGCTATCCTGTCCGCCCTTCATTAAAACTTGGAATATCTGGTTGTAGGGCACACCAGTTTGCTTTGTAACGGGTATAAATCTGAGCATCAATCTGAACCGGAATGTCGCCATCAAATGTTGCGATGGCTAACTCAATGGCTTCAAAGGGAGCGCCTTTGACGCGAAACCCTATGCTCGAACCACATACCATACAAAAAGTCCGGATTGTGCCATTTGGCGCTGTAAATTCATTCAGCAGGCGTTGCCCGGACAGCCAAGTCAGCCCCTGAACGCCCACGAGGGTCCCGAATGCTGCACCATGGAATTTACGGCACATCGAACAATGGCAATTCGCTGCCTGCTTGTGAAAACCTTCGACGGCAAACTGAACGCCGCCACATAAACACGATCCCTGATATTGCTGACTCATCATGATATTTCCCATTTATCCTGAGGTTGGCGCCCGGATTGGAATATGCAGTCAGAAGCGTTGCTGTTTTACACACACTAGCTGAGGACTTTGCAGGTTCAGGCGAATACATCAATTGTCTCTGACGATAATAAACCCCTTCAATGTCGGATGACAGACCTTTTGGGGTGGTTCATTGGGTCGCTTATATGCATGTAAATCAAGGATATAAAAAGCATTTGTCTTGCGCGCGGAAACCATAAACAGACTCTATCCTGACCACAAAAAATTTTTGTGCTCACGGCCGTACTTTTTTATTGCACTGGTTACATGATGACCTTAATATCGCGCCGCTTCTTGATGATAGCCAATCCGAGTACATCACAGCTGACATGTGGCAAGGCGATAGAGCAACTATCCAAGAGTGACTTTGACTGCGCATCTGCGCTTTTTTTGACGCTCCACTTTTCATCACACTGCAATGAAAAGTGCTCATACATGTTGGAGGCTGATGATGGCTCACGCCCATTCGGTATTAGATTTTCAATCGTTCACCAATCAAACCCTGTCTGCGGAAGAAGTTCATTTAATTGAATCTTCTGTGGCGCAATTCGGTGCCCCGCTCCTGATGCTGGACTGCGATGTGGTTCGCCAGCAGTACCGTGTGCTGAAGCAGGCTTTACCGAATGTAACCCTTCATTTTGCGCTCAAACCGCTGCCGCTGCCGGCTGTGGTCAGAACGCTGCTGGATGAAGGCGCAAGCTTCGATCTGGCAACCACAGGTGAAGTTGAGCTGGTGGCGCAGGAATGTGTTCCTGCTGAACGCACTATTCATACGCACCCGATCAAACGTGATTCAGACATCCGTGACGCGCTGGCCTACGGTTGCAATGTATTTGTGGTCGATAACCTGAATGAGCTGGAGAAATTCAAGCCTTATCAGCATGACGTTGAGCTGCTGGTACGTCTGAGTTTCCGGAATTCAGAGGCTTTCGCCGATTTATCGAAAAAGTTTGGCTGCTCGCCTGAGCAGGCACTGACCATTATCGAAACGGCACAGGCGTGGAACATTCGTATCAAAGGTCTGTCATTCCATGTGGGTTCGCAAACCATGAACCCGCAGAAATACGTGAATGCGATCCGGACCTGTAAAGCGGTGATGGAGCAGGTGGTTGAACGTGGACTGCCGGCACTGAGCACACTGGATATCGGTGGCGGTTTCCCGGTCAGCTACACGCAGCAAGTGATGCCGATTGACCAGTTCTGCGTGCCGATCAACGAAGCGCTCAGTGAACTGCCGGAAACCGTGCAGGTGCTGGCTGAACCCGGACGCTTTATCGTGGCGCAGGCCGTCACCAGTGTGGCTTCCGTCATGGGGCAGGCGGAACGCGAAGGTCAGATGTGGTACTACCTGGATGACGGGATTTACGGTTCATTCAGTGGTTTGATGTTCGATGATGCCAAGTATCCGCTGGTCACCCTGAATCAGGGGGGCGAGTGTGTCCCGAGCGTATTATCCGGGCCTACCTGCGACAGTATTGATGTGATTGCAGAAAATATCATGCTGCCCAAGCTGGAGAATGGTGACCTGGTAATCGGCCGGATGATGGGCGCCTACACCAGTGCGACCGCGACTGATTTTAACTTCTTCAAACGGGCACAAACTGTGGTGCTGAATGAGTTTGCTGAAAACAGTGAACGCATGACCGGCTGAAGACTGAAAAAGCGCTCAACCTTGAGCGCTTTTTTGTTTATTCGGCGGACCAGAGATCATCAAGACTGAACCGGTACTTATAGGCCAGCACGACATTGTGCTCCTGAAAGTCATCCGTTTTATCACTCAGGACCGGGCTGAAGTTATACAGCATCAACATGTGGTTACCGACGTTGCCTTCCAGGTAAACATTGATTGCCATCCCCAGCCCGTTCTTGTTCACCTTTCGGATTTCACCGGATTCTGTCACTGAATTTGTGATCATATATTTCCCGGTTAAATCCAGATATCCCACGCCCAGCCCCGCCCCGATTTTGACATTCCAGTCTTTGGCGGCATGTCGGTTGAACTGGTAAAACACCACAGGAACGGCCGTGAGGGCATAAGCCTTGATCGAGGTGCCGAGATCGACGGTCTCTGTCCCGTCATTGATTTCCTGTCGATCGGCTTTAAAAAATGACCAGTCGACCTGAAACTGAACCCCAATGTTTGAGTTCTCAGAAAAGTAATACGGATCAGAGATCAGTGAAGCTGTCGGAAAAAGCTGGAAGCCACTGGTCATCACCGCCACTTCTTGATCTCCGTTTGAGAGATCCTCGATTTCAAGATGACTGAGTGTACTTTGAAGGCCGACCGCCAGTTCTATGGCTGAGCTTGTGAACGGAAAAAGAATCAGTGAGGCAATCAGGAAGGTGCGAAACATTCAGTGTATATGTCGGCGGCAGAAGAGGTGCGGAGTTTATCAGAGGCTCTGACCCCGAGCAACATATTGAAACTGAACAAGGAATGGGGATTTTACTTTGTCTGTCGGGCGTCTTGATGATATTCAGGGACAGCCAATGGAAACAGGGCAGGGAGATATTCCATTGGCTGTTTGAAGGCAGGCGTCTATTTTTGCGATGGTCAATTTTTGCAATGTTAGTGTCTGCGATGCTGATCTGCGCAATGCGGATGCCGTCCGAAAGTAAATTTCCCCGAACTATTTTCCGCTGTTGATGATCATTTCCAGGCGGTAATCCGCAACTTCATTTCTGCGCGCTGCGGAGCGCATCATGTAGACCCGCACTTTGTAGTCGCCGCTGGCAGGCAGCTGTCCTTCAAACTGATTTCCGTTCACCGAGCCGTTAAACATCGCGGCCTCATTTTCTCCCGGAGCCATAATGTTGAAATAGGTTGCGGTGTTTTTGGTGGCCATGCTGACATTCATGGTTTGTCCTTCTCGGGCATTGAGGACATAGTCGACGACTTCATAGCCTTGAATCGAGTCTTCGACGACTGCACTGGTTGCACCTTTCTGGAACTGTACGCGTTCTGTGCGGATATCATCAGCCGCCGCAGTCATCGTGGTCATGAGCAGAAAAAGGCCCAGGATCAGTTTGACGGGCGTCAGAACAACAAATTGAGTCTTCATGCGTTTTTCCTATGACTTGAGGGGATGAGTATGATGCATGCCCTGTCGGCCAGCAGGGGGGACTGTCTGACAGGGCATCATCATGGAAAGAAGTATGGCCGGAGTTTGAGTGAAGCCGTGTTCAAAGCGCGAGACTGGGCGGAGAAGGAATGCGATGAGATGCGTTGAAAGATAAATGACTCATTCCATTCAGAACTGTCCTGAACGCTGTGTGATTGCCTATGCTTAAAGCCATCAATGATTGCGTTTTTTTGACCTTTCATGATTGTTTTATCCGTTGTTTATTTGCGCTTGAAACAAGGCGGAACTTGCGCTTTGGGGATTGATGCAAGATGCGGTTCAGAGCTTATGGATTCCAATTCTGGTGAAAGTGATGGCGGGATATGATGCATGCATCGGATCAACATATGGCTTATCAAATCAGAGGCCTGACAAAAACCTATTTCACCGGAGAGATCGAGGTCAGGGCGCTGCGGGGCGTAGACCTTGAGATCCGGAAAGGAGAAATGGTTGTTTTGCTCGGTCCTTCGGGAAGCGGGAAATCAACTTTCCTGAATTTGATTGGCGGGCTGGATACTCCGACGGGCGGACAGATCATTTTCGAAGGCAATGAACTGTCCGGACAGGATGAACGATACCTCACCCAGTACCGACGTCATTATGCCGGTTTCGTTTTTCAGTTCTACAACCTGATCCCCAGCCTCAATGCCCGGGAGAATGTTGCACTGGTTTCAGATATTGTGCGTGATCCGATGCCCGTGGACGAAGCATTGGATATGGTGGGTCTGAAAGCGCGTGCTGACCATTTTCCTTCACAGCTTTCTGGCGGTGAGCAGCAGCGTGTTGCCGTGGCCCGGGCGCTGGTGAAAAAACCGAAGGTGCTTTTGTGCGATGAGCCTACCGGTGCGCTCGACAGTACAACAGGGATTAAGGTGCTGGACGCGCTTGTCGGAGTCAATGAAACGCTGGGCGCCACAACGATCATCATCACGCATAATGCATCGATAGCGGCGATTGGCGACCGGGTGCTGCATTTTGCCGACGGCAGGATCGTCAAAGAAGAACGGAATGAAAAACGGCAGCCCGCTTCGGCGCTGATGTGGTAATCGCTATGCGTGCGTTGGAGAAAAAACTGATCCGCAATCTCTGGCAAATCCGGGGTCAGGTGCTGGCGATTGCCCTGGTCATTGCCGCTGCTGTTGCCATGATCGTGCTTTCCTCCGGGACTTACCGCTCCCTTGAGCTGACCCGAAACCTGTATTACGAGCAATACCGTTTTGCGGATGTCTTCGCCAGCCTCAAGCGTGCTCCGGACAGTACGCTGGCCGAAATCGGACAAATTTCCGGCGTGGTCAACGCAAGCACCAGCATCCGGGAATATGCGTTGCTGGACATGCCGGGGGTCATTGAACCTGTCCGGGGTCTGTTTATTTCCCTGCCGGAAGGGGTGAACCCACTCAATCAGCTGGTGCTGCGGTCTGGTCACTGGCCCGAGGCTGATTCAACGGAACAGGTGCTGGTGCATGAAGCCTTTGCTCAGGCCCACGATTTGCATCCGGGTGATCTGATCCATGCGACAATTTACGGAAAACAGCATCATTTTAAGGTCGCGGGTATCGCCTTATCCCCTGAGTTTGTCTATGCGCTCGGTCCCGGTGATTTGATTCCGGATAACAAACGTTTTGGGATTTTCTGGATGAACCGGGACGCGCTGGCGTCAGCAGGGAATCTGAAAGGTGCATTTAATGAAGTTGCGCTGAAACTCAGCCCCGCCGCCAATCCGGACGAAGTGGTTGCCGGGCTTGACCGGATCCTCAGGCGCTACGGGGGGACCGGCGCCTTCACCCGGGAAGATCAGCGATCTGATTCCTTTATCAGCAGTGAGCTGAAGGAACTGAAATCCATGACCCGCATTATGCCTCCGATTTTTTTGGGGACCGCGGTTTTTCTGCTGAACATTGCCATCGGCCGACTGGTGGAAACGGAGCGCGGACAGCTCGGTCTTCTGAAAGCCATCGGTTACAGTGATAACGCGATCGGATTTCACTATTTGCAAACGGCGCTGGTTATAGCCTGTGTCGGGATTCTGATTGGTTGGCCCTCAGGGCTGTGGATGGGGCACGGCATGGCGGAATTGTACATCGCCTATTTTAAGTTTCCCGTGCTGCGTTACCATATCACCCCCGGTGTTTTTCTCGGGGCGGCCACAATCAGTCTGGCCGCGGCTGGTCTGGGCGCCCTGGCTGCGATTCGCAAGGCGGTCCGGCTGCCACCGGCTGTTGCGATGGCACCGCCGCCCCCGCCGCTGTATCAGACCGGGCTCGGCGAAAAAATAGGGCTGTTTCGCGGGATCACACCATCCGGCCGAATGGTGGTGCGGCATCTTGTGCGCTGGCCGTTCCGTTCGGGGTTAACTGTGCTTGGGGTGACACTGTCGATCGCTTTGCTCCTGTCGACGCTGAATTTTTTCGACTCGATTGATGTCATGCTTGAATCGTTTTTCCATCGCAATAACCGTCAGGACTTGACGATCAGTTTTACGGAAATCAGGCCAGACAGCGCCGCAGCAGATATCCGCCATCTGGATGGTGTGCTGAAGGTTGAGTTACAGCGCAATGTCTCTGCCCGTCTGGTGGCCGGGCATCTTTCGAAACGGACGGCCATTCAGGGGCTGGATCCGGACGCTGAACTGAGTCAGCCACTGGACATTGACGGTCGAAAAATCTTTTTGCCTGCACAAGGCGTTGTGCTGAATGAATGGCTGGCCCGGTACCTGAATATCCGGCAGGGCGACTTGATGCGCATTGAAATACTGGAAGGCCGGATGCCGGAATTCCGGGTTCCCGTCACCGGCGTCAGCAAGGAATACGTCGGGTTGTCCGCATACACCAGCCGGACGACACTCAATCGTTATCTTCGTGACGGACCGGTGGCGAATACGGCGATCGTCACGGTCGATGCCTCTAAACTAGAATCTATTTACAGGAAAATCAGAGAGATGCCTTTTGTGGCCGGTGTTACGGCGCTGGATGTGTCAGAGGCACTGTTTCGCAGGTTGATCCAGCAGAACCTGTTCACCATCGTGACATTTTATGTGCTGTTTGCATCGGTGCTGGCGTTTGGGGTCGTGTATAACAATGCGCGCCTGACCCTGATTGAACGCTCCCGGGAGTTTTCCCTGCTGCGTGTGCTTGGTTTTCATCAACGAGAAGTCGCATGGATTCTGGGCGGCGAAGTCGCGTTGCTGACTCTTCTGGCACTGCCTTTGGGATGCATTCTCGGATACGGACTGGTCCGGCTGATAGTGACTTTTTTTGCGTCCGATCTTTACCGTATTCCGTTTGCGATCGAACCATCAACTTATGGCTATGCCGTGCTTGTGATTTTGATTGCCGCCATTTTCAGCGGCCTGCTGGCGCTCTATCGTCTCGGAGAGCTTGACCTGCTCAGCGTGCTCAAGGAAAGGGAATAGCCTATGCCGTTCAGGAAATACCGCTGGACTTTACTGTTTATCTTGCTGCTGGTTGCTGGTCTGACCTTCGCGTTCTGGCCCCGAGCGATCGACGTTGAAGTCGTGATGGTGACGGAAGGGCCGATGACAGAAACCGTCGATGATGATGCCATCACCCGCGTGAAAGAGGTCTATACCCTGACCGCGCCGGTATCCGGCCGTTTGTTGCGGATTGAAAAAGATGCCGGTGATGACGTGACCACCGGTGCTGTATTGGCGGTTTTGCAGCCTGCAGTATCACCGTTGCTGGATGCCCGGACGCAACTTGAACGTGCATCGGCCATGCATGCGGCGGAAGAGTCAAGGGATGCAGCCAGGGCACAGGTGAAAAGCGCCTTAGCCCGTCTTGAATATGCCCGGATTGATTTTAAGCGGGCCGGGAAGCTTGCGCAGAAGGATGCGGTGTCGATCGACAGGCAGGATCAGGCCCGGCAGGTTTTACGTGCGGCGGAAGCGGGACTGACGACGGCAGAGTCGGTTCTGTTGCAAAAAGAAGCTGAATTTCAGCAGGCGAAGGCTGCACTGCTGCAACCTGGTGAGGCAGCAGCAGTCCGGCAGTCTCAAGTCGAGATCATCGCACCGGCCGATGGAAAAATTTTGCGGATTTTTCAGGAGAGTGAAGCCGTCGTGGCGGCGGGGACACCTTTGATGGAAACCGGCGATCCGGACAATCTCGAAATCGCTGCTGACCTGTTATCGCGCGATGCCGTGCGGATTCAGCCCGGTGATCACGTAGATATCGATAACTGGGGTGGCGCAGGCGTCTTAAATGGCACTGTTCGCCGGATAGAACCGGCAGGCACCACCAAAGTTTCTTCGCTTGGCATCGAGGAGCAGCGCGTGAACGTGCTTATCGATTTTTCTGATCCAAAGGACAAATGGGCGGCGCTTGGCCACGGTTTTCAGGTGGATGTGCGCATTGCAGTCTGGCATGGCGATCACGTGCTGCGTGTTCCCATTGCTGCGATTTTCCGTCATGGCCGTGACTGGGCCGTATTCAGAGATGATGATGGCCGCGCGCGTTTGCAGGCCATTCAGATCGGCCATCTTACAGGTCAGTATGCCGAAGTGCTGGCAGGGCTCTCTGTCGGCGATCAAGTGATCGCCTATCCCAGTGACCGGGTTCAGGACGGTGTGATGATACGCACGGTGATACAGACGCCATGAACCCGCGTGGGCACCAACGGTGGGATGTGGCAGAAAGCCCGTTGATACCCGCTGACTCAGGCCAGGGCTTCGGATGCTTCCCACTCCGCTTTACTCATATGAAAAAGCAAACTTGCCGGCGCATCTTTGACATCCTGAATGGTTTGTTCGTTTCGGAATCCTGATTTTTTCAGCACTTGCAGGGATGCGAGGTGGTTTGCCCGGACTCGGGCTGAAATTTGTTCAAGCTCTAAATCGACAAAACCGAATGACAGCGCCCATTTTGAAAATTCCGTCGCATACCCTTTTCCCCAGGACGCTGTGCTCAGCCGGTAGCCCAGGTTATTCATCGTTTTTCCCTCAAACTCAAAGAGACTCAGGCCACCAAAACCAATCACGCTTTCTGGTTCTTTTCGGGTTGCGATTGCCCACATACCAAAACCGTGCGCGTTCCAGTGCTCAAGCCAGCGGCACATTACAGATACAGCATACTGGATATTCGGAAATGGCCCGGCAGGGTTGAAACGATTGGTTTCCGGGTCGCCATAGATAGCGAATAAATCTTCAACATCGGTCTGACTTACGGGACGCATCATGAGTCTTTCTGAATACAACACAATGATTTCCTTATAATTTGTGTGATATGCACAGAGGCCTTGAAAGGCATTCATCCTACTGGGTTGTTGAATATGTGTAAATTATCATTAGTTGAATGCAATCAATCGGTTAAGTGCCCTTGCAGCGCCGCTGAGCATGGCAAAACCAATGGGGAGGTTTGAAATTGGGCTCTGAGATTGAAGCCGAAGCACATCAATTACGCGAAATTGGAATACAGGTTAAGAAATTGGCTTTTTATGATTTGAATCATGGCCTTATGCACTGAAGATAGGGCAATGAAAAAGGCGGTTGAAACTGATTTTAATGTCACCTCATGTTTAGCCTTTTCATTGTTCAACATTGACTCCAGAACTGCAGGTATCGTGTGAAAAAACTCAAATTCGTCCTTCCCATGTCGCTCCTTTTGAGCCTCTCTCCGACCGTTTCCGCATCGACATTCGCACCGGCTGGTGTGTGGTCCGGTACGATCGGTAAGTCTTCCATCAAAGTGTGCTTTCAGGATTCAGGTCAGCAGGCGATTTACTATTATCAGCGCTATAAAACGCCGATTACGCTGACCCTGAAAGATGGATTCTGGATCGAACAGGGTGATACCGGCCGCTGGGAACTCACCGGTCAGCCAGGCAATCACATTTCAGGGCAGTGGTCTACCGTATCAGGGACCTCGTCTTTACCTTTGTCTCTGAAATTTGAATACCATGATCTCGATAAAAATTGCGGGGAAGAGGAATTTCTTTCTGCGCTGCAAAAAACACTCAAATGGAAGAAAGGAGAGTGGAAAGACTGGTTCGGCTGGCAATACAGGGACGTCGCTTATGGGGGAGACAATTCAATTGAACTGGCTGCCAACTTTCCGAGCAGCCAGGCGATCAATGCAGCTTTAAATGCACGTGTCACCTCTGAGGAAAATGTCGAACGGCAACTGGAGACGCTGGAGAGTTTTTTGCAGGGGAATGGTTTAGCGAAGTACGACGAAACATCGGTCAGCCCCGTTTTTCTGAATGGCTTGTGGCTGGGCGTACGTTTCTACTCGTGGGCGGTAGGCACAGGATCGAGAGGCATCAGCTACCATACAAGCTACTTTTCACTGGCGACCGGCGAGGAAATTAATCCCTGGCGTTGGTTTATGGCAATACCGGTGAATCAATCACGTTATGACAATCCATATTCGCACCCGCTTCCTGAAACGATACAGGCGAAGTATGGCCGAAAGGAATCAGAAGCCTCAGAATTTGAGGAGTGTAATCTTTCTGAGCATGGTCATTACCAAATCAGCCTAAGAAATGATGGCCTTTTGTTTTGGGAACGAGCCATTGGTGATGGTTGTGAACGGGAGTTTTTCCTGACGCCTGAAGAAGCGATGTCGTTCGCCAATGCTGAGGGGAAAAAAGCCCTCAGCGTGTTTGCAAAACTGATGGAGCAAAATCAGCGGGATTATTAGTGGTCATGATGGTGTGATTTCGAAAGGGGTGTGGCCAGTCACTGGTGGCTGGCCACAGACAAAAATTGGAGAACGGTCACTGATTGAGTTGCGAAGTCACTTCTGTCAGTGTGCCGTTTTCCTGATGCTTTTTCTGCCAAGTGATGAATGTGGTGAAGTGGAATCGGTACAGTCTGTTATCTCTTGTTATATCGATAATATTGCAATAATAAAGTGATCAATAATGAGGCGGACTGGAACAAAATATAGGGGTCTTTCAGTTTTTTAATCTCATCAATATCACTGATGAGATAATATTCAGCAGCAATGATGACACCACAGATTAATGCTGTCATCGATAATACATCACTTAATTTTTTTGTGTTTGAGAAGTTCCAGATTCTTTTCGAGATAAATAGTGTTAGAAATGATCCAGAAAGAAATAAAGTCATTGCTATCGGCATATCATCGCTATTATTGTTGAAAATCCCCTCTGCAACAGTCATTGAAAGGAAAAGCGTTAATGCGCCGATCACATTAAAAACAATGAATCCTTGCAGGGTAAGCATCAACATTTTTACTGGATTTTTTGTATTGACGTTTGTCACATGATCTCCTTTTGTGAATGATTGCTAGGTGCCAGATACAGAGATGTATTCCCTATGAAACCTGATGTTCTATAGCGACTGTGGCTGTGTAACTCTTTAATGATCAAATGTATTTTTATTTATAGAACGAAGGTCATGGCTGGTTATAGTCGAAGAATAAAATTGAAGGCCATTTTGGGGCGTAATATTAGTCATGGCTCTGAAAACCATTGCTCCAGAAACGCAATACATTGAATGACGGTGGCTGGAACGAAATGTCTGGCTGGGTAGAGGGCATACAGTGTGAGAGAAGGCTTTTGTACGTCTTTCAGGACTTCGACTACTTCTCCGTTTTTTAACGCGTCCCGGCACACGAAATCTGGCAGAAATCCGACGCCCTGATCGGCCTTGATCACCTCTAACATAAACAGGGTGCTGTTCACGCGTAATGACCCTTTGATGGGAATCCCATCTTCGATGGGCCAGACATTTTTCCCTTTGAAGTAGGCGTATTCAAAGCAATTGTGGTGGAGGAGATCTTTGGGGTGCTCAATGCTGCCATGGCGATCCAGATATCGTTGGGATGCGCAGATCCGGTACTGAAACGTTGTCAGTGGCCGACCCACGTAACTGGAGTCAAACGGACGGCTGGCTGCGCGAAATCCGAGATCAAACCCCTGCTCAACCAAGTCGACATCTTCATCGCCAAGGTGAATGTCTAAATCAATGTCGGGGAACTGGCGCATAAAATCGGCAAACATATCTGCCAGATCGGTGATCCCCAGTACCATCGGCGCATTGACCCTGAGCTTGCCCCGGGGTGTCTGTTGCAGCGATTGCACAAAGGCATCGGCTTCATTGATATCCGCCAGGATTTTCCGGGCCCGCTGTAAATACGCTTCCCCTGCATGGGTGAGCTGAACATTGCGCGTTGTTCTGTGCAGCAGGCGGACCCCAAGTTCATCCTCGAGCCGACCAATTTCTTTACTGATCATAGATTTGGACGTGTTGTTTTGCTCGGCAACCCGCGTAAAACTGCCTAAATCTGCCAGACGCACAAAGAGCGCCATTCCCCGGAGTTTATTCAAAGCTTTCGTATTCCCTGTTGATGTTGACTGTTTCCATTTTGCGAACATTCAGTTCACATTGTCACTATATATAAAGCACCTTCATCACCATACACTTTTCTCCATCGTCCGGTTTGATGTTTAAGTGGCTGTGCGGACGAACTGAGTTCAGGGAGCCGGAATGGCTCACATCACCAAACAGAACAGGAGAAACACCATGTATACGCTTTATTTCGTGCCAGGCGCTTGCTCACTGGCCACTCAGGTTGTCCTTCGTGAACTGGGTCAGGACGTCACGCTCATTCAGAAACAACAGGTCGCCGATTTCACGGCCATCAACCCGGCGGGCACAGTGCCGGTCGTGATCGATGGTGACAGAACCTTAAGCGAAGGGGCTGCCGTGATGATTTATCTGCTTACAAAACATCAAAGCCCGATGTTACCGGTGTATGACCTAACGGCGAGACAACAGGCGATTCAGGACATCATGTTTGCCAATGCAACCATGCATCCGGCCTATGGCCGATTGTTTTTTGCCTTAAGTGCAATCGAAAATCAGACGCAGCGACAAGCTTTTTTCGACAGTGCGGCGACTGCAATTAATCAGCTCTGGCTGGTGGTTGAGAAACGGCTGGAATCGTCGCCATTTCTCGGCGGTGAACAGGTTTCGGCCGCGGATATTATGCTGGCCGTTTATTCTCGCTGGGGCGCCAGTTTTCCGGTCAGCATTGTGATTCCGGAGAAAGTACAGTTCATGATTGACCACGTGATTGCCATGCCGAACTTCCAGAAAGCACTCCAGGCTGAACAAGCCGTTCCAGAGTTTGCATGAGCCAGAGGAGCTTGCCCTTGAATTTGCACAACATCCGTCATCGGGATCTCGATCAGGTCACGGAAATCATTCAGACCTATTTTGAAGGGATTCATCACGGCGATACCGAAAAACTCAGCAGCATTTTTCATGCGGATGCAGTTCTGAAAGCACCGGACTTAAGACGAAGCGTCGAAGTATGGCTTGAGGTTGTCCGCTCACGCGAGAAACCCCATACGCTGGGTGCTGAATTTGCTTACCGCATTTTATCGGCCGATGTGATCGGTGATCAGGCCATGGTGAAAGTGTTGTGTCCGCTGCTGGGTCACACCTACATCGACTTTCTTGGCTTGCTGAAAGAAAACGGCCAGTGGCGTATCGTCAACAAAATGTACGCTGATCTGGCATCAAACTGAGGAGAAGGCACATGCCTTATATCAACATTAAACTGACCGATGAAGGCGTTACAAAAGCCCAGAAACAGGCGCTGATTCGAGGCGCGACACAACTGGTGGTTGAGGTACTCAATAAGAATCCTGAAACCACGTTTGTGGTGATTGATGAAGTGAGTACGGACAATTGGGGTATTGGGTATGAGCAGGTGACTGAGTTGCGGAGAAGCGTGGGGCGGTAGTGTTGATTTTTTGGGGCTGTCGGCGTGTTGGGCGCCGACAGCCTAAACATTCACCCATGAATTTTTCCCAGGGGGTTGTGTGAATCTTGGTTTTTAAACTCGTGGTCAGACAAAAGTGTGTCAGGGGTTTTGTTCATTTAGTATTTCAAGCAATGTCTCAAGTATAGGAGGATGCGATAGGTAAAAAGCAATCCCTGCCTCCTTGAACAGCGCCTAATTTAAAACCGCAGAAACAAAAAAGCGTTAGCAAACCCTACTCTGCTAACGCTTTGAATCAACGGAACATCATGTTACTTATGACGAACATGTTTAAGTTGAACGATTACGCTTAGTTTGACTCTTCATCAATGTCGCAATCAGTACAACTTTGGAGTGCGATTTCGTGTTCAAAGACTGCTGAATCGTTACCTTCTGCCAGTAGTTCTGCTATTTCATCCGCGACTTCTTGCTCATCTTCCGCTTCAACTTGATCCGCGAGTTCTTCTTCTGAGTAACCATAGAAATTCAGCAATAAGTAATCACGCGCTTCCTCTTTCGTACAAGTCACGTTCACCGAAAGATCTGGCTCAACGTTGCCTTGCGCGATAATCGCAGCCACTTGCGCTAGGACATCATCTTTCATCGCAACCGTTAACCAACCCAGATCAGTGCTTACGGTGGTTTTTTTACAGTTAAAACAAGGCAATTGATGAAAGTAATATTGAAAAGCAGTCATAGATAATTTCTTCATTGAGTGTTGTATAGCAAGATTATGCGCGTTTTCTAGCAAAATACTATCTCTATTGACATTGAAGAGTGGATTGCGCTGGATGATGTGGGGCAGGGTGCAGATCGGGGAACACTGATCACTCCGTTAATGCTAAAGACATGGTTTATAGGCTTACCACCGCCATGTTAATCTGTAGCGGCCTAAAAGATAAATGGACATAAATGTGCCAGTACTTTTGCTAATTCAGCAAACCACCATTAACTACAGGTATTGCAAAGAGAGTTGTGGACAGCTAGCGCGAGCAGTAGACTTGCGCTAGCTAGAACGCCTGACTTTGGGTGCGCACTAAATATGAACCTTTGATTCTGCTACCGCAAAATCGATATTTAATTTGATGGAGATAGATAATGAACGGCAGTTGGGCTAACTTCTTTCCGTACTTTGCTGGAGCTTTTAAGCTTATTGTATTAGCTATTGGAGCCTACTTCGCTATTAAATGGCATTTTGATGAAGAGAGGAGGGTGAGGAAAGCTGAAGGCGTGGTATTTGATAAACAAAGCTCCATGAAAAAGTTGGCAATGATGCTCGCCCTCCCAGTCCTTCTCACTCTTCTCGTCCTTCTAGTGATTTATGCGACGAACTGGTATCTCGACTGACGGGCTTTATTGATACGATCAATGTTTAGCGATTTCAAATAGTGTACTCACACTGTTAAGAGGCTTGTCCGATAAAATAGATCATGCTTCTGCTTTACCCAAGGATACTTTTTCCAGACCCAGTTAATGTTAGCCATCAGATAAAATAGGTCAATCAAGATACAAAATGTTGGATCAGCTTTTAAGCTCTAAATTGGTTTGGGGCAAATTACGAGTTAGAGTTTAAGCAAACCCACACCCCAGGGAAAAATTCATGGGTGAATTTTTAGGTTGTCGGCGATGGGAGGCCTACACCCGGCCCGGTCAACATTAGAGAACCAAAAGGCATGTCTGGGTACGCTTTGTGCCAGCAAAGCGTATCTGGCGCGCCCCCAAATGCTGAGGGGCACTGCAGAAATGATACGAGACATGCAGAGCCCTCAAATGATTGCCTCACATCACCTGCGTCAGCCGCGAAATCATCCCCTGAATCGCCCGCATTTGCGGCGCATCTTTGGTGTAGTAGTTATACGGTGGTTGCCCCATGGTGCCGTAGCCCCAGAAATCCCAGCAGCCGCGGGGGTTGTAAGGGACAAACTCAGACTTTTTCACCTGCGGGAAAAGCACGATGATGTTGTTAGTGTCGGCGACTTCCAAATAGCCGGTTTCGGTGACATAAGTGGTGCCGATGACGGAAATCCCCTGGCGGCAGCCATGCACAGAGACATGAACTTTGCAGGATTCGCTGCGACAGCTTTTCGGAATATACACATAAGCCGTGTTGTCCATGCTGGTCAGGGAGGTATCGAAGAATTCGCTCTGATCAAACGCAATCAATTCGCCGGTAAGGCTGGTTGCCGGGGCTTTCAACGGGCCGTAGATGTGCTCCAGAATCCGCTGCGCCTGATGCAGGTTACAGTGATTGATGTAGGGCGACTGGGTGATATCACAGGCGGTATCAGCCGGATCGTTGGTGATAAAGGCATGTCCGGCATCCACACTCTTGTCATAGTGAATCTGTGAAAGCGGCACATCCAGCTTTTGATAAAACGCTTTCGCGGTGTCCACCACGCCCGTCACTACAGTTTCATCCAGTCTGCCGGAAAACAGGTAAACCTGGTCATCTCTGATATTGTTCGTGTCATCAATCCGGCCATTTTCTGCGGTGACTTTTGCCAGTTCCGACAGGTAGCTACTGTTGGGAAATAGCGTCGACGGACAAACACCCAGTGCGTTTTGGCACGGATTCATGCAGGTGGTGGTGGCGTTGACCAGCGGGTTGACGAAGGGGTTGTTGCCTGCGCAGTTCCAGGGGCCACCGGCGACAATCCCGACACCCATCAGTGATTCGGAATAGGCGATATGGAACTGGGCTGCCATAAAGCCGCCGGATGAGAGGCCGGAGATAGAGGTTTGATCGGTCCGGGCGTTCATGGGGGGCAGTTGCACGGTGGCTGCTTTGAGGTGGGCGCTGCAAAGCACGAGCATCAGCCCGAAGGTGAACAGAGAAAAGTGAATGGGGGATTGCTGTCCGAACATGGTGCCTCCTGCCGTTGTGTGACGTCCTGTCTGATGAGTCAATATGCGTTAGGAGTATAGGCTGGATTATGTGTGATGTTGCGTAAGTGTGAATTGCAGATATGTTGACAAAATGGGCAGCAAAAAAAAGTGGCTGATGATTCAGCCACTTTCAGTCCAGAAGATAATGGGAGATGCTCTGGGTTTACATCTGTGAAACCTGAATGGCTCTCTGGGTGCCGCCGAGACGGCGAAGCCATTTCATCACCGGGCGTTCGATCAGGTGGTAACTCATTGCGGAGACGGCCAGTAAAAGCACGGTGAAAGCCAGAATGCCCATGATGAGGGTCGGTCCATCGGTCTGGGCATACCACCAGGTTGTCCAGTCCGGATTGATGTGATGGATTATTTCTACACCAGCCAGCAGGATGACGGTGTGCCACAGGTAGATCGAATAGGAAATATCGCCCAGATACTGTGTGATCCGGTTATCCAGCACAGACTGCATGACGGATGGCCGCTGAATCTGATGTGCACCCGCCAGAACCAGCAGGGCAAACAGAACATAGGTGATCATCGTCGTGCTGTCAGTCGTGCTGAAATGCAGAACGGTCATCAGCGCTGCAATCAGAACAACAAGAAGGATATCCTGATTCATCCAGTGTTTGGCACGCACAGAAATTTGAATCCGGCAGAGCCACATCCCGAAAGAAAAACCGCACAGGCCGCGCAGGAAGGCTTGGTAAGTCGCTGTAATATCGAGGTTCCCTTTCAGGTACACCAATGTGCCAACCGTCATGAAAACTGCAAAAGGCACCCAGGCACTGCGTTTGGCGGACGGTCGCATCGCCAGCACCAGTAAAGGAAAGACCAGATAGCAGAGCCATTCAATACTCAGTGACCAGCCAGCAATATTCCAGCTCAGGGGCTGGCTGGTGATGCCGTTCAGTAACAGCAGATTCGGTAATATGGCTTCGGTGCGATTGAAAGGTCCGGCAAACGGCGGAATGCCACTGGCACCCCAGGCTTCGAATAAGGCACCACCATAGAACCCAATCTGGTGTTGCGATTTGTAATATTCCCAGAGGAAGAGCACCGTAAAAGTGATGAAGAACAGCGGGTAAATCCTGCTGAAGCGCAGCCACAAAAAGGCGCGCCATCTGGGCAGGTTGCTCCCGTTGGCAAATGCAGGCTGATAAACGTGCATCATCACAAAGCCGCTCAGCATGAAAAAGATATCGACCCAGAGATAGCCATTTTCCAGAAACTGCGTGACACCGGCGATCGCTTCTTTCCATTGCGGAAATAAGATTAAACGGGCATGGAAAAAAGCGACGATCAGGGCGGCGATGCCGCGGATCGGCGTCAGGATCGGGAGTTGTCCTTGTTTGGCCTGCATATGAGTGTCCTCGTGCTGCGGTCAGTACCCGGCTGTTGGCTGTTTTTGAAGACTGTTATTTTACGATGCAAAATCATAGGTGTCTTGTTGCATTTGTCTGTTCACAGGCCAGAACCGGGAAACTGTGTGTCTGACAGGATTGCGGTTGTAACAGCATGAAACATCATCGGTTTGACGGGAAAATTGAGATGTTTCAGTGAACTGAAACGGAGGCTTGGTTACCGCCGGTATGAACCGGCGAAGCGACTCAGCTGCGTTGCAGGGTTTGCCGGATACAGTCGATGAACCAGGGATAGCGGGACGCCAGTTCCCTGTGGCGCTTCCGGACAAGGTACAGAGGCTCCCTGACATTGACGGTACGGTGCAGAATGCTTAATCCTTTCGAATAGGGGGACTCCAGAATGGTGCTTTCCGGGAGAACGGTAAAACCAAGTCCGAGCGAGACCGGCAGCAGAATCTGGCTGAGCTGATTGATGTAGCCATGCACCGGCAGTGTATCCGGCTGTAAGGAGAAGGGCAGGTCCAACAGCACACTGTCGAGATAACGGCGCGCATTGGGGTGATCGATCAACCCGGTTTCTGTCAGCAGGGCTTCTGATAAAGGGGATGTGTCCGGCGCGGCGGGAAAGACCAGACACAGAGTCTCTTCACCAATTTTCTCACTGTGAAAACGTGCCTGTGACTGTGCTTGGGTCAGCGGTTCGGCCACGATGCCGAGATCGACTTCATCCTGTTCCAGCAAGTGCAGGATACGCTGATCCGGTGCGGATTCGACGGCCACAGATAATGCCGGAAAGGCCTGCTGGCGTTGCAGAAACAGCGGATAAAGCTGATTTGCCAGTGTGCCGGACATCGCGAAACGGCAGGGACCGGCTTCCGGGTTATCCTGTAACAGCGCCTGTTGCAGGCGTTGTTCCTCTGCGGCCAGTGTCTGGCAGTGTTGGTAGAGCACGGTTCCTGCGTGCGTCAGCTCAAACCTCTTCCCGATCCGTATGAGCAGTGCCTGCCCAAGTTGTTGTTCCAGCTTGCGGATGTGCTGGCTGACCCCGGGTTGCGTCATATGAAGCCGGGCCGCGGTCTCAGTGAACTGGCCGACGTCGACCAGCGTCGCGAAGGTATGAAGCCATTGCCTGTTGAGTTTCATGGATAACAAATCGTGATGAAAATAAGAATAAATGATAATTTTTAATTCACTTTTTGGCGAATTAAAGTGGGACGCTCAACAACAGGAGGATTCCACTGATGAACACTGAAGCACAAACGCCTTATCCAAGAACGTTCTCTCATATCGGCATTTCGGTGCCGGATCTGGAAGCGGCGGTGACATTTTATACCGAGGTGCTGGGCTGGTATCTGATTATGCCGCCGACGGAAATCGTGGAGGATGACAGCGCTATCGGCGAAATGTGTACTGATGTCTTTGGCGAAGGCTGGGGACGTTTTCGGATTGCGCATCTGTCGACAGGCGATCGCATTGGGGTGGAACTGTTTCAGTTCGACAATCAGCAACAGCCGGAAAACAACTTTGAATACTGGAAGACCGGTGTGTTCCACTTCTGCGTGCAGGATCCGAATGTCGAGGAACTGGCGGAGCGTATTGTTGCCGCAGGCGGGAAAAAGCGCATGAAAGCACCGCGCTATTATTATCCGGGTGAGAAACCCTACCGCATGATTTATATGGAAGATCCGTTCGGGAACATTCTGGAAATTTACAGCCACAGTTATGAACTGCATTATGCCAGCGGCGCCTACAGCCACTGATCCGGGATGTTTCTTTGATTAACCGGTTAACAAAAAAGCCAGCATGAAGCTGGCTTTTTTTATGGTTCGATTCGGGTTCAATGCCTCAGGAAGCTACGGCTTCTTCGACAATATTTTCCGAAGTCGCCAGATGCAGGAAGTGCATGTGACGTTCGTACTGGGTGACCGCATCGGCAATGATCTGGTCTTTGGTGTAACCCATCACGTCATATTGCTGGCCGCCCTGCAGCAGGAAGACTTCAGCCCGGTAATAATCGTCGTAGGACTCATTCGCGTAGCTTGGCAGTGCGAAGTGACGCAGACGAATACCATAGGCGAAATCTTCGACTTCTTCTTTCTCGACCACCAGACGAACACGGGACTCATCCAGCACTTGCAGCTTCGCAGCCAGCCCCTGTGCTTTCATTTCATCGACCAGCGTTTTCAGTGCCGGTGTTGCCGTAGCCCTGATGAAGTTCTCGGCTTCTTCTTGCTTCGGATGGCTGACCAGTGCAGAAATCCGGGTTTTCCAGCTGACACTGTTTTGCGTGTACTGCAAGGTCGTGTTGTGGTTCTGAATACTGTTTTGCAGCATGTAGTCGTTTCGCAGCGCCTTGAACAGACAGTAACAGAACAGCAGCATCAGAATCATGATCGGAAAGGCACTGGCGATCGTCATGGTCTGCAGCGCCGACAAGCCGCCTGCAGCCAGCAGGGCCGCTGCAACCACACCTTCAATCACGGCCCAGAAAATACGCTGCCAGACCGGTGGCTCCGCGGCACCGCCTGAGGTCAGGGTATCGATGACCAGAGAGCCGGAGTCAGACGAGCTGACGAAGAAGGTAATGACCAGCGCCACACCAATGACTGACAGCACAGAAGACATCGGCATGTGTTCAAAGAACTTAAACAGCGCGACCGGGACGTTCTCACTGACCGCTTTGCTCAGGTAGTCGGCGCCGTGATTCATGATGGCATCAATCGCCGTGTTACCGAATGCCGTAAACCACAGGAAACCGAACAGTGACGGGATCAGCAGTACACCCACCAGGAATTCGCGGATGGTTCGGCCGCGTGAAATCCGGGCAATGAACATGCCCACGAACGGCGACCAGGAGACCCACCAGCCCCAGTACAGCAGCGTCCAGCCGCCAATCCAGTCTTCTTTCGGCTGATAGGCATACAGATTGAAGGTTTTGCTCACGATCTCACTCAGGTATGAGCCGGTATTCTGAACAAAAGATTTCATTATCATCGCCGTCGGGCCAGCCAGAATCACGACAGCCAGCAGCAGGACCGCCAGGAACATATTGATGTTTGACAGGCGTTTGATCCCGCCGTCCAGGCCCAGTACAACAGATGCCGTGGCAATCAGGGTAATGGCAGCGATCAGCATGACCTGCACGGTCGTGGTCTGAGGCAGATCAAACAGGTAGTGAAAACCTGCGTTGACCTGTACCACACCAAAGCCCAGCGAGGTGGCGACACCGAACAGCGTCCCGATCACGGCAAAGATATCGATCATATGACCAATCGGGCCGTAAATCCGTTCACCAATCAGCGGGTACAGTGCTGAACGTGGCAGCAAAGGCAGCTTGTGGCGGTAGGCAAAATACGCCATCGCCAGCGCGACCAGTGCGTAAATTCCCCAGGCGTGCAGACCCCAGTGGAAGAAGGTGATCTTCATGGCTTCACGGGCCGCTTCTACGGTTTGCGGGTCGCCGACCGGAGGAGAGGTGAAGTGCATGACAGGTTCTGCCACGCCAAAGAACATCAGACCGATCCCCATCCCGGCAGAGAACAGCATGGCCAGCCAAGAGGTATAGCTGTAGTCCGGTTCGGAATGATCCGGCCCGAGTTTAATATCTCCCAAACGGCTGAACATCACAAAAATGAGGAAGATCAGGAAGATGGCGACAGCCAGAATGTAAATCCAGCTTGCCTGGGCAATGATCCAGCCCTGAACGTTTTTGAAATAGGCTTCCATGGCCTGAGGCCACATCACACCAATGAAAGACAGTGCAGCGATAAAGATCGCCGAGGTAAAAAATACCGGTTTATTTAAATCTGACTTAATTCCCATAAATCCTTCAAATACTACGGTTAAGCGTCCGCCTTTGAGCCAACTCAGTGGCTGCGGCCAAACTATCAGTGCATGCAGCGTGAAAATACGGACAGCAAAGTTATCTGCATGAAGAGCAATATTCTGCTGATTGGCCTGCGCTCAGACAGAAAGGTGAAACTATCTTCTGAGTCAAAAGTGTAGAGATGTTAACAATAAACCACTTAGTATTCAAAGTGTGATCTAGGGTGTGTTTTCTTGAAATGTCTGATTTATTGAAGCAACTTATTGTTTTTCATGAGTTGCTTCAGTTTTTTCGGTCGTGAATAAACTTCGTGCACAATTGTTTTGATCTGTAATCTTCAGGCAAAAAAAAGAGCGCCGCGGCGCTCTTTCTGTGCTGATGACGGAATCAGCCGCCCCAGCTCCGGCTGGATGAACTCGATGAACTCTTTGAGCTGCTCCAGCTGGATTTAGCTGCCGCACTGGAGCCAAAGCCACCGCGTGAGATCGTGCGGCTGACCGTTGGCTTCGGTTTCATCTGCTCTTTGCTGAGGATCACTTTGGAGTTCTTATAGCGGTAAGAACCGTAGTCATAACCATCAGCTGTGGTCCAGCGGCTGTAGTAACGGCTGCCCGGATAAGTCGAACTGAACATCGGCTGGCTGTAGTAGCCGCGGTTATTGTCCAGCAAGCGGGCGAACATAAAGCCGGCCATCGCAGGCATAAACCAGTTATTCTCAGGCGCACCGACACAGCTGTTCTGGCCGAATTCAGCGATACAGTCACGTTGGGTCATGAATTTTGGCGCTGTACGTGCCGCATCTTTCAATGCGGTCTCGTAGGCTGCCTCACATTGCGCTTCGAAGCCCGGGTTATCGCTTTTACAGTCGTATACCGTGTGGTAGAGCTTGGCTTCTTCTTTCGGGTCACTACAGCCAGCCAGCAGGCCTGCAGAAATCGCGGCAGTGACAGGTGCAATGGCAAAGGGACGCCATTGCTTACGCATACCGGGGAGATTGACTTCTTTGGTCCGTTTCATTGCGCCGCCCTCAGTATGTCATGCAGGCAGCGTTGAGCAGGCCCACAGAAACAGAAGTCGCAGCCATCAGCAGACCCGCAGGGATCTCACCCGCTTCAATGCGTTCAGCGATGCGTGGCATGAAGCCTAAACGAACAATCAGATAAGCCAGCATTTGAGCCAGCAGGGCAACCACACCCCAGATAGAGAAATCAACAAAGTTCACTGAGTTACTGGCAGCACCGGCAATGGCCAGTGAATAACCCAGGACAGAACCCGACAGGGTAATGGCTGCTGCGGTGTTTTTCTCTTCTTTGACCAGTTTCCATTCGTCATACGGCGTGATGCGGACGAAGATAATTTTGAACAGCATCAGGAACAGAATAGAAATCGCAAAATAGATGACAAAAGAGCCTAACCCTGCGAGAGATTGTGTTAATAGATCCATGGAAATCCCTAAAATATATCGTTTTTATGTATTGTTGCCTGATTCAGCCGATTAACTTGAAGTCGGTTGGACTGAGATCAAACCCTGTGCTCAGCACCAGGCTTCGTTCGGCCCGGTTGTTGAAAATTTTTTCTTCTGCGGCCACAAGCAGGACTTCAGCCAGTGATGGTTCGGCTTCCCTTTCATACACCATCAAAAACTGATCCGTATTGCTGGTGGTGCCATTCTGTAGCCAGGTGGTTTCGGTAACTGCAACCGGACGGCTGTTGTCCCAGATTTTCTCAAAAGTCTGGTCTTCCAGCTGCCACTGGCTTTTCACGATGCCGTGATCGAGCAGATGCTGCCATTCGCTGTCGGTGTCGACAGGCTTGCTTTCGTAGAAATAAAACAGTTTGACTTCGCTGACATCGGCGTCGCCTGTGCCATGGGTCAGCACCTGAACAAAGCCTTCGTCATCGGTATAGTAGCGGAGCAGGCGGGTTTGCTCATCCAGCCAGACTTCACCGACAGCTTGAATCAGCTGTGTGCGGGCAGCACCTTCGATCGTCAGCGACGGTTCTGTCAGGCGCAGTTTCAGATCATCGAGCTCGAATGCGCCGCCGAGGCGCAGGCCCAGAATTTCCGGGGCGGTCGGGCCACTGGCTTCAGGCTCTTTACGTTTTTTAAACCAGTCGAACATACGTTCTCCTTATCCGATTATGCAGGCCAGTTAAAGTGGTCTACCCGCTCATCGGCGATGTAGAAAATATTGGTGCCGGGTGTGACGTCCAGATTCAGCGGTGGATTCAGCTCAATGCCCTGACCGCGGTCGATAGCAATCAGCGTGGCATCATGCTGTTCTTTAAACTGGCTGAACAGTTTGCTGATGGGCGTGGGCGCCATGCTTTCCGGGAAGCGCACCGCGTACTGTGTCATGCCATGGTGGGTGCTGAGCAGTTCGTGGTGTAAGCCGCTGGAGCCGGGGTCGACGGCCGCTTTTGCGAGCATCTCGACAGCCACGGAAGGAATACACTCGGCATTCGGACAATGACTTTTCAGCAGGTCACTGAGTGCTTCATCATTGAAATAAGCCAGCAGGTGAGCGTTTGGGTTACGGCTGGCGCAATACAGCGCGGCTGCCAGGGTGACATCATCTTCAGCGTTATCAATGATGATACAGCTGGCTTTGCTGATCCCGGCTTTGTCCATGCTCTGGGTGTCGGTAAAGCTGGTGACGCGGACAAAGTCGATTTCGCCCGGTAGCGGGTTTTCCATTTCAGGACGGACGCAAAGCACGATATGGCGGCGAGTGCGCTCTTCGTGCTGCAACATCTGGATCAGGTGCAGGGTGCGCTGGTTGTTCCAGCCGAGTACCAGAATATGGTTCTCCACGTTGATTCTCCGATTGCCGAGCAGACCGCTCTTCCAGTAACTCATAAACATCGTGGCCAGACGGCCAATGCCAATGGCGAATAACCCCAGGCCGCCCGGAATCACAAACAGGGCGACGACCCACTGACCCGCAGCAGATTCCGGTGAATAGTCACCATAACCGACGGTGGACGCGGTGACGACCAGGTAGTAAACGAAGCGGCTGAGTGAATGTGTAAGTGCTTGCTCTCCAGCCAGTTCAAGGAGTAACCAGCTTGCTCCGATGTAGATGAGCAGCGTGATGAGCAGGTTGCGACCAGTGAGTTGATTGAATTGTTGATGGGCCCAACGGCGGACCCACAACCAGATTGACATGCCTTTCTCCTCAATCCTTTGGGGAACGTTGTTCCCTTATTGGCGACCGAGAATGCGAGCCAGCTCATCTTCAGCAGAACCTTGTCCGCCGCTCTTGAGACCTGCGTCGGCAAGTTTTTTCTCCAGTGCACTGCCGGATTGTTCTGCTGCCATTTCAGATGCAGCTTCCAGCTGTGCGGCTTTTTCAGTCTGGCGCTGTTTGATACGCTCCAGAGAGGAAACCGCGGTGTGCATTTTCGTGTTGGCGCCGACCTGACTGGCAGAAACGGAGGACTGTGCCTTCTGAACCGCTTCGGTTGCCTTCACGACATCTACTTGCTGTTCCAGCTGACGCAGTTTGTCTTTGGCCTGAGCAATGTTTGCACGCAGGGACTGTTCAGAACGGGAGAACTGTTCCAGATAGGTTTGCTCGGTCTGCTGCTCGTTACGCAGATTTGCAACTTTCTGAGCACATTCCAGTGCCAGATCCTGCTGGCCTTTTTCCATGGCGTTTCGGGCATAACCTTCGTATTCAGCGATACCCAGGTTGAAACTTTCCACTTTCTGCTGGGAAAGCTTGCGCTTGGCAACAATACCCACCAGTGCTTCGTCGGAACGGCGCAGTTCAGTTTTGGCGTCACGAATCTCCTGATCCAGGATACGCAGCGCCTGGCTGTCTACAACAGCTTCAGCCGCTTCGTTCGCACCACCTTTGATTGCAGTGAACAGTTTTTTCCAGACACTCATGCGGTTTGCTCCTTGAGGTAATCCTGATACAGATCGATAAAGGCTTCTACGTTGCGGAACAGCGTTGCCACTTCAATAACCACGCTTTCTGCTTTGGACTGGGAAGACAGTGAACCAAAGGCAATGTAGTAATCGTTACCGTTGATGCTGTTGATGCCGATGGTCGACAGCGGGAACATCTTATGGGTCCGCAGGATTTCGTTGTTGAGTGCGTCTGTATCTTTGACTTGAGCGGCATCGAACAGAACAACCTCGACCAGGATCTGTTCACCGGAGACTGCCAGAAAGGCTTCGATGTTATCTTCATTGCGGATCAGCAGTGCCTGACCCTGTAATTCGACTTGCCAGCCATCATGTTCAGACAGCAGGGGAGCCAGATCGGAAAGTTGCCACATAGTCAGCATCCTTAGGTTAAGAAAAAAGAAACCTTGTGACCGAGTCACACAAAGGCTTTCGACTGATTTCACCCGATGAAGTTCCTGACCCGCACAAAAGTGAGCCGGATTTTTCGGATGATAATAAGCTCACCGTTAATATAAAGGTGTTTGGGCGACAGATTATGCCTTTGAACACATAAACTAAAGCCGTTTTTTTACAGGTAAAGTGTTGTTTTGTGATGTGTAGCTGAACTTTTAGGGCGTGAAAGAGCCATTTGGCCTGCTCCTTCCGGCCATGAAGTCGTATCAATCGCATGAAGCTATACTTAGCAGCAGTTTCCGTGGTCTGTCTGCTGAGTGATCGCTATGACCAAAAAAAATCTGCTGTTGCGGTTCATCTTACCGCTCATCATTGCCATGATCCTGGGTGCTGTGGTGCTCAACTACTATACCTATCATACCCGGCCCGCAGAACTTCATCTGACCAGTATTGAACTGGCTCCGTTTTCCGATGATAAGTCCGTCTTCCTGAAGCCGGAACTGATTGCCATGAGCCAGAAAGAGTACGATGCGCTGATTGCAGAGCGTTCCGATGGCGGAGATGAAACGCTGGGTGGTGAGTGCCAGCGCTGGACGTCTATGCTGCCAGCCTGGCTGCTGTGCGGCGATCCCGGTTATCTGCAGCATACGGATCTGACTGAAGGCTTTCAGCCGCCGTCAAAACTGGAAGTGTCGGGGCTGCTGAAGGCGAATCCACTGAACAATGCGCTCTATATTTACCGGATTTCCCTTGACCCGCAGGCAGAAGGGAGCCTGATCTCCCGGCTGGACGTTTATACCCATGATGACGGGATTGCTCACTACTACCGCTATGACGAGAAGGGCGCTTTAATCAATATGCCGTTAAGTGATTTGCCTCAGCCCGTCGTGTACGTGGAAGAGGTCATCAATACCGGTTTGCAACCGACGCTGCGGTTCACTTTTTCTAACCGGGGCGCGCGTAAGGCGACGCTGAATGCGTTGCGGAGTGAACGGGTCTTTGTTGTAACTTCACCGCCACAGAACGATTACCAGGGTGAGCATCTGCCGTCCAGACTGGCAATCCCTGCCAATGGATTTAGCCTCGGACCGGACGAAGATAATCAGGTGTCACTGACCGAACCGGTTACATTGGGCAGCCAGCATGATAAAGCCATTGAAGTCCCGCTCAACATTCTGGACTTGGGCGCGGGAGACGCTGCCGGTTATTTACTGGTGCGGTTTTATCTGGATTATTCCGACGGCAGCAAAAATCAGTCAATGCTGTTGGGCAGCTTCCTCTTTTCAGATCATGTTCATCTGATCTTGGGGGAATGAGTGGAAAAGAACCGTTGCGGCATTTTCAAAGTGCGCTCAAATAACCGGACACAAGTTCAGGCCGGGCGCAATTCAGCTTCGTTGTGTGGCAAAGTGAATCAACTGTCTTTGTGCTGAAATTCGCTGCGCAGCCAGGACCGCAGAGTCAGAACGCTTTCCTGCGTCAGTTTCTCTTTGGGGCAGACGAAATGATATGCCTGACTGGGGTTGAGTACGGCGGGCCCGATCTCCTGCAACAGACCTTGCCGGATGTCATCTCTGACAAAGAGTTTGTGCGTCACCAGTACACCGAGGCCGCGTAATGCGGCCTGGATGGCATGCGCAGATGTGGTGAAGCACAGGTTGCGTTGCCGGGAAGGAACTGCCTGTTGGCTGGCGTCGCACCAGATTTGCCAGTCGTGCTGGCGTCTGGGATTGGTGACAAAAATCGGCGGAAAGTGTGACAGGATGTCCTCTGGCGCCTGAAACTGCTGTCCGTTGAGCAGCGCAGGCGCACAGACCAGAATCAACTCGTCATCCCCTAATTTTTCGCAGTGATAGCCTTTCCAGTCATCGGGGCGACCGTGAATGAGGGCGGCATCAACCCCTTCTCTTTCCAGATCAAACACATGGGTTAAAGTCGAAATCCGGATATCAATATGCGGGGCCAGCGCCTGAAATTCGGGCACGCGCGGGATCCACCAGTGCAGTGCCAGCGAGTTCACCATATTCAGGGTCAGCCGATGCTGGTGCTGCTGTTGTAAAGCCTCGCCGGCTGCCACAATCTGTTCCAGTGCCGGGGCGACCTGACGGTAATACTTACGGCCGTTCCGGTTCAGTTCCACCCGGCGTCCGACCCGCTGAAATAAGGGCAGTCCGAGCTGACTTTCCAGTGATTTAATCGCCTGGCTGATCGCGGAATGGCTGACGCTCAGCACTTCGGCGGCCTCGGTCATGCTGCCGGTTTCGGCAACGGCGACAAATGCATAAATGGATTTCAGGGGAATGTGCTTTTTCATCTGTAAGTTTTTCTAACCATTTTGGTTAATATTATTCGCTTTTTTCTCAATTGTAACCCCGTTAGACTCCTCACCAGCTAAGGAGTCCTCATGAACACAGATTTACGTCCCCTCTTTTTGATGCTGGCTTCCACCTTTAGCCTGTCGGTGAACGGGCTGATTACCAAATTGCTGAGCGAGCATTTCAGTATTGAAATGCTCAGCCTGCTGCGCTTTGCACTGCCCGCTGTGTTGTTTTTCTGGCTGATGTCACTGACGCAGTGGGCCGTACCCGACAGCAAAAAACTCTGGCAGTCTCTCGCCATTCGCGGCTTTTGTGTTGCGGCGGCACAGCTTTGTTTCCTGTTTGCGATCAGCCACCTGAGTCTGGTGGAAACTGTGGTGCTGTTCAGTACCGGCCCGCTTTTCATTCCAGTGTTAGAAAAACTGTTATTTCAGGCTCGGATTCCACCTATGACGGTCATGAATCTGACCATCACTTTTCTGGGGGTTGTGCTCATGGCGGGTCAGGCGGGCGGGTTTACCCTGCGGCCTGAACTTCTGGTCGGAGTCGCCGCCGGGGTGTTCAATGCCGGTTCGCAAGTCAGTCTGTACCGGGTCAGCAAAGGCACGATGTCTGCAGTCGGGCTGAATGCCTGGTGCTTTACGCTGGCAAGTTTGATGCTGTTGCCGCTGGTGCTGTTTACCCATGACTATCAGCAGCTGGCAACAAGCTGGCAGCTGATCACCGATATGCAGTCGATGATATTGCCTGCGCTGCTATTGCTAACCGTGTGCATCGTGAATACCCAGGTGTTTCGCGTGAAAGCTTATCGTCTGGTGGCCTCAGGTTCGGTGCTGGCCCCCCTGATTTTCACAAATCTGATCTTCGCACTGATTTGGCAGGTGCTTTTCTTCGAGCAGAGTCTGGCATGGAATAAGGTGCTGGGGATCAGCCTGATTGTATTGGCGACATTGATGAACACCTTTGGTCCCGTATGGCTGAAGCAACGGGAGATGCGGCTGAATCAACACGGCTGACACGGATAAACCCGCCATGATGGTTTCACCAAGGCTGTGCAGGGATGCACCGGATCAGGTCTTATTGCAGAGCGGTGACGGCGATTGGAATGACAGGTTTTTGTTTATCTTGTTGATTTTTAATGAATTAAGCATTAACCCTGAATCTGGCACACATCATGCAAGTTTAACACCGTACACGACATTCAACACTTAATACTTTGGTTTTAGGCATTGCTGCCACGTCCTTTCCCGGGGACGTGGCTTTTTTTATGCCTGCAGGTTGCGGTGGCAGTACCGCGAAGGAGACGCGTATGAGCAGCATGGCCGAGCCGTGTTCAGGTTGCCGGCAGCAGCCGGATGGGAAACCGGCGGTACAATCTGCCTGCCCTTATTGTGGCGTGGGTTGTGGGGTCAGCATTCAGTACCGGCACCCGTCGGGCAATCTGAAAATGATAGCGGAGGTGTCGGGCGATCCGTTCCATCCGGCCAACCGGGGCGCTTTGTGTGTCAAGGGAGCGGCGCTGAAAGAAAGTCTGAGTCTTCCGAACCGCTTGCTGTATCCCCGTGTTCACGGGGAGGAAGTGAGCTGGACACAGGCCACTGCGGTGATTGCTGAAAAGCTGATGCAGACCGTTGCTGAGCATGGTCCGGACAGCGTGGCCATGTACGTTTCCGGCCAGTTGCTGACCGAAGATTATTATGTCGCCAACAAGCTGATGAAGGGGTTTATCGGCACTGCGAATCTCGATACCAATTCCCGGTTATGTATGTCTTCTGCCGTTGCTGCGCATAATCGTGCATTTGGGGAAGATCTGGTGCCTGTGCATTACGAGGACATTGATAAAGCAGGCTTGATCGTGATTGTGGGGGCGAATACGGCCTGGACACACCCGGTGCTGTTTCGCCGGATTCAGCAGGCCAGAGAAGCCAATCCGGATTTAAGGCTGGTGGTGATTGATCCCAGACGCACCACAACGGCGGCGCAGGCCGATTTACACTTGCCGGTTGCGAATGACGGCGACGTGCTGCTGTTTCACGGCCTGTTGCGTTACCTGATGGATCATCAGGCGCTGGATCAGACATTTATCGAGGCGCACTGTCAGGGATATGAAGCTCTGGCAGAGGAACTTCGCCATGAACAATACCGGCTGATGGCCTGTGCCGACACACTGGGCCTGAGCCGGACGTTGCTCCATGATTTTTTCACTCTTTTTAAAGACGCCCCCGAGACTCTGACACTGTTTTGTCAGGGCATCAATCAGTCGGCCAGCGGAACAGACAAAGCCAACGCGATCATCAACTGTCATCTGGCAACCGGCCGGATCGGCAAGCCCGGTGCCGGGCCGTTTTCGCTGACCGGACAGCCGAATGCCATGGGGGGCCGGGAGGTGGGCGGACTGGCGAATCAGCTGGCTGTCCACCGGGGCTTTGATGCGGATTCGGTGCAGGCGGTCGGTGAGTTCTGGCAGGCGCCGAAGATGGCGACCCGGCCGGGCCTGAAAGCCGTTGATCTCTTTGAGGCCATGTATGAAGGCAAGGTGAAGTTTGTCTGGGTGATTGCGACCAATCCAGTGGTGTCTCTGCCGGACAGCCGCAAAGTTGCAGAAGCCTTATCCCGGTGCGACTGTGTGGTGGTCTCGGATATTTCGCCGGATGCGGATACTGCGGCCTTTGCCGATGTGCTGTTACCGGCTTCCGGCTGGGGCGAAAAAGACGGCATGGTGACGAACTCTGAACGCATGATGTCTCGGCAGCGGGCTTTTCTGCCCCCGCCGGGCGAGGCCAAAGCCGACTGGCGGGCGATTTGTGAGGTGGCGCAGGCTATGGGGTTTCACGGTTTTGATTTTGCCAGCGTGGCGGATGTGTACCGGGAATACGCGGCACTGAGTGGGATTAACCGCCATGCGCCTTATCTGTTTGATATTTCAGAACTGGCATCGATGTCGGACGAAGATTATGCCAACTGGCAGCCGCAGCGCTGGCCGCTGGGAAGACCCTCGCATCTGTTCAGTGACGGCCGGTTTCCTACCGTCAGCGGACGGGCCCATTTTGTGCTCCCTGCGTTGACTCAGGATGCAGGGGGTGAGCTGGCAGAGCGCTGGTGGCTGAATACCGGGCGCCAGCGCGACCAGTGGCACACCATGACCCGGACCGGTCATATTGCCCGGCTGGCTGAAAGTGAGAGCGAACCGACGGTTTACATGCACCCGTTGTCGGCCCGGAAACATCAGTTCAACGCTGGGCAACTGGTCAGCCTGAATCATGCGGGACAGACCCTACAGGCGAAGCTGGCACTGGATGACGGCCTGTCGGCGAAGCAGCTCTTTATGTCGATGCACTGGGCCGGACGGTTCGGTTTTGACAGCCGGGTGAATCAGATGGTGGCTCCTGTGGTTGACCCGGTCTCGGGGCAGCCTGCGTTTAAATCAGCCGCCGTTTCCGTATCGGCTGCTGAAGTGGCCAGTTACGGGGTGTGGATGGGTCAGCAGCCGCCTCCGTTTGAGACCGACTATCTCAGTTTTCAGACCGGCGAACGGGTTCACTTCTGGCGGTTTGCCTGCAAGGTACCGCTCGCGAAAGCCCATCTCTGTGATCAATCAGAACAAATGCTGGTATTGGATGAAATCGGCTCAGGGCCCAATCGCTGGGCGGGGCTGCAGATGAAAGGCGACAGACTGAAAGCTTTCTGTCTGGTCAGTGAGCAGCCACTGTCGTTCGATCCCCAGCCTTATACTGCTTTGTTTGATGGGACATTTTCAGTCCGGATGTTTTTGCGTGCATTTGTGGCCCTGACGTCACAGGGGCAGACACCATCCAGACTGGTATGCAGTTGTTTCAGAGTCTCGGACCGGCAAATCCTCAAAGCCATTGAGCAGGACGGCATCACCAGTCTGCATGGTTTACAGACACAACTGAAATGTGGCACCAACTGCGGGTCTTGTCTGGGAGAAGTGCAATCGCTGTTGAAACAGCAAACGACAGACCAGCCAGAATTGAGGGCAGGCGCATTGCCGGTCAGGGCATCATCCGTCACAGAAGGAGAGCAGGCATGAGCACGGACAGCACAACAACGGTGAACAAAACACACGACACCATTACAAACGGCACTGAAATAAAGGGGACGGTCAGTGCTATTCAGCCGGTCCGTACCTGTTTCTCTGCTCATGATCAGCCAGCCGTCAGTCTGGTCGGCGCCGGTCCCGGCGATCCGGAGCTGCTGACTCTGAAAGCGCTGAAAGCGATTCAGCAGGCAGAAGTGCTGGTGTATGACCGTCTGGTCAGCGATGCGATTCTGGCGATGGCGAATCCGGAGGCTGAGCTGATCTACGTGGGCAAGCGTTGCGGGCAGCCCAGCATGAAACAGGAAGCGATCAATCAGCTCTTGATCGACAAAGCAGAGACAGGACGCTATGTCGTCCGGTTAAAAGGCGGTGATCCGCTGATTTTCGGCCGGGGGGGTGAAGAGGGTCTGGCGCTGGCCGCAAAAGCAATTTCCTTTGAATTCGTGCCCGGAATAACAGCCGCGATTGGATGTGCGGCGTCGACGTCGATTCCGCTCACCCACCGGGAAATGTCCCGTTCGGTCACGCTGGTGACCGGTCATGTGGTGTCCGGGGCGCTGCCCGCCTGGGCGCAGTTGATCGGGGCCGGGCAGACGATTGTCTTTTACATGGGGCTGGAACAGGCCCGGGAAATTCAGAGCGGTCTCACGCTCGGCGGTTTGCACAAAGACACACCGCTGGCTGTGGTCATCAAAGGCTGTACCCCCGATGAGCAGGTGCATGTGTCGTCATTGGGCAATCTCACCAAACTGGGGCAGATGCTGAAGGGACAGTCCCCGGCTTTGCTGATCATGGGCGATGTCGTTGCATTGCGCGCGACGCTGAATCAGGCACTTATGTGCGACGAAGCCAGAGGGGCTAACCCTAAAGGGGTATTTTACGGCTGATTCTGACGAACTGGCTGGTTGCTTGCTTCTTCATAACAGAACGGTGTGTTGAATCGTCGTGTACAGGGAAGTCGGTGATCATGGTGAAGCCAGACATGAAAAAGATCGTGGTGTGCAGTGACTGCACCCGGGAGCAGGCCAGTCTGACGGGACAGCTGGCCGCTGCTTATGATGACGTGACTGGCTGTGGTTTCCGTCAGTTTGCAGCGCTGGTCAGTCAGGCGCAAAGCGGAGTTCTGGTGATCAGCTGGGCCAGAGCAGATGCCGAATTACGGCAGATGGTGGAGCAGGCCGGTTGTCTGGGCTGGCCGCTGGTGGTCATGGTTCGCCAGCTGGAACCTCAGGATATTCACCGGCTGCCCGGACCCAATGGTTATGTGCTTTTACCCGGTGACTCGGCAACGGCGCTGAGTGTGTGGGTAGAAAGGGCATGGCAGGTCCGGCAGGCACAGTGTCAGCTTAAAAAGGAGCTGGTCACTCTGAACCGACGGCTGGAGGAGCGGCGCTTGATTGAGCAGGCCAAAGGGCTGCTGATGAAGCTGCACGGGCTGGATGAATCCGAGGCTTACAAACTGCTTCGCAATGCGGCGATGCAACAGAGTCAGAGTCTGGGACAGATTGCGAAGAACTTACTGATCAGTCTGAACCGATAGCCGGTTGAGGCTGCTGATGGTACGTATTGTCGCCATCTCTAAGCAGGTCAGCCTGCAGGCCAGACAACAGGCGACACAATAAGCAAATTGAGACACAGAATTGATGAATCAGGCAACGCTGCTTCCCCGCCGGGGAGCGGCGTTTTTTTGTTTTGAGCGAATTGGATTTCACAAGTATGGAAGAGGGTGAACGATGAAAAGCGTGAAACACTGGATGATTGCTGGCACTGTCAGTGCCAGTCTGCTGTCGGTGCCGGTACTGGCCAAGGTCGGACCGCCGGAAAAAGATGAGCTGAAATTCGGCTTTATTAAGCTGACGGACATGGCACCGCTGGCGGTAGCCTATGAAAACTTCTTTTTTGAAGACGAAGGACTGTACGTCACGCTGGAAGCACAGGCGAACTGGAAAGTGCTGCTGGACCGGGTGATCGACGGTGAACTGGACGGCGCCCATATGCTGGCCGGGCAGCCGATTGGTGCCACCATTGGCATTGGCACCCAGGCTAATGTGGTGACCGCGTTCAGTATGGATCTCAACGGTAATGCGATCACGGTGGCCAATCACGTGTGGGAAGCCATGAAACCGCAGGTGGCGAAAACCGCCGACGGAAAGCCCAGGCACCCGGTGAAAGCGGATCTGCTCAAGCCTGTGATTGCGTCTTATCAGGCGGCGGGCAAGCCGTTCAAGATGGGCATGGTTTTCCCGGTGTCGACCCACAATTATGAGCTGCGTTACTGGCTGGCCGCAGGGGGTATCCACCCCGGCTATTACGACCCGACTCATGGTGACAACAGCGGTCAGCAACAGGCGGATGTGCTGCTGAGTGTGACACCACCACCGCAAATGCCCGCCACCCTCGAAGCGGCAACCATTCAGGGCTACAGCGTGGGTGAGCCGTGGAATCAGCAGGCCGTTTTCAAAGGGATTGGTGTGCCTGTGATTACGGATTACGACATCTGGCGGAACAATCCGGAGAAAGTTTTCGGGGTCAGTCAGGCCTGGGCAGATGCCTATCCCAACACCCATATCCGGGTTGTGAAAGCGCTGATCCGTGCGGCTCACTGGCTGGATGAGAAGAACAATGCCAACCGTGAAGCGGCTGTCAGGATGCTGGCTCGCAGCCAGTATGTCGGTGCCGATGCGAAGGTGATTGCCAACAGTATGACCGGCACCTTTGAGTACGAAAAAGGAGACAAACGCCCGGCGCCGGACTTCAATGTGTTTTTCCGTTACAACGCAACGTATCCCTACTACAGCGATGCCGTCTGGACACTGACGCAGATGCGTCGCTGGGGTCAGATCCCTGAAGCCAAACCTGACGACTGGTACCAGTCCATCGCGAAGCAGGTCTACCGACCGGAGATTTACCGGCAGGCTGCCGAAGCCCTGATTGCCGAAGGCAAGATGAAAGCGGCTGATTTTCCTGATTTCGAAAAGGAAGACGGTTTCCGGCCGCCGCAGAACGGATTTATCGATCAGATCACCTTTGACGGCCATCAGCCCAATGCGTACCTCAATCAGTTCGCGATTGGTCTGAAAGGCAACGACAAACTTTAAGGAGGATGGCTTATGGCTTCCATCATCACGTTGTCTGCACTGCCGAAACCGGCGCGGGTGATCCAGCACAGCCGGTCGCTGGCGCTCCCGCTGTTGGGCATTGCCGTCTTCCTGCTGCTCTGGCATCTGGCGGCCAGTCAGGTGCAGACCTCTCTGGGCACACTGCCGGGACCGGTACAGACCTGGCAGCAGTTCACCAATCTGGTCGCGGAACACCAGCATGAACGGGATCGTGAGGCTGCATTTTATGCGCGTCAGGATAAGCGCAATGCCGCAAAGCTGGCTCAGAACCCGCAGGCTGAAGTCCGTGTCCGGGAATACACCGGGAAACCGACCTTCTTCGACCAGATCGGCACCAGTTTACTGACCGTGATGGCCGGATTTCTGCTGGCGACTGCGATTGCCATTCCGGCGGGCATTGTGCTCGGACTGAACCAAGGGCTGTATGCCGTATTGAACCCGGTGATCCAGCTGTTGAAACCGGTCTCACCGCTGGCCTGGCTGCCGATTGTCACCATGGTGGTCAGTGCGCTGTATGTCAGTGACGAGCCGCGGGTTGCCAAATCTTTTCTCAACTCCCTCTTTACGGTGGCGATGTGCAGTCTGTGGCCGACGCTGATTAACACGGCTGTGGGTGTGACAGGCGTGGATCAAGATCTGCTCAATGTCAGCCGGGTGCTCAAACTTTCACGCTGGCAGCATGTGCGCACCATCGTGTTGCCGTCCTCCGTGCCGATGGTGTTTACCGGTCTGCGTTTGTCGCTGGGGGTGGCCTGGATGGTGCTGATTGCTGCTGAGATGCTGGCGCAGAATCCGGGGCTGGGCAAGTTTGTCTGGGATGAATTCCAGAACGGCAGTGCCGCATCCCTGGGCCGGATCATGGTGGCCGTGGTCACCATCGGTTTCATCGGTCTGCTGCTCGATCGGAGCATGCTCAGTTTACAGCGTCATTTTTCATGGAATCAACAGCTGAGCCAGCACTGAGCCGGCTGAGCACAAGGAGAAAAGCATGTCTCGTGAATATTTACTACTCAGTTATCTGGGGATGCGCTTCCCGACGCCCAACGGTGAGTTTGTGGCACTGAAAGACGTGAATTTCAGCATTGAGAAAGGCGAATTCATCTCTCTGATTGGTCACTCAGGCTGCGGTAAGTCCACGGTACTGAATCTGGTCGCCGGGCTGCTGGATGCGACGGATGGCGGCGTCATTCTGGAAGGGCGGGAAATTTCCGGTCCCGGTCCCGAGCGGGCGGTCGTGTTTCAGAATCACGCTTTACTGCCCTGGCTGACGGTGTATCAGAACGTTGAACTGGCGGTGAAACAGGTCAGCAAAGGTAAAACGTCAGCAGCGGTTCGGGATGAGGTGATGCACTACCTGCAACTGGTGCACATGGACCATGCCCATGATAAACGGCCGGATGAAATTTCCGGCGGCATGAAGCAACGGGTCGGTATTGCCCGGGCGCTGGCGATGCAGCCGAAAGTGCTGCTGATGGATGAACCCTTTGGGGCACTGGATGCCCTGACCCGGGCGCATTTACAGGATGCGCTGATGGCGATTCAGGCTGAGCTGAAGAACACCGTCATCATGATCACTCACGACGTGGACGAAGCCGTGCTGCTGTCGGATCGCATTGTGATGATGAGTAACGGCCCCGAGGCCACCATTGGCGAAGTGCTGGAGATCAGCCTGCCACGTCCCCGGGATCGGGTCGCGCTGGCGGATGATCCGGATTATCAGCGTCTTCGGCAGAGTGTGCTGCGTTTTCTGTATGAGAAGCAGCGTAAAGTGGCGCCGATTCCGGAAACGGTTCCGGATTCGGTTTTAAAGCCGGTGTCAGCGAAAAACCGCAACGAAAAAGTGGCCTGATTCGGGACTCAAACACAGTTCAGGAGAGCATGATGTTGATGCAACGCGAAAAATTACTGGTGGTGGGCAACGGCATGGTCGGCCATCACTTCATCGAACAGCTGGTGGCCCAAAATGCGCATCAGTCTTATCAGGTTATTGTGCTGGGCGAAGAACGCTTTGTCGCTTACGACCGGGTTCATTTGTCGTCCCTGTTTTCCGGCAGTGATCATCAGGATCTGCTGCTGAGCAACGAGCAGTGGTATCAGGACAATGGGATTGAGCTGTTGCTGGGAGAGCAGGTGGTCGGCATTGACCGCGAAAAACAGCGTGTCACGTTAGCCAGTGACAGTCAGCTTGCCTATGACAAACTGGTGCTGGCGACCGGCTCTTATCCTTTTGTGCCACCGGTGCAGGGCAGCGACAGAGACAACTGTTTTGTTTACCGGACGCTCGATGACCTGTCTGCCATCAAAACAGCCTGTGCCGGTGCGAAAACCGGCGCGGTCGTCGGCGGCGGGTTGCTGGGGCTGGAGGCGGCTAATGCGCTGCGTCTGCTGGGGCTTGAAACCCATGTGGTGGAATTTGCGCCACGACTGATGCCGGTTCAGATTGATGATGCCGGGAGTGCACTCCTGAAAAGTAAAGTCAGTGAATTAGGCGTGCAGGTGCACACCAAACGGGCAACGACAGCGATTACGGACGGTGAAACCGCTTTTCACCGGATGAACTTTCAGGAGCATGCGCCACTGGAAGTGGATGTAATTGTGTTTTCCGCCGGGATCCGCCCGCAGGATACACTGGCCCGTCAGTGCGGACTGGCGATTGGCGAGCGTGGCGGCATCATCATTAACGATGCCTGTCAGACCAGCGATCCCAATATTTACGCTATCGGCGAATGTGCGTTGTGGCAGCAACGGATTTTCGGGCTGGTGGCACCGGGTTACAGCATGGCGCGGATTGCAGCGGATCAGATCTTAGGGGGCGACCGCACCTTCAGTGGCGCGGACATGAGCACCAAACTCAAACTCATGGGCGTGGACGTGTCTGCCATCGGGAACTCGCTCGGTCAGGGCGAAGGCTGTCAGGAAATGGTGTTCCGGGACATGCGTGCCGGGGTGTACAAAAAACTGGTGGTCAATGACACCGGAGACAAGCTGCTGGGCGCGATTCTGATCGGGGACAATCAGGATTATGATGCCCTGCTGCAATGTTACCTCAACGGCATGCCGCTGCCTGCACATCCGGCTGAGTTGCTGTTTGACTGTTCTGCGTTGCAGGGCAGCAAAGATGCCGGGGCGATTGTCTGTGCCTGTCATCACGTGACCCGGGGAGAGATTACGGCTGCGGTGCAGGCAGGGACTCACGACCTGTCTGAACTAAAAAGCTGCACCAAGGCCGGGACAGGCTGCGGTGGTTGCAGCACCATGGTGAAGTCGATTCTGGATGAGGAACTCGCGGCACTGGGCATGGAAGTCAGCAACCATCTCTGTGAGCATTTCGCTTATACCCGTCAGGAGCTGTTCCATCTGGTGCAGGTGGGACAAATCAAACAGTTTGACGACTTGATCGCCCGGCACGGTCAGGGCATGGGCTGCGATGTATGCAAGCCTGCGGCCGCCTCGATTTTTGCATCGTTGTGGAATGAACATGTGCTCGAACCTCAGCATCAGCCATTGCAGGATACCAATGACGCTTTTCTGGCCAACATTCAGAAAGACGGCAGTTATTCTGTGGTGCCCCGGATTCCGGGCGGGGAAATTACGCCGGAGAAGCTGATTGTTTTAGGGGAAGTCGCCAGAAAATACGATCTCTATACCAAGATCACCGGTGGTCAGCGGGTTGATTTGTTCGGGGCACAGCTCGAACAGTTGCCGGATATCTGGCAGGCCCTGATTGATGCCGGATTTGAGACCGGCCATGCCTACGGGAAATCGCTGAGAACGGTGAAATCCTGCGTCGGATCGACCTGGTGTCGGTATGGCGTCGACGATTCAATCGGCCTGGCGATTATGCTGGAGAATCGCTACAAAGGGCTGCGTTCGCCGCACAAACTTAAGTTTGCGGTGTCCGGGTGTACCCGGGAATGCGCTGAAGCACAGAGTAAAGATATCGGGGTGATTGCGACCGAAAATGGCTGGAACCTTTATGTGTGCGGCAATGGCGGGATGCGGCCGCGCCATGCCGATTTGCTGATGTCGGATCTCTCAACTGATGCACTGGTGACCCTGATCGACCGGGTGCTGATGTTCTATGTCCGTACTGCCGACCGGCTGCAACGGACATCCGTCTGGTTACAGAACCTTGAGGGCGGGCTGGACTATCTGCGCAGTGTGGTGGTGGACGATAGTCTGGGCATCAACGCTGAGCTGGAAAAGCAAATGCAGCATGTGGTGGAGACTTATCAGTGCGAATGGAAAACCACGTTGTCGACGCCGGAGAAACTGGCGCGGTTCAGACGCTTCGTGAATGAAAGCGGTGACGTGGTCTCGCCGGACTACCGACGTGAACGCGGACAGCGGATTCCGGTTCAGATGATTGAGCCGTCCCCTGAAAATACCCGCCAAACTGAGCAGGAGGGCGTATGAGCTGGTTGAACGTTTGTCATCTGGATGATCTGATTGTGAATTCAGGCATGGGTGCGATGGTCCATGATACACAGCTGGCGCTGTTTTATCTGCCGTCTCAGCAGCCCGGCATTTTTGTACTGGATAACTGGGACCCGATTGGCCGGGCCTTTGTGATTTCGAGGGGAATTGTCGGGGATATCCAGGGTGAATTGAGTGTGGCATCGCCGCTTTATAAACAGCACTTCAGTCTGCACACGGGTCAGTGTCTTGAACAGCCGGAAGTCCGCGTCCGGGTCTGGCCGGTCAGGGTCGAAGACGGCGAGGTGTGGGTGAACACTGCAGCATTATCAATGTAATCACTGACAGCGACCTGCCTCAGTCAGACGTCAGCTTCTATGCTGATCCAATGCCAGCCGAAACCGCTACCGGTTGGCATTTTTATATTTAGCTGTCAAATAATTGACGATTTTATCTGATCATAAGTTCCGCAAAATACCAGAAACCCTCTGCAATTTTGTTGAGATCTTGTATGAATTTTGAACACTCTCAAAATTTCGAAAGTCCTGTTTTCCATTACATCCCGGCTCATCTATCCATACAGTGAGTGATTTAAAAATTAACGCATCTTTTTGTGAGCAGGGAAGCCATATGGGTATCCATTTTCTTTCGACGATTGGCACGGTATGCACGGCTTTACCTGAACTGCCATGTCTTGCTTCAGGCAATGTGTCTCTGAATACACCGGTGGGGAATTGCATCGATCATTACGGACATATCTGGCTGGCCGATACCGCGCATAATCGCCTGCTGATTTTCGATAAAGAGATGGCGCATCTGCTTGTTGTGTTCGGGTCGACCGGCGACGGTGAACAGCAGTTCAATATGCCTTTCCGGTTGCTGGCTCATCCGGAACAAAACTGGATGTATGTCAGTGACATCGGCAATACACGTATCCATATTCTTGAATATGATCAGGCGTTATCCATTACGTCTGTGAAACGATTCGGCAATGAAACAGATGTGGCTTTGAAAGGTCCGAATGGCCTGGCTTTCTGGCAAGGTGAGTTGTGTGTGGCCGATGAATTCTATGAAGGTCCGGGCGGCGCCAGCCGACTGGTGATTTTTTCAGAAGATGGTGAATACCGCCGTTCATTACATGCGGTGGAAACTGAGAATGGTCCCATCCATTTTCTCTGGCCGCAGGGACTGAGCCGGGATGAGCAGGGTTCTCTGTATGTGGCGAATACGGGATTCGCGACGGTGGTGCGTTGCGACTGGCATGGTCAGGGCATTCCGTTTCCGGCGAATGGGAAATGCTATCTGGATGGTCTTGAGCTGGCGCGTGATGTGTCGGTGACCCAGAATCGTATTCTGATCCCGGGGGCCAAAAACAGTGCTATTTCGGTCTATGACATGGCGGGCCACTATCAGGGGGATTTGGACGGTTTCTTCTCGCCGATTCAGGTCACGGCTGTGCCGGACACCCGCCGAATGCTGATCACTGAGCCGATTCTGGCGACGTTGCAAATGCATGAGATTGACTTGTCCCGTGTGCGCGACGGCAACGTGGCATCCACCCGGGTGCTGAGCTCCGTGGGGGATGAACGGGATAATCCGGGTCAGTTTCATTTCATCACTGCGGTTGCCGGCGCACTGGATGCTGCGGTCAAAGCTGTGGTGCCGTCTCCTTTTGTGGCGCTGTTTGAACGCTGGTTTGCGCATCAGTTGTCCCTGCAGGAAACCTGGATCAAGGCGGTTCAGCCAACCGCGATGCCTGCCTGGTGGAATCTGGCCGTCACCACTCAGTTGGAATGGGTGCAGCGTTGGCAGCAAACCTGGCTCCGGGTGATGCTCAATGACAAATTTGATGATCCTAAGGATGTCCTCTGGATGGTTGATGCCGGGAACTTCCAGTTGCAGGCCAGTGAAAATGGCAAACAGGATGCGTCTTTGCCCGTCAGCCTGCCATTAATGCCCGGCTCGTTAGGCATTGCCGCTTACAAGCCCGTGCAGCCATTACCCGGACAACTGGATCCGCGTGTACCGATGATTGTCGTGAGCAATTATCTCAGTGGCATCATCACTGTTTTTCAGTATGACAACCGGTTGGGTGAACTGGTGCCTTATACCAACTTCGGGGGCATGGGCCGTGAGCCGTGGCAGTTCAATAAACCACAGGGTCTGGCCATCGACCCGGTCAGCAACGATATCTTTATTGCTGACTCCGGGAATAACCGGATTGCTCGCTGGCGTCTGAGTGCATCAGGTGTGGCGGGGTTGGTTGAAGTGTTTGGTGAACTGGGGCAGGGCAATGGGCAGTTCCACACGCCGACCGATATTACAGCCTGCGAACAGGGCCGGCTTTACGTTACGGACCAGAATAATAACCGGATTCAGATTTTTGATAATGGAATGAAGTGGGTTCACAGCTTTGGTCAGCCGGGTTACAGCATCGACAGCGATCATTTTCTGCTGCCTACCAGCATTGACTATGACAATCAGCATCTGTTTGTTTCAGATCTGGTGAACCGGGCGATCAAAGTTTTTGACCTGAATGGCAATATTGTCGACAGTTTCAGCAGTTTTGGCGCAGATGCCAGCAAAGGGCAACTTTGGATGCCATATTTGCTGCATGCCAATAATAACCATATTTACCTGCCGGATTGTGCGTTAAACCGAATCAATGTGTACCGTTTTGAGCACCATGAGCAAGAAGGAACCAGATGATGGAAAACGTCTTTCAGTTAGCCCAGAACAAGCGAATCAAACATGCCAGTGGCCGCGAAACTCCGGAACAGCAGGAAAAGCATGTTGCTCAGTCTCACGAATTACTGGCTTCGCTTGAAGATGCTGTGAACCATTTTGTTGCGAATCAGGGGGAGGATCTGAAGCAAAGTCAGGCGAAATTACGCGATCTGCATCAGCAGCACCATTTATGCCTCAAGGCTCGCAGACTGAATACACCTCACGAAAGCTAAGGTTCACGATAGCTATGGATCACGAAACCTAAGGAGAAACAGAATGAGAACCTGGTTGTCTGGTTTCAGCATTGCAGCACGAATTTGGGTGCTGCTGGTGCTGTTTGCGCTTGGTTTGCTGGTCAATACGCTGGTGAATGCCAGCAAGACGCGTGAGTTCATGCGAGGAAATTATGAGCATGGCGTCGCGAATCTGGTGGATAGTGCGATGGGGGTGATCAGTCATTACCACGGCCTGAGTGTTTCGGGCGAAATGACTGAAGCGGAGGCGAAGCAAGCCGCACTTCGGGCCGTTGCAGCCATGCGTTTTGATCACGGAAACTATGTGTTTGTGGGGGATAACCAAGGGGTGCAGCTCGTCAGTGGCGTGCAGGCGCTCATTGGTAAAAATACGCTGAACCTGAAAGATGGTGCCGGGGTGTACTTTGTGCAGCAACTCTATGAGAAAGCGAAGCAGGGCGGTGGTTTCGTTGACTATGAGTGGCCTTCCGCCAGGGATAAAACGGTCCTGGAGCCGAAAACGAGCTACGCGGTGCAATTTGTGCCCTGGCAATGGCTGGTGGGCAGCGGGATGAATATGGTCGCGTTGCAGGAAGATATCCGCCAGGCTGAAATGATGTCAATGATGAATGCCGGCGGGATGTTGCTGGTACTGTCTGCGCTGATTGCATTGATTATCCGTTCTATCACTTCGCCGCTGAAGCAGACCGTTGCCGCGATGCAGGCGCTCTCCCGGGGGGAAGGCGATCTGACCCAGCGTCTGAATGAGCAAGGTGCTGATGAGCTGTCCGTTTTATCCCGGTACTTTAATCAGTTTGTGGCTTCGGTACAGGGGATCATGCTGCAGATCAATACCGCCGGTTCTCAGGTTGCTGCGGCTGCGAATCAGGTGTCCTCATCGATTCACACCGTGGACAGCAATCTGAACCAGCAGCAAAATGATGTGGAGCAGCTGGCAGCGGCCATGACGGAGATGCTGGCGACTGTTGAAGAAGTCAGCCGCCGCACGGTTGAAGCCAATGATGCCAGTTTGTCTGCTGCGAAAGGGACCAAAAGCGGAAAACTGATTGTCGATAAGAATGTCGAGGAAGCCAACGCGCTGGCTGAGAATATTGATCAGGCCAGTCAGGTGGTTGAACAGCTGGCAGCAGACAGCCGGAATGTGGATACCGTGCTGGAAGTGATCCGGGGCATTGCCGAACAGACTAACCTGCTGGCACTGAACGCAGCGATTGAAGCTGCCCGGGCCGGTGAAGCAGGGCGAGGCTTTGCTGTGGTGGCCGATGAAGTGCGGACATTGTCGCAACGGACACAGGAATCGACGCTGGAAATTCAGAAGATTGTCGAGCAGTTACAGCTTGGTGCTGGAAATGCCGTGAAAGTGATGGAAACAGGGACGGAAAAAGCAAAAAATGCTTCCAAAATCTCTGAGGATGCCGGTGAGGCGCTGAATGTGATTAATGGTGAAGTGCAGACCATTCAGGCCATGAATCAGCATATCGCAACGGCAACCGAGCAGCAGACACTGACACTGAACGACATCAACAGCAATGTTGTCAGTCTGAAAGATATGTCGCTGTCGGTTGCATCAGAGTCGAATCAGATGGCACAGGCCAGCGATGAACTGATCCATGTTTCATCGGATCTGATGAAGATGATTCACCGGTTTAAACTGGCTTAACACTAGCTGTTTCAGCGAATACGCAGCGCCCGGTTTATCGATGTGATGCCGGGCCTTTTGATTTGGATGAAAACACTTCAACTAATTTTTTATGGAGGAAAAGGTGTAACGGATTGGAGCGATTGGCCAGTGTGGTGTAACTCGATAATTTGACCTGCAACCGGGATGCGTCCGGTGTCGGAATGCGCTTCAGGTCATCAGGCATATTCTTCAGCGTCGTCAGCATGGCCACTTTTTCTTTGCTCATAAATTGATATGCAAGTTGCGGGCTATCAAGTTGGTATTCAAAATTAAAGGTAGTGCCTAAATTGACGAATTTTTCGTAATAGGGAGAATGGTGATCATTCCAGCCGCTGCTGCGTAACATAATAAATGGCCAGGTTTTCACTTCATTAAAATCCGATGCGGCATGACTTTTCGCAATGGCAACCACAAACTCATCATCTGTGATATTTCTGAGATGAATTTCGCCCGGAATATCTGAATTCCAAAAGTGAACGCCCATTATTATTTCACCATTGATGATGGATGAGAGGGTTGTCGAATTCCAGGTAGAAAGAATAATTTTACTTTGCGGTAAAGCCTGCTTGAGGGTTTGAAAGAGTTGTTTGCCAAATTTATCGAGCGTGATTAATGGCAAAGCGATTGTCAGCGTGCCTTGGAATTGTCTGGGGTCAAACGTCTTTTTGTTCAGTGCAGTCTGAATACTTTTGAGTGCAGATTGAATGTCAGGTAACAGCAATCGTGTGTAAGCGGTGGGTTCAAGACCATTTGGTGTTCGCTCGAACAACACTTCGTTCAATTGTTCACTCAGACGTGACAGCTGCTTACTGACAGCGCTTTCAGTTACGCCCAGTCTCACCGCGGCGAGTTTGAGGTTCTTTGATTCGCAGACGATCACTAAAGTGCGCAGTAAATTTAAATCGACACCACTTTCCATTCTTTCAACAGCACCTTTCCGACGGTTCAATGCGAAGCCGATAGACTAAACACACTGTCAAAGAGCGTCAACTTGTCTGCGGTATCTCTGACGTTGATTCACTGTTTTTGAATTTTATATTCGGTCAAAAAATGCTGCGGCTGAAAACATAGAAATAATGAATGTTTGGGCTGTTGCAAGAAGAGGTTTAATTGATGAAGTTCAGGAAGTCTGTCGTATTTCTATCCATTGCGCTGGTGTCACAATCTGTATTCGCGTCCATGGGAATTACTCCCGAAAGTAAACCTGCCAGTGCTTTTACCATTGAAAAAAATGATGCATTGCTTCAATACCTGAATTTTGAAGACCGTGAGGACTTCAATTCTGCCAGCAGAGGCTACATTGCAACCTGGCCCTATCAAACGATTCAGGACAAAGATGGTCAAGTTGTCTGGGATTTTGATGCTTTTCAGTTTGTGAATTCGAAGCAACAGATGGATACCATTAATCCCTCGTTGCTCCGCATGGCCCAACTGAACAATAAAGCTGGGTTGTTTCAGGTCACGGAAGGTATTTATCAGATCCGGGGATTTGACTTATCGGTCATGTCTTTCATCCGGGGTGAAAAAGGCTGGATTGTGGTCGACCCATTAATTTCTGAGGAAACCGCACGGGCTGGCCTGGTGCTGTTGAATCAATACGTCGAGAACCTGCCCGTGACTGCAGTCGTGTTCACACACTCTCACATTGACCACTTCGGTGGTATCTGGGGCGTGACGACGAAAGACGCGTATCAGCATGGGCAGGTTGAAGTGGTTGCCCCGGAAGGTTTCTTTGAACATGCCATTTCAGAGAATGTTCTGGCCGGAAATCTGATGTCGCGACGTGCAAGTTTCATGTATGGAAACCTGGCTGAACGCGGACCAAGAGGCTTGGTGGATGCCGGTTTGGGTAAGACAACGTCGACAGGTATACCGGGAAATGTAGAACCCACTTTACTGATTCATAAGACCGGTGAAAAACACCGGATTGACGGTATTGAGTTTGATTTCCAGATGGCGAACGGGTCTGAAGCCCCGGCAGAATTTATGGCTTATATGCCGAAGTATAAAACCTTGCTGGCATCTGAGGTGATGACGCATACCATCCACAATATTTCTACATTACGGGGGGCGCAAACCCGTGACGCCAGTAAATGGGCTGCATATGTGGATGAGACCATTCACCTGTATGGCGATAAAGCCGATACCATGATTGCTTCACACCACTGGCCGACCTGGGGGCAGGCGAAAATTAAAGATCAGCTTGAGAAAACCCGGGATATGTACAAATACGTCCATGATCAGACGCTGCGGCTTGCAAATATGGGTTATACCCCCAATGAAATTTCATCAAAAATTCAATTGCCGGAATCTCTGGATAAAGCGTGGTTTAACCGTGGCTATTACGGATCGGTATCGCACAACGCACGAGCGACGTACGACTTTTACTTTGGAGCATGGTGGGATGGCAACCCGGCGAACCTGAATCCGCTGCCGCCAGAGGATGCGGGGGCGAAGTATGTTGAGGCAATGGGAGGTGCCGGACAGGTAATTGAAATCGCGAAGAAAGCTGTCGAAAACGGTGAATATCGATGGGCAGTCACGCTGTTGAATCATGTGGTGTTTGCCGATCCAACCCATAAAGAAGCGCGTTACCTGGAAGCAGATGCGATGGAACAATTGGGTTATCAGTCTGAGTCAGGACCCTGGCGCAATTATTATCTGATTGGTGCGAAGGAATTGCGTGAAGGTTTCAAGTCTGCACCAACGCCGGATACGACAGCAATTGCGAAAAACATGCCTGTAAGTTCTGTGCTGGAAGCAATGACCGTGCGGGTGAATCCGGAAATGGCGGCAGGTAAAACCTTCACGATAAACCTGAAAGTAACAGGCGACACGGATTCAAGGTCAGGGGAGTATTCAATGCTGTTATCAAACGCTGTGTTGAAAACGTATCAGGATCGCCAGCTGGAAAACCCGGATATGACATTGGTTATCGAAAAATCTGACATGGTGGATTTACTGACACGCAAAGCATCACTGGAATCACAAATAAAAGCCGGAAAGCTGAAAGTGAATGATGGTCAGAAATTTGCGGATTTCATGGCAATCTTTGATACCTTCAGAAGTGACTTTGGTATTGTCACACCTTAAAGGGACGCCAAAAGCGCTCCAATAAAGTAAAGCCCCTGACGTTGGTCAGGGGCTTTGTGCTTCAAGGGGGATAAACAGAACACTGCTTAAAGGGGAAGCACCAATGCGGTCAGATAAAGTCCGACGCCATAGGAGGTATGAGCCAGCAGGCTTCGGAATCTGGCGGTATTCGGTTGGGGTGTTTTTGACGCGGCCACGCCGGCTCCCATGCCTGGCTGTAAGATGAAAAACGGCGCTGCCACGGTCACGATACCAACAATCAGTGCAGGTAACAGGGTTGGCGAAGCTGTCCATTCCAGTCCCCATCCCCACAGCAATACAAACGCAAAGGCAATCCCAATCAGATAGTGGGCTGTCCAGCCAATGACGGCTTCACCGGTAACAGGCGCAGCTTTTCCGATATTTGGATGGGTGAATTGTCCTTTGGGTAAATGTCCGATCCAGCGACCGACCATGGCGTAATTCAGAGATGGAATGTTAAAGCAGACTTTCAGGAATAAGGCCCACAAGTCCATGACCAGGGTGGCGCCGATTCCCAGTAAAACAGCGTGAATGATGAAGCCTGGTTCCATACAGTTTCTCCTTTTTACTCTCAGGCTGGTATGTATTTGGTATAACTATAAAAATGTCAGCAAATGAGGCACGTACCATACCAATTCACTGATAAAGATATATAATTCAATAAATCGATTGAATGATGAGGCAGAACTATTTTTATGTCAATGATAAACAATCAATATCATATTTACGCGGAGTTGGCAGATCTTGCTCGGCCCCTGGGGAATGCACACCGGCTGATTTTGCTGGAGCATATTGCTCAGGGGGAGAAACCGGTAGAAAAGCTGGCGGAGCTTGCTGAACTGACGGTAGCCAATGCTTCTCAGCATCTGCAACAACTCAAGCGGAACGGGTATGTGCAAACACGACGGGAAGGAAAACACGTTTTCTATCGTCTGGGGGATGCCCCCATCGTGGAGTTATTGATTGCATTGCGACAATTCGCAGAGTTCAATCACTCTGAAATCAAAAAGCTGGTGGTGAGCACCTTAAATGATCAGAAAGATGCGGAAGCAATATCGCGTGAAGAGCTCTTAAGCAGGATGCATGAAAACAGTGTGACTTTGCTGGATGTCCGTCCTGAAGAGGAATTTGCTCAGGGTCATCTGCCGGGCGCTGTTAATATTCCGCTGCCGGAGCTGGAAAAGCGCTTGTCTGAGTTGCCGGAAGAGCAGGATATCGTTGCTTATTGCCGTGGGCCTTACTGTTCCCTGTCTGTCAAGGCTGTCGCCGCGCTCAGAGAAAAAGGTTTGTCAGCCAGGCGCTTCAATGAAGGGGTTCCGGAATGGAAAGCCGCGGGATATCCGGTTGACAGAGCGTGAATTGATTTTTCACTCAGCCATCAGCTCCGAGTCGTTGCAGGGGGAAGTTCTCAAGATATTTCATCCAGTTTGTATCTCCCCATTTTTTGAATCATTTTCATGTTGACAGATATGAGATTACTCACCTATGCTATCCAACATTCAATGATTCAATTGAATAATAATTTTAAAATATAACAATGTCAGTTGGCTTTTTATCTTAAGGATCCTGTCATGACCGAAATGGGGGAACAGAAAGTGCAGACAACATCTGCTGAAGTAAAACCACAGTTCAAGCTTGCCTTTACCTTGCTCGCTGTGGTGCAGGCAACACTGATTTTTACCATTGTCATGATAGGAATTCCTTTACCGGATATTGGTGTGGAGTTTGGGCTGAACGCAGCTGATTTGCTGTTGGTCAGCACCGCATATGGTTTATCGTTCAGCGGACTGCTGTTATTCGGCGGACGATTAACAGACAGGTTTGGCGGCAGAAAACTTCTGACCATCGGACTTTGTATCTTCGGCCTGGCGTCTGCTGGTGCAGCTTTCTCTTCGAATTTTTCCATGATGGTTGTCATGCGGTTTCTGCAGGGTGCCGGTGCAGCGATGACAGCACCGGCAGCTGTGGCTGTTTTACGGACTTTGTTTCCTCTGCCAGGTGATTTCATGCGTGCCATGGCAACCTGGGGGGGCGTATCCGTTCTTGGGGGAGGTGTAGGCTTTCTTGCATCTGGCGTGGTGACGACATGGGTTTCATGGCGATGGATGTTTGTCGCACCTGTGCTGGTTGCTCTGATTGGCTTGGCAGCCGTTGCGTGGCTCTTGCCGAAGGATAACGCGCAATCTCTTCCTCAGGAATCCGGGCTTGATCTCATCGGTGCTCTGCTTGCAACCCTGGGTATTGCACTTGGAAGTTATGGGTTGATCGCCAGCGGAGAGTTTGGATGGTCTTCAGCGATGGTCCTCGGGCCGCTGATCTCTGGTGTCTGCCTGCTCAGTTTGTTTTTTTGGGTGGAACGACGTGTCAAAGCGCCTCTTCTGCCGCCGGGTTTTGTTCGTGAACCTTACCGCATTGTCGGGTTGATCGGTATTCTTCTGGCTTCGGCCAGTATGGGACTGGTTACTTTCTTGTTGTCTCTGTTTCTTCAGATACAGCAAAACTGGACTCCGCTCGAAACTGCTGGTGCTTTTGTCCCCTATACCCTCACGCTGCTGCTGATGAATCGAGCAGCCAGTAATATTGTGAGCCGCTTGGGGCCATTGAAAGTCACTATCTGCGGGCTTTTGATTGGTGCCGCTGGCTTGACGCTGCTTTCAGGAATTCATCTGCAGGTGATGTATACCTCAGGACTGTTGCCTGGCATTGTGACACTGACAATCGGCACCTCAATGATGTTCGCTGGTTCTGCTGTTCTGTCGACAATGCATGTTCCCCAGCAACAAGCCGGTCTGGCCGGAGGAGTGATGAATACCTCTATGGAGTTAGGCCCGACATTTGGTCTGGCATCTCTGATGGCTGTCGCAGGATTTGCCCCTGATGTCGTGAGCGGATATGGGCTGGCTTTTGGCACTGCGGCAGGCGTTTATCTGTTTGCTGCCGGGTTGGCATGGTTTCTGACACGGCGCAAGTTCCAGCGAATGGAGACTGCAGTCGCTGGTGAGGCCTGAAAAATGTGACGGTAAGCAATATTTTGCTATAGATAGACAGCATTATTTCTATGAGGAATTGATATGGATCCAGTGAATTCAAATAAAGCATAAATTAATCAATTGATTTCTTTATTGAGTGGTTCTTTTTCTTCTAGTTTGTAACGTGCGCTCGAGTTGCATAGCAATCGAGTGCATTTAATTTGCGTTTCTACATACCAATAATTTTTCGAAACGCAGACTTTATACAAACGAACGAAGGACACATGACCCACTATGAACCTTGATCACGTTGGCACACAGATAGTCAAAAAACATGGAAAGTTGGGATTCCAGAACACTGAGCAAAAGTCACTGATTGACTGGCAATCAGATGAACACCTCGACGCACTATACCTCGGAAACCTGCCTTTACACGCCCCATTTTCTGAAAAGATCACCCTTGCCGAAGGGGAGGAACAACCGCTGACAGATATTCAGTATGCGTATCTGATCGGCAGAAATACCGGATTGGAACTCGGGGGATTATCCAGTAGCTATTATCTTGAACTGGATATTGAAGCGCTGGATTTAAGCCGTTTTAAACACGCAGTCAATCAAGTGATTTCACGGCACAGCATGCTCAGAGCGGTGACTGTCGCTGGCGGTAACCAGAAAGTTTTTCCGGCTGGCACTTTATACAGCATTAAAACAAAAGATATTTCTGCCTGGGAGCCAACTGAACAAGCTGGCTTTCTCGCGACTCTGCGTCATGAAATGGAAAAACAGTTACTTCCTCTGGACGAAATCCCAGCCTTTGAAGTTCGGGTGACCCGAATGTCAGAGAGCAACTGGCGCCTGCATTTTCATTTTGACCTGATGTTTCTTGATTTGATCAGCGTACGCTTGGTCTTGAAAGACATGTGGCGTGAATATCTGCAGCAGGCCCAGACCTCACTGTCCAGATTACCTGATTTTCTGGAATATATTGCGGCAGAGCGTGTGCTCCAGGGAGAGCCGCAAGGCCGGGAGGACCAGCAATACTGGCTGGAGCAAATTGAAAATCTTCCCCCGGCACCTGAACTACCACAGAAAATATCTCCGCAACAAATTGAATCACCCTCAATTAAACGTCTGTCCAGACTGATTCCAAATCATATTTTAAGCGCACTCCGAACCGTTGCAGATCAGCATGGCCTGACAGCAGAGTCGGTTTTGCTTGGGTGTTATACAGAAGTGATCCGCCAGTGGTCGAAACGTCAGGAATTTACACTGACGCTGACGCAATTGATGCGCAGGCCTTTTGAGGAAGGCATTGAGTTGACCGTGGGGAATTTTCTTCAGCCGCAATTGCTGCCAGTTGCAGGTCATCAGGAAAGCACGGTTGAGCAGCGTTTATTGCAGTTGCAAACCACCCTGTACCAGGGACGTTTGCACGGCACTTTTAACGGAATTCAGGTCTTACGTGAACTGACCAGCCGTAAACAGGAAAACCGTGCTGTGTCGATGCCTGTGGTTTTCAGTAATACCCTGACTTCAGAGCTGGAAGAATGGGTGTCTGACTGGTGTGGTCCCAATAGCAAGCAGGCCTATGCCAGCAATCAAACGCCGCAGATCTGGCTGGAAAACCAAATCGATCTTCAACCGGAAGGCTTGGGGATTCACTTTAATTATGTCGACGGTCTGTTCCCCAATCATCTGATTGAAGACATGTTAACTGCTTACGTCAACTTACTGGAAAAAATGGTCAGTGAACCGTCACTCTGGCAGCAAACCGGCTCCGTTGTCGATTTACCTGAATCAGACGCGGCAGAACGTCAGGCGGCCAATCAGACTGTAGTTGATTTTACCCCCCGCTTGCTGCACGACATGATTTTGGAAGCTGCGGCGAGTCGTCCTGATGCAATTGCAATAGAACAGGGGAACACCCGTCTGACTTTCGGCCAGCTGGTTTCACAGTCGACCCGCTTAGCGCAGCAATTAAGAGCATCGACCCGGATCGAAGCGGGCGATTTGATTGCCGCCTCCTTGCCACAGGGTCCAGATTTGATTGTCGGACTTCTGGGGATATTGCAGGCAGGGGCAGCTTATGTGTCGATTGATCCGGCTCTGCCCCGGGAACGTCGTCTGCACCTGCTGCAACGTTGTCAGGCAAAGGCTGTCGTGACGGATACGACGACCTTCGCTGATCCTGAGGAATATCAGCCATTTCTGAGGGTCAATCTGGATCATTTACCGGCTCAGACTGAATCTGCAGAACCGCTCAGCTCGGTGCAAAAACTGGATGATTTGGCTTACGTGATTTTCACCTCCGGTTCAACAGGTGAACCGAAGGGAGTCATGATATCGCACCGAAATGCGGCCAATACGGTTGAGGACATCAACAGACGTTTTCATGTCACTGCGGATGACGCGGTGCTGTCTATTGCACCGGCGGGATTTGATCTGTCTGTCTACGACTATTTTGGTGTGCTGGGTGCAGGCGGCCGTCTGGTATTTCAGGAGGCCGATGCCAGCAATGATCCAAAAGTCTGGTGCGAGACGCTCATCCGACATGGGGTGACCATTTGGAATAGTGTGCCTGCACCAGTCAAGGTGATGGTCGACCGCGCCAGCGAGCATCTGGCAAACAGTTCGCTCAGACTGATCCTGATGAGTGGTGACTGGATTCCGGTTGATTTGCCGGATGGGATCCGCAGTGCATTGCCAGAAGCGAAGGTGATTAGCCTTGGCGGCGCAACAGAAGGTTCCATATGGTCGATATGCTATCCCATTGAGCAGGTAGAAAAACATTGGGTCAGTATTCCTTATGGCAAACCACTGGCTAACCAGCGTTTTCATGTCCTGAATTCGTGGCTTGAGTCTTGTCCGAAGTGGGTGATTGGTGAGTTATACATTGCGGGTGACGGAGTGGCGCAAGGTTACCTGGCCGATCCGGAAAAAACGGCACAACGCTTTTTTGTGCATCCTCAAACGGGTGAGCGGCTTTATAAAACAGGTGATTTAGGCCGGTATATTTCTGATGGCCTGATAGAGATTCTCGGTCGGGATGATAATCAGGTCAAAATCAATGGCTACCGGGTTGAGCTGGGAGAGGTTGAGTATGCCTTACTCAAGCTGGATGAAATCAGTCATGTGGTGATTGATGCGCCCGCTCACCCGCATTCCGGGCAGCGCCAGTTAGTTGCGTACCTGGTGCTGCATGAGCAGGCAACACATATCGATCAGGACATCATTCAGCAGCGTTGCCGGGATCAGGTACGTCAATCGTTGCCGCCTTACATGTCGCCGACTTACTTCATTGTGCTTCCGCATATGCCTCTGACTGGCAATGGCAAAATTGACCGCAAAGCATTGCCGGCCCCCTGGCCTGAGGAAACTGCGCTAGCTGCCGGAGAAGATGCTGCGCCGGTGTCAGAGACTGAACAACGTCTGCTCAGCTTGTGGCGTGAACTGCTTCAGCATGACGATGTGGACGTTAACGCCGGTTTCTTTGACGTCGGAGGTGATTCTCTGATTGCCGTTGCATTGCTGAGTACCCTTCGTGAAGCGTTTCATGTGACTGCAGTTCAGGAGCAGGATCTGATTGAAGGACTCTTCATGAACACCAGCATCCGTCAGTTCGCGCAAATCATCGAGTCGATGAAACAACCGGACGGAGTCAGCCTGTGATGAGCTCAGAAGAACAGAACGCACTGGCGCAGGGCTGGTTTGATTACATCGTGGTCGGAGGCGGGGCGGCTGGCTGTGTGCTGGCAGCCCGGCTCTCAGAAGACAATTCCAAGCAGGTGTTATTACTCGAAGCCGGGCCGGCATCCGATACACATTTGCCGGACAGTCCGCTGAATGATGCATCCCGCCTGGTTCTGGAAAATTATAACTGGCATTACCAGGCCCGGCTGAAAGGGGAATATACGCCAGCCAGCGAGGTCATCCGTCAGGCCGCTGAAAATCCGGTGCAAGAGACACGCCCTCAGTATTTCGACTACCGGGTGGGCAAGGTGATGGGCGGATCATCGGCTGTGAATGGTGCCGTAGCACTGCGGACTTTTCCCCGGGATTTCGCCGCATGGGCTGAGATGGGGTGCACGCAGTGGACCTGGGACAAAGTACTACCCTGGTATTGCCGATCAGAAACCGACATTGATTTTCCGGACTGTCCGCAGCACGGCGATGCCGGGCCGATGGTGTTGCGTCGCCCGGCGGCGGAAAGCCTGCATCCGCTGGATGCAGCGTTTTCTCAGGCTTGTCAGGATCTCGGTATTCCTTATGCAGCAGATCTGAATGAAGGTGAAGCCCCGGCGGTCGGTCTGGTCCCAGCCAATGTAACGCAGCTGTCTCGTCGGGTAGATGTGTGCCAGTCATATCTGATGCCTGTGATGGACCGCGCCAATCTGACCGTGCTGACCGAAGTGCTGGTGTCCGGCATCCGGTTTGACGGACAGACCGTGGTCGGTGTTGACGTTATCCGGCAGGGGCGTTCGCTTTCCTTTGACTCAGGTGAAGTCGTTGTTGCCGCGGGGGCTATTGGCTCCCCGGCACTGCTTCAGCGTTCCGGGATCGGTGATCCTGAGCACTTGCAGGCGCTGGGTATTCCGGTTCGTGTGGCGAGTCCTGCGGTGGGCAGAAACTTGCAGGATCATGCTTCACTCGTGTTGTGGGCGTTGCCTAAAACCGGAGTCTGTCATCCCGGGCTGCCCTGGCGACAGATTGCTGCCCGGATTGCCAGCGGCGTGGATGCAGAAAGTGATGTCCAGATCGGTTTGCTTAACAATGTGGAAAGCAGCACTGTGCCGAAGTTCAGAAACCGCGTCGATTATCCGATGCTGGTTGGTGCTTCCGCGATGCTGATGCAACCGGCTGCCCGGGGACAAGTCTTTATTACCAGTCGCGAGCCAGAAGTACTGCCGTCTATCCACCTGCCGCTGCGGGAAAATGATGATGACATAGCCAGGATGGTGGGTGCTGTCCGGCAGTTATGGCAAGCACTACATGCCCCTCAGGTCGCCTCGTTTCTTGACGGGGTCCAGTTCTGGTCTGAAGCCATGATCGGAAATGACCGGGTGATGCACAGCGCGGTGAAAAATATGCTGAATCCGGGCTGGCACGCTTCAGGTACGGTCAGGATGGGACCCGAGGGCGATCCGAACTGCGCTGCGGCCGAAGATGGCCGGGTGTATGGCGTTTCGGGCCTGACCGTAGCCGATGCCTCGCTGTTTCCGTTGATCCCTTCAATGCCAACCAACCTGACCACGATTATGCTCGCAGAGCGCATCGCTCATGCCCTGAAAACAGGAGGCCTCGATGACATCGCATAAAACACGGGTGATTTATGCTTTCCCGCATGCCGGTGCGAGTGCTTCTGTCTATCGTCCGTTCTGCAAACAACATGAAGCGGAAGGCACGACCTTGCTGCAGCCGGTTGAAATGCCGGGACGAGGCGTGCTGGCCCGGGAGCCGGAGGTCAGCAATCTGGAAGTGCTGGCCGGGCAACTGGCCGACACAATATTCAGGGATTTCAGACTGAAACAGCAGCAGGGCATTCATGGCTGGGCAACATTTGGCCACAGTTTTGGCGGTGTGCTGAGCGTGGTGGTGACCAGGGTTCTGTCTGAAAAGTACGGCATGCATCCGGCATTCAGCGTTGTGTCCGGATCGGTCCCACCCAGCGAACAGCCCTATGACGATCTGCATTTATGGTCTGATGAATCTCTGTTGCAAAAAATGCGTGCGGATCAGGGGACGCCGGACACCGTGCTGAACGAGCCGGTTCTGGCAAAACGCTTTGTCGGTCAGATACGGACAGACTTTCAGATCCGCAGTCAGTTTCTGCAACTGAAAGAGATGCGGGTCGCGCAGCCGCTGGTACTGGTTTCCGCCTCGGACGATCCGCATGTACCTGAAGAGACGATTCAGGCGTGGCAGCGCCATACCACAGGCGGTACGACCCTGATCAGGCTGAATGGCGATCATTTCGCGGTTTACCAGCATTGGCCGGTGATCCGGCAGGCCATGGAAGCTGTTGAGTCTGACCGGCTTGAACAAGAAAACAGAATGGACAGTTGGAGTGTGTTTCAGTGAGTACGATTACAGAGGAACTAGCGCGTTTTCGGCTGTCTTGCCGGGAGTGTTTTGAGCATCATGCAAAACCCAAATTAGCAGCCTGGGAAGCTCAGGGACTGGTGGACCGGGATTTCTGGCTCACGATGGGGGCACATGGTTTGCTGGGTATGGGGGTGAGTCCGGAGCTCGGCGGTCAGGATAAACCTGATTACCGGTATGCGCTGGCGCTGACGGAGGAGATGATCGCGGTTGGCATGACGGCACCGATTGTCATTTCGCACAATGATGTGATTGCCAGTTACATCAACCTGTTGGGAACAGAGGAGCAAAAGCAGCGCTGGCTGCCGGATCTGTGCAGTGGCAGACGCATAGCAGCTATTGCAATTACAGAACCCGGTGGCGGTTCTGATTCAACGGGACTCACCACGCAGGCCATTTCAGAGGGCGACCACTATATCCTCAATGGCGGCAAAGCGTTTATCACCAATGGCGTGAATGCGGATCTTTTTGTCGTTGCGGTGAAAACGGATGCCGGTGCGCGTGGGCAGGGGATCAGTCTGATTATCGTCGAAAGAGACATGCCCGGATTTACCCGGGGACCGGCCCTGAAAAAGCTGGGCTGGCATGCCAGTGATACGGCTGATTTATATTTTGATCACTGTGTTGTACCGAAAAGCAACTTGCTCGGTCGCGAGAACCTGGGGAGTTATTACTTTATGACTGCCATGACGCGTGAGCGGCTCAGTATCAGTACTGTCGCGATTACCAGTGCGGAAGCCATGATGGCTGAAACGCTGGCCTATGTGAAACACCGCAAGGCGTTTGGTCAGCCGATCGGCTCCTTCCAGTACAACCGCTTTTTACTGGCGCAGCTGGATACGCAAATCAAAGTAACCCGCAGTTATCTGAATGAGGCGATTGAACAGTTTAATGCAGGTGCGCTGAAACTGGAGGATGCTGCACGCCTGAAGTGGTGGGCAACGGAAGTCCAGAATAAAGTCGCAGATGAATGTCTGCAGCTGCACGGCGGCAGCGCATATCTGAGCGATTCATCCATTGGTAAGTTATGGGTCAACAGCAGGGTTCAGAAAATTTACGGTGGCACCAGTGAAATCATGCTGGAAGTTATCAGTAAATCCATGGGGCTTTAGAGAGGAAAAGATGGATATTGTTACAAATGATCAGGAAGTATTGAGTGCATGGCGTATCGAGAATGCGGATCTGACGCAATGGCAAACCGTGCTGGAATGGGCTGGTAATGAAGGCTGGGACATGGGCATCGGCGATGCGGATGTGTTCTTTGAGGTTGATCCGCAAGGGTTTTTCATTGGCTATCTTGATGATGAGCCTGTGGCGGCAATTTCAGTTGTGAACTTTTCCTCAAGTTTTTGTTTTGTCGGACATTATCTGGTTCCGCCGAAGTTCCGCGGACAGGGCCATGGCCTGAGACTCTGCCTGAGTGCGCTTCGTCATGGTGGTGACCGGGTGACAGGTCTGGACGGAATCCTGAATCAGGTTGAAAACTACGCCAAACTGGGCTTTGTCGGTTATCGGAATACTGAGCGCATGGTTGGTATGGTGCATCAGGATTACCCGTGTCCGGAAGAAATTGAACCGGTGCATGCCTCAGATGCAGACGACATCGTGGCATTCGATACCAGCTGCACCGGAGTGAACCGGGGCGCATTGCTGAAGCGCTGGTTTACCGGAGAAACCCGACATGGATTCCTGATCCGTCACGGTGGCGAGATCCAAGGGGTTATCAGTGTGCGTCAGTCACAGGATGGCTATCGCATTGGTCCGTTGCTGGCGAACTCTCCGGATCTGGTTGAGCCACTGTTGCAAGCGGCATTATCCGTGGTTTCTCCGGGTGGTCAGGTTGCAATGGATGTCCCTGAAAAGGCTGATCGGACACTCCTTCGTCTGGCTGAACAATATGGTTTTGAATCGGTGTTTCAGACACAGCGGATGTACATTGGTGAGCCGCCTCAGGAACAGGAACATCAGGTGTGGTGTATTGCATCATTGGAGCTGGGATAAACATGAATAAGGACATTGAAATGGACACAGCGACAGAAGTAACTGAGAAAGAACAGGTGAATCAACCTCAGCCGCCAACACTGTTGGAGTGGATGGGCGGGCGTGAAGCCATTCGTAATTTACTTAAGGTCTTTTATGCCAAAGTTGAGCAAGACCCTTTGCTTCAGCCTTTGTTTGAGCATATGCCGCCTGATCACCACGTGCACGTTGCCATGTGGTTTGAAGAAGTATTCGGTGGTGAGCCGCTCTATACCAATGAGAGAGGGGGTTTTAAACATATGCTCAAGAAGCATCGGGGCCGTTCGATCCAGTCTGAACAGCGGGACCGCTGGATTGCACTGATGATGCAAAGTGCCGATGAGGTGGAATTGCCTGGCGATCCTGAATTCCGGTCGGCCTTTATGGCTTACATTGAATGGGGCTCCCGAAGAGCGATGGCCAACTCGCAACCGGGGGCAAAACCATCGAAGCGCGATACAGTGCCGCGTTGGGGCTGGGGCGAAGCGCCTCCGGGCACCCTGTAAGATCTGGAGTTTCTCTGATGCTGATGGCTGCCAGTGACTTGCATGTGTCTCATCCTGAAAATAAACGGATCATTGAATCTGTCCGTGCTGACAACACGTCAGACTGGCTGATTCTGGCCGGGGATGTCGCAGATGATCTGTCCGAGTTTGAGTGGGCGATCCGCATGCTGGCAGCACAGTTTTACCGGGTGGTTTGGGTACCCGGGAACCATGAACTCTGGTGTACTGCCCGGGAGCCGATGGCGCTTCCGGGTGAATTGCGATACCGCCAGCTGGTGGAAATCTGTCACCGTTACGGTGTACTGACTCCGGAAGATGAGTATCCGGTCTATACCACCGCCGGCGGCCAGTCGTTTTTGATTGCACCTCTTTTTGTATTGTATGACTACTCATTTCGTCATCCGGCAGATTTTACACCGCAACAAAGCCTCGAAAGAGCGCGGCGTGCCGGCGTGGTCTGTGCGGATGAATACTTTCTGAAATCTTACCCTTTCCCGGATATATCGGGCTGGTGTGATGCACGTGTGCAGTTCACCGAAGCGCGTTTGAGTGCCTTAAGCAGAGACTATCCCCTGATCCTGGTGAATCACTTTCCCATGGTGCAACGTCTGACCCAGGCATTACAGCCGCAGGAGTTTGCGATTTGGTGTGGTACCCGGCGGGTAGAGCACTGGCTGACACGATTTCCGGTTTGTCTGGTGGTGTACGGGCATTTGCATTTACAGGGTTCGACCCTGATTGATGGTATTCCCCACGTGGAAGTGTCTCTGGGATATCCGAGAGACAGACAGGGGCGGCAGCCGTTTCATGTCATGACGGCACTCGATACTTTGCTGACCTGAACAAACCAGCTACAGGGTGCGCTGCGTCGAACAGCAATTTCCGGGATTGGAAATATAAAATGGCTAAAAGGACTGAATGATGGAAAAGCAGCAACAAACATCGAAGCCAAGAGTATTGATTGGCGCGTCTGGCTCCGTGGATATCATGCTGTTGCCAAGATACCTGCAAATGATTAAAAGCACGATCGACTGCGAACTGACTGTGCTCATGACCCCCACAGCGGAGACATTCATTCCGGCTTCCAGTATGGCGCTGTATTGTGACCGGGTGGTAGCCGGAGAGCGGCCGGGAGACTGGCCGACAGATAAACCGTCCCGCATCGTTGCAGATCATGATGTGCTGATGGTGATGCCGGCAACTGCAAATACGCTGGCAACGGCTGCCAGAGGTGGGGCAACCAACCGTTTGACGACTGTGATTCTTGCAGCAGATTTTCCGGTTTACTTTTTACCGGTGATGGGCTCAGTCATGTGGAACAAGCCAGCGGTACAACGGAATGTCAGCCAGTTGCGTGAAGATGGCTACGACGTTGTGGAGCCGGTGTGGCACGAAAACTTTGATGCGTCGCTTCAGCGTATGGTGGGACACCCATCTCTGCCAGCTCCGGAGGCAGTCGCTGAACTCATTCAACAGGCACTGGCAAATTCATAAAACAGTGACGGGGGGAGCTGCGGTGCAATCCGCTCCCCCGTTATTTTGTCTTGATGATCTGGTCACTGAATTGCCGGATTTCCTGGTCAGCTGGGAACGATTGCTGAAATTTATCGGCTTGCTGGCGGATCCAGTCAGTGAAGATCTTGACTTTCTCGCGCTTAAAATAACCTTCCGGAGCACACAGGTAGTAACTGAAATTGGGTTTCACCGCGATGTTACCAATGCGAACCAGAGTGCCTTCTTCAATATAGCGTTGTGCCAGACTGTGGCGTGCCAGCGCGACACCCTGGACGGAAAGCGCACCTTCCAGAACGTAATTGACGCCATCATATGCCAGCGAACTTGAACCGCCTTTGGCACCTACGGTTGCCAGCCAGCGTTCCCAGTTGATATCCGGCCAGATATCGCCAATCAAATCAGCCCGTTGTAAATCATGGATGGAATAAATCTGGTGCTGTGCCTGATAGAGCGGGTGGCACACCGGATACAGCAGATCATCCATCAGCCATTGACAATGCAGGTTCGGGTAACAGCCTTCCCCATAGCGAATACACAGATCCAGTGAAGACTGCTCGAAATCGGCCAGCTCGGTTTTGGACTCAATCAGAACCGAAATTTCCGGGTGTTCTGCTCTGAATGACGTCATTCGCGGAACCAGCCAATGCTGCGAAAACGAGGGCAAAGTGGAGAGTGATATACGTTGCGGGTCCGGGTCGTTGTTGATAAGCCAGACGCCACTCTGGATCTGCTGGAATCCTTTTTGTGTGTGTTCGAACAGGATTTGCCCTTCAGGGGTCAGAACGACTTTACGGTGCTGGCGATAGAACAGGGGGGTACCGAGCCAATCTTCCAGAAGTCTGATTTGTTGGCTGATTGCTGCTGCAGTGACGTGCAGGGTTTCTGCCGCCAGTTTGAAACTGCCATAGTGTGCTGCCTGATAGAAATAATACAAACCTTGCATAGGCGGCATGCGTTTATGCGGGTCTGTTGGCTTTAGCATAAGTTTTCCTTAACTGAGTGTCAGAATCTATCGTTTGAGCCAGATGCAGTCCTGAATAAAAATTAATCATAACTTTGATAAACACAGGCAGTAAAGCGATGATGACAATGTATGATCCTGTATTCCCGACTGTTCAGCAAGTTGTTACATCAGTTAAGAAAATATTTTCTAAACTTCGGATCTGGCAGTTGAAACGTCAATGCATCCGTTCCTTACAAGAGGTGCCGGAACACCTCAGAGCCGATCTTGGTCTGGATCAGAGCAACGAGCATTCGAGCACTTCTGCAAATGATGCACATTTCAATGATGCATTGAGATGGAAATAGCAGGAGAAGATTTTCAGATCGGTGTCGAGGGTATAAAAAACCCGGCCAAAGGCCGGGTTGATGATCTGGTGTCCGGAATTACGCCAGCAGTTCTTTCGCCGTGCTCACCACGTTTTCAGTGGTAAAGCCGAACAGTTTGAACAGCTCGCCAGCCGGTGCAGATTCACCGAAGCTGGTCA
>NZ_JAXOFS010000006.1:0-212195 GCF_036409375.1 Photobacterium sp. 53610 | reverse complement strand
AACAAGGCCAACAAGGCCAACAAGGCCAACAAGGCCAACAAGGCCAACAAGGCCAACAAGGCCAGAATTCTCAGTCAAATCAAGCTGCAGGTAAACAGTCCGGTTCGCAAAACAACCAGGGCGCTACCGGACAGCAATCCTCCGGAGAGAGAAACGCCCAACAACAAAGGCAACCGTCTGATCCTTCATCCGGTACAGATGATCAGTCAGCGCAAGCTGAATCTGGGAAATCGGCTCAGTTTGAGCAACAACCGGGTTCACCGAATCAGGGTGATGAACAGCAACAAGTATCTCAGCCGGATTCATCAGCGACTGAACAGCAGCGCCATGCCCGATCAGAATCTGATGCTTCTTCAGAAGACTCTCAGTCTGCTCAGACAGAAAAGCAAATTCAGACAAGCAAAACGAAAGAAGACAACAGTGATCAACAAAAAGATGATCAACTCGCAATCGGAAATCAAGACAATGCCACTGGCGATGACGTCGGCGGCCTGACGGCCAGCAACCCAACATTAAAAAAACTAGAGCAAATACCAGACAGTACCAGCGAATTAATCCAGGCGCAGATCCTGCTTCAGGCCAGAGAAAAAGACTCGCCTGATGCACCGGAAAACCGCTGGTAATGCGTCTACAGCAGCAAGGACTCACTATGAACGCCAAGCATTTCACCTTTATTTATCAACTCGTCCAAAACCGGGTCTGGGCAGGCGTGATACTTCTTATCGCAAGTTTGCTCTCTTACTCAGCCAACGCTGCACAGGTCGTGGCAACAGTCTCGTCCAATCAGGTTGGCATCAATGAAATCTTTGAGCTGAAGGTCAGTATTGATGACAGCGTCAGCAACAATGCCCTAGATCTGTCTCCGCTGAAGAAAGACTTCACCGTCGGCACGCCAAGTACCAGCTCGTTCAGCAGCTTTGTCAATGGTTCAGTAACCCGGCGGACCGAATGGCGGGTGGCACTGGCCGCAAAATCAACCGGCAAGCTGACCATTCCGGCTTTTCGGATTGGCGCAACCCGCTCTGACCCCATTGTCATCACCGTCAGTAACCAGCCGGGTCAAACCAGTCCGGCGACCGATCTTGCCATTGAAGTCACCGGCCGGATGGATAAGGACACCCTGTATGTCGGTGAAAGCCAGATTTATCAGGTTCAGATAAAAATTGGTGAGCAAATTGAGCAGGCCAGTCTGGCCTCCCCTCAGGGCGACGGCATTGATGTTGTTCAGGTTGGTAAAGATCATCAGGCTGATACCGTCTTAAACGGACGGCAATATACTATCATCAACCGGAAATACCGGATTACGGCCACCAAACCGGGCAATATCACCCTGCAAGGTGCCAAGCTGACAGGCACGGCATTTAAAAGCGGCAGAGGCCGCAGCGTCGGCTTGCGAATTCCGGTCAATATCCAGGCGGAACCAAAGTCTTTAGCGGTGAAGGGAAAACCGGACACCTATCAGGGACTCTGGTTGCCTACCGCTGACCTTCAGCTGTCACAGCAATGGCAGAATGACAGTGCTGAACTGAAAGTCGGCGAACCGGTGACCCGTGTCCTGACGCTGAAAATGAAAGGGACACCGCAAAGTCAGCTGCCTGATCTATCTCTGAGCTACCCGGACTCTGTCCGCGTTTACAGTGAAAAACCGGTCTATAGTCAGGAAAGTGACTACAGCGTTATGACATTGAAGCAGGTGATTATTCCGCGCCAGAGCGGCGCCATTTCTCTTCCGGCATTAAAAGTCAACTGGTGGAATACTGAGAAAGGCCAGCAGCAGCAAAGTCTTGCAGACGGCAAGACACTTCAGGTGAAACCAGACAGTACAGCCAATGCATCCAATCCACAGACACCGTCAGCAAGCAGTCAGGACAGCGATCAATCCTCGCAAAACCTGTCCCGTCAATCGCTGAACTCGTTGTCTGGCGATACGCCTCAGCAACAGGGCGTTGCACCATTCTGGCCGTGGCTGACACTTATTGTCACCATGCTCTGGATCATCACACTGGTACTCTGGCTGCGCGCACGCAAATTCACGGTCAAAGAGCCAAAGGTCTCAAGCGCCGCCAGCCATTCTGACCAATCCGCCAAAGCCGAACTGATCTCTGCGGTGCAATCAAATCAGCCGATGCTGATTCAGACCTGCTATCAGCGCTGGGATAAAACGCATCTGACTGAAACCTACCAACAGGATCTTGAAACAGAAATCGCCAGAATGATGCGTGCCTGCTATGGAAAATCTCCGACCAATTGGGATAACCGCCAATTACTGGCATTACTGAAACAGGAAACCACTGCCCAACACAAAGCTGGTCAGTCAGAAGCGCTGGCGCCACTGGTACCGGATTTACCCCCGGTCAGAAGTAAAGGCTAATGAGCGGTTTACTGCCCAATTCGTTTGAGATCTAACGGATTATGCAGCTTGTTTGTTACATCCGTTGCATTCTAATCCTGCCTTTATGGCAGGATTTTTTTTAACATTTAACATTCGGTGTTTTGCGAAGCATTCCACATAGCATACTGTCAAAGGCAGGAAAACAGGCAGATTGCTCTAAAAGCAGTAATTTATTATTGATAAGTTGCTCACAAAACACAGATTCCAGGAAGGTTAATGATGTGTAATCTAAAAGTTTATAAAAAGAAGTGTGGAAATCCATCGATTATCCTGTTACAAAACCACCCGCAAACAACATAAAACGCTTCCGAACCAACTCAAAACATTCAGGATGTAGTATGAGTCAACCACAACCATTCCTTGCAAAAATTGCCAATGGCAGTCTGGTTATCCAGATTCTTATTGGTATCGTGGCAGGTATCGTCCTTGCTGCTGTATCTACAGATGCTGCTATGAAAGTCGGTTTCCTTGGCAGTCTGTTCGTCAGTGCCCTGAAAGCTGTTGCCCCTGTACTGGTATTTATTCTGGTTGCATCTTCAATTGCAAATCAGAAGAAAGGTGCAAACACCAACATGAAACCAATCATCATGCTGTACCTGTTCGGTACACTGATGGCCGCGCTTACTGCAGTAACCCTGAGTTTCCTTTTCCCGACAACTCTGACTCTGGATGCTGGTACCGCGAATCAGGCTGCACCTGAAGGGATCGCGGAAGTTCTGAACACGCTGCTGTTCAAAGTGGTTGATAACCCGATCAATGCACTGCTGTCCGGCAATTACATCGGTATTCTGGCATGGGCTGTCGGTCTGGGTTTTGCCCTGCACTCAGCATCTGATGCAACGAAACAAGTATTCCAGGACATGTCGAACGGCGTTACGCTGATTGTTCGTTTCGTCATTCGTCTGGCACCGATCGGTATTTTCGGTCTGGTTGCGAAAACTTTTGCAGAAACCGGCTTTAGCGCTCTGGGTGACTACGCTCACCTGCTGGCTGTACTGCTGGGTTCTATGGCTATCATCGCGTTCATTGTGAACCCTGCGATCGTTTTCTACAAAACGAAACAGAATCCATACCCGCTGGTTCTGAAGTGTGTTCGTGAAAGTGGTATCACTGCCTTCTTTACCCGTAGTTCTGCTGCAAACATTCCAGTGAACATGCAACTGTGTAAAGAACTGGATCTGCATGAAGATACTTACTCTGTCTCTATCCCACTGGGTGCCACCATCAACATGGCTGGTGCAGCAATCACAATCACTGTACTGACACTGGCTGCCGTGAATACACTGGGTATTCAGGTTGATCTGCTCACTGCCCTGCTGCTGAGTGTTGTCGCTGCAGTTTCTGCATGCGGTGCTTCTGGTGTTGCAGGTGGCTCTCTGCTGCTGATTCCACTGGCTTGCAGCCTGTTCGGTGTATCGAACGAAGTTGCGATGCAGGTCGTTGCGATCGGTTTCATCATCGGTGTGATTCAGGACTCTGCCGAGACTGCGCTGAACAGCTCAACTGATGTTATCTTTACCGCTGCTGCATGCCGCGCAGCTGAAGCTGAAGCAAACGGTCAAACAGCCAAAGCTTAAGCAACTGTAATACACTGTCTGAGACAGCTGACAGTCAAATGAAACGGCGACCCCAGGGTCGCCGTTTTGACATCTGTACCAGCCCATCACCGATGAGCGATGCGATTAGTTTTGCAGAGATCCCAGCTGCTTGTTCAGAGCATCTTTGGCATCTGCTGCCTGGTCACCCATATCCTCCAGCAGATCATGCGCTTCTTCCATCGGACGTGAATCAAGCATATCTTCAATCTGATCTTTATAGGTCACGCCGATATAAATCCCCAGGCCCACCAGAGCAATCACAATATATTTCAACATTTTCTGTCTCGCTGTTATGAAGGGTCATCCAACCCTGAAAATTTTTCACAAGCATTATAACGATATCATAGATGAGAAACGTGCAAGCTTGCTTCCAGATTCGTATTCCGGATTTGTACTGACCGAATGGTACAAAAGAATGCTCAAGCTCTCTCACCTTCCTCAGAAAGAAGACGAGGGACAACCACAGTGACCGGATACTTTCGAAATCTGATGACTCAGGCCCCTTCCTGTGAAGTAATGCCAAGAACATGCAAGTGCAGCTGACCCGGAAGCCGTAAGATTTGAAGTCTGGCCGGCAAACAACGACAAAGCCCACGCGTACGTGGGCTTTGATATATATGGCTTGTAATAAAGCCTGTGACAGGATGTTCAGCAATACGCTGTAATAATTATTTTGTTTTTAAGAATGGAGACAAAGCTTCAAACAGTTTGTCAATTTCTTCTTTGGTATTGTAGTGCATAAAACCGATACGAATGACGCCACCACTCTCAAGAATACCCAGCTGGCGACACAGGCCTAATGCGTAGAAATGGCCATTCCAGACACACATGTTCTGCTGACCGAGCCGGAATGCTATATCCGACGGCGGGACATCTTCAACACGAATCGCGAAAGTTGGCGTACGTTCTGCGAGTTGCGTCTCATCCTCAATTCCAAACAATGACACATTGCTGAACTTTTTGACCCAATTCAGGAAATGCTGACTCAGCGCTTCTTCATGAGTCTGATACTGTGCATAGCTCGTTTCCAGACGCTGCCGCAGATTCTGCTCCGGTGTTCCCCACTGAGCTAGATAGTCAATTGCCGCAATCACGCCGGCCAAACCTTCAAAGTTCTGCGTGCCGGTTTCAAAACGCCCCGGACCAATGTCCGTCGCCGGTTCTACTTTGTATGGTTTCAGCGTTTGCAGCCACTGCGGAGCCACATAAGCAATGCCAACGTGGGGTCCGAAAAATTTATATGCTGAACAAGCGAGGAAGTCGCAGCCAAGTGCCTGAACATCTACCAGTTTATGCGGTGCATAATGAACCGCATCCACATAAACCTTCGCTCCGACACGATGCGCCGCTTCAACAATTCGGGCTACATCCACCACAGAGCCGGTTGTGTTCGATGCATAAGTCACCGCAACCAGTCGTGTTTTCTCATTCAGCAGCGACTCAAAATGTGCATAGTCCAGCGTACAGTCATCTTCGTTGACCCGAACCTGGCGAACCAGCACGCCTTTATCATCCGCAGCCTGCTGCCAGCTGGACACATTGGAATAATGATCCAGTGAAGTCACAATCACTTCATCACCCTGCTGCCAGTCACGCGAAATCGCACGGCTGAGCTGGAAGGTCAGCGACGTCATGTTCGGACCAAAAACAATGTTGTCTGGTGAAGGGGCATTCAGCAGCGCTTGTACAGCCTGACGGGCGGACGCCATCAGTGACACCGTCACCTCACTCGAGAAAAAAGCGCCACCCAGGTTTGAGTTATAGCGGCCCAGATAATCCGTCATCGCCTGAAGCACTGTCGAAGGCACCTGCGAACCACCCGGGCCATCAAAGAAATATACAGGTTCGTTATTCACCCGCTGATTCAGTGCGGGAAATTGCTGACGAACCTTCGCCACATCAAAGTGCATAATTTGTCTCCCGGGCCGTCAGAACAAACAGGTCCATATAACCTTGCTGATCTTGTTTCACCGCTTTGATCGGACGCGCGTTATGCCAGAGCTGATTATCCGCCAGAATAGCAACCTCACCCTGCTCCAACTCCATGCTCAGAATGGGCAAATCATCTTTCGTTTTGTAGACCAGGAACTCACCACCTTCGATGTTCTCGCGACCAAAGCCGATTACGGCGATATGATCAAAGCCATCCTGATGGACACCTTCCGGCGCAACCTGAGTTTCTCCGTCCAGCGCAGCGATACGAATCTGATGAATTTCAATTTCCTGATCGTCTGACAGTGCATTGGCACGCTTGAATACTTCACACATCTCGCGCATACCCGTACTGTAAACAATCTTGTCTTCCAGCGGTTCAAATGTCCGGGCGACATTACCCTGAAAATGATTGATTTCATCCGACTGCATAAATGCTCTTTGCGGCAGATGCTCAATACCATTAGCGGTCGCTTTCACAATCGAATAGCGACGCAAACGGTATTCACCGTCGGCATGACCTGTTTTGGGAAGATGATTAAACGAAGGAGACAGATCGCTGATAGCCTGTCCACTTAGTTGGGTGAGTTGAAGGGTACGATCCACTGAAACACTCATTGCATCTGCTCCTCTTAGCAAGCGCCATATCCATAGCAACACCCTGCATCCAGCAAGGCGTACGTCTCAGCCTGCACGACAATGCAAACATCGATTAACAATTTCATTACACAAGAGGATAAAGAAAAATTCGTTTTTGCCAACACCTTGCAGTGATAAACTTCATCAACTAGAGATAATTCAGTTAATAGCTCTACCCAAGTGAAAAACACTGGCCTATTAAACCAGATTTTTCTACTGGACCCTTGAAAAACCAGAGTTCTTTGCTAAGGAGTAATGTAAGCCATTGATATTAAATGATTTGGCTTTTTGATTCTGATTCCAAAAGCCATCTCAGATCACATCAAAAACCAGTTTATTATGCTGTTTGTGATAAAAATCCCATTCAAAATATTGTTATCGAATTGAATCATGACGTGATATTCGAATGAAGAAAGCCTCCCTGCCGCACACCAAAATGGTTAACGTCAGGAAGGTTAAAACTGGAGGATTTCAAAGAGACTGGAGGATCGTAAGTTATGGACGTTGTGACGTGTAAACGTACTTGTCACCAGATTGCTTATAAAAAGCATTGTCGATAACGGCGTAGGTTATCCCGGAAATCACCGCAAAAGTCACCAGTTCCGGTAAGTTCGATCTGTGATATTCTCTACGCGGCCGCTCATGCACCACGACAACATCCCGATGGTGATAGTGTCTTGGTTCATGATAATGATGTTTATGTCTGTGTTTGTGCTTGTAGTACTTTCGATGTTCATGGCCGTATCCATGATCTCTGCCACCATGAGCCCAGCTCATTGCTGGCATGACCAAAGACAGACACAGCGCACCAATCCATAGATTTTTCATAGAATGCCACCTGTTCTTTTGCATTTATGTACAGCGTACATATAGCTTGGTAAAGCAGTGTCAATATCAGGTAAAGCTTAAGTAAAATCACGCAACATTCATTCAACACTCTGCATATTCAAGACAATCGACACAGATGCCTGAAAATAACGACAAGATCGCCCCTGAAAACAACAACCACCTGATCGGGCTGGGCTGCCCGGATTTCACCTTCGCGGCTTATATCGAGAACCGTCCTGATATGCCCGGAATGGCAACGCTTGATCAATTGCAACCTGCAATCCCAGGAGAGATTGACAGCATTGGTCAGGCTTGCGGCAACGGGTGGCGAAAAGTGTTTAATGTTTATGCCAAACTGATTGGCGCCCTGGATCACCAGCGATTTCCCTTCGCCTCACAAGCACCAAGCTGGCAGCACTACCGGGATAATTTTTTACTCCAGCCATCCTGTCAGACTGCGCTGCTTTTCAGCCCGCCCGATCTGGCGACTGATTTGGCGTTCCCCCTCAAATACCACATCATCATGGGGCGAACATATGCCAAAAAGCTAATCAGCGCAGGTCAGCTGAACATTCCTCTGACCTGGCTGGATCACGAATTTGCCATCAACCGGGAACACAGACTGGTTGTCTGCCCGTATTTCGATTATCGGCAGCTCTCCAACATCAAAATTGAACGTTTGGCAGCAATTCTCGCAGAATTCTGAACCTGAAAAGCAAGCAAAACTCCCCGGGAATTAAAAACATCTATGCTTTTAAAATGTCATTTCTGATTCTGATCGCCCGGGGGCCGTATGCTGAATGAGCTGCAAACCATGATTTTCGAAATCGGAATCATTGTGGTCAGTTCAGCATTATTGGGGACACTTTTTCTCTATGCCCGCCAGCCCATTATTCTGGCTTATATTGCCGCTGGCATCGCCCTTGGCCCCAGCGGCCTCGGAATGTTGTCGGATAATGACCGGATTATTCAGTTCGGACAGTTCGGCGTCATTCTGCTGTTATTTCTGCTTGGCCTGAACCTGCAGCCTTTTAAACTCATCAGCCTGTTTCAGGAAAGTGCCCTGATCACACTGGGCACCTGCTGCCTTTTTTTTCTGGTCACCCTGGGATTCGGATGGTTGATTGACCTGTCTCTGGCTGACGCACTGGTCGCTGCAGCCGCACTGATGTTTTCCAGTACGGTGATCGGTTTAAAGCTGATTCCGACGACCACACTGCACCATCAGCGTCTTGGGGAAGTGATGACAAGCGTCTTACTGATCCAGGATATGCTGGCCATTATCGTCATTCTGTTTATGAACGTCCGCACCCCGGATGCCATGCTCAGCGCGTTCGGACTCATTCTGATGAAACTGGCGCTCCTTTGCTTGCTGGCTTATCTGGGCGTGCGCTATCTGGTATTGCCCTTGTTCCGTCGCTTCGATGTGATTCAGGAGTATACCTTCGTGGCTGCACTGGCCTGGTGCCTGCTCTGGGCAGAAACAGCACATCTGGCTGGCCTTTCCTATGAGATCGGCGCCTTTGTCGCCGGACTTTCCATCGCAATCAGCCGGGTGGCCCAGGCCATTTCCCTGCACCTGAAGCCTTTAAGAGAGTTTTTCCTGATTCTGTTTTTCTTCGCTGTCGGAGCAAAAATGGAATTCACACGGGGAGATGTGGTGCTGCTGTGGGGATGTTTGTTTGGTGTGATTTTAATTGTGGTGAAGGCGTTCGGTTTTGCATTTGCACTAAAACTGGCCCGTGAAAAGGCGACCCGCGAGTTATCGGCCCGCTTAAGTCAGGCCAGCGAGTTTTCGCTCTTACTGGCCTATACTGCGCTGACCGCCGGACTGGTCTCCGATCAGGGGATGTTATTTATTCAGGCGGCCACCCTGACCACCTTCATTTTATCGACTTACTGGGTTGTGAGTCGTTTCCCGACCCCGATTTCCAGTGCTAAAAACCTACGGAAAGACTAGTTTCCAACTATGCCGTACGACGCTGGCATTGCATTGAGAAATGGTCATGCGGCGTAATGTGGTACCACATTTCAAACTTCGCCGTGTTTTTTCCTTTCAGCACAGGCTGAAGGAAGATACGGTAACCCATTAAATCACGTTGCGCATCGTAGCCGAACGGATCCGCCTTATACGGATCAACCAGAATTTCCCGTTTCATCGAAACAGGTTTCAGCCGGTACTGGCCTTCGTGCGCTTCAAGCAGGTAATCAACGAAGAGGTTGAACTCCAGTTCCGTTTTCCCCTGCTCCTGATAGCGAATCCATTCTTTTGAAACCACTTTGCCATCACGATGAATGTCGTAATTTACCCAGCTTTCTTCCTTTTCTGATGCTTTTTTATCGGGCAAACATTGCCATTTTCCGACCAGCTCCGACATAGAAGCAAAATCTGTAACATCTGATTTCGCTGCAAGAACAGGCTGTGTCACCAGCAGCATCATTGCCAGGCATCCGCCCTGCGTCCATGACATCATCCATTAACCCTCTTTATTGTGGCTGCAAAACCTAAGATAGCCGACTTCATCTCATGGCTCCACCCGGTAATTCCCAAAATCAGACATGAAAAAAGGAGCCACAGCTCCTTTTTCAGGTTGATTCATTTTCGATTCAGGATGGTTTCGCCTGAAGCTGATCAAGCCCCTCATCAGATGTCTGAGAAGAAGGGGATGCCGCCTTAGCGTCCCGCTTCTCTGCCAGGTAAGCCAACAGATGACTTACCGGCACAATCGGCCCCATCATATTCACCCGCATTGGCGACCCGACTGCACCCAGGTGCAATTCTGCGTCATCCGATGCCGAGTAGTTGTACTTATAGTTAAATTTGTCGGTTGCCAGATGGAGCAAATCAAACTCCTTCCGATGGCAGGAAATATACGCACGCCAATACATTGCATCCAGCACTTCCCCGGGGTTGAAGGCCCGAAGAATAAAGCGCCAGCTGCCATCCTCACCGTAAAAATCCAGCGGGAATATTTGCTTTATTTTTCTTTTGCTTAACAAGGTAAATCTATCCACTTAGCCAGCGAGACACTTGGATCTGTTTACCTTTCGTCATCAGCTGGCATCACGCAGTCGAAAGAAACGCTGCCGATCCGGTCCGGCGCAACACGTTTAATACCGGACAAATAACAACCACGAAAGATAATCAGACCCTCGGATTATCCTAGGATTAGGTCAGATTGGAAGAAAAAAAAGCAAAAAAATGACAATTTTGACAATTCGTTTCCGAATTCTCAGGAGGAATAACGGGGATGTAATCTTCGGGAGGATACCAGAAAAAAAATGCATATTTCAGACTTGTGGAAAAATTTTCTCCACCTATAATGCTGAAAACCGGAGCGTCTGCCAACGCTCCGGTTTTTTTGTGCCTGCTCTTCAGACAATGAAGCTATCTACCAATAGTTCATACTCTGAAGAGCAATATCCGATAGCAACACTGAAGACAGATAAGGAAACTTCAATGCGTATCGAACAAGACCTGAAATTGGGATTCAAAGATGTACTGTTTCGTCCGAAACGTTCAACGCTGAAAAGCCGATCTCAAGTTGAATTAACCCGCGATTTTACATTCAAGCACAGTGGCCGTCAATGGTCTGGCGTGCCGATTATCGCGGCCAATATGGATTCTGTCGGCAGCTTCGACATGGCTGCTGCACTGGCGAAACACAATGTCATGACCGCCATTCATAAACATTACTCCGTGGATGACTGGGCAGGCTTTGTTCACAGCAACGGTGCTGATGTCCTGAAACATGTGATGGTTTCCACCGGCACTTCAGATGCGGATTTCCAGAAAACCAAAGACATCATGGCTCTGTCTGACGATCTGCTATTTATCTGCATCGACATCGCGAACGGTTATTCTGAACATCTGGTTGAGTACGTTGAAAAAGTCCGCGCAGCCTTCCCGGATAAAGTGATCAGCGCCGGAAACGTCGTCACCGGTGATATGGTTGAGGAACTGATTCTGGCCGGTGCTGACATTGTCAAAGTCGGGATTGGTCCGGGTTCTGTATGCACCACCCGCGTGAAAACAGGTGTCGGCTACCCGCAACTGTCTGCCATTATCGAATGTGCCGACGCAGCGCACGGTCTGGGCGGTCAGATCATCGGCGACGGCGGCTGCACCTGCGCCGGTGACGTCTCCAAAGCCTTCGGTGGCGGCGCCGATTTCGTCATGCTCGGCGGCATGCTGGCCGGCCATGAAGAAAGTAACGGTGAGATCGTTGAAAAAGACGGCAAAACCTACATGAAATTTTATGGGATGTCTTCACAGAGCGCGATGGACAAGCATTCCGGCGGTGTTGCCAACTATCGTGCCGCTGAAGGAAAAACCGTACTATTGCCATACCGTGGCCCGGTTGAAAACACCATCCAGGATATCATGGGCGGCGTGCGCTCAACCTGCACCTACGTTGGCGCGGCGAAGCTCAAAGAGTTGACCAAACGCACCACTTTCATCCGTGTTCGTGAGCAAGAAAATAACGTGTACGGGAAAGAATAACTCGGTTTTTCCGAAGTGTTTAAGGCCGCATTTGAGCGGCCTTTTTCATACCCAAAATCACCAAGTGTCTACAAAATGGCGACTTGGTATTTGTAGACAAGAGCTTTGACAAAGCAATTTCAGGCCAATATCTGATCAAAATTGACGGTGATGTGTCCATCAACTCTCTTTAAAAGCTGCCTGGCAACAAGGTAGCGATTGAGTTCTCCAACTCTACAGTACAGTTGAATGAAAGGGATATTGAGGTTTTGGGAAGGTTTAGGTAATTAACTTAAAACACAAATTAAAGTTGAAAATCTAGTGAAAAATTAAAAAATGACATTCTAATCTTTGAAACATTACTGTTATTTGTTGACCAAATGGCACAGGTAAGAGCTTTTTCACAAAAATTCTGTACTCTATATTTACATGCGCCGAAACCATAAGTATATCCAAAGAATTTATCTATTATTTGTCAACACAATTCAATTCTTTGAAGATATTAAAGAAGATTTTATAGAGAATAAATTATTGGCAAAGAAATTAGACCAATTACATGGACACATGACCCAATTTCTAGGTGAGCTTGAAGAAAAATCTGACAACTCTTTTAAGAGTAATCAAAGAACATTCGAACTTTTATGTAAATTCATTAAAGAAACTCTGATGAATTCAAGGAAACCCTCGGCTATGCAGACGACTTCGGTGACGATAGCATTTTCTACTACCCCGGTGAAGGCCAGGAAGGTGACATGGAAATTATGAGCGGGAACAAGGCCATTTTGAACAACAGAAAAATGGCCGCACCATTCATATATTCAAGTATGTGCGTAATGGAAAATCCGACTAAGCTTATGGAAATGATTATATTCAGGCTTTCTCTAAAACCTTATTAATATCAATTGGCTCATAAAATTGTGAAAAACGTTTTTTTAAATTAAAATCAATAAGGTTCACCCCATCAAATTCACAAACCTTATTAATCTGACCTAGTATTATTTCAGAATTCATAATTAATTTTTTTATGATATTTAGGCTGTTATTATTTTCAGTATAATCGATTATATTATACTTACCATCTTTATAAAACAGCTCCAGCTCCCTATATGTATACTCAGTCAAATAATATGAAAGAATAGTGGTCATTGATTGACCATATCCTTGAATAGTGGATAGTTTTATCTTATTATCACGTTTAAAATCTTCAGCTATTACTTCAATCGAATTTTTCAACGATTCAATGTCGAAAATCAGTTGATCTGAAATTGTATAATCACCAGATTTTGAGTTTGGGAAAATCTGATCATGAATTATTCTTGCACCTTTCATGTTCCTAAAATTAAATTGCTCCAACCATTTCTCAAATTCTTCTCTGTGTTTATAGTAATTAGAGAAATTATTCTGAATACCATTTAATCGTATTTGTTCTTTCGTTTGCTCAGAACGATGATTCGCAGCAAGCAAGGCAACTAAAGGGATAATCAATGCAAGTACACCAAGTGGCACCTTGAATACAACAATGAAGTTGTTAAACCCAAGATATGAGAAATCCCACACCAAAAATGAATTTACGATAATTGCAGCTGAAATCAACACAGCAATACCAGTTAATAAACCAATTACTATCCATACAACACCAAGGCTCAGAAAGCTTTTATTTGGGTCAAACCATTTTGAAAACACGATTACTCCTTTATCTTAATTTTTGTAGTAACTAAATCATGATTCATTGTTTTATCTAACTTTGTCTGGTTCGACAGCCACAGGAAATCCGCAAGATGGATATTTTTGAACTGCTTCCAGCAACTCATCAACAGTCGCAGTTTTAGAATCTACCCAAGGATACTCAAACACCTTTTGCTGAGCCAAAGGAACATCCGATGCCGCAATAAAACCAACTCCAGGCTCACCAGTTTTATTAAAAATAATAACAGTTATAGGCAGAAGATCTTTCAGAATGCAATATGACTGAATTAGTTCTAGAATTTGTGACAGTGCGTACTGAGAAACACCAATAAGTTTACCAACAATACCATATGAAACCATATATCTACTTGATGCAGCTGAACTTAGCAAAGGCCAAATTTGAGCAGCCCTTTCTTGAACTTTCATTTTACCTCTGCATACATAGGTGACATTTCATGCGGTATTTTTTCACAGAGACAAAACAACTACTTAGATGAAAGTCACAATTGATAAATTGAGAACACTAACGCTGCAAACGTTAACAAGCATAGATAAAACGGATGCCATTGCTCCAACACTTCCATCGATCGTCACAATCTTTAACCCTTTGCCTCATGTAGATAAACGTGTATTCGTGCTACATTGGCGGCTGGTTTTTGATTGAAGGCAGCAAAATTTTCCATGCTTACGGAATGGTTCAACTCTCATCAGATAGATGTTCAACGCCTGATCGACCTTGGTGAAGCGCTGGGTCTGATCGCCGCGATTTCCATTGTGATTCATTTAATTCTGCATCGCGGGGTCATTCTGTGGTTAAACCGGTTTACAGGTCACAGTGAAACGCTCTGGCACAAAGCCGTATTTGGCCAGAAATTATTCAGCCGGTTTGCCCTGCTGATTCAGGGGATTGTCATTGCGATTCAGGCACAGCTCTGGCTTTCCGATGAAAGTGCCGTCTATGAAATTCTGCAAACCCTCACCTCGCTTTGGATTGTTCTGTACGGTCTCCTGACACTCTTTGCCGTGCTTGGCGTGATTGAAGTTCTGCTGGGTCATACTCAGGCTGGCCGCAACATGCCGCTGAGAGGTATTTCCCAGAGCCTGAAGATCATTTTCTTTATTATCGCGGCACTGCTTGGTACCTCGATTCTGATTGGGAAATCGCCGGTGATCCTGCTCAGTGGTCTGGGTGCGATGACGGCGGTAATCATGCTGGTGTTTAAAGATCCGATTTTAGGTCTGGTGGCAGGTATCCAGCTTTCGGCCAATAAAATGCTGAGTGTGGGTGACTGGCTGGAAATGCCGAAATACGGCGCAAATGGAGACGTGATTGATATCAGTCTGACCACGGTGAAAGTGCAGAACTGGGATAAAACCATTACCACGATTCCAACCTACGCGCTGATTTCCGACTCATTCAAAAACTGGAAAGGGATGCAGCAGTCCGGAGGCCGACGGATTAAACGCAGCCTGTTGATCGATGCCACCAGCGTGCATTTTCTTTCTGAAGAAGAAACCCGCTACCTGCGCAAGGCACAGCTGCTGGAACCTTATATGAAAGATAAGGTAGAAGAAATCAGCCGGTATAACGAGCAAAGCCGCTCTGATCTGGCATGCCGTATCAATGGTCGACGGCTGACAAATATTGGTAGTTTTCGGGCATATCTGGAGCGATACCTGCGTCAGCACCCCAGTATTCATCAGCATATGACGCTTATGGTCCGCCAGCTGCCACCAACACATGAAGGCATATCACTGGAAGTTTACTGCTTTACCAATACCACGGTATGGGTAGATTACGAACGCATTCAGTCGGACATCTTCGATCATCTCTATGCGGTACTCCCAGAGTTTGGACTGCGTGTTTCTCAGGCACCGACAGGCCATGATTTCCGTGAATGGCAAACGTCTGCCAGTCATCGGCATTCCCAAAGCTCGGAAGCGATTGCAAGTGAATACCAACCTGCCGAATCGATGAGAATGAACTAACCAGCCGCCTGCATTTTCACGATCGTCTTCAGACAGCCGCATCATTCGATGCGGCTGTCTTGTTCTGTCCTGAAAGTCACAACGGTGCCCGTCTCAATGACGACCATTGGCGCAATCATAAAATTTTTCTTGAACATGGTCGCCATATGCACCTGTGTTTTTTCATATTTGGATCTTCATGATGAAGTTATTCGCTTTTACATTGATTCCATTCCTAGCGTTTCAAACGCAACTGGCTTTTGCCAATTCACTCCATCAAAGCACTTTGGTTGAAGAACAAAATGGCAAACGTGTGAGTTATAGTCATTTTCAAAGTCATGAACCGTCAGAATATCGTGCAACGACTCTGTATTCTCAGATTTCGAAAAAGAAGTATGATGAATTTCAACAGACTTTAGATAGTTTATCGATCATTGAACAAAGTCTGGTGCCATCCGAAGATGACTATGTTCTGAAAATCGATCAAGACAAATACAATGAACGCCTGCAATGGGCCATCCGTTTCATCTCGGGTCTGAAAGTCACGGAGACACAAATTAAGGAAGGGATCACCCTGTCTCAAAAAAAAGGGACACTTTATCGGCAACGTTTAGAACAGTACTCTGAAGCGACCGCAGCGAAAATGAGGCCAGATCGCTATACGGTATTCCTGACGCACACAACCACGGGCACCCCTTCAATCGCTATTCAATGGCCCGGATATTGCCGCCCTGACACAATGCCGGAGCGGAGTGATGTACTGGTCAACAATGTGACCGTCAAGATGAAGGTCAGTTGTGATTCAGAGCACCTGATGACGACGGTACCTGAATCCCCAAAAGCACTACAGCAACTGAAAGAGTCATTTTCCCGTGAAACGTGGGTGACGATGAAATTTCCGCAGAAAAAAGATGAAGTGAAATTCTGGACGGTCAACTTCCAGGAAAGCTGGGACGCCCTCACCAGGTAATCTGAATAGGTTCGGCCTGCATCTTCATGGCATCTCATCGCTGAGGTGCCTTTCTATTTCGGTGAACGCTATCACCTATCACCCTTTACCTATCAACTTATCAATCGCTCGCATTTGCGGCAGATCTTTTCCAGGAGCAACGCCCCGATAACCGGCAGGCAGTAAAACATCGCGTTTGTCGCAATGAAAAACAGCTGCTCTGCTTTAGGTGTAACCAAAAGAAACCAATGCATTTTTCTGTCGAGACCAAGAAACGCAGCCACCAGAACATACAGAACGGGTAAATGCTTTAATTGCAGCCTGAGCGCCAGAGCAATCGACACCATCAGGGCAGCCACAATCGTCGTGCCATGAACAATGCGTCCAAAGGTAAACTGAAATACCAAAGCCAACAGAATCATCATCGCAAGATAGATGATCGATTTCTTCAAGGCCGTTTTTAACCCGCTCATATGGCTCCAAAATGAATTCAACAAAATACCCTTCCTTATGGCGCTCTGATCAGATGATTTCTTAAATGTAACTGGCAATAAATAGAGCGCGAATAAGCCAAGCAGAAAGGGACAAGCATACAGGGATAGGTCCTTGACTCAATCGTACCTGTACCGTTAAGAAAGCGCCCCGTTACACAACGCTCACCCGCTCGCAGATTGGACACAAGCCCCGGAAAAGTGCCTGTCCCCGTTAGTCGTGTTCACCTACAATCATACCGTTTGATTCAATTTAAAATTTTCATGTGATCATCAGCTGTTCAATCAACCGAACCGGCAAAACAGAAAATACTTCAACACCTCAATACCATCGCATCAAAAAATATTAACCTCATTCAATTCGAACGATGATGGAATCTTTATATCGTTCACAACCGTATTCACGGAGGAAACAATGCACCCGATGATAATATTAATCCCTGTGTTATTAATTTTTTATTCTGCTCAGAGTTTTGCTTCCAACGGCGCCTGGATATTTGCACACAGAGCAAACAGCCCGGCATCCGTCAATCATGCAATTGATGACGGGCTGAATGCGATAGAAATTGATATTACGCATGCCTCGGAGATTTCACCCCGTATTCGGTGCAGTCAGGAAGAATGGTGTGCGTATCACCGGGGAGATGCCAAAGCTTATAATTTATCGGAGGTATTAAACACAGCCCATACAGGTACAGGCATCAACGGGGCAAGTATCAATCACATGGGTGCGGTCTGGCTCGATATAAAGTCAGGACAGCGCTCAGACGCAGAATATCAGACACTCACGCAAATCGTCGACCACGCTCTGGGTACAGGTGATGGCTCACTTCGGAAATTCTGGGGAGTATGGCCGGTCAGTCAGCTCGATACGGCCTATACACAAGTGATCAGGGCCGACATCTCCCGGTTTAAACGTCACCGGGAAAGTACGTTGATTATTGAAGTCGATAGCAACCGGGACAGTAATACTGCCGCGGAGAAGTGCAAATCATGGGAGATTCAGTGTGGTTTGTCTGCCGGGAATCCCTTTTTAGGGGATCTGGGCACGCATACAGGGCCTTCCTGGGATATGAATAATTTAAACTATCTCAGCGGCGATATTGCGCACAAGTCTCACATCAACTCTGTCTTTTTGTGGACGTTTAATTGGGGCGGCCCCTACGAAGATGACATGGTGAGGCTCTTATTTGGCCATCGGAAAGACTGGGAATATTTAGCCGGATTCAACTGGCAGTGCGGGCAGGAAGGCAATGGCGTTATTATTGGCCCCATCAATTCTGTTTACGCAGAAAATTTTTGTACCCAGGGCAATCATCACGATGCCTGTTCTGTTGCCATGGCAGCCATCCATGCAGGGCCGAATACCTTGGGTGACCGGAATACGGATGTCGGCCAGCCCAGAAACGCTTATGCCAGCCAAAACGCATTCAACTGCAATGCTTACTATCCGACTGACTAATCAGTAAAGTTTCGATGCGTCCCCTGAAAAAGCGCAGCTGCTGTCAAGGGACGCATTCAATCGATTACCCTGATTTTGCCCACCTTAATTTTTCAGTCTTGGCGGTTTCAAATCACTCCATACACCCGCACCACGCTGGCTGGGGACAGATTGTGGGACAGCTTGCAACGCTTTCGTGTCCTGTTGCTGCTGCGTGTCCTGCTGAGCGCTAAACAGCTGACATTTCGGCAAGGGTGTTGCGGTGCACATTTGCCCGACTCTGTCCCAGGTGTCTTTCGCATTCGGTTTCTGAGTCCGGAAGCTCGTGTAATTCTGGCTGACAATCGGGGCATTAGCAGTCGTAGTATCCCCGGAGAAATAGAACGACTGAGGATGCCGGTACCAGACACCGTTATTCGCATCCGGGGACGCGTTTTTATTGAAAGCATAACCGAACAAAATCGGCTCAGAGCCTTGTAATGTCAGGGCGTAAGCCTGAACCGAATCATTCAGCTGCGCACTTCGCTTTGCGCTGTAAGGCAAATGTTTGATGAAATCGCGTCGTGGCGGATGATTTTCCGGTGAAAACAAACAGCATTCCGGCATATCTGCGGGCCTGTCTTCCGGGTAAGTCAGGAAGTAAGCTTTATTCCCGAGCGAAATGAAGGAGCAGGTGTAATTGTTATTCTGAATCGGAAAAATCGGCAGACAGTACTTATCGTAATGCTCCATCATGGCACCCTCACCGTCCCCGTCAGACGGGCGATACGTGCTGTCGTAATACGTCGTGCCATACGACACGGTATAATCCTGTGCACTCAGCGTGGACGGCGGATTGGTATACGGTGGCGGATTACTCTGATAATTCTGAAAAACTCTGAACATGGTCCAGTCGCTGACCCAATATTCCGGATACTGAGGATCAGTGGGATCTCCCACCTGCCGTTTTGGCAGGCAAACACTCGCAGGTTCACAGCCGAAGTTATTGTGAACCCCCATAGTGAAGTAAACATCAGACGGTGCTTCTGCAGCGAACGTCTGCACATTCAGACTGAAGCTGCCTAAAATCAGACTCAACACCATGCTCACCGCTGACGCAGTCAACACAGACCGTCTGCGCAAAGAAATACCCTGTCGTTGTTTCATGCGCTGCCTCCCATCCGGCTGATTAAACCGAGCTGGTTCTGTTGAGGATCCGTAAACATTGCAATCGTGACGCTGTCCTTGCCTAATGTGACCGTTACCTGAGGCATCACTACCTGACCGCCTGACTGAACAATTCGCCCCAATGCCGATTCAAGATGGTTCACTTCAATATAAAAGCTGGCGAATTGATTAAATCCCGGCCTGTCGGCGATTTTTGCAATTCCGCCTTCCGGGCCTTGCGACTGTCCCGTGCTGATGGTCAGAAAAGGAGCTTCCGCAGTGCCAGTCTGCCGTATCTGCCAATCGAACAGTGACGCATAAAATTCATCAGCCAGGGTGATTGGCTCAGGCGTCACGATTTCATTGAACCGGAAAGGCGTGACAGGAACAGGAACCATCTGACCGTCCCGAGTCACCGGCTCCATCACACCAATCTGGTTTTGCTGCGGATCTGAAATCACCGCCAGACGGTACTGCCACTCTCCCAGCATTGATGACGCAGCAGGCATAACAATCTCTCCGCCCAGCGCAACAACCCCGGGCAGAAAGCTATCAATATCCCCGACCTGAACATAAAACAAAGTGGCCTGAGCAAACCCCGGCTCTGCCGAGGTTTGCGTCAGTAAGCCAGCCGGTGCATCGCCGGGTCTGTCCGGGAGAATGGCAAACAGCGCGCCCTGATCATCCATCTGCTGAAAGCACCAGCCAAACACTTCGCCATAGAAACGGCACAGCTCGGAAGGTGACGGCGTGACAATCTCATGAAAGATAAACGGATGACGCATAAGTCCTCCTTACACGTTGGTCGCAACGTACTGGAACGGCGGCGCAGCATATACGCCATTGCCCAGGTCAATGGTTACCATTTTCTGAACGCTCAGACGCAGCTCATACATCAGTCCCATCGCATGATCCAACTGCTGCGGTTCCCCGTTGAAGGTATGGTGCAGTGAGTTCAGGAGTGAGGAATAGGTGTAATTCGTCTGATCTGCATAACGCCGGGCCACACTGCCTGCCGGATAATCTTCCGCTTTGGCATTTGGTTTCAAGTTATACACATCATCCGGATTCAGCGGCACGGGCGCCCCGCTGAACGACCAGCCCACCGGAGAACCGGCATCTCTGACCAGACGTTTGCCGTAATAAATCTCAGCAAAACGATAATAGTGTGCCAGCTCACCCTCCTCATCGACTGGCGACTTACTGCTGCCCTCCCCCTGATCCACAATCAGTTGCAGCGCGCTGCAGGCACTCTCCACGTCCGTGACGGCCCACAGCTCATTGGATGGGAACCATTTGGTATCGGCCAGCTGACGACTGGGATCACCGGTAAAAATGCCGTCCCCTAATTGTTGAATCTTGTCAATAATGGCCTGATAAAACTCACCAATCGTGGTATAGGACGGGTCAGCTGCCAGCATGAGTTTCTCAACCGGGATATCAATCGGATTTGCCGGTTCCTCAATCGCCATGAAGACAGTTTTGACCTGTTCTTTGGTCAGCGGCGCCAGAGTAGCAACCAACCCCCGGTCTTCGCCAACGCCCATGGGTAACGGCCCCGGGAAAGTCGGCACGAACCCGGGCTTGTTTATTTGAGGCTGACCGCCAATCGCATTCAGCACGTTACAGGCTATGCTCATATGCAGCATTTCTTCAATCACCACACTGCGCACCAGATTCCCTGCTTCCACGTTCTGGGCCTGCTTCAGTGAAAACAGCCCTGTCAGGTAAACCGGAATCGTCGCATGCTCCAGTTCAATGGCATTTTGCAGGTAATAATGTAATTCCACGACATTAGTAATCCTGCGAATCTTTTCAACAACTTCCTTTTTGAGTTTCAACATGATCTTGCCCGCCCTTTAATCTTGTTTGTTGGTATGACGTCGATACAGGTCTGCTGCCAGCTCTTTTGACCCTTTCAAAACCTCCGGCGCTTCAGCAAGCAGACGCGCTTTCACCTGCCCCTGAGGCTCAGAAATTTCACAGGACGCACAGGGTTCAATCGGCAGCGGGGCATCATCCTGACCGCGACGCAGCACATACTTCCCGCTGCTGTCCTGCTCACAGAGCCACTTCAGGATCATTTGCCGTTTGGGTTCAGACAGGTCGCGTGTCACCGGCATATAGTTGGGATCGTTATGTTCCCGGGAGAAGGCCAGTTCCAGCACACTGCGGAATCGCACCATTGACGCATAGCTGCTGAGGTTGACCAGCATCCGTCCCATCACCGGATACAAGTTGTTGTACTGACTCATGATAGGTTTGACGTCATTCCAGGTCGGCTGTGCCGGCACGGTGTAATGGTCAAAGACCAAATTGGCAATGAGATCCATGAACTGCTGAATATAGTTCGGCGCACCAACCGGTGTATAACTCATCAGATACACCTGACCGTCCATATATTTTCTGGGATTGCCGGGCCCTTTCACCGAATATTCATAGCGGGCTTTTCCGTCAGCATTCGTGACGGCATTTTCGCCCATCGTGATCGCGGATGCCGGAATATTGATGACAGGAATCGGGACGCCCAGATCGCCCGGACCACCACCCTGCCCAGGTGTCGGCGGCTGAAGCGTGACCTCGATTTGCTCGCCTTTCGACGGCACCCCATAGCGCGAAGCATAAAAATCAACCGCCACCGGCATATCCGGATTCAGCCGGTGAACCACCTGCTCGGCCCGGACCAGCAGCCCGTCCTGTGTTTCACGAATCAGGATGGAATTGTCATTCGTATTGAGTAAAGCCAGTGGCTGTGAACTCATGGCCTGAATCTGCCTGTCTGTCAGATTCGTGGCATTGAACAACGCCCCGGTATTGTGCATCCAGTTTGTGCTCATATACGGAATCGGATCGCCAATGGGTGTGAATACCGACTCGCTCAGATGTGTGGTGCCTTCATCAAATTCGCTGCCCAGCATCACCAGCTGAATCGGTCCAATATCGACAAAATCACCATTGCCATTCAATAGGGGTAAAGCATTACTCAGGTCCACACAAATATTGCGTCCTTCTGCATCCACCTGAGCGTTAAAAAAGTTCATATTCTGCGGCGTTCTGTCACCGTTTGCCGGCGCAAATCGACGCCCCAGCACAAAGCTGTCCGGCTCGCCTTCCAATGCCGGGCCAATCACACCCGACACTCGCCCGATGGTAAATTCCGGACTGGTCCGGTCCATGTTATAGCTGTAAACCATCATGCGAACCGACAGCTTGCCCGTTTTCTCCGACATCGCTTTCAGTTGCTGCAGGAATGGCGAATGACTGACATTCACCCAGGACAAGTCTTCCAGCACCGACTGATAAATGGCCGTTGCCGTCTGATCCCCGCCGCCGCTTTGCTGCTGGCGTCCGAACAGAATGTCGCGAAACGGCGCAGGCTGGAATTGGCCTTCAAAAAAGCCGGGGATTTTGCCGTCAGTCAGGCGCATAGTCAGGCCCCACAACTCGGAAACCAGCTGCATCTGCGGATCCAGATCCACCATTTTGGCGCTGACCAGATCGTTGGAACCGCCAATCAGCATCCCAATCACCGGATCTTTCTGCGGATCGCTGGTGGTGGTGCCGTCCTGATAACCGACTTCTGTCACCTGACAGTCGATCAGCCGGAAAGCACCGGAACCACACGGGTTCCACCAACCGTTGTATCCGGTCTTGTCCTGGTATTCCTGATATTCCGGCTTGAATTTCTCGACATCAAAATGCCGGACATCATTATTGACGGTAGACACATCCGACTGGAATCTGCCGGAGAACACCATCCGCAAGTTATTTAAGTAGCTCATATTGCCTCGCTATTGAAAGTGCTGTTGCAACAGACCACAGACTTGCTGCATGGATAAGCAATCCGGCTGATTCAGCCGATTCAACATCTGCTTGTTATTGGTGATGAAAATCGGTCCATGCTCGGGGGATTCCGCCAGTCGGCCATGACTGCCTTTCACTAACGACGTATCTAACGGTATGACATCCATCAGCATGCGCTGCCCCAGCTTTTTCTGTAATAATCGGGCAGCAATCTTGAGTTTGACGAAACGAATTGCAGGGTCGACAAAGAGTTCAACCGGGTCATACCCGGGTTTACGGTGAATATCTACGGTTCGGGCAAAATCTGGCGCTTTGCTGTCGTCGAACCAGTAATAGTAATCAAACCAGCAGCCGGTCTCTGCAATCAGAACCAGCTCACCACTGCGTTCATGATTGACCTGTACGGCCTGCTGTTCGCAGCGATCCAGCACCTGTTCAATGCCGGGCTGGGACTGAAGGAACTGTTTCACGGGCTGGATATCCCGCGGATCTTTGATATACACATGAGCGACCTGATGGTCGGCAACGGCAAAAGCACGGCTCGCGCCGCAATCCAGAAGTTCCCAGTCCAACGACTGTCTGACCTGCAGCAACCCGGCTTCCCGTAACATCCGGTTCACCGAGACCGACTGGCTGACAGGGGTCATTCCGTATTCAGACACCACCATGACATCCGCCCCCTGTTCGCGGGCAAAGTCAATCAAACGTCCGGCTTCGTAATCAATCTGAGCAAGATCGGCGTTGATCTCCGGCGAATCCGGGCCCAGACGTTGCAGGTTGTAATCCAGATGCGGCAAATAGACAAGCTGAAGATCCGGCCGGTTCAGGGTGAATTCCACCATGGCGCAGTCGACAATCCAGCGGCTGGAACGAATGTCCGCCGCGGGTCCCCAGAAATTGAAAAACGGGAATGTGCCGACTTTCGCTTCAATGTCCTGATGCAGCTGAGCGGGCTCGGAATATAATCCGAGAATTTTACGGCCGTCTGCCGGGTAATGCGGACGTGGCGTCACCGCATGATCCACATCAGCATACATGTTGTACCACCAGAACAATTGCGAGCAGCGAAAATCAGGACGCGTACGCTTGAGTTTGTGCCAGATTTTCTCTCCCTGAACCAGCTGGTTCGGCTGCAACCAGAACTTCACTTCCGCCAGTTCGCGAAAATACCAGCCATTCCCGACAATCCCGTGTTCCGCAGGGCTCAGCCCGGTCAGCATTGATGCCTGTGCTGTCGCCGTGACAGCTGGAAACACACCCTGCAAGGGCGTCATGATGCCTTCATTCGCCAGCGCATTGAGCCGCGGGGTATGTTCCCCCAGCAACGCAGGAGTCAGCCCGACAATATTGATCACAATCAGTGGCTTAGTCATAGCGTAATAAGCCTCTGTCTTTCAGACGCTGTTCCAGCCAGTTCAGTTCTTTGACGATACCGCCAATCAAATCATCGTCATTTTGTGGCTGTAATCCGGGCGGTAAAACCAGCCAGGAGTAAGTCTCTACTTCCAGCCAGGGTTTAACCTGATACCGGTAATCAGACAAAAACTGGAAGACGCTGTTCAGGGTGTCGTGCAGGGGGGTCATGGCCGGGTGAGTACATTGGGCCATATCCAGTGGCACATGGAAATGGACCCGCCAGTTCTCGGCCTCAGCCAGTTCTGAGCCCGGTGCATACATGGCTGACAGCGCTTCAGACAGATCCGGCATGGTACTGAGGCGCCCGTCGGCATGCCGGGCTTTGACCTGATGCAAATATCGCGCTTCCGCAAATTGCGCCAGGACGTCCGGTAAGTCCGACAAAGGATCCTCCAGTGCCTGCGTATCGACTTCAAAAGCATTCGAAATCTGAATCTTCCCAATATAGATCCCGGCTTCCGTCAGACGACGCAGAGAATCATAGGCATCCTCGTACATGACCCCCTGATGGCAGACATCAAAGCACACGCCAAGATGCTCAGGATAGCCGCCATTTGCTGCAGACAAGGCCGCGAAAAAATCAATCATCTGTGAGGTTGACTCGAGCACGCAGTCCGGCTCCATTTCCAGACAGACCTGAATATGCCGTCCCTCCAGATCTTTCAGGACCGCAAGCTCTTCGTTCAGCCAGATCAGATGTTCAATCGCTTTCTGGTGCTTGTCGTCATTCCAGTGTTGCCGGTAGCCGAGTGGCAGAGTTGAAATTGCGCCCATCGTCACGTGATGTGGGAGACAGTTCGCCAGAATGACCGCCAGCTGGCAGCTGTAGATGAGTCGTCTCGGATCACTCCAGTCTGGCAGATACACATCGTCTTTCACCTCGCTCTGGTGAAAGTTGCCATAAGGAAAGCCGTTTAACGTTGTCAGCGACACACCGTTGCGTTGCAGACAGTGCCGGAAATGCTGCAAGGCTTCAGGATGCTGTAACTCCGATGCAGCGCTTGCGCTCAGCCACAAGCCACTCGCCATCTGAGTCTGCCCCCGCTTCGCCATCACCGGTGAAAAAAATCGGCTGAGATTCGCTTCCACGTCAGCCAGCGTTTCGCCAGGGTGAAGGTTACTGCAATAAGCCAGTTCACTCGGATGCCACATACCACCCTATCTCCTTGTGTCCGTTTATCCCCTGAGCGCTGATATCAGGTTCAGTTCTCAACAACCGGTTCCTGTCCCCGCAGCGCTGAGTTGGATTCCCACAACCGGGTTTGATCAACTTTAATCGGCGTATTGACTGCCTCTCTGCTGATCCGGCCGCTTTGCGCAAAGAAATCAATCGGATTTTCAAACAGTACCCGGGTAATATCAGCTTCGCTGTAACCGGCATCTTTCATCGCGGCTCCGGTCTTCGGTACTTTCAGCGGATCACTGCATCCCCAGTCCGCAGCACTGTTGACTACCATTTTTTCCAGACCGTATTCCTTCAGCAGTGCGACCATACGCTGCTCAGACATCTTGGTGTTGGGATAAATGGAATGGCCCCGCCAGCAGTCAGTTTCCATCACCAGCGGCAGCGTGAGTTCGTTCAGATGATCGATCAGGACCATCTCTTCAGGGATTCCCACTTCACGAATCAGAGCAATTGTTCGTTTGGTTCCGCCAATCTTGTCTCTGTGCGGTGTATGGATCAGTACCGGCAGCTCAAACTCCATCGCCAGCTGCATCTGCTCAGCCAGAAAAATATCTTCTTCCGGCGTGATGTCGTCATAACCGATTTCGCCCACAGCCACCACGCCATCCTTGGCCAGAAAACGGGGCAGCACCTCCATCACCTGATTGGCCAGTGCCAGATCATTAGCTTCTTTAGGGTTCAACCCCATGGTGCAGTAGTGATGAATCCCGAACTGGCTGGCTCTGAATCGTTCCCAGCCCAGCAGGGAATCAAAATAATCGACGAAGCTGCCGACTGAGGTCCGTGGCTGTCCCTGCCAGAAAGCCGGCTCTATCACGCCGACGATACCGGCCGCATACATACGCTGATAGTCATCTGTGGTGCGAGACACCATATGGATATGCGGATCAAAGAATTTCATGATGAGAATGTCCTGTTGTTGAAAATGGGGAGTGCGAGCGTTTGAAAGGGAATTCTGACAGCAGGCGATCAGCAAGCATCCGGGTTTCATCCGGCATCGACGACTGAAGGTGAGACAGTTTTCGCCAGAACTCCGGCGGGCAGTCCTGTCCCCCGTTATTGACCAGAGCCAGCAGCGTATAGTGCTGATGTTCCTCTGATTCAGAAAATACATATTGCATGTACATTTGTTTCGCTGTGTCCGAGAGATAGCGATAGCGCATCCCCAGCCAGATTGACGTCGGCACCTCCCGCGCTGCACGCTGCCGCTCTTCTGTTAAATCCACACAGAGCTGCGTCAGTTCAGGCGACTGACGCAGCGGCAGCCCTTCAATCTGCTGAATATTTAAATCAAGGAACAAGGCTTTCAGTACCAGCTGATGAAAGGCCCGCTCATTAAAGTACTTCACCGGATAAGAGTTATTGAGCGCAATTGCCGCGAACAGGTTGATATCATTGGTCCGCGTCGTTTCCATCGCAATCGGGTTCAGATCATGATTCTCCCCCAGCCAGTCCAGTGCCCGGACAGTGACAATTTTTTCGTTTTCATCAAATTGCCGGTAAAGAGAAAACAGTAACTCCCCCCACTGCGCGCTCGGCACGATACTTCTCAGTGTCAGCAGCAGCAAGAGCCGGCCAGCCTGATCAACCTGCCAGTGTGTCCCTTCGGGCTGGTATTTCAGTTCCTCTTCCCCCAGTTTGCGCCGGGTCATGGCACTGGTCAGCATCAGGGCGTTCACTGCGTTATCGAGTGTTCTGCAATCCAGAATTTTGTCTCTGGCAACCTGCAGCCAGGTTCTGGATGCAGGATCCAGCATGGCAAACAACTCACTTTGCAGTGCATCCGGAGAAAAATGGCTTAGCGGAGTATCAAAACGTCGGGAATACATAATTTGGTCTCACACAATCAGGTTGCCTGAACCCACTTTTGTAAGTGAGGCATAATGAAAAACAATGCAACACAGAACAGACTGGGCAGAATCAGATTCATACTGGCCAGCATCAGCCCGTCCAGAAGCGGTACCGCTGCAAGCAAACCACCAATCAACGCCCGCACATTTCTGGACGCAGAAAAAAGGCAGTGCTTCAACATGAACAACAGATACAAACTCAGCAAACCGGCAAAGAGCCAGAAATAAGGAAAGGCGTACCCCAGCGTGGTCAGGAGCAAAACAGGAAGGAACAGGAGCCCCACCGACCACCATTGCGAGACCCGGTTTGCATGTTCTTCCCGGGCAGCGTAGGTAATCCCACTGATGTAAAGGCACAGCGCTACTGCCGCCAGCACTATCTCCGGAGTGATCTCCGCCAGCATCATGGCCGCAATCAGATAAACGCCCAGCCGGCAGCCGCCCATCAGGACCGCACTGTGCCGAAAGCGTTTGTGAACCAGGTTATAGAGCAAGATCAGCGCCGCCAGACAGAGCACCATCAACCAGCCCAGCGATGCTTGTTCCGGATACGCGTGCTGATATAAAGTCCCCGCAATTACCACGCCGAGCAGCAGCATCATGGCGCCATTCAGCCAGACCATCGCTGCCGAAACCTTTCCTTCCGGGATTGGACGGGCATTGCCGTGACGTCTGTCCCATCTGGCGTCAAAAGCATCATTGAGAAACATGCCCGCCAGATACATCAGCGACAGAGAGATCAGACATCCCCCCCACAACAGCACTTGCAGGCCCGGGCTTCCCGCTCGCATCAAGTCAGTGTCGAGGCTGGCCTGTGCCACCAGTGCGGCCGCAAACACGTTACTCCAGACACTGGGCAGATTGGAGGCCCGCCCGAGTGTCAGCCAGGTGTGCATTCGCATCAGCCGACCTCCTGCCAACGCGGCTGATCTTCATCCTGCTTCTCGGCAGGCTGATGAAACTGCTTCAAGGAGCGCAGTGCAAACAATAACCGGCCGGTGTCGATATCATGGACTTCGTCATCAGTCCCGATCGCAGTTAACAGCGTGATACATAACTGGCCGCCCAGATGCTGACGAAATTCTTCCAGTCCCTCAAAAATCAGAGGCTGTCCGTTCTGATCACAGAGATCGAGTGCCGGGTGCCACAACGTAAAACCCAGCTTTTCCAGCAAACCGGTCAGCCGTCTCAGGTCATAACGACTCAGCATTCCGGCCTCGCTGGCATAGTAGGCATCTAAAGCCATCCCTATAGCCACCGCTTCACCGTGCCGGACGTCATACTGCGTGAGTGATTCAAGCTTATGCGCGGCCCAGTGCCCATAATCGAGCGGGCGTATGTTGCCCGTTTCAAAAGGGTCACCGCCCTGAGTAATCTGCTGGATATGAAGTTCGGCACAACGTGCAATTGCATGTTGTGTCACCCGGCTGTCGAAAGCATTCAGGGCCGGTACATGCTGCTCCAGCCACTGGAAAAATCCGGCACTGCGAATCGCGGCCACTTTCACCGCCTCAGCCAGTCCGGCCCGCTTATCCCGCTGCGGCAGCGTATTCAGTAAAGCCAGATCATTCAGCACGGCGAAAGGCGGGCAAAAGGTGCCAATCAGGTTTTTACTGCCATAGGCATTGATACCGTTTTTCACCCCGACCCCAGCGTCATTTTGCGCCAGGACCGTACTGGGCATCCGCAGCAATTTGATCCCGCGATGGAAGGTTGCACAGACATATCCGACGGTATCCAGCAAGGCACCGCCGCCCATCGCGATCACCATATTGTGGCGATCGACTTGATGCCGCTGCAGGTAACGGTAAAGGATATCGAGCTGTTCCGGCTGCTTGATGGCTTCTCCACCCTGAACGACGAAGGGCTCAGCCATCATGTGGATATATTGCTGATGCTGAGAGAAATACTGTGTAGCCTCATCCAGTACTTCAGGATTTCCATCAATAACCCCCTGATCCACAATCAAAACACAACCCAGTGACAGGACGTCCTCGCCTGAATTCATCCGTGATCGCAACAATATCGTGAGCAAATCAGAATTATTCCGGGCGAATACATGCCGGGTAAAACACACAGGGTATTGATGCTGAACACTAAATGCCGCTTTAATCGTCTGAATCTCCCCCGACGCAGCATCTGATTCAGCATCAGAAACTGACGCTGAGTCAGCCAGCTGTTGCCAGATCCATTTCAGCATCCATCCCAGCGCCGGCACCGCAATACTTCCGGCCACCACCAGCAAAAATGGATCCTGAACGCTGGCATAGGTGCCGACATAGGCATATGCCGTGGCCAGCCCGATATTGGCCAGAGACGTCATGAGCAGGAATTTGCCGAAGGGATACTGAATCATACCGGCAGCGATCACCGAAGTTTCTGCCAGCACAGGAACACCGCGCATCACCACCAGCGTACTGCTGCCTAACTGACCTGCCAGACGACGGGCTTTCTGGCGTTCCCGGTGACTCAGCCAGCGTGCACCCAGCAAGCGATCTGAGCGGACACCCAGCCAGTAACCAATGCAGCAACTCAGGATTAATCCAATACTGATATTCAATGCCCCCCACAACGGACCCAGTGAGGCGACTGCAAACATAGCCACCAGACTGGACGGAATCGGTAAGACGATATCAAACGTCAGTAACACAATGATGAACAGTGAGATCAGCCAAAAACCGGCTGGGGCTTTTTCAGACAGGAAAGTGATGGTAGAGGTCACGAAAGACTGGACATCCTGTTCGAACAGAAGAAATGAAAGAATCATCAGCGCCATCACGCCAACGACGTAAAACAACAGACCCGCGCCTGTGCGATGAAATGTATCCATATTGTTCAACCTTGCCCAACTGAAAATGTGTCTGAGATTCAACGACAACCCGCAGCTTCACGCATGACGGTTCCCTGTCTGCGAATGCAAAGCCAATAAACTTTTCATTCAAATCACAATTGACACTGAACAACGATGAGTATTTCCGTCAGGAATACTTCTACTGTTTTTTGTTGAATATAGTCTTGTCTGCAAGACACAAAGATTTATCTGCTTAACGTGCATCATACAAAGATTCATTGCGTGATTGGCATCAATAAATACTATGTAAAAAACAAATGAATCAATTACCAAAATATTGATGACAGATAAATACGGCTTCTCATAATGAAACAACAGCTTATTTCACATGAGAAAGATCCCGCCTGAGCATTTCCATCTGTTATTGATCTCGCATTTTTAATTAAGCTCCTCCTTCACGAACGCCCGATCGAGTAAATTGAATCCGTTTGAATGTTGGGAGAATGGATATGGCGGTCAATTTTGAAGTAAAAATACGGTTCAACCGGGTTTACAAGACGGATGGTACAAAACATGGCTTACGACCTTATCGTGAAGGCGACGGAAGCCCTGAACTGAGAGTTTTTGAAAGCGATCGGGGACGTATTCTCAACTCGGCTGCCGTCAGACGGTTACAGCAAAAAACCCAGGTCTTCCCATTGGAAAGAAACGCTGCGGTCCGAAGCCGTCTGACCCATTCTCTCGAAGTTCAGCAAGTGGGCCGTCACATCACCCAGAAAATTTTTGAAACTTTGAAAAAACGCGAACTCATCAATCAATACGGTCTGAATGAGCTTGAAAGACAAATGGAATCGATTGTCGAAATGTCCTGCCTGATGCACGACATTGGAAATCCGCCATTTGGTCACTTTGGCGAAGCTGCGATCAATGACTGGTTCAGGAAAAATCTTAAAGCTATCGGTCAATCAGCCGGGATTCATTTACCTGATGCATTACAGCTTGATTTACAAAACTTCGAAGGCAACGCGCAAGCGATCCGGCTGGTTCACACTTTACTGGGATTAAACCTGACTTATTCTCAGGTTTCCGGGATCATGAAATACACTCGCCGGGGCGATCAGCCAAAACCCGAAAAAAGCAATGACCTGAGCTATTTAAAGAAAAAAGTCGGATATTACTTAAGCGAATATCAGTTTATTGAAGACTTAAAAACTTCGCTTCGTATTACAGACGGTTGCCGTTCACCTTTTGCTTACATCATGGAAGCAGCAGATGATATTTCTTACGGACTCGCAGATCTCGAAGATGCCGTCGAAAAAGGAATTCTGGATATTCAAAAACTCAGTCAGTTACTAGTCGAAGAATATCAAACCATCGCCCGGGATTTTGACATTGATGGTCAGGGTCTGAAAGAAATGGAAACCATCGTCGGCATTGCTCAAAACAGCGCAAGACGAGCCAGCATTTGCGGTGACAGCCAGTTTTTCATTTTCATGCGGGTTGAACTGAGCAAACGCCTGCCAGAACATGCCGCGAATAATTTTATCGATCATATTGAGGCCGTCTTTGATGGCCGCTACAACGCACATCTCATCGAAGATCGTTCAACAAATCATGCTTTAGTTAAAACCTTAAAAAATATCGCCGTCAAACATGCTTTTGGCACCAAAGAAGTCGAATCCCGGGAATTGCAGGGCTATAAAATCCTCACCGGTCTGCTGGACACATATCATGAACTACTGACACTCAGTGCCGGGCAATTTCAGCAACTGGTCGAGGGCGCAGATAAACCCGATGTAACCGCTTACCAGCACCACCTCTACAAGAAATTACCCAATAAACATATCCGCGCCTATCAGGCTGCTCTAAGGCAAGAGAACCTGGAAAATCTCCCCCTGGCATGTGACCCTCAATGCTGGGAACTGTATTTCCGCATTCGGTTAATTCAGGACTATATCAGCGGCATGACGGATCAGTTTGCCTTTGATGAATACCGAATGTTGCACGTCATCGACGAATTATAATGATCTATTGCCACAATAGCCCGGTGAAACATCGGGCTACTTTCTTTCATTACTTATATACGCTTTTGTTTATTTGTGAACTGACCTCTGAATTTCATATTCAACCCAATGCATTTTGATATCTGATTGGTATAACGCCATTTCCTGTTCCATCAAAATCAAAGGGTTATCTAATGAAACACATTCACTCCGGTTTTCAGCGATCTGCGCTGACGCTGTTAATTGCTGCGGGTTTGTACTCGAATACCGCGGCAGCTGCACCGTTTTGTGAAATCGATGCACTCTCTGCTTCACCTTCCCCTGTCACTGAGATCGAGAAAGCTGATATCGATTGCCGAAACGCCTGGTTTTCTGCACCGGCAGAAACGCTGAATTCGCTTTTCAGCGAAAACAGCATTCACCAAATCCAGCAACAGCTGATGCTGCACATCAACCAATACCAGGGGGAAAAGCAGCAGGCCGTTGTCATTGAGAATCTGGGTGAATTCGTTCGTGCGGCCTACTACGTCCGCTACGCACACAAAGCGCAGTATGGTGATTTTTCCGATGCGCTTGATGTCGCTCTGGCAAATACAATCAATGCATTTCTCACCTCCCCCGGCGCCACGCAAAGCGGCCGCGAGCAGGTCGCTGCACTGAAAAGTATGACCATCATGGTCGATAATATCCGTCAGTTACCGCTGACCATGGCCAGTCAGTTACAGCTGCTCAATCACTTCAACGCAGAAACCGCGAAGGATCTGCAATTTGTCGATGCGCTCAACAACCTGTTCCGCGCCATGAGCGGTCATATCAGCCTCGACCCGTTTTATGACGATCTGGCAAAGCACCCTGAATATCTGGAACAACTGCACCAGTTTATTCTGGATAACGAATGGGCGCTGGGCACCGATGCCGATTTCATCGTGAGCAACACGGCACGTGAAATGGGCCGGTTACTGGTGACACCGCACGAATCGACCCGCAAACAAGTACTTTCCATTCTGGAGTCCCTGCTGGAACACTATCCGTTAGGCGGCAAGAGCGACAAAATGTGGGTCGGGATTGCAGAAATGATCAATTATTTTGCGCCCGATAAAGCAGAAGCACTGGGACTGAAAAATGCCAAAGCTCAGCTCGAAGTCCGTGTCATGCCATTTCGTTATGAGTGTAACGGCCCGGCGATTGTCCGCGCTCAGAAGATGACTCAGGCGCAGGCGGCTGACGTGTGTGACGTGCTTTCCGGCAAAGAAGCTGATTTTCATCAGGTAGTTAACAGCGGTGACCAGCCCGTTGCGGATGATCTCAACAACCGCGTTGAAGTGGTGGTTTTCGATAACAATGCCGACTATGTCAGTTTCTCTAACTTCCTGTTCGGTAATAGCACCAATAATGGCGGTCAGTATCTGGAAGGAAATCCGGCAAACCCGGATAATCAGGCGCGCTTCGTGGCCTATCGCAATGAATATGCAGAAGGCTACAGTATTTTAAATCTGGAGCACGAATACGTGCATTATCTGGATGGCCGCTTCAATCTGTACGGCGATTTTAACGACGTACTGAGTCCGGGACACACCGTCTGGTGGCTGGAAGGTTTTGCCGAGTATATGCATTATAAACAAGGCTATACCGCAGCGGTTGAACTGGCCCGCGAGCAGACCTACACCCTGTCTGAAGTGCTGGCAACCACCTATGATCATGATCTGAACCGCATTTATCGCTGGGGTTATCTGGCCGTACGGTTTCTGATGGAGAACCACCCGGATGAAGTGAATACCCTCTTGTCCTATGGACGGCAAGGTCAGTATTCACAATGGACAGACACAGCGAAAAGACTGGGAAGTGCTTATTCAGCAGAATTCCGGGACTGGCTGCTGACCGTTGAATCCACCGGGAATGAGCCGGGCGAGCCGACGCCAGACCCTCAGCCGGAACCTCAGCCAAATCCGGATGAAGTCACATCACTGACCTTCGATCAACCGATGACACTGGCTGGCGAAGCCTACAGCGAACACTTGTACTATGTCGACATTCCGGCTAATACCCGTGAATTCTCACTGTCAATCACAGGCGATGGCGATGCCGACCTCTACGCCAGTTATGGCCGAATCGCCCATTACTATGATTTCGACTTCACCGATTTTCAACGTGGCAGCAACGAAACACTGGCGTTTACGCCGGAAGCCAACGGCTACATCAAACCCGGACGCTATTACCTGAGTGTGACGGGTCGTGAAGCATTCCGTTCTGTCACGCTGAAGGCTGCAGCAGACATTGCGGCACTGGATCAGGGCTATGATCATCACGATTCCAAACCTGCGGATGATTTAACGCCCATCGTTCTTGAAGCGGACAAACCACAGGCTGTCCGTGTTTCCGAACAGCGCTATCTGGCATTTTATGTGCCACAAGCCGGCCAGACACTGCGGGTCTGGGTCAACCCGACTCAGGAAGCAACCGGCACAGATGCATCCAACAGCAATGTGAGCTTATACGCGGCCAGCGCTCACTGGCCTACCGCAGAGAAGTACGACGTTGCATCAACTTACACCGGAAACCGTGAATTCATTGAAATCACCGCAGAACAGGCAGGTTATGTCCATCTGATGCTGAGCAATGAAGGCGAAACGGCGAATGTTGAGGTTTATGCAAGTGCGGCAAGCGCGTTCTGACACCCTGAACTAAAACCGTAAAATCTTCGTGCTTTCACCTTGGCGCCGCACGGTCACTCCCCTGACCTGCGGCGCCTTTTTCATTCTTCCATTAAACGCTGCCAGCAGTTTCAATGACCAGAACCCGCGCCTCCCCTAGCGGGTGTGCAACGTGCTCGGTACCCACAGAGGCATAGAAAATGTCACCCACGTTCAGCAAAACCGACTGCTCTGCCCCGTGTTCCCGGTAATACATCTCGACCTGTCCATCGAGCACGACGAACACTTCTTCACCGTCATTAACGTGCCATTTGTAGGGCTGATCCGTCCAATGCAACCGGGTTGTGATCCCATTCATATTGGCGATGTCCATCGCTCCCCATGCCCTGTCGGCCTGAAATTCATGGCTGCGGATTATCTTCATTTGGCTTCACTTCCCTGATGAACAACTGATTGATCAGCTTGATGAACAATACGTTCAGATTCACGGCCTGATGCAAATGCCTCAAGCGCATCTTCAGCAAACCGGTAATATTCTTTTTCCTGAATCAGCGACGCACCAATGGCCCGGTAAAACTGCCCAGCAGATGGATTCGTAGTTTCTGCGGTCCAGTCCAGCCGACGACATCCCTTCTCCAGTGCCTCCCGGGCTAAATACCGCATCAGCGCCTGCCCTACTTTCTGGCCTCTGGCACTGGCCGACACAAAAAGATCTTTCATAAACATCTGACCCGAAAGCTTAGGAGCCGGATACAAAATAGAGTAAGTGGCAAAACCGACCACGTTTCCCTGCAGATATGCCGCAATCACCCTGACACCAGAATGCGGTGCAAACAGGGAGCCTGTCAGATAAGCTTCAATGTCATTGCGGGATGCTGCTGCATCACCAAAATAATACGTCTCCAGTTCCTGAAAAATTGGCAGTAATTCAGGGGCCTGCTCTCGTGTCACTGCTTGAATCTTCACGCGTGATCTCCCTGACGCTCCGGCTGACACACCATGTTGAACTCCGTTTCAGACTCGCTGATACAACGAAAACCAAGTTTTTCATACAACCGCTTCGCCGGATTGCCTTTCAGGACACTGAGCGCCACAGACTCATGATTTGCAAAGGCCCGCGTGATCAAATCACCAATCAGCTTTTTGCCGATACTGAGATTCTGAAATTGAGGATGAATCTGAATCTGGCTCAGATACCACTGTCGTTGCTCCGGCTGATGAAACGCCTTAAACAACCCGGCATCCTGACCATTCACTTCAATGATCTGAGCCGCATCGAATTGATATTGAATACGACTGAGAAAAGACGCTTGATCCGTCGGTTCTCCCGCTTTCTCAAGGTACCGTGTCATCGTCAGTTCACGCAGTAATAGCAAGAACGGCATATCCTGCTCACCCGCTTTTCTTAATCCGATCTGATGATCTTCCCTGATATCCATCATTTACCTGTCCTTCTGCCTGTCCTTTCGATATCTATCGCAACCGGAATCATATCAGAAGCTTACGTTCAGAGATGCATACAAAAACCTGAAATTCAGTTGTTCAGTTTTTTAGAATGACATGAGCAACAAATCGCTATGGATAGTGACTCAGATCACGATTAATATCTCTACATGCTTTTCGAGAACAAAAAATTTTTCCCTGAAGGAGTTAGAATCATGAAAACATTCATCGCTGCACTACTAGCTGGTACGTTCACATTTTCCGCTTCAGCCTTTGCAGATTTAACGAACACCTTATCTGTTGAAGTCACACCAATGCGAGGTGGTGCCTGGGTTTTCGTTGAGAAAAATGGTGTCCCACAGGCTAATATTGATGTGACAGTTCCAAGTCAGAAATCAGCCTACAAAACGAAAGCTGACGGTCGTGTATTCGTCTACGCGCATCGCGAACACGCGCACACTTTAGCCATCAACATTTCTGAACAAGGCGGAAAACCATTCACTGTACGCCGCCTGATCCCTTCCAGCCGGTAAAATACAAAAGAGACAAGAGGCGCCATCACTGGCGCCTGATTTGTATCCCTCGCGAAATTCTTGTGTTCTTCCATACTTAATGACAAACCGTTACATGGAAGAAGCTCATGAGTAATGCATTGAAAGACGTGGAACAACCTTGTGACGCCATAGATGCCTGCGGCGCCATTCAGCTTGTTCTGACCCCCAAAGATAAAGATTTGGGCGGATTTTCAGTCCGTCGCCTGCTGCCAACCGCCAGACAAAAAATGGTCGGCCCCTGGATCTTCTTCGATCATATGGGCCCGGCACACTTCCCTGCGGGCGAAGGCATTAACGTGCGCCCTCACCCACACATTGGCATCGCCACCGTTACTTATCTGTTTGAAGGCGAAATTCTGCATCGGGACTCTCTGGGCAACCTACAACCCATCAAACCCGGCGATATCAACCTCATGGTGTGCGGTCAGGGCATTGTGCATTCCGAACGGGAACGGTATGAAGTCACTTCGGTCGCTCACAATCAGCATGGTCTCCAGCTCTGGCTGGCACTGCCCGTTGAAGCCGAAGAATGTGAACCTGCGTTTTATCATTACCCAGACGACAACATTCCTGCCCTGAACGTTCAAGGCATCCCGGTCCGAGTCATGATGGGAACGGCATTCGGCGTCACTTCCCCGGTCAAAACCTTTGCGGAAACCCTGTATGTTGAGGCAGCACTCGAGCCCGGCCAGCGCCTGACGCTCCCCATGGCCGATGAACGTGCCGTCTATGTTGCACAAGGCCACTTAAAAGCCAAAGACACCGATTTACCCGAACACTGCATGGCCATCCTTTCACCTCAGGAAGGCGTTGAAATCGAGGCAACCGAGCCCTCCCGGATCGCCATCATCGGCGGTGAAAATATCGGCCCGCGATTCATTGAATGGAACTTCGTCTCCAGCCGGAAAGAACGCATTGAACAGGCCAAAGAAGACTGGCGTCATCAACGTTTTCCCCTGGTGCCCGGTGATGAAACGGAGTTTATTCCGTTACCGGAGTGAAGCGCGTCGTCACCGTCTGACCGGGACAACCGCCTCACGGGGGCAGACATGCCACTGAAATGTCTGTCCCGCTTTCTCGGATCGACCTCACCAAATCAGCGCGCATTTCACCCATCCTGCACTAAAAATGAACGTGACTCAGGTTTTCTCTGCACCTCCATGAAAGAACGATCGCATAACACATTGTTTTTCAATCAATAAATTTAAAATCTAACCACACCTTACATCTGGCCTGCCCCTTGCTTCTGTGAAAACAAACAACACAATAAGGAGCAACCTCATGGTCCAAAAAGCAGTGACACTGAAATGGGCGGCCCTCGCAGCCACAATGATGTTTTCATTCAACGCCTTAGCCGCCGAGACGATTAAAATCGGCATTCTCCACTCCCTCTCCGGCACCATGGCAATCAGCGAAACCACCTTAAAAGACACCATGCTGATGCTGATCGACGAGCAAAACAAAAAAGGAGGCATCCTGGGTAAAAAGCTGGAGCCTGTTGTCGTCGATCCTGCGTCGAACTGGCCGTTATTTGCAGAAAAAGCAAGAGAACTGATTGAAAAAGACAAGGTGGATGTCGTGTTTGGCTGCTGGACGTCAGTTTCCCGTAAATCTGTCCTGCCCGTATTTGAAGAACTCGACAGCCTGCTGTTTTACCCGGTGCAGTACGAAGGGGAAGAGTCGTCGAAAAATGTGTTTTATACCGGTGCTGCCCCGAACCAACAGGCAATTCCTGCCGTCGATTATCTGATGAATGACATGGGCGTCAAACGCTGGGTGCTGGCAGGGACCGATTACGTCTACCCGCGCACAACCAATAAAATTCTGACGGCTTATCTCAAAAGCAAAGGGGTCGCCGATACTGACATCATGGTGAACTACACCCCGTTCGGCTATTCCGACTGGCAGTCCATTGTTTCTGACATCAAGAAATTCGGCGGGGCTGGAAAGAAAACCGCGGTCGTTTCAACGATCAACGGTGATGCGAACGTGCCGTTTTATAAAGAGCTGGCGGCTCAGGGCGTGAAAGCTTCAGAGATTCCTGTCGTCGCTTTCTCCGTCGGTGAAGAAGAACTGTCCGGGATGGATACTTCAGCGCTGGTCGGTCACCTGGCCGCCTGGAATTACTTCATGAGCGTCGACACCGAGCAGAATCATCACTTCGTTGAACAGTGGCACAAATTCATCAAAGATGACAAACGCGTCACAAACGATCCGATGGAAGCCCATTATCTGGGATTCAACATGTGGGTCAAAGCCGTCGAAAAAGCAGGTACCACAGATGCTGATGCCGTTCAGGATGCCATCATCGGGGTGACGGTCCCCAACCTGACCGGCGGCTACGCGACCATGATGCCAAACCACCACATCACCAAACCTGTCCTGATTGGCGAAATTCAGGATGACGGCCAGTTTGTGACCGTGTGGGAAACCAAAGACGTGGTCGCCGGAGACGCCTGGTCAGATTTTCTGCCGGGATCCAAAGATCTGTTCGCCAGTTGGGAAAAACCGATGTCGTGCGGCAGCTTCAATGTCGTGACGGGTAAATGTGCAGGCAGCAAAGAATAAACCGGCCTGATATCCCCTGCTGGTTCTGATCTCAGGACCAGCAGTAACTTTTCCCTCCTACGGACGACAATGATGATCAGACAGCAACAGCACAGGCGACAACTGACTCTGCGGACATGCTTTCAGAAATGTTTCACCCTGTTGTGCCTGCTCTGCCTGTTCGCCTCAGCACACGCCAGTGAGGTGAACAGCTTTGAGGATGTTGAGCGCAGTTTTGCGCAGCGTAACTTTGCGCAGAAAGCGGCAGCCATTGAATGGCTGATATCCGCACATCACCCGCAAACCAAACCGATTCTGCAAGGACTGCTGGACCGGGAGCTCGCCTATCAGAAAGGGACAGGCACTTTAGTGTTACTTCAGGGTGACGCCATTCTGACCTTCAACACTGAAGGAGCCGTGCCTCCGCACTCAGCACACAAACAGGATTACAAAAAAGTCACGATCAACAACAGCCTGCGAACCCTGATTCAAAGACGGCTGTCGACGCTGGACATCAGCGCAGCGGATCCGTCTGTCCGCCTGAAGGCAGTGAAAGCACTGACAGGAAAAACGGAGCCTGATCTGATTGCAGCCCTGCAGCATCAGCTTGAGACAGAAACGGACCCGGCAAATCACAGTGCCTTAGAGACGGCCATTGCTATCGGTGAGTTTCATCAGCATATTCAGACGCCGGTGACTGCCGAAAACAAATCACAGATTCTGACGCTGATCCAAGTCCTGAACGATGCGGGACATCCGGCGGCTCAGCTCAGTTTACAGCAGGCCATGCCGACAACAGATGATCCCGACATCCGTCAGCAAATCAGGCAGGCACTAAGCGACTATGAGCAGCGCCAGCGATTGTACAGCAGCATCGAAACCCTGTATTTCGGGCTGAGTCTGGGATCAGTCCTGGTGCTGGCCGGGATCGGGCTGGCAATCACCTTTGGCGTCATGGGCGTGATCAATATGGCGCACGGCGAGCTGATCATGCTGGGGGCTTATACTACCTATGTGATGCAGCAGCTGATGCCATCGCAACCCGGTACTGCACTCCTGCTGGCGATTCCGGCTGCTTTCATGGTCTCCGGACTGGTCGGCGTCGCGATTGAACGGAGTGTGATCCGTTTTCTGTACGGCCGGCCGCTGGAAACCCTGCTCGCAACATTTGGGATCAGCCTGATCTTACAGCAAGCGGTCCGCAGTATTTTTTCACCGCTGAACCGTTCTGTCGCAACGCCTGATTTCATGCAAGGCATGCTGGAAATCACGCCCATGCTCAGCCTGACCTGGAACCGTCTGATCATCATCGGGTTCAGCCTTCTGATTTTTACCCTCCTCCTGCTCGTGCTGAAAAAAACTGCGCTGGGTTTGCAGGTCCGGGCCGTTTCGCAAAACCGCGCCATGGCACGGGCAATGGGCGTTCGCTCTGAACGGGTCGACGCCATGACCTTCGGCTTAGGCGCCGGTATCGCAGGTATTGCCGGCGTCGCGCTGTCTCAGCTCACCAACGTGGGACCGAACATGGGCCAGAGCTACATCATTGATTCCTTCATGGTGGTGGTCTTTGGCGGCGTGGGGAACCTTTGGGGCACCCTGGTGGCCGGGCTGAGCCTTGGGATCTTCAACAAAGTCCTTGAGCCCTGGGCCGGTGCCGTACTGGCCAAAATCCTGGTGCTGATTTTCATCATTCTCTTCATCCAGAAACGTCCGCGCGGCCTCTTTCCGCAACGGGGACGCGCTGTCGAGAGTTAACAAAAGGATTCATAATGCTGACTTCAATTCTCCGGCAGGATCGTGGCGGGCAGGTGCTTCTGAGCATTTTGCTGGCTGCCGCCATGGTCGTGCCTGTCCTCAATCTGCTGGTGCCTCAGGGGCATCCGCTTCATCTGGAAACCTACACGGTTTCCCTGCTCGGGAAATATCTTTGCTATGCGCTGCTCGCACTGGCGGTCGATCTCATCTGGGGTTATCTGGGGATCCTCAGCCTGGGACACGGTGCTTTCTTTGCACTGGGCGGCTACGCCATGGGCATGTACCTGATGCGTCAGATTGGCGATCGCGGTGTGTATGGCAACCCAGAGTTGCCTGATTTCATGGTCTTTCTCAACTGGCATGAACTGCCCTGGTTCTGGCACGGATTCGATCATTTCGGCTTCACCTGCCTGATGATTGTTCTGGTACCCGGCCTGCTGGCCTATGTTTTCGGCTGGCTGGCGTTTCGCTCGCGGGTCTCAGGAGTTTATCTGTCGATCATGACACAGGCCCTGACGTTTGCTCTGATGCTGGCCTTCTTCCGCAATGAAATGGGCTTTGGCGGCAACAATGGCCTGACGGACTTCAAAGACTTACTCGGCTTTGATTTACAGGCCGACGCAACCCGGATGGCGCTGTTTGTTGCGTCCGTGCTCACATTGAGCCTGAGTTATCTGCTCTGCCGCGCTATCATCACCAGCCGACTTGGCAGCCTGATCATCGCCGTGCGGGACGCTGAATCCCGGGCCCGTTTTCTGGGCTACCCGGTCGAACATGCCAAACTGGCGGTGTTTGTGATCTCGGCCGCGCTGGCCGGCATTGCCGGAGCACTGTATGTCCCGCAGGCGGGCATTATCAATCCGGGCGAGTTTGCACCGCTTAATTCAATCGAAATCATCGTCTGGGTTGCCGTGGGCGGACGCGCCACACTGTATGGTGCCGTTGCGGGGGCACTGCTGATCAACTATGCCAAAAGCTGGTTCACGGTCGAGTTCCCTGAGGTCTGGCTGTTTGCCCTTGGCAGCCTGTTTGTACTCGCCACCATTTTCCTGCCCAAAGGGCTGGCCGGTCTGCTGCAACGCTGGGAGGTTTCTGCATGACAATGTCCACCATCCCTGCCACCGAGACCTCCCGTCTGGACAGGCTGCTGGCACACAATCCGCTTCAGCCTTTCCTCCGTCGTGATGAAGTGTTCGGCTTTCTGAAGCCGCAACAGCATCCGGCCATTCAGACCCGCCACAATATGCTGTTGTACGTCGAAGGCGTCTCAGTCACCTTTGACGGTTTCAAAGCAATTGACGATCTCAACCTGTACATCAAAGAAGGTGAACTGCGCTGCATCATCGGCCCAAACGGGGCCGGTAAAACCACCATGATGGACATCATCACAGGGAAAACCCGCCCTGACACCGGACAAGTCTGGCTGGGTTCCAATCTCAACCTGCTCAACATGGATGAAGCGGCCATCGCTTCGGCTGGTGTCGGACGCAAATTTCAGAAACCGACAGTCTTCGAGTGCCTGTCTGTCCGGACCAATCTGGAACTGGCGATGGCTGGCCCCCGAAGCGTCTGGCAAACCTTCCGAGCGCGTCTGTCCGGTGAGCAATGTGACCGGATTGAACAGGTGATGGCACTGACAGGTCTGGCGGATCACCACCAGCAAATCTCCGGCAACCTTTCTCACGGTCAGAAGCAATGGCTGGAAATTGGCATGCTGCTGATGCAGCAACCCAGACTGCTGCTGATTGATGAACCCGTGGCGGGCATGACGCATCAGGAAATGGACCGCACGGCAGAACTGCTGACAGCGCTGGCAGGTCAGCACGCAGTGATCGTCGTAGAACATGACATGGACTTCGTTCGTTCCATCGCCAGCACAGTCACCGTTCTGCATCAGGGGCATGTCCTGGCTGAGGGCAACATGACCGAAATTCAGAACAACGACAAGGTCCGTGAAGTGTATTTGGGCCAGTGACCGGACGAAGCAAAAGGAAGCATGATGTTAGAGATACACTGCTTAAATCAATTTTATGGCGAAAGTCATACCCTCTGGGATCTGAACCTCTCTGTTCCTGAAGGTCAGTGCACGGTCCTGATGGGCCGTAATGGCGTGGGAAAAACCACCCTGCTGCAATGCATTATGGGGCTGAACAAAATCCAGAGCGGACAGATCACCTTCCACGGAAAAGCACTGCTGCCACTGCCTGTTGAGGCCCGTCCCAGACTGGGGATCGGCTATGTCCCGCAGGGACGACAAATCTTTCCCCTGCTGACAGTGGAAGAAAACCTGCAAATCGGCCTGCCTGTCCGGCCCCGCGGCGACCGGAAGATTCCGGACTTTATTAACGATCTGTTCCCGGTCCTGAAAGAGATACAGCATCGCCGGGGCGGTGACCTGTCCGGCGGCCAGCAGCAACAGCTGGCGATCGCCCGTGCGCTGGTGCTCGATCCGAAACTCCTGCTGCTGGATGAACCCACAGAAGGCATCCAGCCCAATATTGTTCAGGAGATAGGCGACATTATTCGCAAGCTGAACCACGAGTTGGGTCTGACTGTGCTATTAGTTGAACAGAAACTCCCCTTTGCGCGCAAAACCGCAGACCGCTTCTGCCTGCTCGATCGCGGACGAAACGTCGCCAGCGGCGCGATAGACAGCCTGAGTGACACACAGATCAAGGAGTACCTCACCGTATGACCGCCAGCACTCACCTTTCGGAGGCCAATCTGACGGGGACAACAATATTGTCAGAAAACCAATCGGTCTGGCAGGCAGAGATCCGCCTCGGCTTTGCAGATCGGGGCGATAAGACCGTCCTCAGGGAACGCAGTCAGAAAGGGCCGCTTGCGGTGCAGCGCCCCCTCTATCCCGAAGGCCCGGTTTGCCATACCTATCTGCTTCACCCACCGGGCGGCGTCGTGGGCGGTGATCAGCTCACCATCCAGGCTCAGGTCAACGAAGGGGCGCACGCGCTGGTGACCACCCCCGGTGCAACCAAATTTTACCGTTCAGCCGGACAGTATGCCCGCCAGCGTCAGCTGCTCCGTGTCGCGCCGGACGCCGTACTGGAATGGCTGCCGCAGGAAAACATTCATTTTCCCGGGGCGCAGGTCAGATTCAGCACCGATATTCACATTGCACCGGGCGGACGCTTTATCGGCTGGGAGATGCACTGTTTTGGGCGGCCTGCACTGAATGAGTGCTTCAATGTGGGGCATGTCTTTGGAAATTGCCGGGTTTTTCTTGGTGAGACCTTAATGCTTGCAGAAGGAATGAACCTTGAGACACAAAGCGCCGATCTTGCCAGAGCCGCCAGTCTGCGGGATTTCGCCATGAATGCCACCTTGTTGATAGCCGGAGATACCGAAGGTTTGCTCACCGTGGTACAGGATTTGCTAAATCAACAGAAACTGGCCGGGAATCAAAGCAATACCATCGCAGGCGTGACGGAAATCGACGGCCTGATCGCCGTCCGTGCACTGGCGCAGGGCACAGAGCCGCTGTTCCAACTGTTCACCCGGATCTGGCAGCACACCCGTGCGCACTGGTATGGCACCTGGCCGCTGCCGCCCCGAATCTGGGCCACTTAATGGAATCAAGGACATCAAATGGAACTGACACCCAGAGAAAAAGACAAGTTACTGATATTCACTGCGGGACTGCTGGCAGAACGCCGTAAAGCCAAAGGGCTGAAGCTGAATTACCCTGAAGCCGTTGCACTCATCAGTGCCGCCATCCTGGAAGGCGCCCGTGAAGGCCAAACCGTGGCCGAACTGATGGATTACGGACGCACCATTCTGACCCAGGACGATGTCATGGACGGTGTCGCCGCCATGATCCACGACGTGCAGGTCGAAGCCACGTTTCCGGACGGCACCAAGCTGGTCACCGTTCACGAGCCGATTGTTTAAGCCACATTTTCTCAGGACTATTTTCAGGACAGACACCATCATGACGAAGGACAGACACCCAACGACAACCCCGCTGATCCCCGGTGAACTCCGGACTGCAGCAGGTGAAATTACCCTCAATGCCGGGCGGGAAACCTGCACCATCAGCGTCGCCAATCTCGGTGATCGTCCGGTACAAATCGGCTCGCACTACCATTTTTACGAAGCAAATGAATCCCTTCAGTTTGATCGGGAAAAAGCCCGGGGATTTCGCCTCAATATCGCCGCCGGAACAGCCGTACGCTTTGAACCGGGTCAGCGCCGCACTGTAGAGCTGGTTGCTTTTGCCGGTGATCGCAAAGTGTTTGGTTTTCAGGGCAAAGTCATGGGTGAACTGGATGCTGCATTGTCCGTTGAAGTGTCCAATAAACCGCAGGGAGAGAACTGAATATGGCAAGGATGTCCCGACAAGCTTACGGGGAGATGTTCGGCCCGACAACAGGTGACAAACTGCGGCTCGCAGATACTGAACTGTGGCTGGAAGTCGAAAAAGACTTCACCGTTTACGGTGATGAAGTGAAATTTGGCGGGGGTAAGGTGATCCGTGACGGCATGGGCCAGAGCCAGCGCCCGTCCTCGCAGACCCCGGATCTGGTGATCACCAATGCCGTGATTCTCGACTACTGGGGAATCGTCAAAGCCGATATCGCCGTCAAACATGGCCGGATTCAGGCCATCGGCAAAGCCGGAAACCCGGATATTCAACCCAATGTCGACATCATCATCGGCCCCGGCACAGAAATCATTGCCGGTGAAGGCCAGATCCTGACGGCCGGGGGCATAGATGCGCATATTCACTTCATCTGCCCCCAGCAAATTGAAGAAGCGCTGATGTCCGGCATCACGACCATGATTGGCGGCGGAACCGGCCCGGCAACCGGCACCAATGCGACCACCTGTACCCCGGGTCCGTGGAACATCCACCGGATGCTGGAATCTCTGGACAGCTTTCCCATGAATTTTGGCCTGCTGGGCAAAGGAAACGGCAGTCTGCCGGAAGCACTGCACGAGCAAGTTGCCGCAGGCGCAATCGGTCTCAAACTGCACGAAGACTGGGGCACCACACCTGCATCCATCGACTGCTGTCTGAGCGTGGCTGAACAAACCGATGTGCAGGTCGCGATTCATACCGATACCCTGAATGAGTCCGGCTTTGTGGAATCCACGCTGGCTGCAATCGGCGATCGTGTCATTCACACCTATCACACCGAAGGGGCCGGCGGTGGTCATGCGCCCGATATCATCCGTGCGGCCGGGATTGCCAACGTGCTGCCTTCCTCAACGAATCCAACCCGGCCTTACACCATCAACACCGTAGATGAGCACCTCGACATGCTGATGGTGTGTCATCATCTCAATCCGTCGATTGCGGAAGATATCGCCTTTGCGGAGTCCCGTATCCGCCGGGAAACCATTGCAGCCGAAGATATCCTGCATGATCTGGGCGCCTTTTCGATGATTTCTTCTGACTCACAAGCCATGGGGCGTGTGGGCGAAGTGATCATCCGCACCTGGCAGACCGCCCATAAGATGAAAGTCCAGCGCGGCAGCCTGAAAGAAGATCCCGCGCAGCATGATAACTTTCGCCTGAAACGCTACATTGCCAAATACACCATCAACCCGGCCATTACGCATGGCATCAGCCATGAAGTCGGCTCGGTGGAAGTCGGCAAGCTAGCGGATCTCGTGCTCTGGAAACCGGCATTCTTCGGCATCAAGCCAAGCGCCATTCTCAAAGGCGGAATGATTGCCGCCGCACCGATGGGCGATCCCAACGCCTCCATCCCGACACCACAGCCCGTGCATTACCGCCCGATGTTCGGCAGCTTCGGCAAAGCCAGCCAGCAGACGTCCATGCTGTTCCTGTCTCAGCAAGCCTATAAAGAAGGCGTCGCACATTCACTGGGGCTGCAAAGCAAGATTGGCGTGGTCAAAGGCTGCCGCACCCTCCGTAAAGCAGACATGAAACTCAACGACTGGCTGCCGAAGATTGAGGTCGATTCCCAGACGTATCAGGTCCGCGCTGATGGCGAATTACTGGTGTGTGAACCCGCCACCGAATTACCGATGGCACAACGCTATTTCTTATTCTGACACCCTCTTCCTCTGACAAACATTGCAGGATGCAACCATGATTGAATTAACCCGCTTCATCCCGGCTGCTGAACGGCCGGACAGCCACTTTGATGTGACGCTGAGTCTGCCGATAGATGCCCGGATAAAAAGCCGTCTGAAAGTCACGCTAGATGATGGCCGAAACGCCGGACTCTTCCTGCCCCGCGGCTACATTCTCCGGGACGGTGATTTACTCACCAATGACAACGGGATTGCGGTGACTGTCCTCGCTGCGCCGGAGTTGGTCTCGACCGTGTACTGCGCCGACCCTCACCTGCTGGCACGCCTATCTTATCACCTGGGCAACCGGCATGTTCCGCTGCAAATCCAGCCGGGCTGGCTGCGGTATCAGCATGATCATGTGCTGGATGACATGGTTCATGGCCTTGGCGGCATCGTCACGGTAGAACAGGCACCGTTTGAGCCGGAATCCGGTGCTTATGGCGGCCAGCACGGTGGCCACAGCCATCATCACCACCCTGAACACGAACACTAAATTGCGCTGCCCGCAGCACCTTGTTCAACACAACCAAAATCAGAAAAGGAACTTCACATGAGCCAGCTTTCAAATCAGCACCGTCTTGTCATTTTTACTCTTGGCGCCTTAGTGGCAGTCCCCGCTTTCGCCCATGTCGGCCACGGTCAGGAAACCGGCGCCATCGTTGATTCTTTCATGGCGGGCGTGACACATCCCCTCACCGGATTGGATCATCTCGCCATGCTGCTCGGGGTCGGTTTCATTTCGGCTCAAACGCCGGGACTGAAGAAACAGCTTTCCCTGATCGTCAGCGCGCTGCTGAGTATTCTGCTTGGCCTGTCATTCGGCGCCCTGACCGGGGCTTTTACCGGGATGGAGAGCCTGATTCTGGGGTCAGTGTTTGTGGCCGCCGCCGCACTGGGATTCAAAGCTTCCGGACGCAGCCATCTGGCAACCGTCGGTGCTGTCCTCTCGGTGGTGATGTTACTGGCACACGGCTGGGCGCATGGGGTTGAAGCACCGGCATCCGCGTTATTGGCTTTCGCACCGGGAATGCTGGTCAGCGCCACCGGACTGCTCATCACCGGCCACCTGATCGGTCGTGCAGTCCCGGCACGCTGGCTGAGCCCGGTCCTGGCATTCAGTGGCGTGATGCTGGCACTGGCTTCGTGAAGATGCACGATCCAACGGCCGAGTTCCGGCTTTTTCAGCTCATCAGCCCTTCCCTGCCGATTGGCGCTTTTACTTATTCGCAGGGACTGGAGTGGGCAGTTGAACACGGCTGGGTCTCTGACAAAACCTCGCTGGGGAACTGGCTGAAAGACATGCTCAATCAAAGTCTGGTGACACTCGAACTCCCCGTGCTCCGGCGACTTTATCGGGCCTGGAAATCGGAGGATCTGCCGGAAGTCTCCCGCTGGAATCAATGGTTGTATGCCAGCCGGGAAACCAGAGAACTGAGACTGGAAGAAAAACAGCGAGGAAAGGCAACGGCCACCCTGCTGCAACAACTGAACATTCCGTTGCCAACGCATGCGGGACTGGTGGAAGACAATCAGCTTTCCGGCTTTGCACTGGCAGCTACACACTGGGGCATTGAGATAGACGCCCTCTGCCGGGGATATCTGTGGAGCTGGCTGGAAAATACCACCATGGCAGGCGTCAAACTGATTCCGCTCGGCCAGACTGCCGGTCAGCAACTGTTGCTCGATCTCGCGACGGTGCTGACCGATGCTGTTGCCCGATCCGCCCTGATTCCGGATGACGCCGTCTGCAGCTTTGCACCAGCGCAGGCGATTGCTTCCAGTCAGCATGAAACCCAATACACACGCTTATTCCGTTCCTGAGGAGACGAGAACATGGATTACAATCAACCTTTGCGCATTGGTATCGGCGGCCCGGTCGGTTCAGGTAAAACCGCACTGCTGGAGGTCCTGTGTAAGGCGATTCGCGATACCTACAACATTGCGGTCGTCACCAATGACATTTACACCCAGGAAGATGCAAAAATCCTGACCCGGGCCGAAGCGCTGGATGCCGACCGTATTCTTGGCGTTGAGACCGGCGGCTGCCCCCATACGGCCATTCGTGAAGATGCCTCGATGAACCTGGCCGCGGTAGAAGAACTGGCCAAAAGACACAAAAATCTGGACGTGGTTTTTGTTGAAAGCGGCGGTGACAACCTGAGTGCTACCTTCAGCCCGGAGCTGGCCGATCTGACCATCTACGTCATTGATGTGGCCGAGGGTGAAAAAATTCCCAGAAAAGGAGGTCCAGGGATCACCCGTTCAGATCTGCTGGTGATCAACAAAATTGACCTTGCCCCTTATGTCGGCGCATCGCTTGAGGTCATGGAAGCAGACACACAGCGGATGCGTCCGAACAAGCCCTATGTATTTACCAATCTGAAAGAAAAACAGGGGCTGGAAACGATTATTGAATTTATTGAAACCGCAGGCATGTTGAAGCAGGCAAATGAGCCTGATGCCCGGGTTTCCTGAGGAAGGTTCGGGGACAGGCCGTTTGCAATGCGGCCTGTCCCCTTTGATTGACTATCGTTTTCTCACTTAAGCCGTCTGCCCCTTCTGACGGATAAACGGCACCAGTGAAGTAAACAACATCCCGACAAGCACCGTCACCATGCCCAGCACCTGCACGGGGGCCGGGAACTGTCCCAGTGCCATGCCAATCAGCAAAGTACAAACAGGAACCAGGTTAAACGCCAGTGTGGTTTTCTCCGGCCCCAGACACAGATTCCCGTGAAGCCAGCTGTAGTAAGCCATCACCGTCCCTGCCACCGCCATATACACCAGCAACAAGCCGGACTGAATATTTAACTGCATCACCTGTGACACCACATCTTCTCTGAGCCAGGCAAATACGCCTATCATCAGCGCGCCTGAGGTGATCGTCCATCGTGTCAGTTGCCCCGCCGGAACTTCCGGCAGCCATCGCTTCACCAGTACGGTAAATAAACAGCCCGACAGACATGAGATGGCAATGAAACTATCCCCTGCGGATAACACGACACCCAGAACCTGCCCCTTAGTCACAACCAGATACACACCGATAAAGCCAATGAGTAATCCAAACCACTGCCAGTTTCGGATACGACTGCCAAAAACCAACCGAGACAGAATTAATCCGACAGCCGGGGTTGCCCCCATAATCAGTGCGCCATTCAACGCACTCGTCATCGTCAGGCCAATAAACATGGCTGAATTAAAAATGAAAACGCCAATCCCTCCCAGAATAATGAGTTTGAGCTGCTGACTGAACGTCAGAAGCGATTCCGGCTTTTTCCGGAAGGCACGCAACAATAAAAGAATGGCCGCGGCCAGCAGAAAACGAAAAGCGGCGGCACTGAGCGGCGTCGGGGAATGATTCAGCCCGGTGATCGCATGAAAATTACTGCCCCACAGAAAGACAGCTGAAAACACCATCAGCCAGGCAAAAGTTTGAGATTGCATCTGTATTTATCCACATCAGTTCAGGGTTGGCGTAGATTATCGATTTCACATATGGTAGTTAATGGTGATTATTCGGAAGTTTAATCCCATATATGAGAAGTAATTATTCCCTGGATGACATGCGGCTGTTCGTTAAAGCCGCTGCCTGTCAGAGCCTGACTCAGGCGGCCGAGATCACAGGCATTCCGCTGGCAACACTCAGCCGCAGGATCAAAAACCTTGAAACTCAGCTCCAGTGCCGCTTGCTGAACCGCAGCGCGCACTATTTCTCGCTGACCAAAGAAGGCAAAACTTATTTTTCGCTCTGTCAGCCGCTGATCCATGAACTGGAACAGGCACAGGTTCAGACAGACCATCAGAAACAAAGGTTAACCGGTAAAATTCGCATCACAGCGCCAGTCAACATGACACAGGAATGGCTCAAACGCTGTTTTTACGACTTTATGAAGCGTTACCCTGAAGTCCAGCTGGAACTGGTCCTCAGCAATGAGCTCGAAAATCTGGTGATGAAAGAATTTGATGTGGCCTTCAGAGCTGGTGAACTGGCAGACAGTGAATGGATTGCGAAGAAGCTGTGGCAAACCCCTTTTGTGCTTTGTGCGTCGCAAATGTATTTAAGTCAGCACGATCCCATTCTCCATCCGCGGCAATTAAGCAGCCATAAGCTGATCGCGGCCGGTCATACCCCCTCGTGGTTGATGACAAACGGCAAAAGCGGTGAACGCTTCAACCTGCCGCTTGAAGAAACAGCCCTGACAGTGAACGACATCCATGTTGCCCGCGACGCAGCAGCAGAAGGTCTGGGCATCACCTGGATGCCCGCTTACTACTTTGAAACCGATGCGTTAACCCGGGCAGGTCTGACCCGCCTGTTACCGGACTGGGCTGGTGAAGCAAAGTCGATTTGGATGATGTACCGGGACCGGACCATGCTATCGGCAAGAATGAAGGCGTTCATTGAACATGTGCAGTATCTGGAGGTACCGCCCGCTTTCAGAACAAGCCGTTGAAATGATGTTTCAGGCAAGCCGCCCCTGGCTCATCGTTCAGGAATCAGGGGCGATTTTTCACGTAGGAGAGGCCGTGACTACTCTTTTTCTTCTTCGTCACTGAACTCTTCACTGGCTTTCTGCCAGGCTTCACTCAGGCTGTCGTAAGCGCCTGAAAAACCTTCTTTGACATGTTCCCATGCCCCGGCAGAACTGCTTTTCATGCTGCCATACCATTCGGCAAGCTTCACACGCTGTTCCTGCATCAGTTTCAGGCTGTTGCGCGCTTTTTCCCGGGCCGCCTGATCCATATTGTCCCAGTCTTTATCAATTTTGGCCTGAAGCTCCTCAATATGCGCGTCCAGCGTGTCCAGACCGTCTTTGGTCGCCTTCATGGCTTCATCTTTCTGCTCAATCGAATAGTCTTTCAGCGACAACAGCAATTGCTGGGTTTCCTGGCTGATTTCTTCGGCAGACGTGGTTGCTTTTTCTTTCTCTTGCTCAGCGGCACTCACTGAGACCGGAGCCAATCCCAGGAACAAGAAGAATGCAGCGACAGAAGCGTAACGTTGAATCATACGGGCTTTCATATTTCCTCCAAGCCTTATGTCATCAGTAAAAGTCTGATCGAATGAACCAGGTCGATCAATCAAACTCTGTTCAGATTGTGTCAATCATGTGTTTTCTGGCGAATCGCAATGATTGTTCCATACTTTATAGCATTGGTTTCAACAATGAAAAACAATCAGTTATGGAAGAGAATAATACAACATTACTGAACCTTCGTCCGATAGAACTCACCGACTACAAAGAGCTGGCGACACTCATGGATCTGGTCTTTCCGGATGTCGGGGGTGCTTGGCCCAAGTCCACCATTCAGCAGCTCATCAAACAGTTTCCTGACGGGCAAATCTGTATTGAAGACAAAGGCAGGCTGATTGCCGCCGCTCTGACAATCAAAGTCAGTTATAACCGCTATTCGCTCAATCATACGTACCTCGATATTGTGGATGCCAACGATGTGGCCTGCCACAACCCCAATGGTGATGCTTTATACGGACTGGATGTGTTTGTGCACCCGGATTACCGGGGACTGAGATTAGGACGTCGTTTATATGAAGCCCGGAAAGAACTGTGCAGGGCCAATAACCTGAAAGCAATTCTGGCGGGCGGCCGCATTCCCGGATACCACAAATATTCAGACGATATGCCCGTGTCTGAATATATTGAGAAGGTAAAACGGCGGGAAATTCACGATCCCATCCTCTCTTTTCAGCTGGCAAATGATTTTGATGTCAAACGTCTGATGAACCGTTATCTTCCGGAAGATGCCAAGTCCAGAGGCTACGCAACATTGCTGGAGTGGGACAATATCTTCTACGAAGAAGATATCTCCGTGCATCAGACGGAAAAAACACTGATCCGCCTGGGGATTGTGCAGTGGCACATGCGTCGGGTCGTTTCGGTCGACGACCTGATGAATCAGGCTGAATTTTTTGTGTCTTCGCTGTCGAAATACCAATCGGATTTCGCCCTGTTCCCGGAGTTTTTTAATGCACCGCTCATGGGACTGGCTAGAGACAAAGATTCTGTCGAGGCCATTCGTTTCCTCAGTCAGTTTTCGGATGAAATTCGTCACCGGTTTTCACAACTGGCTGTCACCTATAACATCAACATCATTGCAGGCAGTATGCCCTGTCTGAAAAACGACAAGCTCTACAACATCTCCTATCTGCTGCACCGGGACGGAGATATTGATGAGCAGTATAAAATCCATATTACTCCGCATGAAGTCAGAGACTGGGTGATTGACGGGGGCGATAAAGTCAAAGTCTTTGAAACTGATGCCGGACGGATCGGAATCCTGATTTGCTACGACGTAGAATTCCCTGAACTGGGCCGGCTTCTGGCGGATCAGGGTGTACAGATTCTGTTCGTTCCCTTTTGGACGGATACCAAAAACGGTTATCTGCGCGTGCGAATCTGCGGTCAGGCCAGAGCGATCGAAAACGAGTGTTACGTGGCGCTGGGCGGTAGTGTGGGTAACCTGCCCCGGGTCGACAATGTCGACATCCAGTATGCACAGTCAGCGGTATTTTCCCCTTCTGACGTCTATTTCCCCCACGATGCCATCATCACGGAAGCCGATGCGAACACTGAGATGATTATCTTCGCAGATGTTGATCTGTCCAAGCTAAAACTATTGCATAACGAAGGCTCTGTCACTAACCTAAAGCACCGTCGGCTTGATCTGTACAAAATGAAAAAGCCCAAAAAACGAAAAAAAATAAGTAACAATCACTGAGACTTATCACAGGAAGTGACGATGCAACGTACATTTTGTCAGGCAGCGCTCATGCTGGGAGCGCTGGCTGCATTTTCGGCTTCAGCAAAGCAAGCAGTCCAGCCTGGATTCTCAGGCAATGTCAGTCTCCACCTCACCTGGATGCAAAATGACTCTAACCTGAGCACAGAACAGCCCTCCGTGCTGAACTCACTGAATGATTCGGGTACGAAAGAAGAAAAGACACTGCCTTTGCCCATGTGGGATCTGCAATTGGGCCTGTCTCCTGCCACCGCCCTCTACTTCAAGACCGCACTGGGCGGTATGGCCAGCAGTTTCTACCTGCAGGCCGGCGTCAATTATTACCTGAATGATGGTTCCAGCATCGGACTGGGTGTCATTCCGGGTTTTCTGGAGAACGAAGTCTGGGAAGATCCATTCCTGACCGGTTCTCCCCGAACTGAAACCGACCGGACGATTCGGGGAGGTGTGTTCGAGTACAACCATATCGGCGGCAGCAATGTGTCGTTTGAGTTTGCAGGCGGAAAACGCCGGGTCGAGAACGAGCAAAGCGGATCGGCGTATGATGCTGCCACGAAGGAAGCATTAAAGCGCGAGGGAGATCTGTATTATACCGCACTCAGTCAGAGCATTGATTTCAACAGCGGGTTCGGCATTGACTGGAAATTGCATTACATCAAAGACAAAGCTGAAGGCCAAGCTGTCGCGAACAATCGCTATGGTGTTGAACTGTCTGCCAAACATCGTTTTCAGCGTTTTATCTTTATGCTGGGTGCCAGTACCGCCAAAGTGGATTATGAAGACACGCATCCGATCTTTGCCAAAACCCGGGAAGATAATCGCTATGGTCTGTCAGCAGCCATGATCTATCTGGCTCCCTTCCAGTGGCGGAATGCCAGTATCATCGCCAGGGCCGGGGTTGATGAACAGTCTTCAAATATCGACTTTTACGACGAAACCCAAACCCTCTACACCCTCGGAATGGCTTACCGATTCTGAAACGATTGGGGGGATATCCCCCCTGCATCCCGCTTGCATCAGACTATTGAGAAAACCATCCAGCTATGGTTGCTTTCGTTTTTACCCAATGCAGCTTAGCGCTGATGTCATTGAGTGTGGTCAGTTCATTTTGATAGGCCAAAGCAACCGGCCAGCGCTGACCATTCACTTCCAACACCAACGAGGGAAAACCTGAGACACCCAGTGCTGCGGTCAGCGCGAGCTGCTGTTCCAGTAATGCCTGGACGGCTTCACTGGTCAGGTCCTGAGCAAACTTGGCGGTATTTAATCCCAGTTCTTCCGCAAGCTGCTCATGCGTGTCCACATCGGAAGGATTCATAGCCCGGAGATAATAGGCTTTTTGAATCGCCTCAGTCATGGCTTCCCCCTGCCCTTGCAGCTCAGCCGCGATCACCGCCCGGCAAGCCGGATAGGTCGAACGCCGGGGCCGACAATGCGTCCAGAAGTCATGGTTAAATGGAGTACCCAGTTGCCCTTCGATGCGGCGCCAGGTGTGTTGCAGCATCTGCTGCATCTCTTCCGGCATGGGCTGATCACTGTCTGGTGCCAGTCCGCCCAATACAAACCTCACCTCAATATGCTGTGGTAATTGCGCCCTCAATCGCTGGAAGGCAGGCCGATAACCCCAGCACCAGCTGCACATGGGATCGTGCACGTAGTAGAGAATTGCATCCACAGAATATCTCCTGGTTTTCGTGATGAATATTTATAAACGATCATTCTAAATATTCTGTATTGGAAAACCAGCACCGAATCCGGTTTCCTTCTCCAGCTCCGCTTTATCGCTGCAACTGACGTAATTTTACGGACTGATGTGCATATAAGGTTGCCGCTTCCTGCTCAGACACCGGCAGCTTAAACTGAGTCGTCAGTAAATGGTGCAGCATGGTGCCGTCACTGATACTAACTTCTTTGTCATCGCGGGTTACATCATCGTATTCAAAAAAGGTCAGGTTACGAATCAGGTAGCGGCGTCCTTCCAGAATGCGTGACACCACCAGATGATTCACAAATGCGGCATCCGGGGCCTGGTGACTGTAAAAATGACTGATATTACAGTCTGATTCCAGGTATTCAGCAAAGTCAAAGCGATACAGAATCTGAGTTTCCTCACCGCTTTTGGCAAGGACCATCAGGCCACCCCGGCCATCCCGTTCCAGATAGTAGTCATAGCGCACACCCGGCTGAGCCTCGTATTCATCCAGCGAAATGATCCGGCGCGGCGTCATCACCCCAAACCCGCCATCAATCAGATACCGACCGTCGTTCAGCGTCAGCAAAGTCAGACGGTGTGAACGGCCATTCTCAGGATTTCCATTCAGCATCACCCGGCCAATCAGCGGCCGGACATCAAACCCCAGCTGTTTCAGGGTCAGGTAAATCAGTTTGTTGTGCTCGAAGCAATAACCGCCACGGCGTTCTGTCACAAGTCGTTCAAATAACGCTTCAGGTTCCAGGCTGAGCTCCCGGCCCAGAATGACATTGGTGCTGGAGAACGGATACCGTGCCAGATGAGCTGACTGCAACGACTGTACCCACGCCAGGGTATGTTGCGGTGAGGGCAGATCCAGGGTCTTCAGGTACTGATGAACTAATTTTTCCATTGCTTTGCTCCATAATCCGAAGTTCATGGCGCCACGATAAAACCTCAACTTAGCTTGAGGTCAATCGTTTATTTAATTATTTATCAAAATGTTCGAAAGCGGAGACAAAGCCCCGCCCTCTGAATGACTCCGCTTTACAAAAACATGCCGCCGGATGCTTCAATACGTTGCGCTGTGACCCAGCCATTTTCCTCTTCAACCAGCATAGCAATCATCCCGCCAATATCATCTGGCAGTCCCACTCTGCCCAGAGCCGTCTGTGCCGCCAGATAATCATTGACCTCACTGACATCACGAACCGTTCCCCCGCCAAAATCAGTCTCAATGGCTCCCGGAGCAACAACATTCACGCGAATCCCCCGGGAACCCAGCTCTTTGGCCAGATAGCGGGTGTAGACTTCAATTGCACCTTTCATCGCTGAATAGGCACCGTAGCCCGAAATACAAAACCGCGTCAGCCCGGTTGAAATATTCACGACCCGGCTGTCGTCTTCGAGCAGAGGCACAAGAGCCTGCGTCAGAAAAAAGACCCCTTTCAGATGAATATTGAATAACTGATCAAACTGAGCTTCGGTCGTTTCCATCAATGAAGCATGAATGCCAATTCCGGCATTATTCACCAGAATATCGAAGCTATCACGCTGCCAGTGCTGATTCAGGGTTCCTTTCACCTGCTCTGCAAAAGCAGGGAAATCCTGACTGCGTTCCACATCCAGCTGCAGTGCGACAGCATTACGACCCAGTGCCTGGATTTCGCTGACGACAGATGCAGCCTCACTCTCCTTGTTCCGGTAAGTCACAATGATATCGATCCCCTTTCGCGCCATCGCTAACGCCGTATTTTTTCCCAGCCCCCGACTGCCGCCTGTGATGATTGCGATACGTTGTGCCATCTTTCCATCCTCTTTCAGTTGCTCTGAACTCAGTATTTGAATGTCTGAACTCAGTCTATTAGTCATTCAGAAAGAGATAAACATGATAAAAATGATTACACTGTTTATTAAATACGAACAATAGGGATACACCATGGACCGACTCAGTGCCATGCGTGCCTTCATCCGCGTCGCTGAACTTGCCAGCTTCACCCGTGCGGCAGATGAACTGCATTTACCCAAAGCCAGTGTTTCCAACTATATCCGGCTGCTTGAAACGCAGTCTGGAACACGACTGCTTCATCGTACAACGCGCAAAGTCACTCTGACTCAGGACGGAAAGGTCTACTACGAACGGTGTCTCGACCTGTTGTCAGAGTTTGATGAACTGGACAACCTGTTCCGTCAGACCGGGGAACAGCTTTCTGGCCGTATTCGGGTGGATATGCCGACGGGCACCGCCAAAAACGTGGTGATCCCGCATTTGCCAGATTTCCTGGCAAGTCATCCGGGCATCTCGCTGGAACTGAGCAGCACCGATCGCCGGGTTGATATCATCAGAGAAGGCTTTGACTGCGTGTTACGTGCGGGAAAACTCGAAGACTCTTCGCTCATCGCCCGAAAGCTGGGGGAAATGCCCCTCATCACCTGCGCCAGCCCGGCTTATCTGAAAAAACATGGGATTCCCCGACAGGTCGGGGATCTCAGCCACCACCAGCTGATCCACTACCATCAGGTTATCGGCAGTGAGACGGACTGCTGGGAATATGAGGAAAACGGAATCACCCGGGAAGTCAGTATGAAAGGGGCTTTAACCGTGAACAATGCAGAGTCGTATACTGCCGCTTGTCTTGCCGGCATCGGTCTGATCCAGGTTCCCGCTATGGGCGTACGGCATCTGACAGAACAGGGCAGACTGGTTCAGGTACTTTCCCAGCACAGCTCTGCGCCGTTACCAGTCTATTTGCTTTACCCGCACCGCCGCCACATGGCGAAAAGGGTCCAGATTTTCATGGACTGGCTCAGTCAGTTGCTGACGAAGTATCTGGACTGACAGCCAGCTCAGAATCCGGATCAATCGTCGACTGCTGAATGACATCCCGTTTATTGCCATCAACATAGGCACCAAACTGTTTCAGCAAATAGTTCAGCTTGGGACTGATACGTGCCTGACAAAATGGCCGCTGCGGATTGCGGTAAAAGTAATCCTGCAGTGCCTGCCGCGAAGGTTCAAATGTGTCGATACGTAAAGCCTCCGTCAGAACATGCTGGTCAAATTCAGACTGAAGTGCTTTCAGGCAAATCTGCGAGGCGCGCTGCTGCTCAGGGCTGAACGCATAAATTGCGGAACGGTACCGGTGACGTAGCGCATGATCCGAGGTACAGCTATGGGTATGCAGATGAATTTGGATCAGGGTATACAGGTCGATACTTGCAGGCTCAAAACGGACCAGGATACCTTCTGACATCCCTTCCAGCCCCTGCGCAGACAACCAGCCCTGCTCCACCTCACGAACGCCCTTCAATGACCGGAAAATTGCCTCCGTGCACCAATGGCAACTTCCGCCTAAGCCGACTGATTCCATCCGACATCTCCTCCGCTGTTTAATCAGTTGGACCCACACGGCGGAAGAAAGGTTTCGTGCCCCGCCGGAATTTCAGCCATTCACCGGACTGAACCGAGATAGCCATTTGAAATTTCAGGCAGCAGAGAACGCAGAACGAACAAAGACAGCAAACGCAGGCGAAAAAAATCCCCGGCCAGACTGACCAGGGATGTTCTTGTTTTCAGACGAAAGACAGTGACAGCGAATTAACGCTGTTCGCGTTGCTGCTTCTTCCGCTCAAGCTTTTGCTGGCGGCGTGATTCGATGGTTTTCATCGCATCACCACCTACGTGCTCTTCACCACGCTCCTGAGCCAGCTGAACCTGCTTTTCACGCTCACGGAAACGGGCTTTCTGTTCTTCCGTATGTTTGTCAAAACATTTCGGACAACTCACGCCTTGCTCGAAGAGTGCACTTTGCTTGTCCTGTTCAGTGATAGGCAGACGGCAGGCATTACACAGGTCATAAGAGCCTTTTTCAAGCTGGTGGTTCACGGTGACCCGGCCGTCAAAGACGTAGCACTCACCTTCCCACAGGCTTTCTTCAGCCGGCACTTCTTCCAGATACTTCAGAATACCGCCTTCCAGGTGGTAAACCTCTTCGAAGCCTTGTTCTTTCATATAGGCCGTTGATTTTTCACAACGAATCCCCCCAGTACAGAACATGGCAACTTTCTTGTGTTTGGCTGGGTCCATGTTCTCTTTCACGTAATCCGGAAACTCACGGAACGTTTCAGTTTTCGGGTTCACCGCATGCTTGAACGTGCCGACTTCGATCTCATAGTCATTGCGGGTATCGACCACAAAGACTTCAGGATCAGCAATCAGGTCGTTCCAGTCTTGGGGTTTTACATAAGTGCCCACCACGTGGCGCGGGTCAATCCCTTCAACACCCATGGTGACGATTTCTTTCTTCAGCTTCACTTTTGAACGATTGAATGGCTGATGTTCGTCAAAAGATTCTTTATAGACGATGTCTGCGAGACGGCCATCTGCTTTGAACCAGGCCAGCAGTGCATCAATGGCTTCACGCTTGGCGGCAACCGTACCATTGATCCCTTCTCTTGCCAGCAGCAGGGTTCCGCGGATTTCTTTTTCTTCCATCAGATTCTGCAGCGGCTGGCGCAGGGCTTCAAAATCTTCCAGTGCAACAAACTTGTACATTGCACAAACTACATATTGAGACATCGTTTTTCCTCAGTGCGGGCTGGATCGTAAATCCAGAGCATTGTGATAAGAGCTTAGATCATTGAGCGCGGCATTATAGCGAAGACTTCCGCCGTGAAACACACAGGAAAAACAAGGTTATTTTCAGCCCGGGGGCCGGTCTGTTCCAAATGAAACACAATGCTTGAAATTCCGGGCATTCCCCCCTATGTATAACCAAACCCTGTTATTCGGAGAACACCATGCTCACTTGGGAAAACGTCATTGAACATGCGGCAAAAGGTAATCTGCCCGCTGACCGCCGTGTTGAAAAAAGCGAGGAAGAATGGCGTCAGATACTCAGCGAAGACGCGTATTATGTCACCCGCCTGAAAGGAACGGAGCGGCCATTTGGCTCAGAAATGTGTGAACTGTTTGAACCGGGTGAGTATGCCTGCGTCTGTTGCGGGAACATGCTGTTCGATGCCGGTGAAAAATTTGACTCTGGCTCAGGCTGGCCTTCCTTTACCCAACCCGTCAAAGCAAATGCCATCAGCTATCATCTGGACACGTCGCATGGGATGCAACGTATTGAGACAACCTGCTCTGTCTGCGATGCCCATCTGGGTCATGTTTTCCCTGACGGACCAGCTCCCAGCGGCTTAAGATATTGTATGAATGCCGTTGCGCTGAAAAAAGTCAGTGAGTAGCCGCTTGCAGTGACTGACCATTAGCGATATAACGCCCATATCAGCACAAAAGGGAGACACAGGATGAAGATTGCACAGCTCGGAAATCCAATTTTACGCCAGCAGGCCAAAGCGTTAACTTCGGCTCAGTGGAAAGAATATGCTCCCTTTTTCAGCGAACTGCAGGACCTGATGCTGTCTCATCAGGGCGTGGGGATCGCAGCGCCTCAGGTCAGTGAATCCGTTCGTGCCTTTATTGTGGCTTCCTCGCCCAATGCACGCTATCCGCTCGCCCCCGCGATGGAACCCACCCTCATGCTGAATCCGGAAATTTACTGGATGAGTGAGGACATTGAAAAAGACTGGGAAGGTTGCCTGAGTATTCCGGGCATGCGGGCACTGGTGCCCCGCTCGACCACAATCAAAGTGGGATATGAGCAACTGGACGGCCAGAAAATACAATGTGAATTGACCGGTTTCATTGCCCGGATCTTCCAGCATGAATTTGACCACCTCAATGGCATTGTCTTTCTGGACCGTGCTGACTCTCAGGATTATGCCACGGAATCAGAGTTCAGAAGACAGCTCGGACTCAACTGAAAAAAGCGGCAACAGCCGCTTTTTTCAAATTCATCTTCTTCTCTTTATCGGTTCAGATGGGCCACGAACCTTCTGAGTTGCGTCTGAAGCAGTTCTGCCTGACGGTTATCTGTCAGTTCACCCTGCCCATTGAAGGCCTGATTCGCAGCTGGAATCGCCAGCTGATCCGGCATCACCATCACCCCGATATTGCTCAACAGCATGCGCAACATCACCAGCCCCCGGATTCCCCCCAGTGAACCCGGCGACGTACTGAGCAGATAAGCCGTTTTCGAATGATAGGCTGCCAGTGCCGGCACATCCCCATCCGGGCGGGAAAGCCAGTCGATGGTATTTTTCAGTAACGGAGAAAAACTGCCGTTATATTCCGGTGATGCAATACATATTCCGTTGTGTGCCATAAAAATGTCCCGAAGCGCTTTGACTGTCCCAGGAATCCCCTCAGCAGACTCCAGATCGCCGTCATAGAGTGGCATCGGATAATCGGCTAAATCAATCAGCGTCACCTCAGCATCCATTTCAGCGGCCATCCGGTATGCCTGTCTGGCCAGTTGCTGATTCAGTGAGCCCTTTCGGCTGCTACCGGACAGAAACAGAATTTTTGCTTTGCTCATTCAGATCAATTCCTTCTTGATGATTCATTTCATGGTTCATTTTCCGGCCCTTGCCGGACGTTTTTTTCATCAGCAACAGTGCGACCAGAATCAAGCCAATCCCTGCCCATTGCAAAAGCCCTAAACTTTCACCGACCAGACCGATTCCCAGCATGACGGCAGTAACCGGATTCACCAGTGAGAGCATCGACATCACATTCGGACCCAGTATTTTCACGGAGCGGACCCAAGCCCAGTAACCAAATGCGGTATTCAGCAAAACCAGCCATAACAGTCCGGGGAGCGCGTCTACAGACAAAGCCACCGGTGCGCCAGCAACAAACCAAGCGAAAGGAATGAGCATGATGCCTCCCAGCACAAGCTGCCATGCAGCAAAACTCAAGGCGTCATTGACTGGCCATCGCTTCATCCAGATAGCCGACTGAGCCACCAGTGCCGTCCCGGCTAAGGCTGCGAGGGTCCCAATCGGGTCCAGATCAGCAGACGGATTCAGCAACAAACCCACCCCAATCAGACCCACCACTGCCAGCAAAACAGAACGGGGATCAGGTCTTTTTCCTTCTCCAACCCACTGTAACAACATCAGCTGCAGTGGCATTGTGGCGCCCAAAGTACCGGCCACCGAGCCTGGCAGGCGATAGGCTGCAATAAAAAGCAGAACAAAAAAAGCAGCAATATTGCAAAAGCTCAGGAGTGTCATGCGGCCCCAGTTGAGTGGCGGCAGCTTCGGACGAAGCATGAGCAGGACTAAACCTGCAGGCAATGCACGCCAGACAGCCACCCAATAAGGTGACATATCCTGCAGAAACAGACCGACGGCGGCATAGGTACTGCCCCATAGCATTGGAACGGATAGCGCAATCAGATAATTCATTTCCCTTCCCTCAGGTGACTTTCAAGAAAATATCTTTCATAAAAGATAATATAGCGCTGCACATGCTCTTTATCAAGTATCTTTTTAGAAAGATATATAGTTCGAGTTTATCCTCTCGGGCTACTTTCTACCTCACCACGAACAACAAGCTCATCCGGAAAACTTTCACTTCCCGGTCAACGCTGACGAATCATCAGGACGAATCAAGAATATAAAGATGTCAGCCTTCAGCCAAGCTGACGCAATTCATCTTTCAGGGCCTGATATCGCTGCTCCACATCAGCGATATCTTCAGCTTCGGAGAGACTTTCCCGGCGTGTCCGGACAATCATATCCGCCTGACGCAGAACAGCTTCTTGCTGTTCAGCTGTCCGGCAGTGACTGGCAATCCGGGACAGACCTTCCAGCAAACGGATAGACACAGCAACATCGGTCTGACTGTGCTGTCTGATTTGATCAAAAGACGCATTCAGCATACCGGAATAGTCCAGTGGCTGTTCCACCAGCTGCAGCCGCCCGTCATCGCGATACCAGCTGACAGGATGAAAAGCGCGCCCGGTCAGCGTGCAGAGCACAGCACTTAACCGATCGATACAGGTCATCGCGGTAAAGGGATCATTTATCCCCGGTGATAACGCCCGGACGGCGACTTCCACCAGTTGATGGATGGCAAATTCCGGATCCTGTTCCGGCGTTCTGAGTTTGCCGATGATGAAACACGACTGCAGCTCCGAATCCAGCGACTCGTCCAGTTCCGTATCCGACAACACGACAGCCAGTGAACTGCCTTTGATCACAAAACTTCCGGCACGATGACTCAGGGCAATCTGACAGTCCAGCTGTTCAGACAAACGGCGCAGTGATGCTCTGTCCACCGCCTGTAAATAACCTTCATGATTAGCCGGGACGATCCGGTGAAACAGACCGGTCAACGGTTGGCCTGTTGTCTGATCACGTGCCGGGTGCGCACCCAGTTCATCCGGGAAAAACTGTGCGATATGCTGATTCAGTTCTTCATAAACACCATTCACTACATGATCCGCCTGAATTGATGTCGCGACATGATGGATGAAAAAAATCAGAACCCCCACATTCAGCAAAGCCAGCAACAGTGAGATGTTGACCGCCAGCCGGGGAACAAAGGCATTATCGTGATTACTGGTGACGCTGCTCAGGACCAGCAGGCAATAGATGAAGGTCGCAATAAAAGTACCCAGCACATACTGATTCCCGGGATCGCGCATAAAGTTCCTCAACAGTCTGGGACCAAACTGAGAAGACGCCAGTGTCAGGGCAACAATGGTGATCGAAAACGCTACCCCGGCGACAGTCACCATGGAACCGGCGATCGTTGACAGCACACTCCGGGCACCTTCTGCCCCGCCGGTAAAACCAATATCGGGAAAAGCAAAAGGAAATTGAGTCAGTTGGTGATCCAGCGTCACGGCAATGCGGGCCAAACCGACAGCGATCACCAGAAGCATCGCCGGAACAAACCAAAAGCTGTTTCGGATTGTTTCCCAGCGATTGAGCCAGTATGTTTTCATGTCCCGCTCTGCCATCACTGAATCGTCAATGTGATTAAAGATAGCAGAGCAGGCGCTCAAGTCCCTGAAATCAGGTCAGATGACAACAAGACAAATGAAAAATGGCAAGAGAAATGCCTCAATTCATTTTCATCGCATTCAGGCTGCCGCTTTCGCCCAAACGGTCTTAAACCGTTCCAGCACCAGAGGGATCTCTTCCGACATCTCGATGCCAAAAGCTTCACATTCTGTACTGAAAAACTGCCAGTGCGCCTTCCGCCACCAGCTTAATGACTGATCGCCCTCGCCTTCTGCGGCCGCAAAGTCAGCGGTGACATCTTTAAACCTGGCTTCTGACACTGAGGTAACCTGAGTAATTGCGACCGGCTCTCCATCCCAGTTCGTCACCACCAGTAAATGGCCTGTCTGAGGCATCGGCTCAGGGCCCTGTTCATCTCCGGTGAGGTACCAGTATTTCATACTGCACGTCGCTTGTTTCTGACCCATCCGAACCAGTTCGGCACAGATGTCGGCATTTTCTTTATCCGCACAAAAGTAATCAGCACTCACACTTGGGATCAGCGGAATCTGAGCCTCCGGCAATGACACCAGATAAGCGGACAGACATTCCGCTGCCTGCGGTGTCAGGCTGAATTGCTGAGCCAGCGTTGCCGGTGCAAAATTTTCAAAAATCATTGTCTTCCCTGTTGATTCAACGCCTTCACTTCATTGAAGCCAGATAAACTCAGGCGGATTCCACCACAGCCGTTGCAGCCAGTCCCATCTGATAACCGGCATCCAGCCGCTTCTTATCCGTTGTGATTCGCCCGACATCAAATTCTGCAGGCGGAGCGATCACCCGGATTTTACAATCAGCCGGCGGGTTCTCGATAAAATCAATGGCCTGATTATAACTTTCAGCACGATTCATCATTACGTGAGCCAGATGCGGCGTATCAGCCAGCATGCGACGCACCAGCCAGGAGGCCTTACTGGCTTTCTTTCTGTATCCAAGTGGACGTGACAGGATCACGGTAATCTCGCGGGCACCCATCTCATAAGCTTTCATGACTGGAATCGAATCAGCCACACCGCCATCGGTCATGGCAATACCATTCAGTTCAGGAAAATCCCGATAGGCAACCGGCACCGAACAAGACGCCTTTAGGAGCTGCTCCAGATTTCCCGCAGTTGCCCGGGTATAAACCGCTTCACCCGTTGTGACTTGAGTGGTCACCACATATAACGGGACAGGCTGTGCCGCGAACGCATCCAGATCCAAACGAATTTCGTTGATGGTAATCTTCCACAGCCAGTCCAGATCCAGCCAGTGCCCGCCCCGTACGAACCTGCGCAGACTGATAAACTCAGGTCGGCAGGAATAGTCGGTAATCACCCGATAATTACGTCCATGCTGGTTTGCCAGCCACGCAGCCAGATTCGTTGAACCGGCTGAAACACCAATGCAGAAATCAAACGGCCGGTAACCTTTTTCCAGAAACCCATCCAGCACACCCGTCGCAAATATCCCGCGCATCGCACCACCTTCGACCACCAGAGCGCGTTTCGTGCCTTTGTGTTCCATGACAGTCTCCTTATCACCGTTTTCACTTCACGTTCGATCAAGCCACTTCCTATCTCGAAACGATGAAGACCGCCTCACGGCGGCCATCTCATTGCATTCAGTTCAAAATGCAGCATATCCAAAGTCTGGCAGGTTGCTCACGCCTCACCTTTCATCCTGAACTTTGAACATCAGGTAAAAACCAAAACCCATCGTTTCACGGCCATAGCGATGGTAATAAGTATTCCATGCTCTCACCGCATCACGCTTTTTTATTGCTTCTTTATCTTCCGGATTGGCCATGGCAGCACGCTCTGCTTTTACACGAAAACTGCCTTCAAAATGATCCCATTCATCCTGATTACTGGTGGCAGTATAGGTCACGATGAAACCGTGAGACTCTGCCACTTCAACATTACCCTGATGGCTGTGATAAATGCCCACGGGCTCACCAATAAAGTCCAGATAAGCCTGAGCTGGTGTTTTTTTCCAGTAGCCTTCACCGACAAGAATCTGACCATGGGGTTTCAGCCAGCGTTGCATTTGAGTCAATGCTTCCGGGTAAGCTGCCTGACCTGAAGCAAACGCATAGACAGCCCCTAGACAAATAATGACGTCGAACTCAGCGCCAAACTGACGCTGGTTCACATCTGCAACTTCAAAACGAACACGCTCAGTCAGGCCTAACTGAGTTGCTTTGGCTGCTGCCGCCGCAATATTTTCACCGGAAATATCTACCCCGAAACATTGGGCCCCTGTCGCCTGACTCAAACGGAGCAGAAATTCACCATCACCGCATCCGATATCAAGCACTTTACTGTCTGGCGTGAGGTTTAAAATATGAATCAGGCGCTCGGCCTTTTCTAAGCTGTAAGGGTTATTAAATAACATCCAATGTCCTTCCCAAAAATTACATCAACCAGAAACTGGTTTAAGCGGAGTGTCGAGCGTCAGCTGATAAAAATCCAAATCCAGCCAACGGTCAAATTTATAGGCTGCCTGCTTGATGGTACCTGAATATTCAAAGCCTAATTTCTTGTGTAAAGCAATACTGCCTGTATTCGAGGCGTCAATGCCGCCAACCATGACATGATAATTCTGTGCCCGGGCAGATTGGATTAACGCTTCCATCAGCATTTTGCCTAATCCTTTCCCCTGATGTTCCGGATGAATATAAACCGAGTGTTCAACAGAATATTTAAAAGCTGCCCAGGCCCTGAATGTACCGTAGCTAGCAAATCCCATGAGTTCACCGGTTTCATTTTCTATTCCGATCACCGGAAATTCATTCGCTGTTTTAGTCGCAAACCAAGTCTGAATGACTTCCATGGAGCGAGGCTGATATTCATATAAAGCCGTGGTATTACAAATCGCATCGTTGAAAATTGCCTGAATGGCTGCGCCGTGTCTTTCAAAAGAACAGTGAACGAATTGCATCTTCCCTCCTGATGCTCACACAATCTGTCACATTCGCACACTGTATCACTAAGGCGCCGCCTGAGGATCGAAAACATTTCACTCAACCCGCGTGTTTATCAGTCCGTTCCTAAGTATTTTGCTGCCAGCAGAAACAACAGCGCGATTGCAATTAACCAGGCGGAGAAAACAATCTCATGATATGCCTTTTTCAGCAGCGCATTTTTCTGCTGATTGTTCTGATTCAGCTTTTGCCAGACGGAGTAACACCGAACGATTGCCAGATGTGCATTCTGATTCGCCCCCTGCTGTTTCATGTCTTCAAGCCAGGTTTCCGGCAATTCAACACCGTAGGCGTCGGATGGCCGAAGCAGACGAAAAAGGAGGCTCCAGGCGGATATCAACCCCACATAAGTCAGCAAAACGAAGATGCCGGCCAACCAGCCAATCGCATGTTGTGGCGGCAGAAAGAGTGAAGATGCCATGAAAACCAGAATGGTGAAGCCCGCAATCACAGCAGAGTGCAACGCCAGCAGATGTGCCGCTTTCTCATCCAGGTGACGGGCATAGCCTTGCTCATCTGACAGCGCTGAACGCACATGCTGATACAGCACTGCCGTATTGTCATCTCTCATAACTCAGTACTTATCCGAAGCGATTGCGGTCGCCGAGGCGCATTTCCTGAGAGTATAGACGTTCTGGCAAGCCAATTCGTATCAATCACTTGCCACAGTATGAGTTACCTGAATGTTTGAATGACCTGCCCCTTTCCGTCAGACAGCATCACTTCGGCGTACGCCCCATTCACCAGCGGCAAGTTCGGTGCCACATGTCCAATATCCGTATCCGTCAAGATCGGCACCGGTAAATCCCCCAGCACTTTGGCAATGACCTGGGCGTGTGAAATCGCTTTATCATGCGCCTGAGCCAGACCGTCCCGTCCAAACAGCACGCCGTCAACCGCATCAAAGACGCCATTGAATTTCATGGATAACAACAACCGGGCCATCGCCGTCGGGGACAATTCACCATTTTCCAGAAACAGGATCAGTCCGTCATGAGCATACGCTGATTTCATCTGTTGGATATCCAGATAAGACGTGCCGGACAGCAGACCGAATGTATCCAGGCATCCGCCGATCAAGCGCCCGGAGAATTGCACCGCCCCTGCAGTCTGTCCTGACGACAATACCTGCCATCGTGTCGGTTGGGTCAGTGACAGTGTCGCGTCTGGCACCTTCGAATAATCTGGTGCGGCGGCCTCATAGTAATCTGACTGAGTTAAGGTAAGGGATTCTCCTGCAGGTAAGCCCAGCAACGAAAAAACCGCACTGTTCAGCACGTCATCCTGCGTCGGATGAAGCTGCATCAGATTAGCACTGTGCAAACTGGCCCAGCCGCACCGGGCCGTCAGTACTGCAGAAATGGTGCTGATATCTGAAAATCCGACGAGCCATTTGGGTTTGGCGTGTCGCAGCAGATCCCAGTCCAGCAGCGGCAGAATCTCCATCGCCAGTTCCCCGCCCCAGGGCGGAAAAATCGCATCGACCCGGTCATCCAGTAAAAAGTTCATGAACTCATTCGCACGGACTGCTGCAGGCGCACTGACATGCTCGTCACTGTCACGCAGGCATTGCCCCTCCAGCACTTTAAACCCGCGGTCCCGCAGGCCCTGAATCACCAGATCCAAACGTTCATGACAAGCTGCCGGAACACCCGCGGAGAATGCTGTCACCGCAACCGTACTGCCGGGTTGCAATGGAGATGGGTAATGCATGAGACCTCACAAAACAATATGAAACAGAGGGAGCAACACTACGACATCAAAAAAATAAATCAAGCAGATTCAACGCTGAGTACGAACAGCTCAGATAAAGACAATGGCAAGTTTTCCGGACACTGCGCTGTGTGAACAGCAGTGAAGCACAGAAAGCAGAAACGCCGGTCATCTGACCCGCGTATCTGCTCCGGTATAAAAAAGACAATCAGCCTGATCGATTATTCGCCATAAATGTCGAATTTAAAGTATTTGCCGGCAATCCGATCATAGGTTCCGTTCTCACGAATCGTCTGAATCGCTTTGTTAAATTTCTCGGCCAGCTGTTTATCGGTTTTCCGTAATGCCAGTGCCGTCCCTTCACCGATATAAGCTTTATCCGTCACAGCGGCGCCCACAAATTCGAAGCCTTTCCCTTGCTCCTTATCCAGAAACGCCAGTGCCAACTGATCGGAATTACCAAAAGCGGCATCCAACCGGCCCGACGCCAGATCTAAATAGACTTCATCCTGTCCGGTATATCGCTGAATTTTCGCAACATCGCCGTACATATCAGTCACGTAACGATCGTGAATCGTCCCTAACTGAACCCCGATCCGTTTCCCGTCCAGCCCGGCTTTATCAATACGGAGTGCCGCATCTTGTCTGGCCACAAAACGGGCAGGTGTCTGGTAATACTTATCGGTAAACAGGACGCGCTTTTTACGCTCTTCCGTAATGCGCATTGAAGCCATGATGGCATCTGACTTACGGGCCAGTAATGAAGGAATCAATCCATCCCAGCTTTGTGACACCCACACACATTCCAGCTGCGCTTCCTGACACAGTGCATCCGCGATTTCGATATCAAACCCTTTCGGTGTACCTTGCTCGTCTTTGTAGTTAAATGGCGGATAAGTAAAGTCAGATGCCAGACGCACGGGTCTGTCTGCTGCCTGAACATTGCTGATCAGCGCTGTCGCCAGGATCAGGCCCATTCCCAGTTGTTTTTTCATTCTCATTCCCTCTTACACCGTCGTTATCTTTGTTGGATCAAATGGATAATCTTTTAACGCCTGAAGTGTTTCCGCCATACTGGCCTGCGTTCCGATTGAAATCCGCACACAGCGAGCCAATCGTGGATCATGAGCCTGATTACGTGTCACAATGCCCTTTTGCAGCAAATAATCGTAAAGGCAGTCATCCGTGTTAAACCTGACCAACACAAAGTTGGTCGAAGACGGATAAACCTGCGCCACAAAAGGTAAGGCAGATACGGCTTCTGCAAACCAGTTTCTTGTTGTAATCAAGGTGTCGGCCTGTCTGCACATGGCTGCAAGACCCTCTTCCTGCAACGCTTTTCTGGCAATCAGGGCACTTGGATCCGCAATCGGATATGGCGGAATTAACCGGGCCACATAATCCATCACACTCTTGTCTGCCAGCACAAAACCGACCCGAATCGATGCCAGACCAAAAGCTTTTGACAGTGTACGAATCACAATCAGATTGGGATAGTCTGCAATCAGGTGCGACACACTGGTCTGAGGGGCAAACTCGATATATGCCTCATCAACGACCACCAGCGTGGAGTCCTTGCCAGCTTCAAGCAGAGCGACAATGTCTTCCTGCGGGATTACATTACCTGTTGGATTATTCGGTGAACACAGAAACAGAATTTTACTGTTTTTCAGGTGCGGTTGAACGGCTGCCACGTCCAGACCAAAATCATCCGTCAGCGGTACCTTCACCGTCTTCACCGCAATTGAATCCGCACAAAACTCATACATGGCATAAGTCGGCGGACATATCACGATTTGATCGTGTCCCGGCTGACAAAAAGTACGAATCAGTAAATCAATGGCTTCATCCGCCCCGCGCACGGCCAGCGTTTCACACTGCAACGCAGGGGCGCCGAAGAAAGCGCTGTCACTATATTCCAGGTAAGCCTGCTCAATGATCTGAGGCAGAAAATCAGGGTAACGATTGTAACTTGCTGATTCACCATAGCGCTCACTCTGCTCGAGTTCATTGGCATTCAACCAGATATGTCCCTGACCGCCAATGCGTCTTGCAGATTGATAGGGTATGAGATTTTTTACCACCTCTGGAACTAGTTTCGTAGCTAACGACATCACAGCACACCTCTTCGTAATGCATGAATAGCAAACTCAAGTGCTTTATTTTGATTAAAAATTCAACCTGAGCATCTTTATATCTTTCTTTTACATAAATTAAACAAAATAATTTGAAATAAGAATCGAAAAGTCGGCATACTAGCCATGATAAAAATGCATGGCTCAACCGAAAATGGTGTCACCGATGAGATTGCCTTCAACCCGAGAGCTCCACGCCTTTCTGATCACAGCAGAACACTTAAACTTTACTGCGGCGGCAAAACACCTGAACGTAACTCAGGGTGCGGTCAGCAGACAGATCCAGACCCTGGAAGAACAGCTCAGAGTCCGCCTTTTTCAGCGGCATGCCCGCGGCCTCACCCTGACGCCCAAAGGACTTGAATTTCTGCCGCTGGTCCAGCAAGTCCTGACTCAATTGCAAAAAGCCGTTGATCAGGTCTCGAATGAGAAGCAACAGATCAAGCTCAAAGCACCAAGCTGTATCACCGCCTGGCTGTTACCCAAACTGATGTCATTCCAGCAGGCGCATCCGGAGATTGATGTGGAGCTGACTTCCGCCATCATGCACAGTGTCAGTTTTGCCTCTGAGCCTTTTGACGCGGCGATCTGTTATGCAGAGCAGCCCCCGCAGAAAGACACGAAAGCATTCAGACTCTTTGATGAGTATTTATCCCCCATGTGCTCCCCTTCGCTGTTCGGCCGGGAGTCACTCCCCGTCGAACTGGACGCATTGCACAAATACACCTGGCTGCATGCAACCCCTCAGCACTCTGACTGGAAATTGTGGCTCGAACATATCGGGTATCAGGGACAAGTTGCGGTCCAGAACCAGCGTTTCGCTACGCTCGATCTGGCCGTCAGTGCCGCAATCCAGGGATTTGGCATTGCGGTGGGTGATGTGACGCTGGCGCAGCAGGACCTGAATGCAGGCCGGTTGATCCTGCCTTACCCGCAGCGTGTACCGTCAGGAAAGTGTTATTATCTGGTTCGGCCAAACACCGCACCGAACCCTTCCCTGACGCTACTGTTCGACTGGATACTCAGTGATGTGTCACAACAGGCATTAACCTGACGCAGCACTTTCCAGAAAACTCATCCGCTGCTGTTCTGCTTTTGTTGGTACATAAGGCTCATCCGACAGCAGCGAGGTGTCAATGTAGCCCAAAGGCCAGCCCGGCTGCTGACTGATACCATACTGGCTTTTCTCACCGGGAAAACCGGACATTTTTTCGACCTGAAACGTCCGAAGCTCAAATTCATCAGCACTTGCAAACACCTGATGATAAGCCTGCAGAGTCATTGTCTGTTCCCCTACAGCCAGTATTTGCTTTGCTGTTAACACAGCAACCGGCTGACCGCTGGCCGTAAACAGGTTGGCCCGAATCCGGTAAATCCCGGCTTTCTTCACGGTTAACATGACAGGAATTTCGACGTTGGCCCCGGAAATGACAGGCTTGGCCACCTGGGTCACTTCAGCAACGGGCACAAAAAATTGAAAGTCTGCGGTCAGAATGTCTGTCCCGGTCGAAAAATCCACGGTGGCTTTCGCTCTGATTTCATTCGGCCAGTGCTCCTCAGACGGAAAAACAACCTGATTCCCCAAAGTCTTCTTCCCGGTCAACCGCTGATGTGTCTGCAGATCAAACAGTTCCACCGTCATGGCGGCCACAGGTAAACCACTCTGAATACTGAGCCGGATATCCTCAGGAAAAAAATGCCGGTACTTTTTCAGCACTATTGCCGCTGAATCCTCGCCGTCCAGCACCGGAGCCTTCACCGGCATATACCGGTTGGGTTCCAGCCATTGTTTGTCTTGCGCCGTGATCGGCCGGGAATATGCCGGATAGGCCAGCTCAGCCGCATAAACCTTCGATAAGACCGCAAACTGGGTTTTCATTTCAACCGGCAACCGCAACTCTGGTTCAGTGCTCAATTCGCTGTGTTCATGATTCTCCGAAATCGCACCCCGGTTCATGGTTTCCCCCTGGGGTCCTGCTTCCTGCTTCATCTTTTCCGGCGTACGCTCAGGTGTTTCATCCGGAGTGATCTGAGTCTGAAATTGTTTTTCCGGCCACAACGCCGCAGCTCCCCATAACAGCACGCAGCCCCCGGTCAGTGCGGCAGCGATTTTCCTTTTCTTCATAGTCACGATTCACGAAAAAAGGCTTTGGTCAGAACCAAAGCCAGAAAAAGACATGATTAAAAGTTGTATGCAATTTCAGAGATCGTTTTCGAGTCTGAACCATCGACGTAACGATAGTAGTGGCCATTGAGCCAGTACCATTCATCCGTCGAGTTCACCCGAATCTCTTTGCCGTCCAATAAAGTGGCCTGAGCTGCGGCGGTCGTTACCTCCCCCTCATGCTGAGAACTGATCACTCCCCGATGACTGTAGTCCTCACCCATAAGCAGCGGATAGTGATAAGGCATGAAACGGCTCACGCCTTTCGACTGGGTTGCCAGCTTGCCGCTGTAGGCCACATGCACTGAACAGCTGCTGAAATCCCCGGCTTCGCTGGCTCCGCAGGACGAATGGCTGGCAACCACGCCATCATCATTGCCCGGCAGGAAACCTGATGTCGCCCCCAGGTAGTCACTGCTGTCCCCTGCAAAACGTAATCGCGGCACCCGGCTGTCGGGGAGTGCTGCAAGCTGACGGGCATTTGCAACACGCAGATCGTTGAGCACCCCGGTATTTTGACTGTCCGGTAACTCACCAAGCCAGAGCGAGAGCGCATAGCGTAGCGTTGTGTTCCAGGCTCCGCCGCCTTCGGCGACATTCACGACCAGGTCACCTAACTCAGAGCCGCCGCCGGCACCGGCAAAGTCATACGTTGCAACAATATTTAAAGGTTCCAGCCCCGCATTTGTCAGCCAGTTCGCCTGATTATCAATTAAATAGCGTGTAACCAGATCACCCGTGGAATGGGTGACAAAAACACACCCGGGCTTACACGTCCCTTTTTGTGAGAGTTCCTTAAGTTTCGGCCACAGGTAATCGGTGGCAATTTTCCCTTCGATCCGCTCATGAGACGGCCAGTCGATCCGGGCATCTGCATGGGCAAGCCAAAAATCCTGCCAGTATTCTGCACCTTCCACACCAACCTGATCCCGGTCGGGTTTCGATTTTAACTGGTCAGGCTGGAAGCCATGCACCAGTACAATGGCATAATCGTTTAGTGCCGCTTGCGCAGAGCCTGTCATGAGGACTGCTGCCAACGAAAGGTAGATTGGATGTTTCTTCATCATCGTCATTCTTCTTAATTATTCATCTGCTCAATTTGGGAAACATGATGTGCATTACGCCTCATTGCACGCCTTGAGTATTTGCCAACTCGAGCATTTTTTTACATACAAATGTTAAATAAATTGATCAATATCATGACAATCTTTAACAAATTAAAAGCAAAAAAGTGCGCTAATGCGCACCTTTAAAAGGAATTCTGTTTTATTGAATGAGCTAAACTTTTGTTTAGAGGCGGATTAAAACACAAGCGTCGTTTTAAACAAAAAAATCGATAAATTTCATCTGCATTGAGCACAAAGTGAGAATTTTATGTCCCCGAACAGCGTAGACATTCCGTATGAGTCCCTTACACGAAAAATACCAGTCTTCATTCTTGGCGCAGTCAAGGCACACCCGCTTCACAGTGAATCACGCACAAACTGCCTGTGAATCAGACAGCCACATCAGAAAAATCTGCTGAATTTACTCCGTGACTATCATTCAGTGCTTAAATTGAACACAATACTGATATGAATGGTCATCAATCTGAATTGGCCGCTATGGACAGGAAATGCATATGCAACGCTCAATTGCCAGATATCTCATTAAAGCAACGCTTTTCGCCTCGTCACTGATGGCCGTTGTTCCGGCTCAGGCAGCTCGTTCAGACTGCCCCCCGTTGCTGAATTATGAAATTGGCAAACTCAACAGTACGGATACCGTTAACTTGTGTCAGCAATATCAGGGACAGGTATTACTTCTGGTCAACACGGCCAGTCAATGTGGATTCACGCCGCAATTTGAAGGTTTAGAAGCACTTTACAAGACCTATAAAGATCAAGGGTTTGCTGTCATCGGCTTTCCTTCCAATGACTTTTTTCAGGACAGAGGCACTGAAAAAAATACCGCCAAAGTATGCTACCTGGACTACGGCGTTACTTTTCCGATGATGACCCGGAGCGCAGTGCGTGGCAGTGACGCGAATCCGGTCTTCCGGCAACTCGCCGAAGACTCAGGTGTCACACCAAAATGGAATTTCTATAAATATCTGGTCGATCGTCAGGGCAAAGTCGTGACCGTCTTCGCCAGCACCACCAAACCGGACGATAAAAAACTGACTCAGAGCATTGAGCGACTGCTGACTCAGCCACGCTAACAATTGGGCTTCTGGCCTGTTTCAGCTATCTTTGACGAGATAACTCGCAACAGGCCGGATTATTGCTTCATACCCCTTGTTCTTTCACGAACAACCTGCGATCGTATCGGCACACTTTCCGATTCACCATACACCCGACTATGTCAGGACACGCCATTAAAGGTTTCTCTGTGAAGGCTTCAGCCCTTTCCCTGATCACACTATTTATTTCTCTGGCCAATCAGTCGCCGGTAAATGTCAATCTCGATCCCGGCACGAAACAACTGTGCGCACAAGCCGGAAATCTGAAACCAGAAAACCTGACAGAAGCCGACAGAATGGCCTACAACAAAGCTGTTTCAGACGATTCGCTTTATCAGATATGGGAAGTGGCGGAACAGATATCCCGCAATACCCGATACCTGCAACAACCAAAAAATGAACAGACACTGCAATTGATCTGTCAGGGCGGTTTTGCCCCGGCTGAAGTGAAATATGCCGTTCTGGATGCCTACGATCACTGGCAGCATCAGAAACCGTTTCAATTCGACTTATGTCAGTACGTGACCAGCGGAGTTGGCACCGCCTTTTGTACCAATCGCTTTGCCGGCGAACAACAACTGGCCAGAAATAATCGTCAGGAAGGGGCCATCCGCCACCTTTCACCTTCGCAACAAACTGCCATCAAAAATGCGGTTCAAATGGCGAATGATTTTTTTGAACACAAAGCAAGGCATGAAGAATTACACAGCGGGAGCAGCCATTCCGCTTTTCGGATTGAGTCCGTTTCTGTACAAAATGACAGGTATCTCTCACAAATTATCGACACACTGTCTGGTTCAGAACCTGAAGATATTCCGGCCCTGGAGGAAGCAGATTTAACGCTGGAACAGACTTTCAGCAACCTGACGCAACGATTAAAAGCTGAACCCATTGAAGATATCAATCTTGAGGTCAGCGCTGAAGATCTTGAGAGCGTGCAGCGAGCCTGGCGTAGTTATCGCGATCAGACGGCAGCTTTGCTGACATCACTGAATCCAAACCTGACGCAGGAAGACTGGCTTGGGATATTAGCTGCCGAACGCATCCGGCAGCTCTCAGAGTTACAGGAATATCTTGATTTATCAGAGGATTAACCTCGCACTACCTTTGCAGCAAACAGACTGAATACAGGCACAACATAAGAGTCTGTTTGCTGCGAATTCTATTTCACCGGCATGCAAAAGCTGGTATCACAGATATCCTTTTCTTCATCCACACTGTGATAAAGCTCAAAGCAAGGTCTTTCTCCATCAAAACTCAGCGAGGAAACAGCCGCTAATTCCTGATTCAGTTGCTGCCAGTAAGCGCCGTACTGAGACTTATCTGTGACTTTTTCCCGCAGGGTTGCATATTCACCCCCCGGTAAATGCATCAGCGCAACTGCACCACCCGTTACCGTTCCTTCAGGAACAGTCATCCCCACCCGGGTCCGGCATTTCTGCGCAGGGGTCGTTTCGACGTCATCCAGATAAACAAAAATACACTGACCGTCTTCAACTCCGTGCTGACCTGTCCAGGAAAACAGGGTCTGTAAAGCCGGCTCATAATTCTCGCCATACGGACCCGTCACCTCAACATAGGCCAGCCAGGCGGCAGCCAAAGTTTCCTTTTCCATGTGTTCTCTCCCTTATTCATGTCATTCCAAGTTTATGTCATCAACTTGCAGTCACTGCTTGTGATCAGAGCTCAGTAGCCACTGAGATCATCATGTGGACTGCCAGTGCACTCAGTAAGATTTTCATGGCAACAATCCACATCTCATCATCTGTTCGTCGGCGAACATGGGTTCCCAGCCAGGAACCCAGAATGGCCGAAAGCATCAGGACGAGCAGCAATGGCCACTGCTCAAGATAAGCAAATCCAATCCAGCCAAACATCAGCAGTTTCAGGCCATGCGCAATAGTCATCATCATGGCCGTCGTTGCCACCAGCTGATGCTTATTCCCGAGTTTTTTCATCACCATCGGATGAAACACAGGCCCGGGAGCCCCAACCAGCAACCCCAAAGCGCTCAAGACAAAACCTGCCATAAACATAGACTCAAACCGGCTGATCCAGCCCATGAATCCTTTGTGCCAGACATTGAGCAAAATATAACTGCCGATAAACAGCGGCAGGTAATTGGTGGCTAAATGCACCACAGTCAACCCAACCAGCAAGGTACCTGTTGCTGCACCAATGAAGTAGGCCGGCAACAAATACCATGCAACTTCACGCCAGGAGAAAACAGCCCGGCTGACGTTGCTGACCATTTGCGTGACACCATGGACCGGAATGACTGCAGCAGCCGGCAGAAACAGCGGCATAAACGCAATCAGCAGCATCCCACCGCCAAAACCCAGGATGGCGGCGATCACTGAGGTCAGAATCGCGATGCTGCTCAGGCCCAGCACCGAGAGCATCGAAACCGAAAAATCAGCCAATGAGCCTCCTCCATGAAACGTCAAATCCAAGCACTAAAATACTGTTTAAATATACAGTCAAATGCCTTTCTGTCAATTCGCAACTCTGGCATCTTCTGACAAAGGCGCGTATTGTTTAAACCACGTCACATATTCCTCACCTCGCGTGAGCACACTGATATTTAAGGAAAATGACATGGGACTTCTGGATAAGCTACTTGGTAATGCAGGTGAAATGGAAAATCAGGAAGCCACTGAAGAACTCAGTGCCATCCTCGGCCCCGGTGAGGAGATCGAGCTGGCCTATAAACTAATTCGGGACATGCTGATCCTGACTGACCGACGCCTGATCCTGATCGATAAACAAGGGATGACAGGCCGGAAAGTGGAGTACCGTTCAATTCCGTACAAATCCATCACCATGTTCCTGGTGGAATCAACCGGGAATTTTGATTTGGATGCAGAGCTGAAAATCTGGGTCTCGGGCCAGCATGAGCCATTAGGTATGGAATTTGGCAGCAAAACCAACATCTACAAGCTGCAAGGATTACTGGCTGGCAAAGTGGCAGGAAAATAATCCGGCTGCCATAGCGACAGCCGGTGCTACATCAATCTTTATTGAATCTGCAGGGTATGCTTCAGCCAGGCCGCGATGTCTTTGACTTGCTGCATGCATACCTGATGCTCCATCGGGTACAGACGCCAGTGCGGATGAAATCCAAGCGCTTCCAAATCATCAACTGCATCTTTCCCTAACGACGGCAATACAACCGGATCATAACTGCCATGCATCACTTCGATAGGCAGATGCTGATTGGCAGGTGAAACTTCAATGCGTCTGGACGTTGGGAAATACGTCGACAGAGCCAGCAGACCTGCCAGCGGGTGCGGATACGTCAACGCGGTCTGATATGCCACTGCGCCGCCCTGAGAAAATCCGGCCAGGATGATTCTGTTACTGGCAATCCCACGGGCACGCTCGCGATCAATCAATCCGGCTATCTTTTGTGATGATTCAAGCAACTGGGCTTTGTCCAGTTTACGACCGATGCCCATTTCCAGAATATCGTACCAGGCAGGCATCACCATGCCGCCGTTCACTGTCACAGGCATTGAAGGGGCATGTGGAAAAATAAAGCGAACCGGTGCATTTGCAGGTAACTTTAATTCAGGCAGTATGGCTTCAAAATCGTGTCCGTTCGAGCCGAGCCCGTGTAACCAGATGACCGACGCTGTTGGTTTTACTCTGGGGTTCACTTCCACGCAGTCGAGAAGAGGCATGAGAATATCCTGATGAATCAAATGTATTGCCACTGTAGCCCATTACACGGATTCATGACCAGTATTCTCTTTTCATCTACAATCATGCGCACTCAAACTCATAAGAAGGACAGCGATGAATCAGGCTTTCAATGGCTCATCCAAAGATGATTTTCCTTTTTACAATAACCAGCCGACAGCGATCCGGCCGGTATTATGGGGGATGATCCTACTGTCCGTGTTAGCCGGTTTTGCTGTGCTCATCGCGCCTTTGCCTTTATTCTCGACACCCTTCGGACAATTTATCCCTGCAATCCTGTTTTTCGCCATACCTCTGTTCTGTCTGTCCAAAATCACACCAACGCACTGGCGTGCTATTTTCCGGCCTGTGACCCGTAATCATCTGAAGTGGATGCTCCTCATCGGCTTCCTCAACGTCATCGTCAGTGTGGTGGTTGGGCTGCTTGTGCTGAAACTCTACGGTGCCAACCCCAATCAGGCGATGACTCACCTGGCAGATGCCGGCACCTTTGAACGATTTCTGTTTTTTCTCAAAACGCTGCCCCAGTTGTTTGGAGAAGAAGTTTTTACCATCCTGCCTTTTCTTGCGCTGATGTATGCCTTTTACACGCATGGCGCACTATCGCGGAGCCAGTCCGTGATCCTGGCATGGTTTATCACTGCGGTGTGCTTTGGTCTGGCCCATTTACCAACCTATGACTGGAATCTCGTACAGTGTCTGCTGGTGATTGGAACAGCCAGACTCTGTTTATCACTGGCTTACATAAAAACCAAAAGTATTTGGGTATCCACAGGCGCTCATATTATCAATGACTGGACCTTATTTGGCCTGACCCTCATGTTGGGACTAAATACATCCGGTTCTTAACAGACCTATCAAGGAGATGAACATGAAACACGACCATCTGGTGTTCGACCTGGACGGTACGATCAGTGACCCCAGGGAGGGAATCGTCAAATCATTCAATTACGCCTTATCCCATCATGATCTGCCCGAGCTGCCGGAAGCAACAATTGCGGCTCACATTGGCCCGCCGCTGGATAAAACCTTCATCGCACTGACGCAAACGCACGAGAAACCATTTATCGCCAGCCTGGTCGCTAAATATCGTGAGCGGTACGCAGACATGGGATATGCCGAAAATACCCTCTATGACGGCGTCAAAGAAACGCTGCTGACCCTGCACGATCAGGGCGTCCGAATGGGGATCTGTACTTCCAAGCGTGCCGACTTTGCAAAAAAAATCCTGACGTTATTTGAACTGGACAGCTGTTTCGAATTCATTAACGGCGGTGATATCGGCATTGAAAAGTGGCAACAACTGGAAGGGCTGCGGCAGCGGTACACCATTACCCAGCACGCCGTCATGATTGGTGACCGGGCCGTAGATATGAGCGCAGCCCATCACAATGGCCTGCAATCGGCCGGGGTACTCTGGGGTTATGGCTCGCAGAAAGAACTGGAACTCGAACACCCTGAATATCTGTTTGACCGTCCGGAGCAAATACTACAGTTGAATCAGTAACATGAGAATCAATCAGGGACGAGAAGAATGACGCAACCGACAGAACGCTTTTCAGACAGAGCAGACGATTACCAGAAGTACCGCCCCGGATATCCTCAGGAGATGATCACAGCACTTCTGACAATCACAGGGGTAGAACAACGGTCTACAGTTACAGATATCGGAGCCGGTACAGGGATCCTCACCCGCCTCTTACTGGACAGGGGGCTTCAGGTCTGTGCTGTTGAACCCAATGATGCCATGCGACAGGCTGCGGACGAGTTATTGTCCGGAGAACCCGGTTACACCAGCCTCAAAGCGCCAGCGGAACAAATCAGCTTACCGGATCACTCGGTTGACCTCATTACTGCCGCCCAATCCTTTCACTGGTTTTGTAACGAAGAAACCCGGCTTGAATTTCAGCGCATTGCAAAACCGAATGCTTATCTGGCTCTGATCTGGAACAGGCGTCGGCTGACATCACCACTTCAGCAAGAATACGACGCCATGCTTCGGCAATTCAGTCCAGATTATGCCCGGGTGAACCACATGAGCCTGAGCGATAACGGTATCAGTCAGTTCTTTGCGGCGGGTGAAATGAAACGCCTTTCCTTTGACAACAGCCAAAGCATGGATCTGGAGGCACTGATTGGCCGGGTCCGTTCGGTTTCATACTGCCCTCAGGAAGGCTCCGCCCATTACACTCAACTTATCCGTTCACTCACTCAATTACATCAGACTTATCAGGTCAACGGGCGCATCGCATTTGAATACGACACACAGCTTTACCTTGGCCATATTCATTCTCAGTAAGTTTCCACCATCAGCGGGCAGCTTTGCCCGCCGAACGGCAACGCACATCAGCCCAGCCGCGCGCCAACCGGAATGTCCTGATCCGGCACTGCCAGAACCACAGCACCATCGTCCCGATAAAAACCGGTGACCAGACATTCCGACATAAACGGGCCAATCTGCTTGGCCGGAAAATTCACGACTGCCATGACTTTCTTGCCAATCAATTCGTTTGCCTCATACAAGTCTGTAATCTGAGCACTGCTTTTTCGCTGACCAATATCCGGACCGAAGTCCAGAAAAAGCTTATATGCGGGCCTTCTGGCTTCAGGGAATGCTTCTACTGCGACGATCTGCCCTACCCGTAAATCGACTTTTTCAAAATCCTGCCATTCAATCAACATCACCACTCCGTATTGATTTCTATGTTGTTAACTGCCAACAGCATAACGCAGACAGGTATTTCAGGTTTTGCCCAAAAGCCGATTCACTCTTTTGAAAAGCCGGAGTTGAATCAGAAGTATCTGCAGGCCTAACGGTGACGGATCTGTCGCGGTGTCTCGCCCCAGTGCGCAGAAAAGCGGCGGCTGAACGCAGACAGGTCGCTGAAGCCAACCTGCTCTGCGATATGCGAAACAGGCAAATCAGAATGAGACAACAGTGCTCTGGCTTTCTGCATCCGTTGCTGTTGCAGATACTGACCCGTTGTCATCCCGAGCTGTGCCTTAAACAATGCCTTATACTGACTCAGGCTCAGGCAGGCCAAAGCAGCCAGTTCGCTCAGTGGCGGAGACAGACTGATATCCCGGTTCAGCGCTTCAACAACCCGGGCAATACGAAGGTCACGAACGACATTCATCTTCTGATCCGCCAATAAGCCGGTAAACAAGACCGACAGACTTTGCACCAGTTCCGGCTGTGCAGACCGAGACAGTTGTAAATCCAGAAAATGACAATACGCGGCTAACTCCGGAGAAACCGTAAAAAGCGGTCTTGGCAATTGCAACATCTCTGCTGGCAGGCGCTCTGTGTCTGCCACCAGAAAACGGCTTTTTTCATCCGCTTTAAACCCGTGGCGACTTGTTGCCGGAATGACAATACACTGCCCTGGCCCAACCTTTCCCCTGAAATCAGACATTTCCATGGTGATGTTTCCTGCCAGAGGAAACACCAGCTGATGATAGTCATGCGCGTGAGCACGCATTTCCAGAGAATAGCTTCGAATCGAGAGTCGGACCATCTTCGTCTTCTGTATAGTTGGCTCAAAAGTCAGTCTCAGCTTAACGAATATCACGCGGTTCACGAACCGAATTTTTTGAATAAGCGGCTGAAGAACTATGCTTTACGGTAAGTAAACCCTGAATGAAAGAAGCAAAGTAATGACAAAAGCCCTTGCCCCTGACAAACAGCGCGAACTCAGTATAGTGATTCCCTTATTTCCCGGTTTTAACCTGCTTGATGTCAGTGGGCCGATTACCCTGTTATGCGGACTTGAAGATGATGTCAGTATTACCCTGATCTCACAAAATGGTTTAGCTGTTGCCAGTCAGCAAGGGGTACAAGTCGTTGCGGATGCCAGCTTCAAAGATGACATGTTCTGTGATGTGCTCCTGGTGCCGGGCGGAAGTGGTGTCAAAGCCGGGCTGGGAAATGCGCAGCTCATTCAGTGGCTGCGGCATCAGGGCAGAAAGACCCGGATCCATTGTGCTGTCTGTACCGGCTCCGCGCTGCTGGCACAGACTGGATTACTGGATGGGAAATCAGCAACGACAAATAAACATCAGTATCACTGGGTAAGTGAACTGAACAGCCGTGTACTCTGGCGCCCTGTCGCCCGATGGGTACAGGATGAAAATACCTTTACTTCATCCGGTACGGCGGCAGGACTTGATATGACGCTGGGACTGATCACTTTCCTCGTTGGCGAAGAAGCGGCCCGGAAAGTGGCAATCGATGCCGAATATCTCTGGCGAAATGATCCGGATGACGATCCCTTTGCTCCGCTTCATGTCGTTGAGTAGCTATGTCATTGAGTAGCTATACCGTTAAATGCTTAGCCGTTGAATGCTTAGCCACTGAATCGCTTAGCTGTCTGATTCCCACATCACAGTGCATTCTTCCTCGATCGCTGCCTCGAGCATTTCGATCAGAGGTCTCGCCCGTGTCAGCATACTGATATCAGGCTCAGCATCATCCCAGGGATCCTTTTCTTTGTCCGCTTCCGCGGCATGTTGCGCGTCTTCCTGTGCCTTTGCCACCACCAGCGATTTCTGCAGGTTTTCAAGGGCTTTGGGCACGTCTTCGACATCAATAATGCCCGGGACGTTTTCGCAATACCCCATCATATGCAGCAGCTGTTTCGCGACATGACCAAACATCGTAATGTTGGCACTGGCTTTGCTGTGAAAAGTAATCAACATATCTTTTCCCCTCATTGTTCTACATTTGCCAGCGCACGTTGTTTATCACGTCTGGCAAACACATAACCTGCAAATGCACCACCGATCACACCAAACAAGTGGCTTTCGTAACTGATCCAGCTGTGTGCCGGAATGATCCCCGCGAGCATCGAACCGTAAAAAAACATCACAATGATCGCAATGACAATCGACTTAATGCTTCGGCGTAATAATGCGTACACCAGTAAATAAGCCCAGAGCCCGTAAATAATGCCACTTAAACCAATATGATAGTGCATTCGTCCGAATAACCAGACGCCGGCTCCGCTGATGGCCCAGCTGATCAGAAATACGGCCATTAACCGGGAAACACCTGAACGCGACACCAGATATCCCAGCGCCGCAAAAGATACAATATTGCTGAATAAATGCGCCCAGGAACCATGAATGAACGGATAAGCCACCAGACCAATAGAATGTGTGACATGTCTGGGCAGAAGACCGTAATCCATCAGATATCCGCCCATCAGCATATTCAGGACATGTACAACAAAACAGACAACAACGACAGCGCCAATAAAATTGATGGCATCTTTATCACTTTGATCCAACAGGCTTTCCTCCATATCTTCATTTAAAAAGTATAAGCCTGTTGATATCACAAGATAAGGAAAAGTTGTTGATTTACCAAAAAGACTGGCGCTTCTGATAAGCCCTGTCAGGATTATTGCGCTGACGAATACCGGCAATTTTGAAATTTTTCCCCAGGATCAGCCGTAGCTGACTGAAGGTTTCTTTGGCAAGCAAAGCTCGTTCGCTCCGGACCCAGCTCTTGTTTGTCGTGGACTTAATGGCTGCAATGGCATCCGGGGATGCCTGACACAGCTGATACGCAAATGTCTGCGCTGCACTCAAGGGATCATTGTGGATTTCTGTCACCAGACCTAACTGCTGTGCCCGTTCCCCGGAAATAATTTCTCCGGTCATGGTCAGCTTCATGGCGACATCCTTGGCAACCAGTTCACGCAGCGACAACAAACCGGCCATGTCGGGCACCAGCCCCCAGCGGACTTCCATAATCGAAAGCTCTGCGTCCGGGGTCGTGAACCGAAAATCGGCTCCCAGTACAATCTGTGTACCGCCCCCATAACAACGTCCTTCAATCACCGCAATAACCGGCACAGGAATCAATCGCCAGTTTCTGGACACACGCTGCGCAAGGTTCGCATTCCCCGGCAGCCATTTTTTCAGCAAACCAAGTACCTTTTTCGGCGAAGTTGCCACACTTTTCACATCCAGCCCGCTGCTGAAATTTCCGCCTTCTCCGGTCAAAATCACGGCCCGGATGTCTTTGCGTGTCCGAAGCAAGCGGCTGACTTTATCCAGCTCCTGGAACATCAGAATATCCAGTGCATTCAGCTTTTCCGGCCGGTTCAGTGCTACCGTTACAATCCCCTCACTTTCTGTGATTTTCAGGCGTTGCCAGTTTGTCATGTTACATCCTTGTGAAATGTCTGGTCAGTCCAGTTAAGTGTACAGACAGAATGAAAAAAAACATCCCGGTATTTCACAAACTCAGCTTCTGAGCCCAATGCGATTATTGATAACCCATGATGGTTGCAAATGACTGCCATTTTTTGTCCTGTGATGAGTACAATGGCCGATACGCATGAATCACAGCAATGATGCCGCCAGCCTGACACGCTGAGCCCTCTGTCCCGAACGATGCACTGAAAAGCGCATTCTCTGATACGTTTTCCGCACACCACTCCCCTCGCATTCGCCCATCCAGCCGATGGCAGAGTACGCTTATCTGCGCCTGATAGTCTTCATCTGAGTATCGCGTTGAAAAACACCAGGCACGCTCAAACTCAATATAACCCTCCACCGGATGAATCAGCACTCCAGGGATGAGGGAATCTTCGGGCGCATCTGCCCGGAGTGACTCTCGCCAGGACTCTCGCATGGATTCTTGTGGTGACTCTTTTGGGGAACTTAGCTGTATGACAGTCGTCTGCCGGATGAAATCACGGGAAAGGCTGATGATATCCATCGACGGGTGATGGTGCCGTTCATCAGCCGCAAACAGCTGATGCGCCAGTATCCCAGCCATGAACAGTGCCACGCCAAGGCAAACGAAAGCGCATCTCATGCGTTACTCCTGTCACGACTGTCTCAGTGCCTTGATTATAGAATCGGCGGAAACGCTATACTCAAAACAAACGATAACTGTACGGATATCCGGCGGGTACCGTTCAAATAACCTTCGGACAACGAGGACAAATGATATGCGAGCCTTACTGAGCCTTGTTCCCTGTTTCCTGATTCTGCTGGGCGGATGCAGCGCTAAAGTTGCGACTGATTACAATGCCAGCGTGGACTTCAGCCAGTATCACACTTATCAGTTCGCCGAAGTGCCTCAATCCTCGATTGTCAGCCTTGATAAGGATCGACTGGAAGAAACCATCAAACGAGAGTTACGTTATAAAGGATTGCAACCCGCTGAGGGTGAGGGAAAGGCTGATCTGACCGTAAATCCTTACATCCGGGAAATGACGGATTTCGATTCATACGGCACATCCGTCGGATTTGGTGTGGGTTACCGATACAGCAGTATTGCCTATTCAACGCCGGTACGTTTTCGTGAATATACCTACGGCAAACTGATCGTCGAGCTGATTGATAATAAAACAAATAAAGTGATCTGGCGTTCGATTTCCCGTCGGCAACTGTCAGAAAGCATGACGCCGTCAGCACGGCAGAGTTTTATTCAGGAACAGGTCGGAGAAATGTTTGCACAATACCCGCCATCGCGGGGCTGACAACAATAAAAAAGCGAGGAACCGGTCAATTCCTCGCTTTACAATCACAAAATCAGATCAGGCTCTCTGACGACGCTGCGCCACTTTATCAGCCAGTTCACGCAGAACTTGCTCAGTATCTTCCCAGCCAATACAGGCATCGGTAATACTCTGGCCGTAAGTCTCGACTTTTCCGTCAACAATATCCTGACGACCTTCCACCAGATGGCTTTCAATCATGACGCCGAAGATTGCCTGATTACCCTGAGCAATTTGCTCGCCGACATCTTCAGCAACCAGCATCTGACGTTTGTATTGTTTCAGGCTGTTGGCATGGCTGAAATCGATCATCACTTTCTGGCGGTGACCTGCCTGTTCCAACTGTTCAATCACAGCATTAACATGCGATGCGCTGTAATTCGGTTCTTTCCCGCCCCGCAGAATAATATGGCAATCTTCATTACCAGCTGTTGAAACAATCGCAGAGTGGCCAAACTTCGTCACTGACAGGAAATGGTGCGGCGCGCTGGCAGAGCCAATCGCATCCGTGGCAATTTTAATATTTCCGTCCGTTCCGTTCTTGAAGCCAACCGGACAGGAAAGACCAGAAGCCAGCTCGCGGTGCACCTGAGACTCAGTCGTCCGGGCACCAATCGCACCCCAGCTGATAAGGTCGCCCATATACTGTGGCGTGATCATATCCAGAAACTCACCCGCCGTCGGCATGCCCATATCGGTCAGATCAAGCAGCAGTTTACGTCCCATCCGCAGGCCATCGTTCAGCTGGAAGCTGTCATCCATGTATGGGTCGTTGATTAAACCTTTCCAGCCGACCGTGGTGCGTGGTTTTTCAAAATAAACCCGCATCACAATTTCCAGACGATCTTTCAGTTCTTCGCGAAGTTCCTTCAGGCGGGAGCCATATTCAAGCGCAGCTTTTGGATCGTGAATTGAACACGGACCGACAACGACAAGCAGGCGGTCATCTTCGTCATTCAAAATATCATGAATCGCTCGACGGGCCTGAAATACGGTCTCAGACGCATTTTCAGTTGCCGGATATTTCTCCAGCACAGCCACTGGCGGTAATAATTCTTTAATTTCTTTAATTCTTACGTCGTCTGTTTTATGCATACTGCTTACTTCCAATTAACATGTGCTGGCCTGATATGGTCAGTATCAGGCCGATCATCTACTCCAACAGCCATTTAACTTATCGCCTTCAACCGGCATGTGCAAACGGTAATTGAAAATGAATTACAGCCTGAGTCGCTGACTTTCAGCCTGATTTTGTATGTCCCAGACGACTGATCATACAAACCTGGAATTCTGTGCAGATTTTTCTCTGTTCATCCTCATGATTTACTAAGCTTTCACGCATATGCAGCAGATTGATTTAATTTACTTTTCTGCTGATTCAAAAACAGATTGCCACTCCGGCCAGATTGCGGCCAAATTCATATGCGATTCAATGGCATCAGCCAGCCTTTCAATATTCTCTGCCTTGATTTGCGCCATATCCGGTGTCTGGCTGTCAGACAGCCCGGCCCAGGTCAGGATCGCATTGCAGGCTTCCGGCAAATCAAATACGCCATGCAGATAAGTTCCGAAGACCTGTCCCTGTAGACCCACAGCCCCCTCATTCACAGGTCCTGATTGCGTCTCCAGCAGGACAGGGGCAGCATCAGCGCTGACACCCGAAGTTACCCCGGCATGAATCTCGTAACCACACACTCGAACCGGCGCCTGCCCCGGCAACGTTAACGTTCCCCGGGATTGCTTCAGCTGTTTTTCCGGCTCCAGCACTGTCTGAACCGGTAAATACCCCAGCCCCGGGCTCTGACCCGCATCGCCTTCAAGTCCGTTGGGATCTGCAACCAGTTTACCCAGCATCTGATAACCCCCGCAGATCCCCATTACTTTGCCGCCCAGACGCAAATGGCGTTCAATCTGCCGATCCCAGCCCTGTTCACGCAGGTAAGCCAGATCACTCCGGACACTTTTTGTGCCGGGAAGAATTATCAGATCAGCCGCTGGTAAAGGCTGCCCTTTGCCCACCAGATGCACATTCACCTGCGGGTGCATCCGCAGCACATCAAAATCAGTATGGTTGCTGATCCGAGTCAGTACCGGAACAACAACCTGCAACGGCCTGGCAACCTTAGTCACCTGTTCGACCGTAATGGCATCTTCAGCTTCAAGCATTAAACCGTGTAAATAAGGTAAAACACCCAGCACCGGTTTCCCGGTCTTCTCCTCCAGCCAGTCCAGTCCGGACTGCAGCAGCGAAATATCCCCCCGGAAGCGGTTAATCACGAAGCCTTTCACCCGCGCCTGTTCTGACCCAGATAGCAATGCCAGCGTCCCGTACAAATGCGCGAAAACCCCGCCGCGATCAATATCCGCCACAATGATGACTGGCACATCCGCCACTTCAGCAAACCCCATGTTTGCCACATCATTTTCACGCAGATTAATTTCTGCCGGACTGCCCGCCCCCTCAATCAGGACGGTGTCAAAATCTTGCTGTAAACGGGAAAACGAATCGAGAATCGAGGGAAGCACAAACTTTTTGTAACCCTGATAGCCGATAGCATCCATGTCTTGTACGGCTTTGCCCTGAACAATGACCTGGGCGCCGGTATCCGTGTTTGGTTTCAACAGGACCGGATTCATATCCACCGTAGGCTCAATCCCACAGGCAAACGCCTGTACCGCCTGCGCTCGGCCAATTTCCCCGCCATCAGCCGTCACAGCGCTGTTCAGCGCCATATTCTGTGGTTTGAATGGCGCGACCTGAATCCCTTTTCTGGCCAGAACCCGGCATAAACCGGCAACCAATACACTTTTTCCTGCATCTGAAGTTGTCCCCTGAACCATCAGAGCGCGATGTGTCGATTGCATTTCCAGATCTTCCCCACATTGAATAGTGACACTGTCACATAGATTATCGATACAGGATGTCTTTCTACCCTATCTGATTTCAGAGTACCAGCTGTCATCTGTACGCATTCGTACATCACAACATAAAATAGAAGGCGGAATTCATGGCTGGAAAGCATTGCGAATAACGAAATGACGAACAGTACGAGAAAGGAAACAGAGTGCACTGACGATGTCAGTGCACAACGGAGAGATTTATCCTGCCATTTGCCACATTATCCGCGATGCCCGTCTTCTTTTATCCCGCAATTTTAACCTGCGAGTTGCCCGGCAGATTTATCCGCCCTGCTTTTCGACCAGTATGCCGCCAGCAGAGAACCGGAAATATTGTGCCAGATAGAGAACAGGGTTCCCGGAATCGCTGCAACCGGACTGAAAAACTTCATGGCCAATGCTGTTGCCAGACCAGAATTCTGTAGCCCCACTTCAATCGCAATCGTCCGGCTGATGGTTTCATTAAAACCCAGCAGGCGGCAAGCGAAATAACCAGCAGCGAGACCAATGCTGTTGTGAAGAACGACAGCCAGTGCCATCACCGGTCCGACATGTACCAGACTGCCTGCATTCAGTGCCACCACAATCGCAATAATCACCACAATTGCAAATACAGACAGCAAAGGAAGCGCCGGAGCCAGCCGGGTCGTGACACCTGAAGCATAACGGTTCAGCAGCACCCCGCCCAAAACAGGCAAAAGGACAATTTTCACCAGACTCAGCAGCATCGCCCCCATGGGAACTTCAACACTCAGCCCGGCCAGAGCGCCGGTCAGCACAGGCGTCAGAAACACCCCCAGTAAAGTTGAAATCGCGGTCATGGAGATCGAAAGCGCGACATCGCCTTTCGCAAGATAGCAGATAACATTGGATGCGGTTCCCCCGGCAACACTGCCCACCAGCACCATGCCCACGGTCTGTTCAGGATTAAACCCTAGCGCCAGACTGACCACGATAGCCACCATGGGCATGACAGTGAACTGAAGCAACACACCGACACTCACCGCCCGCTTTTTCTTCACCACATCCAGAAAGTCTGACGGCTTCAGCGTTAACCCCATGGTCAGCATCACAACCGTCAGCAAGGGCACAATTGCCGTTTTCATCTCAATAAAAAAAGCCGGATATACCATGGCATATCCCGACAACAAAACGGCCCAAAGCGGAAAAAGCCGGATGACCATCCCTAGCATGTTCATTCCTTTGTATGATCTTGTTATGCCATGACTTTCTGACAAAAGTTCAACAGCCCTTCTGTCACGATTTCAGGCTGCTCCAGCGGACATAAATGCCCGGCACGGGGAATGACCTGAAGCTGACTGCCTGTCATTCCGTCATGCATGAGATTAGACTCCAGCACAGTGCGAATGCGATCTTCAGCTCCGACCATCAGCAGGCAAGGGAGCGCAAACATTTCTGCATCCTCAAAGCTGTCCCGGCGGCCAAACCACATTCTCCCCGCCTGCGCTAAAGCAGTCACCTGCGCTCCCTGACAGCTTTCCAGCCTGCGGCGAAACGATGCAACAAGCTCTGGATGTAAATTTTCTGCATCATGACCGAACTGCAATGATGTCCATGTATCAATCATTGCGGAACTGAAACTTAAATTGTCCCCGGCCTCACGCAGCATCGCCTGATATCTCAGGTTCGCGACTTCCGGTTCCAGGCCGGCGAAACTGTCCATCAGGACGAGTGCCCTGACTCTGGCCGGTACCTGAACACCAAGTTCAATGGCCCAGCCGCCACCCATTGAGTGGCCAATCAAACCAACCGTTTCAATTTCAAGATGATCCAGCAGCCCGCACACCACCTGCGCATAACCGGCTAAAGTCGCACTGGCCGCAGGCGCCGGTTCTGACTCACCATGCCCCCAAAAGTCCGGCACAATACAGCGGAAATGCTGGCTGAGACGCTCGAGCTGATGTGCCCACATCCCGCTGTCCCAAAGAAAAGCATGCCCCAGAACCAGCACTGGCCCCTGTCCGATATCCAGATAACTGATCCCTTGAAAACGCTGTCTGTTTGCCGGAAAAATACCGCTCATGATTACTCCAGGTTAGATTCGTTTTTATCCGTTTGATTCTGCCATCACCCGCGGTGTGAACTTCGCCACCACCCGCTGCATGCCCTGCTGGAAGCAGAGCCAGGCCATAATACCGGCGGCAAGATTACCAAACATCGCACCAATAAACAGACCTTTGATACCGCCCATTGATGCTCCCAGCCAGATCAACGGCAGAAAACAGGCAAACAGCCGCAGGCAGGAAATCACCAGCGCACGCATTGGCATGCCCAGCGCATTACTGACGGAAACCATCAGCATACAGACCCCCAGAGGCCCCAAACTCACGGGCACCCACTGAAGATGAAGCGTAAGTATTTCACGGACTGATGGGTCACTGCTGAGTAATGTCGGTAACCAGAAACACAGGGCAAGGAGAACAGCTGCAATCCCTAGCTGCCAGATGAAGACGAACTTCACCGCCAGTCTGATCAGCGTGGTGATGGCAGGCATATCCTGACGACCCAGAGACCTGCCAACCATGGGCGGCAAAGACATGGTTAACGCCAGAACCACAACAATCGAAAAGAATTCCAGTCGGGAGCCCAGAGCCCAGGCAGCAACCGCCGCGGCTCCAAAACCAGCCACCAGTTTTGTCGCCAGCATGGAAGCCAGTGGCGGCATCAACTGGCTGAGCATGGCCGGTGCCATAATGTGAATGAGTTCTTTGACGGAACTGAGAATATTCAGCCCGCACCAGTTGAACGTCATCCAATGACGGCGAATCACAGCCGGAAACATCACCAGCATGCCGATCCCAAATGCCACGATCGTTGCCAGTGCCGCTCCGACCAGCCCCAAATCCAGGGTGAAAATGAAAATGGGATCCAGAATCATATTCAGCACACTGGTCACAACCATCATGATACCGGGCAGCACAGTATTGCCATTCGCCCGGCACAAACTGTATGCAAAATACACCATGGCGCCAAACCAGCTGCTGATCAGCCATGAGGGCCAGTAGGCGTCAATCAAAGGCCATACATCACTTGGGGCGCTCAGTAGTGTCAGAATCGGGCCACGCAACAGCCAGATGCAAACCCCTATCAAAGCAACAATGGCAGCGCCAGTCAGGACAACCAGACCGCCCAGTTGCCGGGCACGTCTCTCATCCCCGCTGCCGTGCACCCGGGAAATCACCGCTGTTGTCGCAATGCCCAATCCGACCTGAAGGCCGATGATGATCATCTGCATCGGCAGAGTGAAACCCTGAGCCGCCAGTGGCAGAACGCCTAACTGGCCGATAAAGGCACTGTCGACAAGCTGAAAACTCATCAGGGAAAGGACGCCGAACATCATCGGCCAGGTCATGGAAAAAAGCTGTCGCGACAGCGCGCCTGAGTGCTGAGGATCAGCGGCATTTCGTCGGAGCATAAGCAACATTCATCAGATTAAAAAAGGTAGTGTAAAGCGTTCGGTCAACAGTGCGAAGCCTGTCCAGCAGGAGTCTTTCAGACGATCCCCGCAATGCCGCAGGGATCAAGGAATAATGAAAAAGTGTGATTAGTTAGTTACAATTTTCACCAGATCAGCCGGGCGATAGTATACAGATTTCAATACCTTACCTTTTCTGATCACTTTATCTTCAAGTTCAACATCTTTTGCGCACTTCGCAATGATGTAATCCCCTTTCTGACTGCCCGTAATCTCAACGCCCTGCTTGGCATAGTAAGCCTGAGTTTCAGAAAATTCCTGCTCATTCCGGCAGACTTTACTCATGTTACTGGCATGAACTTCATCCCAGCATGGTACAAATGCAATATTCAGACGCTGTGCAATCTGAAGCAGCAAATCAATCATATAACTGACACCGAGGTTTTCTTCGAGCTGTGCATGGCCCAGATGCACCAGACGACCCATCAGTACATAAACTGAATCCACAATTGCATCAGCCTGCTCAACCAGAGAATCGGCTTCCGCAAGTTCGGTCAGCTCTTCCACTGCCAGTGAAGTATGCAGCTGATCCATTTGCTCATTCAGAGTCGACGGGCTCTCAATGTCCAGATCAAACGTCGTGCGAAACTCTCGAATGTCACGATACAAGTGGTCAAACAATGCCTGATCCAGCACAGTCAGCTTCATACTGAAATTCCTCTTTTTTTCATCATTATTGCGCAAGCCGGGGAACCGCTGTTCACAGGGTGCAGGCTGCCGCAGTCATCAAGTGGGCGCATCGTATCACACTTCCTGACTCGCTTTCACAGATCTTGATAATGCCTGACGCTCTTTTGACAACCTGAATACTATTTGTTGCTCGTTGTTGCTCGGTATGCAGGTATTTAAATAACATCATGCTTAATATGCAATAATGTTTTGTGATTCATCTCTCAGAAAATCTCAATTGGTCACCTAAAATGCGACCATCGTTTCATAAAAAAGGTGATGCTTATGTGCCCTCACTGCAAAAGCAAAAGTGTGCCTCAGCGAATTCGCCGGTCTTTTTTCGACAAAATTGTCCACAAAAACAGCCACAAATTTCAGTGCAGCAGTTGTAACCAGCGATACTTTGTCAAACTGGGAAGCTATGTGGGCAGCGCCACGGTCGGGCGCTGAGACACGCACTTCCATTTCGTCATCGAACTGTTATATTTCAGGCGCATACTTCAGGTTCAATGATCCTGTTTCTCCGGCCTTATTGATTTCAACGGTACAGAATACTTATGATTTCCGGACATCGCGGAGCCGCTGCGCTGGCTCCAGAAAATACACTTGCCGGGCTGCAGGAAGCAGCCAGAAGTCACATTCAGTGGGTTGAAATGGATACCCAACTGTGTGCTGACCTTATTCCGGTCATGTTCCATGACGCAAAAGTAAACCGCTGCACCGATGGCCGCGGAAAAGTGCGGGAACTCGATCTTGCCCAACTGAAAGCGCTGGATGCCGGCAGCTGGTTTGGACCTCAGTTTACCCATGAGCGGATTCTGACGCTGGACGAAGCGCTCAATGCCTGCCATGAGTACGGGTTGAATCTGAACCTTGAAATCAAAGTTCACGACGACCATGAAACTGAACTTCTGGTTCAGCAAGTCGCACATACCATTGCCAGCAATGGTATTTCAGCCGATGAACTGGTGCTTTCCAGTTTTTCTGCAGATGCCGTATCACATTGTCAGAAACTGATGCCGCATATTCGCAGAGGATTGATTTGCGAGAAGCTGCCCAAGAATCTCTTTGCTTTAGCCGATCAGCTTGAACTCTTCAGCGTGCATCTGGATTACCATTTACTGAATGCTCCGCTGGCGAACCAGATTAAACAAGCGGGGCTGGATCTGCATATCTGGACCATGAATCAGCCAGAGCTCGTTGATCAGTTTTATCAATGGGGCGTTGATATCATCATTACAGACAATCCTCCTCTGCTGCTGCAAGCCTGATGATGGCCGGGGGATGCCCGGCCAGTTTTCACGACTTCCGCTTAAATTTTCAGCCAATACGCAAATCTGCTGCCACAGACGATAATTATTGCTCTATAATCCCCGGTTTTGGTCTGTCATACCAAACGGAATCATCTAACCTGAAGGTTGTTTCGTTCGGTATACCGTCTGTAGGAATCTAAGATGTCTTTTGCTTCACAAAATTTTGCTCCGGAAATTGTTCGCGCACTGGATGAGTGCGGTTATGAAAAAATGACCCCTATTCAGCAGAAAGCGATTCCTGCTGCCCGTCGCGGCGAAGATATTCTGGCGAATGCCCAGACTGGTACGGGCAAAACGGCTGCCTTTTCTCTGCCAATCATTCAGCGCATTGCGGACCAGCCGAAACCACGTAAAGGATTCAGTACCCGGGCACTGGTGCTTGCGCCAACCCGTGAACTGGCAGAACAGATTGCACGCAATATTTCTGATTACAGTCAGTACCTCGACTTAAAAGTACTTGCTGTTTTTGGCGGAAAAAAAATGTCCAGTCAGGAAAAACAGCTGGAAACTGGTGTCGATATCCTGGTTGCCACACCTGGCCGCCTGCTGGAACATATCGAGCTGGGTAATGTGTCTCTGGCGAACCTGGAGTTTCTGGTGTTCGACGAAGCCGACCGGATGCTGGATATGGGCTTTATCGGCGATATTCGCACCATGATGAGCGGCATCCAGGGACATCCGCAAACGATGCTATTCTCCGCGACCTTCTCCGGCATGATGAACAAGCTGGCCGGAGAAATTCTGCAAAAGCCAAAACGTATTTCGGTGACTCCGGAAAACTCAACCGCAGAAACCGTTGCGCATGTTGTCTACCCGGTTGATGAAGATCGGAAACGCGAATTACTGTCTGAACTGATCGGTAAAAAGAACTGGCAGCAGGTTCTGGTTTTCGTCAACTACAAAGAAACAGCCAATGAGCTGGTCCAGGAACTGAAACTGGACGGCATCAAAGCCGTGATTTGCCATGGGGATAAAGCGCAAAGTGCCCGCCGCCGTGCACTGGAAGAATTCACCACAGGCAAGGCCCGGGTGATGGTTGCCACAGAAGTTGCTGCCCGTGGACTGGATATCCAGGGTCTGCCGCATGTCGTGAACTATGACATGCCATTCCTGGCGGAAGACTATGTCCACCGGATCGGCCGGACCGGACGTGCAGGACAGCAGGGCCATGCGGTTTCCTTCGTCAGCCGCGAAGAAGAACTGACTCTGTTGCAGGTAGAAAAGATTATCAAGCAACGTATCCACCGGGTGCTTCTGGAAGGCTACGAGCCGGCGAAACGCGATGCTCTGATCGAAAAACTGAGCACCAAAGCGGCATACCGGGATCGTAAAAGCCGTACCAACAACCCGGATCAGTCTGCTGCTGAGCGCCGGATGCGTTTACAACGTGCCATCCGTAACCGGACCAGCGCACCGAAAACGCTGAAAAAATAAGCAATACATCCCCTGGCAATGCCGGGGGATTTTATTTCAGCGTCATCTGTCAAACCGCCAGACTGATTTTCAATCACCGTTATCACCTCTTGTGATCAGACTGAAACAGCCCACCTGCCGACTTCATATTCTTTATCGCCATCGGTAAACTGAACTACACTTTTCCGGTCTGGCAGCAGGGAGATATGGCATGAATACAGAGTCTGAGATTATCCATTTCACTGCTGAGTTTACTTCGGTCGATGCAGAAAAAATCTCTCCCTGCACTTTTATTAACTTTGATTTAGGCGTCGATGGAAACGAAGGCGCTGAATGACTCAATGCATATTCCTTACGATTTAACGTAGGTCTGAGCCCGGTTAACGAAACCTATTTGGGTCCCGAGGGGATTCCCCCTTCACTTTTCATTTTCTGATGCATTGGATTTTTCGACGAAAACTAAATCACCTTAAGCCATTACCTGTGTCACAGCTGGTGAAATCCGCAAAAGCAGGGGTATGGGTCGAAGATAAAAATATGGATGGCTGAAGCTGGTTTCCCGGTCAGAACAATCGACGATACGCCATTTTCTCTTATCTAAATCTCTGTCTCTGATTCTCTCTTCGAGAGAGTACATCACCTGTCTGTAGCAAAAGACTTAAACGGGGCACGACTTCCGCCCCGTCTATCTGACGTACAGGCACCTTCATGATATTCCGATGCCCGTCTTGTTGCCGCGATAGCTGAAACAATCTGTCACATCACCGGGTTATCAATCCGATTCCAGAAGCAAACTTTCTGGTTGCTGCGCTTATCCACCAGCCAACTGTAGTTACAGTTATCGTCGTAGCTGTAACGTCCGGTTTGCACCTGATACGGCCCGAAACTGCTGCCTTGCATGGACTGGAAACGTCCCTGATAAAGCAGTGAGAAATGCAGGTGCGGTCCGGTTGATGAACCGCCTTCGCACAGCGCAACCGATTTCTGGCTGGCATAGACACCAAGTTTGGTGTTCTTGTTCACCCACTGTCCGTTCGAGACCTGAATCCCGTCCATGTGGTAATAGTTGGTTCCCCAGCCATTGGAATTGGTTACACGGACCTGACAACGGGACAGCACAGTGACGTATCCATCATGCGCGGCTGTCACACTGTAGGTTGCCCCACCCCAGGATGGCCAGTCGTAGGACACATCAATCGAAGATAGCGGGAAGCCAGAACCGCTGTGCGCATGCGGGCCATTCGGCACCCAGTTATACCCTTGGCGCCAGGGCATTTGCATGAAACCATAAGGAGGCGCAACCGCATTCAGCGTCCTTGCTTCAGCATGGCTGGCCTGACTCTCAAGCGCTTGTGCTGGTTCACCAAACCATGCGATATATTGTTTTGACCATGCCGGCGCCAGCTGACTGTCGTTCAGAGTGCTGAGAATCGCGAGTGTCGAAGCATTCGCGGGTAGCTTCGTGTCTGCGTCATAGCGATAAAAATACTGTGAAAGGTGATTCGCGATCCGTTTGATTGCGGCTTTGATATGCGTCACTTCAGCGTCAGTGATTTCAGACTCCGGCTCCCACTGTTCCGATAACTGCAGGGTCACCAGAATGACTCGCGGATCAACACCCGTTGCACTACTCCAATGCATTAACGTTTCTTCCAGCGACAACCAGTTCGGCGCATAAGTCTCAAAGAAAGTGCTGGCGTCAAACGGATGCTGATAAGGTCTGAACACAAAATCGGCATCAGATACCACTGTCTGAACCTGAATACCCTGTTGTTTGATTTGTTGCGGTACGGATGAGCCCGCAACCGCCGGATACAAGTCGTGTGCGAATGCAGCCTGACTTGTGAGATAAGATAAAGCCACTAACGTGATTAACTTTTTCATGATTATTTTTTCTCCAGTTGCAAGATATGCACTAAGGAGTCTGGCAGGGCAAGAAACAAACCGGAGAGATGTCTGAAAAATTGCGAGTCGATTTAAATTAGATTGTATGCACCTGTAATTGAGAATATTAAAAGTGGTCATGTAATAAAAACGACAGCCAGAAATAAACTGTAACTCTCCTCCCTCATTTTCAAGAATATTAAATCATTGATCATGGTATGACGAACCTCCATTCATGAAATCAAAATAGTCGTTTATCATTCAAATTTTTTCAGACAAGCTGACTCATGAAATATCCTCAAATCAATATTTACAGACAAAGGAAAATCAAGGTATCTATGTTTAAAAAAATGACGTTTGTGATGGCTTTAAGCCTTCTTTCCCCACTTACTTTTGCAAATACCGGGGCGAATCAGACCATCGAACAAATCTATTATTGTGCTGAAGACTTTGCATTAAAAATGAGCGGGGGCGACTGGTATCTGGTTCAAAAAAGCGTTGTGGGAGAAAAGAAGTTTGACCACTTTCTCTCTTTATCGATGTACATGATGTCGACCGGAAAGAAAACAGCAAATATTTTCCCCAAAGAACCCATTGAAACCTGGTGTGGAAATTCCGGATTTAAACCAATCACAATTCTGAGCGTTCAAAACTGAACGCACTGATATTCAGGGCTGCTGAAATACAGCCCTATCTCCAGAGAGCATCTTTCCAGTCATCATGCACTCCCCTTACAGCCATCGTCTGACCGTCATCTGATATCGTAAATACTTTTCTCCAAAGCACTGAATCATCGCACGCTCTTCGGGCAGGATCTGAAAACGATTCATATAAAGAATAAAAGCGATCACCCCGAAAATCAGAAAAGGTGACTGAAGGAAAACGGCTTGTGCCACCAGCAGGCTTGCAAATCCAACATACATCGGATTCCGGGAACGCTGGTAAACCCCAGAAACAACCAGCTCGGAGGCTTTTTCCGGCTGTCGTGGATCCATTGTCGTCTGACTTTTTCTGAATTCTTTGACACCAGAAACGGCGAACCAGCAGCCAAAGATTGCAATCAGCAAAGCAATGCTCGTCGATGGGACGGTGCCCAGCGCCATTGATGGCAGATATGGTGCGAGCAAACCCATGATGATCGCGATTATCCCCATCACCAAAAGCGGGGGGATTTTGTTTTCCAGCGTTTGCATTCAACCTCCTGTCGCGTCTTCCGAAATCAATAGGCGGGCATCTGATATCGCTAAGCAAGACTCACCGTCGCTTTCTTCTCAGCCTGTACCGTGAACAGGAGGCCCTCCTGTGCTGGCGAGACCCGAAAATACCCGCCATCGGATGAGAGCTGATGAACTTCCAAATTTTCCTGTCCCAGTTTTTCCAGCCAATAAGGGGCCAGCGAACATTGTGCCGAGCCTGTGGCTGTGTCTTCATTGATGCCAATCTTAGGGGCAAAGTTTCGCAGCACATACCCACTTTTGCCCTGAGATGCCGTGAGTATCACAGCATGATGGTTTTTCAGGTTTTTTATCAGAGTGAAGTCTGGCTGATAATCCCGGACCTGTTGTTCACTGTCCAGCACGATGACTAAATCGCGGGTCGAGAACACATCTGCAGGCGTCAGCCCCAGCCTCTGAGCATCCTGCCAGTTTTGCTGATTGCGTGTCCCTTGCCAGGCTGGCATTTTCATACGGTAACTGTTCCGCATATCATCGTCTGCACGATCAATCACCACATTGCCATGCGGACTGAACAAGGACACGGTGTCCTCCTCTGCAGTCTCTAAAATACACGCAGCAGCAGTCAGACTGCCATGACCGCACAAATTAATTTCCGCATCCGGGCTGAACCACCGAATGTCATATCCCTCAGCACGTTCCACAAGAAACGCGGTCACAGGCTGCGCTAAAATCTGGCTGATCCGGAGCAAAGCTTGCGCAGCAGGCCAGTTCTTGAGCATCACAACAGCCGCGGGGTTCCCTTTCGCGTATTTCCCACGGAAAGCACGGCCGGTAAAAGCATGAATGATATGAGATGTCAGCGCTGTTTCCTGATGAATGTCCATTCCCGGCCTCCGGATCAAAATCAGCAAAGCCATTGGCTTTGCTGATAATCGTTACAATATTTGCATTAACGGCGTTCTTCTGTGAACAGTTTCTTGAAGAAATCCGACAAATCAATTTTTGCCAGATCTTTAAATTCACCCGCATCATAGAAACGTCCTTTACACGTCGGGCAGCTTTCAAACCAGATATGCGGCTGCTTCGGGTCAACTAACCTCAGCAACTGATTGTTGGGACAGACCGGACATTCAATCTGATCAATTTTATTGAATGACTTTCCAATATTCGCATCACCGATGTCCACGGTATCCGCCAGAGGTTTCATTTTTTCAATTTCATAGGCATCCAGCCACAAACCTTTACAAGCGGTACAACGCTCAATATCGCCCAGCGGGGTTGTTACATGTTCAAAATTCGAATGACACTTCGGACACTGCATTCGAAACTCCTTTCATTATTCTCATTGATTTCAGATACATATTACATTCACCCGAACTGATACCGATAGGCAAATTGACTCATAAGTCATGATTCTGTGATGCAGGAACAAGAAAGCAGAATTGTCTGACAGTGAAAAGCCGCCCGGTTGAGCGGCATGATGATCAAGGTTGCTGTTGCAATTGAATCGATCGCAGGGCTTCCGTCACCAGTTGGTGATCGTCTTCCTGGGGCAGACCGGAAACCGTCACAGCCCCAAGGAGTCCGCCGTTTTTCACACGGATCGGAAAGGAGCCGCCGTGGGCACAGTATTCACTCGCATCAATGTGCGGCTGACTTTCAAACTCACGCTGTTTCTGAGCATTATAACGCCCGAGATAGTAAGAGCTTTTGGCAAACCGCAGCACACTGTTCCGTTTCCGGCGAATCCAGTCCTGATGATCGCCGCTGGTCTCCGGCATCGCATACGAAAACAACACCTGCCCGAAACCATAGACTTCGATGGCCACAGCAGCCTGTTTCGCTTCCGCACTGCTTTTCAGCAAACAGCCTAACGCCCAGGCTGTTTCATGGCTGAAATAATCCAGCTGTAAACTGACTTCTTGTTCCACCAGAACTTCCAGTGTCAGGCTCATACGTCCACCTTCATGGTTTGACCCAGCTTGCTGCTTTGCAGCGCCAGTTGAATCAGTCTGATATTCAGCAAAGCTTCCTCCGCAGGTACCGGATTCGCAGCGCCCAGCCGGATAGCATTCGCCACACCGGCAAAGAAATGCTGATAGCCGCCCAGCTCGGTTGGAATCACCTGTGAGCCCGTTTCCTGATGGAACTGACCATAGTGTGAAGAGGGTTCCTCAGCCCAGGCTGGCAACTCAGGTTTCACGCCAGCTTTCAAGTACTCTTCCTGCGGATCCAATCCGTATTTTTCATATTTCCCATGCGTACCCAGCACCTTATATCGCAGATTTGGTTCCGGGCTGTACAGGTTGGCATGCAAATGCACAAAATGCTCAGGGTAATGCAACACCAGATTGAAAAAATCGATGGTTTTTGCACCCGGGCGCATGATTTCACACTGTGCGGTCAATGCCTGCGGTGCACCAAATAAGGCCAGCGCCTGATCCAGCAGGTGCGGCGCCAGATCGAACAATATCCCACCGCCGTCTTGCGCCTGCTCTCGCCAGCGCTGGCGAACAACCGGCCGGAAACGATCGAAATGAGATTCGAAATATTTCACATCCCCCAGCTTGCCTTCATCGATCAGCTTTTTCACCGTCAGGAAATCACCGTCCCAGCGGCGATTATGAAACACACTCAGCACCAGCCCTTTTTCTTCCGCCAGTCGGATCAGCGTTTCCCCATCTTCCACTCTCGTGACAAAAGGCTTTTCAATAATCACATGTTTGCCGTTTTCAAGCGCCAGTTTTGCCAGGCGAAAGTGAACGTCATTCGGCGCGGTAATGATCACCAGCTCCGCATCACTTTCCACCAGCATCGTGTCGGCATCTCCGTAACAGGTGATACCCGGTAAATCGGTTTGGACTGCCGCCTGCTGACTGCTGCTGATTGCGGTCAGTTCCAGCGCCGGCAGCGCCTGAATAAAAGGCAAATGGAAGGTTTTTGCAGAAAATCCGTAGCCAACAACGGCCGTTTTTACGGGAGCATCAAACATATTAGCGTTGTCCTTGTGTTGTGTCTGCCACAATCACCTGAATCTCATGGTGATCAAAAAGTTCGGCATAAGCGGTGGTCAGGGGTTGATCTGTAATCAGTACGTCAATCGCATCCAGTGCACAGATATGGTGAAAGTTGTCCTGCCCGATTTTGTGCTGTTCACAGACCAGAATGACCTGCTGGGCCTGAGCCATCATGGCTTTCTTCAGCGAAGCTTCCTGTTCATTGTTGGTCGACAGACCGTGTTCAGACAATGCGCAGACGCCGATAAAGGCTTTATTCACTCTGTATTCCGCAAGCTGTTTTTCTGCCTGTGCCCCCAAAATGGCACGGTGGAAGGTATCAAATTGCCCGCCCAGCAGATGGACACTGACGTCCGGAGTCCCGGCGAGCTGCTGGAGAATATCGACGGAGTTCGTGACGACAGTCGATGGCTGGCTGAGATGGCTTGCCAGTAAAGTGTGTGTCGTACCGGTATCCAGCAGTAAAGTGTCATTCGCTTCCACCAGTGTCGCCGCATATCGCGCGAGCCGCTGCTTCGCTTCACTGATCACTTTTCCGGCATAGGGTTCAAGATGAGCACTGACCGCAGCCCGGACTGCACCGCCACGAATCCGCTGAATGCCCGGCTGCTGCGTCAGCTTCACCAAATCACGGCGTGCGGAATCGCGCGACACTAAAAACTGTTCACAAATATCATTCAAAGTCACTTTGCCTCGCTGTTCGACCAGCGAAGTTAAGTGAATCAGACGTTCTTCCTGCGTCATTAACCCATAACCACTTAAGTAATTTTAAGTGATTATGAATGAAATCCTGACAATTGCCAAACAAAAGCGAGAGCAAGGTGAAAGTGATCGCGAAAGCTATGTGATCAAAGAAGAACCAGCAAAGTCCCCCACGTCCTCCACTCACAAGTTTCGCCGGTACTCGTCCGGGGTCACACCCATCAGACGACGGAACATTGCGATAAAGGCTGAGGCGCTGGCATAGCCGAGATCGTGGGCAATGTTTTCAACTTTCCCGCCAGCCTCCAGCATGGGCATGGCTTTGACCACGCGTAATCGCTGCCGCCATTCCGACAGCGGCATTCCGAGATCTCTTTGCGCACGCCGCATCAGGGTACGTTCCGTCGTGTGCGCCTGCCGGGCGAATTCTGTCAGTGAGGCATTGCTGCCGGGATCGGCTTCCAGCCAGCTCAGTACTTTACTCAGCGCCGTATCCGTGGAGGTTGGCAGATAACTGCCCAGCGGCGTGGCGTCACCGAGCTGATCCACCAGTACAGTTAATAACCGGGTTTGTGCCTCGGAATAAGGCAAAGTGGTTTGGGTCTGGCGAAGATGTTCCAGCATCGCTGTAATGAGTGGACTGATTTCAAGCGCACAGGTCGTTTCCGGCATGCGCCCGCACAGGCTGGCATCGATATAAAGAGAACAATGCGTCACTTCGTAGCGATTCAGTCCCTGATGTTCAACGTCAGGCGGCAGCCAGAGACCGTACTGAGACGGCGTCAGATACTGACGATTCCCGATCTTCACTTCCATGATGCCGCTGAAGGAATACACGAATTCTCCCCACGGGTGGCGATGAACCGGATACGCGGCATCAGCCGGCATGCAGGCCGTCCGGAACACCACCGGCGCGGGTAAATCTGTGCTGAATGGCGGGATGTGAAATTGCTTTCCGGGAATGCTCATCAGTCATTCTGTCATTTCATCGTTATCAGTTGTCGCATTCTAGCTATATCCCTGAATCACGACAACGCATACTGTGAACAGGATGTTAAGAAGCAGTAGAGGATTGCATGAACGAGCGGAAGCCAGTCGACACCACCGCAGTGAGTATTATGGTGGTGTTTTGTTTTGTCATGGGATTGCAGCAAATTTTCCTGAAAGCTACCGGCGACGACATTGCACCGATCCTCCAGATTGGCATCCGATCTGGCATTGCCGCCGTTCTGGTTTGTCTTTATGTCGTACTACGGCGCAAGCGCCTGTTTTTCGCCGATGGCAACTGGAAACCAGGTCTTCTGGTCGGCACCTTGTTTGCACTGGAATACCTGTTCCTCGGAGAAGCGCTGCGCTACACCTCAGCCGCTCACGCGGTGGTGTTTCTGTACACATCGCCTGTATTCAGTGCGCTGATGCTCCATTTCCTGATCGATTCAGAGCGCCTGTCACCAGCACAATGGGCAGGGATTCTGCTGGCCTTTGGCGGTATTGCCGTTGCGTTTCTTCTGCATTCGGAAGCGCGTGTGGCTGTCTCACAGCCAGACCAGCTCTGGGGCGATTTTCTTGCCTTGCTTGGCGGGCTGGCATGGGGCGCGACGACAGTTCTGATCCGCAGTACTAAACTGGCCCGGATCTCCTCAGAACAGACTCTGCTGTATCAGCTGACCATGGCCTTTGTGCTTCTGGTTGGCGCCGCATTCATCATGGGACAGACTCAGATCAACCCAACGCCGCTGGCAATCGCGAGCGTCGCATTTCAGACGTTCATCATTTCCTTTGCCGGATTACTGCTGTGGTTCTGGATGCTCAATACTTACATCGCTTCCCGTTTAGGGGTGCTGTCATTCATGACACCACTGTATGGGGTTGTACTGGGGGCCTGGCTGCTGGACGAAGCTATCGAGCCCGGATTTGTGTACGGCGCAACCATGGTCATCACCGGAATTGTGCTGGTCAGCGGTCACAGTTGGCTCAAACAGCTGTTCTTTGGCAAACAGCGTCAAAACGATATCCAGGCCGACAAGTCCTCAGAAAGATAAGCGCCTGCTTATCGCAAAACAGAACAAATAAAAAAGGCTCAGGGGGATTGCACCTGAGCCTTGAATTCAACGTTCAAACGTTCACATACTCACGCGTTCGATAATGCCAGCCTTGCAGCAAAACCGATAAACAGTGTCCCCATGAGCGTATTGCCGAGTTGTCGGGCCCGCTTGCTGGCTTTCACCAACCGGGTCACATACGAGCCGGCAAAAATCAGGACACTGAGGAAAATCAGGCTGAATACCTCCAGCACCGCCGCCAGAATCATAAATGGAATTGCGGGGCTGTCGTACGTCATATCGATAAACTGCACAAAGAAAGACACGTAAAACAAAATGGCTTTCGGATTGGTCAGACTGAGGATCAGGGCTTTTCGAAAAACCCGTTTTCCGACTGTCGCGGGTAAGACCTCCTCAGATTCACCGGGTTGAAAAGCGCTGTAGACAATCTTGCCGCCAAGAAACAACAGATAGATCGCCCCCAGATACCGTACCAGTGTAAAGAGGATTGGCGTGGTCTGAATCAGGGTCGCGACGCCGGCATAGGCGCAGAAAATCAACACCGCATCTCCGATGAAAACACCCAAGGCCGCCATATATCCCGGGCGGATTCCTTGGGTCATTCCGGTTTTCAGTACAAACAATGAATTAGGGCCAGGCAAAAGGACGATAAACATGGCCCCGACCACATAAGCCCAAAAATTCAATACGCCGTAATCAGCAAACATAGCCCTTCCCCTTCAACCGACTGAGTTCTTACTGTTTCACAGCACTATAAACGGTTTGAGCACGGATGCAATTGGCGTATCCGATTGCGATGAAATGAACTATCAGTACGCTCAGCCCACTGGGATCAGCTGCTGCCAAAGCGGGTTATCCACCAGCAGCCAGAACGCTACAACCATCATCAAAGCAAAATAGATGAGTCCCTGAATTTTCTGGTTTTTCCGGTTCCCGGAAAGTTTCGCCAGCAAACCGCCCGCCCAAATCCAGACCAGATGCATCAATATATTCAGCACAGCAAGCCATGCAACCAGCACCCAAATCGCATGCTCGCCGAACTCCTGCTGCGCTTTCTCCGAAAACAGGGAGAACATGAGCAACACCAGCAACCAGCCTTTACTGTTTAGCAACTGGATAAGCACCCCATCGGTAAATCCCAGATGTTTCACTTGTCCATTCGCCGTGTGCAAACTAGTTTTTAAAAATCCCTTTGCCAGATACATGATGTAACAGGCCCCGACAACCTGTAACAGTTGCAAAACCAGCGGATTTTCGTGAATCAGTGCGCCTAATCCCAGACCGATCAACAGCGACTTCATCAGGAAAACAGTATCAATTCCCAGTAACAAAGGTATGGAACGCCGGACACCGACACTGGCCCCCGATGCCGCAAACACAATATTGGCCGGCCCCGGACTAAAGACCAAAGGAAACATCACCCCTAACCAAAGCAATAAAAAACTCATTCATTCACCTCCAGATTCAACAGTGAATGCATGGTATTGCGTGCCGGTCATTCCTTCTTGTACAAAATTGCAGGCCAGGCGTCAGACGAGATAATGCTTCGGCGGTACCCCGAAAGCACGCTTGAAATTGCGGGTGAAATGGCTCTGGTCAAAGAAGCCGCAGCTGAGTGCCGTATCGACACAACTGTGCCCGCTCATCAGCAACCCTTTAGCTTTCTGCACTTTCAGCAGCAGCAAAAACTGATGCGGTGTCAGCCCGTAATGCGCTTTAAAATAGCGGATCAGTTGATATTTTGTCAGGCCACTGACGGCTTCAAGCGCTTCTAAAGAAACATTCTCCTGCCAGTGGTCATGAAGATAATCTCTGACCTGTTTTGTCCGGTTCTGCGCTTGACCCGCAAGTTCATGTGCGGGCTTCGCCGTGCCGTATTGAGTGAACAAATGCTCGAGAGCGAGTGTCAGCAACGACGACTGCGTTAAATTCAGACTGGGAACTTCCAGTGCAATATGACACTGCAAAAGCCGCCCGAATAAAGCAGGATTATCGATTAAAGAGGTATTTATCACAGGCTCTGCGTGCTTCTCGCTGGCATCAAAATAGCCCGAGATAAATTCAGGCGGGAAATAGAACATCCGGTAACGCCATCCCTGCTCGCATCCGGCGAACCCCGTATGAACCTCGGAAGGGTTAATTGCGACCACGTGGTGCTGAGGGACAACAATATTGTTACCCCGATAAAAAAGACCTTCAGCACCCGATTCAATCACGCCAATCGCTAATTCATCATGCCAATGCCGTGAAAATTCAAACTGCTGAAACGAAGCCGACAATAGCTCAACCTCTGGTATTCGTGCAGGACGCCAGAGTTTTGAAAATTCCTTTTTCTGTGGTTTTTCCCGCATCGCGGTTACCTCACCGCCTCAAACCAACGGGAAATGGACTCAATTGCTTTCATCATTTGCCCCATCTTCCTTGTGCAATGGGACACATCATCACATCCGCCAATATGGATTACAATGTCCGACCGTCGAAATACTTCACTGGAATGACGTCTAAATCGATCTCATCCAGGCATCGGATATTCACTGCGACAATAGCATTTCCCTGCTGGTCTTTGCCTTCACCATAGGGATGAATTCCGCAGGTCGGACAGAACCGATGTTGAATCACATGTTTGTTAAAGGTGTAAGTGCTTGCTGCGCTCTCGGGCGTGAGTAAACGAAACTGACTGCGAGGGACAAACCACAATAACGATCCTTTGCGCCGACAGATAGAACAGTTACATGCCAAAGCTTCCTCAATCTCGCCTTCGGCCTCAAACGCAATATTTCCGCAGTGGCAGCTACCTGTATATTTCATGCTCTTTCCCCTCGTCAGGTTCATTCTGAAGTCGGACGGCGACTGCTTGATGCAATCGGATTGAGTATAGCTTGGCAACGAAACTACAACTCAGCATTCACAATGCGTCGATTTCAAAACAGTTTTTTGCATCCAAAGCGAACTGATAGACTCACCATTTTTTTGGGCGTAATTTTGAAAAATACCGACCTCTTTAAATCCGAACTTCTGATGTAAAGCCACAGAGGCATCATTCGGCAGAGCAATCCCCGACAGTACACAACGCACCGGCTGGCTTGCCAGCGTTTCCAGTAAAGCAGCCATGAGTGCACTGCCTGTGCCTTTTCCTTTTGCATCCGGATGGAGATAAATGGTCACTTCAACCGTTTCCGAAAAAGCCGGACTTGGCCGGTAAGGCTGGCTGCAAGCAAATCCCGTCACGGTTTGATTTTCGATCGCGACAAAAAGTTGATGCGGGGAATCTGGCTGAAACTGTGCAAACCAGTCATTGCGATTCCCTAACGTCATCGGCTCAGTTTCAAACCTTGCGTTTGTCTGCGCAATATAATGATTAAAAATGGCAGTGATTGCGGGAATGTGAGTCATGGTGCCTCTTATGATTTGTGTCATATAGAGTTCATCGTGAGTTTGTGAAAGGCTTTGTTGATCAAATCTGAAAATCAGCAGATTTACCCAATGTAAGCCATGAATTAGCTCACTTTATGAGTTTCAACCGTACCTAACCCTGTTAATTTATTCAACGCACGGACGGTTGCAAGTGCTTCTACGACTTGAGCGTTGTAATCATACAGGCTTAACGCTGAGCCAAGCAGCCGCTTATACCTCGACATCGCCGTTTCTGAGATTGAATGACTATGGAACCACTGGTCTTTTTCCAGCGTTTATTATTGCCGTGAATACGCTAATTGGCAACCGCAACATTTCTGGGGTGTCCCTGCTTCCAGTAAGCAGCTCCAGTTCTGGGAGGAATAAGTGGACGTGCCTTTTTCCGCTGAATCGCTTGGTAGCACAGCCTTGAATTATAGGAGCCGTCACCTGATATCGATTTTATCTTACGATAAATTTGGTTAAATAATGTTGGCATGACTTCGCCATCAGAGACGGTAGTGTTCAAAATTTTGTGTCTTTTTCTACACTGACTGTAAGAAAGTTCAAGCCGGCTTAGCCAACAAAACCCCTTCAGACTAGAATATATGAGCAGTGCTGGATAATAAATATCCAACACTGCCTTATAGGAATAAAACAAAAATACAATCAATTTATTTTTTAAAATAATTTCACTTGTGTTATGGGAGCTTCAATAACATCTTTTTGTTCCTTAATCCAAGCTTGAACAAGTGATTTTTTTTCTGATTTAGAAAGTAACTTCCATCTTTCAAATGCATCCTTATCCATTTCTTCTGTTGGTTTTGGTTCTTTTAACCAAGGGGCGTAATGAATCCCTTGACCTATCGAAGGAATTTCTATGTCAATTTCTTTTATACCAGAATATATCTCTGAATTTGCGGTATTCATTTGACTAACATCGACAGACAACTTAACAGTACCGCTACATAAGATATCTCCAAACGGCCTCAACCCTTTAACTTTTCTACCTGTTGGAGAAATATAACTTAAAGGAACTTCCATTGCATAAATCGTATATATTTTATCTTCATCTAAATCGGATACATCGGAACGAACTCTAGTCATTGCTTCTTTTACAAATGACTGCAATTCATCACTATAATGAACTTTTCCACCATCAGATAAATCATCTTTCAATCGCCAAACGTCATAACTAGTTCCATATGATTTGTTCATATTTTTATAATACTGATTAAAAGAAAGCTTTCCTTGAAAGCATAATGGTGCATAAAAGTTCGGACCAGTGAGCTTTTGATCATCACCATCAAAAACTAATTGTATTGACATATCTATTTTATTCCATACAAGATTAGTCTTTTTGTAGTAATCAATATTATCATTCTCAGCAACAAACATAACAAATACTGATGTTGGGTTCTCTTCAATTGGTGAAAAATCAGAAAAACTCCGTTTATCCGCTAAGGTTTGCCGACTAAGATAAAAATCCTTCAGCTCACCAGACTCATTAAATAATTTTAATCCTGTTTCTTTAGATTTAATACCAATGATATTAGTGACAATATCTTCAATTATTGGTAATGGCTGAGTCTTCTTAACATCTGTTGTCATAGTAAATAACTCATTAAGAGTATCTTTCTCTCTTAAAATTAGAGCATCTTCGCCAATGTCTCTATATACTAGAACTTTAGTTTTATCTTCACCGTGGACACCAACCTTCAAATCTTTATTTAATTTACTGTATGCATCAACATCAGAGTTTAAAGAATTATATCTTTTGGCTAAAAATAATTTCCCTTCACCTTCACAATCTGCTAGCCAAAATCCATATTGCATATTTCTAAAATTACCTTCACTAACATAGAGGTCAAAATCTGTTACTTTTTCTTGTTCTGACCAACCAAGTTTCTGTGCAACAATTTGAGAAATGTAAAATGGTACAGATTTCATTTTTGTTGCAGTATCAATGATACTATTAAAAGTAATCCTTCCTTCAGATGTTAAAGGCTTGAATCCATAAATCTGAGATTCTCCAAAATAATAAAAAGGAGTAAACTCTATAGCTGACAAAACCTCATCTTTCCTTGATTTATAATACTCTGCTAGCTCTCCATCTGGATCACATGTGAAATCAGAGAATTTCATTGGATAGATAAGTGCATCGAATGATGGACCGTTGCAATTAAAAACCCCATCTACACGATCGTAGCCTAACTTTACTGCTGCAATTTTATCATACTTAGTATTTAAAACTAACTGTAGCATAACTTTATGATATGGAGACAAACGATTTGATTTACTTTCATTACTCCAATCATAATAAGTTTTCCATTCGTTACTGTTTGGTTCCGCAACCAATAACCTACAAAAACCGATATCTTCCTCACGAATATAGCCTTTAACAATAGAAAAATTGTTAGCAAACTCAATAAACAACTCTTCTCCTCCATGTTCAAACAATTTAGTTTGAACTGGAAAAACACGATTAAAGTCACCAAAGATACTATTTTTATTTGGGTATAGATTCACACCTTTTGATTTTGGCAATGGTGCTACATAGGCTTCCGACTCTTTAGATTCAACTGATTTTTTCATATTAAGATTAGAGTTGATTTCGTGTTGATTCACCCAGCCATAACCCATATTGCCTGCATAAGGAGGAATGCTCCAACTATCGTTAATAATGAATCTATTGATGTAGTCTTTAACTTTATATTTTTCTAAAACATCCTTATCTAGGACTTCACTTTTAAGCTTTATTGCTGCAATGATATACATCAAACCATTTATGGCATATGCTCTTAACTTAAATCGTTTTAATAATTCCTTCCTAGTTTTCTCATCCTTTAAAAAAACTAAAGCTTCTTCAAATGAATTATGCTTTTTATTTAAATTTAAATTTATTGATCTAATTTCCTTCAGTAACTCCATATTCAATTCAGAAAGACTCATCAAACTGTCAATCTTTTTAGTTTGGCTAAAATACTCTTGAATATGATTATCTAATAATGTCTCGTCCAACAGAGTAATCGCCGATTTAAGCACACCAGTTGTTTCATTAATCAACATGACACCTCGTGCCATAGGAGCTAAAAGCGGTATAAACTGTGCAATATTTAAAAAGCTATCTAAAATTGCTAACTTTAAAGCTGTTTCAGCATCATCTTCGTTCTTCATTGCATTAATTGCTGAAAGACGATATCGCTCCATAGCTTGAGAACCAAAACGACTTGGACTATAAACAATATCTAATGAAGCAAGGTAAATTCTAACAACCACCCTTCTATTTACAGCAAGTTTTGGGTTATCTTTTCTGATTTCACTCGGATCTTCTGGCTCATATATTGGTGCTGATTCACCATAGGCTTTCACTGAAATAAACTTATGCATGCTCTCAGGGAAAAGTGCCTTTGTATTTTCTGCGCGCTCTCTGGAAACTTTCATATTGATAGCTTCCGAGCTTACTTGACAAGCATGACCTTCAATTTCTATTCGAAGGTGAGATTCACTTTTTAAAGCCTCAACTAGTATGTCGATAACAGACTTATTTTCTAATAACTCTTTCTGTCTTGAGTTAAAATGGAAAAGGACTCTAAGCCCTGTACCTTTCTCATCTGTGATCAGCTCCACTTGATCTTTAATGTCAGAATAATCATTAATTAAAGAGTTTTCAATAACCTTTTCCTTGGCTTCAGATATAGCTTTATTAATTTTCTCTGCATCTTGATATATTTTTTCTTGGATAACAGGGATTTTATTCAAATAGTCATCTGCTATGTCTGATAAATCTTTTCTTCTTGATATGGTTTCAGACTGACTTCTTAGCAATTGTTTATATTGTTCATTTAGTGATATGAAAGACTCAGCAGTAGAAAGCGCACTGATGCCTACATCTGCAAGACTCATAAACCAACTTTCAGCTAGACGACCAGACAACGCTTTATAATTCTTATTTTCTAAGTCATCTTTAAAACCTTGGACATATTCTTTAATTTTTTCAGGATCGATAACATTTGCCGCGAATAAAGATTTAACTCCTAACCCTTTTTCGGCAGCACTAACCGATTTATCTGAGAGAATTCTATAATGATTCCAAGCTTCTTTTACGCTAAACAATCCAAAGTATAGTTCACCAGTAGCACGCATCGCTTCTGGCATATCTTTTTGGAGACTATCCCAAAATATTTGACTGACAGAATTAAAAGTTGCTATTTTCCCATCTTGAATATATTGCTCCTGCAAACCACCAGTCAGATATCCTGCACCTAACTGAACTGATGCGTCTCTTACAGATTTTAGTGTCGACAAACCATTTAATGTTGGACTTTCTGTACCTTCAGAACCTTTTTCATCAGATAAATATTTTTTCATTCCTTTTAGAAATTGAGGAAATTGATAAATTAAGGTTTCCTCAAGTGAAATCATATCACCATTAACAATCGCAATTTTTCCTAATGGTGAATCAGGCATGAAACGAATATATTCTCGTAGCTCATACGAATATATAACGTTTCTTCCATTTTTTTCCTTTCTTATATTTGACTGCGATATTGAATCAGGAATTGGTTTAACATTTATAGGATCAAAGGAAACTTTAATTGTATATATTCCTTCGACAAATATCTCTGGATCAAGATGAAATATGGCACAAGGGTTACTTCCTCGATCAACATCATTAATTGACTGAATTACCTGTGCAGTAACATTTCCCTTAAATTTATCCTTCCCTTCTTCATCATACAAATGAAGTGAAACAGTTGCATTCAAATAGTCTTTACTTGAAAAAGTAACTGCACACGTTGAAAAAACAGGCAGTAAGAATCCTTTTAATGGTTTACCTAATTTTTTAACTTTATCTAACCAATCATTATAACGTTTTTTCTCAACAGAGATCGAACCATCAGTTTCCAGTTCATAAGCATCCGCTAATTGGTTAATTCCAATTTCAGTTACATGAAAATCAACGTCTTGATTTGAAACTTTATTTGATAATTCAATTAATTTTTCGCCAAGATCTTTAAAATTCGTTTCACCCTGAGCTAATCGAGCTAAAACTGGTAAAGGTGGAAAATTAAGCTTATATTTTTCACATGTTAAATTCTTTACTGGGCTAGAATGTTCTAGAATCTTTCGACTAACATCTCGATCACCTTCTGCTCCTTGATTACCATGACCCAATGTGCACAAACGGTAATCAATATCGGTTGCCCAGATCTGAATTTCATCCTTATCATTTCTTGATAAGACTGGTATTAATGAAATAGGTCGAATATTTTTAAGTTCAGTTTCTTCTGTTAGATTTTTCTTTTCATGCCACTTAACATAACTCAACTTTTCATTTTTATCTTCACGATTGAATTTTGCTGAAAATAAATAATAAACCTTATCAATATTTTTATTTTCCATTTTTCACCTCAATTCTAAAAAAGTTACCATCATTTGCGAAAGAGTTATAAATAGATGCATCTGTCGCGCTATGCCCTGATCCAATTTGCAACCATTTGTCTTCGCTTCCAATTTTCTTATCATCATCCATCTTAAATTGGAATATCTGTGCACCGCCTCCACTACGTGCATATTTCGCCTCATAACCAAGAATATGCAACATTTCAAGATTACCAGGAACAGATTTATCGATAACCTCAGATTGAAATGATTTTTTATAAGTATCTATTAGGTATCTCCGCTCGGAGGTCTGTGCCCATACATACCGTCCTGTTGGACTTATAGATTTTTTAAGAAATTTTCGTATATTAATTTCACTTTTATCATCAGGAACTATTGAATACAACTTTTCTCCTGTTTCTTCTTTATAAACACCAACTCCCAGTTCAGACGTTACATATCTTCGACCATTATATATTACTGAGTTCTCATTATAAACCGCATCAGTTTTTTCAACTTTATTCGAGGATAGTGTGTACTTCCAATCTTTCCATTGGTCTGTGAAATATAAATAGCTGCTATCTTCTGCCCATAAAAACTCTGGATAACCACGAGATTTACCAAGTTCAATGTACTCTCCAGTTTTCAAGTCTTTAATGACTTTAAACATGCCTTGTTCATTTGTGTATGCTAAAGCTAGATAGCGATTATTAGGTGATATACGCATCAATCGAATCTGACCATCAAACTCATCTGCAACAAGTCTTAGATCAGTCCCATCCGTTTTTATACTCCAGACTTTATCTTTTCGTTCATAATAATCATCTTTTGGTGAACTATCCCTACCACCATTATCCCAGCGGAAAACAACACGCGGTAAGTCATATGAACTCTCATTACTCAAGTCTTCACGCGGCCATTCTTTGGCTTTATAAACATAGTATTTGGGCTTGCCATTATTATTCTGATAACTAATATAGTTATGCTCTGTAATGTATATCCGACCATCTTCCCATTCTTGAGCATTTTTTTGCTCTACAATAGATAGATCTTCTTTCGGTTGATTACTTTCAACGCTAGCCTCATTTTGGCCGCACCCCACAAGAAGTAAGGTACTCAATAAGCTTAATTTCAGTGCTGATTTCATACTTTTTTTCATAACAGTCATTCTTTCCTTTGCCAACGTTAATTTAATAGTTCGCTGATATCTATATCTTTGTAAATAATTACAGGTTCAATCACATCAAACTCCTCACTGCCTTTATTCGTTCGGCTCAATGTGACTTTTTTTACTTCACTCGGCCAGCCAGAAAATCGGATCATTCGATGTTTTTTGTCAATAAAATCACAGCTTCTCAGATAAACCTTTTGTGTCCATTCACTTTCAGAATCGGACAATTCAAAAAAATCATCCGGCTGATCAATCTGTGGATGCGCATAATAGGTCAAGCGAATTTCAGGCTGAGGCGCATTTAAATAAATCGCAGCAATATTTTTATCTATCTGATTCTTCAACAAACTATATTTTGACGAAGCTGATGTGACGGATTCAGGTATTGTCAGATTTTGAGTCACAGCAGTTGTATCAGTGAAACCTTTCCCCTGAGTATAAGTATCCATACCAGTGATTTCAGTCGCTCTTTCTGCGTACCCTTGTTCAAGTTCTGAAAGCTGACTACTCGTTTGTTGCTGCGTACAGTAGATTGCATGCAGTTGAATAATTTCGCCATTAATCTTATAAGGTAACCATAAATGTGGCATAGCCATCCCTTCCGGTTCCCTCAAGACAGCCCGCCCACCTTTTTTAGGACTTTCTTTCGTCGCTAAAGTAAATGTTCTCACCGGAGTGTAATCAGTAAGTACAATTTCCACTTCTTCTGCTGTCAGTCCAAATACACGTCCCATACCTGAACCATCAAGTCTGGAGGTGAACACAGTTTTGCCGTCTTGCTTCACTTCATAAGGTTCATAGGAATATCGCGCACCCGTTTCTTCACTGACTAGAGTAATATCAACATGTCTCTCAACTGCAAGGGTCTGCTTTTTATCGTTACTCACCTCAAGCGTCAGGTTTACCTCACTGAAATAGCCTTGCTCAGTGATATAAATTTCACGCCATACTTTGCCATCACGAAGAATGTACACATAACCCGGTTCATAAAGCGAAGCTTTTGCAGGATCTTTATCTTCAGTCGGCAAGTACATCGGAACGACAGGAACAAGTACAGTTTCCCACTCATCCAATTCAGTCTGCTTTTCGACTGGCATCAGATTGTCTGCCAATGAAAGCATGATAGGCATCGGGGTCACCCGTGAAGGAATGACGAGGTATAAATTCTTCGCTTCGTTCTCCAATCCCTGAAACTCAACCAGACTTCGGTGATCCTTTTTCGCATCTGCCCGGGGCTTTTCAATTTTCTCACTTTGTGTTTCTGTCTTTGCAAGACGTAAATAAGCACTATTCCTCTGCCACTGCCCGGCCAGTTCAACCACCAGTTTATGATCCGGGACGGGTTCAATAGCTTGAGTCACAACATTGCGCGGCAATGGGGTGATATCTTCAAGTGGCGTGTAATTCGCCTTTACATATCTCACTTTTTCCATATGAATCTTCTCGTTTTTTATCGCAATGACGAAGCGGAATCATATTGTTTGCCGGAAGATACTGTGCACAAAACGACAGACATTCTGACAGACAGCATGAGGGAAACAGGCCTGTTATTCAGTTCACAGAACATCAGGCTACGTGTTATATGGTGTGAGAAGAGTTTTCGGCAATCTGATTGGTCATTCAGTCTCTGTAGACAGCACATCGAGATGACAGTCTCCGCAGCGTTGTTTGCATGTAATCTTGCTGGCTGCGGGTGCTAATGCCAGATTCAGAATTACACCAGCCAGGATTCACTTTTGGTTTGTCCGTTCTTGAAAGAACAATGTGTACCATCATCCAGACGTACAGCGAAAAACCCTAACAGATTGAATGACCTAATCAACTGATTTAATACTCTGCCCGTATTCATTACGTGACTTTGTGGCATTGAGCCAAAAAATTCAGTTTTTCTCTTCACACACAATAAGTTCCCTGCTTATCAGGCAGGTTTCGGTATTTCAGGTAAAGACAGGGTGAGCATCGCCCGGCTGCTGTCCGCACCAAACAGAAACAAACTTCGGATCAGATGCTGGCTATTGTGATGCACAGCCAGTGCGAGCGTGGCGAACAAGGAAGCATCGCCGAGATAGCCCCACAGAGAATGGCTGAGTATGATCTGCTCCGGATTCACAAGCCGTTCGCCTCGGGCGCCAATCGCAAAACCATAGTCTTCCTGATGTTGTCTCAGGTTAGTCATGTCGCTGAACAGCAAACCAAAGTCGTCCACGGTTTTACATTGCCTGCGTAAAACCCGGGACATCAGGCGGAAGTCCTCACCCGGCTCATGGCACCAGCTGTCCAGCACAGCCAGCGGTTTGATTTTCATGGCCTCGACAAAGCTACGGCTGGCCAGTATTGCACCGGCTGCACCTTCACTGGCAATGACGCCCCACGGCTGACGATTCGTTTGCAGCCACTGTTGTTCTGACAATTCATCCAGTTTGGCAATCGGGGAATCGACGGATACTGCAATCAGAACTTCCTCATCATTCAGTGCCTTCTGTACCTCTGAAAAATGCTGATGGCCGGAGACATGGCTGAGTACCACACGGGAAATTGTTTTCTGGGAATCTTCATCCTGCTGCAATTGCGCCAGCCACTCATCGAGCATGCGCTGCGTGACAGCATCCGGCATCCGGACATACAGGGGCACCGACGAAAGACTGCCCGGGAGCTGAATCGTCAGCTGATTCACCAGCAAAGTCAGCAGCGACAGCAATCGGTCGGTCACGCTCTCTTCTGTATCCAGATAGCAGACGGGAGCGACCGTTGCCTTTTCATCGCCCTCGCCCAAAATGCGGGTTTCATACATATCCAGATTGGCTTGCGCCACAGCAACCGACACATCCAGATTAAATCCGGCAGCCGTTACTGCGTCTGCACATAGCACATATCTTGCTGATGTCGCACTCATACAGTGGCCTTCTCTTCAGAAATGACAGTATTGATGAGCTGCGCTTCCCGTCCCTGACACGGGAAAGCGGCTGACCAGGTTGCCGTAACAATCAGTGCATCGGCATCCACCGATAACGTGTGTAATGCCATGGCCTGCTTTTCTTTGTTTTCACCAAAAGCGGCCTGCGCTTCAAAACTGCGTCTCGGCACGGTGAAATACAGCGTTTCTTCGTGGCTGAAGCCGGAGACAATCAGCCGTTCTCCCCCTTCTAACAAACCCTTGGTTTGTTGATCAGCAGGTGCAGACTGATAAAACGCCGGATTGAAATCCACCGGATAAAGCGGACGGCGCTCCTCTTCCCATGCTTCATCAAAGGTACCCGCCAGTCTGGACCGGGGCATATCGAACACGGCGATCGGGCCGAAACTGGCAGGCTTGATTTTCGACGCTTCCAGTTGCCAGTCCTGCCCGGGGTAAAAGACAGACGGGACCGGCTGCGTCAGCAAGTTCTGAGTTTTCTGCGCGACACCACAGCCAACACGGTTCCTTTCATCTTCGCCGCCTATGGTCTGTGCAGAAGACACAGGTTGTTCGATAAAGGCAGCGGGCACGGTCACGCCCACCTGACCGGCCTGAGTGATCCACTGACGTGTCCCCAGCACCAGCAGCGTTTTATCAATGTGCCCTTCGATTAAAAGGCGGCAATTCATTTTCGTGACGGGCGTTTTGCCATAACTTCTGGCATGGCCGCTGACAAGCACATCCGTGTTGGCCTTGGTCACCACAAAATCCTGATCAGCCAGCAATGCAGAAAATCCGGGCTCTCCTGCAAACACCGGTGTGGAGTAGATGTCCGGTTGAGATTTGAGCGGCTGCCATTGTCCGCCCACCAGCTGCCAGCCGGTCTTCATGCAAACGACCCACACGGATTGTCCGTCATGATCCCGGACGAACTGCCCTTTCGTGGCATAAGGCAAAGAAGATTCAACGTCCCACAGCTGCATCGCGTATCCTCAGGTCATACCGCTCTGCGGCAGTCGTGTTATTGGAGAGTGTGTAAATCGCGCGGCGCTGACGTTCCGGCCAGCTCATCGGATCGTAAGCCACATAAATACCGCCGTTCAGACAGAGTTCTTTCCAGACCCAGGTCCGGAACTCAGCCGGTAACGACTGGCTGCGCAATGCATCAATACTGCTGGTGTAGCTCAGTGCGCTGCCCATCCGCATCATCGGAGACAAGGTGTACCCGCCATGGTTGTGCTGCCACCAGTACGCCAGAATGTCTGCCGCTTGCTGGCCGTCATATTTCACACCTAACTCAGACACCCGCACCGGTAGCAGCTCCCCCAGGATCAGGGTCAGCGCATGGACCCAGTTTTCAAGACGCGTGTCATCATCTTCCTGCCGGATCGCTTCAATCATGAGTTGGACGGTGTCCGGATCCCCTGCCAGAGCAGCCTTCAGATAAGCCCGTTCATCCTGCTGAAAATCAGGCTGTTCAAACGATTCCGGCAGGCGATTGAGAATGGCATATATTGGCACGTCGGTCAGATAGTCCGCCTGCGGCAGCAATTCACCCCGTAGCCAGGCGACTTTGTCTTTGCGGACCAGCAGATGGGTGAAAAGTGATTTGGACGGATGACCGTGCTCGTTGATCCAATTGATCCCCGCCTCTTGCCCCATCCGGGCCAGATGATACCGAGCGAGCAAACTGACTTTGTCCGTTCCTTCACGAATACACAGTGAGGCAAATGTTTCAGTAAGTTCACTCCGCCGGATCAATGCCTGCATGGCAGGCTCGGCCTGATTGAGTTCGCTGATCGCAGCCGACTGCAATATCAGCGGCAATCCTGTAGCAGTCGCCAGGGTCACCACTTGCTGCCACTGTTTCGCCGGCATTTTCTCCGTCAGCAAAAGTGCCAGTTCGCAAGCTTCCGCATCAAGTGATTCGAGATCAGCTGAGGTCAGTACCCAGAGCAACACCTGAGGGTAGATGTCAGCCAGCCAGAGGATATAGCCCGGCTCTACCCGGTACAAAGCAATCAATACCGCCAGATACTGGTTCAGTTTCCGGTTCACCAAATGGTAGTAATGACTGCGTGTATCCGGCAGCCCGGCATTGAAAGCACGGTTTTGCTGCATCAGTAAAAAGCGAATTTCTGTTGCAGCCGTTTCTGCTTTTTCTCTGGCAAAACGCAGAATCCCCGGCGACGTCGCATTGGCCTGTTCAATCGTCTGTTTCATACGTGCGGCCAGCTGTTGGATATTCTCATCCTTTAACTTGGCAAACCCCGGCGTTTCCGGCTTAATCAGACTGTTCATCATGGTCAGCATCCGTCAGTTAATCGCTATGATTGCACCCTGAATCTTCTGGGATTTCTCGGCCTGGCTATGAATATACTTGCCTTCCGTCGTGACCCGTTTCTGCCTGGCTTCATAACGGGTTTGCGCTTCACCGCCGGCGACGACTAACTCGTTTTCCGCTTCAATCCGGATATTTTTTGCCTTCAGAACCAGCTCATCCCGCTGTTCTATAATCGAAAAAAAGATATCCGTGATCAGCGGTAAATTCGGATCCTGACCGACAAACTCAACCCGGCAGGACAACGCGTTTTGCCTCGCCAGTTCCAGCTCAGCAACCGAGAACTGCCGACCGAGTCGCGCAGCCATGCCCGATGGCATGTCGCAGCCATCGAAAGTCACACGGACACAGTCCCCCTCAATCGCCAGAATCCGGCCGAAGCGGGGATGCAAAGACGCCGGGGATTCCCCGGCACCTGTTTCAAAGAACTGACTTCGTTGCGTCTGCTGTTTTTGCATTAGTTCACCGATACTTTTCCGCCCTGAACAACAACTTTATCTGAACCATTAATCGTGATGGACGCGCCCGTCACCTGGATCGTGCCATCACTGTTCAGCACAATTTGCGACTGTCCGGCTTTCAGGACGATTTTGTCTTTACTGATAATCTGGGTCGTACTCTTTGACTCAGAAGTAATATTGCCAGTGACTGTGAGCGTCGAATTACCGTCAACATTAAGGTTGTTGTCTTTATCAACCTGCGTCTGACGTGAGCCATGCACCGTCAGCGTCTGGTTTTCCATCACCGTCAGTTCATCGTTCTTTCCGATTTCCGTCGTGCGGTTCTGATTTACCTTCAGGCTGGCGTTCTTCACAACCGTCACAGATTCGTTACTGTTGTATGTGACCGTGACATCACCATCGACGGTTTCCGTGAAGGTACCCTTCACTTCAGTCGTTTTTGTGCCCTTAATGGTTTCTTTCTGATTCTGACCAATCTCATTGGTTTTATGACGGGCTACTGTCAGCATGTCATCGTTGCCAATCTGTTCGAAACGGTCGTTCAGCACTTTTACGGACATGTCTTTCTGTGCCCGCAGATACAACTCTTCCTGATTGTTTTCATCATCCAGGCTGATTTCGTTGTATCCCTCACCCTTATGGGTTTTAGATCGCAGTGTGGTTCGTGTTTTCTTCAACGGCAGATCATAAGGCGGGCGGTGCAACCCGTTATAAACGGAGCCGGTCACCAATGGCTGATCCGGGTCGCCTTCGAGGAAGGTCACGACCACTTCATGGCCGATACGCGGCAGGAATACTGCACCCCAGTTGGGTCCAGCCAGCGTCTGACTGACACGCACCCAACAGGTCGAGTGCTCATTCATGCTGCCCAGCCGGTCCCAGTGAAACTGCACCTTCACCCGGCCAAGATTGTCGGTATAGATCTCTTCGTTTTCGGGACCTACCACGACGGCTGTCTGCGGGCCTTCGATCACAGGCGCAGGCAATGCAGGCGCGCGGTAGGTCATTTCGGCAGGAAATGCCTTGAATTCGTTGTAGTAAATGGTCGGTTCGCCGCTGTTTTCTTCTGCATGAACCTGAGGATCCCGACCGACATGTTTCACTTCCAACAGGATAAAATCCCGGTTCAGCGACTGACGCGGATGGCTTTCCATCACAAAGCTGTAACCCGGCAGAAAACGCATCACACAGCCCATTGCCTTCAGTTCAGTACCGGAAATTTTCAGCGCCGACAGGCGATAATCCGACTGCAACTTACCGTGGGGCTGCTGGCCGTAACGGCCAGGATAATTGTAAATCGCCAGATCGGTATACGCTTCTGACTCATCAGACTCTGGCACATTCGCCATCAGGCTGGTTTTCGGCGTCAGATAGTTATAATCCGTCTGCGACACCGCGCCTGTGTGTGCCCGTTGACCAAAGTCAGCCTCAAAGATATGTTCCCGATCCGGCACACCGCCAGAATCACCTTGGAACAGAATGGCATGCTCGCTGGCACCCGGCACCAGCGTCGCATTGTCTGCAGTACTTGGAAGCTCACTCAGGAGTTCATTTTTATCCACGATCACCAGCTCGTGGCCAGTTTCCGTATGATCAAAGAAGTACCACAAACCATGCTGAGACATCAGGCGATGAACAAACGCCAGATCGGTCTCGCGGTATTGCAGAATGTATTCCTGCTGTTCACCCGCATCGGCCAGCATCCGGAATGCCGTCACACCTGCACCTTCCAGCACTGACTCAATGATTTCATGAATCGTCAGACCCTGGAAAATCCGGCAGTCTTCACGCTGAGTCAGAAACCACAGTTCTGGTACCAGAATCAGTTCATAACGACTGAACTGCCGGCCAGTACCAAGAAACCGAACTTCATTGACAATACCGTGAAACAAACGGGAAACATCGCGTCCCTGGCCATAAAGTTTCAGTACACCGGCTTTACGGACCAGATCATCGAGTGAAATATCTGCATCACGTGAAAGCAATGACACCTTAATTTCGAATGGTTGAAACAGACGCTCTTTGATTTCAAAACTTTCAACGCGGAATTCGTGTTCTGCTTCTTCGATTGAGAACGAAAATTGAACCTGATTACTCATTACTTTTACCTGATGCAACTAAGACAAAAGGGGCCAAACGCGGCCCCATTTCCAATCAGCGTGATTACGCTTCGCGTGGTGTACGCCAGTCGTCGTTACCTGCTGTACCACACACTTCGTGCGTCACTTCGATTGCGCGGTAAGTAAACTTCAGTACTTCTTCAACCACACGGTCAGAAGTTGCTGCGTCCTGGCAGTGAGCCATACGGGTTTGCATGTCAACCAGCAGCGCATCGATCAGCTTCACTGTGTAGTAATGTTCTTGTTTGCCCTGAGTCGAGGTACGGTAGAAGTTAATGTAAGCTTCTGGCAGCTTCTCACCGCTGACCAGTGCGTTAAACAGCAGCGGAGAAGTACGGTCTTGCTGTTTAGTGACGATAACCGGACGGTGAACACGCTGGCCCGTTGGCTGACCGCTTTGCGGGTCACGTGGTACAGTCAGTACATGATCCAGCTCCTGTACCAGGAATTCATTGACGTGAGCTTCCTGCCAGGTATTACCAACAGAGTCTGCAGTGTACGCATCTTTTGTAATGTGGCCCTGAGTTTCACCGTGAATCGACATATAAGCTGGAGTAGGCATATCGCTTTCCTTTCAATTTCAATTATTTTGATTAGTTTGAGCATATCGCTAAACGTTGCGATGATTTTATTATTGCAACAGGCATGCCAACTTTTATTAACATAAAAATCAATCACTTATAATAACAGCAATTTCAATAAGCCGTCCTGGCATCCAATTTCTTAGAAAAATTTCTCAATTCTTGGAAACCTGTGGTTTTACCCGAATCATCACTGAATGTGAGGTTCGGTGCTTCGTGATGGGGTGTCGGTTCAAAGAAAATGGGGCTGAGAAAGAGAAAAGGCGCTTAGTTAGAGAGGTTGAAGAGAAAGTGAGATCAGGTCTCCAATCAAAATATTCTAAAACCCGAAAAGCATACGACATCATTTGAGAAAGGACGGGTAGAAATGAGGAATATAGACATACTGCCCGCATCTGCAATTCTGCAATAACTGCAAACTTGGTGATGATTGCAGTGACTGAGCTTCAAAAAAACTCTGGCCGGTTAATTTGGACTCGTTACATTGATTACTGTGATATCACGTTTCCTTCTTTGTACCCGAACAAACCCAATCACTACCGGGAAACAACCTGACCAAAGTACTTCACTTCATTTTCGTATTTTAATTTTGAGGATGGAAAAACTGTTAACATAACGGCTAATTCAGGCTTTTGTCCCCAGAAATGGTGAAACGCGATAGATGCATCATGTGTCTCAGAAGCACTGGCTCTCACTAAATTAAAGTGCTGATCCATTTGGGTTCCTGCACCATACTGAAGCACTTGTTCTTTCTGAATATTTCGATCAACAATTGCACCATAAAAATTGATGGCATAATCTGCAAACATCGTATTGTATGGATGGCTTTTATATTTCGCCTCACTAATGCGAGGAGGATCAATTTGTTTCTTTGGATTGAGTCTGATCCTCACATCAACAATATATCGACTCATGGGATCATTCAGCGTACCTACTTGTCCATTCACCCAGTCAGATTGGGGTGCTTTATTATTTCCCTGTACTTCCAGGTCGATCCCTAAATCAGGATAGATAAAACGCCAAGCATCAAATGATCCAACTGAATTACGCTCGCCTTGAATATAGTTCTCTCCTAGAACGTTGATCCAATCTTTCAGGGGCTTTTCAAAACGAAGTGACTTACCATCAAAAGTGATAGTTTCTGAAGTAATCACCAATCGAACAGGTTGATCGCTGGTGTTCACGCTCTCTGCTTTGCAAACAGAGATTGCAGAGAGCAACATACACACCACAGACAATATTTGGGGAGAGAACACTTTTAGGCGAACATGAAAACCTGTGCCTGATATCATGATCACCCTTTCCTCCATACCGCCAAATAGACTACCGGGAAACAATCTGGCCAAAGTACTTCACTTCATTTTCGTATTTTAATTTTGAGGATGGATAAATCTCTAACATCACTGGGACTTCGGGTTTTCTTCCCCAGAAATCATCAAACAAAAGAGTAGCATTATGTGTCGCAGATACATTAGCATCAACCGAATTGAAGTGCCGATCCATGGCGACACCTTCACCATATCGGATGACATTTTCCTTTTTTACTGAATGATCAACAATCGCACCATAAAAATTGATGGCATAACTTGCAAACATTGTATTAAATGGATGATTTTTATATTTAAGTTCAATAGCATCTGGGTTCATCTTCACTTCAGGGGTAAGGTAAACTCTCACATCAGTGATGTACCGACTCATTGGATCCTGCAATATGCCTATCCGTCCATTTACCCAGTCAGAACTAGGCGATTTTGTATTTCTTTGCACTTCAAGATCAATCCCCAACTCAGGGTAGATAAACCTCTTAGATTTAAATGCAGCAACCGAATCACGCTCGCCTTGAATATAGTTGTCTCCAAGTACTTGAATCCAATCTTTCAGGGGCTTTTCAAAACGAAATGACTGACCATCAAAAGTGATAGTTTCTGAAGTAATCACCAATCGAACAGGTTGATCGCTGGTGTTCACGCTCTCTGCTTTGCAAACAGAGATTGCAGAGAGCAACATACACACCACAGACAATATTTGGGGAGAGAACACTTTTAGGCGAACATGAAAACCTGTGCCTGATATCATGATCACCCTTTCCTCCATACCGCCAAATAGACTACCGGGAAACAATCTGGCCAAAGTACTTCACTTCATTTTCATTTTTTAATTTCGAGGATGGATAAATCTCTAACATCACTGGGACTTCGGGTTTTCTTCCCCAAAAGTCATAAAATGAGATCGTCGCATTATGTGTTGCAGATTCACTGGCATTGACTGAGTTGAAGTGCCGGTCCATGGCGACACCTTCACCATATCGGATGACATTCTCTTTCTTTACTGAATCATCAACAACCGCTCCATAAAAACTAATGGCGTAATCTGCAAACATCGTATTATATGGATGTGACTTATATTTTTCCTCAACCGATAATATCTCTGTTTTCGTATTGGGTGTAAGCGTTATTCTCACATCAACAAGATATCGGTTCATTGGATCCTGAACAGTTCCAACTTGTCCATTCACCCAGTCAGATTTAGGTGCTTTATTATTTCTTTGTACTTCAAGATCGATCCCTAATTCTGGATAAATAAACCGATCAGCATAAAACCCAGCTACTGAACCATGATACCCTTGAATGTAATTGTCCCCGAACACATAAAGCCAGTCTTTCAGGGGATTCTCAAAGCTTAATGGCTGGCCATCAAAGATGATAGCTTCTGAAGTAATCACCAATCGAACAGGTTGACCGCTGGTGTTCGTGATCCCTGTTTGGCAATAAGCTGTTGCTGAGAAAAAAACTGCCGCAGCCGCTAATATTTTTGCAAAAAAAGAACAAGGATATGTTGATATCATGGGTTCACCTTTTTCATCAGATCCGTCTTAAATTTCAGTTGATAATCATTTAATTCAGCAAGCTGTTTCAATTTAAGATATTCATGCTCTAGATGTCCCTGATAGCTTCTCGCCTGATTTAGCTGAACGGGGCTTGATGCAGCCCATCTGGCAATCACATGATATACATTTTGTATATGCACTGGGCTATTTGTCGAAATATGCTCAGGGTGGGCGAAGAAATCATCTACTAATGACAGTAGCTTATCCGAACTTTCCTCACTTCTCCAAACGCCATTCATGGTTATTCCAAATGTTTTAACCATTTCACGTGCTGCTTCAGCGGCAATCGTATGCAATGGATGTTCGTCCGGATCTTTTGCCAATTGTGTGTGAGTCGGGTCCGTCGGGGAACTATCATCCTGTGCATTCTTCATCGCTTCCATCGCCTGACGAGCCAGCAAAGCAGTCAATCGATTGATAAAGCCGAACATTGCCTCCATCACCGCATGATAACTTTCTCTGAAATCATAAGATAACTCATCGAGCTTTTTGGCATTTTCAAGGGCTTGCTCAGCCGTTTTTCTTTCATCCTCGCTTGAATATTCCAAGCCGAAGGCATCATAAATCATTTCAACGGCATTTGGCGCAAAATCTTGCATTAAAATTAATGCAATACTTAATTGAGTTTGAAAATGTGCCTCTTCCACTTCCGGACTGTGATCCTTCGTTTTTTCAACCACCGACAGCAAACTCACTAAAGTATCGGAGGCACCAAACACACCGGTTGTCAGAGGACGAATGTTCTGAGCCGTCTGATCGGCACTCTGGACTGGTACAGCCTGAACCCAATCATTCACATGCCGCCGCTCATCTTCGGATAAACCGGGAAGTTCCTTCAAAATTCGGTTGAGTGCCAGTTCCACGAAGTTAGAATGCGCGAAGATATCTTCCATCACATGAAGCGCCTGACCAAAATGAATCATACCTTCCGGTGTTCTTCCCGATGAAACAGCAAGTCTAAGCTGACTTTTGGCATATTCAATTGACTGTTTAAAGTAGTTTTTATACCACTTCCCAGAGTCAATCTCGCCTTCGATCGCTTGATAATCCCCTCTGAAAATATTCGCATACTCAGGATTTTCCGGCGCTGTAATGACTTTTGGGCGAAGTAAAGAACTTTCCAGAACAAGAAACCTACTCTGCTTTAAATAGCTCTCACTGTTCTTTACAGTAAGTTACAACGATTATTCGTTAATAAATGACCCTTTCGGAGCATGATTGTTATGCATACTGAGTTGATTGGCTGTGCTGCTCAAGCATGGTCACTTGTTACTCGACCTCTGAGCGCTTCTGGTGAAAAGGCTGGCCTTACTGATGGATGAAAGGCTCTTTGTCCATCGCTGCGACCGTATTGGTTTCAATCAACGTCATCACCCCATTATTAAACGCCGATTGCTGGAGGCCAGCTAAGATAATTTTTCATCCTATTCGATTTACCGCTTTATGCACTCAAATCCTGTGCGCTTGGTTCAAGAAATACAGGTTGTATTTATGATTGAACATGCTTTTCAGTGTTTTTGTTTTAGACATTTCGTTACACTAAGGCACTAAAAACAAAGGACTTCAGCATGAATATTTACAGGCTAGGACTTGCATGTACGCTGCCATTATTCGCGGCCTGCAATGCCAACAACTCCCCCATCAATATCACCAGCGAAACTGTCTCTCAACAGCAGCTTGATACCATCGTTGCCAATATCGAAAAGCGTTACCCCGAGGCGACCCAGGAACAAAAACAAAACGCCGCTGAAGTGGTGGTACGTGCCATTGAGAATCTGGTGTTTGTTGAAGGCGGCAGCTTTAAGATGGGGGATTTTGGTGCACCTTGTGAAGTTCCCAGCGGTACGGTCAACCGGATGGATTGGTCTCCAGATGCTGAATGTTTGAGTTCACCGGGGAGTCAGATGACTGGGGCCGATCATTTGCATACAGTCACACTCGATTCCTACTCAATCGCTAAATTTGAAACGCGCTTTATTGATATGGAGTGGATGCGTCAGATCAACGGGTTGCCTGTGGCCAAAGATGATGCAAAAGATCAGTCGATTATCCAACGTGATTCGGAAACATATCAATGGCTGATAACTGATATGAAGGATTATCCAGCCAGTGCTAAAGCGTGGCAGGAAGCGAAAGATTATTGTCAATGGTTAGGTCAGGTCAGTGCAATGCCCTTCGACTTACCCACCGAGGCACAGTGGGAATATGCTGCCCGAAGTCGAGGCCAGAAATACTATTATGCGACCAATAATGGTTACAATCAGGTTTTGGAAGATGCCTATTTCGATCCCGAGACTGATCGTTACATCGAATACACTGAAAGTGATGCAAATACATCAACAAATACCAAAGAAGTAGATCGCTATCCCCCGAATCCTTTGGGGATTTATGGTATGTCCAATCCAGTCAGTGAATGGGTGGAGGACTGGTACTCCCCTGACTACTACGAATACTCCCCTGAGCTAAACCCAAAAGGACCAAAGGAAGGGACGGAAAAAGTACTTCGGGATGCGGGAGGAACAACTATGACTTTTTCAAGGATTCATTCTGTGCCAGTCAAGAGTGCATATTTTTACAGCACAAGTTTCCGTTGTGCACTTCAGTAATCAGTCCCAGCAACAAATAAAGCCCCTGCAGGGGCTTTATTTATGCTGTACGAGCGTTCTTTTTCTAATTAAGTTTGACTAACTGTGAATCGACTTCATTCTTTTTCCTGGCCAATGCTTGACCTCTCAACGGTGTATAGGGCTCAAAGGTAACCTGGTCGGTTTTCTCTTGCTCAGCCAATTTCCCCACCCAAAGATTAAAAGCAGATTGTTGACTACCATCCAGAATGGCATTAATTCGTGCAAGGTTATCAAACATAATTTGATCCCCGCTCATTTTTTGACCCTCAGGATTCATACGCTGCAATATTTCTTCAAACTTATGCCAACTATATGTACTTTCTTTCAGCAGCTTATGAATTGCCCATTCCTGCTCTTCATTAAAACTCAAATAAAATTCTTCAACTAATAGATCCAGCATAATTCCTATGGCTTCAGGGAGCAGTTGGTTAAATGGGATGCCAGACCTCGTGTCTTTGTTTAAAATTCGTTTGGCGAGTAATTCTGATTTTTTTTGACGATTTCCACTCTGTTTAAAAGTAGTATACCAGTTGTCAATTTTTTCAAATCCACTTTTCGTTGCTTCCAACAAAGCATCCCTTGGATCTTCAATAAAATCACTGGCAAAAGCAATAATTGTGGAATTTAACAGATATTCATAAGTAGCTTTATCGATATTGGCCAATACTCGATAATCTACATACTGTAGACCCTGCCAGATAATTTTCGCCAGCTCCCACAACTGCTCCATATTAATCATGGCGCCAAAACCACCACCGCCACCGATACCCCAGACCAATTGCCCGGAACATTTGAGGTAGAATCGTCCCCCGATCAGAGCAAGCTGGAAATCGGCGTTGAATCCCGCGCCAGCAGCAATATTGCCCTCGAGTTTCACTTCAGCGAGCACCTGAAAATTGAAGGTATTTTCATCTTTCGGGGGTTGCCACTCCAATCCACCCGAGATTTGGCCACTCGCCTGTGCACCAGCGAACCCTTGTGCTTTAAAGCCAACATCCCCCTTCGGGGCCCTGTCTAAATTAACTCTGGGAGTAAACATCACCCCGACATTTGCGCCATTCTCTTCCGGCCGTCCAATCTGAACTCTGCCATCAAGCATCACACCAACAAAGCAACCTAATGTAACTTTCCCCTGAAAGCGGAAGCAACCAAATGAATAGGTGGCATCGCGCCCATTACTGTCCCTATAGTGCAGCTTCACTGGAAATCCAGTTTCAGAAGGGAAGAATAAACTCGCTTCTGTTTTGGCTTCGGCCAGTGAAAAGCTGGCTTCCCCACCAATCCCTAAATCAATTTTTCCTTTCGTGGGTTCAAATGTTGTAGAAACACTGGCTTGTGCTCCCCAACGAAACAACTGAGCTTCAGCGCTGACCGCAAAAAACGTATCTCCATCTTCATCCAGGTAAGGCTGAGTCGCTTTCCATTCTTTAAATTTATCGCCATCCGCTTTCCACTCAGCAAGCTTACCTTCAACTTTTAAATTCTTTTGTTCAGCCTTAATATCGTCTCGAATCGCACTGCCGAAGCCCCTGTAATCTCTTTGGTGCAAGGCATTCATCGCATGACTATTTCGGGCCACACGTTTCCAGCGCCTGACTTCACGCTCATGAAACCGAGAACGAATATACACATGACGTGTTTGATTAATGGAATAAACTTCCACGATATGTTCACGAATATGCTGAGTCGTGTATTTTTTCTTTGTCTTATTCATTTTATCCATCTCCACCCCCGACTTTGTGGTCGACTGAGGTGTGACGGCTTTCATCTCGAGCGTTTTGTAATAATCGATCTCAGTTTGAATCTGGCTCAGAATTTCCGCTCTGAGTGTTTCAATCGAGCTTTCACCAAACCAATCATCCCGATATTGCGCTACAAAACGGCGACGATTTTCGAGTGATTTCAGCATCGCCTTCACCCGCTCCTGATTTGGATTGGGCAGCGGACGACGGGCCTTCACCTGTGCCGCTCTGCGTGTAGCACGATTGGGCACTTTGTTCTCAGTTGCAAATATTCCGGCGTATCTCGCATCTTCCAGCCAAGCTTCTCTGGCCTGGGCATGCTGTTCCAACTGCTCACGCGTCACACCTTCACCTTGTGGTGCGCGCTCAATTAAAGCTTTGTAATCCTGTAATAAGCGATCTGTAATTTTGGTTTCTTCTTCCAGCAACTTCGAAGCAGTTTCATCCAGAATCCAATATTCCAGCGGACCATCTCCGGTCACAAACACCACATCATGCACCTCACTTGGCTGGCACAAAGGCGGAGAAATCAGTGGACCCGACGCCTCTACCGGGCGCAAGTCAGACACTGGTGCCACAGAATATGTAGGCTCAACTGGCTCAATCTGGTTATAGTCAGGTAACCGAACTTGTTCGCCGACCCGAATAAAATCCGGTTTACTCTGATACTGAGGGTTCAACTCAAGCAGAGTGCTATATTCAACCTGGTGATCAATGGCGATCTGCAGCAGGGTGTCATTCGGTTTGACGGTGTAACTTCGACTCATCAGGCTGTTTCTCCTTGCCATTGTTCCGCGATAGACATCATGATGTTTATTTGATCATCTGACATAAGCCATACCTCACCTGAGGCAGTATCCACCGCATGGCTGTGCCAATCTGCCAAAAGCCAATATTTATCAAACCAGTGAATTCGATGGAGTTTGGGGAAAAACTGTTTTCGTTGTTCAGAAGACATTGAACCAACCAACATCAACAACTTGCGGGGCTCATAAAACCGAATGACCGCATCAGCCTGACCACGTGAAACTATCAACCTTTCACGCAATGACTCCGTCAGTTCTGAAAAAGAAACTGTGTCTGGCGTCGCCAGCAAACAACCGCAAGGCGTCGACTCGAGTTGAACCATAAGTCTCTGCCATAATTGCAGGTTTTGTGTCAAAGGAACCAATAGAGGTCCATTATCTAAATGCGAAAAACGCGTATTGGAAAATAGTGATACAGCTTCGTCTTCAGATAACAACGTTTTCCAGTCCGGCCATAACAACGGCTCAAACAGCAAATAGGCGTTTTGATCTGAAGCAGGCAAAGTGGGGTTGGCTTGCTGAATCTGCCATTCCTGATTTAACTGTGCAGTTGACATGTTTTCCCTCTCCCGCATTGACAAAGTTCCATCATCAGTACTCCTTCCTCGATCATGCCCTGATACACCGCAGAAGAAATAACGGGTGGCTCCAATCGTGTTATCGATAATCCGATAGGGCTGAGAGAATTGACACCTTTATTACTTCCTGCGGCGGCGCCGGGATTAATGTTGACCTTTCCGCCTTTCACTGCCACGTCACTCATGCCGTCGAGCGTAATAGCGGTACCATAGAATTCGATAACTCCGCTGCTTTTAAGCACCAGTCCGGCAGCCCCGACCTCCACTCTGATTTCATCAGCAGAAACAATCGCAGTTTTCCCTTCCGCACGAATTGAGGTATCGCCCCTAGTTTCTATATGGAAGCCGCCCCCGACCGTCAGTTGATCGTTCGCCCCGACTGAGGTGGCAAGGGACGCGAGGATGACCATGGTCAGATCCGCGTCGATTTCCAGTGTGTCATTTTGACCAATCTGAACGCGACGGTGCTCATCTAACTGGCAGTGCTGGTTGCCGGCAACACTGACTACTTCATTAGCTTGATAATTCACCGTCACATCTTGTTCGACCTGCTCGACAAACGTCTGCTCAATCAACGAAGTTTTATTCCCGCCGATAGTTTCCTTCTGGTTCCCCAGAATTTCATTGGTTTGTTGATGGCCAACAATCAATTCTTCATCTTGCCCGATTTCGCCAAACCGATCGTTGAGCACTTGGGTACGCATGTTCTTCTGCGCATGAAAGAACATTTCCTCTTGATTGGCTTCATCTTCAAACGAGATTTCGTTAAATCCGGTGCCTTTATGAGTCTGTGTACGAAGAACGGTTTTTGTTTTATGTTCAGGCAACGGGTACGGCGGCAGGTGCAGCGCATTGTATACAGTGCCGGTGACAAGCGGTCGGTCAGGATCACCATCCAAAAATGTCACCACGACCTCATGGCCGATTCGCGGCAATACCACGGCGCCCCAGTCAGGGCCCGCCAGGGTCTGACTGACGCGAACCCAACAGGTTGAATGTTCATCCAAAACACCATGACGATCCCAGTGAAACTGCACTTTCACCCGTCCCAGATTATCGGTGTAAATTTCTTCGTTCGCCGGACCCACAACGACAGCCGTTTGCGGGCCATCCACAACAGGGGGTGACAGCACAGGCGCCCGGTATGTCATTTCTGCCGGGAATGCGATGATTTGGTTGTAATACGTGGTAGGTTCGCCACTGTTTTCTTCGGCATGAACCTGGGGATCATGGCCGATGTGCTCCACTTCGAGCAGGATGAAATCACGGTTCAGCGACTGACGCGGGTGACCTTCCAGCAGGAAACTGTAACCGGGCAGAAAACGCATCACACAGCCCGCGGCTTTCAGTTCAGTCCCGGAGATTTTATGGGCAGACAAACGATAATCCGACTGCGATTTACCGAGTGGTTGCTGATCGTACCGGCCCGGGTAATTGTAAATGGCCAGATCCGTATACGTTTGTGATTCATCCAGTTGTGCCACACTGGTCATCAGATTCGTTCTCGGCGTCAGGTAGTTATAATCTGACTGCGACACCGAGCCAGTGTGGACACGTTTGCCAAAATCCGCATCAAAAATATGCTCGCGATCCGGCACACCGCCAGAGTCGCCATGAAACAGAATGGTATGTTCCCCGGCATCAGGAACCAGTGTTGCATTGTCTGCTGTGCTGGGGAGCTCACTCAGGAGTTCATTTTTATCGACGATCACCAGCTCATGACCGGTTTCCGTATGATCAAAGAAATACCACAGGCCATGCTGAGACATCAGGCGATGAATAAATGCCAGATCGGTCTCGCGGTATTGCAGAATATATTCCTGCTTCTCACCGACATCAGCCAGCATCCGGAATGCCGTCACACCCGCATCCGTCAGCACAGATTCGATGATCTCGTTAATTGTCTGGTCCTGGAAGATCCTGCAATCTTGACGCTGGGTCAGGAACCACAATTCTGGCACCAGAATCAGCTCGTAACGACTGAACTGGCGGCCGGTTCCGAGAAACCGCACTTCTTTGACAATTCCGTGGAACAAACGGGAAACATCGCGTCCCTGCCCAAAAAGTTTCAGTACGCCGGCTTTACGGACCAGATCATCGAGTGAAATATCTGCATCACGTGAAAGTAATGAGACCTTCATTTCAAAAGGTTGAAACAGACGCTCTTTAATTTCAAAACTTTCTACGCGGAATTCGTGTTCTGCAGCTTCGATTGAAAACGAAAATTGAACCTGATTACTCATTACTTTTACCTGATGCAACTTGGGCGGTTAACCTAAAACAAAAGGGGCCGACAAGGCCCCTGTTCCAATCTGCGTGATTAAGCTTCGCGCGGCGTACGCCAGTCGTCGTTACCCGCAGTACCACACACTTCGTGCGTTACTTCGATTGCGCGGTAAGTGAGTTTCAGCACTTCTTCAACCACACGGTCAGAAGTCGCAGCATCCTGGCAATGTGCCATGCGGGTTTGCATGTCAACCAGCAGCGCATCAATCAGTTTGATGGTGTAGTAATGCTCTTGTTTGCCCTGAGTCGAAGTACGGTAGAAGTTAATGTAAGCTTCTGGCAGTTTCTCGCCGCTGACCAGTGCGTTGAACAGCAGTGGTGAAGTACGGTCTTGTTGCTTCGTCACGATAATCGGACGGTGAACACGCTGGCCCGTTGGCTGACCGCTTTGCGGGTCACGTGGTACAGTCAGTACATGATCCAGCTCCTGTACCAGGAATTCATTGACGTGAGCTTCCTGCCAGGTATTACCAACAGAGTCTGCAGTGTACGCATCTTTTGTAATGTGGCCCTGAGTTTCACCGTGAATCGACATATAAGCTGGAGTTGGCATATCGCTTTCCTTTCAGTTTCAAATTCAATTGTTTTGATTAGTTTGAACATATCGCTAATCATTGCGATGCTAATATCAAAGCAAGCACTGTGCCAACTATTTTAGTTATTTTAAATCAACAACTTACGATTAATCATTACGATAATCCCAAGAAATCCGTCTAACTTATTAGAATATTTTCTCATTTTTCAGAAATTCATTTTTAAATATGAACATCATATTCTGCTTTACTCTTCCTCTCTTTTTATTACTATCCATTTTTAAAAATTCCCGACAGAACACGCTTATTTAGTAAATTCTGAAACCCCTGCCACACTTTTGAATATCCGTGAATTTCACAGGACAAACTTTCATTTCTCCTACAAGAAAGCTCACTTCGAAACGCCTGATTGGAATGTCCCTATGCGGAATGTCATTCAGCCATGAAATAGTCACTAATACAGCCACTTAGAGCCCTTGTCTCCGCCGTCAGCAATTTTTGAATCTGATTATAATCAAGGCTTTCCACGACTCGAATTTGATGGACCTATGATTAACGTAAATTTAGCTTCTCTGATTCAGCGTCTGCATCCCATTGCAAAAGTTGCTCTGGAAGATGCAGCCGCACTTGCTGTGTCTGAACGTTCAACAGAAGTATCGATTGAACATTATTTATTGAGCCTGCTTGAACGCCCGAACAGTGACTTTGATTGTATTCTGGCTAGTTTTGACTGCTCTGAAAATTTAATTCGCCAGTCACTGAATGCTTCTTTACAGCGCAGTGCAAAAGCCGCAGGCGGCAAACCGGTGTTTTCTGCCCTGCTGATTGAATGGCTGCAGGAAACCTGGCTGATGTCTTCCATCGATCTGGGCCATCAGCAAATCCGTACCGGCGCTCTGCTGCTGACACTAGTGAAAAACCCGGTCCGCTACGGCCAGCATGACATTCAGGAACTGTTCGAACCGATTAACAGTGAAACCCTGAAACGCAACTTCAACCAGTTTACCGCGGAGTCGATTGAGGCTCAGGTTGCCAGCACAGAAAGCAGTGAGCCGCGTCAGGAAGGTTCGGCACTGAGCAAGTTCACCATTGATTTCACAGGTAAAGCACGCGAAGGCAAAATTGATCCTGTGTTCTGCCGTGACCGTGAGATCCGCCAGATCATCGATATTCTGGCCCGTCGCCGCAAAAACAATCCGATTGCCGTCGGTGAGCCCGGCGTTGGTAAAACTGCCGTGGTTGAAGGTCTGGCCCTGAAGATTGTTGAAGGCGATGTACCGGATATTCTGAAAGGCGTCGAGCTGTTTGGCCTGGATATGGGTTTACTGCAGGCTGGCGCGAGCGTGAAAGGTGAATTTGAAAAACGCCTGAACGGTGTGCTGGAAGAAGTGAAGAACTCACCCACGCCAATCATTCTGTTTATTGATGAAGCACACACGCTGGTCGGCGGCGGAAACCAGGCCGGCGGCAGTGACGCAGCCAACCTGCTCAAACCAGCACTAGCCCGCGGCGAAGTGAAAACTATTGCTGCCACGACCTGGTCGGAATACAAGAAGTATTTCGAGAAAGACCCGGCTCTGGCCCGCCGTTTCCAGCTGGTCAAACTGGATGAGCCCTCTCCGAAAGAAGCCGCACTGATCATCCGTGGTCTGCGTCCGGCTTACGAAAAAGCGCACAATATTTATGTCCGTGATGATGCAATTGCCTGTGCGGCAGAAATGTCTTCCCGATATATTTCAGGTCGTCAGCTCCCGGATAAAGCAATTGATGTTCTGGATACGGCCTGTGCCCGCGTCAACATCAGCCTGCGTTCAACTCCTGCCCCGGTTGAAAGTCTGCAACAACAGATTGCCTCACTGCAACGTGAGCTGGACGGTCTGAAACGTGACGAAATTCAGCAAACCGGTGATAAGAAAAATGCCACACTGATCCCGCACATCGAAAGCCAGATCGTCGAACTGACAGAAGAACTGGCCGAACTGACCGCACAATGGGCAGAAGAAAAAGCGCTGATTGACGAAATGATCAGTCTGCGCGAAAAGCTGCATATCGCGACCGGTGAATCGGAGGCTGACGCTGATTCTGAAGCAACCGAAGCCGCAGAGGAAACCGTGGACATGGACGAAGCGTCGATCCGCGAAGCCATTCTGCGCTGTCAGCGGGCACTCGACGAATGCCGCGGTGATGAAGCACTGGTTCACTTTGAAGTTGGTCCGGCTGAAATCAGTCAGGTCATCGCAGACTGGACAGGCGTCCCGGTCGGGAAAGTGCTGAAAGATGAATCCGCTTCTGTACTGAATCTGAGCGATTCTCTGTCTGGCGCCATCAAAGGGCAGCCTTTCGCCATTGATTCCCTGAGTGAAGGGATTCGTGCAGCGAAAGCCGGCTTGATGAACCCGGATGCACCGATGGGTGTATTCCTGCTGGTCGGCCCGAGTGGTGTGGGTAAAACCGAAACCGCACGCGTGGTTGCCGATCAGTTATTCGGTGGTGAGCGCTTTATGACCACCATCAATATGTCGGAATTCCAGGAGAAACATACCGTTTCCCGGCTGATCGGCTCACCTCCGGGCTATGTCGGTTATGGTGAAGGTGGCATGCTGACGGAAGCCGTTCGCCAGCGACCTTACTCCGTTGTCCTGCTCGACGAAGTCGAAAAAGCCGATCCTGAAGTCATGAACCTGTTCTATCAGGTCTTTGACAAAGGGGTGCTGAACGACGGTGAAGGCCGTGCGATTGACTTCAAGAACACCCTGATTCTGATGACCAGTAACCTGGCGACACAGGAGATTGAAGCACTGTCTCAGCAGAGTGACGACATCACGGCGTCGCAAATTGGTGAAGCGATTCGTCCGACACTGAATCGCTACTTCAAACCAGCTCTGCTGGCCCGAATGAATGTGATCCCTTATCTGCCACTGGCTGATGATGCGATGACCGACATCATCAAGCATAAACTGGGCAAACTGGGCGAGCGCCTGAAAACACACCATGATCTCACACTGGCCTTTGAACAGGATCTGGTCGATTTCGTACTGGGCCACTGCCGCCTGAGCGAAACGGGTGCCCGTAACATTGATGCGGTCATTAACCGTCAGTTACTGCCTCAGCTGTCGACCGAGCTGCTGTCGCATCAGGGTGAGGAAAGCACCCATACCACACTGACGATTTCCGTCGATGAACAAGGAATGATCGAGTATGCCTTCAGTTAATTCTGGAGAACTCAGTAACCTGTTACTGGCCATCAGTCAGACTCTGGCCGATCGTACCCAGCTGGCGTCCACCATGGACGCCATCCTGGCAGCGGCGCGTCAACTGACACAGGCCCGGCACGGCATCATGTACGTGCTGGACCAGACCGGACAGGCACTGGTTCCCCTCAGCGTGCACAAGCACGAACAGCCACTGCAGGAACACCCCTGGGTACCGTTGCAGCTGGATCTGCTGAAAGAAAATGATCCGTTTGGCTATGCCATCACCACAGGCGAAATTGTTCTGATCAACGATCTGTATGCCTACTCCGGCTACAATTGCGATGCGATCTATCAGAACGAAACAGCAATGGATTTGCATAGCGCCAATCTCCTGGCCTGGCCACTGAAAGATCACCAGAATCTGACGGTCGGTCTGCTGGTACTGTTCGATTTGTGTCTGATTGAAGATGAACAGTCGTTGTCTGTCTTTACCAAACTCGCCGGCACCAGTATTCGTCAGGCGATGCTGCTGGATACTTATCACACCAGTCTGCGGAGTCTGGAAGCAGACAATGCAGCCCTGAACCGTGAAAACAAGCAGCTGAAAGCCCGGAAGAAAGCCGACTACAATGGTCCGATTGCCGAAAGCGATCCCATGCGTCAGGTGCTTGAACGTTTACAGCGTATTCTGGCCCTGCCGGTTGATGTCCTGCTGCGGGGTGAAACCGGTGCGGGGAAAGAAGTGATTGCCCGCTATATCCACGAAAATTCGGACCGGGCCGGGAAGCCTTTTATCGCGCAGAACTGCGCGGCAATCCCGGAACAGCTGCTGGAATCAGAACTCTTCGGTCACAAAAAAGGAGCATTCACTGGCGCTGATAAAGACAAAAAAGGTCTGTTTGAAGCTGCCGACGGTGGCACGCTGTTTCTGGATGAAATTGGTGATATGCCATTGTTATTGCAGGCAAAACTGTTGCGTGTATTGCAGGAGCGTAAAATTCGCCCTATCGGCAGCAGTGAAGAACGCAGCATCGATGTTCGTGTTGTGGCAGCAACTCACTGTAATCTGAAGGAGAAAATTCAGAAGAACGAGTTCCGCGCTGACCTGTTTTATCGTCTGAATGTTTTTCCGATCACTCTGCCACCACTGCGGGAGCGTCCGGCTGACATTCTGCCGCTGGCTGAACACTTTATTACTCTCACCAGCCAGAAACTGGGACTGGACAGCGAACCGGTCATCAGCAAAAAAGCCCGACAGAGCCTGATGGATTATCCTTTCCCGGGCAATGTCCGTGAACTGAGAAATATCATTGAACGGGCTGTGCTGTTATCTGATTTCGAAACCGTCGATGCCATTGAGCTCGGTGAAGGAGACACTTTTATTCCGGACGTTCAGGCAGACATCCCGGATGACAGTGTGTTCAACAGTACGCTTCCTGAAGTGGATATGGCTTCCCTGAAAGATTCCGTCACTCAGTATGAGCGCACGGTGATCATGAAAACGCTGGAACGCTTCAACTGGCAAACCCGTAAAGCTGCAGAATCTCTGGCGGTGCCGCTCAGCACCCTGAGCCATAAGATTAAAAAGTATGAAATCATGCCTTAGTCTGCTCCCGAAAGGGAGTGGTCCCGCAGAGTCCGGGATTCTGCTTCATACCAGACTGACAAAAAAAGGAGATGAACATTCATCTCCTCGATTTTTCAGGATAAAACCATCCTGAATATAGTTGACTTTAGCTGGTTCCAGACTCAGCCAAAATCAAAGTCAAATGTCTGGTAAAAGGCATTGCCTGTATCAGCAACCAGCCAAAGCAGAACCACCACATGGTGACCTTGTTTATGATCAGGTAACACCAGTTGATGATGAATTTTCGCAGGTAAATCATGCTCCCAATAAGGTGCTTCAGGGTAGATATCTTCAAAAAATGGCTTTGACTCCAGTTGGTTGCGGGTAATCACCTGATCTGAATCCCAGCCGTCTCTGGTAATAAAAGCAACATAGCCACGGGTTTTATGCGCCATGGTATAACGCCACTCAATATCAATCACTTTCGAAGCCGGAACCGTCAAGCGCGGCCAGGGCGTTTTGCCTTCAGCGAGCAATTGCTGATCTGTATAGTTCAGTTTCTGGCGAACATCTTCATGACCACCACTCAAAATCAGACCATCAACCGGAGGCTGAAAGCTATTGACATCGGTCGATTCATAAAATGCGGCACCACCTTCTTGCGCAGGAAAGTTTTTACCGCCTTCCAGTTCAACAACATGCCACTCCCCTAAATTCCACCAGCCTTGCTCAACCGCATAAGCACCGCGAGACGGCGGGTTAATGACATATCCATGTTTCGGTTTTAATTGATTAATATTCGAAACGGGCTGATTCATAAGTCACCTGACGTTGTTTGTGGATTTCTCTATAGGTATAGAACGCCAGAACAAAATAAGCACACAAGTGCATACATTTCTTGAGGAAGGGTGAAGTGACTCGCAGCGCTTCAGAACTCGACACTCACCCTACGCTTATCCGTCTTTGCACATCAAAACCAAAGACGGCAGTTTTTTATTTCAGGGCCAGGACTTGTTGCGTCAGGGTTTGGAGCTGAGCTTTTAAGAGTTTAATTTCCTCCGCCTGCTGATTGATCAATTTTCGATTATATTTACCGGCATCTTCATTATCGACCATCATCTGTTGCACATTATCAATACATGTATCCGGAAATACAACGGCACCATTGCATAGCTTCACTTTGCCCCCCACAACAGCAAAGGTATTATTCTCCGCCACTTATTCTCCATGAATATCATGGCCTCGAGCAGGATCACCCACACTGATACCGACCGAGTTCTCTCCGGTGACGACCATATTAGTACCTATTGCCGTTGAGTTGATTCAGATGGCATGCGCGCCATCCCCCCAAGCAGTTGCATGATCCCCTTTCGCCTGTGCACCAAACCCTCAGGCTGTGGCAAAGGTTCCGGAAGCTTGAGCAAATCCCCAGGCGGTTGAACCATTGCCGGACGCAATAGCGCTTCTTCTGTTTAAGCCAGCCGCTTCAAAACCTCAGGCTGTCAAATAGTCACCGGTCGCTTTGGCAAATATTCCCCAGGCCGTACTACCTTTGCCGGATGCAATCGGCGCTTCATAATAATGATTATCCACATATGCATGACCAGAGAATGCAATGATGAGTGAAGCAAGCAGCGTTTTTTGATTCATTTTTGATCTCTTCGAATATGTCAAACCCATATGAGTAACGGCGCATATAATTATAGTCACACGAACTCAATACACCAAGACGCAACTTTTGTTTTCATTGGCTGAAGATCGCTGATGAGGCACGGGACCGGCGAAAAAATGTCCAGTGAGTTTACGGGTTAAGTGAAGGGAGATTCGGGTGCTGTTGATGGGGGAGATAAAAAATCACCGCCGGATGGCGGTGATTTTTAGTGCTTACTTAACGTATATATTGGCTGTTTTTCCTTGGCCGTAATTCTCGTATTTATCTTCATATCCAGCCTGAACACCGATGCTCTGAGCTCCTTGATTTAATTTGTCTGAATCTAATTCGTAAACAAACTCAGTCCGTTCTGGATTTAAGTTTAAATTACTCCAATATGTTGGATCCCACGGCAGGCTCCCATTTTTCGGTGTTGGCGTAATACTCCCCGGAATCGAACGATTAAAAGTAAATTTAACTCTTAATTTCTGCCCTTTAGTAACCGTAGAACTACCATCCGGGAAAGAAATTTGTGCAACCAATGGAGAGCCAACAACTTTTATTCCAAGACTGCCAGATTTACCAACCATTTTATCATCCGCTGCAATGTAGCTCCCTTCTGATAAGCTAAAGTTGATATCTGCATTAACACCTGTTGGCGAAATATATTTCACTTCCCAATGCGTGCTATTTTTTCGATTAAATTGCTCAATATATCCTACGTCTCCTCCAGCCGAGGAGGTGATCATCAAATCTTCCTTCGTTAGTCCTTCCACAGGCTCAGTAAAATCAAGATAAAACCAAACTACTTTATCTCCACCCACTTCGCTTTGACTACTATTATCAAGATAGATATTGACTTCAGGTACTGTCCAAGGCTCGACAACAACATCTGGAACCGGATAGCTGAATTCATTTCCTGCATAGTCAGTGGCCTTAATCATCAGATCATGTGTACCCACGGCTGCCTTAAAGTCGAAGGTGTACACGCCACTCGCTTCTGCCGGCTTGGTGTAATCGGACGGGCTCGTACCACCGTCCAATGTTGCCACCACCTTGGTGCTGTTCAGGTTCGCATCCTGAATATTAGCCGTTAAGCGAATGGTATATTTACCATCCACAGTCGGCATAACAGCAGCTTGCACTGCCTGAACATTCAAAATATTCGGACTCGCCATATCAATAATCAGTGGTGACATGGTTACTGGCGTACTTTCCCCTTTCAGGGTATAGCTCGGCAGTGAACGGCCCAGATTATCCAGTATCGACAGTTTCAGGTGATACGGCCCCTGCATACTTTCTGTCAGGGTCGCAATCTCAGTCGCCGTTGTCAGACCATTGAATGTGCCGGTCAGCGTAATTGGGCTCAGGCCCGCAGCCTGTGGATCCAGTGTCACCACGTAGCCTTTCACTTCTGCACGTGAATTTGGATCTGTCACTGTGCTGATGTTGAATGTCTGCGTATTGTTCGCCAGCACTATATTCGAATCTTTCTTCTGCGCACCCAGCAGTTCCAGCGTCGCTTGCGGCTTAACAATATTGACGGTGAATTCTTTCTGAATATCTTGCCCGACTTTGTCTTCCGCCTTCACAAGTACTCGGAAACTACTTTCATTCCCCAAGAGTGCCGAATCAAATGTCAGTTGTTTGATGTTGTCATCATCGGAAGTCTTCTTAATGATAAATGTATCACCCAAATCCTTCACATGATATTCAACTTGATTCATTCCACTCGCTTCATCAGAGATATCGAACTTCATCAGTACATTGCCATTTCCGTCCGAGCCAATGTTATACACATCTGAAATAACAGGAGGCGCTTGATCGATACCTAATTCCACACTCACAAAAGTCCGATTACCCCAGTTATCAATAACCTCAATGGTTGGAGTGATCTCTTTACCAATATAGTCAGCAGCTATCTGCGCCATGAATGTTGTGCATCGATAAGCTGGATCATTTGGACACTCTACGTATCCACCAATGAAATTGCCTTTGTGTGTATAAAAGCCTAACTTCTCGCTACCATCACCCAAATCAACCACAATATTATCCATGCTGGCTTCATTACCAATGCTCACTTTCAGTGCAAGATCAACCGTTTTACTGTTAATGAAATCTCCTGATTTCTTATCTGTGATTTCTATCGTCGGTTTCGTATTCGGCACATGTAACTGAACGGTTGAATCTACATCCAGCACTGTATTACCTGCCAGATCTTTCAGCCCCATCACTTTCACGAAGTGGCCCTCATCCCCTTGACGAACTAAATCATCATATTTACCGGTAAATGTGTATGTAATCGTCTTATTACCGTTACTCCGCTGAATAGCCGTCGGCTCGTACTCTTTCAGGCCTTTCAAAAGCTTCACAGATGCGGTGTCATCCATACCAGATAAGGTATCAGTGACCGTAATACTCAAAGAAAGCATTTTCACACCATCAACCGTATCCACAGCTTCTTTCTTCAGCATAAAGTTGTCTTTATTCGCGATCACTGGCGCATCAATATCCACCATGTTGAACGAGAAGATTTGATCAACTTTGGCGTTATTACTCGCTGTGGTGAGCGTAATCAATACCGGATTATTCGACATATTGCGATCAATGTTGTCGAACTGACACACTGGCGTAGCGGTATTGGTGTATACCTTGTAGTAACCCGATGTATCGTTCTCCGGAGCTTTGTCGCTGGTGTAATTTTCACGCAGCCAGCACTCCAATTTATTCAGGACAGCACCTTCTGCATTCTGAATGCCAAATTCAGCTTTCAGGCTCTGACCAAACGTAGACGTACCGAAGTTCGCTGGTTTCAGAACAGTCAGGCTGTAACCTTCACGCTGAACGGTCAGTGGTCGTACTACGGTTCTTTTCTGACGTGGTCTGCCTTTGTTCACCTTCGTTTTGTTGTACACATCCACCACCAGATTATATTTACCGTCATTGGCAATCTGGGTATTCAGGCTGGCTTTACGCTGTGTTTCGTTGCCTGCGACCGGACTGAAGACAATCGTTTCGCCCTGTTCAGTCCCCACGCGGAACAGCGTTGCTTCTACTTTATCAATGCCACTTTCCGGATCGATCGCATCCAGGTACAGATCAATCGTCCCGGCTTCAGTAATGGTCTGCGCCGGAGAAATTTCTTTATTATCGCTCTGATAGCGCGCGGTCAGCGAAGCATCAGGCGGTGTGGTATCAACCTGAATGGCAAAGGTTGTTTTATCCTGCAGATTGCCACGAATATCCTCAGCATTGATTTTCAGGGTGAAATCCTGCTGCATATTGGTTTCAATCTCATTTGGATTGGTTGGCTGCGTGCCAGCCACACCCGGCGGTGGCGTTGTACCGGTGTAAGTCCAGTAAACGACTGAACCCGGTTTGATCGGATCTGTGCCCTCGTCCTGAACGGAAATACCGAACACATAGCCTGGCTCAACATAATCATTCACTTCATCAAAATTGTTCAGTGTGATTGCCGGGCCTTCATTATCGAAGTAAGTTGAGACCGCATTTGAGCGGCTCTCGAAGCCATATTTATCCGTTGCTTTGACAAAGACTTTGATCTGATGACCTTCGCTGATATTGATCAGCGACGTATTCGCCTTTTGCAGATCAATATTAATATTGGTCAGCCCTTCCGGCTTGAACGGCTCCACCAGTTTGACGTCACTAGCGCTCAGTTCCTGCCAGAAGCTGATATTTTCCACACTGGAATCATCGGTAATGCTGGCAATATTGGCGATGAAATTCGTGCCCATGATATTGCCGGACAACTCAGGTGCTGTACCGTCTTTCAGCGTAGGCGTCGCGATCGCTGGCCCCATTTTGTCAATCTTGAATGCAAAAGTGCCCTCACCCTGATTCGGCGGGTAAGCAGTATCTCTCGCTGTGATATACAGCGTGTAGGTTTTACCATGCTCGAGATTTTTTGCGACCAGCTGCATTTTGGTGTTGGCTTTCTCACCCAGCAAATAGGCCGGCACCGTTGAGCAATCCGTGCCACAAGGCGCCAGATCAATCAGTCCCGCACCGGTATGCAGTTTGAGTTCAATATCCCCCAATGCACTGACATTACCGATACCATTATTCAGCACTGCGAGTGGCGACCACTCGCTGTTACCGCCCAGCAGTTCCACATCAGAATCCAGCACTTCCGGTGCCTGATAATCGACATTCACCCGGAAACGTCCGACATTCGGATCGGTGGCAGGAATGAAATTGCCCAGTTTATCCGCACCTTCGGTGATCAGCGTCCACGAACCAGCATCCAGATGTACCGGCTTCGGAATTTCCAGATCATCGGCACACTGCGTATCCAGACACAGGTACATGGTGACGGTGTTACTCTCAGATTTTGATTCTTCCTGCGTCACCACACGCTCTTTCGTCCCGTTACGGAAAATGAAACGACGCTTGGTCGGATCCTCACCCACTCTTTCATCCACCTCAAACTTGAGTGTCTGTTTAAAGTTGGTGTTGATATAGGTGTTGTCCGGCAGATTGTCGGCTTTAAACGGCGGAATGAAGGTATATTTCGGCGGATCGTTATCGATGATAAAGATGGTCGCTTTTTTCGCCTGGCCATTATAGCCATGGCTGTTGCCTTCACGGTCGGTCGCACTCAGCAGCAGATCCAAACGGGCAATGCCCGGATAATCGTTGGCCGTGTCTAAACCAAACTGATGCTTCTCTGTGTAAGCATCGTTATCAATTTTATTGACCGTGATCCCGGTTGGCGTGGTCGCATTCGTCTCCGTGTCCAAACCCCAAAACAATTCCAGCTTGGTGGGTTGTGCACTTTTATCCAGGCCGGAAGGATCGGTCACATTCACAATCGCGCTCAGATCCCCACTCACATACCACTTATTGAATAACTGAATGGCATTACTGGCCAGCGGATCCAGACTGACCGCTGGTGGTTCCTGATCGACCGCTTCCACAGGCGAGTTAAAGACCTTCTGGCTTTGCAGCGTCGGGTCTGCTTTCGCGAAGCGGTTGGCGTAGTACATCGCCACTTTATCATCGACTTTGCCGGTAAAGTTTGTTTTCACAAAGTCGTAGAAATGCTCGCCCAGTTTCTCGCGGTAATAACTTTCGCCCAATGGGTCATTGGCAAAATACAGCTGCTGACCGGCAGCATTCTTCCCATCCGGTTTCCCGTCTCCGACGATATCGGTGTAATACAGTTTTGCCAGATCCGTGCTGTTCTGAACCGCACTCGCGTTGGCAATATCGCCCATGGCTTCCAGCAGGAAACGGTACAGATATTTATTGGACGGCGGGTTTGGAATCGTCAGCAACTCATCATTATTCGCGTAATAGGTTGTTGTTGGGTTGAAGCCAAAGAACTGACTGGTCTGCTCACCAAACATGGCATTCACATCCGAGAGAATACCCTGAGCAGTCCCTTGTGTTTTATTTGATTTATCAAACAGGTAATCAAAGAATCCGGACTGAAAGACCGACAGCTCCGTGACGATAAATTCACGGTCACCAGACTCGCCGCCAACAATGCCATAACTGCGCAAACCATGATCAACTGTCAGATCCAATTGAGTCAGCGACTTCTTGTTCCATTTGTAGAAATCAGCTTTGCCTGTCACCGTGACCCGGTGAATTTCACCTGAAAACTGTGAGTGCATCTGGCAGCTGGCCGTATCTTTCAGTGTACCGCCGCCTGATTTCGCGGGTTCAGCCAGCATGGTGCACGACGCAACGGACGCCCACTGACCGGAACCATTTAAACGTTCGACGACCGCATTTGCGTTAATATACGGTGACGTCACCTTGATCGTAGGCAGATTGAAGGTTGATTTAAACTGGAATTTATAAGGGACTGAGGTATTGCCAGACCCGTCTTCTGTCACAATGGTGATGGTTTGCGCATAGCCTTCATCAACCCGGGCAAAATCTGCCCCAAAAATTTCTTTGACGAACGGAATAAAATAGTGAGCTTCACTGATACGCCCGTCAGCGTCTGGTGCCGGGTAAACTTCATGCGGAATCTGGTTCAGGCTACTTTTCACCGTTCGGGTGATTTTCGCCGATTCGCCAATCTTACCGGCTTCATAAGTCACGATGACATTCAGTTCTTCAGCCGAAGAACTGGTCACTTCTGAGTTGCCCGTTGCGTCAGAAACACTCAGCGTCAGATAGGGAATCTGATTCTGGTCCAGGACCAGCGTCGTAAAGTCTGCAAAATCGACTTCCGGATGGACGCCTTTCAGCCCTTGCTGGGCATAAGCATAATTCAAGTTCAGGTACTGTTTTCCGTACAGATCCTGGAAATATTCTTGCGTCAGGTTGTCCTGATACTCGCCGGTATCTGCGTCGAAGAACTTCATTGCGACTTCAGGAAACGCGACGCTTTGCGTGGGTGCTGTTGTATCCGACAAAATCAGGTGCTGTTCCTGACTTTTATTCCCATTCCCATCCGTTGCGGTGAGGAAGAAAGTGGTCTGTCCGCCAATGAACAACCCCCGATCGAAGTTTTGCGTAAATGCACAAACATCTTCCTGAGTGTCCGGATCTTTTTGCATCGTGCAGTTCAACACTTCCGGCGCTCCGGCATTCACAGCGATCGTCGCGCTTGAAATCACTGAACCTGCATCTTTGATGGTTCCGGTCAGGGTATAGAATGCCTTGTTGACCGGGTTAAACGTCGCCGGTGAAGTTACATGAATCACCGGAGCAATATTGTCCCATTTGAATGGCACGTACTGTGCATCATCGGCATTTCCCAGAACATCCGCCACTTTCAGGACCAGACGGGCTTCAACCGGTTCCGCCGACAATTTATCGATTTCCCGCGTGTTGACTTTTGTCACTACCAGCGTTTCACGAACACCGCTCTCGATCGCTTCCGATTCCACACTGCACAATGCAGACACACCCGTCTTACAATTCTCAGGCTCTCCCCAGCCGTTTTCTGCCGTTTTGGTCTGTAAGAAGACTTCTGCATACTCAATCCCGATGAAATCAGTCACCTTCACAGAAACCAGACCAGCGCCGGACAGCACTTCATTGCCAAAGCGAGCCACTTCCGGTGCATCATCATCAATAGAGACAGGCGCACGCGGCGCATAAATACCACCCGAAGCATTGTTCAGGCGGTTGACTAGCAGGCTGTAATCACTGGAAGGGGTACCCGAGACGTTCAGGTCCGTATTGTTCACAACACGGAGTAAGTGCTGTGCCAAAGTGTTGGTATAGTAATCGACGGTCAGTCGCTGCAGACCGAAAGACAGCGCCGTCGGCAGTGCAGAAATCTCATCTAAAGACCAGCCATCCAACTGACCGGTTGCTCTGATGTCGCGATACTGTAAATCTGCCAGATTAAAGGAGGTATAAATGACCTTTTCACTGTCACTGCCGCCCGATTTCTGCAGCATCTCATAAGCCAGAGAAGAGTAAGCCAGCAAAAAAGCACCATACTGATGCCCTTGCGTGGCCGTCGCACTCCAATTCCCCATCGAGATGTCCAGAGGCTCCACAGAAAAGACATCAAATCCATACTGGCTGTTGACCGCTGCGTTTGCCGAATCAATTGCTGCTGCAGTCTGCTGACCTAAACGCTGAATATTATATTCAGCCAGACCTGCGGCAATGTTCGTTAAAGGTGTCAGCATGACATTTCGGCTTTGTCCTTCAACAAAGTTGACATACGCACGAAATTTCAGCGGACCCCGGTCATTCACAACAACCACATTTTTTGAATGGGGATCTAAATAGCCGCCACCTGCAGCTTCAATATACAGAGGCGCTGAACTGGAGGTCAGAGCAATTGAAAAGCGACCATCCGGATTGGTATTCGTGGCCGCTAATAAACGGCCCAGTTTGCCATTGTTAAATTCATAGACGCTCACCTTGGCATTCGATACCGCAGCATCAAACACCACACCACTGATAATGCCCTGCTGGCGATCTTTCGGATATTCCGGATAGGTTTTTTCTTCGCCACACGCAGAGAGAAATACAATAAGCAGAAATAGAGTGATTCGTCTAAACACAATAGCCACACTGAATTATAGGTCAATAACCTGACATTATATTCACTCCAGAAAACAAGACAATCCAGTAAAAACAACAATTTATACTTTCACTTTCACTGGATCAACCGTCACAATGACAGGTGTTTCATTCATAAAAACAGCCAGACCTGAACCTGAAAAGGCTAAAATGACGCTTTTCCTCAAATGGATTTCACGAAAAAGTAACGTATAAATCTAATTTTTGTGACATGCAACCAAGCGACAGTAATACTCCCTAATTTAGGTAAAACTACAACGCAAAGTGCAATGTCCATTAAGCGAAATCAATCTGTTTGAGTTTGCCTGATTTCATTCCGGCCAGATATGCATGTGTGATATTGATTCACAAAAACAAGGATGGTTCTTTGGCTGAAAATAAAAAAGCACGACTAAACAGAAATGAACCCTGTTCGTCGTGCCCTGAATTTTAGCGAAAGTTAAAGTTGTGATTCAAACCATCAAGGTTTTTTCTTCTCTTTCCTTTCACCGTCCGCATATTGTTCAGATTTATCTAAAATACCCAGCGCACCCAGTCCGGTGATGATATCCAGATTGGTCGTCAGCTTACCGCTGTCATTTCCGCCAAAGTAGTTTTTTGGCATTTCAATTTTATAGTTCTTCAGGTTTTGATACAGAGCGGTCGATACGTCCCTGTTCAATTCCGCCAGATAAACAGCTTTATTGGCGCCCAGTGCATCATACTTCGCTTGCAAGACTTCAGCTTCCGCACGGCCTTTCGCAAGGATTGCTTTCGCTTCATACTCTGCAGCAAGAGCATTGGCTTTTTGAATTTCCAGGTTCGCTTTCGCGATCGCCAGTTCTTTCTGTTTTTCGACTTCGGCTAATTCCTTTTTCTTCTGAACATCCAGAATTTTCCGGTCAGCGGCCCCCTTCGCAATTTCCAGTTCTTTCTGCTGAGAAATTGTCACTAACTCTTTGTTACGCACTGCATCCTGAACTGCGCGTGTCCGCTGAATCTCTTTTTTCAGCTGCTCTGTATCAGACAGCGCTTTGGAGGTTTCCTGCTCCTGAATGGCACGAATGCGCTCCGCCACCAGACGCTTTTTATCCGCCAGAAGTTTCTCTAACTGCTCTTCCGGTTTCGGATCTCCAATCGTGATTTGCGTAACCGCAATCCCATATTGCTGCAGCGGGTTTTCCTGACGACGCGGAACGCCTTTCTCATCCAGAACCGGGATCGTTTTCCAGACCAGTTGTTTTGTGCGCTGAAGCTGATTTGCATTACTCTGACTCGCACCTACCGGTGCCAGATCAGTCTCTTCAACTTCGACTTTACGTCGTTCCGTCATATAAATGCCGTTTCTGAGCTGATCATCCAGTTGCGTTTTAAACTGGTTCAGACCGCCCTGAAAAAATTCCTCGCCCGTGTACTGTGTCGCCGTAATCACGGTCACATTTCTTGCGTTTTTGACCAGCAGTGCATCAATCAGATTGGTGTTGTTTCTGAATTCACGGTGCATTTTCTTGATCGCTTCCGGATTCTGCGACAGTTTGAACCTGAATGTCACAGGAATCATTCCGACATAGGTGTCCGCAAAACTTGCACGTACCGGAGGTAAGCTCTGCCGGGAATCTTCACCTAGATTATTACCATATGAGACCGTAATGACCTGATCATACATGGTGATTTTAGAAAGAAACGGCGTTCTGAAATGAATACCCGGGGTGGTAAAAACATCCAGCTCACCCGTCAGGTTGTTCTGATGAACATAGGTATAGCCCGCGTCCGTCATTAAAATGGAACTATTAACCATGCCCGCAATGACAGCCAGACAGAGAACACCCCCAACGATTTTGGCGACGGACTTTTTCGTGTGTACATGTTCGATCATTTTGCTTTCCATGTTTCAAGATTCTTTAGAAGATCAGACCATGGTTAGATGCGACCAAAACTCAAATAAAATCAACAAAATCAATTATTTATAAAAAAGCGCGAACAAGTCGCGCTTCAGCAAGCAATCTTCTGAACATCAATGAATCGGTTTAACTCAGGATTTGATTAAACTTAAAGTCAATCACCCAGTACGTTGCGGCATACATCGCTGCCAGTAAAGTGACGGTCAGCCCGACAATCAGTTTTGGGGGAATCACTCGCCGTAGCGGTCGGCTGATGGAGGCCGCCTTCATATTCACTAACTGCAGCTTTTCCTGATCAACCAGTCGATCTTCTTTAATCAACCGGTATACCGTATCTGCAATATCAGCAATTTTTTCATTGCCTCGTTCGACACGACCAAACTTGCCTTTAAAACCAACCTGCAGCAGAAAATACAAAAACTCTATCAGATGCCGGTAACGTTTCGGATCCTGACGCAGTCTGTCCAGGATGGTGTAAAACTTATCGCCGCCCGACGTTTCATTATGAAATTCAGCCAGCAGGCTGTGCGTGCTCCAGTTACTTTTCTCGCCCCACTCCTGGCTGTATACGGCCTCATCCACAGCCGAGCATACGCAGTAGCGCATCACCAGCAATGAAGCACGATCCGTATTTGCCAGCAGGAGGCGTTTTTCCGCATCCTGAATTTCACGGCTGATCTGCTCCCGCAAAGCTGTCGGGTCATCCAGCCAGGGAATCGATGGGATGCAGGTCAGGCAAGCCAGCACCCAAGTGAATTCATCCACCAGCTGGTTAATACCAAGTTTCTTGATTTCCAGCTGTTTCACCGCAATATTTCGCGGAACTTCCGGAGCGGGCATGACCTCCATCGGTTTGCCCGGCTCCGACTGAAATAATACGACCGTTACATCATCGTCTGCCGGACTCATAATCTAACCGCCCACAACTGCAGTTCCAGGTTCGGGAAATCTCCCGAAACATGCATCGCAATACCTGAAGAAGAAGACAGCGCTTTCCATTCTTCAGATGCCTTGTCCAGTTCGAAGTAAGTAAAGCCGGCATGATAAGGCAACTGTCGCGGCACAACCGGCATTGGCTTAATTGCAATGCCCGGCAACTGGAAGTTCACCAGATCACGGATATTTTCCAGGCTGCCCACTTTCACCTGAGAAACAAAGCGTGTATGCAGGACATCCAGCGTGACGTCTGCCTTCACGGCCAGAATGAAGGTGGTGGTTTCAATGATGTCGCGATCGGCGATATTGGCCACCCGAACGCCATAGCCCTGCTCTTTCAGCACCAGCGGAATGGCACGCTGCTCAGACATGACGGTCAGGCTGCTGCGGTTCCGGCTGATCAGCGACCACATACATTCGCTCAGATCACCGTGGTTATAAGGCAGATAGGCTTCAGGACGACGTGAGGATGAGCACAGTGTTGCCAGATCACCTTCTGCCTGCAGCAATACACGATACAGCGCTTCAGGATGAACACCTTCCAGACTGCCGATATGCCAGAACAGCGGCTCTAATTTATTCACCGCCTGCAGCAACATAAAGTCAGCAACAGAAGAAACGCCCTGCTGATCAACCACACCCAGGCGTGCCACAATGGATTCAGCCCGGTGCTTCAGCAGTGATGCAAATTCAGTCACAAATTTAGTCAGTACTGCTGAGGCGCGGATATCCAGACAAGTCGGGATAAACTTATCATCCAGAACGACTGTCCCGTCACTTTTCACTTCAGAGATTTTCAGGATTGCAATTGACGTGTATGCCGAGCGATCGTCGCTCTCCAGCATCAGACGGAAATTCAGACTGCCGACGTGAATCGTAGTGGTGTCTTCACTGTCATACAGGCAGTCCACGACCTGCTGTTCCTGAAGGCAATAACGTGCACCATCCCCGGCATTGGTATAGAGTTCGCCCTGTTCAGAAGGCAGCGGGCAGCACAGATACACAACTTTATCGACAGTCGACGAGTCCACTTCAAGCATTGACGGAGCAGGCGCTTCCGCCGGTAACGCAAACGGCGTACGGTCCTGCAGAATCCCCTCTGCAACCGTTACACCAATTTTGCCCATTTTCAGCAATTCGTGGTTGATCTCCAGCCGGCTGATGCCCCAGCTCAGCGGTGAACTCAACGCCGTACACAAACTCATCTGCTGGGAATGAAACCGGTCCAGTTGCTGGAAGTGCTGCGGTTTCATAAACATGCCGTCTTGCCAGACCACAGGGTTATACAATGACATAATAACTTCCTTAGAAATAAATCTGTTCTACACCTTTCGTGCGTTCTACCGACAACACGTTATTCACCAGATTCACGTCCAGAAAATAGCTTTTACGCTCTTCTATCGTGTGAATGGTGCGCCAGCTGGTGCCGTTGATATCCCGGAATGCGACCGCAAATCCGACCGCACGCGTTTCCGGCTGAAGTTTCAGAAATTCGGTCAGTTCCTGTCCCGGCTCTAACTGGTATTCGTAGCGTTTGATGTACTCATCACCCAGCGCAGATTTGTCATTCTCAAACAGCGAAAAGAAATCCAGGCTGCGAAACAGCACTGGCGAAGACAGTTCATAAATCCGCAAGATTGCCGGTGACGATGATCCGTTCGGCCGGACATTCAGACTCTTGTCCGTTGTGATGTGCACTTCAATTTCAGCCGTTTCCGGAATCAATCCGGCAGTATCTTTAAACTGTTCCCACACTGCACAACCAGACAAAGACAGTGCAACCATTAAACCCAACAATAAATTACGCATTTTGCCCCTGTAATAATTCCCTGTACTTGGTTGCCAGATTCGCATCAGCGCTTTCTTGCGTTTCAGACTGCATATCCGACTGCTGCTGTGCAAAATGGTCCTGATACGCACTCCAGAGACGCTGCTTCTTCAGCCAGCCGCCGCCTTTTTCCTGTTGTTCTGCTTCGAAAGCTGCAGGGGAGAGTGACGTCAGTTGCTGCATGAACAGCGATTTTCTGGCTTGGTTCAGACGAGCCCGATGCGTGGCCAGCTCTTCATGGATATGCTCAACAAGTTCAACCGGTTCAAGAATGGACTGCTGATAAAGCGACAGCATGCTGTCCAGCAAATGGGCCTGAGACTCATCGGCCTCACCAGCCAGTGCCAGTGACTGGCGCAGCTCGGATGTCATCGCATCCAGACAGCCCCGCAAACATAATCCCATCTGCCGGTACCAGTTTTCATCGCAAAGCTGTCTTTGCTCCGTCGACATCCCCAACCCGTCCAGAAAAGCAGATTCAGCCTGCCTGCCAGAGAGGGGCGACATTTCAGTGTGAGCCAGTAAACCCAGGGCAGCCGGCTCAGCAATCGGGGCTGGTTTTTCAGGTTTCGGCGGATGGGACGGGATGCGCTCGGCACGCATTTCAGGCTGAAGTGGTGCTGGTCGCTGTACCGGTCTCTGAACCGGTTTCGGCACGGACGCTACCGGTTCACCACCAAAATTCCAGTCTTCCGGAATCAGGTTCGGCACGTCCATTTCGGAATGAATACTTTCACTGTCATCCAGCATCTGCCGGTGCGGTGGTGTGTAATCCACTTCAGGTTTTGGGATCTCATCTTCAATCAGCGCTTCCGCTTCATCTTCTTCTTCCTGAAGATGGTACAAGGGCTCGGTGGTGTCAGCCTTTTCATCCGGCGGAAAAAAGAGCTCTTCTACGGTCCCTTCAGCAAACTCTTCGGCTTTGGGCGGCAAGACGACATTCAGTGATTCAACGGGGTCGCTGCTTTTCATCTCCGGCATAATGTCTTCTGCCAGATTGATATGCTGGATTTCATTCTCGAAGCTGACCGTCAGCTCATAACGCCCCAATGACACCGTGTCCCCTTCCTGCAACGCAGAAGGCTGATTTTTCAGGGCTCGCTTGTCATTAATGAAAGTCCCGTTGGTACTGATGTCATTCAGGTAGAACTCACCGTTATAGCTGGTAATGAGCGCATGAGTACCAGACAGATACTTGTTATGATCTTCCAGATGGAAAAAGCACTGAGCGCTGCGGCCGATGCTGCCCCCAAGACTGTCAAATTCCATTTTTTTGACCCCTGTATACTCGTCAGGGGCGCTGTTCACGGTGAGAATGAGCGTTTTATGCGTCATAAGCAAAAATCAAAAAAGAAACGATAAGGAAAATTCAACGCCGCCCAAGCCATTATTGACGGGAATGATCAGCGTTGCCTGAGGTACCAACTGCAAATGTGCATCAGGATTACTGCCAATTTTCAGGACGGTCCCTGCATTGAGCAACAACCCAGCCTCAAAGGCATTATTGTCCTGCAGCTGGGTGCCATATTTGAACTCATCGGAATCGACATACCAGCGCTCTGAATACTCACTGTATGCCAGTGAGATACCCGCCCCGATATAAGGCGTTAACCAGCTGGTGACGGGAAACGCATACTGAGGCAATACCCTGAATTCATAATTGTCCACTTCCTGATAGATACCATTCTGGGGTGCAGGAATATTGTCGGAGAGATAATTCAGGCCAAACCACCAGCGCCAGCGTGCGCTGTTATCATCAATGGGCCGGGTATGCACAAGCCCCCATCGCATACTTTGGTTTTCACCTGACTCGCCCTCTTCGGCACTTGAAGTGAAATCATAATAAGCAGCCGTGACACCAAAACGCTCGCCTTTGGATAAAGCCGGAGCAGAAAGTATCAAACCGATGAATAAACAGACTGAATGTTGAAGACGATTCATAATGTTCGCGTTCACTAAATTAAAAACATCTGAAAGATAAACGCATGAAATAATGAATTCAAGGGCTCAATTGGGCCGTCATGAAATTCAGTTAATTTAACTATGGATATTTTCATTTTGACTGAGATTGTTGTCGATTTAACACCCACTTCGCATCCGGAAATGAGCTCATTCAAAACTGATAAAGAAATTATGGTTTTTAATTAATGTGAAATTATTCCCAAAACACTCAAGTTGTTAACATTAAATATAAGCTCTCACATATGGAACAAAAGTCACAATAATATTTTACCTCTTCAAAAACAAGGATTTAATTAAGACACAAAATGCCTTTTCACTTTGTCAGAGGAATGTCAAAAACAAAGAAAACACAAAATAAAACCAATAAAAACAAACAGATAATCCATTATCATTATATCTTTTGTGATCTTAAGCCAGTAAACAAATCATCCACTTAGTTTCGTATGCCCGTTATGCTTAAAATATTCTCAATTCAAGGGGTTTCCGTGAAAATGAACCTCGATATTTTAAAATGGACTGCATAAAGCGACAAAACGCCTGTAGCAGAATGATGGAACAATTTTAAATACGAAAGGTATTAACAAAAAGACAAATTTTTCCGCCTTATAATTTAGTATCTACTAATAAATTAAACTTTAAGTAAGCGATTGGAAAAGGACTATCCAAACGTAAAACTTTCAGTTTCTATTACTTTTGAAGTTGGCTATTTACCATGAAATTCACTGATATTGCACTCAGGCCAATATCGGCGCAGTCGCCCGTTGGCCAGGATCCACGTACACTGGATCTGTTTTCTGATCTCAAAAGAAATGTAAACCGGCTGAGTAGTTTTGTATCCCCTGCACCATGGAAGGAGATCTATTCTACGGCCGAAACACTGTTAACCTCACACAGCAAAGACTTTCGGTGTGCGAGCTACTATTGCGTTGCTGCCTGCCGCATCGATGGCTTAAAAGGTGCCGTCGTCGGCTTAAATGTGCTGAACGATCTAAGCATTGTGTACTGGCATTCGGCTTTTCCAAGTGCCGACAAACCCAATGCCCGGGTTCAGTCTTTTGACTGGGTTGCTGAACAGCTTCCCACTGCGCTGAAAAAAATCAAAGTCAGCCTGAAAGACCTGGCGCTGGTTGAGGCCGGACATCGCTTTGCACTCAGTCTGGAACAGGAACTGCAACACCAGCTGGGCAAGCAGGCACCATCGCTGGGGCCTGTACGCAAACAATTCACCGAGTGGAAAGATCACCTCGAAGAACTGGCTGAGAAAGAAGAATCCCGCCAGCGTAAAGGTACTGCGCAGCCACTAGCTGAAACAGCCGAAGAGGCAACACCGGCGCAGGACACAGCGAAAGAAACTGAAACCAAACCCAGACTTCCCGCCTGGTGTTACTGGCTTGCAACTGTATTTATCCTGGGATGTCTTGTGTTTTCAATTGCTGCTGTTCGTCAGTATCTGTATCAGCGAGATATCCCGGCGGCTTCTGCAGTGCAGCTGGAGAAGATCACCTCAAAATTGATCCATGCGGAGCCATACTTCAAAAACCGCCTGAAGGAGGAAGTACTGACCCGTACCAGTGAACTGATGCAGGACTGGACCGCCTATCCTGAACGTGTTTACAACCATCAGGTGCTGGAAGCACTGGCGAATCATGTGAATTCACTTTATCCGGATTCCATTGCGGCTAAAACTGCGGTGTCTCAGTACCAAGCAGGAAAAACAGCACTGGCCAGTGACTATCAGGCCATAAACGACCAGTTCAAACGTGCACGGACGATTATTGCCAACGCCGCTTTAGTCGACGAAAGCGACAATATCACCGCGGCCTATAAATTTAGTAATACTCTTTTTCCGTTTCTTGGTCGCCTTGATTATTTGGAGAAAGGTCACATTGAGCGTGAGGATATTATCAAAGCGCAAAAAACGCTCAGCGCTTACCAATACCGCCTGATGGAAATATCAAACCAATTCGAACAACAAAACCAATAACAAAAACTGGCAGGTTATATCTTGATTAAAACACTCAAAACACCGAGGGTATTTATTATACTCTCTGCTGTGCTGCTCTCTGTATTGTACGGCTTATTCTCTTATTTCGTGATGGACTTACCTTTCAGTCATTATCTGACTTGGGGTCCGATTGCCCTGGTCTGTACAGCGGCGATCATCGTTTTGATCGGTTACGAGGTCAAAAAACGTAAGTCACGTTCAAACAGCGATATTGAAACCGAAGAAGAGACGCTGAAAGGTCTGCTTGCCTCTTTGCTGAAAGGGTCCAGTCATAAGCCAATCTACCTGATGCTTGGTAATAAAAAATCAGGGAAAACGTCTCTGCTGACCAGTTCGCATGCGATCAAACCCATTGATCAGAAAAACACACTCCAGACGGATTATTTCCTCTGGTACGAATCTGATCAGGCGATTTTTATCAAGCCAGCTCCCCGTTTGATCTATCAGGACACATCCAATACCGACCAGATGCTCTGGAAAGCATTTCTGGATAAAATCATCAGCATCAAGCCAAGAAAGCCTTTCGCTGGCTGTCTGTATGTGGTTGATCTGGAATTTCTGATCACGCAGGAAGATACACAGCGTGAATATATTCTGGATATCATCAATACCCGCCTGAGTGATATTACAGAAAGAACCTACAGCGCCCTGCCTGCGTATGTGTTCCTGTCGAAAATTGATAAGCTGAAAGGCTTCAAGGAATTCGTTTCACTCAGCCCGCTGAAAGCCCAGTTAGAACACCTGACGATTTCTCTGAAAGATGCCAAGGGCACAATCAACGACATCTTCGACAATGGTTTTTATGCCATTCTGAGCAAGATGGAGCAGAGCACACTGGACTGTGCCGCCATGGAACGTTCTCTGATCAACAACAGTGCGCTGGTCACTTTTCCGAAACAGTTCGAGCTCTGCCATGGTCTGGTCCGGGACACGCTGAATAAAGTGCGGCTGGAAAAAGACGGCTTCCATATGGTGGATCTCCGGGGCCTCTATTTCACTTCCAGTCATCAGGGTGGCCGGAAATACAACCTGCTGGCCAAAGGCTGCAGCAACCATTTCAATGTCCCGATGATTGCTTCCGAGCATGACCAGCTTTCGGAATCGCCGCTGTTCACCCGTTTTATTATTGATGAACAGGTGCTGCCAGAGGCCAACTTTGCCGGTGAGAACAAGCGACATCTCAAGCAACTGATCCGCAAAAGCCGGATGACAATGGCTGCCTGTGTCACTTTGCTGGGTGTAAGTGGTTACTATTTCCTGACAACCACCCAACAGAACATTTCGATCATTAACCAGCTACTCGATGTTTCAGAAAATCCGACAGAAGATGACGCTCAGGCCAACCTGAAAAGGCAGCTGGCGCTCACATCCAGCGGGATTCAGCCGTTGTATCAGGCCTGGGTCGATGCCAGCCGTTTGCTGGATGAGAAAATCATTGATATCAATGTCGATAAACTCGACAAAACCACTCAGATTGCTTATCGCCATCTGCTGGACAGTATTCATCTGCAACTGATGCCCCTGATTGAAAAGCATATCAGTCAGGAACTGGCACAGAGCCGTCTGTCTCATCAGGAGAAACTGCACCTGCTGAAGACGTATCTGATGCTGAGCGAAAGTGATAAACGCGATTACAGCTTTTTGCTGAAATCGATCTCCAGAATTGTTGCTGATGATTTTGGTACAGACGGCAGTTACGCCAACATCAAAGATTATCTGGCAGTTTATTTCAAAACCAATTTCCCGTCGCACAACATTAACTGGGATCTGGTGCGGACCACACGCCGTGAGCTGCTGTCTCAGTCGAAAGTTGATATTGCTTACAGCCAGATTCTGAACAGCGGCCGGGACGCAGACCTTGGTCAGCTCAGTATTCCAAGAGCAATCGGTTTTAACTTTGGTGAAATTTTCGACATGGAGAAAAATCACCAGGATGAACTGAACATCAACAAGATTTATACCGCTACCGGTTTTACAACCTTCTACCGCCCGCTGTCTGAATCACTGTCGCAAGACCTGATTGCCGATAACTGGGTGCTGGGGCTGTCGAATAATACCCAGCCGTCGGAAGAAGAACTGAAAGCATTTCAGGCGAAAGTTCGCCGTAAATATACCGATGACTACATTAACATCTGGCGGACGGCCATCAGTGATCTGCGCTTTAAGCAATTCGACAATATCGTCGATATGACCAATGCCATCGACATTATGTCCGGCCCGGCATCACCGCTGAGTACGATCCTGAATCTGCTGTATACCAATACAAAATATTCGCCGGATACGTCTGCACTGGCACAGCTTGCGCCGAAAGATCAGCGTCTCAACCAGGCAGTTGATGCATTGAAAGCTACGGCAGAGAAAGCCATTGAGCCGGATTACGAATTGATGAACCGGGTAGAAAAAACCTTTGCCGTCATCAATAACCTGCAGACCAGTGAAACAGAAAATTCTCAGGCCCCCTGGGATCAAGTCATCAGTTCGCTCAGTAACCTCCGGGCTTACCTGAAGCAAATTACGGATGCCCCGAATGTGCAGCAGGCAGCTCTGGCGGCAGCGAAAGCCCGGATGCGTGAAACGGATGCGGATCCAATTGTCCGCCTGAAACAAATCGCACAGAAAACACCGGAGCCGGTGAAAAGCTGGCTGAACGAAATTGCCCATCAGGCCTGGGCCACACTGCTGACCGAGTCAGAGCTGGGGATTCAGGAACTGTGGACCAGTAACGTTTACAGCAAATTTGCCCTGGTCGGACAGAATAAGTATCCGTTCAGCAAGCAGGCAGAAACAGAGATCTCACTGACCGATTTCGAAGAGTTCTTTGCCGCACAGGGCACGATGGACGGCTTTATTAAAGATAATCTTTCTCCGTTTTACGACACCAACCTGTGGCAGGCGAAGCGTGTCGACGGTGAAACCCTGCGACTGTCGCAGGAAATGATCACCCAGATGAAGAACTATACGATGATCAAAAACGTCTTGTTTGATCCGACCTCGAACAAGTTCAACATTGATTTCAGTTCGCGCTTCATCGATCTGGATTCCAGCGCCATTCGTGCGAGTCTGGATTTCGGGGGTGAGTCACTGGATTACTACCACGGTCCGGCAAAAAGTAAGCAGTTTGCCTGGCCACCGGCAAGTAATGAGTTTTTCGTGAACGTAAACATTCAGGACATTACATCAAGCGGAGAACAACACAGAATCGCAAAAGAGGGATTTTGGTCTATCTTCCGGCTGTTGAACGAAGCACAACTCGAGCCAACATCCGATGGTGGATTCAATGCTGACATTCTTGTCTCAGGGCGTCATATGACGGTGAAAGTCAAACCGTCAAATTCTAATAACCCATTCCTGCTGCAAGAATTATACAACTTCTCTGTCCCAGAACAGATTCAGTAAGTTGGTAGCCTAGGTTAATCAAAGTCGAGAATAAAGATAATGAGTACTTTACATAGCAACACCGTAGACCGGATTGATAGGAAGATATTGTCGAGTCTGCTGATTAACGGACGAGAATCTATCGCGAATATGGCCCGCAGTGTGGGCCTTTCACGAACCGCAGTGGCTGAACGCATTTCCCGTATGGAGAAATCCGGTGTCATTGAAGGGTATACGGCGAAAATCGGGACACAAAAAAGCGCCAACCTGACCAGCTGCTACCTGCTGATTAAATGTAAAAATGGCTGGAAAAAGAAAGTGTGTGACAGCCTGAGAGAGATCCCTGAAATCAAGACCATCAGTGTCGTTGGCGGCGGGTTCGATATTATTACGCTGCTGGAAGCTTCTTCATTACATGTCATGAATGAGTTGTGTGATGAAGCCGAGAATATTCCGGGTATCAAAGAGCTGCATACAACCGTCGTATTCCACAGCCCGATCTGCCGGTAAGTGCCATCCCGGCAAACGTTCGCGTTTGGTGAGATTTGACGAAAAAAACCACGACACCCGACTGCCCCTTCAACGCCGGCAGCCGGGTGTCGCTGTATCCATACTCAGACAGCGCCAATGACGACAACCGTCTGCTTGTCACCCTGCACATTGCCCAGCCAGCTGACCTGACCAAGCCGGTTTGCCCCCTGCGCACCCAACACGCTGGCAGGCAGATCGTCGTTCATCACTTCCATTTTTAAATCCCAGGCCATCGGGTCGCGCAAGACGAAACGCATCAGTTCCTTCAGCAAAATATTCCCCTGCTCGCCGGGTAAAAAGTGGCAGTATTCCTCAAAACTCAGATCATGAAACACCAGGTTAAACTTCCCGGTAATATCGATCAGATGGTCACCCAGGTGATAATCGCGCCCGAGAACGCAATTCACATGCCCCAGACTGTTCAGTTGTGAGGGCGCAATTTTGACTCTGCGCGGCACCCACTGCTCAATGCTGACTTTTTTCAGATTAAAGCAGTGCGCCACCACGCCGGAAACCAGATTGGGTGACCGGGTTCTGGAGGACAGCTGGCCGATATAAGACAGCAGTTTTGCCCTGTCGAAATGAAAGTCACTTTCGTCACTGAGTTCAGAGGATATCCCAACCAGGTTAAACAGATTGCGGGACAACGGATCGACGGCACCGGATTCGTAACGCACATGGTATCTGTACTTTTTCCATATCCGGTAAAGGTGCGATAAATAACGGTGATGAAAGAAGTCGAAGAAATCTTTGACCGGATTATCCTCGCCGTCTCTGCCGGCCAGCTTCTCCGTGTATGCGGTTGGCAGCGGCGAACCGGTCCCGTGCAGTCCGCCGAAGTTCACTGTCAGGCTGGGCACCTCACGGTGACTCCATTGCACAGTTTCAAACTGCGCGATATCAGCGCGCGGAAATCCGAGTTCAGGAGAAATACGAAAGCGAAGAAACTCCTCAGACTGCGTTTTCGCCAGACCGGCCGATTTAAACTGTGCCGGCTCCTGCTTCCTGGCATTCGCTTCAAGCAGATAAACAGCCTGAAAAAAAGCAAACTCATGGCTGGCTTGTTGTATCTTGTCGATCATATCACTGCCTGCTTACCCTGATTGCCATTCCATCGGTAGATTTCACCGGTTTTGACATCCACGACTTCCAGCTCAGAAAAAGAATTGATACTGGAATACAGCGAGAAAAACTCATTCAGAATCGACACCAGCAAATACATGTCCCCTTCATTGGCAAACATGGAGGAATCCATTTGCAGCTCAATCAAATTCCCGCGAATAGGAAGCCCGCGGAAGATCCGCTCGACCGGCTTCATACTAATGGCTTTAATCCCGTTTAACCGGTTGGCCGAGGCCCGCTGAGACTGACGGTCACTGCGCGAGTGGAAATCGTAAATACTCAGCATCATTTTCAGCACATCGGCATCAATCAACGACAAATAATTGAGCGACATATTGGCAATCAGCTGCCAGTGCAGGCTGCTGTCAATCTGCGGGCTGACAGACACCGTCGGTTTTGTCAGGTTTTTAAAGTCCGCATAGTTCGTTGATTTGTGCGTGGTAAAAGCAATATCACCCGGTGCCAGACGCTGCGGCAATTTACCATTGGTACAGGTCAGCTTGATGAGCACAGTTTCCGTCTCAAGATTCGCCACTCCGGCGTTATGATCAAAGAAGGAAATGTAATGAGACAACCCTTTTCCGGAAACATGTTCCGCCACTTTGACATTGTAGTAATGCTGCTGGCTGTCAATTCCCAGCTGGTGTTCAAAGGATTCAAACGGCAGGTAATCGACCTGACGGCGGTTTTCCTGACTCCAGCCCCGTACCTGATTCACGGAATAAACCTCATGATTTTGCTGTCTCGTGGACTGAGGCCGGATCCGGTATTCAGTTCGCTTGTGATCCAGACGAATCGGGTCCGCATCCATCTCGAACAGGTTGGCAACGGGCGTACAGAACAACCGCAGGTTCTTCTCGCGAATGGTGACTTCCGAAGGCAGAGACCGGGAGAAATTAAACACCAGACTCATGGTGTTCTGATTCGGTACCCCTTTGAGCCATTCCAGTCCTTCAACATCAAAGAACATGAATTTATCAGGCATTGAGAAATACTCCTGAACCAGACGGTAACCGGAAAATGAATTCGGACCATATGGCAGCAGAGCTTCATCATCGGCAAAACCCACTTTCTTAATGCAGGATGCAGGCAGCCGTTTACTTCCGCCACCCGCCAGCTGCACATCAACACTGTCCAGGTACCGGAACAGCCACAAATACAAAATCCGGGAAACGTGCAGCTCCCCGTGAATATGGAAACGCAGGGTGTCTAACCCAATCCGTGATAGCTCTGAGCCGCTGTCTGTCGACAGTGTCACATTCAGGTGGCTGTTCGATCGTGTGTTTTGCTGTGTGACCGAGTTAATTTCCAGCGGAAACAGGTCAACATCGTAACAGGTCCGGAAAACACATTGCGTGTCATCCACTTGCCTGCTGGCCATTTCATGCCCGCGCGTAATCGTCGTCTTTTGCGACAGACTCCCCGCATGGTGGCTGAACTGAGCAATACACATCGAAGGCACTGAACGCAAATAGTGCGGCCAAAGCAGAGCGATCAGGGATTGAGTCAGTTCCGGAAGTTCATCATCCAGCTTCTGACGCAGCTTACCATTCAGAAAAGCGAAACCTTCCAGCAGACGTTCAACATCCGGGTCGTTACTGCTTTCTGAGAGAAATTTGGTTAATTGCGGGTGACTTTTTGAAAACTCGGAACCCGCTTCTTTGAGAAACGAGAGCTCGTCCTGGAAATACTTGCTATAGGTCATGTTCGTCGTCTCTAAACAGAAAACTTACCGTCGACACCCACGGATAAGTCGATATTCATCATGGTTTTCTTATCGTTATGCAGCACTTCTCCGCTGACAGCAAAATTCAGCTGCAGTGGGTTGTCCACATGGGGGATATACCGGACAACAACGGCGGATAAACGGGGTTCATATTTCTCAATCGTGCTTTTCACACTGTTTCTGATTTCTCTGACAATATTCGATTTGTCCGCCAGGACATCGTTAAAGTCAGGCAGCCCGTAATCGTTGGCAATCATGGCATTACCCGTGTGGGTATTGAGCAAATCTGCAAGGTGATTGTGAATTGATTCAATCAGGTGCTGCGTCGAGCCCACAGCATCGTAACTGTTTTTGGGTTCCCCCAGCTCGATCCGTTCCAGTAACCGGTAACCTTTATCCATAAATCATATCGAGCGGCCTGCTGGCGGATAAGCGAGATGCTTACCTGACAGCGACCGCTCGCCTTCAATTAGTTCTGATCCAGTTTGCCGACCAGAGACAGCTCAAAGCTTGCGCCCATGTATTTGAAGTGCGGACGAACCGCCAGAGAAACACGGTACCAGCCCGGATCGCCTTCAACATCGGAAACTTCAACTCTTGCAGCACGCAGCGGACGGCGGCCACGAACTTCTGCTGGTGGATTCTCCTGATCAGACACGTACTGACGGATCCACTTGTTCAGTTCAATTTCCAGGTCGGTACGCTCTTTCCACGAACCAATCTGCTCGCGCTGCAGCACTTTCAGGTAGTGCGCCAGGCGGTTGATGATGAACATATACGGCAGCTGAGTGCCCAGCTTGTAGTTGGTTTCTGCATCTTTGCCTTCCGGAGAATTTCCGAAGAACTTCGGCTTCTGAACCGAGTTAGCAGAGAAGAATGCCGCGTTGTCAGAACCTTTACGCATGGTCAGGGCAATAAAGCCTTCTTCCGCCAGTTCAAATTCACGACGGTCAGAAACCAGCACTTCAGTTGGGATCTTGGTTTCAATGCGGCCCATGGACTCAAAGTTATGAACCGGCAGATCGTTCACCGTACCACCGCTCTGAGGACCGATGATGTTCGGACACCAGCGGAATTTCGCGAATGAGTCGGAAATACGTGAAGCCAGTGCGTACGCCGAGTTACCCCACAGATAATGGTCGTGGCTCGCAGACACATTCTCGTTGTAATCAAATGCTTTGATTGGGTTATCTGCAACCGAGTACGGAGAACGCAGCATGAAGCCCGTGGTACACAGACCCAGGTAACGGGAATCTTCGTGTTCACGCAGACCACGCCACTTGGTGTACTGCGGGCCTTCGAAGACCGACTTCAGATCTTTCAGGTTTGGCAGCTCTTCATAGCTGTCGACACCGAAGAACTGAGGACCCGCCGACGTGATGAACGGCGCATGAGACATCGCACCCACGTTTGCCATGTATTCCATCAGCTTGATGTCCGGTGATGCAGCCGTCATCTTGAAATCACAGATCACAGCACCAACCGGTTTACCACCGAACTGACCGTATTCACGGGTATAAATTTGCTTATACAGACCCGATTTCACCACTTCCGGTGCATCATCAAAGTCATCAAGCACTTCATTTTTCTTCGCAGAAATCACTTCGATCTGGATGTTTTCACGGAAATCCGTCTGATCAACCAGATACTTCAGGCCACGCCATGAAGATTCAATCGCCTGCAATTCTTCTGCGTGCAGAATTTCATCAACCTGTGCAGACAGTTTCTGATCGATTTCAGCAATCATCAGATCAACCAGCGACTGGTCAACTTTGTCAGAGATGTTTTTGCTCAGCAGTTCAGAAATGAACGCTTCCACACCACGTTTCGCCACATCAAAACCATCTTCTGATGGCTTCAGACGGGTTTCATTTAAAATACTGTCTAACAGAGAACCGGATTCAACCAGTTGTGCATCCTGTTCCGGTGTCATTGCTTCAGTTGTCATTCGGCACCTGCTTATTCTTCGTTGTTCGTATTGATGCTCAGTTCGCTGAGCAGTTTATTGCGTGAATCTTCATCCTGCAGCACCTGCGCAATGCGCTTACGGAAAGCAGGTACGTTCCCCAGCGGACCTTTCAGTGCCACCAGTGCTTCACGAAGTTCCAGCAGACTGCCCAGTTCCGGGACCTGACGGGCAATCGCTTCCGGAGAGAAGTCCTTCATATTTTTGAAGGTCAGATCAACACCCAGTTGTGCGCCTTCTTCATCGCTCAGACGGTTGGCTACATTCACTTTAACGTTCGGTGCATGCGCACTCAGCACATCGTTGAAGTTGTCTTTGTCGATATTGATCGGATCACGATCTTCAATCGGTGTTTCATTGTCGCGGCCGGTGAAATCACCCACGACCATCATACTCAGGGGCAGCTCTACCTCTTCCTGGGCATCGCCGGTAGCGGGTACGTATCGGATATTAATTCGCTCTTTCGGAGCGACTGAACCATCTTTAGACATAACTTGTCCTTACTTAGCAGCTATATGTTAATGAACGGCTTTCAGCCATTCTCTGTACTTGCCGGGAAAGGCTTCTTCCCGTGAATAAATTTGAGTCAGTGTTGAAGACAGTAACTGCTCCAGTTCTGCATCCAGATGCGGTTCCCAGTAACTCAAATGAACCCGTTCTCTTTCTGGCCAGATGACTTCCAGATGTGGCAGCGCCAGACTGTGAAGACCATTGTTGTGCAGTAATTTGGCCAGTTGCAGATGTAAGAGAAATCTGGCGCGCCCGGACTGAGCGGCATCCAGTTGAGAAGAGGCTGAAACCAGTAACTGACCCAGCTCAGCACCTTCCAGATTGTCGCCGTCCAGATCGCCCAGTAATTCAGACAACCCTTCACTGACTGCACTGCCGGAACCCGCAGGTGCCGCAGCCAGCCATTGTTTCGTTGCCTCGTCGGCAAATGGGGTTGCGTCATCAAATGACAGGGATTCCACGCCTTCCAGGCGGGAGATAAAACGACGTGTCTCTTCACGGACAGCCTCGGCTGCCTGAACAAACGCCATCTGCTTCAGCATCTCCGAAATCAGACGGTGTCCGGTCAGCCAGAACGGCGTATTGCGAAGACTTTTCTCCAGGCGGCGATAATGTTCATCCACAGCTTTGGCTGACAGCGCCGCCTCATAATCACTGATGGTGTCCTGGCTCACCGGCAGACGCAGCGGTGTTTTTCCGTCACCGTCATGTGGCGGCAACTCATCCACGGCCATCCAGGTCAGATACCGGCCAACCTGATAAGCCAGCGGCATTGCCGGGTCCTGGTGCAGCAGATGCTCAGCCATCTGTTCCAGCGATTTTTTATCGGTGTCACCACTCAGCGAGACACTCGGTGCCGCTGTCGGTCTGGATACCTGTGCAGCCGGTTTTGGCGGCGGCGCAACAGGTTCCGGCGCCGCTTCAGCTTGCTTCACAGGCTCTGCCGGTTTTTCTTTCGCAGCAGGCGCAGACTGTACTGCCGGTTTTGCCGGAGCGCCCATACTGCGGCTTTGGATTGCCAAAGCATCCCGGGCACTCACCATTGAGACATCCGACCCTTCGAATACCTCGCCCATCGAGAAGCCGATGTCCTGACACAGCGCCGAACTCGTATCCAGATCCTCGTAAGCCGGGTTCTTCAGTTTTGGCGCGACCAGCTCGATTTGCTTGTCCAGCCATTCAATGGCGCCATCCCGGGCTCTGGCCCGAGACGGATAAAGAGCAGACCCGAATTGCTCCAGAGCGGATTTCAGCAAGACCAGACCGGCTTTCAGGCCAGCACTGTCATAATGCTCGGCCCAGGCACGGGCGATGTACGCCATGGCTTTCAGATCTTTACTGTGCTGCAGCAGAACAATCTCGGCCTGCTTCTCCACTTCCATCCAGTCAACTGTTTCACCAAACAATGAGCCGAACTTCTTCACTTCAGCTTCCATCAGCTCATAGCAGAGCTCATAGCGGGCATCCTCACCCACAGGCTGGTCCGCGCTGATTGGAGACAACAGTGCATCCAGCCGAGTATTTAAATCACTCATGCTTCCCACTCCCAATCCGGTAAAACAATCGACGTTACATTTTTGGCATTGATACTCAGCGCACCGGCTTTGAATCTGGATTCACTCCCCTGCGCAATTTCTTCTTTCAGCTGTGCTTTCACCTGCTCCAATCGTTCCGGCGCAAACGTCTTCACGTCCTGATACGCCTGCTGAATAATGCTTTTATCCACGACTAAATCTGAGTGGAGCGACTGCTGGAGAATGTATTCCCCGCGGCGCGCATACAGTAAGGCACTCATCCGGCGGATATCCTTGCTTTCCGGGAATACTTCCTGTGCACTTTCGATCAGGCTGGAGGCATCTTTGAACTTGCTTTCATCCATCAGGACAGAAACGCGCGACAGTACCTTCACGACCGTCTCATAACGGACTTCGTGCGAATAGTAGTAAGCCTGAGCCGTGGCCTTCTGCCAGGCCGATTCAAACGCTTTCCGGGCAAACACCGCATCGCCGACCTCCAGCAAATTCAGGGCTTCCTCAGGCGTGACTGCATTTTCACTGTATAAACTTTCGTTTTGCAGGAGCGCATTGATCCTTGCCTGAGCACTGGAGAGCTGTTTTTCAATGTGCACACTGTCGCCCGGCTGTCCGCCCTGCATCAAACGCCGAATGGTGATCAGTTCATTTTTGACCGCATTCAGTTCTTCACGGCGTGTCGTCTCAGCCTGACGCTCATCCTCAAACACCGGACTCAGGTGCTGATACAGCTGCTTTTCACGTTCCGACTTTTTCCGGTCATAGGCTTCAACCACAGAGACCGCCGTTTTCGAAAGCTCTGGTGTCTCAGATGTAAACTCATTCAGAAACTGGTAGGTAAACCAGGACGTATCATCCGGCTGGAAGATCTGGCCGTCGTAGGTGAAACTGGCTGACTGAACCGGCGTTCCTGAATTCATATCGAACGCAAAAGAAAAAACATTGCGAAGCACCAGGAAAGCAACCAACACCAAAGTGGCGCCAATCAGGGTAATTTCCAGCGACTTCCAGCCCTCAATGGCACTGAATGCATGGACCTTTTTCTTACTCAGAACCAGATCGGCATTTCGCATGTTGCTGAAAATCGGTGCATTCGACAGCGGTGTATCCGTATCAATCTGACCCAGCACCTGCGCAAACTGAATCGGCGAATAGCCGTGATAACGGGGTTTGGTGATCACGGTTTTAATAGCTTTCCATGCATGCGGCGGAATCACCACCGGCCGCTTCTGGCCCTGAATAACCATGCCGATATCTGCACTGGCAGTTACCCCGAGGAACAGGCAATAGGCCATCACAGCCAGTGAATAAACATCATCTTCAGGTTGTCCGACTCCGGTACGTACATAATCAGGCGAGGCGTAGTTCAGACTGGCCTCGACATATTCGTTACTTTCACCGACATATTGCGCAGCACCAAAATCAACCAGACGAACAGCATCGTCTGCGCCAATCAGCACATTCGAAGGCTTGATATCCAGATGACACACACCCTGGGTGTGGGCATAATCCAGCGCACCGGCCAGCTGATAAATCAGCCAGGCAATGTGATCTGCACGAAAGCCACCGTTATTGTGACGGCTGACTTTCTGGGCCAGATTCTCGCCACTGACCCACTCCATGAAAAAATAAGGGGTGGTAAATTCGTGGCCAACCTTAATGAATTTCACAACGTTCGGGTGCTGACAGACCTCAAGCTTTGTTGCTTCACTCAGTAATGCATTCTCTGCTGCTTCGTTTCCACGCTCGATGACGGACTTACAGCAAATGACTTTATTGGGATCATCTTTATCGGCCAGCTTGTACACAACCGTGCCGCGACCGGGCTTGGTCATTGTTTCGAGAATATCGAACCTAGCCCGCAGGCTTTCCTCAAGAGAAGGTTTGCTTGCAAGCTCCAATTCCTTTTGACGTTTCTTTTTTTTAATCAGCGCACGATGAATCACACTATCAATCGCAGACACTTTTTGATTATCAGACTCAGACAAAGGGAAATACCAGCCATAAAATGATTCGATGCGCTGAGTTTAGAATTCTCTTATAAAGCATTTCAATAGCCTATTTCAATTCCGACTTTTTGAGGGTAAAGAAAGTCATTTTGACTATAAGAAAGCTCATAACGAAACACACCCTCAAGCCACGCCAGCAAAGGGCTGAACGAAAACTCACAACTTTATTTGACCTTCCTCACAAATATTAATGGCGAGGCTAAGTCGTTTTTATATCAGCAGTTTTTTAATATCAAAAAAAACTGGAATTTAATATTTCCTCCGCATCGTCGCCTTATGTCTGAATGGCTCAAACTTAATAAAGTTAATTATAATTTACTTGCAGATATTTAAATAAAAAACATCTCTGACTCCGCCACCAGCCAAAATTAAAAACAAAACGTTGAAAACAAAAAAAGGGCTCAATTGAGCCCATTAAAATTATGAAATGTTCGTTATACGATCACGAGTTCAACACGAACATTGCCACGTGTCGCATTTGAGTAAGGGCAAACTTCATGCGCTTTTTCTGCCAACGCCCTGGCTTCATCCTTCTCCAGATCCGGCAGCGAAATATGTAACTCGACATCAATTGCAAAGCCAACGCCTTTCGGATTTTCACCAATCCCCACCTGCGCTGTCACGCTGGGCTCATTCGGTAATTTGATGCCATCCTGTGCCGCTACAAATTTCATTGCTCCGATGAAACAGGCAGAATAACCCGCCGCAAAGAGCTGTTCCGGATTCGTGCCGCTGCCGCCGGCTCCACCCAGCTCTTTCGGTGTGCTCAACTGCACTTTCAGTTTGCCGTCTTCAGTCTCCGAAGCACCGTCACGCCCGCCAGTAGATGTTGCTTTTGTGGAATACAGAACTTTCATCATATTTCTCCAGTCAGTAAATACTTGCTCTGGCAAGCTGCAATACCGGTTCGGATATGCCTGCCGTGTGTTACATACGCTTTTGCTCAGTGATTCTCGTTCTCTGCTGGTCTAACTGTAGCTGAGTCTTCATAGATTGGCGGAAGCTTCTGTCACGAAATCGGGCCAAGCTAGGCCGGAGCAATTTTCATAAAAAACGATGCCCGAAGAGAAGCATCAGCGCATCCTGCATCACGCGACTTTCGTCCGAACCAACAGCACAACCAGCCTTTGAAACCCATCACTATACGTTTCAAAGGCCCCGCCAATGCATGAAAAAACTGAATAGTCAGTATTCGGAGAATAAATACTTTCGGGTTTCCGGCTGTATCTGTTTCTTATGATGCCGAAACGGTCGCAACTGCGCATGAAACACTGACTGAAGCTATATTTATGAAGGAAAAATTATCCCGGATCAGCCGGTGATTCATCACCTGAGGACATATGATGCAAACACCTGACTCTCTGATGAAACAGCTTGGCTATCTCGGCCTGCTGCCTTTTCTGATCACCCTGATGCTGGCTATGACGGATATCAGGCTGTTCAACTTGTCCGGCCAACAGATGTTCATCGCCTACAGCGCCGTGATTCTGAGTTTTCTGTCCGGAATTTTATGGGGCAACGCCATTGATCATATGGCCCACAAACTCAGCCGGAATGCCCTGATTCTGAGCAATCTGTTTGTTCTGCTGGCCTGGGGCGCAATTTTGCAGGGCAATAAGCATAGCGTGACAGCAGCCGGACTCCTGGCACTGGGTTATCTGGCTGTCTGGTTTGCAGAAAAACTGATTCGGCAGACGGAAGGGGAAGAGAACCCCAAAGCATATCAGCCGATGCGAAGCCGACTGACTGCAGGCGTTATCCTGCTGCATGCGGTGTTGATGCTGACATAACAATGGCCGCAACACCTTGCTCAGTCAAAACAACCACTGAAAGCCCGCCAGATTTGGCGGGCTTTCACGTTAAAGACGCTTCAGCCGTCCGGATTAATATTCTGATTCATTCTGAAAAGGTTGTTGGGATCATATTTTTTCTTGAGCTCGACCAATCGTGCGTAGGTTTCACCATAAGCAAATTCAACGCGATCGCTCTCATCCTGCGTCAGGAAATTGATATAGGCACCGCCACTGGCGAAAGGTTTTGATTTCGAGAAAAACTCTCGCGCCCAGGAAATACAGGCTTCATCTTCTTCAGGTGTTTCCCAACGGCCATGAACATTCATCACATACCGTGCATCACGACTTGAATAGGCCATTGCATCCGCTGCCACCTGAGTTGTCTGCCCACCGATCGTACCGATAAATATCTCGCAATGGGGTGACGGCAGCTTTCCGGCGTATTCAATCAGAACATCTAAGGCGCCTTCAGATAAGTGGGTAAAGTTATGTGATTTCCAGTAGTTCCGGGCGCCCGGGGTTAACAGAGGATCAAAGGCCTGCTGCCAGGCACTATAAGGCTGCACACCGACATGCTCACCGTATGCCCTTCCGAAACTGCGTAAAGGCGCAATCAGTTTTTCACCTTCAGCCGGGTCACCGAAATAACACAAAGCCAGCGCGACGATTTCTTTACCGTGAACTGCTTCAGGCAGGAATGGCAGTGGTGGCGCCTTACGAGTGACCATCCAGACATTCAGTGCCTCCGGCATAGACTCCGTAAACTCAGCGAACTGAGTCAGCACTGACTTCGCCTGATCAAACGGAAAGACAATCAACCCGCTCAGCACATCAGGGCCGACCGGATGAAGCTGAAACTCAAAGCTAGTGACCACACCAAAATTACCGCCGCCGCCCCGCACACCCCAGAACAGATCGGCATTTTCAGTTTCACTGGCTTTCAGCTGGGTACCGTTCGCGGTAACAACATGGACTGAAAGTAAGTTGTCAATCGTCATGCCGTAAAGCCGACTCAGCCATCCAAAACCACCGCCCAACGTCAGACCGGCAATCCCGGTAGTCGAGTTGATTCCAAGCGGTGTCGCAAGAGCATGTTTTTGCACCGCAGCATCCACATCGCCAAGGGTGCAACCAGGTTCCACAACCGCCCTTTGTGTATTCGGATTCACATGCACAGCATTCATCAGGGACATGTCAATCATTAAGCCGCCGTCACAGACAGCGTTCCCGGCAATGTTGTGTCCTCCCCCACGGACAGACAGCAGGAGATCATGCTCACGCGCAAAATTGACCGCCTGCACAACACATTCCGCAGAAATACAGCGTGCAATGATGGCTGGTTTTCGATCAATCATTGCATTCCAGATCTGACGAACCTCATCGTAATCATCATCTGAGGGAAGAACAATTTTTCCCTGAAAGTGCTTTTTAAAGCTCTCAATGGATACGGCCTCTAGCTGGCTCATACCTGCCTCCAATTGTGTTTTTACCCGCGCTGCATCCACCGTGACGCTGTTCGGAATTGATCAGCTAAAGCAATCTGAAGTCATTATCTTCATCAGACGCAGACTTCACATAGGTCGCCCGAACGACGATTCAACACTTGATTCTGGTGCCGCAGACACACCTACGGGAGCCAGACCCGGCCCCTGTTCCTCAACCTTTTTATGAGTAAAACGCAAACGCCGGGCTGGTGCTGTCCCTTATTGAGACTGGAGGCAAGTTACTGAGGTTGATCGGCCCCGACAGGGCCGAATCCTTTACGATTGTCTTAAACAGACGGCAAGCGGGCCTAATGAACAAGCGATGGTGTCACGGTAATCGTAATGACATCTTCATATTGTCCGGCAGGTTTTGATCTGACATTTCCGATCCGGAACATCATCGAATACCGGTCTCCAACCGCGCTGGCCGGTTGCCTGAAACTCACGCTGTGTCCGCCTGCTGCCAAGGGTACGGAACGGTTGTTCACAAAAAAGTCGTAGTCCACATCCCACTTGGTATCCCCGGAACGGTGGCGAAGATGACCATAATTCTCAGACTGAAAATCAATGGAATAATCCGCCGTACTTTGAACCAGAAGCTGAGGGGCGATCTGAAGGGTTTTTCCCGTTTCCAGTTCACCAAAATCAACGGTGTACTGATGCCGGTCATTGGTTCCCCATAAGCTGATTTTTGCTGTTTTATTGACCCTGACTTGGAAGTCATGCTCCGTCTCGTCAAAAATATTGGTTCTGTTTAATGGGTATTCAACGGCCGTATAGTCAAACAGGTTCTGGTACTGTCCATGGGAAACATACTGCCCCGAAGCAAACCTGAGCTGATAGGAAAGTGTTCTTTTTTCTTTGGGCTTGAGGTTTCTGACCACAATGGCTAAACCATTTTCATAAATCGAAGCCGCATTTTTTGCCGCCAGAATCTGATATTCCAGCCGTTGTCCGCGCTGAGAGCCCGAAAAATAATTCTGCTTGGGCTGAATCAGCACCACGGTATCGCAGGTTAAATCACTGCTATTATTTTTAATATCAATAAGATGATTCTGAATCAGTGAAAAACTACCGGCTTCAAAAATGTCATAAATCACATTTTTGCCAGTGTTCTCCAGCCGAATGTTCTGCAGAGAAAGATTACAGTTCGGTGCAGCCCATGGACTGCCGGAAAATACAGCAAGGGCACACAACATCAAAAACGGTTTTAATTTCATCTTTTGACCCTTATATCACCCAATCGAATGATGTTGCCTGCATCATCAGGGATTGAAAGGTTAAATTCCTGCGGAGGTTTACTGTAGACACTGACCTTATAGCGGCCTGGTTTCAGTCCTGAAATGGCGAAGCGTCCTTTACTGTTCGTGAAAAAGTCTACCGCAGAAAAATCAGCATCATTCTGGTGGACGGCTTTACCTTCGGTTAACGGCACAGCTTTCCCTTCTGCATCATACAAATAACCCAGTGCTGTGATATTTGCATCAGAACCGATGGTTAAACTATAACTGCTGCCATGCTCCGGATTAATGTTGAATCCGCCTTCACCAAGGTCATAACCCACGGGTAAGTCCTCGACGTCATAGTCGATCCGCTGAGGACGGTAGGAAACGATATCCGGTAAAAGCATCGGGCCCATGAAATCAGAATGTACCGCATAACTGCCATCCACTTCCGGATTGACCATGACCGGACTTTCCCCCAGGGAATCATGGACCGAGATAATGGCAAAGGCATCACTGATCGGACGGCCGACCGCAACATGGCTGCCGGTGAATGCAACCGCACCTTGCAGGCCCAGACGGTTGACGGTTGAATACTCACCGTCAATATCAACCAGACTGTCGTGATCGAGGGTCAGCAGATAGCGATTCCCCGTATAGTTCGCCGATAGGCTGCCAACAAAATCTTCATCCTGGTTATTTTCAGCCAATGCAAAAACACCAACACCACCCACCGTACCGGTGTTCTGATTATAGCTATACCTGAGCTGGGAACGCTGATCGACCGAGTCATAGCTCGCGCTCATCTGATGATTGGGATTGAGCCATGAGCCAATCGGTATCGAGGTTGAGACAAAAAATCGCCACTCATCCGTATCCGGATCTTCATCATCTTCATAGGTGACGCGAATATTCCAGCTAGCCGGTGTATCAAACCAGACACCAGCCATCGACGGCGTCAGGGCATAGTCAAAATTATTCCCGTACAAATACCGTGCATTTGCAGACATGCCGACAGACAACCGGTCTGATAACAGATAGTTATAGAACACATCAAAACGATGCTCGACACCGTTCGGGTTTTCTACAAAATTATCAATGCTGCTGTCACTGATGGTCGTAAATTTCGATGTAAAATATTCATACTGTGCATTCAGCGTATGATCATCGGAATCAAAAAAAGCATCATATTTCAAACGTAAGGCAAATCCGGTGTCCAGCACCTGATGCTGGCTGACTGCCCCTTCCACGCCAAACAACCCCAGGTCTGTCCCAAACCCCGTTGTCGCACCGAGCTGGAGAATGTTCTTTCGTGCCTGAAAATTTAATCCTGCCGTCCAGGATTCTGTAATCCCGTAATCTCCCCCGACAGAAAAGATATAATCATCGGTTTCATATTCTAATTGATTGTCTGCAAGCTCGCTGTCGATCCCTAATGAGGCCGAATATTCATATTCCCCTGCAGCCAATAAGCTGATCCCGGTCGCGATACTAAAATTGATGACTTCTTGCCGTCCGGAAGGATCGGTGATCACCAATTGAATATTGTTGACCCCCGTCGTCAAAGGTAAGTCCCGGATATCGTAAGCGCCGGGAGCCAGACGAATACTGCGCATTAAGATACCGTCAATATACACATCGACAGATGACGTACGCTCCAGGACAAATTGCTGATTGGCTATCGGACGGACGTTTTTCGTTGGAATCACCCCAAAGTCACGGCTGATATTCAGCCCCAGAATGCTCTCGCCACTTTGAAATCCGAAAGCCCTGAATGACAAATCCCCCAGGGTAATCCGCGTTCCTTCATCAGGAAAGTCATAAGTGAGCTGGGATAATAAACGATAAAAATCCGTTTCACCGTCATCGAAGTCCAGTGAGAAATCATTAAACAGATTAAATTTCTGATAACGCAGACCTGTTTCTATCACATTGCTGGAGAACCAGTTATCTCCATTGGTTCCGCCGGTCAGATAACTGCCCGACAAGAAATAATTCACAAAGCCACTGATATCATCTGCCTGCGCAGCATTCCCAACCGCTTCATCATTCTGAAACAGATAAAGCCCGCTGTCTTTCAGTAACTCTTTCGGGATTGAAATTGTCGTTTCTAAAGTGGTTGAGCTGAGATCAACGTTAATCTGATGCGTTGCAAGCTCTGCACTGTTCACATACCCGTCTTTGACTGAAGTTTGAACTTTTGAAAATGCCTCTTCATTCAGCTTTTGCTTCAAAAAGGGTTCAAGCGTGTCGTACTTGATAAACAGCTCCTTTTTGGGGGTGACCTTTACCATGACTTCCCCTACGGATTGGCCGTAAAAGTTCAGCAGGCTGGTAAAAGTGATGACTCTGGGGGTGACCAGATCCGTAGCTGCACAGACATCGGACACCCTGAAAAACAGTGTCATGATCGCGATGAAGCATGCACAGAGTCTCAACCTCATGGCAACCTCTTCTCAAGTGTGACCTGCTCAAACTGCCGGCCAGAAAAGAGAATATTCGGCAAGTGAATTTCAGTTGCCTGCTTCGCCGGAATAAAAACATCGTAATCACTGCCGGCAATCTGTTCGCCGGTCAACACATAAGGTTTTGAGCTTTGATTCTTTTTGAACCGGAGGTTGTAATTACTTAATTTGGTATATTTGGTGCCGAGGTTATCAACCGTAAAATTGACAAGATTATCAGATTTGCTGACGTGAATTGGCTGGGTTGAAATATTTGCAACATGTTTGGTGCTGGATACATGCACAATCACATTGTAATTAATCAGAATCGAAATATTGTTTTGCTGTGCTCCAGTTTTCTGGCTGAGCGCTGACAGTTGCACGCTGTAGCTGCGAGATTGTTTCAGTGACTGGCCGCCAGCCCAAACCACCATAAATGACTGAATCTGACCGGGTTCAAGTTTGAAGGCTGGTGGCGTAACGATAATTTCATCACCATTGACTGGAGCGGCCACAAAGCCGCTCTTGTCAAAATTTAACGCCATCACTTGTGCATCAACCAGCTGGGTATTGGCAGAATTATTCCTGACCGTGACCTTGCTGCTTCGCATCGGAGAATCGGACTGGATTTCATGGACCAGCGGGCCAACTTCCAACGCATGGCATACACCGGCGACGCTACCGAACAAAAGCGCGATGAAAATCCATTTCATTCCCATTCCCCTGCAAGCTAATTCGTGTTTTTCACTTCAAGCGATAATTGCTTACTAATGACTATGTCTTTGTTTAACTTAAATGTAGTCTTGGTTGAGCTCAGTGGTGGAAAAAAAGTTGCATCGATGTGATTCGCAATTTCCTTGCCCGGAATTGTCACAGGACCCTTATCCGTCTGAATCACCCAATCCGCTTTGGTTGCCCAGCCATGTTTATTACCGGCATTCTCAATCAGGACTTCCCACTTCCCATTGCCTAACGATTTGGCACTGGCAAGTTGCAGGTCAGAAATCGCCTTATTCGGAGCAACAGTGACCACAGCATCATAACTGACAGCCATAGAAACCAGACTTCCGTCCGTTTGTTCAGTTTGACTGTTTTCCGTCATCACCTGATTAAACTGAATGACATAAGCTTTAGAACGCGATAAATCCGGCTCGCCAAGATATCTCACCATCACCGCCTGGCTGCTGCCTGGTTGAATCATTGCTGTGTCTGGCAGAATCAGAATATCTTCGTCTGCAGGGACTGCATGATAGGCGCCGTCCTTCCACTCTAACTGCAGCGGGACAACTTCGACCTGTAATGGTGTTTCAAACTGATTCGAAACAACAAATTTCTGCTGTGCTTTGCTGCCTGATGCGCCAATTTCCACAGTGACCGGCATAATACCGAAGGCAAAGCATTTAAAAGAGAGCAACAACAAAACGAGCCAACGCATACATCCTCCTTTTGAAAAAAGTGGGAGCAATGCTCCCACTGATTTTCAAGCCATGACGGTATTAGTAGTATTTCACTGGCGTTACTTTGAAGTAAGCCGTATCAAATTTATAACCAGGTTTTACTTTCTTGAAGTCATATGGTTTGCTTTGAATCACGATATTCAGGTAATCGCCCATGAAGTTGTTCGCAAACATCTGATAACCTTTGTGACCATCAGCGTTTGTATCAAATTGGTAGCCACCAGATTTGATAACGTAATCGACATCTTCATCACCGTAGTGATCATGGAGACCTTTCAGACCGTCGTTCATTGTTCTGACCTGAACATCTGCTTTACGTGTGTTACAGTAAATGCGCAGTTTTTTAGGCTGAGATGTCGTTGAGTGCCATGCATTCAATTTACCCAGGTTGACATAGTCATGGCCTTCGAATGAACAGAAGCATTTTTCTTCAACCTCTGCGATAATTTTCAAATCACACACATCACCATTACAGCTTCTTCCATCCTGTGGTCCACGAGGACCGTGTGAACTTTCACCAGCACTCACAGACATAGACAGAGAAGAAAGAACGATTACAGCTGCTGCAGATAACATGAACTTTTTCATAACATACTCCATAACTGCTAATTACATACATTAAGGATATTTTATTGTTTTTTACTGCTTTGAAATTATGAATACTCAATGGATACAGCACATTCAGCATTCATAAAAAACTTTTTGGATATAAATTTATTTTCAGTGTTTCCTGATAATGCCCAGACATTTCAAGCTTATCAATCAAACTGACCTTTATCTCTCCTCTGCTTTCGAAAGGAATTTTTTCCACATTCACAATCTTTGAGTTGATAACACTTTTCTCGCTATCACCGTAAATGCTTACTCCGGCCTTTGGAATATCCAAAGCGTAGTGATATCGAACCAAGTAATTCCCGTTTTTCAACCCACCATTCTGTGATGAAACTGAAATATCAAATGGTGAGTTACAGTAAAACTTAAAAGCTACAATTTTTGTTTCACTCTTAGACAAATCAATCAGGTCTGATATGTTATAAATACTGCATTTCTGACTGATTTTACCCTTCAAGTTCAATTTTACCGCTTCACCGGACATCGCTGTTGAAGATATTAAGCAAAGCAACAAAACCAACTTATTTTTATGAATTTTGATGTTTGCCATCTTCCCCACACCATCTCCCGTTCGCTTATTTTTATTTTAGATCGTTGTTCCCGAAACAAAGTATGAGAAAAGTATGATTTAAACCTGAACAAATAACGACCAAACCTAACAAACTGATTCATAAACAATTCACATCAAATATAAAGTTCGAAGTGATTTACACGTTAAAAATAAACTTTAAAATCAATAAATTAAAAATCAATCATTTGATACAAACAGAATTACAGACATAAAAAAAGGGAGACAAGCTCCCTTATTAAAAAACAAAAAAACTAATATTCAAACAATAATTGCTCTCGTGCCCAATCCCGGGCTTGCCTTCTATTTTTCACATCAATTTTCTTGAATGCATTATACAAATGCGTTTTCACTGTACTTTCACTCACAAATAAAGATTCTGCAATTTTTGCATTACTTTCTCCCTGAATGATTAACTTCAAAATATCTTCTTCTCTCTTCGTTAAACTCAGCGCTTTCCTTTCTCGTTTCTGTGCCTCAAAGTTTCCCTGGTTACGATAAGAGGCAATGAGGTCTGCCATGACCTTCCGCGTAAACCAAAATTCACCGGAAGCAACTGTACTTAATCCTTCCAGCCAATGATGATAGCTGACATCCTGAGTCAGTACGCCGCAGCACTGAGGCCATTTTAAGACGTAGCGAAAATCATAATGGTCGCCCACATTAAACAAAACAATTTTATCTGGCCGTAGCCAGTGACTTTGAATCAGATGATAAATTGTCATTATTTCAGATGCTTGCGTATCAACAATCAGGATGACCTTCCCTTGATTTACAAGAGGTTCCAATTGCTGAACATCGCTGATTTGTAACAGCTCAAATCCACCACTTTTTCTCAATACATTACAGAGTGCATCGCAATGAATGCTTTTATCTGAAAACATCACTAACTGAGGATGACGACTCATGACTGCTTTCCTATATCACTCAATCCCTGTAATTATCTACCTGACAAATAAATACAGATATCTCAATTGTGAGAATATAAGACAACAGTAAGCAATTCATTGAATGGAAATAAAATTTAAAAATTAGGTGTGATTTTTTGTTGAATCGACAGTTTTCATTTGAAACAGAGAACACAAAAATGTTCACTCAAAATATCAATACTTTAGCATTCGCTGTTATACACATCCCGCCTCTGACATTTTCATTCGCGATCATTGAATCAACAGCAGATCCGGTCAAGGTAAGCGCTCGACTCTCAACAGCTTATGCCCAAACCAGATAAGCGAACAGTGATTCAGAGAAGAGCGGATCAGAGTCCGCACGTCAGTGTTCACTGATTTCAGACGGCATCTTCCCCGGCATCAACGGAAGAATCGATTTGCAATTGGCTACACTTAGGTGGGATTCGCACTACAAGCAGCAGTCCACCCAGGGGGGTCAGTTATGTTATCCGATCAGCAAGGTAACAACTTGTCAGGCGCGTCGGTAGAAGCGGTACAGCTCTATGACAGGGCTGTGACGACTTTCAACCTTTATCGCGGTGATCCTTTTCATTTATTAGACCGTGCCATTGAGCAAGCGCCATGTTTTGAAATGGCTTATATACTCAAAGCGTATCTGTGCGCGATGGCGACAGAGCCCAGCTCGATAAGTGCCGCTCAGGGAATGCTTGAAAAAGCACAGGCACTACCCGTCAATGAAAGAGAAAAATCCCATATCAATGCATTGAATCATTTGCTTAAAGGCAACTGGAGCAAGGCAGCTACCCTGTTAGATCACCATAATATCACCTACCCACGCGACCTGATTGGCTTGCAGATTGGCCATTTGATCGATTTCTATCGGGCAAATTCCAGAAACCTGCGTGACAGAATCGCGCGTGTATTACGTCAGTGGTCTCCTGAGATACCGGGTTACGCCATCCTGCTTGGCATGCACGCCTTTGGGTTAGAGGAATGTGGTCATTATGCGCAAGCAGAAGAATCCGGACGTCAGGCGATTGAGATGGAACCCCTTGATTGCTGGGCACACCATGCCGTGGCCCATGTCATGGAGATGCAGGGACGTGTCCAGGACGGCATCGGTTGGATGACGACCAGAGAGTCCTGCTGGTCTGGTGAAGATAACTTTTTCAAAGTCCATAATTGGTGGCACCTCGCACTTTATTATCTGGATCTGGGTCAGTTCGACACAGCGCTTGCACTCTATGACGGACCAGTTCGTGAGGATCGCAGCAGTGTTGCCCTGGACATGGTGGACGCCTCAGCACTGCTGTGGCGACTGGAATTATTGGGTTGCAAGGTGGGTAACCGCTGGCAGGAGCTGGCGAATCAGTGGGATCAACATGCGGATGGAAAACTGTACCCATTCAATGACTGGCATGCCGTGATGGCCTATTTGGGGGCTGGACGAGATGCAGACGTAGAACGGCTCCTGACCCTCTTCCAGTCACAGAGTCGCTCGTCGAAGGAGGTCGCAATATGGGCTCATCAAATTGGATTGCCTCTGATGAAAGGATTTAAGGCGTTTTGGAATGGGGACTATCAAGCCGCTGCAGAGCAGCTCTACAGTACGCGTTACATCTCGAATCGCTTCGGTGGCAGTCATGCTCAGCGCGATATCATCGATCTGACGTTGACAGAGGCAGCTCTGCGAGGCGGTTTGAGAAATCTTGCGCAAGCTCTCGCGAACGAACGCTTGGCATTAAAGCCTCACAGCGCCATGAATCTGAATTTTCTTTCCAGAGCTGCAATGGAGCAGAACTTAATGTCAGACTAACGTATTCACTTCAAGAACATGACTACTGCTCTTCAGGCAGTCATTCACGATACGGTACAAGCATCACCCATGGCGTTGATATCATGGCTCTGACGAAGATTCAGACGAAAAAAAACCGCTGATAGTTCAGCGGTTTCTTTGAATGTGGCGGAGAGATAGGGATTTGAACCCTAGATACGCTATTAACGTATGCCGGTTTTCAAGACCGGTGCTTTCAACCACTCAGCCATCTCTCCGTAAGTGCGGCGAATAATACGTGGTGATGGCCCGGCTGTAAAGTAAAAAAAGTTCAAGTGCTCAATAAGCCATCAAAACCTGTTTTCACTGCTGTGAATCAAACCTTTTTGCTAGGAAAACAGGCTACTTATCCAGATCGGAAGCTACAAAACCCTGATAGTGGCTCATGCCTTCCCGTATCAGGTCACGCAAGGCAACCGGATAAAGCTGGTGTTCATCCAATGCGCGAATCTCCGCCCAGAAAAACTCCAGATGCGCTTCTTTGGAATCAATCTGCATGGCCTCACAAACCCCAGCCAGTTCAGCCTGAAAAACAAGTGCAATTTCTGCCTGCTGCTGACCACTTTCCAGCCAGTCATTTTCAGCCATGCCAATCAAAGAGCCAACTCTGGCTTTCATCCCGGTCTCTTCTTCAATTTCTCTGGCCAGCGCTTTCGCAGCAGCTTCCCCCAGTTCAACATGCCCGCCGGGCAGAAAACTCATCCTGTCTCCAACCCGTCTGACCAAAAGTATCTTATCCTGCACCTGAATCAGTGCACGGGAAGAATAATGTAATGTCACCTTCTCACGACCTGTCATCTTGCTCTCTGTGTGCACAGCTTAACGGCTTGGCGAGAGACTGACTACAGACTTGCTATAGTTGTGCTATCCGTTTGCCCGATAAGGTTCAGTGTGATGAAAATTTTCAGTAACTTCGAAAGCGGCAATATCCGTATCGTAAAGGCCGAACAACCGGATGACATCCGGCTTCAGATCAACAAAGATAACCAGTCGGAGTTTTACCAGTGGTTTTACTTCCGTCTGGAAACGCAGGCACAAATCGAACACAATTTTGCATTACTGGATTTAGCAAAATCGGCCTATCCGGAAGGCTGGAAAGACTACGATGTCGTTGCGTCATATGATCGGGAAGAATGGTTTCGTGTGCCAGCCCAATTTGATGGCGATACCCTGCGCTTTCAAGTGATGCCTGAACAGTGCTCCATGTATTTCGCGTACTTTGCGCCATATTCCTGTGATCGGCACCAGGATCTGCTCCATCAGGCCCAGATGAACTACAACTGCACTCTGGAAACTCTGGGCAGCACTCTGGACTGCAACGACATCAGCCTGCTGACCATCGGCGAACCTGCGGATTCAAAAAAGAAAATCTGGATCATTGGACGCCAGCATCCGGGAGAGACAATGGCGTCATGGTTCATGGAAGGTCTGCTGCAACGCCTGCTGGACGAAACTGATACGGTCGGGCGCGCCCTGCTTGATGAGGCCGTCTTTTACATCGTGCCGAACATGAACCCGGACGGCAGCATTCGCGGCCATCTGAGGACCAATGCCGCTGGGATCAACCTGAATCGGGAATGGCAGTCGCCAAGTCTGGAGAAAAGCCCGGAAGTCTTCCTGGTACGCGAACGGATGCTACAGACAGGGGTTGATCTGTTTCTGGACATTCACGGGGATGAAGCCATTCCGTATAACTTCGTGGCAGGCTGTGAAGGAATTCCGTCTTACGATGAACGACATGCCCGGCTGGAAAACAACTTCAAACAAGCGCTGCTGACCATTACACCGGAATTTCAGGACGACTATGGTTATGACAAGGATGCTCCGGGACAGGCAAATCTGAGCATGGCAACCGCCTGGGTTGGGGAACAGTTTCACTGTCTGGCATTTACGGTGGAAATGCCGTTTAAGGATCACAACCTTCAACCGGACGCCTTCTATGGCTGGTCGCCGGAACGCAGCTTGGCTTTCGGTCAGGACGTTCTGGCCGCTATTCGGTCGGTCATGGCGCAATTGCGCTGATATTGCAGGGTTCAGAGCACCGAGGAGCCAGTTTCATCACTGGCTTCTTTTGATTCAGACCGACGATTTATTCAGCACGATAATCACAGGCCCGAATTGCGGAAGATACTCCGAAATGATCATCTGTCAAAGCAGTATTTTATCCTGCAGGCGACTTCATCTCGCAAATACGCTTTTGCTCACAAAGCACGATTTATCTGCTTTGAAGCGAGGAGAAAGCTCTGATAAAGATATGCGTGATCTCGACGCATAGTGCTTTTAGGAGGTAATTGTGTCTATCAACTCACTTGATTTTTCTGACATGGCTGATGCCACTACCAAGTGGGATCAGCAAGACGAAACGGCGACCCCGGCAAAAGCTACAGGGAACAAACAACAACAAGCTGCTGCCCGCCGACGTATTGAAATGCTCCGTGACATCCGCGAATGCGGGCTAACCATCGAAGAAGCAAAAGAGCTGGGTCTGCTCCACTAAGCCCGGTATATACAAAGGTTATTTATCCTGAGCTTTACTCATCAAGGCTAATGTACTGAAAAGGCATTAGCCTGTGTTCGCCTTCTTTATCCATTGATTTCCCCGATTGCACAAATTGTTGCATACCTCTTTTCTGAACCGCCTAAAATCAGTACATTGAGTTTATCCCAGCAAACAATGGAAACTTACAATGTCAACAATTACGACCCGATGCCCGCATTGCCAAGGACTGAACCGTCTTCCGGTTGAACGCATTCATGACAAAGCAACCTGCGGAAACTGTAAAGAATCCCTGCTCGACGGCAAACCCGTTGATGCAACCTCAGAAAATTTCCAGGCTTTACTGCAAAGTGAGCAGCCTGTAGTCGTTGATTTTTGGGCCCCCTGGTGTAACCCATGTGTCGGATTCACACCAATCTTTGAAGACGTAGCCGCAGAACGCAAAGATCAGGTTCGTTTCGTCAGAATTGATACGGAAGCGCAGCAAGAGCTGGCCGTTCAGTACCGTATCCGCAGTATTCCGACCATCATGGTGTTCAGACAGGGTCAACTGGTCGATACCCTGAATGGCGCATTACCGAAATCTCGCTTTGACCAGTGGCTGAATCAGGCACTGACAAAATAATCCGCCTATGTGGCACGGGCTCAGACCCTGACCGTGCCACTTCTTACCCTCTGTAATTCTTCAAAAATTCCTGACCTTTCCTATACTAGAAAACAGCATAATAAGAATATGTTTCGTGTATTAGGGGTTACGGCATGCAAAGGCATCTTTCTCTTGTGCTCCGCACATTCTCTTGCGCACTTATCCTTTCAGGCTGCAGCAGCCTGCCTGCATCACTGGGCTTTGGCAGCCAGTACAGTATGTATCGCACCACACAGGACTTTATCTCAGAGAGTGAAAGCCGTGAAAATGGTGCAGTGGTCGACAAAGGCATGTATTACCCGAAAAGTGCCTACTCATATACCTATCGCTATTGCAGCAGTACACCGGCACAAGCCCACGAAGACATTGCCCAGTATCAAAACATGGTCAAACAGGTCTGCAACGCCAATCACGGCCGGATGATTCATCTGGACTCCGGCTCCTGGTGTGTCGCCGATGCCAACACGAAAGATGAACGCCCCTACTTTTACGCCAGCATCAGCAGTACGGAACAATGGGCTGATCTCTGTCTGGATGGCCCTTTCATTACTCTGAAAGTGATTGAAAATAACGGCGCCCCTGACAATGAATGGTATCTGTCTGCTATCGCACTGGGTTATCTGCCCTTTTCAACCGATCGTCAGCTGATTGATCTCCCTCCTGAAACAGTCCTCCTGACCAATACCCGCAAAGCACCCGGCACCAATGGGACCTGGACTGAAGAGAGTGAACATATTTATACCAGTATCGGTGAACGGGTATGTCTGTACGAAAAACCAGACAGAAACAGTCTGGGCTATACCTACCGGGGGACCGTACAAAAGGCAGACAAAGGAAAAGTCAGAGTGCTGATTAAAGAAAAATTCAAAGGCGATATCCGTACAGCGCCTTACCTGGAGCCACTGGATTGGCACGAGGAAGCGTACATCACAGCAAGCGCCAGCGCATGGTTTGTGTGCTCGTCTTAGATTCCGCCTGAAACACAACTTGCCACCATCAGCCCCTGTGAACCATGAGGGCTTCAATCCGTTGCGAGAGCATAAGCATCAGGTTGAAACTCTCAGTTTTATCATGATATTTTCAGCGCTTGCCCCCATTCTCATCACCCAAAACAGAGCGCCTATGTCGACAGAAAATACATTTGTCTTTGCAAAAATCACCCCTCATGAAACGTTCTTTGAATCAGCCAAACGAGCACTCCTCGGTATGCTGGATGCGACACGTCAGGAACCCGGCTGTATCCGGTTTGATATCCATACGTCTGAATGCGGAAAATATATTTATCTCTACGAGGAATGGATCAGTAAAAACGCGCTGGAAAACCATCATCAGGAAGCACATACACAAGCTGTCGCTCAAAAATTTACACAATGGCTGGCAGCGCCGACCGAAGTCTCACTGATGAAAAAACTCTGAGCAGCGGCCACCCTCAAACACACAAAACCCGGCATTTGCCGGGCTTTGTCCATCTGCAGCACAATCTTTTAAACCGTGAATTTCTTCATGGCCTGATTCAGGTCCTCAACCTGAGATTTGATGGACTGCGATGTCTGATTTGCAACACTGCAGTTGCCGGACACGTCATCGGCAGAAGATGACAGCTGGTGGACTAACTCAGCCACCGACTGAGACACATTGGACTGCTGCTCAGTGGCGACCGCGATATCGCTCACCTTCTGCGACACCTCTTCCATATACCGGACCGTATCTTTCAGCATCTCGTTGGCGGTTGCCGTGTGTTCCGTTCCGACTTTGACCAGAGACTGACTCTGCTCAATCACTTTCACAACATGCTGAGTTGAAGACTGAATCGCATCCACGATTGCATTGATTTCAGTGGTCGACTCCGTTGTCCGCTGTGCCAGCAAACGCACTTCGTCTGCCACCACCGCAAAGCCGCGCCCCTGTTCACCGGCACGTGCAGCTTCAATGGCAGCATTCAGAGCCAGCAGGTTTGTCTGCTCCGCAACGCTCTGGATCACGTCCGTGACATGCTCAATCCGGTCACTGTCAGCGCTGAGCTGCAGCACCATATCACTAGCCTGCGCCACCAGCGTATTCAGTTCAGAAACTGTCTGGTGATTTCGCATCAATGCCGCTTCTCCGCTGGCCAGCAACGAAGCAGAATGTGCCAGATCATCCGACGCTGACTGAGTATTCTGAGCGGTTTCATGGGCCGTCGCCGTCATCTCTTCAATGGCAGTTGCGACCGAGCTGATCCGCGATGCCTGATCAGTCACTTCGCCCGCTGTATCCGTATTTGTCACCAGCAGCTTATCCATGCTGGCATTCACAGCCTGCGCTTTCTCCGAGACCCCGGTCACCAGCCCTGACAGCGATACAGACATCCGGTTCACAGAACCTATCAGGGTTGCGATTTCATCCGAACCCTTATTCTCCATGGCCCGGGAAGAAAAATCACCGTGGGAAATTTGTTCTGCACGCTCAACCACCCGGCCCAGCCGCGACCCAATATCCCGGCCAAGCCAGGTCCCGATCACCAGAGAACACAAGCTGGCAATCACACTGATCGCGATCAGCAACATTACGACTTTCTGGACACTGCTGCCGATGGCTTCTCCACTTTGTGCGGCAACAGCCTGCTGCTCACGCACGACAGCTTCAATTGTCTGTGCAAGCTGTTCTACCGCCAGCAGGGTTTCAGTTTCCATCAGATAATTGGCTTTATTCCAGTCCTGCGCCTGCCGCTGCATCACCACATCTGTCGCCATCGGCAAATATAAGTCCTGCATTTCTTTAAACAGCGACCACAGCCCTTGCTGACTCTCTGTCAGGCTTTCTTTTTTGCGTTCAATTTCAGAAACTGCGCGATTGTGCGAACGCATATATTCTTCGAACTTGTCCAGATTGTCCTGATTTGCATTGATGAGGAATGCCCGCAACTCACCCAAGCCATTCGACAGAGAAGTATAAGCATCGGTAAACAGCTTCATCAGACGCTTGCGTGCTTCACCTTCAGGGATGCTTTCTTCTTCGTTGATCATCCCCTGAAGTTGATCCAGCGCCACTTCAGCCAAAGGGGCAGCCTCAAATTGCAACTGATGGTGCGCAGGTAAGTTTTCAGGCTGATGACTGAGCTCAGCAACGGCAAGTTCGCTGGTTTTGAGCGCATCCCAGTCAGCTTTCACCTGAGCAAACTGCGCCTGTGACACATGGCTCTGCAATCGAATCAGTTCTTCATCGACTTTGGCAAAAGCGTCATCAAGCTGCTGCCGGTATTTAGCCTGCCTTGTTTCATCCGCTGCCAGCATATACGCCCGCAAACTGGATAACGAAAATTCGGCATTTTGCTGTAATGAGCGGCTGGCATCGACCGTCGGTAAATCCACACTCAGCAGCGAGCTGGCATGGTTTTCAACTTTGGTGATCTGAAGGTAAAGCAGGATGGCTGCCGCAAGAAACAAGGCAGTCAAAAATAAGAAGCTGACCCGAAGCTTCCTTGCTATGGAAAGTTTCATCAGTGATAAGTCCGTTTACATCTCGGTCAGACCAATATAATAACAGTGATATAAATTGTGAACACTTTGTCATCAAAGTATGAATTTTTTCACCATCCCCTGCGGTAAATGTCTAAAAATCACACGAACCATTCAATCTATTGAATATCTATGCCGCCATAAGTATTTATCAAAGTCTTTCGCCAGGCCTCATAAGACCTACCCTGCTGCTCAGCAAGTCCCGTCAGGCACTCACCGCAACCGCCTTTACCTTCTCTCCGACATTGTATTTCTCAGACCAAAGCCGGATCTGCTCAAGAATAACCAGAGCCGAACGACCAAACTCGGTCAGCTCGTAACTGACAGCAATTGGCCGGTCACTGATCACTTTGCGGACCACCATGTCTTCACTTTCGAGTTCTTTTAACCGCTGATCGATCATTTTCTTACTCGCCCCGCCCAGCATCCGGGCCAGATCATTAAACCGGACAGGGCCATCTTTCAGATGATAAAGAATTGTGCCTTTCCACTTCCCCCCGATCAGCCGCATCCCTTTCTCGACAGAACAGGGCTCCTTACATTCGTTGAGCACAATTTTTCTGCCTTTAGTATCTGTTTTTACTGAACTTCCCATAGAAAACGCCTCCGAAACAACAAGGTTACTAAAAGTATACTGGTTGATTAAAGTTTTATGGTTACCATAATAAACCACAAATCACACTGATTACAGAGAACAAGCCAGGAGACGTGACATGAGCAATATTTTGATTATCAATGCCCATCAGGCCTATCCATTTTCAGAAGGAAGACTGAACCGGACGCTGATGGACCGTGCTGCCACTTTACTCACCGCAAAAGGCCACCAGACCCGCGTCGTGACCATGGAAAATGATTACGATGTACAACAGGAAGTTGAGAACCACAAATGGGCTGACATCATCATTCTGCAAACACCAGTCTTCTGGATGGGCGTTCCGTGGATCTTTAAAAAGTACATGGATGAAGTCTATACCGCCGGAATGGACGGCTCACTCTGTACCGGCGACGGCCGTTCCTCGGCGGATCCGAAGAAAAATTACGGCACTGGCGGCACGGTTCAGGGGAAAAAATACATGTTGTCACTGACCTTCAATGCACCTGCAGAAGCATTCGGCAACCCGGATGAATATCTGTTTCAGGGCAAAAGTGTCGATGACCTGTTTTTCCCGATTCATATGAGTTTTCGTTTCTTTGGTATGACGCCACTGGAAACCTTTGTCTGTTACGACGTCCTGAAGAATCCGGACATTGAAAACGACCTGACACGTTTTGACGCTCACCTGGAACGTTGTTTCTGAAAGATCTGAATATTTCCATCACACAGCGGACCGGGGCACGATGTCCCGGTATATCTGGAATCAATCCTGTCAGCGCCAGTGAGCCTCTTTTACAAAGACTTGCCAGTCAGCCTTCTCATAGCATGAGCGAATGAATCGTTTACAAATTGATTGATAAAGCCGGATAACCTCAATATGCTCGCTTCATCACCAGCTCACGAAAAAGAATCACCCACTTCAACATCATCTTCTTTGTTGGAGACCGCTGTTTCTTCCCGAACGGGGCTCTGAACCCTGCATCTTGAGGCCACTTGACGATATGTTAGATTTCACCTTACTCAGCGCATTTATACCGACTTTTTTCTTTGTCTCCATTACGCCCGGCATGTGTATGACATTAGCAATGACACTGGGCATGAGTATTGGTGTCAAACGGACACTCTGGATGATGCTGGGCGAACTGGTGGGCGTGGCACTGGTCGCCATTGCCGCCGTTATGGGTGTCGCCACAGTGATGCTGAATTATCCGCAGCTTTTCCATCTGCTGAAGTGGATTGGCGGCGCTTATCTGATCTGGCTGGGTGTCAGCATGTGGCGGAATCGCGGAAAAATGTCAATGAATCTGGATGCTCCAACCGAAACCCAGCGCGGACAACTCATCTCTCAGGGATTTATCACTGCAATTGCAAATCCTAAAGGCTGGGCATTTATGATTTCTCTGCTGCCACCTTTTATCAATATTGAACTCCCTGTTGCACCTCAGATGGCTGGTCTGCTGAGTATCATCCTGCTGACCGAGTTCATCGCGCTGATGGTCTATGCGAATGGCGGTCGGAGTTTACGGCTGTTCCTGAGCCGGGGAGACAATCTTCGCTTCATGAACCGAATTGCCGGCACACTCATGATGGGTGTGGGGCTTTGGCTCGCTTTGGGATAATAAAAAACTACCGCCAGGATAAAATGCCAGAAGAAAGCCCGGATTATTTATGCAATCACTAAGTCAATATTTTGACCACTCATTGTAAGCATCTGAATAAAAATGCTAATTTTCGACGATTTTGGTGACATTTTTTTGCCATTACCCTGACTTTTGCGAGGGATATCACTTTAATTTAGTAAACAAATTGCATTACAATTCGTATATCGTCAAAAAAACACGACAATAAGGACTAAATCATGTGTTGCGATAAGCCGAATTTAATGAGGGTAAAGCGTGGGATCTGGCAACGGATTACCTGCAAAGCGGTCTACTTATGCAAAAGCTGCCATAAGAAAACCAAAGTCTGAAACGGTTCTGAATTTCTATTTTTCCTTTCTTTCCAACCTGTCTATGTGTAGCCCAAGGGAGTATCAACTCCCGTTGGTCGCTCAACTTTCAGACAACCACTGACAATAAAAGCAATATTCCGCACCCATCCGTCAAGATGATGTCACGATAAAGTCAGCTTTATGTCACCCCTTTTTTGATAGTGACCGAAGTCACAAATCCACGACAGGTCTGGCTGTAATCTGCTGATTATCAAAATAAAGAAAAATGAGAGCCAATCATGTGCTGCGACAATCCTCAAATTTACCGGATAAAACGAACGCTTTGGAGAAAGCTCACCTGCCGTGCCCTCTACAAATGCAGGAACTGTCAACAAACGTTCAGGATTTAACCTCAGGCTCCGGCGACAGCTTGCAAAAGCCTCAGGAATGCCATCTGAAATGATGGCGTTCCCCGTTAAGCTTCAACGCTCAAATTATGCTCAGCCTCAGGCCAACTGCTATGTTTAAACATAAATCCAGATCAGCCTGAGGCGGTATGCGAATCCTTTCTTACCTCTTTCTGGTAATGACTTTGTCAGCTTGTTCGCTGACAGACAGCTTTTCTCCGGACACCGTAAACGGCGTCACTAACATCAGCGTTTCCCAGGCACGCCAGGACAGAGACCAACTAGCCACAGCAAAACGTTATTTCACGGAAGTCCGAAATCTGCCGTCCCTGCCCTGTTGCGATGAGCTGCCCGTTCTTTTCCGGCTGACTCATGAAGATGTCATTATTGAGCTTTCTTCCGGCCGCAGCTTTACCAAGCTTATCAGATTGAGTCCGGCCATCAGCCGACAGGACCTTCTTCTGACCAGCCTGGTCAGCCAGACGGTCTTTCCACCTCAGGTACAGCTTTATTCTGAAGATTTTCTGCTGATTGACAGTCTGACCGCATACCGCTATCAGCCTTTCAGCGTAGAGGAACCTGACAGGCTGGAACTGGAAATTCCGTTATCGCGCTACAGCACGCCCGTCCGCTATCTGCTGGTTTATACCAGTTCAAAAGCCATGAGGGACTACACCCCGTTGCTGGACGCGGAGGCTCAGTACGAGAGCCGGATCGGCATGGATGTTACCCCCCACCCCTGGTTTCTGGCGCCGCATGCTCCGACCGGCAGTCTGATTCTTCGTCACCGCTGATCACGACATCTTAACCACACGAATCAAGGTCATACCTGTGATTGGCATGCAGAATCACTGCGTGCATTTTCAGCCCTGTTATAACCGGGACAGACTTCCCCAGAGCCATCCCCTGACGGATCAATTTTCTGCTCACGGATTGAAACATTTAGTAATATTTACACATAATACGCAATACTTACTATTTGAGGCTGAGCGGATGAACCCGAATACCCTTGGTTTTGTCATGACCGATCTGACCCGTCTGATGAGGAAACTCTTTAAAAAGCGTTTTAAAGATCAAGCATTAACAATGGTTCAGGCCCGGGCACTTTACTATATCGCCCGGTTTCAGGGCATTCGGCAGGTTGAGCTGGCAGACATGTTGGAGATCAAACCCATCTCACTGGTCCGGCTGATTGATCTGCTGGTCGATGCCTCGCTGGTGGAGCGCCGTCAGGATCCCAAAGATCGTCGGGCCTACCAGCTGTATCCGTCACCGACGGCACAACCAATTCTTGATGAAATCCTCCGCGTGATTCAGAGCATTCAGAAGGATGCGCTGGCCGGGCTATCCGAGAGTGAGATAACCACCGTAGCGACCGCCCTGCAGAAAATGCGCGATAACATGACCTCGCTGTAACCAGCCCGCTATTGACCGAAAGTTGGAGACTTCCATGAGCAACATTTCCCAAACAGAGCAACTCAGCCCGCCACCCAAACGTTCCAAAAAACGCTTTCTGCTGCTTGTTGTCGTACCTGCCATTGCCCTGCTCGGCGGCAGTGTCCTCTATCTGAAAGGTGGCCGGTATGTCGAGACCGATAATGCGTATGTCAAAGCCGACAAAGTGCCGGTGAGCGCTGAAGTGTCCGGTCCGGTGCTGCAGGTCCTGGTCAGAGAAAACCAGTCGGTTACTGCCGGTCAGCCGCTTTTTCGCATTGATCCGGCTTCATTTGAAGTGTCGGTCGCAAAAGCTAAGGCGGATCTGGCACAGGTCCGAACGGATCTGGCTGCTCTGAAAGCCAGCTACAAAGAAAAGCAGGCAGAAATTGCTCTGGCCCGAACCAAGCTGGCTTTTGCTGAAAAAGAACTGAAGCGGCAGAAAAATCTGGCGGTGAAAAACTATGTTTCGACGTCCAACTTCGATCTGGCACAACAGTCAGTTGACCTCGCGAATCAGGAAATCAATACCCTGTCACTGGATCTGAAGCGCATTGCAGAGACCATGGGCGGCAGTCTCGAGACGCCGATCGAGTCTCATCCGAAATACATGGCAGCCCTCGCCCAGTTAAACCGTGCCACACTGGATCTGGCGCGTACAACGGTCAAAGCTTCAGTTGACGGAATTGTCGGCCAGCCGCCGAAACCGGGGCAATACCTGAACCCTGGCGTTACCGTCATGTCGCTGGTTGCCAGTACTTCTCCCTGGATTGAAGCCAACTTTACAGAAACCGATCTGACACATGTCAGACCCGGTCAGCAAGTCACCATCCATGTAGATACCTACCCGGACACCCGCTGGACCGGTACCGTCGACAGCCTCAGCCCAGCCACTGGCGCAGAGTTCTCGGTGATCCCGGCACAGAATGCGACGGGGAACTGGGTCAAGATCGCCCAGCGCGTTCCGGTGCGTATTTCCATCACGCCGGATGCAGACACCCCTGCACTGCGTGCCGGTCTGAGCACAGTGGTTGAAATTGATACCGAGTACCACCGTAAATTCCTCGGACTGTCTCTATGAGTCAGCACATCCAGACAGCATCTGCTGAGCCTGCCAACCGGGGGTTCATCACGCTTGCAGTGATGCTGGCAACCATTATGCAGGCGCTGGATACCACAATTGCCAACGTTGCCCTGCCGCACATGCAGGGGGCAATGGGGGCAACGCAGGATCAGATCTCCTGGGTCCTGACCTCCTACATTGTGGCTGCCGCCATCTGTATGCCATTAACCGGTTTTCTGAGCGCCCAGCTGGGTCAGAAGCGTATTTTTCTGTGGTCGGTCGTCGGTTTTACCATCAGCTCAATGCTCTGCGGTGCCGCACAGTCGCTGGAGCAACTGGTGCTGTTCCGTCTGCTCCAGGGCGTGTTCGGGGCCAGCCTGGTCCCATTGTCGCAAGCTGTGTTGCTGGATACGTATCCGACCGAACAGCATGGTTCAGCAATGGCCATGTGGGGCGTTGGCGTCATGGTGGGGCCGATCCTCGGTCCGTCGCTGGGAGGCTGGCTGACCGAATACTACAACTGGCGCTGGGTGTTTTACATCAATCTGCCCTTTGGTCTGCTGGCCTGGTTCGGGATTGCCGCTTACGTGAAAGAAACGGCTATCGACAAATCCCGGAAATTTGACCTGTTCGGCTTCGCCATTCTCAGTCTGGCGATTGGTGCCTTACAGATGATGCTCGACCGCGGTGAATCACAGGGCTGGTTCGACAGTCCGGAAGTGATCATCGAAGCCATTCTGACCGGAAGCTGTTTCTACCTGTTCATCGCGCATATGTTCACCCATAAAGCGCCCTTTATCGAACCGGGATTATTCAGCGACAGTAACTTCCGGATTGGACTGCTGTTTATCTTTATCATCGGCATCATTCTTCTTGCGACCATGGCCCTGCTGCCGCCCTTCATGCAGAGTTTACTGGGTTATCCGGTCCTGGATGTCGGCTATCTGCTGGCCCCGCGCGGTGTCGGCACCATGATTGCGATGATCACGGTCGGCAAGCTTGCCGGCAGGGTTGATCCCAGGTACAAAATTTTCCTTGGCCTGATGCTGACCACCCTGTCGCTGTGGGAAACCACGCTGTTTGATCTCAATATCAGTGGCTGGGACATTGTCCGCACAGGTGTGATTCAGGGGCTGGGGCTGGGCTTTATTTTCGTGCCTCTCTCGACCATTACTTTTGCAACATTGGCGCCCAAATACCGTAGTGAGGGGACCGCCCTCTTCAGCCTGATGCGAAATATCGGCAGTAGTATTGGCATCTCGGTGGTGATCACTTACCTGTCCCAGCAGACACAAGCCAATCATGCCGCCTTCGCCGATTACATCACACCATTCAACTTTGCCCTGAATCAGGCCGTTGATGCCGGGATATACAATCTGTCGACACCACAGGGACTGATGTCCATCAATGGTGAAGTGACGAAGCAGGCAGCGTTACTGGCTTACTTGCAGGATTTCCGGCTGATGATGTGGGTCACTCTGGCTGCCGTGCCGCTGGTGTTTCTGCTCCGCACCCCGAAAAAACAACCGCAGACCGAGAAAGCGGGAACGGAAACCGTAATGGAATAAAGGCCCACCCAACAGCAAACACGCCCCGCAAGTCATTCATCTTGTGAGGCGTGTTTTTTAAGATGTCTGTTTTTAAGATGCCTGTTCTGAGCAAATTGGGTCTGCGATCAGATATCGTAACGCCAGCGCGGTGGAAAAGCCTGATTCATCACCAGTGAATCCCCCACCAGTTCAAACTGAAGTTTCGCTTCGTTTTCAGTCAGATGCTCGGTGAGCAAACAAGCCTGAAAAACAGACCAGCGAAAGTCCACGGTCACAGTGACCTTTACACCCTCGATCGCAATGACTTTGATCATCATCGAGTCAGGCACTATCGTCATGTGGGGATCATCTGTCCAGGCCAGTTCATAAAACAACGGCTGGAACTGCTTCTCCGCCGCCTTCACCGCCGCGTTAATCTGTGCATCACGATCCGGCAACTCAATATTCAATGCCAGTACCAGCGATAAAGCGTGCTCACTCATGATATATCCCCGTTTCTTTACTGACAGAGAGCTTACCAAATAAAAGCGACTCAGCGTCTGTCATTATCTCAACGTCCATCTGCCACCGGCCATTTCTTCGTCCGGCATGCACTTTCTCAAAAACAGTGACTACACTCATCTCATCTGTTCTGTCGATTTACAGGTACTTCTATGGATAACAATGAGAAAGAGGCCGGGATTATACAGGCACTGGCTGAACGTATGGAATCCCAGCGTTTACCCAGAGCATTAGCCATGAAAAAGCGGGTCGATGATGGCGAAACCCTCAATGAGCTTGATATTCAGTTTCTCAAAGAAGTCCTGGATGATGCTCAGCGCATCAGGCCTCTTGTGGAACGCCACCCCGAATGGCAAACCCTGGCCGCGGGCATGATTCACCTGTACCAGGAGATCACCAGGAAAGCGCTTGAAAATGAAAACAATCAGAAAGGCAAGGCTTAGCCTATCGTGAACCAGTGCATCGCCGTTCTCTGAATCATGCCGGAAAGAAAAAGCCCTCATCCAAGTGAGGGCTTACTGAAGCCATCAGCGCAGATGCGTCCGCCGCTTTTGCTCATTGAGCAGCACAGCCAAAGATACGCTGGATGGTTTCATTATTGCCTAGTGGCAATATCAGCTGTGATGTACCGGGATTGGCAATCACAACAATTCACCGCTTTCCCAGAGCTGTATTCACATCCATCTTTTGCGGTTCAATCGCAGGTAAAAGCTATCGTTTTTCCTTCATAATCAGTACATTCAATAAATTCAATCCAATCATGACGTTATACAAGGAAAGAAGATGCTACCGGATTTCAGCGATACATTTGCATTTGTCAAAGTGGTACAACAAGGCAGTTTTACTGCGGCGGCAAAGGCGCTGAATGTCCCTAAAGCCCGGGTCAGCCGGAAGGTGAAAGAATTAGAAGAACGTCTCGGTACACAACTGCTGAAACGCACAACGCGCAAGCTCGGCTTAACAGAAGCCGGAAAGCTGTACTTTGAACACTGCGCACACCTCGCCAAAGGGCTGGTGGCTGCTGAAGAAGCGGTGACACTGATGCAATCGGCCCCCAAAGGGTGGCTTCGGGTGACAGCGACTTACTGGCTCAGCCACCATGTGCTGTCGCCGATTATCAGTGAATTTCAGCAGCACTACCCGGACATTCAGGTGGAAGTGGTGATGAGCCACGACATCAAAGATCTGGTGGCCGATGATCTGGATATCGCCTTTCGCATCTGGCGTGGGCCACTTCCGGATTCACAGTTGATTGCCAGAAAATGCTGCCCTTTACCCATGCATCTTTATGCGAGTCCCGGTTATCTCGGGCAGGCTGGTGAACCGGTACATCCGGAAGATCTGATACGGCATCGCGCGCTGGCAACCAGCCTGATGAAATCCGCTGATGGCTTTGCATGGCCACTGACCAATGGTGACACCACGTATGCGGCGCCTATTCAGCCGCACCTGGTTGCGTCTGATCCGGAGTTACTCGTCCATCATTTGACGTCCGGTCAGGGAATCGGTCTGTTTTCTGCGATGCGCATGCAACCATTCATCCAAAGCGGGCAGATTCAGCGTGTATTGCCCGACTGGACCGGCCCGGACTTTTCTCTGTATGCTTTGCTGCCCCATACCCGCATGCTGCCGCCAAAAGTCAGACTATTTTTGGATTTCCTGATCACCCGGCTTCCGAATGCGATGAGCAAGGATACCCAAGTATCACTTGCTCACAGTTGATCGGTTTAGTCCCGGTTTTTATAAGCGGCGGGTACCCACTCATACCCTTCAGATGCAGTTCTTAAGTAGCCTACCCCCGGGAAATTTAAGTGCGAGGCAGCAATCAGCTGACGTGTTTTCGCCAGTTGCACAAAGTGCTTTTGTCGTTGTGCTCTGGCCTGATTCTGATCAACATCGAAATGAATCGTGACTGCCGGTTTGGGAAGCTGTACAGCCCCGACGTGAATCATATCGCCAATAAACACGATGCTTTCACCACCGCTGGTAAATCGATACAAGCTGTGACCAGGCGTATGACCGGCCGTCGACACCGCTTCCATACCGTTAAACAATACGGAATCTCCCAAGAAAGGCCGGACTTTGCCCTGCGAATCATACAGCCCGACAGTCTTCTGGCTTCGCTCAAGATCAATTTTATCCAGACCTTTGCTGAGATTGGCCGGGTTCAGAAACCGATCCATATCCGACTGACTGACATGCACTGTAGCATTCTGAAATACTCTGTGCCCCTTGGCAGATAAGCCGCCCGCATGATCAAGATGAAGATGCGTAATCAAAATATCCGTCACCTGATCCGGGGTATATCCGGCAAGGGCAAGGCTGTCGGTCAACCGGCCGCCAAATTCACCCATCAGCTCACCGGCACCGGTGTCAATCAGCACAACCCGGTCATCTGTCAGGACCAAATAGGCATTGATTGAAGTTTCATGCGGGTTTGTGCGAAATGCATATGCCAGCCGGGAGTTGATTTCCGCTTCAGAAGCACCATTCAGCAATTGGTGCACATCCAATGGCAGACTGCCATCGCTGAGCGCAATCACTTGTGCGTCACCAACCTGATAACGGGCAATGCTGCCTTTGGTTGCCTGAATCCGTACTGAAGTTTCAGCAGCGACCGCTTGGGGTGAAATTGCGGCTCCGCCACCGAAAAGAACCAGTGTCGTGAATACTGTAAGACCCTTGATGTTTTTCATTTGCTTCTCCGTGTTTATCAATCAAAACCTGTGAGAAATAAGGTATGACAGAACAAACCGCATGATTAGTCCTGAAAAATCAAAAGGATTGTTACCGCGAATGAGACAATCAAAACAATCCCCCGTAACTTCCGTAGCTCAGGGGGACAGGATAAATATATATCATCGTTCTGAATGCAGTGTCTCCGGCTCTGCATTTCACCGGGTTATTCAGCATTGAAAACCAATTTCAATGACTTGCAGTCAGCAGTTTTCAGGCATCCACCAGAACCACCTCGATTCCGGCTTTACGCAACCCGTCGAGGTAACGCTCTGGAATCGCTTTATCGGTGATGACTTTGTGTACTTTTCCGGGTTCAAGAATTTTGTGCAGGCTGATACAACCAAATTTACTGGCATCCGTCACAACAATAATTTCATCGGCAACTTCGCACATCCGGCGATTCAGCCGGGCTTCGTTTTCATTGTGAGTTGTAATGCCTTTATTCAGGTCAAACCCATCCACCGCGAGAAACAACTTGTTGAAATGGTAGTTATCCAGCGCATGCTCAGCCTGGCTGCCATAAAAAGACATAGATTTACGGCGTAAATGCCCGCCCAGCACAATCACTTCCACGCCCTCTGCATCCACCAGTGTATTCGCAACATTCAGGCCATTAGTCAGGGCGATAACTTTGTCATGATGTATCAGATGGGCAGCGATACAGTTCGTTGTAGTTCCGGAATCGAGAATAATCGTATCCCCATCATTCACCATCGCAGCGGCTGCCTGACCAATCAGATCTTTGACACTGCGATAGAGCTGCCTTTTGTCTTCAATTGAATGTTCTGGTAACGGAGCTTCACTTTCATTCAGGAAAGCGCCGCCGTAAGAGCGGGTTGCCATTCCCTGTTTTTCCAGAAAGGCAAGATCATTGCGAATCGTAACGGTTGACACATTGAACTGTTCAGCAAGCTCAGCAACCTGGACACTTCCTTGCTTCCTGAGCATACCCAAAGTCTGTTCACGCCTTTCGCTCGTGCTTTTCATGGTGATGGTCTTCTCGACTAGTTCAAGTATTGCGCTTGAGTATACGGCTTCAGTGGTTAAAAAGAAAGCATTGCACCTTTTGTTTTCTTTCGTTTCCTTTTCATTAAGTCTATCAGGTATGCAGCATGCAAAGTTAAAACGCACGAACAATCGAAACAAAAGTAAAGAAAAGCTATTTCCATTCCTTTCTCATTCTGTTTCATGTTGAATTTGCGTGAGATCATAATTTCATTTTCTTTTTATTTCCTTTCGTTTTGTTTAGGGGTAGGTTATTGCGAAACGAATCGAAAGGTTCATTGATACATCAATTTCAATCAATCTCGTGATGGAGCGGGCTCATGGATATTTTGCTGGATCTGATTAAAAAGCATAAGCGTGGTGAAGCCGTCGGTATCTATTCCGTTTGTTCGGCGCACCCGTTTGTCATCGAAGCGGCTATTCGTCAGGCCCTGAAAGACAACTCCGTATTGCTGATTGAAGCAACGTCCAACCAGGTCGATCAAACGGGCGGCTATACCGGCATGACACCTGAAGACTTTCAAGAGTTTGTTTTTTCGATCGCCCAAAGGCTCAATTTCCCCAGGCACCAACTGATCTTAGGGGGGGATCATCTCGGACCAAACCGCTGGCAGAAAGAAGATAGCAGCAGCGCCATGATCAAAGCAGAAGCGCAGATAGCAGCATACGTCGCAGCAGGATTTAAAAAAATCCACCTTGATTGCAGTATGTCCTGCGCAGATGATCCGGTGCCACTCACTGATGAGACGGTTGCTGCCAGAGCCGCCCGGCTGGCAGTCATCGCAGAACAAACCTGTATCGCTACCTTCGGCCACAGCGACCTCGTTTACGTCATTGGCACCGAAGTTCCTGTGCCCGGCGGAGCTCATGAAACACTGGATGAGCTGGCAGTCACAACCCCCGAAGCTGCCCGGCGGACCATTCAGGCACATTGGGAAGCTTTTGCCAACGTCGGATTATCTCATGTTCAGTCCAGGGTGATTGGTCTGGTCGTACAGCCCGGCGTCGAATTCGACCACGTAGGCGTGATCGACTATCAGCCAGAGAAAGCAGCGCCCCTCAGTCACATGGTTGAACAATACGACCATTTAATTTTTGAAGCACATTCAACGGATTACCAGACTGAACACGCTTACCGCCAGTTAGTGCGTGATCACTTCGCCATTCTCAAAGTCGGTCCGGCACTGACCTTCGCTCTGCGTGAAGCCTTGTTTGCTCTGGCCTGTGTTGAAGAAGAGCTGGTTGCGGCACGCCATTGCTCTGGCTTGCGTCAGGTTCTGGAACAGGCAATGCATGCTCAACCGGAATACTGGCAGGGTTACTACCAGGGTGATGCCGCCATTCAGCGCCTGGCGCGCAGCTACAGCTATTCCGATCGGATCCGTTATTACTGGCCGGATGAAAAAGTCGGCGAAGGTTTGGACAAATTACTCAGCAATCTCAACGAAATGCCGATACCGCTGCCCCTGCTGAGTCAGTATTTCCCGGTCCAGTATCAACGCATTCGTGAAGGACATCTGACAAATCAGGCGCGCGAGCTGATCCTCGACAAAATTATGCAGGTCACTGAGGTCTACGCCGCAGCCTGTTCTCCCCAACAGTATGCTGCTTAAAGAGAAGAGAACGATGTATCTAGGTCATTCAATACAAGCACTACAAGCCGCTGGCGGTGAAGCAACCGCGCGCGAAATCAGCCAACAGCCTCAAAGCTGGCAAAAAACGCTGGCCAGTGTCAGCGGGCAGCGGGAGCAGATCAACGCGTTTCTGACCCCTTTGCTGAGACAGCCCGATCTGCGTATCGTCATGACAGGGGCCGGTACCTCTGCTTTTGCCGGTCGCGCTCTGGCCCCTTATCTGTCAGGTCAGACCCGCCGCCGTTTTGAAGCCATTGCAACTACCGACATCGTAACGGATCCCAATGAGTATTTTGCAGAGCCTTGTCCGACTCTGCTGGTATCTTTTGCTCGCTCGGGTTGCAGCCCGGAGAGCGTGGCGGCAGTCGAGCTCGCCAGTCAGTTACTCCCCCACTGCTTTCACTTGGTAATTACCTGTAATCAGGAAGGCGCTCTGTATCAGCGCAGCCTGACCGATGACCACACGCTGGCACTGCTGATGCCAGAGGAAACCAATGACCGCAGTTTTGCGATGACCAGCAGCCTGACCAACATGATGCTGGCTTCACTGGCGGTGTTTCATCCGGATCAGTTCACTCCCGAATCCTTTGCGCCTGTGGCTGATGTTTGCGATCGCATGCTGACGGAGCAATTGGACTTTATCTGCGGGCTGGCCGATGACCCTTGCCAGCGTGTGATTTATCTGGGCAGCGGGAGTTTACAGGGTATCGCTCAGGAATCTGCTTTGAAATTGCTGGAACTGACGGCAGGAAAGCTTCTGGTCAGTTTCGATTCCCCAGTCGGTTTTCGCCACGGGCCAAAATCGGTCATCGACGATTCCAGTCTGGTGATGGTGTTCATCTCCAATGACCCGTACACCCGCCGCTACGATTTAGATTTGCTCACAGAATTGCGTAACGACGGACAGGCGCGTCGGGTCATCGCCATCGCCGACCAGCCCGACCCCGTGATCAGCCAGGGTGAACACCTGTTTCTCCCCGCCACACTCCATGCGAATGATGCAGCCCTGTGCTTTCCCTATCTGCTGGTGGCTCAAATCTATGCATTCAGCCGCGCGGTCAACATGACGATCAGCCCGGACAACCCGTGTCCGAGCGGTGAAGTGAACCGTGTGGTTCAGGGAGTCACTATCTATCCATATCAAAACTCATTTAGAAGGAACTAAAGATGCCAAATATTGTGTTGAGCCGAATTGATGAGCGCCTGGTACACGGTCAGGTCGGTGTGCAATGGGCCGGATTTACCGACGCCAACCTGATCATTGTTGCGAATGATGATGTTGCCGGGAATGAACTCCAGCAAAGTCTCATGGAGATGGTCATTGCAGACGGAATCGGCATCCGCTTTTGGACGCTGCAAAAAGTGATCGACACCATTCACAAAGCAGCTGACCGGCAAAAGATTCTGATTGTGGCGAAAAATCCAACCGACTTTCTCACATTGGTCGAAGGCGGCGTACCTATCAGCCAATTGAATGTTGGCAATATGCACTTCATCGAGGGAAAGAATCAGATCCACAAAACGGTCTCTGTCGATGACAAAGACATTCAAAGCTTTTACGCACTGAAAAACCTCGGGGTGACCTGCACAGTACAGGGGGTTCCGACAGAGCCAGCCACTGACATTTTCACCCTGCTTTAGCAAGACCCTGCAGAAATAAAAAGGAACTGAAAGATGGAAATAGGATTGATACAAGCGTTGATGCTGGGGATCCTGGCATTTTTCGCCGGACTGGATCTCTTCAATGGGTTAACCCATTTTCACCGGCCTGTGGTCCTGGGGCCGCTGGTAGGCCTGATTCTCGGAGATCTGCAAACCGGTATTCTGGTGGGCGGTACCCTTGAACTGGTCTGGATGGGACTGGCTCCGCTGGCTGGTGCTCAGCCACCAAACGTCATCATCGGCACCATTGTTGGTGCGGCATTTGCCATCTCCTCTGGTGTGGAAGCCGAAGTGGCTGTCGGAGTCGCAGTGCCATTTGCGGTTGCGGTGCAAATGGGAATCACCTTCCTGTTCTCAGCCATGTCACCAGTGATGTCCAAATGCGACCAAATGGCCGAGAACGCAGATACGCAGGGCATCGAAAGGGTGAACTACTTTGCACTGGCCGTGCTGGGAACCTTTTACTTCCTGTGGGCATTTCTGCCTATCTATTTAGGCGCAGAACACGCAAAGGTTGCTGTTGAAGCCCTGCCGAAAACTCTGATTGATGGCTTAGGGGTTGCTGGGGGCATCATGCCAGCCATCGGTTTTGCGGTTCTGATGAAAATCATGATGAAAAATGCCTACATTCCTTACTTCATTCTTGGATTTGTCGGCGCAGCCTGGCTTGAACTGCCGGTTCTGGCGATTGCCGCTGCGGCACTGGCGATGGCACTGATTGATTTTATGCGTAAAAGCGAGCCTGCACAGGGACAACAAGAGGAACTGGAAGATGGGATCTAACAAAAATATTGACCTGAACCAAATACAGGAAGCCGTGGCAGATGAATATCAGGACAAAACCATCGGTGCTGAACTGACGAAATCTGACATTAACAAAATGGCATGGCGTTCACTGCTCTTGCAGGCATCTTTTAACTTTGAACGCATGCAAGCCTCCGGCTGGCTCTACGGTTTGCTTCCGGGACTGAAAAAGATCCACACCAATAAAGCCGATCTGGCCAAATCGATGAAAGGTCACATGGGATTTTTCAATACTCACCCATTTCTGGTGACTTTTGTCATGGGAATTGTGCTGGCGATGGAGCGTTCCAAGCAGAACGTCAGCAGTATCCAGAACACCAAAATTGCCGTTGGTGCACCGCTGGGCGGGATCGGAGATGCCATGTTCTGGCTCACTCTGCTGCCTATCTGCGGTGGGATTGGTGCCGACCTCGCCCTGCAAGGATCAATATTGGGCGCAGTGGTCTTCTTCCTGCTGTTTAACATCGTCCACTTCGGCCTGAGATTCGGCTTGGCGCATTATGCCTATCGCATGGGGGTTGCTGCAATTCCGCTGATTAAAGCCAACACCAAAAAAGTCAGCCACGCCGCATCCATCGTGGGGATGACCGTAATTGGTGCGCTGGTCGCAACTTATGTCCGTCTGGGCACCACGCTTGAAATTACTGCCGGTGATGCGGTGGTTAAGGTTCAGGAAGGCGTGATTGACAAGCTGATGCCAGCATTCCTGCCACTGATGTACACCCTGGCAATGTACGCACTGGTGAAACGCGGCTGGAGTCCGATCCGTCTGATCATCATCACTGTCGTCCTGGGTATTACCGGAAAATTTGCCGGATTTCTGTAAACCCGAGTAAAAACAGGGCCGCCTGAGCGGCCCATCCCTTTGCAACGGAGAGAAGTCGTTATGTTAGGTGTGATTATGAGTGGCCACGGGGCATTTGCCAGCGGTATGGAAGCCGCCATGCTGCAGGTTTTAGGCGAACAGGAGCAAGTGATCGCTATCGATTTTCCGCCAGAGTCCACCACCCAATTACTGGAACAACAATTTAAAGCGGCACTGGAGCAGGTGGATACCGGTGACGGCATTGTGTTTATCACTGATCTGCTGGGTGGCAGTCCTTTTCGGATCGCATCCACACTGGTCATGGCGCGAAACGATGCTGAAGTCGTTACAGGCGCGAACCTACAGATGATCCTCGAAATGATGTTGGAACGGGATGAACTTACTCCGGCAGAATTCAGAGTTCAGGCACTGGAATGCGGCCATCGCGGCATGACCAGTCTGGCAGATGAGCTGGCGAACAGGTCTCGCGCCGAATGTGCCAATGAGGGCATTTAAGATGATAACCGCACAGCCAATCCGCGCACGCCGCCTGCTGACTGAATCAGGCTGGCTGGAACATACCGCGGTTTATGTTGCACAAGGCCGAATTACAGCGATCGAGCCAATCGCTTCAGCGGAAGATTCTATTGAATGGGATGCGGAAATCCTGATCCCCGCCCTGATCGACACTCACGTTCATGGTGGTGCCGGCGTGGATGTGATGGATGCCAGCCACGAGGCACTGGACACGCTTTCACAGTATCTGGCCAGTCAGGGGATCGGCGCTTTTCTGGCAACGACAATCACAGCCCCCATGACAGACATTGAAGCAGCACTTCGTCAGGTTGTACGGTCTCAGGCACAAGGTGTCGGTGGTGCCGAATTACTGGGCAGTTATCTGGAAGGGCCATATTTCACCCCCGAAAACAAAGGGGCACATCCGGAATCACTGTTCCGTGATCCAACGCCGGATGAATTAGATCACCTGATTACCCTGAGCAAAGGCAGTTTAAGAGTGGTTGCACTGGCTCCGGAAAATCCTGGTGCACTGTCAGCGATTCGTTACCTGAAAGCCAGAGGTATCAACGTGATGCTTGGCCATACAAATGCAGATTACGACACCACCCGCGCGGCACTCGATGCCGGTGCCGATGGTCTGGTGCACTGCTTCAACGGTATGAAAGGAGTACATCACCGCGAACCCGGAACTGCCGGAGCCGGGCTGAGCCATGACACAGCAGCCATCGAACTGATCGCCGACGGCCACCATGTACACCCGGCCGTGATGAACATTTGCTGCCGATGCGCCCCGGATCGCCTGGTGTTAATCAGTGACGCCATGCGAGCCGCGGGCATGCCGGACGGAAAATATCAACTGGGCGAGATGCAAGTCACCATGGAGAACGGGGTGGTCCGGACTGCCGCTGGTGGTCTGGCCGGCAGTACTTTATCTCTTATCGGGGCCATCAAAACCATGGTGAATGAAGTGGGGCAACCTCTGGAAAAAGCCATCGAAATGGCTTCCCTGATTCCGGCCCGTCTGCTGGGCATCGACAAACGTCTCGGCAGTATCGCAACCGGCAAATCTGCCAGTTTTGTCGCCCTCAGCAGTAACTATCAGGTGATGTCAACCTGGGTCAATGGCCGTCAGGTCTGGACGGCATCGCCGCAATCACCGCGCACTCAATAAATGAATTTCAACTGGTCTTTCTTTTTCAAATCACGCGGTAGTCAGCCCTGCCGCAAGGAGCTTGCTTTATGTACCTGATTTCTTCTCATGAAATGCTGCAAGATGCCCAACGCCATGGCTACGCTGTGCCCGCATTTAATATCCATAACCTGGAAACCGTTCAGGTGGTCGTCGAAACCGCAGCCCAATTTCGCTCGCCTGTCATTCTGGCAGGAACCCCCGGTACATATAAACATGCCGGAGTGGAGTACCTGATCTCTATCTGCAAGTCTGCTGCGAAAAAGCATCTGCTGCCCTTGGTGATGCATCTGGATCATCACGAAGATAACGCAGATATCCGCACCAAAGTTGAGGCAGGAATCCGCTCTGCCATGATTGATGCCTCACACTACCCGTTCGAAGAAAATATTGCACGAGTGAAATCTGTGGTGGATTTCTGCCACAAACTTGGCGTGAGTGTAGAAGCAGAACTGGGACTCTTGGGCGGCCAGGAAGACGACTTGATTATTGATGAAGCCGACGCTCAACTCACCGATCCTGCCTCTGCAAGAGAATTTGCAATACGCACAGGGATTGACTCTCTGGCCGTCGCGATTGGTACGGCCCACGGCTTATACAAATCTGAGCCAAAACTGGATTTTGCTCGTCTGGCTGCCATCCGGGAATGTGTCGATATTCCGCTGGTGTTGCATGGCGCATCCGGCATCCCCGATTCCGATGTCCGGAAATGTATCGAATTAGGGGTTTGTAAAGTTAATGTGGCGACAGAACTGAAAATTGCCTTCTCTGACGCGATGAAGCAATACCTGAACCAGCATCCGGATGCTAACGATCCGCGACAGTATCTCGTCCCGGGTATGGATGCAATGCGGGCCATCGTAGAAGACAAAATTCGAGTCTGCGGCAGCGCAAACAGAATTTAAACTTTAGTGTTGATGAGGTTTTGCCGAGTCGTCATCGCATTAGGATGCGGCTGTTGTCCGATTCCAGGCTTTGCCGGGATAACCTAGCCCCCAGCTGTCCACTCTGCTGGAGACCCCGACATCGCAATTGTTGTCAGCACGTTCTTTGCCGTCCTGAGAAGGACGGCTTTTTTGTATCGGAATGTTGAATGCTGCCGCAAGGTGGGCCCTGTCGTCCAATGTCTGTTGAATTCTCAGACATTCAACGCGAATGCGTCTCTCAGGTTGGAAGCAACCACAAGGGAAAGTTGTATGCACACACCGTGTTTGGCGTCTCGGATACACCAGTGAAAAACAGGCATTCATTGGTAAGTAAACAGTCGATACAAACATTCCTGTCGGGCTCAACTTTTTCATCCCTGACAGACGCAGTCGCGAATCTGAGTACAAGTCATCTCTGGGACAAGCCAAACCGGCACACATCTTAATTTGTTATCTTCAGCCAACTTTTCATTATTTTTAAATAAAAAATAATCTATCCCCGAGTAATAAAACATTTGGAGCATATCAAGTGAAATGAAGAAATGATAAAAATATTAAATCATTCATTGGCAACACGGCATGTTTTACTTATTTGTAACAATCAACTGATCTTTTAAAACAATTCCAGATAATTAAAATATAAAAAATGATAAATACTATCATCAGATTTACTCATACAGGACAAAGCAGACGCATCATCTAAACAGGAAAATGTTTTACTTCGCCGGGCTGGGAAGGATGAGGGTATAACAACCAGCTCAAAAGGTATGCTTATTCATTGAACATTCAATACTGATGATTGCAGCGGCCCCATAAATATTAAAAAGAGAAAGTTATGTTTATCAACACATTAACATTAAGAACCAAATTAATTCTGTCGGTATTACTCCCCTGCATCATTTTATTGCTTGTAGGTATTTTAAGTCACCTGAGTATGTCTCAGATTGGTGAACGTTCAGAACGCCTATATTTGAACACTGCCACGCCTATGCGAGCCATGGCAGAAGCCGCCTCACGAATCCCTCGCATGCGGGTAGGCATCGACATGATGCTGTTCCAGGAAATTGACGGTTTAAAGGATCAGAAAGGTGTTCTCAAGCGCATTAAAGAAACCCGTGATGAAGATATCCCGGAGATGCGTGCCGCGATGGAACAGTCTGTTGCTGCACAGGTGAAGCCAGAACTGAAAAAAGCAGCCGAATCGCTGCAACGAAACTTCGAAACCATGATTCAGACGGAATTAAACCCGATGCTGAATGCGCTCGAAGTTGGAAATACATCAGAAGCTTATCGCTATTACCGTAAATATGCCGTTTCTTACGGCGTGATGCGCAAACAGGCACATGAAATTCTGGATACGCTGCTTGTTCAGGCTCAAAACTTAAATGAAGAAGCACAGCAAAGTTTTGAAGATGGGCAACGCAATCTGGTTTTATTAATTATTATTGCGCTCACGATCTCATTTTTCATTTCTTTCATCATCATTCAGAATCTGAGAACCCGAGTATCGACTTTGCAGAAGACGATTCAAACGGCAGAAAAGAATATGTCGCTCAATACTCGTATTGATCTCGGCGGCAAAGATGAATTAACGGCGATCAGCGATACACTGAATAACTTCTTTGCCAAGATTCATCATTCTGTTGAAGAAGTCGCGCAGAGCTCCCGAAACCTGGCACTGACAGCTCAGTCCGTTGCCACCACGGCACAAACCACTCAGAACAACTGCGTGACACAACGTGACAGAACCATTCAGGTTGCAACCGCCATCAACGAACTTGGCGCAACTGTGAATGAAATTGCGAATAACGCTGCGCAAGCTGCACATATTGCAAAAGAAGCCACTACACAGGCTCAGGATGGTACCAATGTTGTCGAGCATGCCAGAGAAAAAATGCATGAGCTCAGCAATGACTTGGGTGACACAACCGGTGTGATTGAAGCGCTGGCAAGACAGGTGACAGATATCAGTGTCATTCTGGATACCATCCGCAGCATCTCAGAACAAACCAACCTGCTGGCTCTGAATGCTGCCATTGAAGCGGCTCGTGCCGGTGAACAGGGTCGTGGTTTTGCTGTTGTTGCCGATGAGGTCAGAAATCTGGCATCTCGTTCAGCAAACTCGACAGAAGAAATTCAGGATGTTATCAACCGCCTGCAAAGCGAATCAACCAAAGCAGTTGACGCCATCTCTCAGGGACGTGAACAGGGTGCGACCGTCGCTGACAAAGCCAACCTTGCAACCGAGTCTCTGATTCAGATTGTGTCGTATATTGACCAGATCAGCTCTCAGAACATTCAGGTCGCTACTGCGACTGAAGAGCAGTCATCTGTCGTGCAGGAAATCAACCGCAATATTGAAGATATCAACCATTTAACTGCTGAAACGGCTGATATCGCGAACCAGCTCAATGTTTCCAGTGATCAGTTACAAGAACTCTCTGATCAGATGGATAAGCTGGTAAGACGATTCAAACTTTAATGCCTCTAGATACAGCTTGCAGCACGTGAGCAGATGATCACGTGCTCTCTGACAAAAAAGCCCCGGCCAGCAAGCCGGGGCTTTTTTATTTGTCTACAGAACACAGCCGCGAATTTTCCAGCCGGAGGGCAGATATCATTCTCTGTCTCAGCAAAAAGCTCCAGAAATTCGGCTGAAGCATCCTATGTTCGCCGGGCGGGCAAAACTCGATAGTCCGGCAATCCGGCCCGCGACCAAAGTGCGCAGCACTTTTCATCAAACGCCAGATACAAAAAACCCGACGCTTTCGCATCGGGTTTCGTGTGTTGGCGGAGCGGA
>NZ_JAXOFS010000005.1:0-286152 GCF_036409375.1 Photobacterium sp. 53610 | reverse complement strand
AGATACAAAAAACCCGACGCTTTCGCATCGGGTTTCGTGTGTTGGCGGAGCGGACGGGACTCGATGGTCCGGCAACCCGGCCCGCGACCAAAGTGCACAGCGCTTTTCAGCAAACGTCAGATACAAAAAACCCGACGCTTTCGCATCGGGTTTCGTGTGTTGGCGGAGCGGACAGGACTCGATGGTCCGGCAATCCGGCCCGCGACCAAAGTGCGCAGCGCTTTTCAGCAAATGTCAGATACAAAAAACCCGACGCTTTTGCATCGGGTTTCGTGTATTGGCGGAGCGGACGGGACTCGAACCCGCGACCCCCGGCGTGACAGGCCGGTATTCTAACCAACTGAACTACCGCTCCAATTTTTTATCATGCTGGCGATGCCAACCTGATGAAAGTGGCGGAGAGATAGGGATTTGAACCCTAGATACGCTATTAACGTATGCCGGTTTTCAAGACCGGTGCTTTCAACCACTCAGCCATCTCTCCGTAATTGCGGTGAATAATACCAGCTCTTTTTTTACTGTAAAGTACCAAGATGTTCAAATGTCTATTTTTTGAACCAAAAAGAATGTTTTTTATGGTTTTGTGCTATTTTTAATCACTAACGGCCTGATTTTTGTAGTCAGCATTCCTAAAACACCGCAAAAACAAGGTAACATAGCTTCAGTTCACAGCTCAGTATCAGACTGATATCCCCTTAGCCAGCATTACTGGAACAAGGTTGCAACTTGGTACTAGCCTAAGGACTGGGGCTGCTGATAAAATCAGTCCACCTATCGAAAGTATCAATTACAGAGAGTGATTCCCCATGGGACGCAGTTTCGAAGTTCGTAAAGCCTCAATGGCTAAAACTCAAGGCGCAAAAATTAAGGTCTACTCCAAATACGGTAAAGAGATCTACATGAGTGCCAAAAACGGCGGTACAGATCCGGACAGCAACCTGTCTCTGCGCCGTCTGATGGAAAAAGCAAAGAAAGATCAGGTGCCGAGTCACGTGATCGAAAAAGCTATTGATAAAGCAAGCGGTGGCGGCGGTGAAGATTTTGCAACGGCGCGTTACGAAGGTTTTGGCCCGGGCGGCTGCTCTGTCATCGTTGACTGTCTGACCGACAACAACAACCGGACCTACATGGATGTTCGCCAGTGCTTTGTGAAAAACAACGCGAAAATCGGTGCTCCAGGTGCTGTTGCTCACATGTTCGATCATCAGGCTGTTTTCCAGTTCCAGGGTGACGATGAAGAAGCCGTCATGGAAGCGCTGATCATGGCCGACGTTGATGTTTCAGACATTGAAGCAGAAGACGGCGTGATCACAGTGTTTGCACCGCACACCGAGTTCTTCAAAGTGAAAAACGCGCTGTCTGACGCAATGCCTGACGTGACCATGGAAGTTGAAGAAATCACTTTCGTACCTCAAGCCATGCATCCGGTTACGGGTGACGATGTCGCAGCATTCGATAAGTTCCTCGACATGCTGAACGACTGTGACGACGTCCAGAACGTTTATCACAACGCAGAAATTGAAGGTTAATGCAGTCGCGTTGACCTGAAAAAAAGCCGGGGTTGCTGAACGACCCCGGCTTTTTTCTATGTCATTTCCAGCAAAATTAATGCTGTAAATGCTGTTCTGAATATCTTAACGCTTAGATTCTGTTCTTCGGACAATTGGCACAGTACTTCCCATCATCCCGACGGTAATGCATACAGCAGCTGACTCTCATTTGCTGCCACTGGCCTTCTTCTGAACAATATAAAGTATTGATATGTTTCCCTGGTAGACCCAGACTTTCCAGCCACCAAGCCGCATGTTGCAGTACAACGTCTGCAGGCAAGCGTTCGGGCAAGGTATTGTGGTAACGCAGCAGGACTGCAATCACGGTATCAGCCAGTAACTGACGGGTAAAACCGGGACGAATCCGCGTATGCTGTTCCATCTGCTCACGCAGTTCTTCATAAAGATCCACCAGCTCCCGCCCGGCGCACTGAATCAGCTTTTGCGTGTTTCCCTCACACCACTTACTGTTCTGACTGAAGCTGTAACCAGCCACCCAGCCTTCATTGTTATACTGCTGCACAATCTGGCTCAGCGGCGGCACCGCCTGCACACTATAGACACAGACAAAAGCCAGATACAGTGGCTGCCAGGTCAGCATCGACCAGCTTCGGGTTGTCCAGTAAGGTTGCCCGGCTTCCGGATAATTTTGCTGCCAGTACTGATAGAGGCTGGCTAACAACTGATCATTTTGCCCGTCCCGGGTGATAGAGAACAGGGTGTCGGGTGACTCAACGCCTTTCATGATAGGAATCAGACGCTCCCCGTCATGGAACAACCGGATCAGATGCTGCGGCTGAACCGCCCGGGCAATGATGCCAGGAAAACTCTGATGTTCCGTTCTCTGATCCATTTTCAACGCTGTCGACATGTCCACCAAACTCTCATGAATTCTCATTTCACCCGGCTTCGGGCAAAACTCATCTCGTGTGAATCACACTAGAATAAATAATAACTATTATCATTCAAGTAAAAATTATCATTTTAGTTAAATTCATGGTCAGCCTTTCGGTGTGATCACAGCTCAAGCACCCATCAGAAGTAAGAGACTGCCAGCGATAGCTCCAACCGATCGACCGTAAGGATGAAAACGGCAAAAAAAACCAGCCGCTCGGGCTGGTTGTGATCATTTATGCTTCCGGTGCAATGTCTTGCGGGGAATAGTCCTTTTCCAAAACCTCTGGTGAGACGATGACACCTGAATCAGTGACCCTGTCACCTAATGATAATGTTATCACCTGAGTGTGACTACCTGAATCGGCCCCGGCTCCCGGAAAATCACTGGAATTGAGTTGTACCGATTGGCCATACTGGCTCCCGAGAGCAGCCAGTAGGGCCTCATCGACAGTGAGGACACGAAGTGTTTGGACTGACTGATAACTGTGGAATGTCAGGGTATCCGCCATTAAGCCGAATACCTCGAACCATGCCTCTCTGGACATCAGATATTCACGGTAGACGGCACCAACAATCGGCCTCATATCCCGAACGATCACACTGTTTTCATGAATTTCAGCTTCAGAGGCGGCAGCAGGTTTCCCTTCCCCATCTAATGTGAAGGTCGTCACTGCCTTGCCAATTTCACTTCGGACAGGCAAACGGGCGTAAGCCATCGCGTTACGCTTCCACACCCTGCCAGACTGCTCGAAAGCATCCGCCAGAATCGGGCCAACTGTCTGGGACTGAGCAACGATCGGTGTTTCGGTCTCACTTTCAGCTGCGGCACCGAATGGAAACGCCAGAGCCACCAGCAAAGGCAGGTGGCTCAGAACCGAAATAGGTCTGCTGCGAGATTTCATTGTCATGCTAATTCTTAATTATTCGCTTTCAGTTTGTCTCCAGCATACCTGAACTCAGAGGTTTATGCTGCTCGATTCCCGCGCAACCGTTGCCAAAGCGAAACCGCGCCCAGAACCAGCAAACCCGCGACGACACCCACAAACAAGTTCGTCAGCATCGGAACCAGCCAGCTCACGCCAGGAAAATTATGCAGGCGTTCCATCAGCATTTCCAGCCAATGGTGAGAATCAGGCGCGCTGTGAACCACAATACCGCCACCAACAAGGAACATGGCCACAGTACCGACAACGGCCAGAACTTTCATCAGTTTAGGGGCCGCTGTGATGAGCATTTTTCCGAACGCATTGACCAGACCCGTTTTATAGCGTTTCACCAGATAAAAGCCGCCATCATCGAGTTTCACAATACCGGCCACCAGCCCGTAAACACCAATGGTCATCAGTACTGCAATAAAACTGACCACAGTCAGCTGTGTCAGCAGAGAAGCGCCCTGAACGGTACCCAATGCAATCACGATGATTTCAGCAGACAGAATAAAGTCGGTCCGGATCGCACCCTTTATTTTGCTGGCCTCGTATTCCTCCAGGTTCAGACCTTCAGGTAATTCATCATGATCTCTCAGCTCTTCTTCAGCGCCACCGTGCATGATTTGATGAACAACTTTCTCTGCGCCTTCAAAACACAGATACAAACCGCCAATTAAGAGTAATGGCATAATGAGCCAAGGTGCGATGGCACTAATCAGCAATGCCGCCGGCACCAGAATCAACTTATTTTTAAACGAGCCTTTCGCGACCCCCCAAACCACAGGGATCTCCCGCTCCGCACGTACACCGGCAACCTGCTGGGCATTTAAAGCCAAATCATCACCCAGCACACCTGCGGTTTTTCTTGCCGCAACTTTACTCATCACCGCAACATCATCCAGTACGGTTGCAATATCATCCAACAACGTTAGTAAACTTGCGCCTGCCACATCCCCTCCTCATTTTTGGGAAATTAACTGATTGAGAAACAGGTTATTCGTCCTGAGTCATCACATTCATCATAAAACATTTTTCGGTTCAGCCCGGGGTTCTCATTTCCGAACTGAAATGAAAGATTCCCCACCCATGACTCGCAGAGCGAGATGAAGTCCACTAAGATTTTAATCAATATAATGATCTGTCACGGCAATCTTCATGAATGCCACACCGTGAACAGCACTTGAACTGCGCGAAATAAATAACTTCCAGGGTTCGGTTTACCGATTTGTGTTCTTCTCAAGGATGCGACCAGTTTCGGTTGAAGGTGTTGCATGGCTATCGCCATTACCTTGATTTTTATTGTTATTGCTTCCGTTCTGTTTCATTTTCTCAGTCCCTGGTGGCTGACGCCGGCGGCGTCAAACTGGGGCGAAATCGACACTGCCCTGAATTTAACACTTATCATCACCGGGGCTTTTTTCGTTATTCTGAATCTGATCCTTGCCTGGTTGATTTTCCGTTTTCGCCATAAACCGGGCAGAACGTCCCGTTTTCAGCCGGACAGTAAAAAGCTGGAGGCCTGGCTGATCGGCATCACTTCCGTCGGGATTATAGCTTTGCTGGCACCGGGGCTTCTGGTCTACGGGCAATTCGTAAACGTACCGGATGATGCACGCATTGTTGAGGTCGTCGGTGAGCAATGGCGCTGGCGGTTTCGCTTTCCCGGCGACGACCAGCAGCTGGGAAAAAGTGATGCGCGTTTTGTGTCCGCGACCAATCCGCTGGGCCTCGATCCAGATGATCCGGCGGGTGCCGACGATCGCATCATCCTGACCCCCGAGCTGCATCTGCCACTCTACGCGCCGCATAAGATGCTGCTGCGTTCAAAAGACGTCCTGCACGATTTCAATGTGCCTCAGTTCCGAGCAAAGATGGATCTGGTTCCGGGGACAGTGTCCCATTTCTGGCTCAGACCGACTGAGCGGGGTCAGTTCGATATTCTCTGCGCTGAGCTTTGCGGTGTCGGCCATTTCAATATGCGTGGCCGTGTCATTGTTGAAGATGAAGCAGAATTCGGCCGCTGGCTGGCAGCGCAGCCTACCTTTGCCCAGACACAGCAGCCCGCTGAGTCTGCAACCGCAACCGGCACACTGTCCGCAGAAGACCTCATTGCGATGGGCAAAAAGCTTTCTGAAGTGAACGGCTGCATCGCCTGCCACAGTCACGACGGCAAACCCGGTATCGGGCCAACCTGGCTGAAACTGTACGGAAAAACCGAAACCATGTCAGACGATACCCGTCAACAGGTGGATGAAACATATCTGCGACGTGCCATTCTTGAGGCCAGTGCTGAGCTGGTCAAAGGTTACCCGGCGGTAATGCCCGTCTACACTTTCAATGATCAGGAAATTGAGGCCCTGATCGCTTATATCCGGTCACTGGCGCAGTAGTGCACGCGGCGGAGGGGATATGACTGAACAAACAACAACACACGGTTACGGACATCCGCAATCATTCTGGACCAAATATGTCTGGAGCCAGGATCATAAAGTCATTGCCATTCAGTATTCACTGACGGCCATTTTCATGGGTCTGATTGCTCTGGTCATGTCCTGGCTGATGCGGCTGCAGCTCGGGTTTCCCGGGACGTTTGATTTCATCGACGCCAATGCCTATTACCAGGCTTTGACCATGCACGGCATGATCATGGTGGTCTACCTGCTGACCGCTTTGTTTCTCGGAGGATTCGGGAATTATCTGATCCCGCTGATGGTGGGTGCACGGGACATGGTGTTCCCGTTCCTGAATATGCTCAGTTACTGGTTTTATCTGCTCGCCTCGCTGATTCTGATCGCCAGCTTTTTTGTCACCGGCGGGCCTAGCGGAGCTGGCTGGACGCTCTACCCACCGCAAGCCATCCTGCCGGGAACACCCGGCACAGACTGGGGGATCGTCCTGATGCTGGTCTCGCTGGCTGTATTCATCATTGCAGCCACGATGGGCGGCCTGAATTATGTCACCACTGTCCTGCAAGCTCGGACCCGGGGCATGACCCTGCTGCGGATGCCGTTAACTGTCTGGGGGATATTTACAGCGTCAGCCATGGCATTACTGGCCTTCCCGGCTCTGTTCGTCAGCGCTGTCATGATGCTGTTCGATAAGTTGCTGGGCACCAGTTTTTTCATGCCTGCGGTCATTTCAATGGGACAGCTCAGCGACCACGGCGGCGGCAGCCCGATTCTGTTCCAGCATCTATTCTGGTTTTTCGGCCACCCGGAAGTTTACATCGTGGCCCTGCCCGCATTCGGAATTGTCTCGGATCTCATCAGTATTCATGCCCGCAAAAATATCTTTGGCTACAAAATGATGGTGTGGGCCATTCTGGCCATTGGCGCCCTGAGTTTCATTGTCTGGGCACACCATATGTATGTGAGTGGCATGAACCCTTATTTTGGCTTCTTCTTTGCCATCACCACCTTAGTCATTGCCGTTCCCACCGCCATCAAGGTCTACAACTGGCTCTTTACGCTCTGGCGGGGTGATATTCATCTGACGCTGCCGATGCTGTTTGCCCTCGCCTTCATCAGTACCTTTGTGATCGGCGGATTAACGGGCCTGTTTCTGGGCAATGTGATCGTCGATATACCGCTGTCGGACACTTACTTTGTGGTGGCACATTTCCATATGGTGATGGGGGTTTCACCGATTCTGGCAATCTTTGGCGGCCTGTATCACTGGTATCCTAAAGTCACCGGCCGCATGCTGAACAGTACCATGGGCCATATCCATTTCTGGATCACCTTTCTGGGTACTTACGCAATTTATTTCCCCATGCACTATCTGGGCATCATGGGCATGCCGAGACGCTACTATGCCTACGGGGATTACAGCTTTATTCCGGAATCCGCACAGTATCTGAATACTTTCATCACCGTGGCGGCGCTGATTGTTGGTGCCGCCCAGTTACTCTTTATTTTCAATATGTACTGGAGCTATCGCCATGAGCAGGCTGTCGGCAGTAACCCATGGCGGGCAACGTCGCTGGAATGGCAGACGCCGGACACACCGCCGAAGCACGGTAACTGGGGCGAAGCGTTACCCGTAGTATACCGCTGGGCTTATGACTTTAACGTGCCCGGTGCCAAAGAAGACTTTCTGCCGCAGAATCAGCCGCCGGATACGGAAGAAATGCCGGATGTACAGCCGCAGCCCGGGGAGTCTGAAACATGAGCCGCAACAAACCTGTTTTTTCAACCCTGGCTTCCGGGCATCTGAGTCCGGAGCCGGATGCACGTTACCAGCCAGCAAGCAAGTTAACCGTTGCCTCCACCGGTTTGTGGATTCTGATGGGTGTGATCAGTGCACTCTTCGCCCTCTTTACCCTGGCCTATTACATCCGGCATGAAGTCAGTGACTGGCAACCGCTCAATGAACCCTGGCAGTTGCTCCTGAGTACCACTTTGCTCGTGCTGAGCTGTATCACCCTGCATTTTGCCACCCGTAAAGCCCGGTTATTGCCTTCACTTGCTGCCTGTAAGACAGAGCTCCTGCTGGCGGTCGGCTTCACTGTCGGATTCATTCTGGCGCAGCTCTGGGCCTGGCAGGCATTGATCAGTATTCATCAGGGCGTTCAGACGAACCCGGCCAACAGCTTTTTCTTTCTGCTGACAGGATTACATGCCATTCATGTGGCTGGCGGTGTCATTGCGCTGGCCATTGTGGTGTATCAGGTATGGCAGGGACAGCGGGATAACCTACATATCTGGTTACATTTCTGCGCCCGGTACTGGCACTTTCTGTTGTTCATCTGGTTGTTTCTGCTGGGACTGTTACGTTTCACCTGAAGCGTATTACGCCCGAAACCGAATGAGGATTGAGTCATGAGTCAAACCCGACAACCTCAGGCCCCCACACTCGCGGCCTCAAGTGGCTGGACCGGTGTGGTGAAAGACTATGCCAGCGACAAAGCGGCATTTCAGGTCTCTGCCAATAAAACCATGATGTGGATTTTCCTGCTCAGCGATACCTTTATCTTCGGCTGTTTTCTGGTGGGCTACATGTCAGTGCGTATGACCACCACCGAAAACTGGCCCCTGCCGAGTGAAGTGTTCGCCCTGACAATTGGCGGCCATTCAATTCCGTTAATTCTGATCGCCATCATGACCTTTGTGCTGATCACCAGCAGCGGCACCATGGCTATGGCCGTGAACTGCGGCTATCAGCGCAAGCGCTTTACCGCCGCACTCTTGATGCTGGTCACCGCCTTGCTGGGGGTCACTTTTGTCAGCATGCAGGCATTTGAATGGAGCAAACTGATCGCAGAAGGGATCCGGCCCTGGGGAAATGCGGAGGGCGCTTCCCAGTTCGGCGCGGCTTTCTTCATGATCACCGGATTTCATGGTCTGCATGTCAGTGTCGGGGTGATATACCTGACCACTGTCGCCATCCGGGTTGCGCTGGGTAAATATGAGAAGAAACAGGTCGATCCCCAGGCTGCCGGTGTTCAGGGAGGACGCTATGAAATCATCGAAATCGCCGGACTGTACTGGCATTTCGTCGATTTGGTCTGGGTCTTTATCTTTGCATTTTTCTATCTGTGGTAGGCCAAACTGAGAATCCGGGAGGTTATGATGTCAGACGCAGAACTCACCCAAACACCGGCCAAACAACAGCACCCCATCAGCCTTTACCTCAAAGTCTGGGCTTTGTTGTTTCTCCTCAGTACCCTGTCTTACCTGGTCGATTATTTTCACCTGCAGGGTTTACTGCGCTGGAGCCTGATCGTCCTCTTCATGTTGCTCAAAGCCGGACTGATCGCTTCCGTCTTTATGCATATGCGCTGGGAACGCCTGGCACTGGTATACACCATTTTCATCCCCCCATTAGTGCTGCTGGTCCTGGTGGGACTGATGGTGAGTGAGGCCAGTTATATTTATGCATTAAGAGAATGGTTTTTCAGTCTGCCGGGCGGCTGATGGCCCGGCAGACTGCATTGCCAGCAAGTTTCTGAAGCAAGAAGTCTGAGGCAATGTTTTAAAGTTAATCTTCCTAAGGCAATGTTTTCATCATCCGTTGCCATTTCTCCTGCATCACGACGAGCCAGTGCGGCGGGGATTTACCTGTGCCCGCAGGTTTCAGCTTATCGTGTGCCAGTGTAATGCTGGCCAGCTGCAATTCCTGCTCGGGTTCCACATCAACCATGAGTACATGCTGGCCGGATTTCAGAACATTTTTGAAGCGACGGAACTGATAATGCAGTTCCTGGAAGCCAAACAGGCCCCCTTCCCAGGTAATGAATCCCAGCATCGCGACTGCCAGTAAAATAAATGGCGCCCAACCGACCGCATCCGTCACGCCAGACGCATAAGCCGCAATTAAAATACCTGCAGCTGCAATCACACCAATCACTGCACCAATTTCGGTGGAGTGAACCACGTCATTCCGCATCACTGATTGCACCGGATGCAAATGTTTATGGCTGGAGACTTCAGCATCTTTGTTACTGAGCACATGAATCTGCGGCGCTGTAAAGCCACTTAACTCAAGCTCATGTTCAACCAGCTCAAGTTCATCCAGGTCATCACTGATATAAAAAACCCGTTTCATAATTTGCCTCCTGAAGGCAGTGAATGAAGAAGGTTACTATCAGTTTACAAGGACTTTTCGGAATTTTGCTTCAAGAAGAAAACTAAAGTTTGAAAGAAGTGTCATATTATCCTGCCAAAAGCACTCAGTCCGCACTTTACCAATAATTGACAATCGGCTAACACATTTCCGGAATGAATCCATTAGAGTGCCCGTTTTTCCAGTACGATGGCGACAATAATGAAAAAGCTGACTCTGCTTGGCCTGCTGGCTGCGAGCCTGTCTCTGACTGGCTGCCAACTGACGCGTGTGGAAGGCAATGTGGATGGCGTGAATATCAAAGCTTCCACCAATGGCGATTATCATGACGATCACAGCCACAGCACCGGTGGATTCTGCCCACCCGGACAGGCAAAAAAAGGCCGCTGTTAAACCAGCGGCCTCATCATGAGATAAGCGATACCCGTGTCCGTCAGTCGCTGACACCAACAGCGAACGACTTAAGATGACTTGCGTTGAAATACTTTTCTGATCAGCGCACCGCCCGCAGCCAGGATCACGATCCAGAACTTCTTAAACAGCAGCAAAGCTGCAGCAATCAGGCCGGTTTTCGCCGCAACTTTACCCGCAATCAAAGCACCCAGACCGTAAGCGGCAACTTTATCGATGCTGGCATCAAAATCACCATACTTCGCGCCGTTATCAAATTCTGCCAGTGCCAGAACATCATCCAGTTTTGACTCAATCACTGGTTTCTGATCCATCGCCGCAATGAAGTTCATCACCAGAACGCCCTGACGACCCAGCACCCGAATGTTGTAGTTCAGGGTATTCACGTCCTCATTGCCAAACTTGATTTCCTTTGCCCAATGCAATTTATGCGCACTGGCATCGTAAAAAGGCGAAGCTGCCCAGCCAACCAGCTCAATGGCTTCATATCCCTGCTTCACACGCTCTTTGCTTGCTGCTGCAGTGTCTGACTTCATCTGATCCAGCATGTCGTCATAATCAATCTTGTGAGCATCTTCGTCCGACACATAGCCGTCTTCTTCATAGCTGATTGTGACAGCCCAGGCATTCGGGTCGAAAGGTGTCATGTCCTCAGGAAAAATCATGCCCAGCGTATTTTGCCCTGGCGGGTTCCCCCAGACATCCACCAGCACGGTTTCACTGTCACCCGGAGAAAGGTAATAAAAACCCTCTGGGATATGCAGTGTCGCCTTTGCGGCGGATAACGGAATGTCACCCTTTTGTGGTTTCAGCGAATCCCAGGTTTCCTGAGCCCACTGAACATATTCTTCTTCAGTGAGTTCAGCGGTGTCCTTTGCAAAAGAAGTCATCGAAAAAAGTAGGAACAAAGGGACAACAAAGTGTTTGATATTCATTTTTACTCCATCATGAATCTCACCTTCATTGAAATAACAGGCTGCAACTGAATAGCTCAGGCCAGATGGCTGAATACTCATGTCAGACACTGAATCAATCAAAGCGGATTTCTGCGAAATTAATAGCCGCTGAACTTTACGACCTTCTTCACACAGAAACAAGTTGTTACATTTATTTTTTGGGTGTTTTAGGTGTGCTATTTTCTTTTCTGTGAAGAAAAAACTTCTTCTTGTATTCCTGCTGCCGAACAGATGCCGATGGGTTTCAAATCAGAATATTCTAAAAAATGAAAAAGCAATTTAACGTCAGAAGTACAATTCAAGCGCAGGCAACAGCACTGTCTTCAGCAAAGTTCAGAAATATTTCAGAAGGCTGGGAACACCATTGTATCCCCAGCAAGTTACAGATGATTGTCAGCCATGATGAACAGATAAATCGTATGCTGCGACAGCCTGTTTTAATTGTGTCAGATCAGATGAACATAAATATCTTTTCAGCGATTCAAATTTCTTCGGCGGCCAGTCATAGATCCGGAACGCCATCAGTTCATCAATGACGGACGGTTCAAAACGATATTTTACGATTTTTGCCGGAGCCCCAGAAACGATACTGTAAGGTTCGACATCTTGAGTCACGACACTGTTGGCCGCGACAATCGCTCCTTCTCCAATCGTCACACCCGGCATGATCATTGACCGCATCCCCAGCCAGACACCGTCGTAAATCACAGTATCTCCTTTGCCGACATAAGCTTCTTCGATAAAGTCCATGAACGGATACAAGCAGAACCAGTCGGCTCTGTGGGTATGATTCCCGCCCATCAGGATGATGACTTCAGATGCAATGCAGACATAATCGCCGATATACAGTTTATCAATCGGCCATTTCGGCTCCCACTGACGACTGATTTCATCTCCGTGCAGGTAACGGACAACAGATTCTTCAAAGCCGTGATCCCAACAGTCGCTGTAATAACTGTGGGTACCTTTGATAGTGATATTCGGATTCGTGACAACTTCATGCAATAACTGCACTTTCGACCAATGTTTTTCTCTCATGAACGACCTCATAAGCTCAAATAGTGACAACCACAGGGGAAACCTCCACTGCGGCGGTATGTTTATTTCAGAGACTCATGCGTCAGTGAATACGAGGTTGTTTTAACAGTGGGATCAGTTTCATCAGTATGCTTCGAATAAATCACGCAGCAGGATTCTAACGCCCAACTGTCGTACAATCAAACTCACCACTTTCAAAAATCAGCGCGCCGTTGGTGCCTGAGAGACCTGATTTGGCAAGGCCAGCCGAAAGTCGAAACAAATCAATTCGCCAGCCGATCGGTCTTTCAGAACAGGAGCCTGTATATCTGACTGGCGTTGCGGATACACCAGAAAAGCCACATGAGGTTCCTGACGCAATGTACGATACATGAAGCGCTTGCCCGTCTCCGTTCTCTGCCACGGATTCGGACCATCCAGCACCTTGCCAACAGCATGGTAAATCACACGAATGCTCGGTTCATTTTCATCCGCTCCAAAGGCATATACATCGGTCGGATGTGTCAAATCAACTCCAGCCCGGTTTAGCTGCGCCTGTAAATTTTCGGGCAGTACCTGTCGCCAGCAAGCTTTCCATCTCGCGCACCATGCACACAAACACCCATCTGCCGGCACTCCCGGCTGATTTTGAAGATTCAGAGTCGCTTGTAAATGAATTGCCAGTTTCCATTCCGCAACAGGAATGGTCGGGCGTAATTTTTTCATCACAGATGAACCAGACTATGTTGGATTAAAATACAGGCGATTCGGGAAAGCCAATCGCCTGTTAAGGAAGAAATCAAACTCAGCGATGATATTGCTGAATCACCTCTTGCACTTCATCACTGTCCCATCGCAGCCCCTGTGCATATAAGGCTTCCACTTGCGCATTTGCTGCCTGAAGCTCTGGAGACATTGGACGCCATTCAGCTTCAGGGATCGGCTGTGACCAGGCAATAAAATCTTCCCGCGCCATCGCTTTTTCCTGCAATGTATCGATAAGATACTCCAGATACCAGTGAGCAAAGTAACGCAAGGTGATCACATTCAAAATCCACCAGAAAGGAAAAATAAACGGTGTCTCTCGCATGCGCTTTCGAATTAGCTGGCGATAGCCCTCGCGGCTATATTCCCCCCGATGATCCGAGATGTGACCCGCTGCGGTATGCTCAATCCCCGACACACCTTTTTCCATATATTCTCTGAACAATTCATACAAGCTGAGTGCTTCTTCTTTGGAGTATACCGGAATGCTGAAAAGCACTCTTTCTTGTTCCGGATGATCGGGAATTGGCGCACTAAAGGTCAGGTTTTGCAGGCTTATCATGCCCCATGGATTGACGCCATCGCCCCGCAGGTACTCGACATAGACCTCCTCCCAGGGTACAGCGAATAATTCTACGGATATTTTCAAACCTCTTTTCGCTTTGAAATATTGAAGCCAGGGTTTACTGGTAATGTAAGCAGGAAACAAACCAATGATAAAAGATATAAGTCCAGAATAAAAAATCCAGCTATAGAAACCTCGACGAATATCACCCAGCATAAATGTTAATCCGGCTAAGATTAACATCATTGCTGCCAATGGGTAAGGGTCAATAAGATGAAATCCATTTAAATCAGGGCGAATTGGAATTTTTTTATTCTCATTCGTGTAATTGAATAATACTTCTCGCTTTTGTGAATGAAATCGAAATGGGAGTTTTTCATCAACATTTCCAACTTGAGATTTCACATTCAATATAAATGGAATAAATACCGCCATACTTATTGCAAAATAAAGTGGGGTTACAACATAAAGCATGTCTAAAGAAACATTCCCCCAAAGAAACGCGAGCATGATAAAGAAAGCAATAGTCATCATAAAAAACAATTGTATGATGTGTACATCCGCATTCACTAAACGGACATCTAAGGAACCTTCCTTGTTTTTTGCAACAAACTGATTGTTCGAAATCGGTTTTCGCCCGGTCACCACAGGAAGCGGCGACAAGCCAACTCGGAGTATGTCATCTTGATGTTCTGTCTCACCATGGGCGAGTGTTTTTGATGGCACTTTTTCCATTGAATTAAAACCCCAAGGTAATTTGTTATAAAAAATCACACCAACAACCAATTTATATTTTTTCTGAGCTCATGTGACCAACTCTGGCTCATTCAATACAACAGAGTCATTGACACTTAGTGATTCATAAGAATCAAATAATAAACGCTGAAACTTAGCGAGTATATGGCTTAATTTCAGTTAATTTTTAAGCGATGTGATTTTCAGCTCAAACTTAACTATTTTAGTATAAATAATTTCAATTTAGCCGTGATATACCATCTTTATACATTCTTCCAACCAAAATTAACTGCATAGCTTGGAAACTAGTTAATGAAACAACATGAAGTTAAAAAAATTTATCATGAACCATCATTTATTACTTTTAAGACCTATCATTTTTTAAGTCACTAACCATAGTCTATAAATATTTCTCATGAAAACAGCCAGGTTTTCATTTGTTTTAATTGAAACTGAATAACCGCGTTCAAACTAAAAAATACCTTGAACACGGATTTATCAATCACACACACCCATCTATATTTCAACCTTCACCGGGGCATATTCATGACCTTGATTGAAACTGCGCTTCAAAATCTTGGAACCTAGCCCAGTCAGACTTTGTCATTGAGCTTGCGAGCGTAATCGGCTGCTCACCGGTTTCATCAACTGCAGTCAGTAGCGCCTTTAATTCAAAACGTCTCAGGGTTACCAGATAATAGAGAGCACCAATGCCGATCAGGCTCAACGGCAAGACAAGCCCCCAGCCCTCAGGAAACATCAGCCAGTACTGAATTGCCCAGCCAACGGCTGAATACTGAAACATGATGGCCAACATACGGGTGAACTGACATTTCCAGGTCAGCTTTCGGCCCCAAACCGATTGAATTCGATTCAACGTAAAAGCACGCTGACCAATAAGAAGATGTTCCCGGGTCAATTTAATTTCTGTCATTTGTTTTTATACATCCTGTCATGAAATTTCCCTGAATGACGCCGTGATACCTAGTACCGTGACACTTTCGTTGTTCACAGGCAAAAAACACAAATTTGATATCTCAATCCTATTCCAGAGACAGCATAAAGAGAGAAAGCAAACTTACCCGGTAGGTTTTTCCCCGATAAGTGACCCGCACAGGTTTTATCTTTAACATCGTCCCCTGAAACAGAAAAGCGACTGAGATATTCACGACAATGATTCTGCAAAAGGTCAGCTCTGTTTATCCAATGACTTTTTGAAATACTGCTTATATTTCGTGTTCTCCTGATAACCAAGGGCCTCATAAAGGCGCTGTGCCGCGACATTCTCGCAAGCAGTTTCCAGTGCGATCCCCTTTGAGTGCGTCGCCAGTGCATAGGCGTCTACTGCAGCCAGTAAGGCGGAACCAGCACCTAAGCCTCTTGCTTTCTCCACAACATAGAGAGCATTCAGCGTCCAATATGTCTGCAGAGAAACTGAGCTGAAACTTTGATATAAAGTGGCAAAGCCAATCATTTCTCCCGCATCTTCAGCGATAAAGAACGTTGCATCTTGATGCCGGATTCGTGCTTCGATCCAGTCTTTCGAAGCCGCTTCAGGTTGGTCGTTATCTAAACTGACAGAAAGCTGTCGGTAGGCATGAAACAGAACCGATAACTGTGCTGTATCAGACAGCGTTGCAATTTTGACTTCCATGTATCTCTCTGACTGAAATGAATACGGGTATCGTGATGAAAATATCATCAATCCACATTGGCTCGCCTTGTTGTTTCGCCCGGATATTTATTTTCTGGCAACAACCTGCGCCAGCACTATCCGGCCCTCTTTCAGGTTACGCCCCTGATTTTGAGCCATTTGCTGAAACTCAGGTCCCATCAGTAAATGAAATCCCAGCGGCGGCAGTCCCTCTTGCTGTATTTTGGTGACCAAGGCAGTAAACCATTCACAGGCGGCTTCGGTTGTGTCTGACCAGCCTGAGATTTCAAATCCCGCTTGCTCCAGCAGATCACGTAACTCAGATGGCTGTACGAGGAAACTGGTCTCCGGTGTGCGCGCCCAAGGCACAGGAAACAGAACAGGGCCGGACGTACCGGCAAGAATGTCGTAGATCGCCACTGTCCCGCCCGGCTTGAGTACCCGGTACATCTCGCCGTACAAACGGGGCTTATCGGAAATATTCATCGCCACGTGTTCTGTCCAGACCACGTCAAAGGTGTCATCTTGAAAGGGCAGCTGAGTCGCATCCCCCTGGCGATAATCAATCCGTTCAGTGAACCCGACCTTCGCAGAAAGCATCCTCGCTGCACGGCAGTACTCTTCGGTTAAATCAATCCCCGTGACCCGGCAGCCAAACTCTTTCGCAAGACAACGAGAAGTCCCACCAATGCCGCTACCGACATCAAGAACGTGGCAATTCGTACTCAGACCAACTGCCTGTGCAAGTTCAAGCGTTGCCGCACGCCCCCGTATGTGGAACTCATCAACCGGGGCTAAATCATCCAGTGACAGCCGGTTGATATCTTTTCCCGCTTTTTCCAGCGCCGACAAAATCACATCCCCAATGTCCGGATGAGCATAATGCGTCTGAATCGCTTCGTTGATATCTTTCGACATAGCTGACTCCTGAAATTCGAAAGTAAGCAGTTACTCAAATATGGCGTCATCAGGCTAGGGAACGGTTGTCACAGGGATGCGACTGCAACGAAAATTGCCTTCGCATTGCGCTGAATACGGCTTCATTCATCAAGGACCGGGAAACTGTTTCGAGCCCGGATCAGCAAACCGTCTGCATCACACCCGGCGAGTTTCACCTTCAAAACAAAACGGAACAGAAACCATGTGTGGTCCCTGTTCCGTCAGCAAAACTCAGTGTTCAGACACAATTAACCGATCAGAACATATCAGCAATGTTCTTGATATTCTGAATCGTGTTTTCTGTTGTCGACAAGGTGTCATAGAATTTACGTTTATCGTTTAGTTTCACCAGCCGTTGATTCAGCATTGATTTTTGTGCATCGGAAATATTATCAACTGTCAGCTGTTGATGAATCTGACCAATCTCTCGGTCAATTTTATGAATCGCCAGTTCATATTCAAAGCGGTTGACTTCAAACTCTGCACGTTCCTGAGACGATTTCGCAGACTTCAGGGATGCTTTGAACATTTTTTTATCGTCTTTCGAAAGCTGTGTGTCACCCAGTTTTTCTTTGTAGCTGTTCACTGTACTTTCAATCGAACTCAGTCTCGATCTTGCTTCGGCCAGATTGTGGTATGGGGTATACCCAGACAGAAACTCCTTCGCTGAATCAGCCGGGCAAACATTCTCGTAGCTCTGATTTGCCTGACCGACAAGCGTGCCATTTTCATAAGTGCAGTAGGTCTTCAGCCCTTCTTTCCGGCCATCCAGATACGTTTTTAAGTCTACAGTGACGCCATATTCTGCGCATTCTTCACTGTAAGTCGCAGCATAGCTTTTCTTACCGCTCTGACCATCCACCAGACCAATCTGATACCAGTCTCCCAACCGGCACTCTTCTTCACTGATCGCAGAGCACCCAGAAAGGGTTAATAGTAATGCCACACCGGCAGGCATAACGTAACGTTTATTCATGGACTTTTCTTTCCTGATTTTCTTTTGGCTTCTCAATGTGCCGAACCTTTCAATGCGAACCCTTTGTCCTTCGATACAGCACGCATTGGTAATCTTTCAACACACCACTCCTGTTCTTCCTGAAATAGAGCGGCGGGTAAGCTTGCTTTATTTACCCTGTGAAACCCACATGTGATTCGGCAAAAGACTGTGGTTGGCGGTAAACATATACTACAACCCGTCTCATATCTACGATTTATATTCAATACGATGTGATTGATTCGCTGAGGTTTGTGAGAACCGTCTTTCACTGCAGAGCGGCTGCTTGGCAGCAAATGCGGGGAAATGGCCACCCGCTGTCAGAATCAGGAAGAAAACTGGCAGGATCATCCGGCCAGCAATTCGCTGACCGGAACCAGAAAAGAAGGTTTAACGTGTGTTGTGCAGATAACGGTGAATCGACAGCCCATCAGTATCGATATCTGTATCGTTCCCGCTGACAATATCAGCCAGCAAACGACCGGAGCCACAAGCCATTGTCCATCCCAGCGTGCCATGCCCCGTATTGGTATACAGATTCTCAAAGGGGGTTTTTCCGATCACGGGCGTACCGTCCGGCGTCATCGGACGTAATCCGGTCCAGTATTCCGCTTTGTTCAGATCGCCGCCTTCCGGGAACAGATCATCAACAACCATCGCGATCGTTTCTTTTCGCTGTTCAGTCAGGTGCAGGTTGAAACCCGCCAGCTCCGCAGTACCCGCCACCCGGATCCGGTCGTCAAAACGGGTCATCGCGACTTTATAAGTTTCATCGATCACCGTAGAAACCGGCGCGCCGTCACTGTCTTTCAGCGGCATAGTCAGCGAGTAACCTTTGACCGGATACACCGGTAACTGTAAGCCCAGGGTCGACAGCATAGCCGTTGAATAGCTGCCCATCGACACCACGTAAGCATCCGCTTTGAACTCACCTTTATCGGTGTCGACGGCAACAATCCGGCCATGTTCGTGGCGCAGCCCATGAATTTGAGTGTTAAAGGCAAATTTCACGCCCGCCTGTTCTGCCAGTGCAGTCAATTGCTGACAAAACTTATAGCAATCTCCGGTTTCATCATTCGGCAGACGCAAGCCACCCGCAACTTTCTCCCGCACTTTTGCCAGCGCAGGCTCGGCCCGGATACATCCTTCAACATCCAGCAACTCGTACTGAATCCCGCTTTCTTCCAGAACCTGGATGTCTTTGCCGACCGCATCAAGCTGTGCCTGAGTCCGCAGCAATTGCAAGGTGCCCTGCTGACGGCCTTCATAACTCAAAGCATGATGTTTGCGCAATTCGATCAGACATTCACGGCTGTAGTTCGCCACCCGCAGCATCCGGGATTTATTCCGCTGATAGCTGACGTAATTACAGTTCGCCAGCATTTTTCCCATCCAGCTGTACAGATCCGCCGACAGCGAAGGTTTGATCTTCAGCGGGGCATGCTTCTGAACCAGCCATTTCATCGCTTTGGCGGGGATCCCGGGGGCAGCCCAGGGAGAAGAGTAGCCGTAGGAGATCTGACCGGCATTGGCAAAACTGGTTTCTTCGGCGCTGCGGGACTGACGATCAATCACCGTCACCTGATGGCCGTTCTGAGCCAGATACCAGGCTGATGTCAGCCCGACGACACCACTTCCCAATACAATCACTTCCATCATTTACTCTCTTTTCTGAACAATTACGGGTCACAGGAAATAAAGCGCAGATTGCGGTATTTACACCGGGTTAACAATCGATAATTATTAACAACAGCCTTTAGCCAAACTAAACACTCATCATTCAAGGCTGGCTGAAAATATCTGAGTGCAACCCGGAGAAAAAAACCATGTCTGCTGTAAAAGGTAGTGTACTGGCTGCCCTGGCAACCTTTAATATCGCCGCCAGAACACAAAGCTTCACCCGTGCAGCCACGGAATTACATGTCACGACAGGCGCGGTCAGCCAGCAGATCCGGCAACTGGAGCAACAACTCGGCTTTGCTGTGTTTTTGCGTCACGCACGGGGAATTACCCTGACAGAGCAGGGTCAGCAGCTCTACCAGGTTGTTCACCGCAGCTTGCAAGAGATAGAAGCCGTCATTCATGCGCTGCAACCAGGGTTGCAGGCTGAAGGGGAAATCCGGCTGAAACTCACCCCCTCATTCGCTTTCAAATGGCTGGTCCCCAGACTGCATGATTTCTATCAGCAGTTTCCGGAAATCAACGTCCAGACCTTTGCCGACGGCGCACTGGTCGACAGCCAGAATACCGACTGCGATCTGGTGATTGATTATCGGCGGGATGATGACATTCAGATGGACAGCCAGACCAGCCTGCTGCTGGCTGAATTCCTGTTACCGGTCATGAGTCCGGACTATCAGGCGAAATTCAACTGGCAACAACCGCAGGCCTGGAAAGCCGCCACCCTGCTGCATGATGCCATGCCCTGGCGAAATGCCGAACGGGACACCGAATGGCGTTACTGGTTCGATGCGATGCAGATTTCGGCGGACAGCCGACGCGGACATTTCTTCAACCGCACCGACATGGCCATGGCGGCCGCCGAAGCCGGACTGGGTGTGGCGATGGCCCGGCAGGCCCTGATCGGAGACGACGTCAGTAAAGGCAAACTGGTTTCCCCGTTTTCGCCGCTGCCCGCCAATGCCGGTTATTACCTGATCCGCCACCGGCAGTCCGCAGCGATTGACTGTTTTATCCGCTGGCTTGAGGACCAGCTGGCACCTTAAAGCTTTAGCTGGCCATAGCGATCAAAGGCGAACCGGCGAATCACACTCAGGGTGGTAGCCACACTGGCCGCCACCGCCACCAGAATGGCAATCATGATCGCGATCTGATATTTCACCGCCAGAATCGGTTCGGTGCCGCCAAGGATCTGGCCCGTCATCATTCCGGGTAAGGCGACAATCCCGAGCGTACTCATGCTGGCCAGCTGCGGCGTCAGGGCCGCTTTAACGGCTTCGCGCTGAAAAGGCAGCATCGGGTGCGGTGCTCCCATCGCCAGATAAAACTGGTACTCATTATTTTTCTCTTTCAAACTGCTATACCAGCGTTCCAGCGCCAGTACATTGGCTGTCAGTGCATTTCCCAGAAGCATTCCGGACACCGGGATCAGATACTGCGCCTGCCACCAGGGATCCGCATGAATCAAGCCAATCAGCATCGGGGGCAACACCACCAGCAGACTGACCAGCAAGCCAATAATCACGGCAACCGTTGCTTTTCCCAGCGGCACCCCCGAGCGGCGGCAGATACTGAAACCAGCCACAAGCACCATCACACTCAGCCATAACAGATTCAGTCCCAGATGCTGAAAACTGAACAGGGTTTGCAGGTATATCCCGACAACGGCAAGCTGTAATGTCATCCGCAATACTGAGATGACAGCCACTTTGCTCAGACCCAGCTGCCAGCGGTAAAACACCCCCAGCGGCAGCAGCAACAGCAGATAAAAAGCCGCCAGCGATAAATTTGACAGACTGACCGCATTATCCATGGCGCTCCCCCATGTCGACAACCTGATCCGCGCGTTCCAGCCAGTGCGGGTCATGTGAAACCGACACACAGGTCAGCGACTTTGCCGCCAGCAAGGCCATCACCATATCCCGGCTGGTATGATCCAGCGCCGATGTGGGTTCATCCATCAGCCAGACCGGCCGCTCCATCAACAACGCACGTACGATGGCGACCCGCTGCTGTTCTCCGCCGGACAGTTCAGCCACTGCTTTGTCCAAATCATGCCGGATGTCCAGTGACCGCAGACTTTCACAGCAGGCATTGTCATCAGGCATCCCGCCATTGACCGCTTTCAGCCGCCACGGCAAACGAATCGCCTCAGCCAGTGTTTCAGCGCCCATCACGGGGGACTGAGGCAGATAACAAAATTGCTGGCGCCACCAGCGTAAATTACCGGGTTGAATCACTTCACTCTGCCAGGAAAAGTAGCCCGATTGCGCAGGCAACAGACCCGCGAGCACTTTCAGCAGACTGGACTTTCCACTGCCTGAACGACCGGACAACGCCAGATGCTGCCCGCCGCGCAGACTGATATCCAGCACGCTGTCACTGCGATGTTCCATCCCGGACCGCAATGAAACGATCTGTAATGACTGATTATCCATTATTTTCAGTTCCATTCACTTTGCATTCATTGAACTCGTGCATCATTATCTAAATACTGATTTTTTAAGTCTCGCTGACAACAGTTAACAAATACAGACTAGGGCGAACAGCCCAAAACTTTCAATACTTTCCGCTCACTTGCGGATATTCCTATCAGCGACATCTGAATTACTTACACAGTTGGAATCAATCATTTATGTTCAAGTTTTTTGAGAGACTCACGGCTCCCTTCCCGGACGAAATGCCCCGGCAACCCCCGGGAAGCCTGTTTGCGTTTTGCCGCTTTTATACCCGGGGGTTCGGCTGGCCATTAATTATCATGTCTGTGCTGAGCGCCTGCATTGCAATTGTTGAAGTGTCGCTGCTGGGTTTTATGGGTCAGTTGGTTGATCTTCTGGCTCAGCATTCTCCCGACACTTTTTTGACGGAAGAAAGCGGCAAGCTGTGGACGATGGGCCTGCTGGTGGTTGTGGTGATCCCTTCACTTGCACTCGCGCATTCCTTAATTATGCACCAAAGCCTGCTGGGCAATTACCCGATGTCCATCCGCTGGCTGGCACACCGTTATCTGCTGCGTCAGAGTGTTTCTTTCTATCAGGATGATTTTGCAGGGCGACTGGCAACCAAAGTGATGCAGACGTCCCTGGCCGTCAGGGAAACCGTGATGAAACTGGTGGATGTGCTGGTTTACATCAGTGTGTATTTCACGGCCATGATTGTGATGATGGCCAGTGCGGACCTTGTGATGATGGTGCCGATTGTGGTCTGGCTGCTGGCCTATATTGGGATTCAGTTTTATTTTGTACCGAAAATGAAAGCCATCGCCACCGAGCAGGCCGACGCCCGTTCCTCCATGACCGGACGGATTGTCGACAGTTATACAAACATCACCACGGTCAAACTCTTTTCCCATACCAACCGCGAAACAGAATACGCTGAAGAGAGCATGAAAGGCTTTCTGGATACCGTGTACCGCCAGATGCGTCTCGCGACCAAGCTCATTCTGAGTGTGGATGCAATCAACTACCTGCTGCTGTTTGTCATTGCAACGGTGTCCATCACGCTGTGGATGAACAGTGCGGTGACCGTCGGTGTCATCGCGGTGGGGATCAGTATTGCACTGCGGGTTCAGGGCATGTCGAAATGGATTATGTGGGAAATTGGCGCGCTGTTTGAAAACCTGGGGACGGTTGTCGACGGCATGAAAACGCTGTCTAAACCCGTAAGCATCGAAGACAAAGACAATGCCAGTCCGCTGGCAGTCACACGAGGCGGCATTGAGTTCGATAACATCAGTTTCCACTACGGCGATAAAGCCAAAGGCGTTATTGAACAGTTATCCTTGCACATCAAACCCGGCGAGAAAGTCGGCGTGGTGGGCCGCTCCGGTGCCGGTAAATCGACGCTGGTGAACCTGTTGCTGCGCTTCCACGATCTGGAATCCGGCACCATTCGCATTGACGGGCAGGATATCGCCCACGTCACCCAGGATTCCCTGCGCAGCAATATCGGTATGATCACGCAGGACACATCCCTGCTGCACCGCTCGATTCGTGAAAATATTCTGTACGGTAAACCGGAAGCCAGCGAAGCTGAATTGCTGGCCGCAACCCGTCAGGCGCACGCCCATGAGTTCATTGAAACGCTGTCTGACCCGCACGGCAACGTCGGCTACGATGCACAGGTCGGTGAGCGGGGCGTGAAGCTCTCCGGCGGGCAGCGTCAGCGGATTGCAATTTCCCGGGTCCTACTGAAAGATGCACCGATTCTGGTGATGGACGAAGCCACTTCCGCGCTGGATTCTGAAGTGGAAGCGGCCATTCAGGAAAGCTTATATCAGCTGATGGAAGGCAAAACCGTCATCGCGATTGCACACCGTCTGTCGACCATTGCCGCCATGGACCGCCTGATTGTGATCGACAACGGCCAGATCATCGAACAGGGCAGCCATCAGGAACTGCTGAGCCAGAACGGCATATACGCCCATCTTTGGGCCCATCAGACCGGCGGCTTCATTGGCTGCGATCTGGAAGAATCGGCGCCGGAAGCAGTCTTGGCGAAATAAGCCAATACTCGAACTGGCCTTCACTGGCTTTCAAACATTCAACCAGCCTCAGGGCTGGTTTTTTTGCGTCTGTTATCCCCCGGCACGGCAGGCAGCTCACGATTAACCTGCAAGGAAACGCTTTCATAACCACATGAGAAAAAAGAAAAAATGACGCTTTTTTTACGCCCAATCTGATGCATTTTTCGTTACAGTGAACACAAGATTTCCTCATCAGCTGTTTATCCTATGAGTTTTTGGCACCAGATTCTGCAACCTGAAAAAATCAGACAATTATTCCTGCCATCGTCTGTGATGACGCTCGCGGTCGGTGCTGCCTACGGACTGAATACCCTCCTGGCAACTCAGATCGGTATTTTGCTGATCCTACAGTTAGGGGTGGTAGTTGTAGCCCTGTTCTCGACCCGCTTTGATTCATTATTTGCTGGTCTGGCAGGCGCATTGTGCTTCAATTATTTTTTCACTGAGCCCAGATTTTCACTGCAGATGTCCAATGCATCAGACATTTTCAATCTGATGGTTTTCCTGCTGATCGCCATTTTAACCAGCCATCTGGCGATCAAATACAGACAGCAACGCCAGGCGCTTGAGCAGGCGGAGTTACGAAGCAGTATCCTGCTTTCTGTGTCCCATGACCTGCGAACACCGCTTGCAGGCATTCTCGGTAATCTCAGCACGCTGAAGGATTACCAGTCACGTCTGGCACAGGAAGAACAGGACGAGCTGTTACAGGCCGCCATTGAAGAAAGCCATCGCCTGCACCGGTATATCGAAAATCTGCTTCAGGCGACACGGATTCAGCACGGAAAACTTGCCATGCAAACGGACATTCAGCCTGTCCTTCCAGTGCTCCGGGCACTGATCGACCGGGTTGACCCGGCCCGCATTCAACTGAGTGCAGCAACACCGTTACCTGAAGTTGCCATTCGGGCTTCCCTGTTCGAGCAGGCCATCCACAATATTCTGGATAATGCCCTGAAATACGGACTTCCCGGCTCGCCGGTCAATGTCAAAGTCCGGTCTGCCAATCAGAGCCTGCAAATCGATATCGAGAATCAGGGCAGCCCCCTGACCGATACACATCGCCGCCGGGTCTTTGAATTATTTTACTCTTCCCGCAAAGGCGACCGCGGGGAAGGCGGCGCAGGTTTGGGCTTAACCGTCAGTCAGGGGATCATCCATGCACACAGCGGTGACGTTGAAATGCTACCGACGAAGACTGGCTGTACCGTCCGGATTACTCTGCCCGTGGCTGAAGGAAACTGATCATGCTTGCACAGATTCTGGTGATTGATGATGAACCTGAAATCCAACGTTTCATCCGGATCTCCCTCAAAGCCGAAGGATTCAGCTACGCGGGTGCCGGAACCGGTGCTGAAGGACTAAACCTGTTCCGCCAGTCTCAACCGGAGCTGATCATTCTCGACCTCGGACTGCCGGACGTCGATGGGTATGAGCTGCTGAAGACGATCAGAGAAACCAGCCTGGTCCCGATACTGGTGCTGACCGCCCGGGATGAAGAAGATGAAATGATTAAACTTCTGGACGCCGGGGCTAATGATTATTTGTGTAAGCCGTTCAGCATCAGAACCCTGATTGCCCGTATCAATGTTCTGCTTCGCGATTTCAGCCAGCTGCGCCAGGCGGCGACTGAGGCTCATGTGATGAACTTTCAGGGATTGCAGATTGACAGTCAAAACCATCAGGTCTACCTCCACGGGAATCAGCTCTCATTATCGAAAAAAGAGTTCAGGCTGCTGCACATGCTGGCCGAACGGCGGGGATGTTTAGTCACACAGAAAGAATTGCTGGTCACAATCTGGGGGAATACCCACGCAGAAGATACCCATTACTTACGTAATTTTGTCAGCCATCTGAGAAAAAAACTTCAGGATGATGCAGACAATCCGACATATATTCAAACAGAACCCGGGGTTGGTTATCGCTTATTAGGAAATAACTGAAACTTCCATGTAATTCATTTCGTTTCATCCAAACAGAAAGAGAAACAATATGGCACATTTTACCGTCATTGGACTCGGTCGCTTTGGTGTGGCTGCAAGTCTGGAACTAATTCATTTGGGTCATACCGTGACCGGCATTGATCTCAATGAAAAAATTGCAGAAAAATATATTTCAGAACTCACCCAGACCGTGATTTGCGACGCGACGGATGAGAACGCATTAAGAGAATTAAATTTAGGAAACAGTGAAGCGGTTCTGGTTGCGATCGGTAAAGATATGGAAGCCAGTCTGCTCTGCACTTTATGTCTGAAAAAACTGGGAGTCAAAGCTTTATGGGTGAAAGCCAATACCGTGGCACACCATGCGATCGTCTCAAAACTGGGTGTCACCCGTATTATTCATCCGGAGGAAGAGATGGGAGTCCGGGTCGCGCAGGCCTTACATTACCCGATGATTAATAATTATATTTCTCTGGGTCATGACCAATATATTGTTGAAGTTCATCTTCAGGAAAAACACCGGACATTTACAATTGGAAATTTAATCAAAGGATTGGGCGACAGTATTCGACCGTTATTAATTAAACGCGGAAAAGAAAATATTACGGTCATTGATCATGATATGGCTTTATTTGAAAAAGATATTCTTTTATTAAGCGGGCACCGTCAGGCTTTAGCAGCGCTGGCACCCAGACTGGTATAACACAATGATCCAATGGCACCCTGCTGTCTCTCCGCTGGAGAGAAAACCCAAAGCGGCCGTCAAAATACAAGCCGCGCCACCCGTGATTTTATCGGGCTGTTTTTTGCTGCTGATTCTGTCCGGCGCAATACTGCTAAAATTGCCCTTCGCAACCACAGCGCCTATCAGCTGGCTGCAGAGCCTGTTTACGGCCACCTCAGCAGTAACGGTGACAGGTTTGGTCGTTGTCGATACCGGCAGTACCTTCACGTTGTTCGGCCAAATCATCATTGCATTACTGATTCAGCTGGGTGGCCTTGGCATCATGACATTTGCCGTCGTCACGCTGATTGCACTGGGCGGAAAAATCGGCTTTCTTCAGCAACACATCGCCAAAGAAGCATTTAATCAGACCGACACGTCCATGCTAGTGACAACCGCGAAATCTGTGCTGATCTTTGCTTTTACGGCAGAAACGATCGGTATGCTGATTCTCGCCCTGCACTGGCAACCTGAACTGGGCTGGACAACGGCCCTGTTCCATGGCTTTTTCTACACCATTTCTGCATTCAATAACGCCGGGTTTGCGCTTCACCCGGACAGTCTGATGCCCTACGTTGATGACCCCGTCGTGAACCTGACGATTACCGGACTCTTCATTACAGGCGGTCTGGGTTTTACCGTCTGGATGGACTTGTGGCGACAACGGCGCTGGCAACGTCTCAGTCTCTACAGCCGGATTATGATCGGGGGGACGGTATTCATCAATCTCTTTGCTCTGCTGGCCATCTACAGGATCGAACTGGATAACAGTGCGACACTGGCCCCGCTGTCTGAGTCCGGTAAATGGCTGGCCGCCTGGTTTCAGGCCGTCACGCCCAGAACCGCAGGATTCAATACCCTCCCCATCGATCAACTGGAAGATGCCACCACAGTCCTGATGCTACTGCTGATGTTCATCGGTGGCGGCTCCCTCAGCACCGCCAGCGGCATTAAAGTTGTCACTTTTGTCGTACTGCTGGTTGCAACGGTGCAGTTTCTCAAGCGGCAGGATGCCATCAACCTGTGCCAGCGTCAGATTCAACCCAGAACCGTCCAGAAAGCACTGGCACTCACCCTGATCTCCTGTGCTGCCGTGTGGCTTTCAATTTTTCTGCTGACGCTGACTGAAGACGCTCCTTTTCTGGATGTCGTGTTTGAGGCGGTGTCCGCATTAGGAACCGTGGGTTTATCCAGGGGACTCACCGGAGCACTGTCACCAGAAGGCGAGTGCATCATCATTTTCATGATGTTCGCCGGACGGCTGGGGCCGCTGACACTGGCCTACCTGCTGGCCAGTCCGAAGACAACTCATCTTCGATATCCGGCAACACCTTTAACGATTGGCTGACGGATCCCGGTCGCAGCCCGTCTCTTCCGCGAGACGGGCTGCTTCAAACATGCTGATCATGCTGGTTAAGGCGTGGTTGACGCATCCGGCGTTTCTTCAGGGGGTGGGAACGGGTCACTGAAGATCGGATTCGACAGGAAACCTTCGTCGGTCAGAGTCTCCAGGAAAGCCACAAGCGCTGCTTTATCGGCCTGGGTCAGATTCATCCGGACTGGCCGGCCCAAACGATCCCGCAGATCCGGGCTCAGATTCGTGTGATTGTTAATGCCACTGTTATAAAACTCCACGACCGACATCAGATCCGGCAGATGACCGTCATGAAAATAAGGTGCGCCTACCGCAATATTGCGTAACGAACCGGTTTTAAAGAAACCCGCCAGATTTCCCCCAACGCCCTGATCCGGGTCATTATTGCTGACAGAGCCGTTGTTATGATTCCGGTCGAGCACAAAAGCTGTGGTTGTATGGCAGCTGGTACAGTTCAGGGTATCGAATAACTCCAGCCCCCTGAGCTCCTGATCACTCAATACCGGTGTCGGATCGTTATTCAGCTCAACCTGTACCGCCAGGTCAAATTTCGATTCATAACTCACCATGGCACGCATGAACTGCGATAATGCCCGGGAGATTCTGTCGCTGGTAATGGCCTCATCACCAAAAGCATCTGTAAACAACGGGCCGTAAAAACTGGTCTGGCCTAATTTAGTCTCCAGATCGAGCAGATTCATCCCCATTTCCACGGAATCCTGAATTGGCATCAGGGTCTGATCTTCCATGGTTGCAGCCCGTTCATCCCAGAAGAACCGGCCGGGATCGTAAAACCTCGCATTGCTCAGTCCCATTGAATTCCGGCGTGTATGGCCGCCCTCAAAGCCCGTGCTCAGTTGAGCCGGGTCCGTAAAGCCATGTTCCTGCTGGTGGCATGAGGCACATGAAACGGTATTATTGGCAGACAAACGAACGTCATAAAACAGTACCCGCCCCAGTTTGGCCACAGGATTACTCAGCTCGTTATCCCGCGGAGTATTGTCCTGTGTGGCGACACTCGTGAAGCGAATGTTATGGAACTCAGTACTGGACAGACTGGTGTAGTATTCCGGCTGTCCGGCAACGTAAGATTCATAGTCGGGATTGGTTGCCGTATCCGGCAGAGGCTGACCGTCAATATCCACTCGGGGCTCAGGTTCCGGTCCCGGATCCGGCGTCGGGTTATCATCACCGGGTGTCTGACCATCCCCCGGTACATTTCCCGGATTATCACCGATACCATCTCCGGGAATGGCAGTTGGCGGCGCATTGCTGTCCGATGGTGTGCTGTCATTGTGGTTACATCCCGCAAGCACAAATAATGAGATTGCCCATAAAAAGACATGTGCATTTTTCATGATGTCACCCCTGCCTAACCACTGCATTTTTGTTATTCGTCGAGGAACTGGCGGTGCATTCCGCTTAATGAAAACAGTAGCATTCGTGCAGATGGGGAGTTTTCTGATTTTTAAGACGAAAAATCCCGGTCATTCACCGGGATTAGACGTTTTTTGCCAATTTTCACAGCACTTTTTTAATCTCAGTCAAACAGCGCTAGAAACCCATATCCGGCAACGCCGGAAATGCATCCACACCATACTTTGCGCGGCTCTCATAAAACGTATTTTCCGGCATCAAATCCGCTTTATCCACCGGCGCCTGACCCACCACATCGTTTTGACGGACATCCTGCTGATAGCCACCGGCTGAAGGCAGGGCAAGCAACTGACTACCCGCCTGGCGGTCCAGCACAATGACGTTATTTTCCAGTGTCACACGGTTCGATTTTGTTGCGTCATAAGTAGACTCCAGACCGAAGCCAATTAACTGACGGTTTGAAGAGTTCGGCCCCTGCTCCAGCACACTGTTCCGGATCACCAGCTCGCCCCCGTTCGGAGTATCCACCAGCCGGCTGTCGTCGCCGTTAATCGATGCAATTTCACTGTATTCAATCAGCGTACGCTGCGCCCGGCTTTTAATTTCATGCCCTTCGTCTTTCGAGCTGTGAAAACGGCTGTACCGAATTGTCAGACTATCGTTATTACTGTAAACCGCATGAGCACGGCCCGCTTTGCCCAACCGTTCAAACCGGCTGTGCTCAATCGTCAGATTGCCCGTACCGGGGGCCGAAAGGATCCCTTGCTCACTGTCGTGAAAGAACACCCGGGACAACACCAGATCGCGACCTTGCTGACGCACACAAGCCCCGTTCTGATCCGGAACGGTAACCTGACTGCACTCGATGTTTTCGATCCGAACATCATCGCCATCCACAATAAAGGTGGCTTTGTCCTTCAGCTGTGCCCCCCGAAAATGCGTGTTTCCGCTGCCGGTGACCGTCACATTGTCCCGCAGAATCTCCAGACCCCGGGTATAGATACCATTCCCAATGACAACATTGCTGCCAGGTTGAATGGCCGCTTCGGCTTTTTCCAGCTCAGTGTAAGTTGTTCCATCAACTTCGATGGTCTGATCCGCCACGGTATTGGCTGGCGGTTGAACCGGGTCTGAACTCTTCGATTCATCCGGTTGTAATCCGCCGGTTTCACTGCTCTCAGTGACAGGTTCCCGGTCCTGGGCTGCTGTTTCTGATGTTGAGCTGCCACCGCCGCCACATCCGGCCAGCGTCAAAGCAAACAGTAACGGCCAGTGTTTTTTCCATCGTGTTCTTGAATTCTGCATTTTGGTGCTCTTCTTTGTCAGCAAAAAAACGCAGGTATTGTCAAAAACAGGCAGACAAGATTTGTCAAAACTAAGTTAAAAATCGTCACGATCACCAAAAATAGAAACAAAGTTTGTGATTTTTATGAACTTTTTCAGAATCGAGATTTGACTCAAAGTCGGGAAAGATTTGACTGCAAATCAAATTTTCATGTCACGGGAAAATTCATACGGTTTAAATCATTGTTATCAGCTAAAAAACAGTGGTTTACATTGATTATTCAAACAAAATAAACACACAACTAAACATTACAACCCTAAACAATTTTTGACTTTGATCAATCAATGTGACATTTTGTTTTTAATTAAACGTTCAATCAAAAAAGAATTAGGGACAGATCATGCCCAAAATCGGAATGCCGGAAATCCGCAAACCACAATTGGTCGACGCCACCATGGCAGCGATTGATGAAGTGGGTCTGGCAGGTGCGAGCGTGGCTCTAATCAGCAAAAAAGCCGGGGTTTCACCCGGCATTATCAACCACTATTTCGGTGGCAAACACGGCTTGCTTGAGGAAACCATGCGCTCTGTCCTGCGCCAGCTCTCTCACACCGTGATGGAACACTTAGCGAGAGTCGATAAACACGACGTACCGGGCCGAATCAAAGCCATCGTCGCCGGAAATTTCGACAGCTATCAGGTGGATAACAAGGTCGTCAAAACCTGGCTGGCCTTCTGGGCGCAGGCAATGCATGACCCGCAATTGCACCGCTTACAACGCGTGAACGAAAAGCGTCTGCTGTCCCATCTGCGATATGAACTCAAGCAGGTGCTGCCCGCTGATAAGGCGATTTTTGTCGCTCAGGGCACCGCAGCGCTGATTGACGGGATCTGGCTGCGCGGCGCACTGACGCCGGGCGGTATCAGTCCTTCCCAGGCGCAGGCCATCATTACCGATTATCTGGAAAAACAGCTGGCACCGCCTCAGTAAGACCAGTATTCACAGCACAAACACAGGCTGAAACAGCCTGTCAGACATGACACAGGAGCACAGAAGCAGTATGACGATGACATCCCTGTACATTCACGGGCAAGCCACGCAAGCCACTTCAGGCGAGCACTTCGAAACCCGCAATCCAGCGACCGGCGAAGTGATCGCTCAGATCGGTCAGGCATCAGAAGCTGACATGGCACGCGCGATTGCCTCAGCCAAAGAAGGCTTCGCAATCTGGTCTGCGATGAGCGGTGCGGAACGCGGTCGGATTCTGATGAAAGCTGTTGCTTTACTGCGTGAACGCAATGATGAACTGGCTGCACTTGAAGTGCAGGATACGGGCAAACCACTGCAGGAAGCACTGGAAGTCGACATCGTTACCGGTGCGGATGTAATTGAGTACTACGCCGGTCTGGCCGCCAGTGTCTCCGGTCAGCAGCAGGATCTCGGCCACGGTCAGTTTTTCTATACCCGCCGCGAACCGCTGGGTATCTGTGCCGGGATCGGCGCGTGGAACTACCCGATTCAAATCGCGATGTGGAAATCGGCCCCTGCACTGGCTGCCGGGAATGTCATGATTTTCAAACCTTCCGAAGAGACCCCGCTGACTGCCCTGAAACTAGCAGAAATCTTTACCGAAGCCGGAGTACCGGACGGCGTATTTAACGTGGTTCAGGGCGACTACCGCGTCGGCCAGATGCTGTCCCGTCACCCGGAAATCGCCAAAGTATCATTCACGGGTGAATGTGGCACCGGAAAAAAAGTGATGGCCGATGCGGCAGGTTCACTGAAAGACGTCACGATGGAACTGGGCGGTAAATCGCCGCTGATTGTCTTTGATGATGCCCAACTGGATAACGCAGTTTCCGCTGCCATGATGGCGAATTTCTACACTCAGGGCGAAGTGTGTACTCACGGCACCCGCGTCTTTGTACACGAAGCTGTTTACGACGAGTTTCTGAATCGTCTGGCAGCACGCACTGCCCGGCTGAAAGTCGGCGACCCGAGCGACATCAGCACCCAAATTGGTGCCCTGATCTCTACGGAGCATCTGGAAAAAGTACTGGGCTTCATTGAAGCCGGAAAACAATCCGGTGCCCGCCTGCTGGCCGGTGGTCATCGCGTCACGGAAAACGGTCTGGACAAAGGCAACTTCGTCGCACCGACCATTTTTGCCGACTGCACCGATGATATGCCGCAAGTGAAAGAAGAAATCTTTGGGCCGGTGATGTCTGTGCTGCGTTTCCGTGATGAGGACGAAGTGATCCGCCGTGCCAATGACACCGACTACGGACTGGCGGCCGGTATCTTCACGCAAAACCTGTCACGCGCACATCGTCTGATTGCCCGGATTGAGGCCGGTATCTGCTGGATCAATACCTGGGGCGGCTCACCGGCGGAAATGCCGGTTGGCGGCTACAAACATTCCGGAATCGGACGTGAAAACGGCCTGGAAACGCTGAACCACTATACCCAGACCAAAAGCGTGCTGATTGAGCTGGGTGATCTTGAATGCCCTTACCCGTAATCACGTATCTGGAAAAAACACGCCAAGCCAACGCGAAAAGACGTAAAGGGAACGCCATGAAGCAAGAATTTGATTACATCATTGTCGGTGCCGGTTCAGCAGGTTGTGTGCTGGCAGACCGCCTCACAGCAAGCGGAGAGCATCAGGTCCTGCTGCTGGAAGCCGGCGGCAGTGACAAGAGTATTTTCATTCAGATGCCAACGGCACTGTCGTACCCGATGAACAGCGACAAATACGCCTGGCAGTTTGAGACCCAGCCGGAGTTTGGTCTGGATGGCCGCCAGCTGCACTGTCCGCGCGGTAAGGTGCTGGGCGGCAGCTCATCCATCAACGGCATGGTTTATGTCCGTGGTCATGCCTGCGATTTTGACGAGTGGGTTGAACATGGCGCGGAAGGCTGGAGCTACCGTGAATGCCTGCCGTATTTCCGTCGTGCCGAAAACTGGAAAGATGGCGAGGATGCCTACCGTGGCGAAAATGGTCCGGTGGCGACCTGCAACGGCAACGATATGGCACTCAATCCGCTGTATCAGGCCTTTATTGACGCCGGTCAGCAGGCAGGATACCCGGCCACGGACGATTACAACGGTTACCAGCAGGAAGGCTTCGGTCCGATGCACATGACGGTCGACTCCGGCGTACGTGCCTCGACCTCGAATGCCTACCTGCGCCGTGCCATGAAACGCAGCAACCTGACGCTTCTGACTGGTGTCCTGAGCCGGAAAGTGCTGCTGGAAGGCAAGCAGGCAACCGGCATTGAGTTTGAGCGTGGCGGAACAGTGCAAACAGCCTCAGCACGCAAAGAGGTCATTCTGTCAGCGGGTTCTGTCGGTTCTCCGCAGCTGCTGCAACTGTCTGGAATCGGTCCGAAAGCCGTGCTCGAAGATGCCGGGATCCCGGTCAGACACGATCTGCCGGGGGTCGGGGAAAACCTGCAGGACCACCTGGAAGTATATTTCCAGTACGAGTGCAAAGAGCCGGTCACACTGAACAGCAAGCTGGGCCTGATCAGCAAAGGGCTGATCGGCACACGCTGGATCCTGTTCAAAGACGGGTTGGGTGCGACAAACCACTTTGAGTCCTGCGCTTTCATTCGCTCCCGTGCCGGACTGAAGTGGCCCAACATTCAGTATCACTTCCTGCCGGCCGCCATGCGCTACGACGGTCAGGCTGCTTTTGACGGTCATGGTTTTCAGGTCCATGTCGGCCCGAACAAGCCAGAAAGCCGTGGCCGCGTCTGGGTGAGATCTGCCGATCCGAAAGCCAAACCGGGGATTGAGTTTAACTACATCAGCACCGAACAGGACAAGCAGGACTGGCGGGATACCATTCGCCTGACCCGCGAGATCCTGACTCAGCCAGCGATGTCTGCGTATCGTGGTCAGGAAATCCAGCCGGGGGAAACCGTTCAGAGCGACGAAGCGATTGATGCCTGGGTTCGTGAAAACGTCGAAAGTGCGTATCACCCGTCCTGCACCTGCAAAATGGGCAGCGACGATGACGCCATGGCAGTGCTGAACCGTGACTGTCAGGTCCGCGGTATCAACAACCTGCGCGTGGTTGATTCCTCAGTCTTCCCGACCATTCCGAACGGCAACCTGAATGCGCCGACCATCATGGTCGCGGAAAAAGCCGCTGACAAGATTCTGGGCAAACCCGCCCTGCCGGCTGCCCGAGTGCCGGTCTGGATTGCAGACAACTGGCAAACCAGCCAGCGCACTACCATGCCGGAAACCGCTGTGGCAAGCACTGGTCCGGAATCAGAAACTCCGTCGATGGTGATATGAACCACGACAGGGCCAGCGCAGGACTGTCTTCAGTCATCCGACTGGCCCGACTCACTCATGCCTCATTCAGACACGAGGCGACATTAACGAACATGGATCAAGGACAAGTCATGACGACACTCAACAAAACCATCAAATTTACGGCACTTGCCACGGTACTCGCCGCGGGTACACCGGCTATAGCCGCTCAGTGCGACACCGTCCGCTTCTCCGATGTTGGCTGGACCGACATCACCGCAACCACAGCCGTGACCAGCGAAGTCCTGAAAGGTCTGGGCTATCAAACCAAAACACAGTTGCTGTCTGTACCGGTGACCTACTCCTCGATGGCAAACGGCGACATTGATGTCTTCCTGGGGAACTGGATGCCGACCATGGAAGGCGATATCGCCAAATACCGTGACAACGGCACTGTCGAAACGATCCGGGCCAATCTGGAAGGCGCCAAATACACGCTGGCCGTCCCCAAATATGTCTACGATGCCGGTGTGCACAGCTTTGCCGATCTGGCGAAATTCGAGGATAAATTCCGGGGCCGCATCTACGGGATCGAGCCGGGCAACGACGGCAACCGCCTGATTCAGGACATGATCGACAAAAATGCTTTCGCACTGAAAGACTTCCGTCTGGTGGAATCCAGTGAAGCGGGCATGGTGTCTCAGGTAAAACGCGCCGTGAACCGCAAACAATGGGTCGTTTTCCTGGGCTGGGCACCGCATCCGATGAACAACAATTTCGACCTGAAATATCTGGATGGCGGCGACGATTTCTTCGGCCCGAACTACGGCGGCGCCAGTGTTTACACCAATGTTCGCAAAGATTACATGCAAACCTGCCCGAACGTGGGCCAATTGCTGAAAAACCTTCAGTTCAGCCTGGACATGGAAAACGAACTGATGGGTGACATCCTCGATGACCAGAAGAAACCGGCTGCGGCGGCAAAAGCCTGGCTGCAGGAACATCCGGAAGTTCTGGATCAATGGCTGAAGAACGTGAAGTCCGTTGACGGCAGCAACGGGACTGATGCCGTGAAGAAGTATCTGAATATCTGATTTTCCCGCAGGCACCTGAATGCCGGTGCCTGCGACTGCTTTTGTTGTACCCCTTTTAAGGAGTTATTGTGAATTTTATTACCGATCATAAGATCCCACTGGGTGAATGGATGGCAAACCTGGTCGACTGGCTGACTTTCAATGCGGCTGGTTTCTTCGACGCCATTTCCTACAGCCTGGAATCTCTGATCATGATGCTGGTCGATGTCTTCAAGTGGATGCCGCCTGCGGTTCCCATCCTGATGACCGCAGCCCTAGCCTGGGCCCTGCATCGCAGTTTTTCGCTGGTTGCCTTTGTTGTCGCAGCGCTGCTGCTGATCCTGAATCTGGGTTACTGGCAGGAAATGCTGGAGACCTTCGTTCTGGTTCTGACCGCAACCTCGATCTCCGTGCTGGTTGGCGTGCCGATTGGCATCATGGCGGCACATCGCCCGTGGCTGTATACCCTGATGCGTCCGATTCTGGATTTAATGCAGACCATTCCGACCTTTGTGTACCTGATTCCGACTCTGGTGCTGTTCGGTCTGGGGGTTGTACCGGGACTCATTTCCACCATTATTTTTGCCATTGCTGCTCCGATTCGACTGACCTATCTGGGGATCAGCCGTGTACCGGAAGAACTGCTGGAAGCAGGTCAGGCCTTCGGTGCAACACGTTCCAAGCTGCTGTTCAAAGTAGAACTGCCGGCGGCAATGCCAAACATCATGGCGGGGATTACTCAGTGCATCATGCTGTCACTGTCCATGGTAGTGATTGCGGCTCTGGTTGGTGCCGACGGTCTGGGTAAACCGGTCATCCGCGCCCTGAACACGGTCAACATTTCTCAGGGCTTTGAAGCGGGACTGGCGATTGTTCTGGTTGCCATCATCCTTGACCGCTTGTGTAAAACCCCGGCCAGCAAAAATCAGGAGGGCTGAACATGACTGCCATTCGAATTGAAAACTTAGACGTCATCTTCGGTAAAAATACCGGTCAGTCACTGGCACTGCTGGATCAGGGCAAGAACCGTCAGGAAATTATCGATGAAACAGGTGATGTGGTCGGAGTCGATAACGTCAGCCTGAATATTGAAGAAGGCGAAATTTGTGTGCTGATGGGCTTGTCCGGCTCCGGGAAGTCCAGCCTGCTGCGTGCCATTAACGGCCTGAATACCGTTTCACGCGGCACACTGGAAGTGCAGGACGGCGACAACATGGTCGACCTGGCCAGCTGCGATGCGAACACGCTGCGTCACATGCGAACCGAGCGAATTTCCATGGTTTTCCAGAAATTCGCCCTCATGCCCTGGCTGACCGTACTGGATAATGCAGCTTTTGGTCTGGAAATGCAGGGCATCAGCAAAACTGAACGCCGTCGCCGGGCCATGGAAAAGCTGGAGATGGTCGGTCTGGCTGAATGGAAAGACAAGTTCCCGCACGAACTGTCCGGCGGGATGCAGCAGCGTGTCGGTCTGGCCCGTGCCTTTACCATGGACAGCGACATCCTGCTGATGGATGAACCGTTTTCAGCACTTGACCCGTTGATCCGCAGCCAGCTTCAGGATGAGTTACTGGTACTTCAGCGTAAACTGAACAAGACCATTGTCTTCGTCAGCCACGATCTGGATGAAGCCCTGAAGATTGGTAACAACATTGCCATTATGGAGTCCGGCAAACTGATTCAGCATGGCAAGCCGGAAGAGATTGTCCTGAAGCCAAACACTCAATATGTGAAAGACTTCGTAGCCCACACCAATCCGCTGAATGTGCTGCGCGGCCGGTCACTGATGACGCCAACCAGCGAACTGGAAAGCCTGGAAGACATGCTGATCCTGAACCGCCATGAAGGCACTCGTCTGAATACCAATGAAGCCGGTGAAATTCTGGCAGCTAGCCGCCAGGAGCAGGATTTAGCACTGCAGAGCTGGCGACAGGGGGATGATCTGGAGAGGCTGGCGCAGGAACAGATTGTGACCGCCAGTCCGGACATTTCCATGCGTGACGCCTTGGAAATCCGCTATCGGACCGGTCAGCCCGTGTTACTCACCGAAGACAAAAAGGGCGGCAAAAACAAACTGGTTGGGATCCTGTCCGATCAGGACTTCTATCACGCTCTGCTCGGGAAGCATTTTGAGGCAAAAGTAGCGTAAGCGACTGAACGTTCAAAAATACGCATCAAAAAAAGAACCCAGCCTGAGCTGGGTTCTTGCGATTACTTGGTCACTATGTCGACCTTTGTTGAAGCGACAATCTCCAGCAGTTCTTTCTGTTCCTGTGCCGGGACTTCATATTTAACCATCAGTTCTTTGAAAATCGTTTCCATACGATTCCATTCTTTTTCCGTCACATTCAGGTGAGCGTGGGCCTCTTTCATCCCGCGACCGGTATAAGTACACGGGCCGCCTGTCACCTGGCAAACCATCGATGTCACCTGATATTTCAGATAAGGCGGCGGGACCCGTTTCCGGGATGCATCGATTGCCGGATTTGCATTCAATGTTTCATCAATCACTAACTGATCGATCAGATCATTGACCACGACCGAAATTGCAGTCAGCCCTCCCAGACGTTCATAGAGTGATGGCTTTGCCGGTTGCGCTTCTTCTTGCGCCCAAAGCAATGGCGTTGCAAACATTAAAATCAGGGCAAAAAATAACGCTGACGAGTTTCGAGTATTCTTACTTTGCATGTCAGACCTCCTGATGCTGTGAGATCGCATCATCTGCCCTACTTTATATAATCAACATTCGACCGCTTTGCCACTTGCCATCTGATCCGCCTTTTTTCACAGCTTGAATCTGAGCCGTCAGAGCCCGCCAGAGGGGTCAATAAAACTGCCCGTCACAAATGAAGCCTTCTCTGATGCCAGCCAGTAAATGGCTTCAGCAACCTCGACTGCCTGACCACCGCGGCGCAAAGGAATCACTGATTTCAGACGTTCAACCCGTTTGGCTTCGCCACCAGACTCGTGAATGTCGGTATAAATCAGTCCAGGTCTGACTGCATTCACCCGGATGCCTTCCTGCGCGACTTCCAAGGCCAGTCCCCGGGTAAAGCTATCCATTGCCCCTTTCGATGCTGCATAGTCAACATATTCATTCGGTGAGCCGCTTTTCGATGCACCTGAAGACACATTCACAATACTGCCGCCGGAGCCGCCATGCTTTGTCGACATCCGTTTCATTGCTTCTTTTGAACACAGGAAACAACTCATCACATTGGTCTGTAATACATTCAGAAAGCGTTCTTCTGAAATATCCTCAACGCGCGACTGAGTCTGTAAAATACCCACATTGTTCACCAGAACCGTCAGACGCCCCAGTTCCCGGTCAACCGTTTCAAATAACCGGCTGACCTCATCAGCTTTTGAAACATCAGCCTGTACGGTGATACATGTGCCGCCTTCTTCAAGAATGGCTTGTCTGACTTTTTCTGCTGCTTCAGCATTGGCAATATAATTAATACAAACAGCATATCCCTGCCGGGCAAATAATTTCGCTGATTCTGCGCCAATTCCCCGACTGGCCCCCGTAATCAGCACGACTTTCTCTGAACCCATGCTTTCCCTTTACCGACTCAAATAAAAAACTGGTGGGATCGCTGAAATCTCACCAGCAAAGAATTTGCTTAAAACATTATCATCAGGACGCATCAGATTCAAAGCGGGCGATAATTGTTGTATACCGCACAGACTTCGAAAAAAATTGTTCTTTTACCTTCACATAGTCCTGATCGGTAAAGAATTCGTTTTTACGGGACTCATTGGGAAAACGAATCGTAAACACGCGGTTAATAGGTTCAGTCACCTGAGACAACAACACTTCAGACACTTGAAAATCGTAACCAAAGCTTCCGCCATATGCAGACAAAATAGGTTTCATGGCATGACGATAGTTTGAATAAACTTCATCATCGGTTACATCCAGCCCAACGATCATTTCATACATCGCTTTCACTCCTTGCTTTCGGTTGATACCCAATCATCAGAACTGCGATTCATCTTCACTATCCTATATGGCTTTCTCCGAAAAGGGGAAAACTCAGATTCATTTACGATGGATTGCGCGCAAACTCAGGAATTTCTGAGCATCACAGAAAGAAATGAAATCGCCGGGAGTTTTAGTTTTTGTACTTATAATTGCCATTGTCAGTGAATTTTACCCAGCCAGTATTGATGCCGATGACAGCACAAGAGCAAACCAACGATTCAAAGCATTACTGACGCTGGCTGACTCTCAGGTACAGGTAAAACGGTAAACCACAGGACACGCCAATCGTCAGTGTTCCAATCACCGCCAGCCAGCGATGACGGATCTGATGCTGCTGGCCATCGACCACAATCCACAGCAGTAAAGCCACCGCTGAAATCAGGACATCCAACCATGCAAATATGCTGACAGGATTCGCGATCGCTTGATTGTAAAACAGGGGAAGATCCGGGCCATGTTCCAGCAGCCAAGGTAAAAAAGCACCGTAAGGCAGCACAATGCCAAGCAGTGTCAGGAAAAGCAGAGCACGTTTCATCATCCGTCCCGGAATGAATTAATAGCGGTCTAACTCTGGATTTGCCATCACTCTGCCCCAGAATTCTGACAGGCCCATACCGGTTCTGACCCGTTCCGCCCAGACAGCACCAACCACGAAACCAATCACGGTGAAGCTGGCAACGATCGGTAAATTTAAATCACCTAATATCAGACACACAGGTCCGGCGAGTAATAATCCAAGTAAAGCAGGAGCAACAGCGATCATTAACCACAAAGTCGCGGCTACGAATCTGGAAATAACTTTCAGCACAGTGACATCCTTTTTCACATCGTGATCTACGAAGAGACAAAGTGATCCTAATGCCCAATGCATGATGTTGCACTGATGATTTTGAATAACTGTCCAGAAATGTGATCCGGTGCATACGCAAGCGATTACGCATAAAATCATGATTTTGCACTGGTTCTTTGTCATGAGGCTGAAATAAATATCAGTTCGTCTCTGAAGATAATCATTTGGCGCCTGTGGCATATCTCTGCTTGTTAAATTTTTGATAATTTCTCAAACGATACTCGCAAGGAGGCACAATGAATTCTCATTACGATTATGTTGTGATTGGCGCAGGTTCCGCGGGATGTGTACTGGCCAATCGCTTATCCGAAAGCGGACAATACTCAGTTCTGGTGCTGGAAGCCGGCCCTTCTGAAAAGACCCCTTTGGTCAGCACGCCCGGCGCTTTTGCCTGTTTTATGTTTTCTAAAAAGTATAACTGGGCTTACAACGCCAAATCAGACCCGGCCCTGCGAAAGGGACAAGCTGTTTTTGTCCCCAGAGGGAAAGTTCTGGGCGGCAGTTCCTCAGTGAACGCGATGTTGTATGTCCGCGGTCAGAAGGAGGACTATGATCACTGGGCGTCACTCGGCAATCAGGGCTGGGGTTTCAATGACTTACTCCATTATTTTAAAAAAGCAGAATGCAACGAACGGGGCAGCGACGCACTTCATGGTGACCAGGGGCCGCTCTATGTCAGTGACCTTCCGGCGCAGTTCCCACTAAATCATGCGTTTGTGAAAGCGAGTCAGCAAGCAGGTTTTCCATATAATCCGGACTTCAATGGCCCGGAGCAGGAAGGGATTGGGTTTTATCAGTACACGATCAAAGACGGTCAGCGCTGCGGGGCCGCACGCAGCTATCTGCGACCGGCAATGGCGCGCCCCAACCTGACTGTGATCACCGAAGCCAGGGTACAAAGCATAGCCATCGAGAATAAACAGGCGGTCACGGTTACCTTTCTGAATAAAGGTCAGACGTATTCAGTTCACGCCAGACAGGAAATTATTCTGAGCGGCGGCGCGATTAACTCGCCTCAGTTACTGATGTTGTCAGGCATTGGCGATCAGGCGCATCTGGCTGAGCACGGCATCGACTGCAAACTTCATTTGCCGGGTGTAGGTCACAACTTGCAGGAACACGTCGACGCCTGTGTGCTGGTGAAAAGCAGGAAAAAAGACGGCATCACCGCCTCTGTTGGCGGTGTGTTACGCATGGTGCCTGATACTCTGAAATATATGCTGAAAAAAGAAGGAAAGCTGGCGAGCCCGATTTCTGAAGCCGGTGGTTTTATCAAATCCCGTGATGAACTGGATCGCCCGGATATTCAGCTGCACATGTTGCCGCTGCTGTTTGATGACAGCGGCCGCGATCTGTCACTCATGTCTCAGCACGGCTATTCCTGCCATGTCTGTGTTTTGCGCCCCAAAAGCACAGGGACAGTGAGGCTGGCATCTGCCGACCCGATGGCTGAACCGGAAATCGACTTCAATTTCTTTGCCCATCAAGAAGATAAGCAGGTGCTCGTCAATGGGATCCGTCAGCTCCGTAAAATTCTGGCTGCGCCTGCTTTTGATACGTACCGGGCAGATGAGCTGGCGCCAGGGATTGAGGCAGAATCCGACGAAGCCATTTTTGAGAAAATCAGACAGCATATTGGCCTCGTGTACCACCCGGTCGGGACTTGCAAAATGGGGCACGACCCAATGGCCGTCGTCGATGACCAGCTCCGGGTCCACGGCATTGAAAAACTGCGTGTGGTGGATGCTTCCATCATGCCAACGTTGATCAGCGGGAATACCAACGCACCGACGATTGCGATTGCCGAGAAAGCCGCAGACATGATTTTGAACCATCACGCAACCACAGTCCGCACCGAGACCGTGCTGGAAAACGCCTGAGAAACAATAAAAAAAGCCGCTGTTTCAGCGGCTTCTTTTCCGGTCAGTCAGCCAGTGCTTCAGCCTTCGCGGAAGGCGTGATCGTTCGGATCACCCGGCAGGGATTACCGGCCGCAACACAGTTATCCGGAATGTCTTTGGTCACGACACTCCCCGCGCCAATCACACAGTTATGGCCGATACGAATCCCCGGCAGAACGGAGACGTTCCCGCCCAGCCAGACATTATCACCAATCCACACCGGTGCACCGTCTTCGGTTTTCAGTCGCTCCATCGGATCAATCGGATGCGTCGCCGCAGAGATCATGACATTCGGCCCGATGAATGCGTTCTCTCCAATCGTCACCTTGCACACATCCAGAATCGTCAGATTGTGGTTTGAGTAGAAATTCGGCCCGAGCTCAATGTTATAGCCGTAATCACAATAGAAAGACGGCTCCATATGGGCATCACCACGAAACTGAACCCGCTCAGCCAGAATCGCCATCCGGGCCGCCATATCGCTCGGGTCAGCCAGATTAAAGCGGTGACACATGATTTTGGCTTGCTTGCGATCATTGACCAATGCTTCGTCCCGGGCATTGTATTCCAGCCCGGCCATCATCTTTTCTTTCTCTGTCATCTGTTCAGACACCGCCTCCTCCTTCTCTCACAGTGCAATGCCGTATAAAGCCAGATACCCGCCATTGGGCAAGGGTTCCTGATTTTTCTCAAAACTGAATCCCAGCCGGGTCAGCAGGCTGATGCAACGGGCATTCGCGGAATCCGTGATTGCCACCAACCGCCGTAAAGCCATTTCCTCACGAGCAAGAGCCATCATCGCTTCTGCCGCTTCGAAGGCGTACCCTTGCCCTTCAAAAGCAGGTAAATAGCCATAACCCAAATCGATATCATCCAGACTGTCTCGCTTGATGAGGCCGCAGATACCAATCGGTGTATCATCGCCTTGCAGCGCAATCCGAAACAGCCCCATCCCAGCCGTTTCGTACATCGACATCAGATTTTTTGTCAGATAGTGGCGTGCATCCTGTGTCGAATGCAGCTGTTTATCTCCGACAAAGCGTTTAAAGCCAGCGGTGTTATACAGCTCAAAAATAAAATCTGTATCTGATTCCGTGAGCGGACAGATGGTCAGGCGTTTTGTGTGAATCGATACCATGTCATTCATCCACAAGCGATTTCATCATGAAATGTTTATTCGAATGACGCGGAAAATCCTCCAGCGTCATCACGCAGTGATAGCCCTGTTTCTCGTAAAACGGGCGCGCCTGGAAGCTGAAAGTATCCAGCAAAACAGAGTGGCAGCCCTGTGCTCTGGCATACGCCTCAACCTGCGTCAGTAATTTGCCGCCAATCCCCAGATGTTGCAAGCTTGGGTCCACCCAAAGAAAATCAATCTGCAACCAGTTCCCCCAAACCGCGCCGCTGATCCCGCCCAATTTCTGGCCTTGTTCGTCCTGATAAAAACATGCCACTGGCTGATGCTCAATCTGACTAAGATGTGGCAAATTATGCGCGCGCAATCCCTCACGAATCGCAAGCAGATCGTCATCCGCCGGTTCGGTGGTGAATGAAAAAGACATGATCATCGTACTCCCTGATGCAGTGTTCAATTCTGAGCACAATGCTGACTTTACGGATAAATTTCAAGACGATCCGTTTTTCGGCAATATAAAAAAGCAGCCGGATAGCACGATGGGCTGCCTGGTCAGTTATTTTGCAGCCATGTCGAAGCAATTGTTCAGATGCTTTGTTCTTCCGCTCTGAGCGTCAGCACTTCATAGCCGGTGTCTGTCACCAGGATCGTGTGCTCCCATTGCGCCGACAGTTTTTTGTCTTTCGTAACCACCGTCCAGCCATCTTTCTTCGTTTTGGTTTTGAACGTGCCTTCATTGATCATCGGTTCAATGGTGAACGTCATCCCCGGCTGTAAGCGCAGTCCGCGTCCTTGATGGCCCACGTGAAGTACCTGCGGGTCTTCATGCATTTCTCGGCCAATCCCGTGACCACAATACTCACGAACAACGGAATAACCATGGCTTTCTGCATGCTTTTGAATCGCATAACCAATGTCGCCAAGTGTCGCGCCGGGCTGCACCTGTTTAATTCCCTGCCACATGGCCTCGTAGGTACATTTCACCAGGCGCATGGCACGGGGTTCAACTTCGCCAATGCAATACATTTTACTGGAGTCAGCAATGAATCCGTTTTTCTCCAGCGTGATATCCACATTGATGATGTCGCCAGGCTTCAGCACACGATTTTCATCCGGCATGCCATGGCACACAACTTCGTTAATCGAGGTGTTCAACACATATGGGTAATCATACTGACCTTTACTGGCAGGTCTGGCAGCCAGCTCGCCCGTAATAAAAGTCTCGACCTTATCGTTAATGGCCATCGTCGAGACGCCCGCTGCAATATAGTCATCCAGCATCTTGAAGACCGAAGCCAGCAGCCGGCCGGATTCCCGCATCAGTTCAATTTCTTCGGCCGTTTTCAGATTAATTTTGTTCATGCATTAATTCCCGGACTGATTCCGCGTCGCTGAGGAGCAACTTCCGAATCAGCTCGTTATAGGTCAGGTCAGGATTCATTTCCGCCAGCAGACCCATTTTGATCCAAAACTCAGCCTGGGCATTGATTGAGCGTGACATCATCTGACTGGCTTTCCGGATTTCCTCGTGCAGTTCATCCGAGATTTTCACGATTCCCATGATTTGACTCGATATTATATGATTGATATACGGATTGTATATGTAATGTATAAAGCGTTCAATGGAATGCGATCAGGATCTAAGTCAGTCTTGACAGACACGAGCAGACTTTGCTTTCTGCGAAGAGCCGCACAATAATGTCGCTCTGTTTTTCATATTCGAGCAGTAGCATGATTCAGGTACCCATTACTCCCCGCCCCAACTGGAAAAACCTCGCCGACGAATTTGGATTTCGCTTTCATACGCTGGACGGTGAGCCGTACTGGATGGAAGACCGTTACTACCAGTTCAGTCTCAAACAGATTGAAGAAGAACTGGAAGCACCAACTGCTGAACTGCATGAAATGAGCCTGGAGGCTGTCGACCGGGTCCTGAAAGACGAAGCGCTGCTGAGAAAATTCCAGATCCCGGAAAACATGTGGGATCTCATCGTCAGTTCCTGGAAACAAAAAGCGCCCAGCTTGTACGGGCGACTGGATTTTTCCTACGATGGCAAACAACCGGCAAAATTACTTGAATTTAACAGTGATACGCCGACGTCCCTGTATGAAGCCAGCTTCTGGCAATGGCTGTGGCTGGAAGATCAGGTTAATGCCGGCAAACTACCAAGACGTGCCGATCAGTTTAACCTGATTCAGGAACTGATGATTCAGCGGATGGCTACCTTAGGCACCTATCAGCCGGGACAAACACTGCATTTTGCCTGTTGCCGCGACAGCATTGAAGACAGAGATACCGTTCAGTATCTGGAAGACTGTGCCAAAGAAGCCGGTTTGAAGATTTCGTTTGTTTACGTGGAAGATATCGGCGTGAATGAAGACGGCGAATTTACCGATCTGGACGATACGCCCATTCGCTGGATGTTTAAACTGTATCCTTGGGAGTTTATGTTCCGGGAAGAGTATGCCGCATATCTGAAAACGGCCAATGTGAACTGGCTGGAGCCCATGTGGAAGAGCGTCAGTTCGAATAAAGCCATTTTGCCGCTGTTATGGGAAATGTTCCCGAATCATCCGAACCTGCTGCCATCCTACTTTTCCAATGATCCGAAGGCTGCCAGCCTGACTGATTTCGTGAAGAAACCGATTTTCAGCCGGGAAGGCTCAAATATCAGTGTGCATCGCGGTGGTGAACTACTGCAACACGAGCCCGGCCCCTATGGGGAAGAAGGCTACATCGTTCAGCAATACACGCAACTCCCGCGTTTTGGGAATCACCATATGCTGATTGGCAGTTGGCTGATTAATGATGAACCGGCAGGCCTGACGATTCGTGAAGATGTAGGTTATATCACCAAAGATACATCGATGTTTATCCCGCATATTATTCTGGACTAACACAGAACAATCCCAGACGGCGGATATTTCCGCCGTCGAATCAATGAAAATCGAATCAACCACAAGACCAACACATGTCTGAAGCGTGTATGAAAAATCTGTGACTCGTGTATTCAGTCAAAACGCGCAATTATCTGGCTTGATCCTCTTTGTATAGAAAAAAAGCAACATCCATCTCTGAGTTTTTTAGCGAGTTCGTCTCAGTGGTAGCGGCAGCTATACAATCCAAATAGCGCAATCCAAGGGTCAGAATCCGGAAGACCAAAAGTGGCAGATGTTAAATAATATCCATGCCATGAATGATAAATACAGGACCATATGAACGAATACTTAAAGTTAGATTTGCTGACTCTGGCGCAGTTATCGCAAGACGCTGGCAAGCCGATTGACGAAGCCTTATATCTGAAATCCCTCCACAAAGCGGATCAAGACGGACTTCTGTTTGAATGCAGAAAACAAGGGTTACTTCAATGGGTATTTCACACTCAGAAAACTGGATGAACCAACATGGATTATCCCGATGTTCGTCGTCCATCCGCAGCACCGAAATAAAGTTGTATTAACTTCTCTGTTTACACAACTGGCTCGTTTCATCAGAAAAAATTCCGTTCAAAAAATAGTCAGTAATGTATTCAGAAACAATACATTATCGGTCAACTTTCATCAGCGACTTGGCTTTGTCATCACGCGAGAAAACGAACTGAGGTATGAATTCCAGTTAACCATCAATGAAAAAGTGCACACCCAATGGAAGCACCTCGGAAAAGATCGCTAACTACAGAGTAAGGCAGCTCCCTTTACAAGCAGACTGTATTTTGACCACATAAATGAACTATAGATCAATCACTTGCCTTAAAGAGGATCTGCATAGATACTAGCGCAACATTGAGCTATGCAATCAACTGATCATGATTTGTTAGCATCTCATCTCTGTTTATCAGACTGTTTGGGACCGGCTCAAGATGCCGTGGACATGGCTCAGCTTTTTACACTCTTCGAAAGACAAGGTATATCAAGTGAAGATGAAACTTTTTTCTGTTGTCAGTTTAGTGGCATTAGTCGGTTGTGGTGGCACTACAACAGAAGATCTCGGAAATACAGAAACCGTTTTTCATGGAAGCAGCACTGGATATTCCAGTGAGATTTCAGATTGGTTTGACATTGAAGTTGGACTGTACAATCAGATTCAAAACTCGGTAGAGAAATCAAGCATTCGGATTACATTTGACATCAATCAAAACGCAATCTTCGATGACGGGGATATTCGAATCATTGCCGGTAACGCAACTGACTTCACTCAGATACTGGGCTCATGGGCTTATAATTCTGATTACATCGTTGAACTCAACAATGGTGGTTCTCCAGTGATCCTCCGTGAGCCAAAAGGAATCATTATTCGCGATTCGAAGACTCAGTATGTCAGTAATCTGGGAGGTGTAAAAACCGACATTGAAAAAGTTAACGGAAACGTTACTAAGCAGAGTTTAATCCTGCGTACAAACAGAAATATTTCTGGCTCGACTCCGGAAGTCATGCAATTCGTACAGCAAGCGAGATTGATTGATGCAAACACACCAATCAATATTGAGTTAACCGATGGGTTGAGTGATGCGAGTTTTGACTATGTCCCAGAACGTAATCTCTTTACTCAGCAGCCTGTGCTTTCTTTGAAAGACCCTCAACATGATTATGTTGGCAATAGTTCATGGGTTGATATTAAATCCGTAAACTTTACATCCAGCCGAATTGAATAATCAACCTACAAGTGATATCAACTGATATTTAGTCGCTGAAATTCAACGCCGCCAATGGTTCATTGGCGGCATTCTATATCACACCAAACCTGATATGAAATACCGGGACTTTTATTTAAATCCAGAGGTTTTGCTTTACCTGAACGAAGAATCATTCGTTCAAACACGATTTATCTGATTGACATCAATCTGATTTCAACAGCAAATTTTTCAACAACAAAGCTATCAACATGGTAATACAATCACCCCAAGTGGTTGCAACAACTGCTCTTGCTGCCAGTCGCAAATTTTAACACCGCTTAAATCGACTGTTCTGGGATCAAGACCGTCGAGTTCTGAATGACTGAGATCAGCGCCCTGGATGGAAAATTGTCCCCAGCTGTCTTCTGAAAATACGCTTCTGCTCAGATCAGAGCCTTTGAATGATGCGCCACGCAGGTTGGCCCCAGTCCATTTATTTTCAAATAAATCGCATTTTTCAATACACTGCCGTTCAAAGTTTGTATAAGACAAATTGCAGCCTGTCATATAAGCAGCACAAAAATACATCTGATGACTGACCTGATTCACAAAACTTGCCTGAATGAAATTCGCACCTTTCAGGTCACAGTCTCTGAATTCAATTCCAAAACAATTTGCCCCGCTGAAATTCGCCAGTGACAACTGACAGTTTTTAAAGCTGGCTTCCCTCAAGTCACAATAATCAAAATGGCAGCCTTCAATGGCTCCCTGCTCGATAAAGAGACAATCTTCAAATTGTGTCTCTCTCAGTTTCGCCCGGCTGAAATTACAACGATAGAATTTACAGTGCTTGAAGGATAAATGGCTCAGATCCTGATTTGAAAAATCAACCTGTTCAAATATTTCATTTTCTTTGGTCATGCGTCGTCTCCTGAAAACCCGGGCCAGAGACTAGCACTGAAAAAACGAACGACCAAGAAAAACAACCCCTTTAAAAACAGCAATTTAACACCTCTTCAAATCGCCATTTTAAGGCGCCAAATCAACCCACAGAGAAGCGTTTAAAGAGATGTACGACCGCTGAATGAAGAAAAAAGTTTTGCCGAATACAGCGCGATACAGGGATTATCTTATTTTCATGATATACAGGAAATTCCGGCCTGCATCTGAAAGGCAGATGGGTACGCTTTTGCCATTGAAACTTGTCATTCACAACGCGAAAGCAAGATAAGGTGCAGTCAGTCCCGCCTGACAGCACCGCTGGACTCAATTGCTGCCCCCTTACTCCTGGAAGCTGTACCGGCGCTTCACTTCCACAACTTCAACCGTATAAGAGGCATACCACTTTTCACGGCCCAGCTGCTGTGCCAGTGCGTGCTGGCTGTCTTTGTGCCAATTCTGGATATCCGCTTCAGAAGTCCAGTAAGAGATCGTGATTTCCTGATCGCCTTCGGTCACTGCGATAAAATCCTGACAGTCATACTTGGTAAATGCCAGCTCCCGCATCACTTTCACCATGTCCGAATAGTGGCTGTCCTGCTCACCAGTTTTTGCTTTAAAAATGACAGCAAACATCGTGGCTCCATTGCTTTTGTGATTCTATTGCACGATCTACAGTAATCCTGAGCGCCTGAATGGCACTCAGGATTCGGTCTCTTACTCTGATTCCAGCCAAACATTCACGAATTCACAGTCTGGCAAACCATGACCACTCGCTTTCGGAATTGTGCTGGAAGTCTTGTAATAAAATCCGACTTTTTTATTTGCAGCCTTGGCCGTTAAGAATAAAGACAATAAATCTTTATCGTCCGCAGACAGCAACACCCGAGGCAAATGATTACTGTCAGCGCGACAATCCCCTGCATGTTGCAAAGCATTTTTCAGCTGAATAAAGTGCCCGCTATTGGTTTTATTAGCACTGACAGCAACCCAGTCAACAACATTATTCCGGGATATTTCTGCATTTGACGTCAACGGGAACAGCATAAATGAAAGCAACACAATCTTTTTCATCATTGAACTTTTATCTCCTTCGTGATTGATATCAAACAATAGGTGCAAACAACTTCATCCAGTGAAACTGAAACTTACCTTTCAACACAAGCTGCCACAGCAGTGGCTTCTGACACTGAAAGCTCATAAAACTTTCTTTTTGCCATTGCTTTGACCGGATGTGATAACTTTCTGATATTGCCAAGTTCCCAGGCGAGATAACCGCCACAAATTCGGACTCATCACAACCCGCTTGACGGCATTCCGATTGAACCCAGGATTTACAACCGACAATATCAACAATCGCGACCACTTCACCGTTTGGATCAATCTGACCGGCCTGAGTTAAGCGAATCTCATTCTGGACAAGCGCAATATTTTTCATCGGTAATGTGTCAGGTTGCCAGGAGCGAATTTCTAACGTCTTCTGACCATTGGCAATGATGTTTCCCCAGGGGGATACCACAGAGAATGCTTTCAATTTTCCTCCCTGAAACAGGCATTATTTTGTCATTTGAAAATCAATGACTTGTAACCGATTCTTCAATTCAGCCGCTAAGATACAATACAACAAGACTCATATCGACCGATTGTAACTGAATCTGTCATGCTGAAAGCCGGAAATGAATGAAATCCGTTCATGATGTCCGGATCATCTACAAAAAAACGGCGGGAGATCCGCCGTTCATTGGTACTGATGAATTATTCGGACAATATCCGATGCCGCGCCTGTAATGCCACATCAGCAACCTTTTCAATCAAATCGCTTTGCTGACGGACAATCTCAGAAACTGACATCCATCGGCAATCACTGGCGTCATCACCGGGTTGCAACTCTCCGTTCAGATACCGGCACAGTACTGGAACCAAAATGAAGTGGTGATGACAGTTATCTGCATCAAACTCATTGACTTCTACCACTTCCAGCAATTGCTCTGGCTCAGCCGCAACGCCGGTTTCTTCTCTGAGTTCACGTACGGCTGCATCATACAGACTTTCCCCGGGCCAGACCGAGCCACCGGGAAACCCCCAGCCACCTTTTTGGGGTTCATTTTTACGTTGGACCAAAATCAGCTGATCGGCTTGATAAGTCACCGCAAGGACGGCCACTCTGGGTGTGGAGAAAGGATGGTCTGGCTTTGTCATGACTGGCTTCCAAAAATATCTCAGAGCGCCATGATAAAACATGTTGCAGGACGAGCATACCTTCCGGCCCGTACAGACCGGAAAGTAAGAGAAAAGAGTCAGTTCAGCGGTTTAATCGGGGCAGTTTTAAACTCTGGATCCAGTTGATCATTAATCTTGATGTAATCTTTCCCTTTCGCATCGTAAATTGACGGTTGCTGAGTCACGACATTTTGACCCGTCCAGAACTCAATTGGATTCAGGACCACATAATCAGCCACCGTTGCGACAGCGTATACCGGAGACATCAGAATTGTCAGGCCGCCCCGGGCGTAACGGTTGTCCACAGCGTCCATATTCAATTCCATTGTTGCCTGAGTGGCCGCCATTTGACCCGCACAGCCCGTCAGCAAAGTCACCAGAGAAACAGCAACAAAAGCCAATTTTTTCATATTGATTACTCTAAAAATAACAGGCCTGAATTGTACCAACCCGCTTTTTTATTGAAATAAAAGAAGTGTCAAATCTCCGCAAAATTCAGCGAAAATTCAGAGAAAAACAACGTTATATTCATGAGAGAAATCTTGCGGGGGGAATACTTTTTCCAGATGGATAGGGTTGACTCAATAGCACCTATTCCTTATCAAAACTATCTACGATAATTGCCCCCATTGAAGCCGGCATGGCAATCACCAGCGCACGTTTCACTGCAACAACCCAATTGTCCAGAATCGGAAATTGATTCAAAGAGAATAAAATTAAGCAAACGACCAGGTAAGTGATCAAATAAGCACCAAAAACCCGGGCTAAAAAAACCGGAACACGTCGGTGAATATTCTGACCAAACATTGATTGATAGGCATACAAACCAATAAAGACCAGTGTAATCGAAACGAGTACGGTCAGATTAAGCAGCGGCAGCGTTTCACTCAATTGCCAGGCTTCTTCAGAAAAAGAGATGGGGACCCCTAAGGCAAAAGCACCAATGACAATCTGCCCCAGATCTTCAGTATTGAATTTCCAGTCCATCGCCTGTCCTCCATCCACTTTACCGGCAAATCTGCGGAAGTGGCTGCCTGTAGTTCAGGCCGCCATTTCCCCCTCCGTAATCCCGGAGGGGAAAGACACAGGTTAACCGAGCAAAAACAAGCTGCCCAATCCCAGAAATGTGAAGAAACCGACCACATCAGTGACGGTGGTCAGAATGACTGAACCCGACAGCGCCGGATCGATTTCATACTTATCCAGGATCACCGGGATCACGACGCCAGATATCGCAGCAACTACAATGTTGATGGTGATCGCCGCTGCAATCACACCGCCAATCGGCACACTACTGAACCAAAACGCGGCAATGATAGCGATGACAATCGCCCATAACACCCCATTCAGACAGGCGACCAGCAACTCTTTCTTAGCCAGCGACCACACGTTACCGAAGGTAATCTGCCCCATCGCCAGACCGCGAATGATCAGCGTCAGTGTCTGACTGCCGGCAATTCCCCCCATTGAGGCAACAATCGGCATCAGAACGGCCAGCGCAACCACCTGACTCAGTGTGGCTTCAAACAAACCAATGGTCCAGGATGCCAGAAACGCCGTCAGCAGGTTAATACCCAGCCACAAAGCCCGGCGTTTCGCACTGAGCCAGACCGGCGAGAACAGATCCGTATCTTCATCCAGACCGGCACGGGCCATTAGTTTCGCTTCATAAGATTCGCGCGTAATTTCCATCGCCAGTCGCAGAGTTGCGCGCCCGACAAAACGCCCGCTTTCATCCACAACGGCCATCGCAGCCTGATCGGAGTGCTCCAGACGTTCTGCGGCGTCATCCACATCCATCTCTGCATTCAGCGGTGCCGCAATGTCGTCCTGCAAGGTATCCACTCTGGCCTGGCCATCTGCGGCCAGCAGCACAGACAACGACACTTCGCCTTTGTACATCCCTTTTTTATCAACAATATACACCCGGTCCAGCATGGCATGCTCCGCACGGCGGACAGCCCGCAAGGCTTCCGCAACCCGGGTATTCGGTGTCAGCATCACCAGATTGTGATCAACATAGCGGCCGATTTGTTCTTCATTATACTGCTGGCTTTGCTCATACCAGGTTTTCTGATCCTGGCTCATCTTCGCCAGTGCAAAATCCACCAGCTTATCTGACAGGCTCTGTGACAGCTCGATCAGATCCTCGGCATCCAGACCATGCAGCATGGCCCGCAGATCCGGCATGCTGAGGTTATCGATCAGCGTACTTCGCGCATCCCCCCGCATGGCAACCAGAACTTCAACCCGTTGTTCTGGTGCAACCGTTTGCCAAATCGCCAGACGCTCGCCCATTGGCAGAGATTCAAGCAGAAGACCAAGTTCTGAAGTTTCCAGCGCTTCTGACGCTTCATGGAATACCCGTTCCTGCTCTTCATCCTGCGCACGGTTCAGATCCTCAACCCATTGACTGAGTTCCTGCTGAGGAAGCAGATCCTTTACGGCTGCATTTACATCTGAATTGTTTTCTTCTTCCGTCATATTTCTTCTTTTTATTGAGATTACTGCGGGTTGACCTGTACGACTTCCGCCTGCGGAACTCCCTCAGTTTCCGGTTTGGCGGCTTCCGTCAACCGGGTCAGTTTAATCACAGGTTTTTGCAAAATGATGTTATTGGGATAAGTGACCAGACTTCCGTCCGCACGCTGAATCAGCACATGAAACATGGTGATGTCCTGAATCACACCACTGATATCTTCGTCCTTATCCACCACTTTCACCATGTCGCCGATACGGTACGGAAACACAAAAAAGATCAGCACGCTGGCGGTCACGTTACTCAGCATGGACCACTGGGCAAACAGCGCCACACCCAGCACGGCAAAAGCCGACGAGAAAAACAGCGAGATGTCACTGTAACCCAGCCCCAGACTGATCACCGTAATGCTGAACAGCACAAAAAACACCGCCGATGAAAGCACGCGTGAAATAAATTTCACTCTGACTTCGCTGACCATCTTTGTCTTCCCCAGCCGGATCAACCAGAGATTCAGCACACGTTTGGCTATGGTGTAAACCACCAGAAATGTCAGAATAATAAACAGGTTATACGTGAGCCTGCTTTCGAGAACAGCTTCTAGCATTAAAGAAATTTCATCCTTCTCAACAGAATAATTTCAAACAAGGTAATCGCACCCAATGCGATACAAAAGGCCCAGAATGATGCCGCAGAGTCCACCCCGGGCATGCCGCCGATATTAACCCCCAGCAGCCCGGTAAGAAAGCTGATTGGCAGAAAAATAATGGAGATCAGCGAAATCAGATATGTGTTTCGGTTCACTTTTTCTGACTGGATCTGTCCGAGGTGCTGATTGACCACCTGAATCTGTTCAATGTAAAAGTTAATGGATTCATTGATCCGGATGACCAGATCACGACAGTTCAGCAACGGAATACGCCAGGCTTCTAATTCATACATTTCCGACTGGATCAAATCATCCAGCGCATACCGTTGCGGCGTTAAAAATCGCCGGATTTTCAGCAGTCGCTTGTTCAGATCAGCCAGCGACTGACTGTCCGCTTCATCCTGATGCTCGGCGTAATACTCAATTTTTTCCTCAATCGGATCGAGGAAGATTTCAATATTTCGGTTGAGTTTATCAATAATAGTGATCAGCAAAGCGATCAGATTCGCCGGCCCTTTGCCTTCTTCATACTGTCGGCGCGCTTCTGCAATCGCCCGGGACGGATACTTCCGTGTCGAAATCAGACTGCCTCTGAAATAAAGAAACCGGATACTCAGCATGTCATCCGGATTGGTGCCTTCGTTCAGGTTGATTCCCCGAAGAATTAACAGAAAAATGTCATCTTCCAGCTGCTCGAAACGCGGGCGGGTATCATCAGAAAGCAGTACCGAAGCAATCGGTGAAGGCACACCAACGGCAGATAACCATTCTTTCAAACCTGCTGCATCCCGCTGGCAGTGATACCAGCAATTTTTTTCCAGCTGTTCACAATCCGCCAGTGTCAGCTTCTTTGGCGTTTCCCCTAACTGCCAGCCATCGATGAACCATGCACCATCGTATTCAGAAATACCCATAAGGCGCGCCTCCTCTGCGCAAAAATTGAAAGACCTGAATGACAGCTTCGTTTAAGTGATATCTACTTCATCACTGACTTCGTCGAGAAAATTCTCAATTTGTTGTTCCACTTCCGAACTGGCGCCTTTACTGAAAGAAGCCAGATGAAACACCGCATCACCTTCATTGACCAATGGCAGCATTTGCTGGCCAATCACAATACCATCCCTTGGCGCCACCATCGTATCTTCTCCCTGGCCCAGCGGTGCGCTGATATAGGCCAGCACCTGACCTTTGATCACGCGTTCACCCAGCGCGACCACACAACGGACAATCCCGTTCTGCTCGGCCCGCACCCAGCTGCTGGAGCGGGCGATAAAAGGAGATGCTGTTTCTTTCTTCCGGCTGACCCGGCGAATCATACCCAGCATCCGCATCACACCGACCACGCCTTTGACCGCCGCGGCAATCACCAACGGTTCGAAACGCAACGCTTCACCGCCTTCATACGTGATCACGGGAATATTTGCAGAATCCGCCACCGCACGTAATGAACCGTCGCGGATCGCAGCATCCAGAATCACTGGGGTTCCGAAAGCATGCGCCATGGCCGAGCTGGCTTCATCTTCCAGATTCGCCCGGACCTGAGGCAGATTCGCCCGGTGGATCGCTCCGGTATGCAAATCGATAATATGGGTACATTTCTTCACGACATGCTCACTGAACTGATAAGCCATTCTGGCTGCAGTTGAGCCTCGTTCTGAACCGGGAAAACAGCGATTGAGATCTCTTCGATCCGGTAAATAGCGTGATTTATGGATAAAACCGAACACATTCACCACAGGCACAGCAACCAGTGTACCGTGCAGTTTCATCGGATCGACTTTATTCAGCAGTTGCCGAACGGCTTCCACACCATTGAGTTCATCTCCGTGAATTGCAGCACTGACCAGTAACACAGGTCCCTGATACCGGCCATTCACCACATGAACCGGAATGTTCAGCGGTGAATGGGTATAAAGTTGCGCAGCTTCAAGATCAATGGTGGCGGATTGCCCGGGAGGCACTTCTGTGCCCATAAATTCGATGACTTTATTTGATTTAGCCTTTGCCACTCGTGCGCGTCCTTTGCGGTTTTGCAGTTGATTCTATGTATTTGATTATCATACCGGCGATATCCTTACCAGTGGCTTGTTCAATCCCTTCCAAACCTGGGGAGGAGTTCACTTCCATGACCAGCGGCCCCCGCTGAGAACGCAGCAAATCGACCCCGGCAACCCGAAGGCCCATCACTTTCGCGGCCAGTACCGCAGTTCTCCGCTCCTCCGGGGTGATCCGTACCAGTGACGCCGAGCCTCCCCGGTGCAGATTTGAGCGAAATTCCCCTTCTGCCCCCTGACGCTTCATCGCTGCGATCACTTTATCGCCGATCACAAAACAACGAATATCCGCCCCGCCGGCTTCTTTGATGTATTCCTGTACCATAATGTTGGCCCGCAGACCCAGAAAAGCTTCAATGACACTTTCTGCCGCTTTGCGGGTTTCCGCCAGCACCACACCAATCCCCTGCGTCCCCTCCAGCAGTTTAATCACCACCGGCGCACCGCCGACCATTTTCAGCAAGTCATCAATATCGTCAGGCTTACTGGCGAAACCGGTAATCGGCATCCCCACCCCTTTCCGGGACAGTAACTGAAGTGAACGCAGCTTGTCGCGCGAACGGGTAATCGCAACAGACTCATTCACTGGGAACACCCCCATCATTTCAAACTGCCGCAACACCGCACAGCCATAAAAGGTCACAGACGCGCCAATTCTCGGAATAATGACATCGAAACCAGAAAGATCCTGGCCTCTGGCATGGATAGAAGGTTTATCTGAATTGATGTTCATGTAACACCGCAAAGCATCGATCACTTCAACCTGATGGTCTCTCTCCTGACAGGCTTCAATCAGTCTTCGGGTTGAATAAAGTTTCGAGTTGCGGGAAAGGATACCGATTTTCATTGTTACTCCAGTAAAACACTTGTCGTCGTAATGTATGGGACAGCCAGCGCTGAAGGAAAATCACCCGGAGCCGGACCCAATTCGTCATCGCGACATGATTCGTCCGCATCATGACAGTCTCACGACATGAATCCTGCATGGGCCGAGAAGGTTGCAAAGCTGAGGCACCGCCCGGTTCAGCTGCTGACTATACTCCCCCTATGCTCAATACGCCTTATAAAGACTGAAGTTCAGCCTCAAAGAAACAATAGCTCTCAATAGCTTAGCTGAAAATAACGTGCACCGAGGGAATGAAGCACAACCGATTTAATTCTGTGCGTGGAAAAATATGGTCGATTGCTGTGCTCTGAATCTGGCAAGAGGTCTGCTCATCGGCGGCGTCCTTTGCCCATCTGCCTGGGCAACGCCCGATACCGTTCAGCCGGATTTCGGTCCGCTCAAAACCTATGCGCAGTCACCATTGCAGTCCACCAGCCTGAGTCCGCAACTCCGAAGCGGCTTTGCACTGCCTGAAGACAGCCTGGAATTTTATGCCAATGCGACGGCATCCAGTATCTGGGCAGAAACAGATGAGTATCGTGCCGATTATTATCAATCCACTTTCAGCACCGGGCTGATGTGGCAGGTCACAGAAGGATGGCAACTGGAACTGGATGCCAGCTGGCGGATTGCTCTCGATACTCATTTAGATAACCTGACGATTGGCTTTCACAAACTGTTCGGTATCGACCAGAATGGCAGGCAACAAGTGCCGAGACACAGTTTCGATATCGCCATCCCGGAATATGATGTGGCCTATTCAGACTTTGAAGGGGAAACGCTGTCTCGCACTTTTACCCTGTACAGCGGATGGCAAGTGATTGATTACCCAAATGAAGCCTTATCAATTGGCGCCTCACTCTATTACAACTATGTCGGTTCCGGTCCGTTTCACACCCATAATTTTGAACAGGCACTTCAGATCAACTACAGCTATCACCAGGATCGCCATCGCTTTCATGCCATGTTCGGCGGCGTGTACCGGAAAAATCCGGCAGCACTGATCCCGTATAACAAGCTGACCTATGCCGCTGCCGCCGGATGGCAGTACCAGTTCAACGGTCCGCACCGTTTTTTACTGGAATACCATTTTTATGAAGGGGCATCGGAAGCCACCTCAGCCCTGTCACAAGCTTCCAATGAAATTCTGACCGGGTACCGGTACCACTTTTCAAGCAGTGTGCTCGAACTGATCCTGATTGAAAATGTTTTCAATATGGACAACAGCCCGGATGTCGCCATTACTTTGGGCTACCGTCAGCGTTGGTAACCGCTGCAAACTGAGCCAGCAGGAAATCAATAAACAAACGCAATCGCTTCGGAATCAGTTCTCTCTGCGGATAGACAAAGCTGATCGGAACCACAGGCGATTGCCAGTCCGGCAGAATCCGGACCAGCTCATTTTTCTCGAGGTATTCCCGACAGATAAATTCCGGCAACATGGAAATACCCAGTCCGTCGACACAGGCAGAAACTGCCGAGGTAATGGTATTGACCCGGAAACGGTAAGGCAGATCAACCTGCATCTTCTGGCCGTCTTTCTCCAGCTCCCAGTAGGTCAGCTTCACCGCATTGTAAATTTTGATCTGATGATGCGGTGCAACCAGATCTGCTGGGGTCATGATTTCCCCGTGCGCGGCCAGATATTCCGGACTGGCGACCAGTATCCGGCGGGATGAGTGGAACGGCCTCGCGACCATCCCCGAATCATTCATATCCCCCACCTGGATATACAGATCAATGCCTTCGGCTACCAGATCGACTTCCCGGTTACTCAGCTCAAGATGCAGGCTGACATGAGGGTAAAGCTTCAAAAACTCGTTCATGCTTTTCCCGAATACTTTCTGACCCAGCTCGACCGGCATCACAACATTCAAACGGCCTCGGATCAGTTCCTGATTCGCCGAAACTTCCAGCTCCGCCTGATTGGCAATTTCGACCACCTGACGACAGGAGCGGTAGAAGGTTTCTCCTTCATGGGTCAGCACCAGACTCCGTGTACTCCGCGTCAGTAAACGGACACCGAGATCTTTCTCCAGCTCTGCAATTTTCCGGCTGAGCGTGGATTTGGTGATATCCATCGCTGCAGCAGCCTGCGTGAAACTGCCGCATTCCACAACCTGAGCAAACATCGCCCATGCATTTAAATCCATTCCCCACCCATTCGTTCAAATATTGCAACAGTGTTTTCGATTTTTCCTATCTAATAAACCAATTCATATTTTTTTACAATTCTTGCTCAAACATAAATGACAACAATATGAGTTCCCATGGCCGAACAATCATCCAAAAAATCTTCTCGTCTTCCTTTGATTGCAACGCTTGTGCTGGGAGTGGTGGCTGCGTCCGCAGCTGGCTACTGGTATGGCTACGGCCGTTATTTCCAGTCAACGGACAATGCCTACCTGCAAGGCGAAATCACCAATATCAGCCCTAAAATTGCCGGATACATTCAGGAAACCTACGTCAGCGATAATGAGCTGGTAAAAGCCGGTCAGCTTCTGGCCACCATTGATGACCGGGATTACCAGGCTGCGCTGGAAAAAGCCAAAGCAAATCTGGCTGTCACACAGGCCGCAGTCACCAATCTCAAAGCACAGTCTCAGTTACAGAAAACCGTCATTCGTCAGTCCGCCAGCCAGGTTGACTCCGCGCAGGCTGAAGTCGAACGAGCCCAGCAACAGGCCAAACGTGCCCGCTCTCTGCTGGCCAAAAATTATTCCTCTCAGGATGAAGTAGACGATGCCAGCTCACACCTGAAAGTCAGTCAGGCAGAGTTCGAAGCCGCAAACGCAAGTCTGCAGGCTGCCCGGGATCAGCTGCAGGTGCTCAACAGCCAGAAAAATCAGGCAGAAGCCTCGGTCAGTGAAGCACTGGCACAGGTCAAACAGGCAGAGCTGAATCTCAGCTATACCCACATTTATGCACCGGTCGATGGCATCATCGGAAAACGCAGTCTTCGTCTCGGCCTGTATGTTCAACCGGGCATGCCGTTACTGAGTCTGGTACCGACGCATGAAGTGTGGATTGAAGCCAACTTCAAGGAAACGCAGCTGGCCAACATTCGTCAGGGGCAGCATGTGGAAGTTGAGCTGGACGCCTATCCGGGCCAGACACTGGAAGGGATTGTCGATAGCTTTTCTCCGGCCACAGGCGCCAAATTTGCCTTGCTGCCGCCCGAAAATGCCACAGGCAACTTCACCAAAATCGTGCAGCGTGTGCCGGTAAAAATTGTGATTCCGCATCCCGAACAGCTCAATGGTCAGCTTTTGCCGGGACTGTCGGTGATCACCATCATCGATACCCGTGGATCTTCAGTACAAGACCCTGAAACCCTGGCTAAAGCTGAGGTTGCCCATGAGTGAACAGGCACTGACACAACCGATCGCTGCTCCTGCTCAGCAAAACGCCGATGCGGTGCCACGCCGCCATTGGATCGCGCTGCTGGGCGGGATGCTGGGTGCCTTCATGGCCATTCTGGATATCCAGATCACCAACTCGTCGCTGAAAGATATTCAGGGCGCCCTGTCGGCCACACTGGATGAAAGCTCGTGGATCTCCACCTCCTATCTGGTCGCAGAAATGATCGCGATTCCGTTGAGTGGCTGGCTGTCCAGAGCGCTGGGAACACGACGTTATCTGATTGGCACCACGGTAATTTTCACCCTGTCATCCCTGCTCTGTTCTGTGTCCTGGAATATGGGTTCAATGATCGCCTTCCGGGCAATTCAGGGATTCAGCGGCGGTGCGCTGATTCCCATGGCTTTCTCGCTGGTCGTCCAACTCCTCCCCATTCACAAGCGGGCAATTGGCATGGCGATGTTTGGGGTCACAGCGACCTTTGCGCCTTCCATCGGTCCGACACTGGGGGGCTGGCTGACGGAAAATCTGTCCTGGCACTATATCTTCTACATCAACCTGCCCCCGGCATTGCTGATGCTCGCCATGCTCCACTATGGGCTGGATGATGAGCCGATGAATATCGACACCCTGAAAAAAGCAGACTGGACAGGTATCTCGACCATGGCCATTGGTCTGGGAAGTCTGGAAGTTCTGCTGGAAGAAGGCAACCGGGAAGAGTGGTTCAGCTCACAGTTCATCATCGCCCTGGCTGTCATTGCCAGCCTCAGCCTGATTGCTTTTGTGATTACCGAGCTGCGTCATCCAAAACCACTGGTGAACCTCAGATTACTCCGCAATCCGCACTTTGCCATGTCCGGACTGGCCTATCTGATCCTCGGTATGGCGCTGCTGGGTTCCATTTATGTTCTGCCTTTATATCTGACGCAAATTCAGCATTACAACGCACTGGAAATCGGTAAGGTTCTGATGTGGATGGGATTCCCGCAGTTGCTGCTGTTCCCTCTGATCCCCAGACTGACCCGGATGATCAAACCTAAGTATCTGGTTGCGTTTGGTTTCGTGATGTTCGGGCTGAGCTGTTATGTCAACACCCATATGAGTCAGGATTTCGGCGGACAACAGATGATGCTTTCCATGCTGCTCCGGGCCTTTGGCAGTCCGTTCATTATTGTGCCCCTGTCGCTGGTCGCCATGCAGACGATCGAAAAACCACAGACACCCGATGCCTCAACCATCACCAATGTCCTGCGGAACTTAGGCGGCGCATTCAGTATCGCCCTGATAGCCACTATGCTGGATAACAAAGCCCGGGAGCATCTGGCGCACATCAAAGCCAGTCTGCCCAGCGTCAGTAACGATGCCTGGCATCAGCTGGCACAACAGGCCGGTCAGTATCTGCAACAGGGCACCGATTCGACGACGGCGATGCTCAAAGCCAAAGCCAGTCTGGCGCAAAGCATGCAAACCGACGCTTTCATCATGGCTTATAATGATATCTTCATGATGATGACAGGCTTCCTGGCCTTCGCAGCCATTCTGATTCTGTCGCTGCCGGATGCAGAGCCGGCCAGTGACTAAGTGAATCACCAGCGGCACAACAGCAAAGCGCCTTGCCGGGAATCATTGGCAAGGCGCTTTTTATTTCAGTAAAAAGGGTATCCGGGGTCTTTTTCAGGACGTGAGATGCGCATACCTCCGCTCGGCAGTAAAATAAGCGACAACGCTATACAGCAGCATAAACAGGCACAGCAAATACCAGGTACGGTAGAAGTAAAGTGCCCATGTTATTGCACTGACTTCGTCTTTTGGATAGGGCAACGGCGGATAAACATAGACCACCAGCTCCTGTTCCTGTGGCCTGAAAAAACTGACCGACGCGTGCATCGGTTGAGCCGTTCCGTAAAGATAGCCAGTCAGTGCCCGTTTCACTTGCTGCTGTAATTGTTGCTCGTTCAGTGGCTGCGCACTGAGATAAGCGGACGAGTCAAAAATTTTTGCCTGAACCTGTGCCAGCGAAAATTCTGCGACATCAAAGTGCCTTTCCCCGATCTCAATTTTCAATTTCGCCTGAGACTTCACAGCTTGCTTAGCGGCAACCAGTTGTCGGTAAATCGCACCTTGCTGACGGAGTAACAGCTCACTTTCATCATGCAATCGCTGGAGCGCATTTGAAGCGTCTACAGTCGGTTCAGTCAGCATCGACCTGACTCTGTCTACAATCAGACCTGTTAAACGGCGAAGTAATGTTTCATCCAGGCTGTCATAGGCGTAAAGCACGCCGGAATCATCGCTCGAAGTAAAATAAATATCCTGAAGTTTGATTGTCTCACCGGAATTGAGCGCAGCAAGTTGCTCAAAGTCTATCTGATCAATCACTTGGTAATTCACATGAAAATGAGTGAAATTTGCATATTCCTGGTAGGTCTCAGAGCGATAAAAATTCAATGTCATATAGCCAAAAAGTACATTTACAATCAGCCACAGTCCAATGCAATACTTTAACGAACGTTTCTTCTCGGCAAGAGAAAAAGAAAAATTCTTACCGTTAATCAACAATGGTTCAATGTGAATAGACGGTTTTAAATGAATTCTTCCATGAACTGTATAGTGTTCACCCTCTTCAAATACAGCACGATGACCTTGAATGGGAACACTGGCAATCTCTCCGCTCGTTTGAAACATTGAATCTCTGTATCTTTCTTTACACTGAAAAACACCAATCAACTCATACAACCTGTGTTGTCTATATATTTCCTGACAGATCACGCCAACCGGAAAAAAAGCAAATAAAACATTACAAAAAGTCAGATATCCATAGGCCACGCCATGTCCATACTCATATCTAAATGCCAGCATCAAAAACATATTTACAAAAGAAGCAGGAATCAGTAAATACGACAAATCATAATGATCAGGATTTACTTTCATGACTCTCGGAAGTGTATAGAATGGCTCGAATTTTGATAATATCTGCACCTGATCAATACGAGTTACATAAAAAGAATTCAAGAATATCACGCCTGATATCTGAACTTGCAACGGACCCGACGTCTGATTTTTTTCAACTTTTCTTATTTTATCTTCAGGCCAATAGACGGAGTGAACCTTCATCTCATCAATGTAATAGCATGAGCCATCTATTTTCAAAGTCCCATGAAGTTCATATAGCCGACGGTCATAAAAAGGTCGTTTGTATATCTTTCTCAGTAATTTCATCTGTTCATTAGATAAGTTTACTCGTTCTTCCTGACAGCGAATTGCATGAATCAGTCCCGCTCGTTTGTAAATATATGTGACTATGCCATAGATAATCGCACCTAAAATATAAAAAAGCATGGGTACAGCAAGAAAAACAAAAATTGATGCAAGAAAATCAAACAAGTCAGCATTCCTGTCATATGGCAAAATCAACGAAGTTCAATCACATTCATCAGGGTATGATTGAACTTCGGCATGTTCTGAAAAAATATTGAGGCTAATGGTTGTTCTGTTCAGATTCAACCCAATGGCCATATCGCTTATCCAACGACAAATAGACAGAGAGTGAATACAAGAAAAATATAATATACAAAATCACCCAGAAGCGATAAACGCGCATACTGACCGAAATCTGATACACCTCATCAGGCAATTTCTTCGGCTGATAAAGATAAACAACCAGAATTTGTTCATCCGGCAGGAAATAACTGACAGAGGCATGCATCGGTGCGACAGCACCATAAAGATATTGAATCACGGCCTGTTTAATTTTGGTATACAGTGCATTTGACGTGATTGTCTGAGTTCCGGACACATGGAATACTTTTGCTAGGAGCGCTTTCAGAGAGAGTGTTTGTGCTTCAAATTTTTTTTCGCCGATATCAATTCTGATGTGTGGTTGTGATAAGACTTGCCTTTTGGCAGCAATCAATTGCTGCTCTAAATTTCCTGGATGGCTCGTCATATTTTCTTTATGCGTAAAAAATGACTTGAATTTTCTGATATCTAAACTCTCCCGACGCTGATTCTCAGGGATCGTACGCCAAACTTCACTGAAAATACTTTCGGTAAGTTGTTCAATCAGTGTTTCATTCAGTTCACTGCTTGCCCGTATGATCCCGGGTTCATTGCCGGGAGAAAAATAGACATCTTCGAATTTAATCGCATCTCCCGAGACATAAGATGATAGCTGATCCGTATCAATCTCTCTCACGATCTGATAATCGGCATGCAGTGTTTTGAAACGCGTATATTCCTGATACATACCCGACTGATAAAACCGACCGGTCATCACGATAAATAAGTAGCCCATCGCAAACCAGATCAGCATCCCCCAACGCATGATTTTCTTCATATCATTCAGAGAAAATCCTGGTCTTTTCTCATCAACAAATCTCACATCGAGATGAAATTCAGGGCAAAGTTTGATTTGTCCGTGTACGGTATAACTCTGATCTTCCTTGAAATCAAAAGAATATGATTTTACCGGAAACCCATTGATCTCACCCTGACTCGAAAATAAATCATTTGACAGTTCCACTGACCGAAACTTTCCTGTTAACTCAGAAACCCAGCGATTTTTTCTGAGTTCATTCCAAAGCCACAATAGAAATAAAGTGGCTATTCCATTACAAAAGAACAAGAAATCAGAAGCGCTGTCATAATCCATCGCAGCCAGAATGAATAGATTCAAAAAAGCAACTGGCATCAGGGAAAACAGAAACGCCAATAGACCCAAATTACTTTTCTTCACTTTTGGCAATGCAAAATAAGGTGCTAAAGTTTCAAGAATATTGAAATCATCAACACGAATCACGTAAAAACCATGCTTGTAAACCACACCTTCTAATTTCGTTATTTTCCCGCCTTCTTTTTCTAATAATTCTTTCTCTTCAATTGTGTTTGCTTCGGGAATATCTTGATCTGGCCAGTAAATTGATTCGATCTTCAGCTCATTCAGACAGACTTCCACATAGCGCTGATACAATTGCCCGTTGAGTTCAAATACACGATTATCATTGAAATTCTTTTGATAGATGTTTTTCAGCAGCTGCATTTGCTGGGTCGATAAATGGGCCTTATGCCTTTGCCTCGCTAGCTTTGAAATTAATGCTCGCTGATGAAAAAAACCTGACACCAAGTTCGCAATGACGCCAACGATCAGGTAAATCACAGCAATGGATAACAGAAAAGTGAATAAAACTTCCATGGAGAGACGAACCAGATGAAATTAACGCTCTGATAATGCGACCAAAATCAGAAATTATAAAATGAGTCGCACAAGGTTCGTTTCATCAAGAGCCTGAATAAAGACAAAAATTCAAGTGCTCAGCTGGATGTTACTCTCACAGGAAAGTACAGTCCAAAACGGGCCATAGTTACCCTATTTACAATGTAAATCCACTTACTTCTTCACGGTCAGTCCTTCGTGTTCAAGCAACCATTGTTTTTTATCTAACCCGCCGGCATAGCCTGTCAGTGTACCTGAACTGCCGATAATCCGGTGACAGGGAACAACAATCGGAATCGGATTCTTCCCGTTTGCAGCACCGACCGCCCGGACCGCTTTTGGACGCTCAATCCGAGAGGCGATATCAGAATATGAGCAGGTGACACCGAACGGAACGGCCGTAAGCGTTTGCCAGACTTGCTGCTGAAATTGAGTTCCCGGCATCTTCAGCGGCAGATCAAAGGTTGTCCGCTGGCCTGAAAAATACTCCTGCAACTGTGTCACACCGGCTTGCGTGATATTGTTCCCGGCATCATCCGGCTTTGTTTCCGCGTCAAATTCGATGGTGACAATCGCAGACACGTCTGCCACCACCGCCAGCCAACCAATCGGGGTGTCCACTAACTGACGAAACCGCGCTGTTTCTGCTGAATTTCGGGAAGTCATAACATGCTCCATAAATACAAAGTGAGGTAACTGCGCCACGGTGCAGCGGCTGACTCATTGATGGGTTGATCCCATTGCAATAGCGCTTTTTTCACGCCTAAATCCCCCGACAAAAAGATATCCGGGTCACTCAACCCACGCATGCGCATATAGTGAAGCGTCCAGGGACCGATGCCTGGCAGCGCCAGCACTTCTTTTTCCGGTGCGTCCAATCCCGCCGGATGCGACAGCGCAAAACGGGCAAAATGCTGCAAGGTTTCACGGCGTTTCTGTGGCATGCCGAGCTGTTGTAAGTCGGTCTCCAGAACTTGCTGCGGCGAAGGGAAAAACTGATGCACTTCACCACTGTCCGGATTGAGTTGTACCAGTTTTTCGACAAGGTTCCGGGCCGCTTTCACTGAAACCTGCTGACCCAAAATCGCACGGATCCCGGCTTCAAACGGGCTCCAGATCCCAGGCAGCCGGATTCCGGATTGAACGTCAGGAGAATCTGAGGCCGCCATAGCCAGCCGAATTGCTTCAGCGATCCGTTCGCTGTCCGCATCCAGATCCAGACAGCGCCGGATATTTTGGATCACCGGAATCAGGCCGCACAAGTGATCGATCTGAATCGTCACATCAAAACAGCATTTTTCAGGGCAATGAGTCGCCGTAAAATATCCCTGATAATGCTGTTCCGGATCTCCGCCGGACCGATGCGAAAACGTCCGGCCGTAGCTGCGATCGGTTTGCCATTCCAGACCGGGAATCAGCCGCGCCGCATAAAAATCATGTACCTGTTGCCAGTGATAGGGCGGCCGATAAGCTAATTGCAGCCGGATCCCCTGTCCCAGCGACTGCTCGGCTTTGCCCTGTCTGCGCAGTTGCGAGGGCGACAATGAAAACTGTTTTTGGAAACAATCATTAAAGCGGCGAACACTGTGAAAGCCACTCGCATAGGCGATTTGGGTGATCGGTAATTGCGTTTCATGCAGTAATTTTTTTGCCATCAGGCATTGCTGATACAAACTGTAAGCTTTCGGTGAAAGTCCGGTTGCCTCTGTCACTAACTGCCGCAGATACCGGTCTGTGACCCCTAAACGGGATGCCAGAGTTTCAAGCGACTGATTCATGAGCGTCCCTTCATCAAGCAATCTGAGCGCGCGTTTCACCGTTGCGCCGGTGCCCAGCCATGCCGGTGAACCCGGAGCACTGTCCGGACGACAACGCAGACAAGGACGATACCCCGCCCGTGCCGCTTCCACAGCCGTCGGAAAGTATTCCACATTCACTTCTTTCGGTGCCGGGGCAGGACAGATAGAGCGGCAATAAATCCCGGTCGTTTTCACGGCGGTAAAAAACAGTCCGTCATAGCGGGGATCTTTGGCAAGTCTTGCCTGCTGACACTGTGAAGGTGATAAATTCATGCACTAAGCCTGCGTTGTGGCGCTATCAGACACGCCATACTTCATCCATGTGCTCAGTGTACTCCGACAGCCAGACAAAACTAGCCAGAATCGGAACTGAATAGGAGGGATTGATGTAAACGTTCAGCTCAGCTTCACTGCAGTCCCGTAAACCAGAATTTCTGAAGCCCCCTGCATGATGGTACTGGTTGTAAAACGGACATTGACGATAGCATCCGCCCCCATATGCTCCGCTTCAGCAATGGCACGATGCATGGCCTCTTCTCGCGCCTCCACCAGCATTTGGGTATATCCGCGAATTTCTCCGCCGAAAATCGACTTGAATCCGGCCATGATATCGCGGCCCACATGTTTGGATTGCACCACACTGCCACTCACGATGCCCAGCACCGATTGAATCTGGCGATGCGCTACATCTGGTGTCGTTACACAAAGCATATTTTCACCCCGGTGTGTTCAGGGCGGAGCAAAAGCTCCGCCTTTAATTGAAATCATCTTAAAATCAGAGTGTTTCACTCAGATATGCCAAAAAGCGCTGCCAGGATTTCCGGTCCGCATCTTCACGGTAACGGTCAGAGCCAAAGACCGTGAACGCATGCGGTGCACCACTGTAGACGACCATCTCATTTGGAATGCCAGCCGTTTCCAGCGTCTGATTCAGGGCAACAAAATCATCCATTGTCACCGAGGTATCTGCAGCCCCGTGGAAAACCAAAATATTGCCTTGGGTCTGACTATAGTTCTGTCCCTCTGGTGTGGCCAAGCCCCCATGGAAAGTCACAAATCCCTTCAAATTTGCGCCCGAACGGGCAAATTCCAGTACTGCTGTACCGCCGAAACAGTAACCCATCGCTACCGCATCCGACGTATTCCCGCCCGCATGTTTCGCAGCAGCAAGCGCCCCCTGCATCAGGCTCCGCATCTTGCCACGATTCTGATAAAGCGCGCCGGTCAACTGGCGCTTATCTTCGACGCTTTCCGGACGAACGCCGGCACCAAATAAATCTGCGGCAAAAACTGCATAACCTTTCTCAGCCAGCATCTTCGCCCTTTTCTTCTCGTAATCAGTCAGGCCGTCCCAGTCATGGACCATCAAAACCAGTGGAGCATCTTTCTTCGGAGAAATGTAATACCCCTCATAATCTGCACCATCCACCTGATAACGAATGCTCTGCCCTTCATCCACCGCAGCTTGCGCAGACATCAGCGTTCCCGCAAGAAACACAACCCAGCCCACCACTGCTGCTTTATTCATTTTTACTTTATTCATCAGGTCGTCCTCATCATCTTCTGACAACAAGTGTAGGACACAGGTTAAATCAACCTACAAAATACAAGCAGTTGACGTTCAGATGCTGCCCACGCCAAATCAGATTATTTTTTCACCAGCATGAACCCCAAACATCCCCAAAGTTACCCACTGTTTTTGTGGATAAACTTATTTATTCCTTCAAAAACAGCCGATTAAAAAATGCAAACGCCATTTTTGCTAAAATAACAATTCAGTTTTTTGTTGAAATTTTCAGGACAGGTGCATTGCATCGCTTGGCGTGAAAAAACGAAACCGCCTGAGATGAAAAAGAAGATTCTTCATCTCAGGCGGTTTTTGTCATTCCGGTCGGTGTACCTCAAATACCCTGAATCCGATTGAAATCAGGCGATTCCGGAAACAGCGGTCTTTTCAGTTTGAGCTCTGAAATTCGTGCACGCCCTACGAGTCGGAATCTTCATGCGGTAGCAACCATTTGCGCAATAAGCCAGCCAACGCTTCCTGTTCATCGGATGTCAGTGGATCCAGAATTTTTCTTTCGTTCTCCACGTGATCTGCCACAGCCTGATCAATCAGCGCTTTACCTGCATCCGTCAGCGTCACACTACAGCTGCGCCGGTCTTCGGCACTTGCGATTCTATCAATGAAACCACGCTTCACGAGGGCATCAATCCGTGTACTCATCGCACCGGACGACAGCATTAAGGTCTGATAGAGCTCAGTGGGAGTCAGCGCTTCCCGGCTTCGGCGTAATGTAGCCAGAATATCGAATTCAATCGCGCTGAGATCGTGTAATTTAAATGCCCTGAGCAATTGCTTATCAACAATCCTGCTGGCTCGGCTGAGCCGGCCAATCACCCCCATTGGTGAGCAATCCAGTTCTGGTCGACACGCCTGCCACTGTGCCAGCACTTTATCGACATGATCTTGTTTCAAAGGCCCCCCTACATTCATTGCTTTCTAAAAAGTGACTTGAGTGAAAATTTATCCCTGTGCATCCGCAAATGAAAGGACTTTCTCCTCTTACTTCCTGTTGCTCAGATAGATACCGGACAAAATCAGACAAGCACCCAATACCCGGTACAGCCCAGGGACTTCACCACGACTGAGACAATCAATCACCACAGCAGACAGCATCTGTCCGGCAATCACAAAAATGGCAGCCTTCATGGCCCCCAGTCGCGGAAAAATATAGCTGCTGACAGCCACAAACAGCGCACCAAACACCCCACCGAGATAGGCCCAGACCGGTACGTTACCAAATGCAGAAAGCTGCCAGTCTGTTCCCATCGACAGCACTAAAATAACAGTCAGGAAAATCAGCCCGACAATATGGTTCCATAGTGAGGCCCTGAACGCCCCCAAAGACACACTCAACTGGCCATTTATGGTTCTGGCCGTTCCGATCATCACGCCATTCAGCATGGCAACGAATAAAAAAGTCATCATCAGATATCAGGCTCCAAATAAAATCATCGCGCTGCCGGCCAGTACCAAAACAACCACACCCATGTCTTTCAGGGTAATGTTTCTTTTTTGCGTGTTCAGCAGACCAAAGCGGTCCGAGAGCATGCCAAACAGGATCTGGCCAACCAGTCCTAAAGAAATTGTGCCGGATAACGTCAGGCCGCCATTGATCGCAATTGCCGCAAGAATCACCGTGAACGCACCGGGGATCCCGCCCAGATATAACCACAACGGTATTTTTTCCCGGGTTTGCTGGTTACGGCGCTGACCTGAGAATGCCCGAATCGCAATCAACACAATCAGTAAAGCCGTCAGTGCGCCTATACCGTGTGCAACCCAGGAAGCAAAAAGAGGAGAAGTATCTCTGGCCAGCAGGCTGTTTGTCTGGATCATCAGCGTTAAAAAACTACCGCCAAACAAAGCCAGACTGATGTTTTTGATGGTGTTCACCATGTTGGTGTGATCTGTACTCATACTACCTTTTAAACTTAACAAAAAGTATCTTTCAAAAAAGATATACCAACAAAGGCGCCCTATCAAGTATCTTTTGCAAAAGCTTTCTTGGCATCACAAGTTTCTTCTGATACACAGCCATTTCCAAAACAGGTCGCTTCAACTCCCGCAATGACAAAACACCCGTGCTTCGACAAATATCACTCTCTTTTACCGAAACAGGACTAATCTTGATCTAAATTCACGACACAACAGGGAGTTGGACATGGGCAGTTACGAGTTGAAGAAAGCGAAAAATGATCAGATTTATTTTGTTCTGAAAGCCGCAAACGGCGAAGTTATCCTCAAAAGTGAAATGTATACCACCAAGGCAGCCGCGCAGAATGGGATTAAGTCGGTTCAGACCAATGCGCCCCATGCTGAACAGTTCGAACTGAAAGAAGCCTCAAACGGACAATTTCACTTCAATCTGAAAGCCAAGAATCATCAGATCATTGGCAGCAGTGAAATGTATCAGTCCAAATCCGGTGCAGATCATGGGATCAAATCGGTGCAGAAAAATGGCCCGACGGACAAAATTAAAGATCTGACTGCCTGAACGAATGCTTGAGCCACCTCTTTTACCTGTCATCTCCACTGACCAATGCGGATGGAGATGACATTCCGCCATTTATGGAATAAATCTTTTTCATGAATGCGCTGTTTGACGGTCTGCGAAGCCGTTACCCTTTGCCGGGAATTACAATTCCATAACATCATTCATGTATCCGCATGTCGAACAGGGAGTCCTGCATGCATATCCGTCGCCTTTATCCCGCCAAGCCACAAAAAGTTTATCTCTACGCCACCTGTCTGGTCGATATGTTTGACCCTCAGGCCGGTCTGGATGCCATCTCGCTGCTCGAACGTGAAGGGATTGAGGTCATCTTTATCCCCAAACAAACATGCTGCGGCCAGCCCGCCTACAGCAGTGGCTATAACCGGGAATCCCGTCAGATTGCCCTGAATCAGATCGCCCTGTTTCCTGAATCCTGGCCGGTTGTGGTGCTGTCCGGCTCCTGTGGCGGCATGATGCATCACCATTACTTACGTCTGTTTGAAGGCAGCAAACATGCACTTGAGGTCAGCCGTTTCTGTGAGCGGGTTTTTGAATTCACGGAATTTCTGATCAACGTCTGCCGGGTCCGCTGGCAGGATACCGGGGAACCCACTTCAGTGGTCATGCACACCTCCTGCGCCGCCAGACGTGAAATGCAGGTTCATGTCACCGCCCGGCAACTGCTCAGCCAGCTTGCGCATGTCGACCTCCGTGAACAGGCTTACGAAAGTGAATGCTGCGGCTTCGGTGGCACCTTTGCTGTCCGGCATCCGAACATCAGCCAGGCGATGGTCGAGGATAAAACACATCATCTTTGCGATACTCAGGCGGAACACCTCGTCAGTGCAGACTGGGGCTGCCTGCTCAATATTAACGGCGCCCTTTCCTATCAGGGCCGAACGTTACAGGGGCAACACTTAGCCAGCTTTCTGCTCAGCAGAACCGGAGGCCAGCATGAGTAAATTTCAGCCGGAACACTTTCACCAGCAGGCCGCCGATGCGCTGGCTGATCCGCAACTCAGACACAATTTTCGGGGAGCGATGGATTACCTGCAGAGCAAGCGCAAAAGCGCATTTGCAGATCCCCAAGAAGAGGCAGCCATCCGTGACCGCGCCGAGGCCATTCGTCGGCGCTGCCTGCGGAAACTGCCCGAACTGCTGGAACAACTGGAAACCAACTGCACCGCCAACGGGATTCAGGTGCACTGGGCCGAAAATGCGGAACAGGCCAACGCAATCTTCCTGGCTATCGCCCAATCCATCACGCAGCCCGTCTCTAATCCAAAGACGAATCACGCCTTGCTGATGATCAAAGGAAAATCGATGGTCAGTGAGGAAATCAATCTCAATCATGAAATGGCGAAGCATCAGATCACCTGCCTTGAAAGTGACATGGGCGAATACATCATCCAGCTGGATGGCGACACACCGTCCCATATCATCATGCCGGCGATCCACAAAAACAAACAGCAGGTCAGCGACACCTTTTCTGAACATCTGGATCACTTTACCCCCACCACAGATGTCGACAGTCTGATCCGGACCGGCCGGCAGCAGCTCAGGGAAAAATTCCGCACCGCGCAAATCGGTGTTTCCGGAGTGAACTTTGCGGTCGCTGAAACCGGCACGCTTTGTCTGGTTGAAAACGAAGGCAATGGCCGGATGTGTACCACAGTACCTGACATCCACATTGCCGTCACAGGCATTGAGAAAGTGGTGGAATTATTAAGTGACGTGCCGCCCCTGTACAGCGCGCTGACCCGTTCCGCAACCGGGCAGGCCATCACAACCTATTTCAATATGATTTCATCGCCGCGCAAACCCGGTGAGCTGGACGGTCCGAAAGCGGTGCATCTGATTCTGCTGGATAATGGCCGCAGTCAGGCCTATCAGGATGAGGAAACCCGCCAGACCCTGCAATGCATTCGCTGTGGCGCCTGTATGAATCATTGCCCGGTCTATACCCGAATTGGCGGCCATGCTTATGGCACAGTTTATCCGGGGCCGATCGGCAAAATTATCTCGCCGCATCTGCTGGGCCTTGAAGCCACGCAAGACTTAGTCACTGCGTCCAGCCTGTGCGGAGCCTGCGGGGAAGTCTGCCCGGTCCGCATTCCCATTCCGTCCCTGCTGCAGCGTTTACGCCATGATGCGAAACTGCCTCCGGAACAGGAGCATCAACCCTTACGCGGCCAGCAATCTGCGGCCAACACTACAGAATCCATGATGATGAAAGCCTTTGCTGCCGTGGCTTGCCATCCTTCGGTTTATCACACCGGCACCTGGCTGGCCGGGAAAGTTCGCCATTGGATGCCCGACAACATGAGCAATTGGACACAATGCCGTACAGCCCCGAAACCGGCAGCCACTTCCCTGCACCACCTGTTAAAACAAAAACGAAAAGGAACGCAGCAATGAACCCAGCCAGACAAGCCATTCTGGCCCGCTTACGCGCCGGACAATCCACAGCATCAGTCACGGACACACAGGAACCGGCATATACTGCCTGGACAGCCCGTGACCCAGCAGAGCAAATGGCTCAGTTTTGTGAACAGCTGACCGCCAGCCATGCTGAGGTTTATCACTGCACATCAGACACTCTTTCAGAGCAGCTGGCGGAACTCATCAGTGAGACTGGCGTCAGACGAATTGCAGCCGGTACAGCTGGTGAATTTCTTGCTCAGATACAGCACGCTTGCCGCACCGCAGAACTTGTTCCTTTCGATGACCTCATAGACAACTGGAAAGATACGCTGTTTTCTGAGGTGGATGCCGGGGTCACGCATGTGCATGCTGCCATTGCTGAGACCGGCACTCTCGTATTGTGGCCGGATCGCAAAGAACCCAGAACCTTATCGCTGGTGCCCCCTTGTCATATCGCACTGGTCAATGCGTCTCAGCTGACCGACAACTTTACGGCCCTGATGCACCAGCAACAATGGCATCAGGGTTTACCCACCAATGTGGTCCTCATTTCGGGGCCTTCAAAAACAGCCGACATACAGCAAACACTGGCGTATGGTGCCCACGGCCCGAGCAGACTGATGGTTCTGATTGTGGTAAACCGGTAAAAACAGTCGTTTCGTTCACAATTCAGGGCAAGCCGGAGAAGGAGCACAGATTGGTACTGCGGTGCCGTGAAAATTTCCTGGACAAAAAAAGCCGCACGTTGCGTGCGGCTTGTGTTCGTTATCACCTTCAGTCTACCTACTCAGCACACCGATGGTATTTATAACGGGGGCTTCGCCACTCATTACGTTGAGTATGCCGGACTCGATAATCGTCATTTCTTCCAATCGAGCTTTATGGTTTATTGGCGAAGAAGTATTAATTTTGTGGTGTCACTTTCCAAATTGTAACACTAAGTTTTCACAGGCTTAGTGCCTTGGTGGCTGCATCCTCTGAAGCCGGAAACAACCGTGAAGCACAGAACGCAAGACAGTCGAAGAACAGCTTTGATCCTCCAGAAGCTAGAGCATGAAACTCTCTCAGTTCATACGCTTCACTATTACTATGGGATCAAATCCTGTATTTCGCAACTTTTGTCCTCACTCTTTCTGTATCCGCTTCTTTGACTCATTCCGTACCGATTACCGGTATGTTTAGCCCGTACCAGAGAATCTTTCTATTCTTAAGCGATTGGCCGGGATCATTTGTCATCATTTCGTGTAAAATCCCCTCTCTTTGATTAGCTGGTCAATTGAAAAGGAGACCCAGTGACACTCGGCAAAGCATTCGCACAAGTTCCTACCGCTCAGGCTGCTTTAGCATTAGCCATCACAGGGACCGGCCTTGCCTGGTCACTCTACTATCCAAGTTATGGCAATTTCATCCGCTCTCTCTGTGCGTTCGTCGGTGCCTGCCTCCTGATCCCGGTCGTACTGAAATATCTGCTGAATCCGAAGCTGTTTCTGTCCGATCTCAACCATCCGTTATACGGCAGTCTGATGCCCCCGATGTCAATGACAATGCTGGTACTGGCCGATTATCTGGCAGGCATTCATCAGGCCAGTGCCCGCATGCTGTGGTATCCGGCTCTGGCCCTGCACTTAACCATGATGGTGATCTTTTTCAGTTGTCAGTTAAAGAAATTTCGTCTGATTCATCTCTATCCCAGCTGGTTCCTGTACCCGGTTGGCGCCATCAGCGGTACTCTGGCCGGTTCACAACTCGGGTACACTGAGTTTTCAATCTTCATGACCAACGCCTGCGTGGCCATTTACTTCTTCATGCTGCCTGTTGTGTTGTACCGGCTGTGCTTTGCCGGACGGCTTCCGCGCGTGGCAAGACCAACGCTGACCATCATGGCCGCGCCGGTGAACTTATCTCTGACCGCGTATCTGACCAATCTGGACACGCCGGATCCCGTTCTTACCGGTGCGCTGGCCGGAATCGGGATCACCATGACGATCTTTGTCTACCTGTGCTACATCGATATTTTAAAGTACCGCTTTCAGCCCTCCATGGCTGCGATTACCTTCCCTTCGGTGATCAGTGCCGTTGCGATGCACCGCCTGATCGAGTGGCTGCCGGACGATCACGTTCTGTCGAAGTACCTCAATATGACGGGAGTGATTGAAATCAGCGTTGCAACCTTACTGGTCCTCTGGGTAGGCGCTAACTACGCTGTCCATTATTGGAACACCTACCTCAGAGAGCCGTCCAACGCCAGTCGCTGATCTAAAAAAGGCCCTGAACGGGCCTTTTCTTATTGAGCTGATGGTGCTGTTTCTGATGCTGCCGAAGGTTCACCAGACCGATCCAAATGTCCCGAAAACCAGGTTAACAGGAAAGCCAGCATCACGATCAGTGCCCCAATCCACGGTGCATCCGTCAGCGCCATTCTTTCAACGACCACACCGCCGATGACAGATCCTAAGGCAATCCCCACGTTAAACGCAGCAATATTCAAACCTGAAGCGACGTCGACTGCGTTCGGATTATACTTGCCGGCAAGCTGCACCACATAAACCTGTAAACCAGGTACATTTCCGAACGCAAAGGCGCCCCAAACCAGGACCGTCAAAACGGCCAGTACAGGACTGTGCGCAGTCATGCTGAACACCAGCAAGGTCAGCGACAGGGCCGCAAAAATCCACAGCAAAGCATTCACCGGTCCCTGCCGGTCAGCCAGCTTCCCGCCCCAGATGTTGCCAACCGCGACGGATACACCATACACCAGCATCACCAGACTGATAGCACCTTCCGCCAGCCCGGTGACCTGCTGAAGGATTGGCGCCAGATATGTGAACGCCACAAACGTACCCCCATAACCCACTGCAGTCATCGCGTAGACCAGCAATAACCGCGGATGGATCAGTACAGCCAGTTGCTGTTTCAGTTGTGCTGGCGGTGATTGCTTCAGATTGGAAGGGACAAGAAGCGCACTGCCGATCAAAGCAATCAGCCCCAGTAACGCCACAATCAGAAAAGTTGCCCGCCAGCCAAAAACCTGACCAATCCAGGTTCCCAGTGGCACACCCGTCACCAGCGCAACGGTCAGCCCCGTGAACATGGTCGCGATCGCACTGGCTTCTTTTTCTTTGCTCACCAGACTTGTCGCAATCGTCGAGCCGATAGAGAAAAAGACACCGTGGGCCAGACCGGTCAGAATCCGTGCGGCAATCAGGGATTCATATCCGGGGGCCAGCCAGGCCAGAAGATTCCCGCCAATGAACAACGCCATCAGTGCAAGTAAAACCGTTTTGCGCGGCCAGCGTCCGGTCAGTGCTGTCAGCACCGGCGCCCCAATGGCAACACCCATGGCATACAGGCTAACCAGCAACCCCGCAGAGGGCAGGGAAACCGACAAATCCTGTGCAATCGTGGGGACAAGCCCGACAATCACAAACTCTGTGGTTCCGATAGCAAACGCACTCAATGTGAGTGCCCAAAGTGCAAGCGGCATACATCAATTCTCCGTGATTTAAGATTGACGGCGAGTATGCCCAGCCTTATTTTTGTAAAAAACAGCACCAACAACAAATGACTTTATCGAAAATGACAATAATTTCCCGCACAGAAGAGCTGGAGATTTTCCTGGCTGTCGTCGACAGCGGCGGATTTTCTGCAGCAGCAAATCAATTAAACATTCAGGTTGCCAAGGTTTCCCGGGCCATTGTGAGGCTGGAAACAGAACTCAGCACAACCTTGCTGACACGCACCACACGTCGGGTCGAACTCACTGAAGAAGGGCGCTTCTTTGCCGAACACATCCGCCATGGCCTGAGCCAGATTGCCGGTGCAGAAGAAAAACTTCGCCTGCTCAAAGGCAAGCCTGCCGGACGCTTACGGGTCGATTCGGCCAGCCCGTTCATCCTGCATCAACTCGTGCCTCATATGGCAGCATTTCAGGCAGCCTACCCGGACATTGAGATTGAACTGATTTCCAGTGAAAGCTTCATTGATCTGATCGAAAAGCGCACCGATCTGGCCATCCGGATTGGGGAGCTGAAAGATTCAAACCTGCATGCAAAATTCCTCGGACGCAGCCCGCTGCGGATTGTCGCCAGTCCGGGCTACCTGGCAGAGTACGGCACACCAGACAGTATTGAAGCCCTGAGTACACATCGCTGTATTGGCTTTGCCAGTCAGCCGAATCTGAACAAATGGCCCTTTGTGAAAGGCCCCTATTCCCCGCGGATGCACATCCAGGGCAGCAGCGGGGAAACAGTCCGGCAACTGTGTCTGTCCGGGAACGGATTCGCACTGCTGTCAAACTTCATGGTGTGCCGCGATCTGGCCGCGGGCAGGCTGGTATCTGTCCTTGAAGCAGACATTGTGACCCCCAACGACAGAGAACCGATTCATGCGGTGTATTACAGAAACACGGCACTTTCGCCGCGTATTCGCGCTTTCCTCGACTTTATTGCGGAAAGACTGTGCCTTTAGCCACTGATTATTGTGAATTCTGAAATAGTTATTTGTTCGTTGTGGTCTTTTTCAAAGTGCAAAGGGGAGTAACCTGAGCAGCATCACTCACAATCCCAACAAGGAATACAACATGAATCACCCGATGCCGCATCTGGGCTTTGGCACTTTTCGTCTGGAAGGACAAACCGCATTTGACTCCGTCACCCTGGCGCTGAATGCAGGTTATCGCCATATCGATACGGCGCAAATCTATGGCAATGAGCAAGCCGTAGGCGATGCGATTCAGGCATCCGGTATTGCCCGAGAAGACATTTTCCTGACCACAAAAGTCTGGACAGATAATTTCAGCCGGGAATTATTCATTCCGAGCGTTCAGGAAAGCCTGCGTCAATTGGGCACATCTGATGTCGATTTGCTGCTGATTCACTGGCCGCTGAAGAATCAGGAAGTCGATATGGCGGACTATCTGGCTTCACTCAAGCAGGCTCAGGATCTGGGGCTGACCCGTCAGATCGGTATTTCCAACTTTACCTTGGCTCACATGGAGCAAGCCGTTCAGATCCTGGGGAAAGATGTATTGCTGACCAACCAGATTGAGGTACACCCGTATCTGCAAAACCGCCAGGTGACTGAATACTGTCGCGCGCTGGGCATGCGCGTCACAGGTTACATGCCGTTTGCCTACGGTGCTGTCCTGCAAGATCCTGTCATTCAGGCGATTGCAGAAAAACATCAGGCCACAGCAGCGCAGGTCGTTCTGGCCTGGATGCGTCAGCAAGGATTCGTCACCATCCCGTCTTCCACCAAACAGGCGAATATCGAAAGCAACCTGGACGCTGACAGACTGACGCTGGATGAAACCGATCTGGCGGACATCGCCGCATTGGATCGTGGGCACCGAGTTGCAAATCCTGACTTTGCACCAGCATGGGACTAACGATCGCTGGTCTGGGTCATTGTTCCCGGCAGCCGGATTGTAAACCGGCTGCCTTCTCCCAGCACGGAGTTCAGCTCAATACGACCTTGCAGCGTATTTACCATAGCAGAAACCATGGCGAGCCCTAACCCGTACCCCGGCTGATGACGACTTCCTTCCACCCGGTACAAACGCCTGAAAATCAGCGCCTGATGCTCAGGCGCAATCCCCATCCCCTGATCGGTCACGCTGAACCAGACACCTGTCCCATCGTAACCACAGGCCAGCTGAACTTCAGTGCCAGCCGGGCTGTATTTCATGCTGTTATCCACCAGATTCACGACAATTTGTATCAGGCGTTTGGCGTCAGAGATGAAAGTCACAGCTTCTAAGCCGTCGGTGTCCAGCCGAATTTCCGCATCTTCAGCGACTTCCTCATACCAGGCTGCGACCTCCGACAATAATTGGGCCAGTTCAATCGGCTGTGTTTCCAGCACATGCCGTCCCACCTGTTCGTCATGAATCCGCATCAGGGTCGTCAGCATCTGATTCGCCTGCTGGGCTGATTCAGCACAATCAGACAGGGCGGAACGCAGGGAGGCTTCAATTTGCTCGGGCTGAAGCTTTGCTGTGTCCCGGCTCAATGCGGCCTCGGTGGTCAGTATCATACGAGACAATGGTGTCCGGACATCATGAGCAATGGCATCGACGGTTTGATCCATGCCTCGAACGGTTTCTTTCAGCCGATTGAGTACCTGCTGCACACTTTGACTGAGCTGACCCAGCGGGCCGCCCGATTCAAGCTCTGGCAGATCCGTTTCCAGCATCACATCCAGGGACCAGCCCCGAACCTGATCCACCCCTTTGGCAAGGCTGTGCAACGGCGACAGCGTTCGGCTCAGCAAACGCCAGACGATCAACGCAATCAAGCCAACCATCGCCGCCAACGCAACAAACAACCCGGTTCCCTGAACAAATAGCTGGGTCCGTCTGGGCGTGCCGTCCATAATGAGCCAGTACTGCGAAGGTTTGCCATCCAGTTTCAGACTCAGATAAGGCGCATGGCTGAATAAATGATACCAACGCCGGTTCATGGACTGATATGCAGAAACAGTTTCCGGTAAATCAGGCCGATCAGCACCACTGAGCCACTCCAACTCTCCCGAAGAGTCGGCCCGGACAACGCTGATCGCATTTTCGATGAGCCGGTTGGGATTATTGATGACCACATGTTCCAGTTTGGTATCAGATTCAAAAGTCAGAATACGCTGATATTCCTGCCCGAGTGAACTCAGCAGCTTCCGCTCCTGGTAGTCGAGCAGATAGGTCAGGATGAACACCATCACAGCGTTGAGGAAGATAAAACAAATCAGCAGGGTCAGCAGAAAACGCTGAAACAGTGCCCGCTGAGCGGAACGGGAGGCCTGTTCAGCGTTCATGTCTGAGGACATAACCCACCCCGCGAATGGTGTGGAGTAAGGGCGCTGAAAAACCTTTATCGATTTTGCTGCGAAGACGGCAGACCAGCACATCCACGACATTTGTCTGGGGATCAAACTGAAATCCCCACACATGCTCCAGAATAATGGTTTTCGACAGCACCCGGCCCGGCTGGGTCATCAGTAATTTCAGGAGGGCAAACTCTCTGGGTTTCAGTTCAATACGCTGGCCATCGCGGCTGGCCTCCCGCGTCAGCAGATCCAGTGTCAGTCCCTGATAACACAGCGACTCAATACTGGCTGCCGACGACTGGCGCCGGAGCAACGTCTGGCATCGGGCTGCGAGTTCAGCAAAGGCAAACGGTTTGACCAGATAATCATCGGCACCGGACTGAAGCCCCAGCACACGCTCGTCGACTGAATGACGGGCACTTAAAATCAGCACTGGGGTCTGATGGCCTTCGCCCCGTAAACGGCGCAGCACTTCCATGCCATCCATTCCGGGCAACATCAGATCCAGAATGATCAAATCAAAAGCTTCCTGACAGGCAAGCTGATACCCCAGTTTGCCATCAGCACAGGCTGTCACCTGAAAATTCAGTTCTTCCAGCCCGTGACGGACGAACTCCCGAATCGACTGATCATCTTCGACCACTAAGATGTGCATCTCTTATCCTGTCTGTATGCCGCTGTGATATACCCAAGCCAGTTTTGATACTAACATGACGGTAAATTATCAAAGATTACAATCTGGTAATCTTCAGGCAAGTCTGTGGCAATTGAGGACACGTTAAAGTCTTTCCATCTCCCATCCCAAAGAAGGATAGAACATGAAAACTCTGACTCCCGTATGCCTGGCACTGTCCGTGTTTGCTGCTTCAGCATCTGCAGCAACGACAGTCGCAGAAACCCACCTTTCTTCAAACGCAGCTTTCGAACTCGCCAAGTCTACCGTCGCGCAATGCGCAAAAGATAATTACGCAGTGACGGCAACCGTCGTGGACCGTTCCGGAAGGGTTTTAGCTCAGTTGCGACAGAATCAGGCAGGATCGCATACGCTCGAAAGTTCGCGCAAAAAAGCCTTTACTGCAGTCAGCCTGAAGCAACCGACAGCGAACCTGATGAAACTAGTGAATGAAAAACCACTCTTAGCGCCGCTGAAAGATATGGATGACAACCTGCTGCTGCTGGCGGGTGGTTTACCGATTAACGTCAATAACCAGGTCGTTGGTGCGATCGGTGTCGGTGGTGCGCCGGGCGGGCACTTGGATGCGGCTTGTGCAGAAGCGGCCATCAAGGCCGTCATCAAATAATTTGTTTGTCTTGGCGATATCAATAACCGGCGGTATCGCCGGTTATTGTAATGAACTGAGCGTGATAAAGCGCTGAGAATGATTCCGTTTGTTTTTCAATCATCAACAGAAAGTACAACCGGAATCGTGAGCGCCTCAATCATGGCAAGCGTTGTGGTTGCCTGGCAATTAAAGTCGTTTTCTTGCTCATACTTTTCCACCGCTTCCTGTGCAGTCTCGGCATCAATACTCTTGATATCTAACTCAAACCCTTGCTCAAATAATTGTTTCTCTTCTTCGCGAAAGGTTTCTGAATTGACATCAAGAAACGTATAAGCTTCATGTTTTGTATAAAAATGAAATGTTTTCATTCTGTGTGCCCTTTTTCATCAGATAGTCACGGTGAACCAGATATATCAATGGGATTAAAAATGTTTCTTATCATCTGGTCGTCCAGCAATGAAATGGATCAGCGCTCGGATGAAAAGGCAATCTTGTCGAACATAAAATCAAATGCACCGGATTGGTGTTTATGGCGGCACTGCTCGACGGCTCTGAACTTTTGAATCGCTTCAGCGACTTCAGGGGCAGTGATCAGGAAATTTTCTTTCTCAAACCCTTGTTCAAGCAGCTGAGATTCACCTTCCCGATAATCAGACGCATCAATCTGAAGACAGGTATAAGACTTTTTCCTGGTAAAAAACTGATAGGTAGCCATCGTTACTCGCAGTCCCGTTCATAAAAAATGAAAATAAAAATTGGCTTTTACTGACGTTGACTTACAGGTGAACCCGGCGCTGAGAATCTAATTGATATTCATGATTTTCTGGTAGGACTTTTATCAAATGAAATATTTTTTTCGAGTCACTTCACGGTTCCAAGCCATTCAGTCTCGTTTGAAATCCCACCAGCAGTTCAAAATGCTTTAGAGATCCGCACCATCAGCACATAAGGCTCTGCTGGTGCGGTGATGGCAATCCATCAGGATGAAACAACCAACCGACCATTTACAGACTGAACCGGACGGTTATTACTATGCCCCAGGACCCGGTATAACGCCTGGATCTGATCTGCCGAAACTGTCTGAGGCTGCTTGAGCACAATCCAGCGAACCCCTTCAGTGCACGGCGGAGTCGTCAGCGAACCACTGAAACGGTAATAATCCTGTTTTGCCGGAAGCATCTGTCGCGCATCCACCTTTTGATTCAGAGAAACGGCTTTCCCGGCTACAGTCGGCATTTGTGTCCAGATATCAGCCAGCGTTTGATTGGCTTCACCTTCTTTAAACATCACAGCGATGACTGCCAGATTGCCGTTTTTATCCGCGTGAACAAAATGGCCTTCCAGCGGGAAAGACTGCCCCCGGATATGGTTCTCGCTCGGCGTGTGAAAATGAAACTGCTTCAGCTCAAACTGCTGGCCGTCCAGTGTCAGATAACTCCCCGGCGCATAATTCACCTGCACGGTATGTCCATTATCAATAACACTTGCCGACGCCGGCTGATAGTGCAATGAGAGCGGTGGTAATTGGCCCACAACCACTGCAGACAGATCAATCGGAGACTGATTTTTCCCCGTTGCGCATGTTGCAAAATCGCCACTGAGCGTCGCCCAGTGATCCGGTCCATTTGCCCCTTCGTATCCCCATGAATGCTCCGCAGCCTGTGCAACGGAGACAATTTGCAGCCCAATGAACAGACTGATCAACTGAACCACTTTTCGCATATTTCTGTTTTTCCTGTTGAAAGGTTCCATAATTCAAAATTTACATTGCTAAAAATTTCAGGACATGACTCAGCCATCCTGAATCAGATATCATCCGCTGCAATGAAACATCGAATTAACTAATAAATACTGCCTGAAGTTCAATCATAAAATTCAAATTAAATTTATTATTTGCTCGTCATCAAACAAACTCATGCAACAGAAAAAATTTAACAATAAACATGCAGAGAGAAGACAAAATCGAATGATTTAACCTGATATTAACCCCAACATAAAAATATATTTACATTGAATGAAAAAAATAAGAATAAATATAAAATCAACCTAGTAGATGTTTCAATTTGTAACAAAGTGAAATAAAAAGAACAATCGTTCTAAATAAACCCACTATTTATTTTTAAACGCTTTAGATAAGAGTTCAGGCTCATATTAAATAACAAAGGAACGAACCATGTACTGGTTCATTTCCCATAACTCAAATCACAGACTGAAAGCTCAGTCCACCAATTCAACACCTAAACTTTCAAGCAGATGCAAGGCTTCAAATCGGGAAAACCTGGCACCCTCAACGAAGTTCTCCAGCACATGAATATTGTATTGAGTCGATTCAGTGAAATCGACGCGACGCAGATCCGTTCGCATAAACAGGCTATGCGTAAAATCACAATACGTCATTGAGGAATGTTTAAAGTCCCCTTCCCTGAAATCAACATCGTGAAGTTTGCATTCATCCAGAACAAGTTCGTTCAGGGTCAGACCAAAAAATGAACCATCATTCAGAATACATTTCCGAAATTTCAATTCATGGTCAATATTGAATGCTGGCCAGTTTGCCTGCGTCCAATCGACACCGACTAATTTACATTCAACAAATGAGACCCCAAAAAAACGCGTCTGCGGTATCTTCAGCAGACTCAGATTACACCGATAAAACTGACAGTTAATAAATTTACAATTTTTGAAGGTCGACTCTGAAAAGTGACAGTCATGAAACTCGCAATCCTCAAACTCAACCCCATTGAACGCCGACAATGAAAGCAATAGTTTGCCGAAATTTTCATCATAATACTGTTCATGATCGGCAATGCGGTTCACTTGTGCTCCCATAAGCCTTAGTCCTCTGAAACAAAATCATAGACGACGACACGGCCAGGTAGAATTTCGCTTTGGCTGGTGCCCCGTCTCCGTACAACGGGTGACTGAAAATGACTTCAGTCTGTCCGTTTTTCACCTTACTCAGATTCTGATGTTGGCAGCACAAGATCAAACATACGTTTTAACTTATCGATGCGCTGGTTGACTTTGTTCGCAGCCCCATCCAACGTATAACCATCGTCTATCAACTCTTGTATCAATATGATTTTTTTCACATTAATCAGATCATACTGACGCGTCGAACTGTTTCCTGAGGTTGTCTCGATATACCCCTTCTCCTGCCAATAGCGAATCTTTCGGGTTGGGACACCGGTAATATCCGATGCTTCATGGATACCGACTTTCACTTTCTTTAAAAATTGTTGGTATTGATTCTCTGCCCCAAGACTGTCTTCAAGGATCATACTCAGCTCACTTCCCTTATCACCATTTAGTCATAGCATCTACCAAAAGCACTCGTTGCAGATTATTACTTCTACCTTTATCAGATATTCAGTCAATAACACCAACGACTCTAATTGGTCCGACTTGAGCTCTATAGTAGACCAATTGGTGTTTATGCTCAAAATCGATATTAGACGTAAAAGTGTAACAATCGGCGAATAGCACATACATGCAATGAAACTATTGACATAATGACAAACCTGCAATTACATTAATTGTCGTCAAGTTACAATTAATGAAGCTAGGGTTCACGATGAATACAAAATACAATTACTACCTCATCCTCTTTGTGGTTAGCGCAATCGCAGTTGTCTCACAGCTGTATCTCCTTCTCCCCGTCAGTCAGCTGCTCGCAGATGTCTTTCATTCCAGAACAGAATCAATTGTCTTATTGACCAGTTGCTTTGGGTTCGCCTATGCCAGCGGTTTTCTCTTCTGGGGACCGTTATCAGACCGCTTCGGTCGCAAGGCTGTACTGGTTGCAGGGATGGCAGGATTATCCGTCACCACCATCATTGTTGCCTTATGTCAGCAATATGAATGGGTGCTCACATTGCGCATCATCCAGGGTTTTATGGCCGCTTCTTTCCCGCCGGTGGCCCTGGCCTTTATCGGGGAATCCTTTCCGGAGAAAATGCGCATGAAAGGGATTGCCTGGTTAAGCTCTGCATTCCTTTTATCTGCACTGGTCGGACAAACTCTGGGCGCAGCAATGATTGAGGACTCCCTGCAAAATGTCATGCTGCTTCTTTCCAGCGTCTATATTCTGAGCCTGCTTGCCTGCAGCCGCTTACCTGGCTCACAGAGCCAAAACACGCCCAAGGTGAATGCCAAGGGGTATTTCAATATTCTTTTCAGAACCGTCACCAATCTCCGGTTATTACGGATCTATCTGGTTGCACTGGTTTTGCTGGGCAGTTTCGTGACCTTATATGCCACACTCACGTCCCAACATGCCGACGGTTTTATTTTTGAGAACCTGCAGGTCAATGATTTAAGGCTCTATTCAATTCCGTGTATGTTTATGCCGCTTCTGATTGGCCGTTTCATCGTCAGACTTGGTGCCCCGACAACCGTTTTTATATCAGTCATCACAGCTTCTCTGACGCTGTTCCTGCAGATGCAAACTTCGGACAGTGTTGTATTCATCATTCTGCACTTAATTTTTGTCTCTTCCATTGCTTCGGCCGTCCCGAGTGTCATCAGCCTGGTCAGCCAGACATCAGACGCGAGTAACCGCGGACTAGCCGTATCTTTATACACTTTCACACTCTTCATTGGCGCAAGCATTGGCGCAGTCATCCCAATGCACTTTGGAGAAAAAGGCGTGCTCTACTTTTCAGCATGTTTAGTTTTGTCTGCATTACTGAATGTACCGCTGTCTATTTTCAGGAAGGAAAAAAGTAGATATGCGAGCTAATCCGTCGGTTTTTTCATTCGCCTGTTTCGGCTTAGCGTTATTACTGATACCGGCACAAAGCGCAGCAACACAAACACTGAATTCGAAGACAAAGGAATATAAAACCATGACAAACTATCAGGCTTGGATTGAAGAAGATTATGCTCCGGTAAAAACATTTTCAGGCGCGATGGATGGCACAGAGGTTACCGTCACCCGATATGAAGACAACACAGACAACCCGTTCATCCTGGGTGGAGAACACATCACATTTGTTTCAGATAAAGGAGGGAAACTAAAAGGCTTAGCCCGGATTCTTGGTTTATATCAATTGGAGAACACCACATTACCAACTGAAAATGAGTCAAAGAATATTGCGATGAATTTTCTTGAATCAAATGCACCAGACTTACTTCAAAACATGAAAATTCAATGGATTAAGCCGCATGATGAAGAAGTAATGATTGATAACAAAAAAATTATCATCACAGGCATGAAAGTGAAATGCCGTAATCTTGATGATGGAAAATATTTCTGGGTTATTGTCGGACATGATAATTCAGTGATGGTTTTCGAAAGGGACATTGTCTGGGACTTTTTTAAAGCCGGCAGACAAACAGAAAAATGGCTGCATGACAGCTGGTTAAAATCTCAAATATAGAAATTCAAATCGAAAGGGAAAAACAATGGAAAATATCAATACTCTATTTACTATCGTTGGCGATAAATTAACAAACTATAACGCATTCCCACAATGCATTACGTATAGTGAAATGATAGAGTTCATTGACAAAGGGAACTTCCTGGATTCCTATTATCAGATTGGACAAGGATTGTCCGAGGAATCCATTAGCTTTCTGATCGCAAAGTTTGAACGTCATGGCGGCTCTCACCTTTTAGTGAATGGCAGAGATAAACTGTTCAGCTATGCATCAAGGAAGGAAACCCATAAATATAAAAAAGAGAATATTTTGATCACCTCTCCGGAGCGGGTCGATGAATATCATTACCATTTAAATCTGGTGATGGATGAAAGAGGTGAATTACTGCAAGATCATCTCACCGGTTACCATATCCAGGGCATGGTTCTGATTGAAGCGGCCAGACAAGCATTCCTCGCTGTCACAGAAAAATTCTTTTACAGTGATGAATTGCCGTCTTCGCACTATTTCGTTATCAATTCAATGAATACAAGCTATCAGGCTTTTGTTTTTGCGGTTGATACTGAGATCAAATACTCAATCATTGAGCATGCGAATAAACCTGGCAGAGATTTTTATTCCGTAAAAATTGAGTTCTTCCAGAATGAAACCGTCTGTACGACAGTTGATGTTGAATTTACAGTTTTTGAATCTGCACGGCTTGAACAAAAAGAGTTTCAGCTCGCACAAAATGCGATTTCATATGCGACGAATCATCTTGAATCAAACATCGTGAGAAAGGCTGGATAATATGACCCGGATTGCAGCTTTCTATGATGTTGATGAAACCATAATTAATATAAAAAGCATGTTTAGCTTTCTACAGTTTTTTTATCAATCATGTGACGGTCAAGATAAAGGACGTTCTCGGTTTGAATCGATGATGAAATCGTTTCAGACCATGGCAAAAGAGCGTTCACGTGCAGAGGTCAATCGTTACTATTATCAGCAATTTAAAGGATTCAACCGAAATTCATTCATTGACATGACCCAATCCTGGTTTCAAGAAGTTCATCAATCCGATAATTTCTTTATCAATGAAACATTAGAGACGCTTCGTTGGCATCAGGCACAAGGACATCTCATCGTATTTGTCTCTGGTGCAAGTCATGAAATTTTGCGTCCGTTGGCCAGCCTGCTGAATGTACAGCATATATTAGGCGTCCAATTGGAAACACAGGATGACCTATTCACAGGTGCAATTATCCCGCCTCAGACAATCGGTGAAGGGAAAGCAGAAGCGGTAAAATATTTTATGGAAAAACATCAGATTTGTGCTCGCGAAAGCTTTGCTTATGGCGATCATCACACTGACATTCCCATGCTTCAGTGTGTGGGTCATCCTCATGTCCTGCGTGGTGACGATGTACTTGAACAATGGGCATCCGAAAACAACGGTTCTTTTATTGAGGTCATCCATTGAAGTCTTTCTATTTATTTAAAGCGGCGATTGTTACCGGCTTAGCCATGTGGCTGACAATCGCAGCAACCAATAACTTATTGGATAGCGGCACAAATCAGTTTTTGCTGTCATCCATGTTTAAAATGGAAGGGTTGATTGCCGACCCTGTTTTTGGAAATGGTCTTGAGTCAAGAGCGATTCACATCAATGGAATTGAAAAAATAGCGCTTTCGATCATTATATTGGTTCAATACATTGTCTCGCTCTCTTTATGGTATGCCTCCTATTGTTACTTCAAAGCTTTTGCTTCGAAGGGATGTGAGGTCAAAGCAATCAGTGTGACCAATATTGCACTGTCACTTTTTGCCATGATTTGGGTCTGTTTCCTGTGCGGCGGGTTATATTTTGGTTATTGGCTAAAATTTTCCGGCCCGCAAGGTGTCCATTTCACCTTACTGATTATTTCAATCATCGCTTTTGTGATGAACAACATTCCCTCACTGAAATGGGAAGCCGCACATCAGTAATTGATTTCCAGTCGCACTGATGAGTGCTGATATGACAAAAAAAGCCCGTTCCGGTACACATCCGGAGCGGGCTTTTTATCTCAGCCAAACAATCAGACGGAGCAAAGATCAAAGATAACGATGTTAACTCTTTACTGTTTCGACACAGCCATTATCGATAACTGATCGCGTACATGCGGCAATATTTACCCTTTGAGCCTGACCAGATTTCATCCGGCAAACCAAAAGCCATAACGGATGTTTTTGCCTGATAGGCCGCAATCACCATCGATAAATTTGCCTGGAAACCCGGATCGGTCTTCCGCAGCCAGTAACCGCTCGGGCACGTTGCTTCAGGTGACGCGAGTTTAAATACAACATCACCATCGCCGTATTCAGAATACGAGGTTACCTCTTTAATCGTCGATACCGTTGATCCAATATAGTTTTGATTCACTGCATAGCTGTGAAAAGACATCAGCCCGAATACCAAAGCAGCCCAAAATTTCATTCCATTCATCCTTAATCAATCTACCCAAATAAAACTAAGTGCATATTGAACCACAGAAGGTAACCGTGATCACCAAGACGAGGAACATCAGAAGAAAAAAACCGCTCTGGTCCGAAACCCGAGCGGTTTTTCATCACAATTGAGTGCTATTCTTTAGACCGCAATCCGTTGCTGAGTCGTGGCATCAAAGTAAACAGCTTTAGACAGATCAATACAAAATGGCAGCGTATCACCAACATTCGCATTGAAATCTGGGGAAATACGACACGCGACCTCTTGCCCATTCATCGTCACCATCGCAATCGTGTCCGGACCGGTTGGCTCCAGAACATCGATCGTCAATGGCAAACTGGCACAGGTTTCCCCTTCTGCCATTTGCTCGGTGATATTCTCCGGGCGCAGTCCGATGACAATCGATTGTCCGTCCCGCTCCCGCAACGATGCCGGGAGTGGCAAGGCATAGGTATCGCTGCCGAGTTGAACCTGCGCGATGGGTTTATCCTGTGCGTCTAAATCGACCCGGGTATGAATGAAGTTCATCGATGGTGATCCCATGAACCCAGCAACAAACATATTGCTGGGCTGGGTATAGATTTCTTTTGACGTACCCAGTTGCTGCAGTTCACCATCCTTCATGACGGCAATCCGGTCTGCCAGCGTCATGGCTTCAATCTGATCATGCGTGACATAAACAATGGTGGTACCGAGCTGCTGATGCAAGCGTTTGATTTGAGTCCGCATTTCGACCCGGAGTTTGGCATCCAGGTTCGACAGCGGTTCATCAAACAAATACAGCTTCGGCTGGCGCGCCAGTGCACGACCCATGGCAACCCGCTGGCGCTGCCCGCCTGATAACTGTGCGGGTTTACGATCCAGGAGGTGATCGATTTGCAGCATGGACGCCACACGGTCCACTTCCTGCGCAATCTTTGCCTTGTCCAGCTTTCGAATTTTCAGACCAAAGGCGATGTTATCGCGAACCGACATGTTCGGATACAGCGCATAAGACTGAAATACCATGGCAATATCGCGATCTTTGGGTTCGACCTGCGCCACATCGATACCATCAATCAGAATTTCACCGGAACTGATGTCTTCCAGACCGGCAATGGTGTTCATCAATGTGGATTTTCCGCAACCCGAGGGACCAACCAGGATCAGAAACTCTCCGGAATCTATGCTGATATCAATTCCTTTCAGCGTCTCAATCTCAGCATTTCGGTAAGTTTTGCGAATCTGTTTTAAAGCGAGTGTCGCCATAATGGTTATCCTTTCACTGATCCCGCGGTCAGACCGCGTACAAAATACTTCCCTGCCAGCACGTACACCAAAAGTGTCGGTAAGGCGGCAATAATGGCGGCGGCCATGTCAACGTTATACTCTTTCACCCCGGTACTGGTGTTCACCAGGTTATTCAGCGCCACGGTAATGGGCTGTGTTTCGGCACCGGAATACACCACGCCGAACAGGAAATCATTCCAGATCGCGGTGAACTGCCAGATCACCGTCACCATGATGATGGGTGTCGACAGCGGCAGCAGAATACGGAAGAAAATGGTAAAGAAGCCTGCACCGTCGAGCTTGGCCGCTTTCACCAGTTCATCAGGCACGCCCACGTAAAAGTTACGGAAAAACAGCGTCGTGAACGCCAGGCCATAAATCACGTGCACCGTCACCAGCCCCGCCGTGGTGTTCGCCAGACCCAGCTTGCCGAGCAGCGCTGCCATCGGCAGCAAAATCACCTGAAACGGAATGAAACAGCCGAACAGCATCAGGCTGAAAAACAGCTGAGAACCGCGAAACTGCCATTTACTGATCACATAACCGTTGAACGCGCCCAGCAGTGTTGAAATCGCAACCGCCGGGATCACCATCTGAAATGAATTCCAGAAATAGCCTTTGATACCGTCACAGCTCACACCGGTACAGGCGCCGGACCAGGCTTTATTCCAGGCATATCCCACCCATTCCTGAGGCAGTGACATCAGGTTGCCGCTTTTAATGTCCGGCAGCGTTTTAAATGATGTCATCACCATCACGACCAATGGCATCAGGTAAACCACACAGAAAAAGAGCAGTCCGCTGTAAATCGCCATCCGGCCAAGCGTGAAATGCTTATTCATGATTTTTTCTCCCGCAATTCCGAATAGAGGTAAGGCACCAGAATCGCCAGAACACCAGCCAGCATCATGATGGCACTGGCAGCCCCCAGACCAATCTGGCCGCGGGTAAAGGAGTGGGCATACATAAAGAGTGCAGGCAGGTCAGAAGAATAACCCGGGCCACCCGCCGTCAGAGCAGTTACCAGATCGAAACTCTTAATCGCAATGTGCGAGGTAATAATGACTGCGCTGAAAAAGACCGGACGCAGACAAGGCAGAATAATTTTCCAGTAAATGACCGGCATGCTGGCACCATCCATTTGCGCAGCTTTCATGATTGAGGAATCAATTCCGCGCAGACCCGCCAGAAACATCGCCATCACAAAGCCGGACGACTGCCAGACCGCAGCAATCACCAGGGTATACACCGCCATATCCTGATCCACCAGCCAGTGAAACTGAAAGTCGGTAAAGCCCCAGTCGTGCATCAGTTTTTCAATGCCCAGTCCCGGGTTCAGAATCCATTTCCAGGCCGTCCCCGTCACGATGAAAGACAAAGCCATCGGATAAAGATAAATCGTGCGAATCGCGCCTTCCTGACGAATGTTCTGATCCAGCAAAATTGCCAGCCCCACGCCAAGTACGATGGCGATGAACATGAACATCAGGCCAAAAATCCCCAGATTGGTGACCGAGGTGAGCCAGCGATCGTTGTCCATCAGTTTTTCGTATTGCAGCAAACCGGCAAAGTTGAAACTGGGCAGAAAACGGGAATTGGTCAGCGACAAGTAAAAGGTCCAGAACATAAAGCCGTAAATACAAACCACAGTGACCAGCATGGTCGGGGCCAGCACGATTTTCGGCAGCCACTTCTGCAATCTGTCCGCCAGACCGGGTCTGGCAGCTTTCTGTTTGGTCAGCGACAAGGTGTGCTCCATAGTGCGTCCTTGATTTGGGTGACATCTCAATCACGTGACTTCCCGGGCAACAACATCCCGCAGCGCTGAAATTCAGCACCGTGAAGTCACGTGAATCAAAAAATGCGGGCCGGTATTCAGCCCGCTGACGGTTGATTAAATGGCGGCTTTTACGGCTTTGGCCAGTTGTTGCGCGGCTTGTTTCGGATCAGCATCGCTATCGTTGAAGAAATTGGTGACCACATCATAGATTGCGCCCTGAACATAGCTGGTTGTCGCCAGACCATGCGCCATACTTGGCACCAGATCACCTGTTTTCGCAGATGCCTTGAAGGTTGCCATCGAATCCAGCGCACACTGGTCGAACTTATCCATATTCATATCCAGACGAACCGGAATTGAACCTTTATTCAGGTTAAACACTTCCTGGAAGTCTTTATCCAGAATGGTTTTCGCCAGATGTTTCTGAGCAACTTCATTGTCTTTATTGTTCAGTTTAAAGAAGGCAAAGCTGTCAATGTTGAAGGTAAACTGGTTCGCCGTGCCTGGAGTCGGTGCGCAAATGTAGTCTTTACCCGGCTTTTTCCCGGCCGCAGCAAACTCACCTTTTGCCCAGTCACCCATGATTTGCATGGCGGCATCTCCGTTGATCACCATTGAGGTGGCAATATTCCAGTCACGACCCGGAGAATTGTCATCAATATAGTTGTGCATGCGCTGGAAGGTCGCGAAGGTTTCCACCATTTTCGGACCGGACAGCACACCCATATCTAAATCGACAAAGGCTTTGTTGTAATCTTGCGACCCCAGCACATCCAGCGCCACAGCTTCGAACAACGTTGCGTCCTGCCACGGCTGCCCCCCATGAGCCAGCGGAATAAATCCGGCTGCTTTGATTTTGTCTGCCGCGGCAAAAAATTCTTTCATGTTCGTTGGCACTTGCGCACCGGCTTTTTTGAATACCTCAGGGTTGGCCCAGAGCCAGTTCACACGGTGTACATTCACCGGGACGGCCACGTAATCACCATGGTATTTCATTACTTTCGTTACGACTGCAGGCAGAACGTCATCCCAGTGACCCGCTTTTGCAACATCATCCAGTGTGGTCAGGAAGCCAAGATCACCCCACTCCTGAATATCATGGCCTTTAATCTGTGCCGCAGATGGCGGATTGCCAGAAACCGCGCGGGTTTTCAAAACGGTCATCGCACTTTCACCGCCGCCACCGGCAACTGCGAAATCTTTCCAGCTATCTCCCTGTTTTTCTAACATTTGTTTCAAAACAGCGGCGGACTTGGCTTCACCGCCGGAAGTCCACCAGTGAAGGACTTCAACTTCACCCGCATGCGCCATAGAACTTACCGCTGCAAAGGACATTGCAATCAGTGATTTTTTCAGTGTAAAGGTACGATTCTTTATCATTATGATGTTCTTCCTTGTGTTCAGGTTGAATGCTGGCGTACAGGGTACGGCGAGCCAGTCCTCCTGAGTCTACCCATCCAAGGAAAACGCACTGTAACAAAAGGAAACCCAAACGTAACACGCAAGTAACATTATTATTTTTAATCTTTAGAAGCAGAGACTTGCAGTGTTAACAAAATGATAAAAAGTGTGAGGTGAGTTGGTGTGAGTTATATCGCTATGTCTGATGAATCAGGAATTCCTGCCTGCGCTGAAATCACAAAGCAGTGGCGGCATCCAAACATCAAACGCCGTCACTCCTGCGAAGGCAGGCGTCCGGAAGAGAAGAAAACACAGTCCGGCCATTTGCCTTAATCCTCAGGCAAACGGCCGGGCAGTTCAGTGTTCATACGTCACCGGAGCGGTAAAGATATAGCCGTTTCCGCGCATGGTTTTGATGAATTTGGGCTGTTTGCCACTGTCGCCCAGCCGCTGACGCAACCGGCTCAGCTGAACATCAATGCCCCGCTCGAACGGCAACGCCTCCCGACCGCGGGTGGCGTTCGAAATCGTGTCCCGGTCCAGCACTTCATTCGGACGGGATAAGAACAGCATCAGCAAGCTGAAATCCCCCCCGGTCAGCTCAAAGTCCTGCTCCGTTTGCAGGTTATACAAGCGATGGGACAGCGTCTCCAGCCGCCAGTGACCAAAACGAATGGTGCGCGGCAATGTAGCGGGTTGCTGAAATTCATCCTGTGCAACCGGCCGTGTCCGCCGTAACAGCGCTTTGATTCGTGCCAGCAACTGACGCGGACTGAACGGTTTGGCGATGTAATCGTCGGCCCCGATCTCCAGGCCCAGAATCTGATCCATTTCATCAGACGCTGCTGTCAGCATGATGATGGGCACTTCCGAAGTTTTCCGCACGAACTGGCACAGTGTGAAACCGTCATCCCCCGGCATCATCACGTCCAGCAAAATCAGATCGGGGGCGCTGACCTCCAGGCATTGTTTCATCACAATGCCATCTTCAGCGGTCATCACGGTATAACCGGATTTTGTCAGGTACTCTTGCAATAACTCGCGGATTTCAACGTCGTCATCCACAACAAGAATGGTCTTGCTTGACATCTTAGTGTTCTCTTCCCTTGCACACGTCGGTATCCGAAGCGCTCTCAACGAAGGCTGAGGTGACTTCGGTTTATTGTTTTTATTGGCAGTGTTATTCATTAGAGGCATGAAATCACGATTGATACCGCAAAAGTTTGAGGCGGGTAAAGTTTTCTGCAGCGATTGCAGGCTGAAAATTGCGAATGGCTTTTTCTCATACGCCATTCAGGCATAATGTCTGAAAAACTCATAAATAAGAAAAGAAGTGCCTATATGCTGACCATTCAAGACGCAACTTTCGACGATCATCAGGCCATCGCAGATCTGCACATCCAGAACTGGCAGATGGTGTACCGCCACGACTTATCTGAGCAGTACCTGACGCAGGACATTCATCAGGACAGAAAGCAGGTATGGCATCAACGACTCATCCAGCCGATGGAAAAACGACATATTCTGGTCGCAAAGCAGGACAATCAGCTCTGTGGTTTCATCTGTATTGAGCTGGATGCACACCCTGAACTCGGAACGCTGATCGATAACCTGCACGTCAGCCCGCAGACGAAAGGACAAGGCGTTGGAAAGCTGTTACTGAAAACGGCTGCCGGAATCATTGACCAGAAAGCGCAAGGTCAGGGTATCTATCTGGAAGTGCTGGCATCGAATTTGCCGGCCATTGGTTTTTACCAGCGTGTCGGGGGCACCGAATACTGTGCGCAAACCTGGCAGGCACCGGATGGCACCGTGGTCGATGAGTTTGTTTACAACTGGTCCGGAACAGACCGGCTGGTATGCTGATCACACTGAGCCGGGCATCTGCCCGGCTTACTATCCGACTGCAATGACTTACAGTTCAACAATCAGTTTGCCCTGATTCTCTCCGGAGAACAGCAGATTAATGCCTTCAATCGCGCTGTCCAGACCGTGCAGCGTATGCGCGCGGTATTTCAGCTGACCTGCCATCAGATGTTCAGCCAGCTTCTGTCCGTATTCCGCAAAACGGTGGTAATGATCCGGCATGGTAAAACCCTGAATCATTAATCGCTTACGGACAATGTTCATCCAGTTTGGACCCGGCAGCGGCGTCGCGGTATTGTAATCGGCAATCATGCCGCACACTGCAACACGGCCATGAGCATTCATCCGGTGATAAATGTGCTGCTGGGCCGCCCCCCCGGTGTTTTCGAAAAACAGATCGATGCCATCCGGCGTTGCTGCTGCCAGCTGCGCTGCAAAATCAGGATCTTTATAGTTGATCGCAGCATCAAAGCCCAGTGTTTCGGTCAGCCACTGACACTTCTCATCACTGCCTGCGACCCCAACAACCCGCACGCCTTCGAGCTTCGCCAGCTGACCGACCATCGAGCCTACAGAACCCGCGGCACCCGTCACAACTAAAGTCTGTCCTGCTTCAGGTTTCAGCACTTCATAAAGACCGTGGTAAGCCGTAACGCCCGGCAGTGCCACGACAGACAACAATGCTTCCTGCGGCACTGTAACCGGCACCGGTGAAAGGCCGCCTTTGGCAACAAAATATTCGGTCCAGCCCATCATCCCCATCACACGGGTACCCACCGGAAAGTCAGGATGACGGGATGCCACCACATCACCGATACCACTGGAGCGCATCACATCACCCAGTTCTACCGGCGGGATATAACTTTCCCGATCCGCACTCATCCAGCCGCGCATCGCAGGATCCAGCGACATATGGGTCTGCTTGACCAGAAACTCGCCTTCCGCCAGTTCAGGCATTGATTGGGTGACTTTTTCAAATACATCCGGCGTGATACGGGTGTCCGGACGTTTTTTCAGAAGAATCGCGTTATAGCTCATGATCTTGTTCCTCGCTTTGCGTTGAGGCACACTCTAACTCTTGCTGAAAATGAAAATAAGACAGCAGATTTAAGAAACACTTTTGCTTAAAGTGGAAGAATAACCAGAGAGAAATCGCATGGACAAACTCAAAGCCATGGAAGTTTTTGCCACAACCATCCAGTGTGGCAGCATTTCCGGTGCCGCCAAACAGTTACAGTTGCCGGTCTCCAGCGCATCCCGTCATCTCAGCTGGCTGGAAGAAACCCTGGGTTCCGAGCTGATGAAACGCAGCACCCGGGCCATCAAACTGACGGAAGTCGGCCAGGCCTATCTGGCCCAGTGTCAGCGGGCTCTCGAGCAGATCCGCCAGGCCGAGGAACTCGTCCAGACATACCAGCATACGCCTTCAGGTATCCTGAAAATCAGCTGTATGAGCCATTATTTTGAGAGTCAGATGCTGCCTCATCTGAGTGAATTTGAATCGCTGTATCCGGATATCCGTCTGGATATTGATGTGTCGGATAAAGTGAATGATCTGTCGCAGGCTGAAATCGATATCGCAATTCGGGGGGGCTATATGCCGGACGAGCGAATTCACGCCCGCTGGCTGTGTGATAACACGCCGCATCTGTGCGCCAGCCGCCAGTATCTCGACATGTTCGGAATGCCCGCAAGCCACGAGGAATTGCATCAGCATCAGTTGGCTTTTTACCGGGGTCCAAGCCAGATCCTCCGCTGGGGAATCGTCCGACAGGGCCAGTGGATGGCGATGAATCTCACGCCCTATGTGGTAACCAACTCCGGCCGGTACATTCGCGAACTGATGATGGCAGGCAAAGTCATGGCGCTGCTGCCGGATTGGGCGACTCAGGAGGACAGAGACAATGGCGAGCTGGTTAAAATTGATTTACCTCAGCCTGCGTGTCTGTCCACCGAAAAACTCGGGATTCACCTGCTCTATTACAAGCCAAGGTATCAGGTGCCCAAGATCAGAGCCGCCGTGGATTTCTTCACCAAAAAACTGCTCACCCAAGAGCTCATTACACAGCCAGATCATGGTTTATGAGGTCTTTGCTTCCAGCAGGACTGCACCTGTCCCTTCTTCGGCCAGCGCATCATCAGGGTTTCGCAGCTGGCATTTTTTCAGCGACAGGCAACCGCAACCAATGCACTCTCCCAGAGAATCCCGCATTTTCTGCAGCTTTATGATCCGTTCATCCAGCTGCTGTCGCCAGAGACTCGCCATCTCCTGCCACTCTTCCTGTGTCGGCGCATGATCTAACGGCAAGTGGGACAATGCCGCGCCGATCTCTTCCAGCGACATGCCCAGCTGCTGGGCCGTTTTGATCACAGCAATCCGGCGCAACACACTGCGGTCATAGCGGCGTTGATTGCCCGGATTTCGCCAGCTTTGAATCAGTCCTTTTTGCTCATAAAAATGCAGCGTTGATATTCTGACGTCTGCACGCTGCGCCACCTGTCCGACCGACATGTCCATTGCTTTTCCTGTCCCCAAGTAAAAATCTGTTTTTCCGCCTTGACCTCAAGTTTACTTGAGGTTTTAAGCTCTGCCCACCATCAAGAAAAATAAAAGGAAATCATCATGTCAGGGACTGTCACCTATCTTACCGGCCGCTTTTTTGACGGAATTTCTTCAGGCATGTTTATGCTGGCGTTACCCTGGGTCATGCTCAGTCAGGGGGATATGGGCGTATTTGTTGCAACGGTTTCACTGGTCTGCACTGCGTTATCATTTTTCGCGACGCCATTCACCGCGACTCTGATCGACCGCCATTCCAGAAAAGCCATTCTGGTCACCATTCAGATCATTCAGTCATCCACCGCCCTGGCTGTGCTGGTCGCATTTTTGTTTCAGGCCGATTCCATCTGGCTGCTGGCGCTGGCACAACTGATTTTCTGGCTGACCAACGATATAGCCTGGAGCACCAACAATGCCTTTACCCAGGAAAACTATGACAAAACCGACTATGCAAAAGTGACCGGCCAGCAGGAAGTCGTGATGCAGCTCACCACACTGGGAGCCGGGGCTGCCGGGATTGTGCTGCTGAGTCTCTGGTCCATGCGAGAATTTGCCCTGCTGGCCACCCTGGCTTCAGGCATCGCTGCAGTCAGTTATCTGCTCACACCATACCGGCGTCAGCTGATGACGCATCAACCTCAGGCATTCTTCCGCCAACTCTCGGACAGCCGCCAGATCTTCGCCCGTCAGCCGGCTTTTTATCTCTTTCTGGCGCTCTCGTGCCTGACATATCCGATGCTGTCTTATCTGGCGAAGCTGGTTCCGGTCTATTTTTCCGAGCAGCACATCAGCGGCAGCTGGTTTGCCTCCTGGTCTCTGAGCTACGGCATCGGCGCCTTGATCACAGGACTATTGGTGACCCGTTTGCTGACCCGGATCAGCCACGAAAAAGTAATGACCGGATCGGTGATTATTATCGGGGGTCTGCTGATGGTGATCTCAGTCTGGCTGACGCCGGAAGTTCTGGTCTGTGTGACCGTCATTCTGGGATTCTTCAACGCCCTGAACCGCATCGCCCGAACCAATAAGCTCAACCATGAAGTCAGTGTGTATGAGCGGGGACGCATTGAAGGGGGCCTGAAACTGTTTTCCGTCCTGAGCCAGGGACTAAGCTTTGTGCTGATTGCCGTCCTGAGCTCTCTGCAAATCACCGAACTGGGCTTTGCCATCATGGCTGTGATCATTCTGCTTGCAGGACTGGGCATGCAGATGCTTTACCAGCGTCAGGCCCATGTCCATCTGACGCCAGCCTGATCTCTGTCTGTGTGACACGCCGCCTTCCGCTGTTTCGGGGCGGCGTTTTTTTATTGTCCGGCCATCCACTCGAGCAAGAAACGGGAAAATGCCTGAACCTGACGGGGCTGAAATTTCCGGCCGGGAAACACCAGATGGATACCGACAGCATCGGAATCACCGGGATGGAGGCCAATGATCTGTTCATCAAACAGCACGACCAGCCGTCCATCCATGACATCTTTTCGGACATCCCACCAGGATTTCATGGCGATACCACAGCCATCAACGGCCCACTGACGAACCATTGCTCCATCGGTACTCACCAGTGCCGGGCGAACCTTGACCGACATCTGGCCGGTTTCCGTTCTGAAAAACCATTCATCCATTTCCTGACCGCCCCATGCCATCACCAGACAGCGATGCCTGACCAGCTCATCAGGAGATGCCGGCATGCCCGCCTGTTCAAGATACGCCGGAGAAGCGCACAGCACCCGGCGATTCTGAACCAGTGCGCGGGCGACCAGATTACTGTCAGGTAAATCGCCCATCCGGATGGCAATATCAATCCCTTCATCGATCAGTTTCAACCGGCCGTCTGTCAGATAAAGATGAGAAGAAACGTCCGGATGCGCAACATGAAATGCCGCCAGTGCCGGGGCGACATACTGTCTTCCAAAATCTGACGGCGCTGTGATCCGCAACGTCCCGGACAAGGCCGCTTCCTCTTCACTCAGTGCCGCCTCGGCCATCGCAACTTCTTCCAGAACACGCAGGCAGCCTTCATAAAAACGCTGCCCGGCTTCCGTCAGCGCAATGTGCCGTGTATTTCGGTTCAGAAGACGCGTTTGATAGTGCTGTTCTATCTGATTCATTCTGGCCGTCATGCTGGCTGGTGACAGCCCCAGTTTGCGCCCTGCGGCAGCCAGTCCGCCCGATTTCACCACCTGGGCAAACAGCGCCATGTCATCAATTTTCGCCATATTATTCAGTTTTTATGAAATGAGTTTTCAGATTCAAGCCAATTATCAATCTATTCTGAATCAATACACTGAATGCGTCCAATCACTGAATCATTCAACGGAGTTTCAAGATGACGGATTCCAACCTGTTCTCACCGCTTCAACTGGGCGCATTAACACTTTCCAACCGGGTTGTCATGGCCCCGATGACACGCTCACGCACCAGCCAGCCGGGCGATATTCCAAACCTCCTGATGGCGGATTACTATGCCCAGCGCGCCAGTGCCGGCCTGATTATCACAGAAGCCACCCAAATCTCACCGCAGGGGAAAGGCTACTCGTTCACCCCCGGCATTTACAGCTTTGAGCAGATTCAGGGATGGCGGGCTGTCACTCAGGCCGTCCATGCCCGGGGCGGCAAAATTTTCCTGCAATTGTGGCATGTCGGCCGGATGTCGCATCCGTCTTTCCATGCAGACGGGCAACCGGTCGCACCATCCGCAATTGCACCGGATGCTCAGGTCTGGGTTGTCGGCGAAGACGGCATTGGCCGGATGCAGGACTGCCCGGTTCCCCGCGCGCTGACGCTCCCGGAAATCAAAAACATTATTGAAGATTACCAGCAGGCTGCGATCAACGCGGTCGAGGCCGGATTTGACGGTGTGGAAATTCACGGCGCGAACGGTTATCTGATCGATCAGTTTCTGCGCCGCACCTCAAATCAGCGGACGGATGAATATGGCGGCTCGCTGGCAAAACGAATTCGTTTTGCCACAGACGTTGTTGATGCCGTCAGTGAAGCAATCGGCGCCGACAAAGTGGGCATCCGGCTGGCGCCTTTCATTACCCAGCGCGGCATGAATGATCCGCAGGCCACCGATGCTATCCTGCTGGCTGCCAGACACTTCGAACAAACCGGCATAGCCTACATCCATCTGGCTGAAGCCGACTGGAGTGATGCCCCTGAAGTGTCCGTCAGTTTTCGTAAAGCCCTGAGAGCCACCTTCAGTGGCAGCATCATAGTTGCCGGGAATTATACGCCGGAAAAAAGCCAGGCTCTGATGCAGACAGGTTTAGTCGATCTGATCGCGTTTGGACGCAAGTTTCTGGCAAACCCGGATCTGCCCTATCGTTTACAACACCAGCTCCCGCTGAATGAAATCACCGATCCGACCACGCTCTTTGGCGGCAACGAGACCGGTTATACCGATTATCCTTTTTATAACCCAAACCTTTAAGCAATCCGCAAGATAGAGGAATCCAGCATGAAAGCTGTCGCACTGACGCACTATTTACCCATTTCGAACCCGGACAGCCTGATGGATATTGAGCTCCCTGCCCCGAATGTTTCCGGCCGGGATATTCTGGTCCGGGTTGAGGCCATTTCCGTCAATCCGGTCGATGTCAAAGTCCGGGCACCGAAAGACAAAACTGAATCTCAGCCACGCGTGCTGGGCTGGGACGCCGCAGGTACCGTAATCGCCACCGGTGAAGATGTCACACGATTCAAAACAGGCGATGAAGTTTATTACGCCGGAGACATCACCCGCCCCGGCACCAACAGCGAATATCACCGGGTCGATGAACGTATTGTCGGGAAAAAACCGCAGTCCCTTTCGATGGCGGAATCAGCGGCCCTGCCGCTCACCGGAATTACCGCCTGGGAAGCTTTATTTGAACGGCTTGGCATCCCGTCTGAAGGTTTCCAAAGCCCCAAAAGCATCCTCATCATTGGCGGGGCCGGTGGCGTCGGTTCGATGGCGATTCAGCTGGCAAATCAAATCTCAGGCCTGACTGTCATCGCAACGGCATCGAGAGAAGAGACCGCCCAGTGCTGCCGGGATCTGGGGGCAGACCAGATCATCAGCCACCGCCAGAACATGGCGGAACAACTGGCCGAGCAGGGTTTTCCGGTTGTGGATTATATCCTCTGTCTCAACGACACTGCCGGGCACTGGGCTGCGATGACACAAATCATCAAGCCGCAGGGGATGATTTGCAGTATCGTGGAAAGCCCCGAACCGCTGGATCTGGAACCGTTAAAAAGCAAAAGCGCCGGGTTTATCTGGGAATTCATGTTCACCCGTTCGATGTTCCAGACCGAAGATATGGATGAGCAAGGCAAACTGCTGAACCAAATCAGTCAGCTTGTCGAGCACGACACCCTGCAAACCACAGTGCGGGAACACCTGACACCCATCAACGCAGACAATCTGCGCAAAGCCCATGCCATCGTTGAGCAAGGCAATATGATCGGCAAAGTGGTTCTGTCCGGCTGGGAGTAATCTGCTCTCACAAGCTGAAAACGCCACCGCCCTGCATCGCGATTGCAATGCAGGGCGGGTATTTCAAAACCGAGTCCGGCGTTGGTCGATCAACAAGCCGTGGGTTTCATACCAAATAACTTTCTTCACCAATATAGCTTTCTTCACAAAATAGTATTCATCACAGAAAAGCTCTCATCAAAAAAAGCTATCAGCCCTCCAATGCTCTCTAAGACACTGAAACACAGCGCTTAATCTCAGCCAGCCACCATCCGCCCTCAACAGTATACCCATAAAAATAATGCCGCCATTCAGTTTGGTTAAGGATATATCGTTGAGAAAACAATCACTTCTTGTCCTGATAACATTTTTGCTCATCGCAATTTTTGCAGGTTCCGCAGTCGCTGGTCCCGGAGGATCGATTGCATCATCAGGCTCTTCTTCAAGATCATCGTCGAGCACTTCATACAATTCCTATCACAGCACAAACTTTGATGGCGGTGATGGCTCTATCCCTGAATTCCTCCCGTTCCTGATATTTATCGGCATCCCCATCCTTCTGATTCTGAAGCTGTCAAATACACAACAAATTCGTACCCTCAAAAAAACAGCCAAAGCGCGATTAAATGAAATTGCTGAAGATGAGAAAACATTCGAGTGGCAAAAGCTACAGCCTCTTTTTGAACAACTGATGCACAATACCTATCGGGAATGGCAAAACCTGAATATATCCGCACTGTCAAAGTACATGACCCAGGATTTTTTACGGGAACAAAGCGAATCCTATTTACAGGAGTGGAAACAGGAAGGCTTTGTCAATGTTTGCCGTATCATCAAAATTAAAAGTCTCGAGCCTTATCTCATTCATACCGAAAAAGATTTTGATGCTAAAAATGGCATCATCTTGACTGTTGAGCTGGATGCAGTTGTCAAAGATTACCTGGAGTTTCCTGAGAACGGAAATATCGTTGAAGGCACAAAGGAAAATGTTCAATCCATCAGATACTGGACTTTTATACTCCGTCAGGGCAAATGGAAAGTGACTGAAATCGCAAGCAGACCGACTCACGTAAAATTCGTCAATCAATACCAGAAAAACAATTAAGTCCTTAGTGCATGAAGTCAATTCACACAATCGTCATTGGAAGGGAAAATACACCTTGAAAAAACAAATAACATTATTCATCTTATCAACTTTGGCTGTGGTATTTTTTACCCGGTTGGCAATAGCTGAGACCAGCCAACCAACACATTATTCAAAAACTGAAATGTATGCAAATAAAGCCATATCAGCTTATATAGAAGAATCAACCTCTTCTTCTATACCATTCCCTTGGTATATTTTTACTTCAGCCATCTTTTTCTTTATTCTCATCAAAATAATTATCACGGTAAGAACATATAAAGTAAATCGATTCAAGAAAAAAGCAAATATTGAATTGCACTCACTATCTGCAATTCACCCTGAATTTGACTTAAATTCCCTCAACACATTCATTGAAGATCGCATCCATGAAATTTATCAGAAATGGGAAGTTTCAGATACAGACGCTCTTTCAAAAAAAATGACAAAAGACTTTTTTGAACTCATGTATAAGCGATATTTCAGAGTATGGAAAATAGAGAATATCCTCAACATCCGCACACTAGAAGAGATCCACTTACTCGAACCCTATTTAGTCCACATTCAAAACAAAAAAAACTTAGAACATGGTATCACGATAACGTTCCACTTCCTTTCGACAGGGAAAAATTATTTTATCAGCACCTGTGGTGGTGGCCTGATAGAAGGTGACAAGGAAAGCCAATACTCTGAGAGCTTTTGGACTTTCATACTCCAAAAGGGTAAATGGAATCTCGCTGAAATTGCCGACTCTCCTAAACAAATAAAATTGATTCATCAGCAGATGGACCTTGAGAAAATTGATAACCAACTTAAGTAAAACTGCATTCATTCAAATCGACAGAGAAATATAAACAATGAAAAATAAAACTCCGATTCTCATATTAGCCGCTTTCGTTTTCGCATTCGCCGCTGAATCCGCCTTGGCTGCCCCCGGAGGATTTTCATCTTCATTCAAACACGCTCGCTCTTCTGGAAGTGTCGCCCCTTTCGTGATCATACTGGCTGTACCTGTCATCATTATTTTATTCATTTGTGAGTTTTGTAATTCATCCAGCCAAAAGTCTGACCTGCAACAGCAATTTGATTGCCTGATTGCAAAAAGCAATGACTTTGAATGGATCAATCTTCAGCCTGTCTTTGAGCAACTGATGCATGAGATCTATCGTTACTGGCAGGAAATGAATAAAGAAGCCTTGTCAAAAAGAATGACAAATGATTATTTTCATCAGCAAAACGAACGTTTTTTAACGCCATGGCAAAAAGAAGGCGTCATGAATATTTGCCGGATAGAAAGCATCACATCCCTGCAACCATATGCAATCCATGTAGCAGATCTGAATGATCTTAAAGACGGGATCACCGTAACCGCTTCATTGAATGCGATGATCAAAGATTATGTCGTCGATAAGGAAACCGGCAAAATCACGAAAGCCAGTGGTCAGTTGAAGAAAGGAACAGAATACGCCAAAAAATCTTCAAGCTACTGGACCTTTACCCGGATTGACGGTGAGTGGAAGCTTGCAGAAATTGCTTATCGTGAAACCGACATCCAGTATATCCATACACTGTAAAATACAGCATGAAATTTTCCGCCCTGCACGATCAATCCCGTACAGGGCGGACACTCATCTTATGATGCGCGTTTCATTTTCACCGGCTGCAAAACCGTCATTGCCACGCCAAACAGGACAAAGGCAAGTAATGCCATCCCGACCGGACCTGTCGTGTAGACAAACCCGGCAACACCAGACCATAGCGCAACCCCCAAATGCATCATGGTCATTGCCAGTGACATCAGGATTCCACGGTGTGCCGGCGACAGTTCCGCAATATAGCTTTGCAATGCCGGTGAACCCACACCGCCCGCCAGTGACCACAGCAATAATGGCGGAATCAGCACCAGCAGATTTTCTGCGGGGAACAGATAAAACCAGACGCTGACCAGCACACAAACCAATAAGGCGATACGCATGACCTGACGACCGCTTTCCAGACGCGCCGATAACCGCGGCATCAGAAGATTGCCGACTACGCTGACACAGCCCAGCACCGCATACAGGCTGCCGACTGACCACATGGACAAGCCCTGTGTGTCCCGTAAGTGCTGACCGATCAGGTTAAATAACCCAATCCCGCCGCCAAGACCAAAGCACATGGCCAGCAGCGCCCCGGCCGCACCGGGGATCGCCCAGATTTTGCCGGATGCATCTTCGCGCGTTTCAGATGCAACGACCGTTTTTACCGGCAGATCCTTTTCGCTGAGAGACAGATATCCCAATGCCGCTGCAATAATCCAGGCACAGACACCAAGCACCAAAAAACCAGCCCGCCAGGACAGGCTTTCCGCCAGAAATGCCCCCAGCGCCGGGCTGGCAATCATGCCCAGTGTCAGTCCGGACTGCACCCAGGCGATCCGTTTCATTGCTTCACCACCGGAAGAATCCGCTGCCAGGGCAAAGGCAATTGGCAGCATACCTGCACTCGCCAGCCCTGTCACAACCCGAGTCACCAGACCGGCTTCAAATGTGCCGACCACACCGGTCGCCACCGAAGCCAGCCCGAATAACAAAGATGCCGGGATCAGCACGGTCATCCGGCCATGTCGATCAGAATAAGCACCCAAAAACGGCGCCACACAGGCCAGTGCCACGCTGTAGGTCGTAATAAACAAAGTCACCCGCTCCGGCGCAACCCCCAAATCATTGCCGATAGGGGCCAGAATCGGCCCCAGCATCAGCTCATCTGCACCGACCAGAAAAGCAATCAAAAACAGCAGAACATTCAACATCTTCATCTTTCCTTAAACCAATGCCGCGCTTGCTGACGTCTGAACAGACTGGATATCCACCACCCGGTCCGGCCATCCGGCGACAAAATCCTTTTCGTGCGAAACCACAATCAACGTTCCGTTGTAATCCTTCAGCGCCTGCTTCAGCGCCGATTTCACTTTGGCATCCAGATGCGTGGTCGGCTCATCCAGCACCAGCAGGTTAGTTGGCTGAAGTGCCAGACGGCAGAGCTTCACTTTAGTCTGCTCGCCGCCGCTCAGTGAACGGATCGGTTGAATCGCCAGCTTGCCTGAAACCCCAAAGCGTGCCAAATGCTGTCTGGCCGCTTTGTCATCCGAACCAGGGCAGGCAGATATCACCAGATTCACAGGCGTTGCCTCCGGATCATCCCAGTGTAATTCCTGTTCGAAATAGCCCAGTTTCAGTCCCTGTGACAACGCCACCTGCCCGGCAATGGGCGCCAGTTCGCCGACCAGTGTTTTCAGCAAAGTGGATTTTCCGATCCCGTTAAAACCGGCAATCACCACTTTCTCGCCCCGGGACAGCGTGAGGCCCATTTCCGGCAGCAACGGCCGGGAATAACCAATCACCAGTGACGATGCCGACAGCACTTTCTGTGCAGCATGATCCGCAGTTCGGAAAGCAAACGAAATTGCCTTTTCCTGCTCTGGTGCAGCCAGACGATCCATGCGTGCCAGCTGCTTTTTCCGGCCATTGGCAATGCTCGCATTGACCCCGGCCCCGTTTTTGGCGATGAACTGTTCCAGCTTATCGATATGTTTTTTCTGCGCCAGATACTGCTTGGCATGCGCCGCATCCGCACTGGCTTTCTGGGCCAGCGCCTTATCCACATTACCTTTATATTTGCTGATTTGCTGACGGTCGATATCGCAGATCCCCGTTGCGATCCGGTTCAGAAAGGCTCGGTCATGAGACACCACCAGAAACGCACCCTCAAAGCTGTTCAGATAGTCAGCCAGCCAGTCGACATGCGCGGTATCCAGATAGTTGGTCGGTTCATCCAGCAGCAATACATCCGGCGAAATCAGCAACAGCGAAGCCAGCATCACTTTGTGCCGCTGCCCGCCGCTCAGATCACCCAGCCGGGTGTCCATTCCGAACTGAATGATCCCCAGCCCGTCAGCCACCGCATCAATCCGGCTGCTGATCACGTAAAAAGACTGGCTTTCCAGCGTAGCCTGAATCGTCGCCGCCCGGCTCAGATAGCTGTCCCGGACACTTTTTTCAGGGCAGGCATAAATCGCCATCATTTCCGCTTCGAGAGCATATAAATCAGCAAAGGCCGTTTGCAGATAACCGCGGACAGACAACGCAGCATTCATCTGCGCATGCTGGTCCAGATAACCGATCTGTACAGACGGCTGCCAGACAATATCGCCGCCGTCAGGCAAGATCTCTGCCTGAAGCAGTTTCAGAAAGGTACTTTTCCCGACGCCGTTCTTACCGGTCACCCCCAGATGCTCACCGGGGAACAGCATGAAATCGGCATTCTGATACAGGGTTTTGTCGCCGATGTGGTAAGTCAGATTTTGAATATTCAGTAAACTCATTGTGTTACATCCATAAAAAAACGGGAGGCGGTATTTACATACCGGCCCCCCGCTTCAAGAATTTTCTTCAAGAAACATCATGCTTTGTTTCTGTCTGCCAGAAACAAAAAAGGCCGGCGATGAAGGTCATCGTCGGCCCCACTCTCTACTTTGTTCAGATACAACACATCCGCCTGTAAAATCAGGCATGCCGGGTTATATCTGATGAAGATTCAGAAGAGTTTCAGCTCCGAGCAACACTTCATCGTGTTAATGCGCGGAGCACACTCGCCTGACAAAATTCTTAAAGAGGATGTAAAACATCGTAGAGAAGTCCAAATTCGTATTCGGCGGAAAGTTACCCAACTTTATTGTCAGAGTCAACTCCGCATCTGTTCGCGATGTTCCGATTCGCAATACATCGGTCAGCGATGTCATGCTTAGCCAAACGCGACCGCCAGCACTACAATCACCACAGCCAGCCCCAGAATCCCCTTCACCAGCAGCCCCAATTTATTGCTGCCGCCATTCGGTGCCTGATTACAACAGCCCATCGTATCCTCCTCATCAACAACAGCCATTAGCATAAAGCTTCCCGTTGCAGGAAGGTAAAGCAAAAAATCAATTCCGGACCTCAGGTTCTGAAACGCACAAAAAAAAACCGGTCACCCTGAGCGAATCACCGGTTTTGAATGTCAGGTCACCTGTGAATCAGAGCCTTACCGGGCCTGCGTAAACACAGTCACCGCTGTCCCTTCAACAACAACGTTGCCGGAAAGTCCGGGCTGGTTCTGAGCACCCGAAGCATCCGCAGCCAGCGTCCAGTTGCCCGCAGGCAGGCTGATGGTCTGATGGTTCCCGCTGTTATACACCACAAACAGGTTATGCGTGTCTTGCGGGTAGGTGATATAACCGGTCACCAGTTGGCCGCCAAACGCATCCGGTCTGGTAACCGTCAGGTAATTGGCAATATCCTGATTCGAGGTCATGCGCAGTCCGGCATGGTTACGTCGCAACGCAATCAGATCTTTCAGGTAGTCATAGGTGGCAGCGTTGTCAGCGCGACGATGCCACTTGATGCTGTTAAAGCTGTCCGGGGCATTGTACGTATTGTGCGTGCCGCCGTGATCACCGAAGTTCCAGGCGCTGGGGATGCTGATTTGTTCATTGTCGGTTTTAGTCCTTAAGAACTCATCCCCGGCATGGACAAACCCGATGCCCTGACTGGTCAGCACCATCCCCATGCCAAAGTTCACCACTCGCTTGGCGTAATCGAGATTTGCGGGCGGCGTCAGGCTGAGAATTTGGTGGGCACTGTTCTGCACGACATCACTCGACAGACTTAAGTAAACCTTATCCCACAACCCAAAGTTATCGTGGGCAGAAATGTAGTTGATGCTTTGCTCCGGATCAGCCGCATAATTCCTGAACCAGGTACTGTTCCGGCTGTCGTTCGGGTCGTATGCCGAACCGCGCATCCCGTCATAGATTGACCATCCGGCTTCTGCACTCTCCAGATTGTTGAACATAAAACCGGTGCGGGTATCGTCATTCGAGCCCTTCAGCGCTTCCCGATACGCACCGTTGAAGACGCCGACATGTTCTTCCGCCATGTTGTGCGTTGTGCCGTAGCGGACGCGTTGCGCTTCTTTCGGATCACTGGCGTAGCCATTCCACGGTTCACCGTAAATGAGCAAGTTGCGGTCCGGGAATTGCTGATTCAGCGCGCGTCCCCATTTTTCAACTTCACCGTAAGAGAAAATGCCGATCAGGTCGAAACGGAAGCCATCGACACCATACTCATCAACCCAGTAGGCCAGTGAATCCTGGATCATCCGGCTGACCATCGGCTGGTCGGCGTCAATTGAATTGCCGGTCCCGGAAAGGTCCGTTGCGGTGTAATAGCTGCCACTGATGTTTTCAAACATTTCATTGGCGAAAGTGTGGTTATACACCACATCCATGATGACCCGAATCCCGGCTTTGTGGAATTCATTCACCATGGTCTTAAACTCGTTGGCACGCGCCTCGTAATCGGTCGGCACCTGTGAATAACGCTCTTCCGGTACATTGTAATTGCGCGGATCATAACCCCAGTTGTAACAAGGGTCGCTGTCCGGCAGTCCGTCACAAGTCGCGAAATCAAAGACGGGAAGCAGCTGGACGTGTGTCACCCCCAGATCGGCCAGATGATCAATTCCTGTTTTCAGTCCGTTATAACGGGTGCCGCTTTCGACCATGCCCAGAAACTTACCGCGCTTGGCCGCGCTCACGCCAGAACTGGCATCGATCGTAAAATCACGGACATGAACTTCGTAAATCACGGCATCTTCCCGATTGACGAGTGCAGGCCGCTCAGCCCAGCCCCCTTCAGGACGGGTGCGAGACATATCCATCACAATGTTGATGGCTTCACTGTCTCCCGTACCGGGTTTCACCATTTTCCCGTAGGGGTCCCGGACCGGAATCCCGTTGATCTTGAAGGTATACTCAGCCAGATACAAATCCCCACTGACTTCGGTCTGATAAACATCGGTGTAACCGTTGAAGTCACTCACTTTGGTGAGCGGGTACTCTGTCCCATTCACGGTGACCGTGACATTGCTGTGGTCCGGCGACCAAATCGCAAAAGTCGTCTTATCCGGTTGATAGGTGGCGCCGAGTGTCGGTTGAACCGCACAGTCAGTGGTACATGGATTCACAGCCCTCAGACTGTAAGCCAATGTCTGGTCGTTCACCGTGACCACATAATCGCCACTCACGTTTGTGTAAATGTCACCGCCAGCCGCATCCAGCACGCCGTCATTCTGATTGTCACCATAGTTCTGCGACCAGTCCCCGGTCAGGTCAAATTTAAATCGCTGATTGGTCTGCCCGTCAAAATGAATCAGGCGCGACCACGTATGATCACCGGCCAGTGTCATCGCACCTGCGGCCCAGTTGTTGGCCGTGCCGCGAAAATAAAGCACGCTAAAATTTTGTGCATAAGTCTGGCTATCACAACTGGCAACTTGCGTGGTTTGTATGCTGTGGCTGTCGGTATAAAAATCAATTTGATAGCTTTGATCTCCGGTAACCGTGTAATCGCTGGCGGGATAACTTTCCTGCCAGTCAGCGTAGCGGTCAATTTTAAACCGGGCACCACCGGTGGCATCCCCTTGCTGAAAAGTCTGGCAGGTTTGATAGTGGTTGGCCGCGATTTCTGTCATCTGTACCGCGTTCCACTGGTTCGGCGTTCCCCGGAAGTGCCAGTCGGCGACCGCGGGAGCACTGATCAGCGTCGCGCCAATCACAAGTGTAGGTAAGGTTCTCATGTCGATTTCCTTTTGCCGTCCTTTGCGGGAGAGATGACTCCCGAAGGATCACGTTATTGTTGATGTTTTCTTACTACCCCCGACGCAGCGATTTACGCCCGTCAGGTGAGATGTAGATAGCACAAAAAATAACGTCCGAAATTCTGCTTCCGGTGAAATCCAATCGAAATGTGAACCGATTAACTTATTGTATGGCAAGAAAAAATTGAACTGTGATCTTGTTATCTCAACCCCTGCCTACGCCCCCTATTCTACGCCCTGAGGGGTGCTGTCACTGACAACCGGAGAAACGCCCATGCCCTCCTTGTCAGGGCACGGACATTTGGATACATTGCAATTTCAGCTCATTTGAGCCAACATCTTAAGGTCATATGGACTCAGACGTGGAGAATGACAATGGCGACTGCTGAATTGAAAAGTTTCAAACCCACACGCGGCCACAAAACGAATTTTTGGGTGAACCTTGGAATTGAAGATGCCAAAACAGCCCGAACTGAGGCCGTTCATCAAGGGTTTAAGCCGCAGGTATACCGAAATATCATCGATATGACACAGCTCTCACAAAGCGAGTTTCATCACGTCACGCATATTCCTGTCAGTACGATCAAACGCAGACTGAAAAACGGAGAGCGTTTCAGTACTCAAGAAAGTGACGCAATCTATCGGCTGGCAATGCTCATAAAATTAGCCACTGAATTATTTAAAGATGAAAAACGCGCGCTGGAATGGATGCGTGAAAGTGTTTACGGTCTCGGTGGAAAACGTCCGCTTGATATGGTTTCCACGACGGTTGATTTTGAAATTGTCAAAGACCTGATTGGAAGAGTTGAGCACGGCGTTTTCTCATAATGAAACTGTACCGTCTGGCTCAGAAAAAATTTGCTGACACACCGTTTAGCCCTGTTGGTGCAAAACTGTATGGTGGCCGATGGAATTCTAAGGGCACAGAAGCCTTATACTTTGCTGAGTCTGAATCTCTCTGCGCCTTAGAGGTTTTTGTTCACGTGAATAATGACCCAAACATCATCGATCAGTATGACCTCTATCGTATCGACATTCCTGAGGACTTGATCGCCAAACTGGAAAAGGAAGATTTACCTCAAACATGGCGGGATATTCCAGCAAATGAGGAAACCCAAAATATTGGCGATGAATTCCTGAATGACGCAGAACCTCAATTTGCGGCATTACAAGTGCCATCGATAATCTCACCGCGAGACAACAACTATGTTGTCAATCCAAACCACCCTGCAATGGAAAAAATTTTCGAAGCACATGAAAAACTCGACTTTGAGTTTGACCCAAGAATTTTCAAATAATCCCATGAGCCATAATGGCTAAAAGCCATCCCTCCAAACACCCGACTCTTCTGATCGTCGCTGAAAAAACACTAGGGATTAATCGATATGAAAACGTCAATGTCACTCCTCATCGTCACAACAATTTTTCTTTGGATTGGTATCCTAGAAAACCCTGAATTCTTCAGCTACGCGTCATTTATCAAAGCCAGACCTTGTCCAAAGTTTATTTTTTATTCACCTGTCGGCATGCAAGATCCTGAAGATGTTCATCTCACTGAAAAGGAAAAGTATGAAGAATTGATATTTGAACAATATTTTGGGGTAAATGGCATTCAAGCAAATAGTTTTCGTTTATCCTTCTGTGCCATGTCACTTCCCGAGCATGACTGAAGCGTAGCCTGAAGTTCATTTATAGAGTAACCGAGGCAAGAGCAGATGCATATAATACTCTAGGGCAAACAGAAAAGAATAGTAGGTTTGCCCCAGCAGCATTATTAGCAACTTGTTTTTTGCCACGCAGACGCAGCACCTCTTCTTCCGGGTATAGGTTCTATCAGCCCTCTATCTTTAAGCCTTAAAAAAACATTTTTCATAGTGTTCTCACTCTTAATCCCGGTTATATCCCGAGCAAGCCGATTAGTAATTTCCACATGCGTTTTCAAGAAGTCCATGACAAGCTCCTCTGGGGACGCTAAAGATTCATGTGGTATTACTACTAATACGGAGCTTTCCTTTTCATGAATTACCGGCGGCTTTAGCCTTAGAGCTTCCATTGCACTAAAAGCGGTATTCAAACCCTCCCCTACATCCTGATTTGGCGGATTTGGGAACTTGTTAATTAATCTAACTATAGTTGGATTTCTAGCGCTTTGAGTATCAAGAATATTCTCCCTAGTTACATGACCTGGGAGTTTCCCTGGGCTTTCGACTTCAATTCTATTGTCAAATATTCTAATTTGAATATCTGCAATTACACTGTAATCACGGTGTAAAATAGCATTCGTTATAATTTCATGAAGAGTTTCATGAGGGTATGTAATTGTTTCCAAACCATCAGAACCAAGCTTCTGAATAGTTTCTATTATTTCTATTGTTTTATCAACCGCATTATAAATAACATTATAAGCATCACCCTCGATAGTTAGAGGTACTCCATCTAAAAACTCTCGTCCAATATCATCATCTTTTGTCCTATAGCGCATAATTTTTACACTGCATCTTTTGGGAAGATAGATTGCAGGCTCATCACAAAACAATAAAACTCCAGACACTTTACACTGGCCGTCTTTAATAAGCTCCTGATTATTTAAATAAGTAAGTGGCTCGGCATTTGGAATGACATTGACCAGAAAGTTTATTACAGAAAGACTATTTTCAACCTTATCAATTGTTACATTTACCCATTCATCTTCAAATGTAACAATACCCTTATCAAATTCAAGGCGTTTGACTTTTTCATCTGTATCAAGCTTTACCTTTCCCGCATTGACTCGGATGAAAACCTCACCTTTCGTAGACCGAACTATCTCTTTAACTTTTTTTACGGTGATATGTAATACATAACCTGAAAAATCGTCGCATTTGAGAAACTCAAAAATAAGATGATTCCCAAAGGAATGAGCCTGAAAAAGAATTTGAGCTATATCATTTGCTTCTTCTACATCCTGAAATCCTTCCCATGCACGCTGCTTATCAGTGCCATTTTCAGAAATACCTATATATATATCACCGCCACCGGCATTGGAAAAAGCAGAAACTGTCTCAGACAATTTTGATGGCTTAATTTCTTTTGCCTTGACATCATTAAGATAGTTTTCTTCAACATTTATAATTTTTTCAGCTTGCTCTCTGTTAATTTCATATATAGGGTACATGAATACCTCCAATGTAAAATGACGCTGAGGTTTTATAGCTAATTATTTATCCAACACCGCAGTGCCATACCCACCTCTCGCTCACATTCAGCTGAATCTATTAATGAATTTAACTATTAAGGTGTATTGTCAAACAAATCAGTAATTCTTACTAAACTATTTGATGTATCTTACTCCAACATCATATACCATCAAACAGTTCTGCTTTATTTTTATCGCATATCATGACTCACTCACAAAAATCAGAGACAAACATTCTGATAAAAAGGCAGCATCACAATGTTTTTATTAGCCGAGCGTCACCAGCGTGATCTGCAAACCAATCTTTCATGGCTTGTCGTGACACTTTGATGCCCGCCTGCGGCAACTTGGGCATGGGGTAGAATGCATCCGGGATTTTGAAGCAGTCGAGTTGATTAGCCAGCCAGTGCGGCAGGTTCAAAGTGGACGGGTCTTCAGCGGCGTCGATCAGGGCGATCGGACGTGCGCCGTATTCGTCGCATGCAACCGGAATGACGATACTTTGATGAATCGCAGGGTGGCGATTCAGCACAGCTTCAATTTCTTCGCAGTGGATATTTTCGCCGCCGGAGATGAACTGATTATCGGCCCGGCCAATGATACGGAGTTCGCCGTCGACCCACAGCCCCAGATCCTTCGTATCAAACCAGCCCTGTGCATCGTTCAGCGGAGTAAGTTGGCCCTGATGATAATAGCCACTGGCGAGTGTCTGGCCGCCAATATAAATCCGGTTGTGTCTCAGTTGCACCAGCCGGTTTGGCAAAACCCGTCCGGCACTTGCAACCGCATCGACTTGCTTGGCGGTAACGGTGGAAGCGGCTTCTGTCATGCCATAGCCCAGCCAGGTCTCAATGCCCCGTTGCGCGGCCTGCTGACACAGAGGCAGAGGAACATCACTCCCGCCCAGCAGCACATGGCTGAGTTTCAGTCGCTTGGGCTGCGGCTGCTCCAACTGATCCAGCAGCCGTTTGAGCTGCGTCGCCACCAGTGAGGCATGGGTAACGCCCTGAATATCATCCTCCAGCTTTCCGCAGCCGATTTTCAGACAGGCACCGGCACTCAGCCAGCGATAGAGAATCGATAATCCGGAGGCGTGATACATCGGCAGGCTCAGCAGCCAGCAGTCTGTTTGCTGAAACGAAAACACATCCAGCAAACCACGGGCAGAAGCCAGATGCTGCGCCTGCGTATGCGCGACCGCCTTCGGGGCACCGGAAGAGCCGGAAGTGAAAATAATGGACGCGATGGCGTTCACATCCGAAAGGCTGAGAGCACAGTCGGCTTCAGGCTGAATCGCCAGATCCAGCAGTGTGGCGTCTGTCGTCAGCGCTTGCCAATCCGGCTCAGAAAAACGATGACGGGCCTGCTCGCTGAACCACAAAAACCGTACCCGTGCTTTTAGATTTGGCCCTTTTTGATCCAGCTCTTTTGGATTCAGCCCTTTTGGATTCGGTTCAGTTGCATACAGGACATCCAGCTTCTCCCGCAGGGGCAACACAGGCTGTGGCATGGTCAGCGCGGTGATGGCGCCCAATTGCAGGCAGGCCAGATGCAGCAGCACCAGTTCCGGGGCATTCTTTCCGACCGCCGTCACCACAGTGCCGGGTTGCACGCCCTGCTGCGACAAACTGTTTGCCAGCGCATGAATCCGCACCGTCAGTGTCTGCCAGCTATATGCCGTATCCGGCGTGATCAGTGCGATCTGATCGGGCTGAACAGTTGCCCATGTCTGCCAGAGAAAATGCTCACTCATGACTGCCACACCAAGGTTTGATCATCCAAGCCCTGAAGGGGTAACGGGCTGCCCGGCCAGGAAATTTCAAGTTGTGCCTGAAACAGGTGCAGGGTATCCAGTCCCGGCGTGCTGTCGGGTAACAGCCAGTGCGATAAACGGGCAAGCTGGGTTAAGCCAAGGCTGGACTCGAGACTCGAACTGATGACGGCATCCATCCCCAGTGTTTTCGCCTCACGAATGATCGCGGCGCACTGCTGCACCGAACCGATCAGACTCGGTTTCAATACGATGGCAGCCGCACCGGACAAATCTTCCAAGCGGAAATCCGGTTGTCTCACTACGTGCTGCAAAGTTTCATCCCAGGCCAATGGCAGACCGCTGTCTGACGTAAATGCCAGACTGTCTTGCGGCTGTCGGCAAGGTTCTTCGATGAAAACAATATGAGCAGCAGAAAATGGCGTCAGATGGCTGGCAAACTGCCGTGCCTGTTCCGGCAGCCAGGCACGGTTGGCATCCAGACGTAACGTCAGATTCGGATAAGTTGCCAGCAGCTGATTCACCCGGACTGCGTCCTGAGCCGGAGACTCCCGACCCACTTTCATTTTGGCAACCCGGTGTTCCGGTGTCGGGCAGGCATCGGTTTGTCCACTCAGCAAAGGCGCAGTCCTGAACTGGCCTTGTGCAGGCAGCTGCCCCGCACAGGTCAGTTCAGCCATCGACAAGCCAAAAGCTACCGAAGGAAAAAGTCCGGAATCCAGCAAAGGCAATCCACGGACCCAGCCAGCCAGTGCACCTTTCGCCTGTTGGGCCGCCTGATCCGGTGACTCCGCACTCAAGCCGGACAGCGGGGCGATTTCCCCGAGGCCGCTGCATTCCCCCTCTTGCAGCGCGACAACATACCCACGTCGTTCAGTCAGATGTTTACCCCGGAGCACGACCCCGCTGTCCATCGGCAGTTGATAACGGTAAAGTTTTGCCGAGCGCTTCATCATGTCTTCTTCCCGTGCAGTTACGGGTTTCGTTTAAATTTGTTGAAATCCGGCTGACGCTTTTCATTAAAAGCGTTCCGACCTTCCTGACCTTCTTCCGTCATGTAGAACATCATGGTGGCATTCCCGGCCAGCTCCTGTAACCCGGCCTGACCATCGCAGTCGGCGTTCAGCGCTGCTTTCAGGCAGCGCAGCGCCATCGGGCTGTGCTGAAGCATTTCGCGGCACCAGCGAACGGTTTCTCTTTCCAGTTCAGCAAGCGGAACCACGGTATTGACCAGGCCCATATCCAGCGCTTCCTGCGCATCATAGAAACGACACAGGAACCAGATTTCACGTGCTTTTTTCTGGCCGACGATCCGGGCCATGTAAGACGCGCCCCAGCCACCGTCAAAAGAACCGACTTTCGGGCCCGTCTGGCCGAATTTGGCATTCTCCGCCGCAATGGTCAGGTCACACATCATGTGCAGTACATGACCGCCGCCCACGGCCCAGCCTGCCACGGACGCCACAACCGGTTTCGGACAGGTGCGGATCTGACGCTGAAAATCCAGCACATTCAGATGATGCGTGCCTGCGTCATCCTGATAACCGCCGTAATCGCCCCGCACTTTCTGATCGCCGCCGGAACAGAACGCATCTTCACCCAATCCCGTCAGAATGATCGCCCCGACTTTGTCGTCATACCGGGCATCTGCCAGTGCATGCATCATTTCTTTCACGGTCTGGGGCCGGAAGGCATTGCGTACCTGTGGCCGGGCAATCGTGATCCTGGCAATCCCATCGTCAGATTTGTGGTACTGGATATCCGCATACTCATGACCACAGTTGATCCATTCAATCGGTGCATACAAGGCTTGTTCTGAAATGCCTGTGGTGATTGTCATATGTACTCCAAAAACAAAGAAAATTTTTAAATTCGCCTGTCCCTGTACGGCGATACTGGTGGTGAGCATAGCACTGCCACCAATCCCCAAACTTTGTTTTTGCGCATAGTTAGAACCAGTTCGTAAGTCTGACTGTATCCACCACATCTTTTTCTGCCTGTTCCAATTAAGGCACAGCCTTTGTACGAGTTTTGTGATCGGCCTGATAAGCGCCCTTCGCATACTCAACTACACTCACTTTGTGGTGCATTCTGCTCTCTGTATCAACAGGTTCACACTCTGTCCCGCCGCAGGATGAATCACATTGCGGGTTCAATCTGGTCTTGCCGGAAGACACAGGTTCAACGGTCGCAATTTCAGCAAACAGAACCTGCCGATGATGCCGTTCGGTAACACGCACAATCTGATGAAGGCGTGAACAGCATGAACCCCGAACGCCGACGGAGAACATTCAGGATGAACCGCATCTCACTTCCGAATACTCAACTGAAAGAAAAGCACCGTTATCAAGTCATCGTCATTGGTTCTGGTTATGGCGGTGCAATTTCTGCCTCACGACTCGCCCGGGCCGGCATGTCGGTCTGCCTGCTGGAACGCGGTAAAGAAATACTTCCGGGAGAGTTTCCCGAGACCAGAGAACAAGCACTCGAAGCATTACAGTTTGATACCCCGGACGGCAAAATAGGCTCCGCAACCGGCCTGTACAACATCCATGTGAATCGGGAGCAGAATGTCGTGGTGGGGTGCGGATTGGGCGGCACCTCACTGATCAATGCCAACGTGTCATTGGAACCTCAGCCGGAAATTTTCGACGATCCCAGATGGCCGCAAGCCCTCAGAGCCGACAAAGACACGCGCTTAAAAGAAGGCTTCGATTTAGCCAGAGACATGCTGAAACCAACGGTTTATCCGGACGATTACCCGAAGCTCAGGAAAATGACTGCACATCAAAAGAGTGCCGACGCGATGGCTCAGCAGTTCTACCGCGCGCCGATTAATGTCACCTTTGCCACACCGGAAAACGGCACCAATCACGTCGGGGTTCCCCAGCAAGCCTGCAACAATTGCGGAGACTGTGTTTCAGGCTGTAATACCGGCGCCAAAAATACAACGCAAATGAATTACCTGCCCGATGCTTTCAACCATCAAGCAGACATTTACTGTGAGATTTCCGTCAGCCATATCGAGAAAAGCGAACAAGGCTGGCTCGTGCACTATCATCTGCTTGAAAACAACAAAGACAAATTTGAACCGGAAACCCGCACCATCGGAGCGGATATCGTGATTGTTGCAGCGGGTACCATGGGCAGCAACGAAATCATGCTGCGCAGCAAACACCGGGGACTCAGTGTTTCCGGTCACTTAGGCAAAGGTTTTTCCGGCAACGGCGATATTCTGGGATTCGGTTATAACTGCGATGACATCATCAATGGTATCGGCTTTGGCGACCGCGACCCCAGCGAGATGGCTCCGGTGGGCCCTTGTATTACCAGTGTCATCGACATGCGTCACGGCGATGACAGGACAAGCCGGATGGTGATTGAAGAAGGTTCAATCCCGGGGGCACTCGGCAAATTCATGACGCCGGTTTTAGCGGGTGCGGATGTATTTATGGGCAAAGACCCGCACCGGAGCGTGGCGGAGTGGCTGAAGAAAGAAGGACAAAAACTGAACAGCCAGCTGTTCGGCCCGTACCGGGGAGCGATGAACCGGTTGCAGACCTATCTGATCATGAGCCATGACAATGCCGCCGGTGAACTCCGGCTGAAAGACAACAGACTGCGCATCAAGTGGAAAAATGTGGGTGAACAGCCCAACGTCCTCAAAGGGAATCAGAACTTGCATCAGGCCACCCAAGCCCTGGGAGGCGATTACATTCAGAACCCGATCTGGACCAAATTACTGCGCCACAGTCTGGTGACCGTGCATCCGCTGGGCGGATGCAACATGGCGGATTCGGCTGAACAGGGTGTGGTCAATCATAAAGGGCAAGTCTTTGACTCAAGCCACGGCACTTCCGTGCACCGCGGCCTGTACATCTCCGATGGTTCAGTGATCCCCATGTCGATTGCCGTGAACCCGCTGCTGACCATTTCTGCGATCACAGAGCGTTGCTGTCAGTACATTGCCGCGGACTACGGCCAGAGCATTCAATATGACTTTTCAGATCAGCCACAGCGCCCGCCCGTTTCGCGGGATTTCCCAACTGCGGCACAAACCCCAGGCATCGAATTTACTGAGACCATGAAAGGGTACCTCTCCGCCGAAATATCCGGTGACATAGATGAGGAAAACACATCGCTCTACCACGATGCTTATCAGCTTGGAAAACAGCAACAACAGCCCATCACGTTTACCCTCACCATTCGCTCGGACAACCTGAAGGAAATGATTGCCACTTCAGCACACAAAGCTGGCATCACCGGGACGGTCATCATACCTCTCTTATCAGAGAACCCCCTGACGGTGGAGCAGGGCTCCTTCCAGCTGTTCGTGACTTATCCGAAAATGCCGAATGCCAAACACATGGTGTATTCAATGATCATGTGCAGCGAAACAGAGGAGCGTTTTCTCTTCAGCGGCTACAAAATGATCCGAGATGACCCGGACTCGCTGGACATCTGGCAGGACACCTCCACCCTGTACGTCACCATCCGGCGGGGGACACAGAAGGATTCCCCGGTGATCGCGACAGGCGTCATGCAACTTGAAGCCGCCGATTTTCTGAAACAGATGACGACGATGAAAGTGCTCAATGCCCCGGACAAGCAGTCCCGGCTCCGTGCACTGACGAAATTTGGCAAGCATTTCGCAGGCGCCTTATGGGAAAGTTACGGCAGCATTTTTGCGAAACCATATCGGTTTAACCCCGAAGCACCCCCGCGACAAAAACGGCCGCTGAACGCGCCGGCACCTCAGGTGCATTTCTTCAACACGGAAGATAACGTCACCCTGCGCCTGACCCGTTACCCTGCAGGCAGCAAAGGACCGGTCATGCTGGTGCATGGACTGGGAGTGAGTTCAGACATTTTTTCGACCGATCTGATCGACACCAACCTGTTAGAGTTCCTCTGTGCGCATCAATACGATGTGTGGTTACTGGATTTCAGGGTCAGTATTGATCTTCCGGCCGCCCGTCAGCAATCGAATGGTGATCAGGTCGCGCAGTATGACTTTCCGGCCGCAGTGCGAAAAATTCAGGAAGAGACCGGCAAAGATTCCATTCAGGCCGTTGTGCATTGCTGGGGCGCTTCAACCTTTTTCATGGCTTTACTCAGCGGGTTAACCGGCATTCGCTCCGTTGTTTGCTCGCAAATTGCAACCGACGTCGTGGTTCCCACGGCCACACAGGTCAAAACGGGGCTGCATATCCCTGCATTTCTGGAAAAACTCGGAGTGGATTCGCTCACCGCCTATGTCGACAGTCACGAAGGGTGGAGCGAGCGGCTCTGGGATAAAGCGCTGGCGGTTTATGCGCTGGCTGAAGCTCAGGGGCAATGCAGCAATCCGGTCTGCCACCGGGTGACCTTCAACTATGCCCCTTTGTACAGACACGCTCAATTAAACGAAGCACTGCACCGCAATCTGCATGAATTGTTTGCCGAGGCCAATATCGGCGCGTTTCAGCATCTCGCCGAATGCTGCCGGGCCGGTTTCCTGACGGATGCCGAAGGACATAATCGTTACCTCCCTCATCTGGAGCGGCTCCGGCTGCCGATCTGTTTTATTCACGGGGCCATGAACGAATGCTACCTGCCCGAAAGTACGGCGCTCACCTATCAGACGCTGGTGAACCGGTTCGGACCGGAGCACTACACACGGCATGTAATTCCCGATTACGGACACATTGATTGTATTTTCGGGCGCAATGCCAGCCGGGATGTCTACCCGCTCATCGTGAAACACCTGGATCAGACCGCATGAAAGCTGTCTGAACATACTTTATTCAGCACTCATAACGGGGACAATGATGGACGAATCAGCATTAAAGCAGCGCCTGAAAACCGCTTATCAGAACTTTAAAAATCGGGTCTCGGTTGAAGTTCATGATGCAGTCATGCAAAAACTGAACGACATCCACATGCAAGCACAGAGACTGGTTGATGGCCAGGACGGAAAACTTGAGGGGCATGAGTTCGCACATGTCCTGAGTTTGCTGGATCTGGTGCCGGAAGGGGGGCACAAGCTGCCAACCGACAAAAGTCTGTTCCCGACACGAGTCGAATCCGATGGTGAACTGCTCGGAGTCGGTCAATGGGAATTACTGGATCCGGACTGGGCTATTTCATTCGAACAATGGCTGATCCACATTGACGACAAAGCCTCATTTCAAGACCAGCCCCAAAGAATTCCTATTCCCGATGATATTGATATTGCGATTTGCGGCGACTGGGGAACCGGGCCATGGAAACCGGATGCCCCGAGTACAAAAGTTGCCACACAAATCGTGAAATGTGCCCCGCAGCTCACGATCCATCTGGGCGATGTTTATTACGCCGGTACAGCTCAGGAAGAAACGGACAACTTAGTTGAATGCTGGCCCATGGGCAGCATGGGCGGCTTCACGCTCAATTCAAATCACGAAATGTACAATGGCGCACATTCTTATTTTGAAATCGCTTTGCAAAAGAAATTTGTACAGCAACGCGGCTGCAGCTTTTTCTGTCTGGAGAACAGCCACTGGCTGATTGTTGGTCTGGATACAGCGTATGACGCCGATACCTTTGATTTCTACCTGAAAGGCAAAGTCAACCAAACTCAGCTGACCTGGCTGGCACAGCTGCCCAAAGATAAAAAGGTCATTGTGCTATCGCACCATGAAGGACTGGCGATTGATGGCCGGAATCACGGCTCCTGTTACCAGCCGGTGGTCGATGCACTGGGACGTGCTCCCACCTTCTGGTTCTGGGGACACCTGCACAACGGGATTGTTTATCAGTCGCAGGCTGGCATGCTGGGTCGTTGTGTCGGCCATGGCGCAATTCCCTACGGAAACGCCAGAATGCTGCAAGGGAATCCGGACATTGCCTGGTACGAAACCCGGAATGCCAACGACCCGAACATCCCGCTGCGCGTGAAAAACGGATTTGCGTTGGTGCAGTTACAGGCCGCACAACTGACTGAATCCATGATTGATGAAGACGGCGGAGTGCCCTTCCATCAGGTCCATGCCTGACCATACGTACGCGTGACTATTTGTATGCATGACCATTTGTATGAATGGCAAAGCGGCCATCATGTGTCGTGACATCACCCCCAAACGGGTGCATGTCACGACACCTCTGGCTTATGCCTGTTCAGATTTAGGCAGCAGAATCCGCCGGTCGATAAGGTCCCGGAGCACCCGGGCAAACACCTGCGGCTGTTCATGATGGGCATTGTGCCCCGCCTCTGGAATCCGGGTCGACGGTAACCCGCTCTCCAGCGCCAGCCGGGTAAATTTACGGTCCTGCGCGCCAAACAGGTAATGTACCGGCACCGGCTGTGCTTTCAGCAGTGCCAGCAGGTCATCCTGCCGGGCCAGAGAGGTTGCCAGCAGCATGTGCGCAACGCTGTCACCACGATTCTCACTTCGCTGAATCACCAGATGCTGTTTTTGTGTCGCCTGAAGAGAAGTAAACACGGGCTGCTGATACCAGTCCTTTAATACCGTACTCACGGGCTCCCGCCTGAAACGGCGTGCCCAGCGTTGATCATGCCGCCAGCGTAAGGCTCTGCAACCCGCTGAAGCCAGCCCGAAGTGCCCGCCTTCGACCACCAGCCCCCGGATATCCAGCGGCGCAAACAGCCCGTTGGCGACCCCGTGCATCGCAATCCGGCCCCCCAGTGAATAGCCGACCAGCACGACAGGACGGCCCGATAAATTGCCCGCAAGCAGCGTTTCCCTGACCTGAAGGACTGCCTCATCGAACGAGCCACACCACACGCCATGGCTCTGACCATGACCGGGTAAATCCACCGCCACACACGTGTGCGTCTGCAGATACGCCGTGCAGGAACGCCAGTCATCGCCATTTCCCAGCAGACCATGCAGAAATACCAGAACCGGCTGTTCCGGGTCACTGCCTTCAGCATGAAAACGGCTAAAGAGCATGCAGCCTCCGGATCAACTGACTGAGCTGTCCGGCTGCCTGTCCCGGCAGCGTTTGCACCTCGACCAGCAAAGCCCCTGTTCCTGAACTGCCTGTCCCCGAACTGAGGTGTTCGCTGACAACCGACTGGTACTCCGCCAGCGTCTCTGCTTTGCAGTAACCTAAACCAAACTGGCGGGCAGCATGCCCAAATGCATAGCCATGGGGCATCTGATATAACCGCTGCTTGTCGTCTTCCGGTACCGGCAGCAAATCAAAAATTGCCCCTCCGTCATTGTTGGTAACCACAATCACGACAGGAACCGTACAATGGCTCAGTAATGCCAGTGAGTTGAGATCGTGCAGCAGCGCGGTATCTCCCAGCATCAGCATCAGGGGCGTACCGGTGGCCCGCTGCACACCAGCCGCTGTGGCGACCAGCCCGTCGATCCCTGATGCACCGCGATTGGAATAAACCGCGCGTCCCCCGAAAACGGTCAGCATGTCCACCAGCCGGGCGATCAGGCTGTTGCCGAGAAACAGACTGGCTTGCTGCCCGCGCTGACTCAGATCCATCGCCAGTGCCATTTCAGTGAGACCCGGCTGTTCTGTACGATCCTCATCCAGCAGCGAGCGGATTTTCCGGGCAGCACTTTGGGTCAGCCCGCTCCAGCTGTTTCGGGCGGCATTTGTGTGTTGTGAAGACATATCCGCCGGTAATACCGCCAGAGCTGCGCGGATCCAGTCGGAGATCTCCGCAACCATCTGTCGCTGCGGCAGGTGACTCTGATTATTCCTGTTGCTATCCGGCGACACATACCAGTAATCACAGGTGCCTTTTCTCACCTGACCGGCCAGCCACTGATTCAGACGCTTGGAAATCAGCCGCGGACCAAATTGCAGGATCAGCCGGCAATCATTCAGCGGCGCTGCCAGCTCAGGGTGCTGCAGCCAGAGATCGTAATGGGCCCAGTCACTGCTGATCCCGGATTGCGGATCACACAGCAGCGGACAACCCAGTTTTTGTGCCAGTTCCGCCACAGCCCGGGCATCACTGGCGGACAAATCACCGGCAATCATCACCACATTTCCGTCCGCCAGTGCAGAGCAATCCGGCGGCAACGCAGGCGCGGCTTTGCCCATGTCATACTGCACATAAGGCGCGGCCTGTGTCAGCCAGTCACCCAGTGCACGCCCGTAAGCGCTGTCTTCTGCCAGCCCGGCATCTCCGTAAAGCGGTTCCGGGAAAGGACAGTTGAGATGCAGCGCACCGCCTTCACACCGCTGTCGATGCATCAGCGCATCCACTGAAGTCAGCAACCAGCTCAGCGGCACGTTTTGCGACGGACTGGGCAGTTCCAGGCTGGCCGTCACATGACTGGAGAACAGCCCCGGCTGATAAATGGCCTGATTGGCACCACAGCCAACCAGTTCAACCGGGCGGTCTGCGGTCAGCAGCACCAGTTTTTCCCCGGTCAGTCCGGCTTCAACAACGGCAGGTAACAGATTGGCGACAGCCGTGCCGGACGTGACCACCACCGCCACGGGCTGACCACTGGCCTTCGCCAGACCAAGTGCCAGAAAACCCAGTCCGCGTTCATCAAAGTGGGTATGCAAGGTCAGCTTTGGGTTCGCATCGGCTTCCAGTGTCAGCGGCGTCGAGCGCGATCCCGGCGCAATACAAATATGGGCAACACCCTGCCGGGTCAGTTCTTCCAGCAGGATTCTGGACCAGAGGCGGTTCAACTCAGCCTGCGCGATTGGTTTATCGCCTGAAACTTCTGCCACCATCAGGCCACCTCCGATACAGTCAGATCAGATCGTACATCCGTGAAAAGCGCCAGCAGGGTCGACATTTTCTTATCCACTTCCTGCCATTCGCTGGCTGGATCCGAACCCTGCACAATGCCAGCCCCGGCAAATAATTGAAGTTTTTCGTCAATCAGGTACGCACTGCGCAGGGCGACACAGAATTCTGCTTTGGGCAGGCTGACATAACCCAGCGAACCGGCATACCAGCCCCGCTCAAATGGCTCATGCTTCAGAATAAACTGCATTGCTTTGTGACGCGGTAACCCCGCGACAGCTGCGGTCGGTTGCAAGGCATGCAGCAGTCTGACGCCGCAAACGTCAGGTTTCAGAACGCCGCTGATGAGCCGCTTGAGGTGCTGCACCTGACGCAGCCTGACCAGACTGACCGTATCTTCGGCGGACAGTGAATCGGTATAAGGGCGCAGACGATCAAGAATATCGTCAACGACATACTGATTTTCCTGCAGATTCTTGGCATCCAGACAAAGCCACCGGCCCAGCCGCTGATCGTGGGCTCCGCTTTTGCCCCGGCCAATGGTCCCGGCCAGCGCTTCGGTCTGCAGAGCACGATCTTCCCGGCGGTACAAACGCTCCGGCGTCGAACCGAGAAATGCCCGTCTTGCATCGAATGCCAGCAGGAAGTGAAAACTGTCGCGATTTTCCTGCTGGCTGGCTTTCAGAACCTGAGCTGCGGAGCAGGCCGAATCGAATCCGACTGTGGTCTGACGCGCCAGGACCACTTTATCCATGAACTGTGCCCGGATGTCGCTCAGCGCCCCCCTGACCAGTTTGTGCCAGCCGTCTTGAGCGGGTGCGTGCCGAACCGACACAATCTGCGAGACAATCGGCGGTACCGACGGGTACTCACTGACCAGTTGCTGTAATACCTTGATTGCTGCGTCTTTGCCCGCGTGCAGGTTCACCGCCAGCGACCATTGCTCACCCGACCGGAGCAACTCAAGATGCGGCAGAAAAAAGAAAGAAGACTTCGCAGGATCAGGGTTGTCAGCCTGACCATCAAATGCCCGGCATCCCCAGATGCGCTGCTCTCCCTGCAGCAGCGCATAGGCGGGCATCGGGTCTGAAAACGTTGCTTGCTGCCCCAGCGCGACCACTTCTTCGACGCCATTCCGGGAATGCCAGTACAGTTTCGGGTAAACCGGCTGCGCATCAAACCAGTCAATGCAAGGATTGACCGAGTCGCCCGTCCGGGATCGTTCACCCACAGGCTCAACCAGACGTACGACGTCTGCAGAAGCCCTTTTGATACGTTCAATCAATGTGGCCGTAGCCTGACAGAAGTGAAACATCTTGACCTCGCTGAACAGATAATCCGACCGATCCATCCCTGCATTCTATTCACAGAGAAAGTTACAAGGCTGAACCAGATCAAAGTTGGCCGTATTTCCGGAGGGAATAAATAGTGTGTCCCGGAATCTTGAAGTTTTTTTCATCGTCCTTATATCCCTGATCAGAAAGCCCCCATTTTCAGCCCGTTTATTTTTTTAGGGATAACAGGAACAGTGTTCCTGCCTGATGAAAGAGGTGAGCATGCTGATGCAATTTCCAAGGCTGCATCTGGAACTGACAGAAAGCCGCCAGACATTCAACCCGGCTGGTCAACCCAAACTCAGTCAACACGCTTGGCCCGCATGTCAGACCTTTCCGGCAAGACCGGTCAATGACAGCACATTTCGTCTGCCCCGGGTACAATTTGTCATGGTCATTGCTGTAAAACGCGAGACGGAGCAACTGAAACCACTGAACAGTCAACCGCCTGTGCTTCATTAACAATTCGCACAATGAACGACTCTGGTTTCAGGAGAAAACGTTCAGAATGCTGCTGCCGGATCAAAGCCATAAAAAACCGGCGCATCATGCGCCGGTGTCAATTTGAAAGTTCTGAATCCGGACTCAGCCGGAATCGGCTCAGTTAATCACAAACAGTGACATGAACTCATGAACCGGGGTGGCTTCCAGTTTGGCCTGATCGCTGCAAAGTTCGAAAATCTTGTCGCAGCTGCCCTGCGGGAAGCGGGTTTGCAGATTCCGTTTAAATTTACGTTCCAGTACCGGAATCCCTTCTTCACGGCGACGGCGGTGACCAATCGGATACTCAACCGACACTTTTTCCGTGCTGGTGCCATCGTTAAAGAAGATCTGAATTGAATTCGCGATCGAACGCTTGTCAGCTTCCAGATACTCCGCGCTGTAGCGTTTGTCTTCAATCACTTCCATCTTGCTGCGCAGCACATCAATGCGACTGTCACCCCGGTGGAATTCGTCTTCATAGTGCTCGGCAATCAGATCACCGTGAATCAGCGGCACCGCAATCATGTACTGCAGACAGTGGTCACGGTCGGCCGGGTTCGCCAGATCGCCGGATTTGGAAATAATCCGGATGGCAGATTCATGCGTGGTCACTTCAATCCGCTCGATATCATCCAGACGATCTTTAACCTGATGATGCAGTGCAACGGCACATTCAACCGCTGTCTGAGCGTGAAATTCTGCCGGGAAAGAAATCTTGAACAGCACGTTTTCCATCACATAGCTGCTGAAATCCTGATTGACCTTGAACGGCTGCCCGTTAAACAGCACGTCGTAATAACCCCATTTCGGCGCGGTCAGTACAGACGGCAGTCCCATTTCACCTTTCATCGTGATCATCGCCAGACGCACCGCACGGGACGTCGCATCCCCCGCAGCCCATGATTTCCGGGAACCGGCATTCGGTGCGTGACGGTAAGTCCGCAGCGAACACCCGTCGACCCAGGCCTGAGACACCGCATCAATGATCTGATCCCGGGTGCCGCCCAGCATTTTGGTGACCACAGCCGTTGAGGCCACACGCACCAGCAGCACATGGTCCAGACCGACCCGGTTGTAACTGTTTTCCAGTGCCAGTACGCCCTGAATTTCGTGGGCTTTGATCATCGCTGTCAGTACATCGCGCATCGTCAGCGGCGCTTTGCCTTCTGCGACCGCAACACGGCTGAGGTAATCTGCCGTGGCCAGGATACCGCCCAGGTTATCCGACGGATGGCCCCATTCCGCTGCCAGCCAGGTGTCGTTGAAATCCAGCCAGCGAATGATACAGCCGATATTAAACGCCGCGGTCACCGGATCCAGCTCATGCGACGTCCCCGGTACCCGCGCGCCGTGACGCACAGTCGTGCCCGGAACCGTCGGCCCCAGATGCTTGGTACACTCCGGGAAACGCAGTGCCAGCAGACCGCAGCCTAAGGTATCCATCAGACAGTTCCGCGCCGTGTTATAAGCTTCCGCTGAGGTGATCTCGGTCTGCGCGACATAATCGGCAATTTTTACCAGCAGTTCATCAGGTTGCGGGCGTTCATTCAGTTCAACGTTGAGGCTCATTCATCTTTCCTTTTACTTCAGAGTCTTAAATTAGGGTCTAACTTATTTGCGTTTATCAATCGGCAGCCATTCCTGATGATCCGGACCGATATAATCGGCACTCGGACGGATAATCCGGTTGTTGGCGCGCTGTTCATACACATGAGCCGCCCATCCCGTGACCCGGCTCACCACGAAAATCGGGGTAAACAGCTTGGTCGGAATGCCCATAAAGTGATAAGCCGAGGCATGGAAAAAATCGGCATTGGCAAACAGTCCTTTTTCGCGTTTCATTACGGCTTCCACCCGTTCAGAAACGGCATACAGACGGGTATCACCCACATCCTGAGACAGCTTGTGCGACCAGGCTTTGATCAGCGCATTGCGCGGGTCAGATTCGCGGTAAATCGCATGGCCGAAACCCATGATTTTTTCTTTATGCGCCAGCATCTTCAAAATATTGGCTTCCGCTTCATCCGGCGTTTGCCAGTGTTCGATCATCGCCATCGCCGCTTCATTGGCCCCGCCGTGCAGCGGACCACGCAGACTGCCAATCGCCGCAGTAATGCAGGAATGCAGATCCGATAACGTCGACGCACAAACCCGGGCCGTGAAAGTCGAGGCATTAAATTCGTGCTCAGCGTAAAGAATCAGTGAGCAGTGCATCACCTGCTTGTGCAGTTCAGAGGGCGCTTTCCCGGTCAGCATTTCCAGGAAGTAGCCGCCGGTACAGTCCTGATCAGAACCGGCAGTATCAATCCGGACGCCGTCATGGCTAAAGCGGTACCAGTAGCAGATGATGGCTGGCAGCAAGGCCAGAATCGTGTCGGTTTTCTCTGCCTGCTGACTGAAATCCGTTTCCTGATCCAGATTGCCCAGCATTGAACAGCCGGTACGCATCACGTCCATCGGATGGGCATCTGCCGGAATCGCTTCCAGCACAGTTTTCAGCGCATCCGGTAAACCGCGTTTGGCTTTCAGCGTTGCTTTGTACTGATCCAGCTCGGCCTGTGTCGGCAGCTTGCCTTTCAGCAGCAGATAAGCGACTTCTTCAAACTGCGCATGGTTCGCCAGATCCGTAATGTCGTAGCCGCGGTAAGTCAGGCCGGTGCCGGTTTTGCCGACGGTGCACAGCGCCGTACTGCCGGCACTCTGACCGCGCAGTCCTGCGCCGCCCAGGGGTTGATTGTGTGAACTGTCCTTGTCTGCCGTGTGTTGATTATCCGCTGTCACTGAATGTGTCGCAGTCATTACAGGCTCCTTTCTTCACGTTGTGTCACGTTATGGATTTGGCCCGGTTCCGGGCAGAGACGCTTACGTCATACGCCTTCTCATGATGATGTTCTTTCTCTGTTGTTTATTCGCTGATGTTCTTTCGCAAATGCTTTGCCGCTGATGTTGCCCGCTTCTCACACCCCGTGAACGGCGAAGCGGCATGTCTCAGGCCTTACCGGCCACTGAACAATTGATCCAGTTTTTGCTCATATTCATGGTAGCCAAGATATTGATACAGCTCCTCACGGGTTTGCATTTGATCCACGACGTTGCGCTGATGTCCGTCTGTCAGCAAATGCTGATATACATTCAGTGCCGCCTGATTCATGGCCCGGAAAGCTGACAGCGGATACAAGACCATCTCCACACCCTGTTCTGCGAGCTCATCACAGGAAAACAGTGGTGTCTGGCCAAACTCGGTGATATTCGCCAGTACCGGAACTTTGACCGCATCGACAAACTGGCGGTACTGCTCCAGGGTGTTCATTGCTTCCGGAAAAATCATGTCGGCACCCGCTTCGACACAGGCAATCGCCCGTTCAATCGCCGCATCCATCCCTTCGACCGCCAGTGCATCGGTACGAGCCATAATGACAAAGCTCTCATCCTGACGGGCATCCACCGCAGCTTTGATGCGATCCACCATCTCACTCTGAGACACAATCGCTTTATTCGGGCGATGGCCGCAGCGTTTTTGAGCCACCTGATCTTCCATGTGCACCGCGGCAGCACCTGAGCGCTCCATCTCCCGAATCGTCCGGGCAATATTGAACGCACCGCCAAAACCGGTATCAATATCCACCAATAGCGGTAATTCACAGGCTGCGGTGATCCGACGGACATCTTCCGTCACATCGTTGAGGGTGGTAATGCCCAGATCCGGCAGCCCGTAAGATGCATTGGCTATGCCGCCGCCGGAGAGATAAATTGCCTGATGTCCCACCTGCTGAGCCATCATGGCGCAGTAGGGATTAATGGTGCCGACCACCTGCAACGGGTGATTGTCGGCCACCGCCTGACGAAAACGCTGTCCTGGTTTCATGAGTAACTCCTTGTTTGATTTGGTTCATTCAGCGCGCTGACGATTCATCCTTTCTCAGCTGGCTTTCAATCAGTGTCCGGCTGCGCATGATGTGGCGACGCATCAGCATTTCAGCCAGTTCGCCATCACGGTCCCGGATCGCAGACAAGATCTGAACGTGTTCGTTGAGTGCGCGCTCGGGACGGGCATGTGAGCGGGGCGACTGATACCGGTACATACGCAGCAGATGATAGAGCTCATCACACAGCAGACTGATCAGCTTGCTGTTGCGGCTGGCCTTGATGATTCGGTAGTGAAAATCAAAATCGCCATGCTGATGAAAATAAGAAGCGCCATCCACTTCTTCGATATGTTCCTGATGCTGTCTGAGCAGATGATCCAGCCCGTCCAGTTCTTCTTCCGTGATGTGGGCGCACGCCTGACGGGCAGCCATGCCTTCCAGCGCTTCACGAACCGCATAAATCTCTGCCAGTTTGCCCGGGCTGAGCGCCACCACTCTGGCCCCAACATGCGGTATCCGTTCAACCAGCCCCAGTGCTTCCACCCGCATCATGGCTTCACGCAGCGGCCCGCGACTGACGGCAAACTGCCGCGCCAGTTCAGGCTCAGAAATTTTGCTGCCTGCCGGGAATACGCCCGTGACAATCCGTTCTACCAGCACTTCCAGCAGGCTGTCCGATTTGGTTGGCTCTTTGGTGTTCTCGGCTTTTCCTGAAGCACCCACCGAAACGACCTTCACATTGTCGACAATATCAATACTCACTGCACTTACCACCAGGCTATAAAAAGCTCAAAACCACACATTGTTAACAATTAGATGTTGATAGAGCAAAAATAGACCGGAAAGTGCAATCCAACAAGTTGATTGTTTAAAGATAATGAATTGCTGGCATTGAGATTGTCGACAATGTGACAGACATCGAGAAAGAATTGAGAAAAGTTCAAGAGAGATTTCAGAAAGGGAGGTTCGCGATATCCGGGGGCATGCACGCCCCCGAATCGGTTAACGATAGCTCGTTTTTGCAGTCATCATGTTAAACAGCTGCGGGAAAAATCGTTTGATGGTCGGTGCCCAGCCACTGATCCCTTTGCCGATCACCACCTCATCTTTCCGGGCGGCAATGGCTTTCAGCATCTGGCGTGCTGCATCCGCCGGATCCATGCCATTTTCAATGGAAGCTTCCGGCTTGTTTTGCGCAACGCCCTGTCCGTTCAGCGAATTATGACCAATCGCCGTTTTCACGGAGCCCGGGCAAATCGTCAGGCAATGAATACCGTGCTGACTCACCTCAGCCCGCAAGCAATCCATAAAACCGACCACGGCATATTTCGAACCGGAATAGCCCGTCCTGAATTTCGATCCGACTTTTCCGGCCACACTGCTGATTGCCACGACACTGCCGCCCCCGGTTTCGATCATCCGCGGCAACACGGCTTTGGTCATTGCCACCAGACCGAAGTAGTTCACCTCCATCAGCTGGCGGTACACTTTGAATTCATTTTCCAGAAACAGGCTGCGTTGTGAAATCCCGGCATTGTTCACCAGAATGTCGACACGACCCACCTCGTCCAGCACCGCCGGAATGTCCTGCATCAGCCTTTCCGGCTGCGCCATATCCAGCGGCACGACTTTGTGATTACCCGGCGCAAGATCGGCTTTGATCGCCGCTAACTTCTCTGCATTCCGGGCCGAAAGAATGACATTTGCCCCTTCCTGAGCAAACTGCACCGCTAACTCGCGTCCGATTCCGGAAGAAGCACCGGTGATCCAGACGGTTTTATTCTTAAACAGCATGACATCTCCTTGTCTTGATTTGCTATTCAGAGTTTCAGGGTCTGATGACCCTAGCCTTTATCCTCGATCATGGCTGAACAGGACCTGCATGCTGATCAATATAATCGGCTAAAGACTGGTAATAACCCAAAAGAAACAGAGCCTCGGCCAGTACAAACAACGGACCAATGATCAGTCCGACAAGATCATCCACAAACGCCGGTTTCCTGCCTTCAAAATAGTGCCCGATAAACTGAAACACCCAGCGACAATGAACAGGCTCAGACTGATCCCCAGCCAGCCCGACATTGGCAGCGACGCGACAGGCATCGCTGCTACCGTCATGACAATCAAAATGGCAGCCATGATGGCTCCCAGCGACCCGCTGAGACGGAGATAAAAAATCACGCACAGTGCCACAGCAATATAGGCGCCATTCAGCACCACGGTACCGAGAACAAACTCGGTTCTGGCCAAGAGGCAAATTGCCGCAAATACGATGGCAGGAATCCCGACAAAATGGGTCAGAATATTCCGCCTGGAGCGGTGATAGCGCGCGTAATTCGTCAATTGCTCTTCCAGTGTCTTCATGCATCCTCCATGGCGTTTACTGTTACTTGAGCGTCCGCTGCCTTTAAGCTTTTACTCTAATGCCAGGTAAACAACATGTGAGAGTGCCGATTCTGTGATGCCGCCGATAAAGAAAGAGACAAAAAAGCCAGCCCGCAGGCTGGCTTCAAACGCTGGCACACTCGCAAGCTTATTTCACTGATTCAGAAGCCAGCTTATTTTTCCGCCATGATTTCAATTTCGACAATTTCACTTCATGAATCAGAATCGCGGCCAGAATGCAGGCACCACCCAGCATCTGCATGGACGTGACCAACTGCCCCAAAAACACAAAACCCAGAATTAAGGCAAAAATTGGCTCAGATAATTCGACCAGCTGGACGGTCTGGCTTTTCAAAATGGTCAGTGATTTGGTGGTACACCAGAAGCCGCCAATCGTCGGCAGCAAAGCCAGCAGCAACAGTGTCAGCCAGACATCATTTTCCACACCGACAACACCAGACATGGAGAATGGAATCATCAAATAAACCAGACCAAACATCAGCAGACCACAAACCGGAATCAATCCGCCGCCAATATCCAGCTTTTTGTTCAGCACCAAGAACAGTCCGTAACCGACACCCGCCAGCACCGCAAACAGGAAACCGGTTTGATCTGAATTGGCAATATTTTCATTTTCCAGAAAGATTAAATACAGACCCAAAACAGCAAACAGTACCGACATCCATTCCTGACCTGTCAGGTTTCGTTTTTCAAACAACGCGTTCGCAAAAAAAGTCACCAGCGTCGAAACACCAAACAGTAAGAAAACGACCACAGCAACATTGAGCGTTTCATAAGAAGCCGTTTCGAAAAAATACAACATAAAAAAGCCGAAGAAACTGCACACGGCCAGGGATTTCCATTTCGATTTCAAATATGTCATCAACGCCGGTAATTTTCCGGTCACGCCAAGCACCAGAAGAATGATCACAAATGCAACCACGCATTTATAAAATGCAACCGCTTCAGAGGGCAGGCCAGACTGAAACAGATTAACACTCAAAATACCAACCATGCCGTTAAAAAATGCCGCCAGTAATGCCAGAACGACACCAAATATGTGTTTCTTATCCATTAGAATTTCCTGTTACTGCGAGTGGAGTAATTGATGAGCTTACCAGAGACATACATTGAACAATTGCGTCCCGGACTTCAATAGAATTCTCTCCTTCGAAGTGAACTCTTGCGGGTATCTCATCATAGGAGAACTCCGTACTTTCACCACTTGAATTAAATTCCTGGAATGTAACATTCGGATGTTCTAACTGAAATCCATCGGCCAACTGATATCCGGATTCAAACGGATTCGGAACCATCAGAAATCCGGTTACTTTCGTTTCTACCGCTTTCACGGTCTCTCCAAGTGAAGCCTTCGTCCACAAATCGAAGAGATCTACCCCTTCATTATTGTAGGCAACAAATGGTATTTCACCACCGCCCACTCTTCCGCCAATTTCCAAAAAGTAAAAATCATCACCATTTTCAATGACTTCTAAGTGGACGGCTTGATTTTTTATGTTCAGTAAGTCCGCGACTTGATACGTAAATCGTTTTAATTTTTCATTGACGGATTTATCGTCAATGGTAAATGAGCCAAGCGGGATTTTATTTCTAAAATCAAGGCAGGTATTGATATATTTAGAAACTTTGAAATATGGCATCTCATCATGAGAAAGAACGGCATCAACATGATATATCTCACCTTCTATAAACTGTTCAATCTGATACCCTTCAAAGCGCTCCAGAGATGGAATATCTTCGCTTGAAAAAATCTTCTGAACACCTTCAGATGCAGCACCGACTTCCGGTTTGATGATGCAGGGATAACCATATTTCGAGATGAAATCCGTGATATCCTCATGCCGCTTCACCGCCTGAAACATCGGGAACAGAATATCCGACTGCATGAGTGCAGATTTCATCAGTACCTTATTTCGATACAGATCATTATCTTCAACTTTAGCGCCTGGTATCCCTAATGCGTCCCTGATCATGGAAGCACTATCCAGATCATACTCTGAATGTGCGATAACCAAATCAATCCGATCAACCTGATTCATTTCAATCGCAGCGGATAAAACATCTTCACTCTTTAATGCGTCCAGCGCCTTAACATGCAAACAAGTCTTCGGATCGATATATTTTGTTTTATTCTTCAAAGTCACGAATGACACTTGAAAATCATTGTGATCAATATATTTTTTGTAATCTGAAAACATATCATCATAACGATTGATAACTAAGACATGTTTCATAATAATCCCACCTCAGTATTCACTTCATGTACGACACTTTTGATTTCATGATAATCATCGCCGGAGAAAATAAAGTAACCAACGCGTGAGGTCCAATCCTGATGACTACCTAATACATCCCCATGATTAAAGTATATTTCATGCTTTTTGAAAAACTTATGACTCATATACTTTTCAATCGAACTCAGCTCAGTGAAAACCTCTTTGTTCCCTCTGGGGATAAATGAAATTGCAGAAACCACTTTCGGCAAATCAGATCGGGTAATATTCCGGTTTGTATAGGCTGCAATGGTCATCTGTGCTAAGTCGACACCATAAGACTGCTTGATTAACTCGACAATCTTGTCGCCAGGCATCCTCGCCGCCATTTCGATAGCCACAGGCTGACCTTCTGGGCGAACTCTCAGTTCCAGATGGAAAGGACCAATATTGACACCGATAGCGTTCACAACCGCTTCCGCATACTGGCGGATTGTACTCGCGATTGATTCACAGATGTCATGCCCGACAATATGGCCAAACTCGACAAAGTAAGGCTCTTGTCCCAGTACTTTTTCAGTAATGGATACAATTTCTACCTGATTATCAATGACGACACCTTCAACACTGAATTCATGCCCCGGAATATATTCTTCAATAATGAATTTTCCGGACGATACAAAATCCAGATCGTTAAGCGCAGACTGAGACAACCTTGTGACCACTGCAACGAACTCATCAATATTGTCCACTCGTCTGACTTCGGTACTTCCCGACATATCAACCGGCTTGATAACCGCAGGAAAAGTAAAACCATCCGGCAATTCAAGCGGCTGAAGCTCCGTCTCTTTATCGATTGAAAAGTAATGAATATGGCTCAGCTGAGTTTCTTTCAATTTAGTTCTGAAAGCATACTTATCCCGAACGAAATCAATCACAGCTTCGTCCAGATGTGGTAAACCAAAATATTTTGCTAACTGAGAACAGACCGGAACTGTATATTCAGAACCAGGGAAAATGGCTTCAACATTGCCAAGTTCTTCAATGGCGTCCACCAGCGCATTCATATCCCTGGAGTCGACTTTAATAACCGATTGAACCAGGCTTCTTAAATCGTGGCTTAGCTTTCTTTCTCCTTCATCAATACAAAGGATATGTAAATCGATTCCCATTTCTGCTGCCGCATGGATATATGCGGTTCCAGATGATACTGGATCTATGACGACAATACTCACATGACCTTCCTGCTAACCAAAATATTCGATTTCTTTATTATCAAGTATTGAAACTTTCTCTGTCACAGCCGTTGAGCCGACAGAAACTGTAAAAAATTCTTTCGAGATAAATCTATCAATATCATTAGCATCCCAGTCAGGAAAACGGACATTCTGAACATGAACACTGCAATCAACTCTGCTTGTGAACTCGCGAATGCAATTTTCATGATAAAAACTCAATGACGATCTGTTGATTGCAATCACATTGATGCCTTCCAGTGCGTGTTTCTCTGAGAGTTCTAATGCTCTGGAGAGAGCGGCCCCCATCCCACTCCCACCGGATATAACATTGATAGATCGACTCATTTCCTCATACCTTGGCACAGGAATATTCACGATTTGATATCGAACTTCATCACCGGGATTTAATGTTAAGAACCAGTTCGAAAAAACGCCGTCTTCTTTTAACTTCACATGGATACGTAAAAGATCAAATCCATCTTTATACATAGTGACCAGAGAATAACTTCGGGTGACTTTCAAATCATGACTAAAAATATTCACGATAGATTTAGACGTGAAGAATTGTTTTTTTATTTTTATCTGAATTTCTATGATTGATTTATCCAAATATTCAATCTGACGAATAGTACCAATTGAATAATTACTGACATAAGGTTCAATCGTTATATCAGTCAAGGCTTTGCTGACACAGGGTAAAAACATGTTTGGGGTGTTTACCATCTTACCGTTTTCCATCACTTGTCCAGCAACCAGCTTACAGCGACAGACCCGGCATACACCATTTAAACACCCCTTTGTGATGTAATCACTTGGGATATTATTGATTAAATTATCTTCAATGTCAGAAAATATCTCGATGTCAGATATTTTAATTTTTATCTCAGGCATATTACATCACTATTGATTAACAACTATAGCGTATTTGCTCTTAGCTCTGTGAAATATTCACCGACCATAGGAATAAAGGCTTCAATATGTTGAATTGCCAGTTTTACATCATGATCGTTTTTAATCACAGTTGACAGCATCTCTGTCATCATACCGCTATGATCTTCTGCTTCATCAAAGGCAACGTGAGAAGCAGCACCACTGACTTCTTCCTGCCCCAAATAAGAGCCAGCTTTTTGAGTGATGAATGGATTATAATTATCGCCATAATACTCCAGGAACCAATCCCAGATAATCGCGGCTAACGGGCCAAAACGCTCGACACTATAGGTCAGATAACCCATTAATTTAATTGTTGATGGAAAAGCATTTTCATCTTTTACATCTGCCATTGTATAGCCATATTTGATCAGGTCTTGAGAAAACATCTCATCATGACCTAACTCATCATACAGATAATAAGACAATTTCTTTGCCGCTGGAATATTACCCTTACATGCAATCGTAATTGCTCTCGCATCCAGCTCATTATTCATATTAATGCGGATGACACATTCAAGAATATGACGTTTATAATATTCTTTGTTAAACCAGTCGCTTTGATGAAACTCACCCGTTACAGAGTCTTTTTCAAACTCTTTCTCCAGAAGTTCATTGACTTTATTTTCTAAGCTTTTAATAACATTTTCATTGATAAACATGATCATGCTCACTATTTGTAATAAAAGTTACCACTTTCAAAAACAAAATTTTGAAAGTCACTTATGTAACAAAAGAATCACAATGCAACAACATACATATGACCTGCACGCAAAGTATCTAACAGTTTATTGCCAAACAACGCACTAATTATAAAACCTCGAGACACTTCACAGTCCTGAAAAATTTAACTTTCTATGCTTTTTATTGATATTCAATTCAGTAACAAGGGAATCAATCACTTGAAATATCTTTCAGGTAAAACCCGGGAAATATAATGCTTAAAAGGATTTTTAAACCATTGAAAATTCATTCGGATGTCATACTGAACAGCAGGTATAGCAACACAAACATCCGGCATCCGTTTATTTTCGAAAAAGAAAAGCTCTCTTTTTAAATGAGTCACTGATAACCCATCACTTCCCGTAAAAGCAAAAAGACAATATTTACAGAAACCGATACGATGGAGCGCATTCAACTGTGTAAAGGATATATAAAAACGCATGGACATCATCTTTCTCAACGGCCCCAGCAGCTCAGGCAAAAGTGCAATTGCCAAAGCGTTACAAGGCGTGATGGCGGACGATTACCTTCATATCGGGATTGATACTTTCATCGCAATGATGCCTGCCAAAGCCAATACCCTGAATGAATCCGACACACCGGCTCATGGCTTTTACTGGCGGACCACCCTGCTCAATCAGCAGCCCGTCAATCGCATTTCCTCGGGTCCGTACGGCAAGGCTGTCAATGATGCCTATCGCACCACAGTCAGGCATCTGGTTGATGCCGGACTGAAAGTGATCGTGGATGATGTGCTGAATGGTTCGGAAGAAATGACTGTCTGGCAATCGGTGCTGGCTGGCAAAAACTGTCTGTATGTCGGCGTGACCTGTTCAGCAGAAACCCTGATTCAGCGCGAACAGCAACGGGGAGACAGACACACCGGCTCGGCCATTGAACAGGCATCCCGGGTGCATTGCGGCATTGAATATGATCTTCTCATTCATACAGACGACTGTTCCCCGTATGACAGTGCAAAACAAATTCATGATTTCATCGTCAGTCATGATTCAGCCCGATGAGATTGACTGATATATTTCAGCAAATCGCTCGCCTGCCTCTTGATAATATTCGCAACCATCTTCATATCAGAAAGATGTTCATTCTCTGAGCAGTCTCAGCTGCGTTTTTATGCCAACCCGTTATGCATTCACAGTATCGCTGAGAGACATTCGCTGACAACCGAACCCAAGGAGCGCTCTCACATGGATTACCTCTACGCGATGATACTGTTCGCCGTTTCATCCTCTGTCACCCCGGGCCCGAACAACATCATGGTGATGACTTCGGGTCTGAATTTCGGCGTCAGAAAGAGTCTGCCGTTGCTGAGCGGCATTTGTATGGGCTTTGCCATCATGCTGTTGCTGGTTGGCGTGGGGTTCGGACAGCTGTTCGAACTGTTCCCCAGCCTGCATTTCATCATTAAATGTTTAGGTGTGTTGTACTTACTGTATCTCGCCTGGCTGATTGCCCGTTCCGGCGACATTGGATCATCAGATGCGCAGGCAAAACCGATGGGCTTCATGAAAGGCGCCCTCTTTCAATGGATTAACGCCAAAGCCTGGGTGGTCGCAACCGGGGCCATCGCCGCATTTACCACCGTGGGTGCCGACTTCCACAACCAGAACATGATGCTCGCAATCACGTTTCTGGTGGTGTCTTTTCCCTGTGTCGGCGTGTGGTTGATGTTCGGATCCCTGCTGAAAAAAGCGCTGACCCAGGCAAAATACCGCCAGTGGTTTAATTACACCATGTCAGGGCTTCTTGTCGTTTCAGTTTTACCTGTCATTCGGGAAATCCTGAATCATTAAGAGGCCGTGCGCTCATGACAGAACTCACGCAAATGGGTCATGCGCAGGTCTTTCTGAAAGAGACCCGCGGCGTGCCCTATATCGAAAAAAGCAACGCGACAGATGTCGAGATGCATTTTTACCGCAACATCGCGCCTCAACTGACCATGCTGGGCGTACATACCCCACGGCTCTATCATTGCGACACGAAAAATCACGTGCTGCATCTTGAATACATCCCGACGCCAGTCACACTGGAAGCGTTGCATGAGGATCCACGCTGTTTTCAACAGTTAGCCGCGATTCACCACTTTTCACGGCATTCAGATCATCCCAGATGCGCTCACCAATGGACAGAACAACACACCATTCAGGCCCTGAACCATCTGCAACTGTCGGGCAATGCAGAAGCACATCTGCACCAGCTCAGAGAACAGTCCGAAGGGCTGTTTTATCCGCATGCCTGCCTGTCGGGTGACAGTAACGCTGGCAACTGGGGAATTCGGGACAACGGTGACCTGGTGTTATTCGACTGGGAACGGTTCGGCGAAGGCAGCCCGGCCATTGATCTTGCACCCCTGGTCAAAGGCATGGGCGATCGGATGTCTTATCAAGCCATCGCAGATCGCTATCTGGCGCATTCGTCTCTGTTACCGAAACAGACCCTGCTCCGACACCTCATTCTGGCGAAAGCCTGGATCGTGGTCGACGTGGTCAATATTCTGAAAGACAGAAACAAACCCGATACTGAGACCTATCTCAACTGGTTCCGACAGGTGTTTCCTGCATGGCTCAAAACGCACAGCAGTTACCTCTGACTTCACGACTGAACACCAGATATCAAAAAGCCCCCGGTCGGAGACTTTGAATTGCAACGATCAGCATCTGCAATCGGATCAGAGTGAGTTATTCTCGGCGTTCCAACTGACGCCGCAATCGCTCGATTTCATCCAACAGATCAAGCGCCACAGCAATGCCAGCCACATTCAACCCTAAATCTTGCTGCATGCGACCAGCGCGCAGTGCCCGGCGCAGGTTGACGGTTGCAAATCGCCAGTGAATGGGCCGATCTCCCTCAGGGTCGAGGACGCCTTCTTCAACGAGTGTGATAACCCATTCAGCAGGCTGGTCACAGGCCCGGCAAAACTCAGCCATACTCAGCGTTGGCTCATGCTCTGAAATCACAGTAATGCTCAGCTGATCTGAAGTAACTTTCTTCTTCATGACTCAAAACCAAATTGGCTGCGGGGGTTAAAGGACATCAGCTCCTGCATCTGACGGTACAGTGCTTTTTCCTGCTCAGTTTCCACCTTCGGTTGGACAATATTCAGGGTGATCAACATATCCCCGGGGGTGGTTCCGGGAAGGCCCCGTCCGCGAAGCCGGAGTGTTTTTTCAGAATCTGAATTGGCCGGCACCTTCACCTCAATAGGCCCCGTGGGAGACGGTATCTTTATTTTAGCGCCCAGGGCCGCCTCCCATGGCGTGACCGGAAGCGTCATGCACAGATTTTTCTGTTCGAGACGATAGAGCGCATGCGGACGAAAACTGACTTCGAGATAAAGATCGCCTGCTTCACCGCCTGAGTGACCTGGCATGCCCTTTCCGCGGAGACGAATGTGCTGGCCTTCTCTGACGCCTTTGGGGATTTTTAAATTCACCGTCTGAGGTTGCGTGCCGTCCATTCGAGATGACGGCAGGGTGAGTGAACGCACCGCGCCATGAAAGCTGTCTTCAATATCAATCAGCACCTGAGCGTGTATATCTTCGCCCTTAGCCTTGAAATGCGGGTTTGCGCCGTGAGCCCTGTGAGCGCGCTGTGCCCGATCGGGCCGGTGACCAAAGTGACTGCCAAACAGCGATTCAAAAAAATCAGAAAACGCACCTGCATCGCCCCGGGTGAAGCTGTCACCGGAAAACTGAAACTCACGCTCCCAGTCTGGCGGCACATCAAAGCTCTCCCCGGTATGCCAGTCTTTGCCCAGCTGATCATAAGCAGCCCGCTTCTGGGGATCTTTAAGCACTTCGTAAGCTTCTTTGGCCTGAATAAATTTCTGGTGAGCATCCGTTTCCTTCGACACATCCGGATGAAATTTCCGCGCACTTTTTTTATAAGCACGTTTGATATCCGCCTGCGTCGCATCGCGGGGAATCCCAAGAATGGCGTAATAATCACGATATTCCATAACACCACGATCCAGGCTGAGAATTGAAATGGGCTCTCCGAGCTGTTCGCCATACGCTTTACCAGCAAACAGCTTTAACTTGCGGTTCGGCGCGACAGGAGCCCATATCAGTATAGGCAAGTGAAAAAAACATGGGTTTCAATGGAAAGACTGCACACTTGATTATGCTTAGAAGCAATCATGAGATGTTCATTCATTATTGTCCGGCATCGGAGGAGACGACATTTTGTCCATTACCGCGACACTACAACCGCTGATACTCCTGATCATCAGCTCTTTAATCCTGATGACAGGTCATGGATTGAGCGGCATTCTGCTGCCTGTTCGACTCGCAACCGACAACATCAGCCTGCCCGTCTCCGGCTTCATTTTATCCATGTACTCCTTCGGATTCCTGCTCGGGGCAACGGTTGCCAAACGCATCCTGAAACAGATTGGCCAGGTGCGCACCTTTGCCATGTGTGGCAGCCTGACAGCCACCGCGATTTTGCTGATGGGATTGCGTGATGACATGTTCATCTGGGCATTGATGCGTGGCCTGATGGGATTCTGTATTGCCTGTGCCTGCGTGACCCTGGACTCCTGGTTCGGCAGTGTTTCTACGGAAGAAAACCGCGGACGGATACTGGGTATCAATCAGGTCGTGATCTTATCTGCAATCACCCTGGGCCAGTTTGCCCTGCTCATCGCGCCCCCAACCGAGAGCACCCTGTTTGTCCTGTGCGGCATCCTGTTCAGCCTGTCGATTACACCGCTGGTGTTTGTATCTCATTACGAACCCAGCATTGAGCAGACCCCGCACCTCCCGCTACGACAACTGTTTGCCTTGTCCCCTCTGGGGGTGGTCACCGGATTTTTATGCGGCATGCTCTACTCATCGATGGTCAACTTGCTGCCCTTGTATGCGAGCAGTGAACACATCACCGGACTCAGGCTCTCCCTGTTCATGGGCGCCGCGATGGTGGGTGGCATAGTGCTGCAATTTCCCATCGGCTATTTATCCGATCGGTTCGAGCGCAGAAAAGTGATTCTGGGCTGCTGCCTGCTCCTGTCACTGACGACCATTGCTTTGCCGGTGACCGTCACAACAGGGCAATTTGGCGCCATGCTTATCTGCAGTGCATTCACCATGGGGATCATCGCCTGCCTCTATCCGCTCAGTATCTCAGAGACCTTCGACCAGGCTCAGAAAGGACAACTGCTTTCCGTGCTGTCCGGGCTGCTCGGTATCTATGCCGCAGGTGCAATGATCGCGCCCTATACCGCGACCGTGGCAATGCAGCATCAGGGAGAAGTAGCGGTATTCGGATTCATGCTGGCCATAGAGCTGCTCCTGATCGGCTTTACCCTGTACCGGATGAGAGTCGCGCCCCCTATTGCGGTGGAAGCGCAAGAAACCTTTGTGATGCACACCCCCAATATGATCTATGAAGAGCTGGATCCGCGAACAGCATACCGGGAAACATCCCCAGACTTCGAACACGCTATGAGTAAATTCGAAAAACTGGCTGCCGAACATCCGAACAATGCCATTGCTTTTGTCCGCGCGATATCGGCAGCCCATCCGGACTGGGCAGCCATGCTGGCAGAAAAAGCCGCTCAGTTCCCTGATATTGATACGGTGCTGCTGTTTCGTGCGCTGACCATGCTCAATTCTGAGCTGGCCGTTGATATCGCCAGCCGTCTTGCTCAGGGAACACCGGAACAGGCCGAAGCTCTGGTGGACTGGCTACTCGACAAAGAGCCCGAGAATGCTTTAACCCTGCTGGCGAATATTGCCTTCATCGCGCAAGAGCAACAGGCAAAAGTTGTCGACGCCCTTGCCCAGAGCAGCCCGGAAAAAATACAGGCATTCAGCCAGGAATATGTCGACTCAATGACTGAAAATCTCGCGAGCCTGCGCGCCCCGGACCGGGAAGAAGTCAATATCGAACACTGTGTCACGGGATTGCTGGATTCCGTCACAGCCGCCGCCCCCGAGCAGATGAAACAAGTCGCAGCCATCGTCGACGAAGGTGTGGGTGACTGGATGACGGAACAAAATGAATCCGAAACAAAAAAGGAATAAGCCCGGGTCGGGGCGGGCCGAGTCTTGATGGCAGTGGAACCGTCTGAAACAGAAACACACCGATCCTAAATTCTGGGCTGGGCTGGACTGGGCACAGACTAGTAAAAAGCCTCCGGACGGAGGCTTTATCAATCGCCAAAGATGACCAGCCGTTAACTGAAAAATCGGGCCAGCGTCGGTACCCGGGTCAGGACCAGACGGTCAGCCAGCAACACCGTCACCATCGCGATACCCGCCAGCGGGAAACACACTCCCAGCACAGCAATCACGACCGTCGCGCCCTTCCACAAGGCCATATTTTTCGGTGCCGGCGGTGCGGAAAGCACTACTTTTCCTTTCGGACGGCGCAGCCACCACATCACCACCCCACTGACACTGATCAGAATAAAGGACAGGCAAAGCACGGTATTCACCGCTTTGTTCCAGCCGCCAAAATCGCCCTCGTGTAACGCAATCCCCCAGGCCATCGCTTTCGCCATGGGCGAATACTGACTGTATTTGATGTCCGCCAGCACTTTGCCTGTGTACTGGTCGATGTGCAGGGTGCGATCCTGCGTTGCATCCGTGGTGTCATTCCCCATGGTGCTTTGCAGAATGCTGTAGGAACCCAGCTCTCCTTTGGGCAGATTCACCCGAAAGGCGGTGAAACCCTGCTGCTTAGCAAACGCCACCACGGAATCCAGATTCACCTTGCCCTGAATTCCTGTTTTTTGAATCTCCGTGCCCTGAATCTGTGCTGGAGCCTCATGATGCCCTGCATGCGAACCGGACATCGGTTGTGATACCGGCATCGCTGTCTGTTCCAGATTCCACGGCACTTCTTTCAGATTGCCATGGTTCATCTCAGCATGTTTGACATCGGACAAAGGCACATCCCCAAAGACACCGGTCGGGAACGTGTTCCACGCCTGCACCATTTTACTGCCCCAGACACCGGACCAGGACAGACCGGACAGCAAAAACAGCAACAGAAACACCGCCGTGACCACGCCCAGATTGGCATGGAGGTCGCGCCAGAACGTGCGTTTTCCGCTCGCCAGACGAACCCGGAACATCCCGGCTTGACTGGCATGGTCCCGCGGCCACCACAGGTAGGCACCACTGACAATCAGGATCACAGCAAAACTGGCCGCCAGTTCAATCAGGCGATCGCCAGCATCTCCCATCAGCAGCGTGCCATGGATCGACTCTGCCCACGCAGACAGGTTGTTATCCCGGTCCAGACTGCCCAGCACCGCTGCGGTGTAAGGATTGACGGTCACAAAAAGTCCCTGTCCTTCAGCGGTGACTACCGCAAAACGACTGGCATCTTCGGGTTGTTTCGGCATCAGATATTGCTTGATGGTGGCATCGGGATACGCCTGCTGAACGGCGTTGAACTGCTGCGAGACAGAGACTGACTCACCCGCCGGTTCCACAAAAAGGAGGTCTTTCAAACGGATTTGATCGAGAGATCCGGCATACATCATCATCAGGCCGGTCACCGCCAGCATGATTAAAAAAGGCACCACATACAGGCCCGCATAAAAGTGCCAGCGCCAGGCCGTCATATACCAGGCCCGCTGTTCCGTGCACTGTTTTGGCAGCTGATCCTGCTGCGATATTGAATGGTTCTGATGTTTCATGGTCTTCCTTCCGGTGCGCAAATCACGCGCACAAACAAAAAGCCGCTGTCCGCAGACAGAGGCATCAATATGATTTCTTACGATTCTGAGAAATGCAGAGACGGTTTACGCGCGGGCGAAAACCGGTAACGCCAGCGGCGGCGCACGGGAAGGAAGAAGAAAGTAGTCCCACTGGCGTGGCGAGAACTGATAGGCGCTGAGCGGGTGTTCGCGAAGTTGAGTGCCCAGGCCCAGCCATCGGTCATCAGTATGAGCCAGGCTGAACATTCCGATGGGACAGTGCCCCTGAGGATCATGCTTAAGCTGATCCTTGCCATCGGCCAGTTTGACCAGTTTGAAACCACCGAGTGTACAAAGGCTTGCCCAGGTGCCGGCCGGTTGGTTATGAGCATTCACCACCGGCATCGCAACGATCAATAGCCAGCTCAACAGGCTGGCGATGATCATCATTCTGTGCAGTGAATTCCCTGGGCGCATTCGTTTCAGTATCCTTGGTTGCGCGAGCATACTAGTGCTTTGCGCATGGATTCACAAGATCATTGATAAGGGTATTGATTAAGATAGGGTTGGTATGTCGCGCTTGCGTTCAGTGCACATCTCAACATTTTCTCATGCGCGCCAGATACGCTTTGCTGGCACAAAGAGTAACCAGAAATGCCTTTTGTTCTCTGGTGTCGGCCGGGCCGCTTGTAGACGCTCCCGGCGTCGACAACCTAAAAATTCATCCATGAATTTTTCCCTGGGATTGAGATCAATTTTACTTCGCAAGAAATTGGCTACCGCAATCCCGTGTTGGTAATCAATCCAGATGATGGATGCAATCATTCAGATGGTATTGGTATGTCGCACTTGCGTTCAGTGCACATCTCAACATTTTCTCATGCGCGCCAGATACGCTTTGCTGGCACAAAGAGTAACCAGAAATGCCTTTTGTTCTCTGGTGTCGGCCGGGCCGCTTGTAGACGCTCCCGGCGTCGACAACCTAAAAATTCATCCATGAATTTTTCCCTGGGATTGGGGTTCATTTTTACTTCGCAAGAAAATGGCTACCGCAACCCCGTGTAAGGCAATCCCATGTAAGTAAGAATTCCAGATGATGGATGCAATCATTCAGATGGTGTTGGTATGTCGCACTTGCATTCAGTGTAAATCTCAACATCTTTGATGCGCGCCAGATACGCTTTGCTGGCACAAAGAGTAACCAGAAATGCCTTTTGTTCTCTGGTGTCGGCCGGGCCGCTTGTAGACGCTCCCGGCGTCGACAACCTAAAATTTCATCCATGAATTTTTCCCCTGGGAAAGTGGAAAAGTTTAGCGTTGAATTCGTTATCTCAATCTACTTCTGTCAAGAATTCTAAATACTTTGATTGTTCTTGAGCGAGAAAAAATGAGTGAGCTGTGACAGCCAATGTGTAAATAAGCTCGTGACGAATTACCCGAATTTTATCCCAAAATCACAGTTCACAAACATGCTGTTGTTTCTTGATTTTCCTGTACTAACTTTACGCTGACTCGCTTAGATTCATCGCCAGTCAGTGCTTCTGAGATGTCAGCGATACCTCTAGGCTCTTCACTCAATTGCAATTTAAGGAGCTCTTCAATGGCTTACGCACAATGGGTCAGCTATACCGTCATCGCAGATAATTGCACCCTGCAAGTGAAAAACGCACAACACAGCTGGGGCAAATTCTATTTATACGACAATAAAGATCATGAGCTTTCCCCAGAGGAAGTGGATGGTCAGATTGTCGAGATTGGTCAGGAAGGTTTTAACATCGTCAGCTCTTGCGGTCGTTCTGACGCGTCTTCAGGCACACAAGGTTCTTTCGACCTGTACGACGGTTCGACAAAAGTTGTCACTTTAGTGTGGGATTGTCCGTGGGGCAGTAAATCGAACAGCTGGTCTCAAACGTCTCAGAACCGCAACTATGTTGTCTCTGTGACTGGTGGCTCGATGAATTCAGGCGCCATTGGTGTATTGACTGTAGAAGTCATTAAAAAACACGTCGGCTAACAACGTAGGCAGTGCGGGATTATCATCCGCACTGCTTATTTCTTTAATAAAATACATTTAATAATCATTAACTCACAACGCTTGCAGAAACTCTATTAAGTCTTTCAACTCAGATTCATCAATCCTTATCCATCGAAGCAAATCACTTCTACTTGCAAATGACTCGTTATTTTTAAGTATCATATTTTCTGAAACCTCGGAATTTCTAAAATAAAAAATTGGGCTAATATGATATTTTACAACGCCTTCTAACGTAGAAAAAATTCCATTATGTCCATAAGGTTCAGTCTGAGAAACGCTAACTAATGAAGGGGTTCTAAACTTATATCTGTCCTTGGTATCTAAAGTAACCATAGCTCGACCGAGATCTTGTCCAAACATATGAGGGCCTTGTAGTCCTTGTGGAATACCAATCGAATGAAAAGACATGTCGCTCATTAAATCACCAGAATGACAAGAAGCACATCGTGCTTTTCCATAAAATAGCAAAGCACCTCTTTTTTGTCTCAAAGATAAAGCGGATGTTTTTCCTAAAATATACTTCTCCCAAGCAGACTGCTGACAAAGATCTTGAGTTTTTTTCCTAATGAAGCTAGCTAATGCATTACCGACTGTAGGTAACGTCAAATCTTCTTTAGGCATTCCTATATTTTTTAGAGCATTTAATAATTTTAATACATCTTTATCATCGATTTCTTTCAACCTTTCCTGAATAAAAATGTTCTGTGCAGCAACTTTATCGTGATAATACTGATTTTCAACTAGTTCTACATGGCGGTTAGAATCATACAGTTTACTCGTCCCTAAAAATTCATCACGAGCAAGCAAAGGCAAAACAGAGGCGACAGACAATGCAGAGTCAAAGCCCATTGAGAATCCTTCACCTATAGGAGAGTAAATCTCGTTATCTACTCTCTGAACTTTTCCGTCCCAAAAAAAAGTAGTAAATCGATTATCACCTCGCGCAAATACAGTAAATGCATTCCTTGGAACCACAGCCCCTCCACTCGCTAAACGCTCGGAACCTTCTCCTTTACCACCAACTCCAATAGCCAGTGAAAGACCATCAGCCAATGCTTTGTTGTCAATGTGACAATTGGCACAAGCCGTATCTTTATCACCGCTTAATACGGGACGTTCAAATATAACTTCACCAATCGATGCTAATGGAGAAAACTTGGTTAATTTATTTTTATCGCAAACATTTCCTTTAAGCTGAAATGCATCAATAGCAACCTTAAGTGAATCATCAATATTTAAAGCATTAGCCTGAAAAGCTACAAAAAGTAAAAAATACCACGCTCTCATTTACCGCTCCCTAAACCTATGCTGTTCTGTTAACGCCTCAATTGAACGTTGATGCAATTCTATTGCTTCCAAACCAAGATATTCCAAAACAGGTTCTGGTACTCGCAATGACAACATAATTTTTCTTGTTTTATCATACTCGTGACAGGCCATTAGATGAACTTTCGTGGTTTTTTCTAATTTTTCTGAACCTACTTGCTCAATGTACCAAGTTTCATCCATAGCTAAAGAACATTCAGCCGTTTGAACCATAAACTGCTTCTTATAATAGAAATATGCAGATACAGGTGCTATAAAATTAATTCCTAGCCATACTATACAGAAGACAGTGATAACCAAGATAAACATATGTTTCATCGAGCTAATATTCCCAACGAGTTAAGGGTCTGGGCATCGAGAGTCTGAGACACTGGGATATTGTTAGCACGACGATAAGCATTTAATGCTACACGAGTTTGGCTGCCCATTATTCCGTCAATGTTTCCTTTGTAGTAACCGTTAGTATAAAGCGCAAACTGAACCCTAAGAATTAAATCCTTTCGCTTTGCTTGATCTGTGGATGTCACTGTAGATGATTTTACAGGTGGATTAGAATAACTCGGTTTTACTGGCTCACTTAAAGGCTGAGAATTATATTTTTTTGTAGGAATTTGGTAAGTGCCTCCAGAAGAAGAACGGTGAGAACTATGACTTCTGTGACTACTATGGCTTCTGTGCGCTGCAATATATAACGGAATCTCTTCGTTGAGCGGAGCTAAAACAATACTGTCTAAAGAAAGCTCATCATTAATGTTATAGTCATTATTTGTTATTCCACTTGCTTCAGCACTAGAATTCATTGCAAAAAAACCTGGAAGCAATGCAGCTAAATTAAATTTTCTTTTCATATTATTCTCCTAGGGTTTTGATGATACTTTCCTCTGGACGAAGAAAAATACCCACCGCAGCTATTTTTCAACTGACATAGTGAGCATTCATCAGGATAATAATTTTTCCAGTCTGATATTGATTTCACTGCATAAGACCTCAAACTATCAGGCAAATGACAAAGAGGGAAGTTAAACAATGTAGGGTTTAGACCCATAATATCTGCGGATAGCACTCCCTCCTTAAGTTTTTCAACATACTGCTCTGTGTCGCATTGTAATTTGAGCCAATTTCTTTTCGCCCACCCTGTAGCCTCTAAGTTCATTATTGAGAGCTGCACTACTGATGAGAAAACTCTACTAATAAACTCAACAACCATTGGTAACTCAAATGCATTCAGTTGAGTTGGAATAAAACGAACTTCCATCCCAATCCCTGAATTACCAGCATTCACCATCCCTAAAACTGTTTCAGAATAAGCACCACTTGCGCCAACCAATCCATCATGAACACTAGGTTTTACTGAATATAAAGGAACTCCAAATGTAATCTGCATTTGACGTGAACGTATAGCTATTTGCTTAGTGAATGATAAATCAGAAAATGCACGTCCATTAGTTAGAATGTGTAACTTTGTTTTAGGGGCGTGTTTCGCGATAAATTCCAAGAAATTCAAAAATTCATTTCCATATAAAAGCGGCTCACCTCCACTAATTCCGACTTCGCCATCAAAATCAAATGCAGCTAATGCTTGTGCGCTGTAAGTTAATAGCCAATCGTCTCGTTCTTCCCGGGGTGGTTGAGAACAAAACAAACAGCGATTGTTGCATCGCTCTGTCACCAATAAAGTATTGTGATTTGCCCGTCTAGATAGAATGACTCTCAATTGTCCAAACTTATTAATAGTGACGATATCGCCATCTTCTACGGAGTTGTACAAGGAATTATTCGTTATTACACCAACAAAATTATCAGATAGCTGTTCTGAAATTATTTTCTTATCATCGACCAATAAAATCTGTTCTAAAAATCTCGTCTCAATTATCCGTTCTGATTTACGAAGTTGATAATATCCTGATTGTGTAAAATCATCATCATTCAGTGAAAAGGTATCAGGTCTAAGCACATCACTCATACATCCACTCCCTCATCATCAAACCAATACCATCATTCTTATAAAGATGCCGGAGTATTAAAGTAAACATAGCTTTATGGTATTGGCAGAAACGCGAAAGACTTTTGTCTCCTATCGGCTCACCAAAAATGCTAATATTTTGACAGGGGTCAGATCCGCAATAAGGTTGATAAGCACATGAAGAACAACCAGGATGTATTGATGAAAAGGATTGTGACAGCACTCGTTGATACAATTCGTTTGTTGTAAATTTAGGGGTTTCAATAGTCCCTAAAGAAAAGTCCATATTAGGATTAGATTTTTGAAGCATCCTAGCTTCATCACTCCCGTAAATACGGCCATCATAATTATAGAGAATGCTATTCAATATCAGTCCACTAGGTGATTTTAAGTCAGCGTATCCATTATAACCCGCGCTTAGTACCCTTTTTATGTGTATCAATGCAGAATGCTCAATTATCTTTTCTCCAACACGATATTTCTTATACAAGACATACAGAAGCTTTTCATAAAATGCTATGTAATCTTGAATTTTATAATTTGATTCTATTTCGGGTTGAGCAAAACCGTAAGGACTTATTGGTCTGATAAACATATCTGACAAACCAAGTGAAATGTGAGCTTCAACAATATCTTCTGGATTGCTAAGCAATTTATTTGTTACTGTTGTTACTGTTGCGATGCGGTTATTCCCAATTTGACGCTGAATTTTCTCAATTCCCTTTTTAACTAGTTCAAATGAATTCCCATTTTTTAGCAACCTGTTAGCGTTATGAACAAACTGACTACCATCAAGAGATGTTGAAAAGTGAACAGACTTGTCCTTCCCCCAAATCAACACATCATCACTCAAAAGCGATAAGCTTGTTGCTATTACAAATTCAAATTGATTAACACCAAGTATATCCGATGCTTCAGCATATATTCGCTGAACGAGATCGAACCTTAGCAGAGGTTCCCCTCCCTGAATTTCTAACTTATAAGGTGGGGAAGAAAGTGACTTTATTTGTTTCATTATTAACGGAATCAGGCGTTCATCTAAATCATAATTACTTGCATTAATAGATGCTCGACTAACTTGGCAATATCGGCATGTATGATCGCATCTTAATGTAGGCACAATCATAAATATTGGATTGAATCGTAGTGCATTCATCAATCGTTTTGAAATACCAGAAGCCAATGCACTACTTGCTACCATATTATATTCAGGGTCAGTTATGAAAAGTTTCCGCTCAAGTGAATCATCTTTAATACGACAACCTGTAGAATTTTCACAAATAAGATTCTCTAATTCTTTTCTACTAAGGTATTCATAAAACCCCGATTGATTACTCAAAAAAGCCAAATCTTTATCAATAAACTCGAAGTTAAAAGGAAGAATATTCATTGTGATAGCTTCCTCTCAACTGACTGAAGTACTGCGCGAGAAATTGCATCTAAATGAACACCCGTTTTACCAGAAATCTTTTCCCTGAGCACATAGTCATTTATAAGCCGTTCAAATTCAAACAGAACTGATTCGTCCTCTGAAGAGAATGTAATTAACCACTCTTCATTTTCTTCATTTAATTTCCAATGAGTTAAAGGGGACATCCAATATAAAGAACTTCTTACAACCATTTCTGAGAAACTGTCTTTTTTCAATCTACGTATCACCACGATTGCACCTTTTTATTAACATTTACCAAAATTTAAAACTTCCATTAATAGTGAAAATTAGAAAATGGTAATATCACGATTTTTGAACTGTTTTCTAAAAAACGTATGAGGGAATTGTGAATTTCAGCCTAATTATCCCCAACCCCAGGGGAAAAATTCAGGACGAATTTTTAGGTTGTCGGCGCAGGGAGCGCCTGCAACCGGCCCGGACACCACCAAAAAATCAAAAGGCATTCCTGGATACGCTTTGGGCCAACAAAGCCTATCTGGCGGGCATCAGAAAATGCTGAAGGACATTCCGAATTGAAAGCGCGACATGCAGCGTCTCCCAAAGACTGCATTCCACGCTACCGCCGAAGCGTCCAAACGAGCCCCCTGAAACCTTACTGTCATCAATGCTAGAACAGGGTTTCAGGGTGACTGCATTCAATCCGTCACAGTGTGACTTCAAGCTACAAATGGTTGCGACTGCATTGTTTTGATTAGCCTTTCACACAGACGATCTGCTTGAGGGTGTGCACCACTTCGACCAGATCTTTCTGGGCGGCCATGACGCAATCAATATCTTTATAGGCCATGGGAATTTCGTCGATCACGCCTGCATCTTTGCGGCATTCCACGCCTTGGGTCGCCGCGACCTGATCGGCGATGTTGTACACCTTCTTGGCTTGTGTCCGGGACATCACGCGGCCTGCGCCGTGGCTGCAGCTGTTGAAGCTGTCGGCATTGCCCAGCCCGCGGACAATGAAGGATTTGGCGCCCATACTGCCCGGAATGATCCCCATCTCCCCTTTCTGAGCGCGCACGGCGCCTTTTCGGGTGACATAGCAATCTTTCCCGAAGTGATGTTCCCGCGAGACGTAGTTGTGATGACAGTTCACCGCCAGTTCAGCCGCAGAGAAATGCACACCCAGTGCCTGTTTCAGCGCGCTGATGGCGTTCATCATCATGATTTCCCGGTTCTTACGGGCGTAATCCTGCGCCCATTCGACGGCTTCGACATAATCGTCAAAGTATCGGCTGCCTTCTTTTAAGTAGGCTAAGTCCTGATCCGGCAAGTGGATCTGATGTCGGGTCATTTCTTGCTTTGCCAGTTCGATGAAATAAGTTCCGATACGGTTACCAACGCCGCGGCTGCCGGAGTGCAGCATGATCCAGACGCTGTCGTACTCATCTAAACACAGCTCCAGAAAGTGGTTCCCTGTGCCCATGGTGCCCAGATGATGAACGTTGTTGGTTTTGCGGATCGCCGGGTGTTTTTCACAGATGCGTTCAAACCGGCTTTGCAGGGTCAGCCACTCACTGGCGACTCGATCAGGAATTTTGTCCCACGCACCGATATCTTTTCGTCCGCGTCCGATGGTGCGGCCATGCGGTACCGCGGCTTCAAAAGCACTGCGCACGCCTTTTAAGTTATCGGGCAAATCGCTGGCCTTCAGGCTGGTTTTGGCTGCCACCATGCCGCAACCGATATCGACACCTACTGCCGCCGGGATCACCGCGTTCACGGAAGGAATCACACTGCCAATGGTGGCGCCTTTGCCCAGGTGAACATCCGGCATCACCGCAATATGGTGATGCACGATATCCATGGCCGCAATGTGCTTCAGCTGTTCCTGCGCCTTGGGGTCAAAAGGCACGCCCCGGGTCCAGGATTGAATCGGCACATGCCCTTTGCTGGTCAGGGTGTCGTACTGCTTTTCGTGTTTCCCATTGTGTTTCATGGTTTCGTTCCTTCTGCTCTGTGCGAGCAACAACAGGGGCGGAATCAATTCGAGCAGCTTGCGCAAAACGATATCTCACCCGATCCCACTTTAGAAATTATCGTACTGATCTCATCTGACGGTCTGGGCTTTCAAGGACGGAAAAACAAAAAAGGCAGCGTTTCCGCTGCCTGAAAATAAGAAAAGGTTTAGATTCGATTTGACTTAAGCCGCCACCAGCTTGCTACGGCGCGCTTTCAGTTTAAGCTGCGCAACCGCAACACCACAGAGCACCATGGCGCCTCCGATCAGATGCACCGCTTCCAGCTGTTCGTTCAGTGTGATGCTTGCGATGGTTGCGGTAATCACCGGCATCAGGTTCATGAACATCGCCGTTTTGTCTGCACCCAGCATTTTGATGGCTTTCATCCAGCACCAGGGCGCAACCACGGAAGCCGGAATTGCAGCAAACATAATCAGTGGCAGCGACTCGCTGGTGACTGAAATCCGCTGGCTGATAAACAGCATCGGCATCAGGAACAACACGGCAAACACGCCCTGAACATACACCGACTGCCAGTTACTCAGCGGCATGTCCCAGTGCTTGAGCAGCACGCAGTACAGCGCATACACAAAGGCCGCCAGCAACAGCAAGCCATCCCCCTGATTGATCCCCTGCGCCATCAAGCGGGCCGGATCCCCGTGGCTGAGCATCAGCACTAAACCGCCCAGCGAGAACACCGCGCCGATCACCGCCATAGGCGACAACTTTTGCTTCAGAATCGGCACGCTCAGGAACATGCTCATCAACGGCACCAGCGAGGTGATCAGCGCCATATTGGTGGCGGTTGTTGTCGAAGCAGCAAAATAGCCCAGCGACTGGTTGAGTACCATGCCCAGCAAGGCCAGAAATGCCAGTTTGGACAAATAAGGTCTGATGCTGGCCCAGTGACGAATCACAGATTTCAGGACAAAAGGGGTCAGTGCCAGCATGGCAAAAAACCAGCGATAAAATGCGATCGCTCCCGGATCGATTACGCTGTGAGAAAGTTTGTTTACAATGGCATTCCCTGCCCAAATTGAAACGGTCAATAAGGGTAATAAGTAGATCATGCGCTGCCTTAGATTAAGCTCGTAGAAAAATACGCTGAACGTATGTATTCATTGTCTCAGGACAGCTTAGAAATACATATCTCTAATCGGACATCCGACCCTTACTGTCGGACATATCAGCCAACCAAGGGTGATAACTCAAAGCACAAAAAGTTTGTCTGGGTTTCTTCATTAAAATAGTGCTTCAGCAAACGTCCCCCGTTCCGCTCGATCACCTGACGGGAAAAGATGTTTTCCGCATCACAGGTAATACGCACAGGTGCTTTGATCACATGCCTGCAAACCCATTGCAGCATCTGACTGGCCACTCCCTGACGCCTGGCGTTCGGCTGGGTTTCATACCCGATATGGCCCAGAATATTCTCGACACGTTCATTCGTACCGGTCCTGACCCGGATCGTTCCCAGAATTTCGCCATCCCGGATGCAGAAATAGGTGGTTACAGGTACCCAGCCTTCAGGCAAATTTCGCCCCTCTGCATAATCGACCCAGTTTCTGAAATACGCTTCCGGTGCATCCGCAGCGGACTGATAGTGTTTGATGCCACTTTCGGCACACGCTTTCACATAAGGAACATACATCTGCTCATGCCGCATGGCTGCCTGGACGATTTCCATCCTTTCTCCTTTTCAATCCGCTTTATTCTGAATAAAATCAGTCAACTACCGTCCTTAATCTAACATACTCATTTTATTGCACTAGCCTCTGAGACAAAGGGGGTGATACATTGAGTGAAGACTTAATTTCAAGGGACTCAGTGGCAATGGATACTGCCAACCTCAATGAATCACCGAGAGATATTTATTTCCTGCTGACGCCGGAAGTGCACCTGCTCGATCTGGCGGGCCCCTGTCAGGCATTCCACGAAGCCATGAACTACGGCATGAAGCTGAACTTACATTTCATTGGCGATCAGTCTTCTTTCAGCAGCTTTCAGGGATTAACCATTGGCGGTATTCAGCCGCTGCCACCTGCCTTGCCGGACCATGCCATCGTCATCGTCTGTGCTTCGAAGTATCACAAAGCGATCTATCAGAATCAGGCCAGTCAGACCTGTATTGAATGGCTCCGGCGGATGCCGAAAGACAACACGCGCATTCTGGGGATTTGTACCGGCGCTTTCCTGCTCGGACTGGCCGGATGGCTGGATGAGCGGGAATGCACAACCCATCACAAACTGACGCAGGCGCTTTCAGATCAATTCCCGGCGGCCAAGGTGATTCCGGAACGTATTTTTGTCCGCGACGACCAGATTTACACCACGGCAGGTGTCACGGCCGGGATCGATCTGGCGCTCCAGCTCATTGAAGAACTGAACGGCAGTCCGTTGGCTCTCGAGGTGGCACGTGAACTGGTAGTCTACCGGCGCAGAATGGCCAATGACCCGCAAATTTCCCAGCAATTGTGTTACCGCAGCCACATCTCACCTCTGGTGCATTCCATTCAGGATTACCTGCAAGCCCGGTTAAACGAGAAACTGACATTAACTGATATTGCCGAGGTGTTCCGGGTTTCTTCCCGCCATATGCAGCGGGAATTTAAAAATGCCACCGGCGTGACGATTCGGGACTATCTGGTTGAACTCCGGCTGGAAGAAGCGAAAAGCTATCTGGAACACGGTGAAACCGTTGAAGTGGCAGCGTTCAAATCCGGCTTTCCGCAGGCCAGTTCTCTTCGGGCGGCCTGGAAGAAAAAGTATCAGTCCCTGCCAAAAGAATCCGCCGCTAAGGGGCACGCGGCGGCCGAAAGTACAGGGAGATACCTGTTTAGTCGCTCAACCGACTGACAAAAAACTGAGATGCCAGTTGGAGTGCATGCTGGGTTGCTTCCGGGTTATAGCGGATCGGCACATTACCGCCCTTCCCTCTGAAAGCGTACGGATCAAAGAAAAGGCTGTCGGCTCTGGGCAGTTCAAAGGCATGGGTAGCCCCGGCCAGCGTTTCCAGTGTCACCCGGGACTGACTGTCGGTGGGTAATTGCTGCACCAGATGCTCACAATCGTCCGGCCCATCATATTTATCCTCGACGCCGGACAGAATCATCAGCTGGCGGCCTGCCGCAATCCGGGTAAACGGATACCCCGGTACCTTGTTATACGCCCAGCAGACCGGATAATTCGCGACCATTGCTTTGAGTGGCGCGGTCTGTTGTTCTCCGGCCATCAGCATGGCGACGACCCCACCCCAGGAAAACCCGATCAGGCCGATATGGTCGGCATCAATATCCTGACGTGATTTCAGATAATCAATCGCCGCATAAACATCCGGCAACGTGTCTTTGACATGCTTGGGCCGGGAGAGACCGCCGTCCAGACCGCGGGCCGCCCACATATCGATTTCCAGTGTTGCAAGTCCCCGACTGCTCAGCGCCTGACTGTAAAGTGTCCCGCGCTCATCCACGCCACCGGAACCATGCACGATAATCACCGCCGGCACCGGCGCCTGAATCCCTGCCGGTCTGGTAAAACGGGCGGCGATGGTCAGCGGTGCCGTGGTCCCGGAGACTGACGGGAATGCGACATAGTTCTGTTTCAGTACAGTTTGCGGATCCAGTTTCGGTCCGGCATTGACAAGATTCGCAGCCAGCAGACCGGCGATCCAAAACGAGGTGTATAAAATACGGTTCATCATGACTGCAATACCACTTCCTTGGGTAACAGGTCTTTTGAGGATTGCTGATTCTGAGAGGCGGCCAGTGCCTGTTGCAGATCGGCGATGATATCTTCACTGGCTTCCAGCCCGACACATATCCTGACGAGTCCGCCACAGATCCCGTATTGTGCTTTCTCTTCAGACGAATAGCGGCAGTGCGTTGTCGATGCAGGATGCGTGACCATCGACTTGGTATCGCCGATGTTGGTACAGCGCGACACCAGCTGCAAAGCATCGATACATCGCCAGGCTGCTTCCTGTCCGCCATCGACCACAAAACTCAGGACCGGACTGTGTCCGCTTTGCTGTCTGGCGATCACCGTGGCCTGCGGATGATCGTCACTGAATGTGGCGAAGACCTGCCGCACACAAGACTGCTCGCGCAACCATGCCGCCACCGTTCTGGCATTTTGCTCATGCAGCGTCATTCTGGCTTTCAGAGTATCCAGCCCATGACTGAGGACCCAGGCAGTGAATGCATTCATGCAGGTGCCAGAGCTGCGCAGATAGCCTTTCAGCGGCTGAATCATCGCTTTGCGTCCCGCAATCACACCGCCGACGGTCCGGCCCTGCCCGTCAATGAATTTCCCGGTTGAATGCAGTACCAGATCCGCGCCATGGGCCAGTGGACGCTGGTTCACCGGAGACAGCAACGTATTGTCCACCACCAACAGGGCATCATGATGCTTCGCCAGGGTGGACAGCCAGGATAAATCCGCCACCTTCAGCAAGGGATTGGTGGGCGATTCCACCAAAATCATCCGGGTATTCAGCTGCATCGCATCCTGCCAGGCATGCGGGTCATCCAAATCCACACAGGTAGCCGTAATACCGAACTGTCCGAAATACTGTCGGAACAGATGCGTCGTGGTGCCGAAAATACCGCTCGCCAGCAGGACATGATCGCCCTGTTTGAGAAACGTGATTGCCAGTGCCAGATAGGCAGCCATACCCGAGGCAAAGGCAACCGCAGCTTCTGCATTTTCCAGGGATGCTAGCTTCTGTTCAAAATATTCCACGGATGGATTCGTAAACCGGCTGTAAATGTTGCCTTCTGTGACCCCATTGAACCGGTCACTGGCTTCCTGCGCGGAGTTAAAATCATATGCCGACGTCATGGCAATGGCAGCGGCATGCGAATCTTCCAGCGACGGAAAACCCATGTGAATTGCTCGGGTGGTTTGTTCCATGCGTAATAGTCCTTTCATCCTTGAAAAGGTGATTAAGATGGCGAGGCCATCTGAGATTGCGGCTTCTCTTTCAACACATCAGAGAAGTAGAAAACCAGCCCGGTTGCCACAGACACAAAGCAGAGCCCGGTTACCGCCAGCGTGATCAATGAATAACTTTGTGTCGCATCAAAAGACAACCCGCCCAGCCAGACCGTGCCGAACACAAAGACCTGATGGACTGTGAACAGGCAACCGAAAATCTTACCTTTCACTTTCTCTCCGTAAGCTTTGAGACACATCAGCGAGGTGACAATCACGGTGCCCATGTACGTCAGCCCGAACAGAACAGCGAAGATCATGCACATGATGAAGTTATCGGCGGCCAGCACAATCAGGAGTGATGCACCGCGTACCGCATACAGCAGGGCAAGCATCAGCGCGGGCGCGGAAAACCGCAGCAAATAGCCCACCACAAAAGCACCAATCAGTTCCGCAGCACCCAGCACACTCAGCGATGATGCAACCAGAGCGGCTCCGCCCTCACCCTCGGTAAATCGCTCTTGCAGCATGGGCACCAGATGCACATCAATGTAAGCCATGGATGCGCCACAGCCGCCAAATGACAAAGCGAGTAACAGAAAAAGCGGTTTTCTCAGGTGCTGGTGCCACTTCAGATCATCGTCAGCTACGTCCGCCGCCTCAGTCACGAATTCCCGCCGCGGAAAAACACTGCACAGCCAGATACAGGCAGGCAGTATGACCAGTGTAAAGACCCCGAAAATAATCAGACTGACGTCCTGCCAGATCAAAAACGTATTCAGCCAGACCCAGAATGGCGACAGCACCACAAACCCAATCGCCGTGCCGTTCGTGATGGCCGCATAAGCCATCCCTTTCTGCTGGTGATCAAAAATCCGGTCAACCAGCAAGGCCAGCGGTACAAAAGTCATTGCGGTTAAAGCGTATGCAGCCAGCACACCGAACAACACCAGAAACAGCCAGAAATTGAACGACAGCATCATCAGCATATATACAAAGGTTGCCACGACGGCGCCGGATAAAATTGTCAGCGCCGGGCCAATCCGGTCACAGATCCAGCCCACCACAGGTGAAAGCACCCCGATCGACAGGCCAAACAGCGCGCTGGTAAGCGAGAACACACCTCGCCCTAGTCCACACATGCTGGCTAAATCCAGAAAATAAACCTGATAGCTGCCTTTAATTGATGACGCCCAGAATGTCACCAGCACGCCAACCGAGATGGCGATGACCTGCTTATTCCGTGAGATTTCCATCAGACCTCCCCAATCAGCTCCGCCTTCGCAGCCTGATCTTGCTTATCGTATCCAAAGTATTCATACACACCCTGATACATCTGATAGAAAAGCTCACAGGTGGTCTCAATCGCTTCAATGGCTTCCTGTTGCCGCTTAGGCGTATCACATAGATCCGCCAGCAAGGCCAGCCCCTGCTGAACATGACCGACATCCTCTTCCTGATGCACGGAGAAGAACAGCAGATCTGCCTCTTTCAGGCCATACACTTTGCCCAGAATATTGTGCCGGGCTTCGTCGCCGACACTTTCCAGATTCTGCCCTTCACTGGCCACCATGACTGCTGCCGCCCCAATGTGATACAGGTCGGGGTTTTTACAGGCAATCATCCGGTAATCAATCAACGCCTGCGTCTGTGGCAAAGCGGTCGCAGCATCGCGCTCTGCATCGGAAATCCCCAATGCACGCACAAAATCCTGCATCAGTTCCACATGATTTTTGGTGTTGGATAAGCGGCCGGTTTCTTCTTCATACATATTGTGCAGCAGTGCACGTTTATGTTTTGGCAGCGGACAGTGAAAAAATAAATGCTCGATATAAGTCAGAAAGTTCTTCGTAAGCTGATAACCCTGAAGCGTGGTGAATTTTAATAAATCAGAATTCGGATGCTTTTCATCCAGCAGATATTTAAATAAGGGATGACCTAAAGTCAGATGTTTTTCTAATGTTTCTCGCATCTGTGTACGAAATTCTTTTTTAGGGATAAGTTCAGTGCCAACTGACATTTTTTCACTTCCTTGTGTGTAGAATATTTTAAATCGATTCCAGAGATCCTGGGTTCGTTGTTTCATGAAATAGCCGTCAAAGGACTTGCCCTGAAAACGGCTGTAGTCATTCAGGATGCCGTATGTTTCAAATCCGCATTTTTCCCAGATCCGGTGAGCTTTTGTGCCGCCCCGAACATCCAGCGTCAGCAGCTCTACGCCTTGTGCCATGCACTCACAGGCGATGGCTGCCAGGGTTTGCTCAAGCAACCCCTGACTGCGAAAATGCGGGTGAATCATACCTTTTTGAAGATCACAGAGATGTCTGGTTGTCTGCTGATGACTTCTCTTGAAGAAACAACAGACAACCAAAGTTTCCTGATGCTGACCGACCAGGATTTGAAGGCTCTGACTGGCAATCTCTTTTTCCAGTGAAACTAAGTACTGAATTGCTTTTTGATCATCAAACGTTGTATCAAAACCTAATATCGCATCATCAGCAGAACTTAATTTCAGCAACTCAATCAGTTGCTGCTGATATTCAGAAAACAGATCAACGCGATGAATCAGTACATAAGATAAAGGTTCAGCCACAATAAGTCCCTGTAAGCATGGGAATAAACCCGAAGAAGAAAACGGATTCAATCTTATTAAGCACTGAATCAATTTCATAGGTTAAAAAGTGACATTTTTTCACCAGAAAAGTGACATATCAGTAAAGTACAGACAGCACTACGCTTCTGGTTGACTTGCTTACAGGGTGAAGAGACCGTTGGCGACAGCTGAACTTACTGACTCACCGCCCTGCGCTGCAACTTGAGCAGCTGGCCGATCAGTACCATCACGACAGCCCCCAGAAGCACCGGCGTGAAGAGAAATGACCAGCTTTGTCCGGTCAGCATGATCAGTAACGGGTTTGCTCCGGCAGGCGGATGGGTTGTTTTCGTCACCAGCATCGCAGACACCGCAAGGCCGGAAGCTACAGCCATCGTCAATGGCGTTACCCCGACAAAACTCACGAAAAACACACCGATAAATGCAGTCAGCAAATGTCCGAAAATGACATTCTTCGGCTGGGCCAGCGGGCTGTCCGGTACACCAAATACCAGTACTGCCGTCGCACCGAAAGGCGCCATCAGCCACAACCCTGACGTCGTCATACTGTCTGCCAGTGACAGTAATCCAATCGCGACCGCAGCGCCCAAACCCGATATCAGTGCAAAACTATATTGATTCATTTGTTTCTCCTTGAACAGACAAAGTAGACCGATCTGTCTACCCCACAAACAGAGTAGACAAGTCGGTCTACCTGTGTCAACATCTTTTCAACGGAAGAGGAATCGTGATGAGCCAGACATCTGAGAAACAACCATCGGTGAAACAAACACCGGTTCAGCAAACGCCAGCAAAGACAGACAAAAAACAGCTGCTCATTCAAACGGCGCTGACCCTGTTTTACCGCCAGGGCATTCATGCGGTCGGAATCAATGAAGTTCTGAAAGTTTCAGGGGTGGCGAAGAAAACGCTCTACAGCCATTTCGCCAGCAAAGACGAGCTGGTCCTTGCCGCACTGGCAGCACGTGATGACATTTTCATGAGCTGGCTGGAAACATTGCTGTCGCCGGCGCAGGATGACATCGAACTCATCACTCGTCTGTTCAATGGCCTCAGTGACTGGTTCCACAACCGCGTGCCAGCTCTCAGTCCGTTCCGCGGCTGCTTTTTCATCAACACCTCGGCAGAATTCAGCGAAGAAAATGCTGCCATCATCGCCTATTGCCGCGACCACAAACACAAAGTCAGGGCTTTAATCCAACAACATCTGTCGTGTCAGGACGAAGCGTTGCTGGATACCATCTGCCTGATGAAAGAAGGCGCTATTGTGTCGGCATTTGTCGGGAAAGATCTGGATGCTGCTGAGAAATGTATCGGTGTACTGGTGGATTTAGTCCACAGGAGCAGTGAAATTCATCAACCCTGAGCGATCTGATCCTTGATAGCAGTGTTGACTTTGTGCTGGGAAAATCTGCCAACCAGCCAGCGCACAGGCTGGCTGGTTCAAAGCTGTGGTTTCAGTTCCCTTTGTCTAAGGCTTCCTGAATGGTATAAAGGTTGCCGCCACTAAAGCTCCAGTCGTCCGGGTTTGTAAACTGAATCACAACCATGACATCGTCCTGAGAGATCCCTGTCTTTTCGGAGATTCTTTGCGAAAGCACTTGATAAAAACGCGCTTTCATTCCCTTATCTCTGGGCTTTCCCGCAGTAATCAAAAATAAAATATAGTTCGATGTTCTTTTGCCGGACAAATAGGTCTCATCATATATCAATCGGCCTTCTGGATATTCATCAATGACCTGAAAACGATCCTCTGGTGGGACATTGAATTCATCGACAAGTGTTTGGTGCAGTGTATCTGAGATGATTTTCAATTCTTCTTCAGATCGGCCGGTCTGAACCATAATTCTGGTAAAAGGCATTATTCATCTCCATCATTCAATGTTTGCAAAGCAGTCACCGCACTGGGCCAACCGACATAAAAAGCAAGATGTGTAAACACTTCAATGATATCGTCTTCAGTCAGTCCATTTTCCCGGGCAAAATTGATATGCCAACGTAACTGTTCGTATTTATTCATCGCAACCAAAGCACTCATCGTAATCAGGCTGCGTTCTCTGAATGTCAGTTCTTCTCTCTGCCAAAGATCGCCAAATAATGTATTCGTTGTTAGCTCTGCCAGTTTCGGTGCGACTTTACCTAATGAGTCTTTATCAAGCGTTTTGCCCATGTGTTTCTCCTTCGGTTCAATTCAATCATTGCATGTTTTCAGAACATGACAGCGATTGTTACCGAACCAAAAGCCTTATAAAATCAAAACATTCTGAAGCAATCTTCCCGAAAAACAGGAATATTATGAAGCGTCCTGAATCCATTGATTTAGATGCATTGAGAACGTTCGTCGTCGGTATCGACTTAGGCAACTTTACCCTTGCAGCCAATCAACTCTGCCGATCGACTTCAGCAGTCAGCGCACAATTGAAAAAATTGGAGCAGCAATGTGGGGTCAAACTTCTGTCTAAAAGTGGCAGAAATTTGCGGTTAACCGAATCAGGTGAGTTATTGCTGAGCTACGGAAAGAAAATGTTATCAATCAATGATGAAGCTCTTCAAGCGATTCAGCAGCAAACCATTCATGGCGCTGTCAGTATTGGATTACAAGAAGACTTTAGTGAGCGACTACTGCCTAATTTATTAGGTCGGATCGCCAGAAGTTTCCCAAACATTCAGATTTATGCGCAATGTGGCCGAAACAACACGCTCAAAGAAGAGAGCCTTCACAATAAAATTGACTTTGCTTTATGTTGGGAAAATCCGCTTGAAATGAATCAGGAACGACTCATCACGGAAGTCCCTCAGCATTGGATTGCCAGTCCATCTTTTGACCTGTCATCCTATTTGAGTTCAGGGAAACCTCTTCCGCTGATTTTATTAGAAGCGCCATGTATTATTCGTGATGCCGCAATAAAGATATTAGACCAAGAAAATATTCCCTGGAAAATTGCCGTCTCCGGAGGCAGCCTCTCCGGAATCTGGGGAGCAGTCAATGCCGGTCTTGGTATCACCGTCCGTACAGACTTAGGCATCCCAAACTCATTAGCCGTGATTCATCATGAGCTACCCAAATTACCGACAATCGGATTATCTTTACTGGAATCATCACTGAAAAAAGAAAAATCTCAGATACTCATCAAAGAACTCCTTCTTGATGAATTGCAACGCTATATTTTCAGTTTTCGATACGATGAAAAGACGAAGGGCTCCAGAGAGCCAATACAGCCCTAATCCCATCCCATTAAAATTATGTTGCTGATTTTAATGATTTCCAGTGCTTGCTTCATCAATCGGTTGAAGCATCCTTCCAAGGTATGCCCGCGCTCATTTCCCTTCTTATCATGCAATCTTGCGCTTACCCACAGATATGCAACCCCAAACGCATCACTTAGTGAAACGTGATTCTTATCTGCCTATCATGTACGGCAATTTACAGCACGTGACTTGATTGTCAGGGGCGGTAGCGTGCTTGTGTGAATGTTGTTCAATCGGTGGTGGTATATCGGTCATCATTTCACAAAAACAGTTGAACAGAAACGGGACTATCGTATGTCGCATTTTCGATTCCGAATCACTGCCCGCTGATATTCGATGCAGTGAGTAGAAATCGTAAAAATCTTGATAGAACAGTTACATAGAACCGTGTTCAGAGTTAAGATATACGACATTATGTCTTCGAATAAAATGTTATACATCATTCAAAATGTGGAGGTTAAATGAGAAGGTTACTTTAATTGTCATTTTTTGTGTTATCAACAAATACGTTTGCAGCGTTTAATTGTGAAGTTGAAGTCGAGCGAGTCTTGGTTTACGGAGATGGTGGTGTAAACGTTTTACACTCTGGTAGAAATGATTTCACTTACATATGTAACACAAAGGGAACATGGAAGGGGATTGATACCGTTACATGTTCATTGTGGGTAGGAATGCTTCAAAGTACACAAAACAATAACAAGAAAGCAATCTTTTACTATGATGGACAGGGATCGTGCGCTAGTTTAGGAACTTACGGCAATGCTCCAGCTCCTGTATATATTGGTTCAATAAAATAGGCAAGAAACGCGTAACAAAAGCTCTAAACCAACAGCCAACATGTGGCACTTTTGGTTTGCCTGATACAAATAAGCATTCATAGGTTGCCTTAATATAGGATTACTTTGGATAGCAAACATCATAGTCATGTAAAGCATGTTCCTTACCTGTAAATGCCCACCTTGGATGATTCTTTTACCTTTGAATCGGCCACTTTCTATGGTGATAAGAGCGACACCAATGAAAGATGCGGCTTGTTTATGCTGATATAACCAAGCTCTGGAACATGACAAATCAGAGAAACTACGACGATTTTCCACACACCAGGTATGCCCTGCAATAAATCATTTAACTTGGTATTCAGGGCAAGTATCTATTCAACAGGCAATCTTGGATTCGACTCTATGAATCTGGTTTTTGAGAGGCGTCAGGATTGGTTTAATCGATGGTACGAGAGCTTTGGGTAAGACTTGTAGTCTGTTCTTTTGCATTTAAGAGTGATTTCGGTGGATTTTCTTGGGTGTCGTGATAGTTAACTGCACCTTTGAAAAACTTTATGTTACTATCTGCCGTCATAATTTATGAATTTATTTATGTAATAGAAGATGGAAACTAAAGTGGAAAAAGTAACCAATCAAAAAGGCAGACCGATTAAATCGATAACCCTAGCACTTTTGATTGATCTCATTGGCACAAGTATTGTGTTTATAGCAGGTGGTTTTGCGTATGTATATTATCTAAAGAACAGTGGATTAAAAAACAGTGAAGTAATCGAAGCAATTAATCACATATACCCGATGTCACCTTTTCTTTTAATTAGCATTTTTCTTGCGAGCTTAATCTCTTGCTATGCTGGGTATTTTTGTGCAAAGACCTCTAGAACAAATGAATATAGAAATGTAGCTGTATTGGCATTGATTAATGCCGGGCTATGCTTTTCTTTATCAGGTAGCTATGGCTTAGCTCATATTACAATATTATCAGTTGGCAATACCTTGGTGTTTTTTCTGGGGGCTTATTTATGGAAAAGAAAAGCCTCGAAAGAATGTCACAATTTGTAATTCAGACTTGGCATAATATATAAAATAATTTAATAGTGATTCCCAACGCATGGCATTTTTGTCTCAAGTTGGGTTTCTTGTTTACGGTGCAATGTTTAAGGTGAGGTGGAAGATTTGCTTCTCCCTTACCTCGACGTAATCGTTCATGAGGAACTTATGATTGGAATCCAATGTCACATAAAGTTGATATTCATTGTCCATCTTGTGGTAAACATGGAATTTTGAATTTGCAGAGTTCGTGCGGATTAAAATCAGGAATGATATTCAATTTTTTAAACATAGTGACTTGTTCGAGTACAGGATATTCAAAATTCTTGCGACCATAAGTGGTATGGAGCACTCTATTTTTCCAATCTTCATGGCGGTACAGTAAATACGCTAAGAGATTTACCAAAAGGTAATGGCCCAGAGATCTGTTATCATTCTAAATATTTATCAGTCGTCATGGAACGGATGTCATTGCATAGTGTTGTGAACACTGTTTTTTACGTAAAGTGTACGTTTTAAATTGGCCTGAAGATGCTTTTTATTCAATCTGTTATAAAGGTGAAATGCTTTGGGGATTAAACCGTGAATCACACGGTAGAACTTAGAGATTTTATTGCTTCGAATAACAGACAAATAAAAAATCATGCATGGTCAATTTTCAGCTGCATGTGCCAACAATTTTCAAAAAGCATAATGCGCGCAGAGCTGTAGTGAAGGCTCTAAACAGCAAGCTGAATCTATAACGAAGACTTTATTAGTAACGCCTAACGCTTGGCATTTTCAGTTCAAACCTGGGTTTGGCACTTAAAATACAATGTCTTAGACTTTGTGGTAACTTTGCTCACACCTGAATGTGCGCTCTATTTTGGGGAGAGATTTTGGGTAAATGGGACTCGGCAATGTTTCGGAGCATCGCAATTGTCGGTGCTTTAGCATTTTTATACATCACCCTTCTGGCGGTCATTGATGGTTATCAACGCCACGAATTCATGATGCTGATCACGCTATACGGGACAAGCTATCTCGTTATATCCTTGCTTGGTTGGTTTTTACTCGGACTTCCCATCCATTACATATTGTCACGGTACTCTGAAAGAAGCTATATGCGTTATTTTCTATCTGGATTTCTCATATCTGTTTTATTAGGTTTAGCATTAAACTTACGTATCGGGCTATTCTTTGGCACATTCATTCTAGCTCAAGCTTTATTATTCAGACACTTTGTGTATAAAAAATAGAACATGCCGCTATAGTCAGTCACTACACACCGTCTGGGTCAGAACCATAGGGCAATTTCGCAATTATTGCCCTATGTTTTTGCTCCAAAGCGAAGTATTTTACGGAGAAATTGATATTGATGAACGTTGAAGCTTATTTGGTGAATTCCTTTACTGCCAATGGAACTGGAGGAAACCCTGCAGGTGTTGTGTTACACGCAGATAAACTGTCTTACGGTGAAAAATTAGAAATAGCGCAAGCTGTTGGCTATTCAGAAACTGCGTTTGTGTCTCAAGATGAGGAAGCTGACTTTGAGTTGTCTTTTTTCACCGTAACGGGTGAAGTTGATTTCTGTGGTCACGCAACGTTAGCTGCATTTTCAACAATGTATCAGAAAGGAATTGTAACCGAAGGGCGGTATGTGCAAAGGACGAAAGCAGGTTTACTTCCCGTAACGATAGAGTCTAATGGCCATATAATTATGGAGCAGAAGTTACCTGAATACCTTGGAAGGTTCGATTATGAGGTGATATCAGAGTTAATTGGAATTGAATCAACCGTTCTAGAATCCACGCAATTACCTATCGAGATTATTTCAACGGGCTTGCCTGATCTTCTTGTTCCAGTGCCACATGGATATCTGGATAAAATCCAAGTGAATGAACATTTACTCAGTGACTTTTGTAAAAAACATGATCTCGTGAGTCTTCATGCTTTTGAATTGTACGAGAAAGACAGTGGAATGACCGCGAGTTGTCGGAATTTTGCTCCTTTGTTTGGCATCCCTGAGGAGTCAGCTACGGGGAGTGCGAGTGGCGCATTAGCATGTTATCTAACCAAACACCTTTCTGGTAAATATTCGAATTGTTTTACTTTCGAGCAAGGAAGAGCAATGGACTGTGTTTCAACCATTACAGCGTCAGTTGAGTTGAAGGAGCAGGCCATTGTCAAGGTGATGGTTGGTGGTTTTGCTCATGAAGCTGGGCTGCAGAAAATCGGGTGAACATCATTCACTACGCTTGGCATTTCCGGTTCGAATTTTTATAGCACAATCATTTCAAATAGGCGGCGGGCGCTCCTCCGCCCTGAATACACATGATATTTTGAAGGTGAAAAGTTGAAATTTCCAGAATATGAAACAAAGAGGCTAACACTCAGGAAATTAACTGAAGATGATGCAGAGGGTATTTTTCAACTATTTTCTGACAGTTTAGTAATTACTTACTACGATATGGAAGCACTTTCTGATATATCTCAAGCGAAGCAGATAATTCATCTCATGCAAGAACGATTTGAGTCAAATACAGGTATAAGATGGGGAATTAGAATTGCAGAAACAAACGAATTGGTTGGAACTTGTGGCTTCAATTCGTGGAATAAAGATATGAAATCAGCTGTAATCGGTTACGATTTACGGTCTCATTTTTGGGGGCGAGGTATAATCACTGAAGCTATTCATCAAATCGTAAAGCAAGCATTTGGAGGGGGTCTGCCTTGTGGCGATTTGAATCGTATTCAAGCTGATACTGTCCCGGGTAATATCGGGTCAGAGCTAGTGCTAAAGAAAGTAGGCTTCAAAGAGGAAGGACTACGTCGGCAATGTGGCTACTGGAAGAACCAATTTCATGACCTTAAATGCTTTGGTTTGCTTCGTAGTGAATACAAAGAAGTATAACGAATCGTTCAAGAGGGATTCTTGGCTAGCCATTCTCAGTTCAAAGCTGGATATTGTGGTTACGGAGTAATGGCTTTGGTTTGGCGTTTAAAATTCCACGCACCTCAATTCGGCGTTAACAGCACAAGGAAATTTTCGTGGCACCTTCGATTATCAGAGATAAATTTATTTCTCAAATTACGATCGGATACAATTAGGAAACGTTAATGGAAATATCTAAAGAAGTGCTTGTTGGTGTGTGGTCCCTCGATGAATTTATCGTTCACCGAGAGTCAGGAGAGTTATTTCACTGGCCAGGAAAGCAAAATGGTACGCTAATTTATACTGACAATGGTTTCGTTAGTGTTGCGCAGAACAGAGAACCACTTCCTAACCCGACAGAGGAAGATAAAAAGAGGGAGTCAAACTTCTATACCGCTACTTATGAGTTAGATTTAGCCAATAATCGAGTCTTTCATACAGGACTTCAGTCAAGCGTTCAATCTGTAATCGGGGAACGCATGGAACGCGAGATAAAGCTGTTAGAGGATGGTCGGTTATGGTTATCTGGCAAAGGATTAAAAGAGCGTGTCACCCTGGTTTGGTCGAAAGTAAATAAATAAAAATATTCCCCCCAGCATCGCCTCTTTTCGATTCACTTGCCTCAATCTCAGATCTTGTATCGCCCCCGCTCAGAATTGGACAGAATATCTGTCCAATTCTGAAACACGGAAACAACTAATTTCCTGTGATTTGCAGGTAAATCATCTTGTCGTCATCACCGCCAATCACCACCGACTCATCGTTTTGTAACAGCACAGTCGAATTGATTTCCCGTTGAGAAGTACCTTGTTCATTGCTGCTTTCATAGCGAATATAAACCAGGCTCTGTCCCTCAGACGCTTGCAGCCGACCTGAAATACTTCGTGTCAGGTGGTTTTCGGTTTGCGTCTCAAAAAATTCACCGTTCTGATTGATGGCAGCGGTCATTGAAAAGTCATCCGAACTGACCACAACACCGGTTCGTTCTTCTTTTTGTTCTTGTCCGATCTTCTGTTCAGCAGCGCATCCTTGAATCAGTGCAGATCCGGCAAGCAAAAAACTCAGACATATTGCTTTTTTCATTTTCTTTCTCATTCAAAAATACACAACAACATGATGCTTTCAGAGCTGAAAACATCATGTTTAGAGTTCGGTTCAATGATAATGAATATTACCGCATGAGCACAGTCGTTAATTCAAACTCAACCCGCCATCCACCACCAGTGTATGGCCGACGATATAGCTGGCTTGCTCTGACAACAGAAAAGTAATGGCATCCACAATTTCACTGGATTTTGCATAGCGTTTGGCCGGAACCACCGCCGACACTTCTGCCCGAGTACCGGGAGCTTCGGCTTCACGGGCTTCCCAGCGTGGTGTCCAGGTGACACCGGGCGCGACGGCGTTGATGCGAATGCCCTGCCCAATCACTTCCAGCGCAACGGAATGCGTCAACCCTTCGATGGCATGCTTCGCAGCGCTGTACATTGCAGCATTAGGCGTCGGACGAAATCCGTTGACCGAGCTGAGATTGACAATCGCACCACCTTCACCCATCAACCGAAGTTCGTGCTGCAGACAATATGCCTGCGCCCAGAAATCCTGCTGGAGTGTATCCCGCAGTGCTGACGGCTCCACCTCTGCAAACTGTCCGCCGGATGCCAAAGCTGGGGACGCATTATTCACGGCAACATCGAGATTACCGTATCGCTCTCTGATCACACAAAACAAGCGATTCAGTTGTATTTCATCACTGATATCCACCTGATGATAATCCACGACAGCCAGCTCGGGATAGCGTTCAACCTTCTGCTGCCAGATATTTTCCCGTCTGGAACAGGTAATCACCTGATAATCGTCAGCAACCAAACGCCGGACTGTTTCCAGTCCAATCCCCTGACTGCCGCCGGTAACGAATGCAATTTTCACATAACCTCCATGTTTAACTTCCACTTTTCAAATATTTCATTAGTCAGACAGATAATATTCAACGGTTGAAACCACTCTGACTTTCTTAATATGCGGATTATTTTTGTCCCGGGCGGAAATGGAGAACTGCCCCTGAGACGCTTTGCGGATTTTCCCCAATGTACTGTCAGAATCAGAAGCAAACTTCTGTGCCACTTCTCGGGCATTGCGGGTCGCCTCTTCAATCATGTCCGGTTTGATATCATTCAGCCGGGTAAACAGATATTCCGTCTGGGTCTGGTACGCATCTCCGGTAAAGACAATGCCCTGCTTGCCCAGTTCAGATAATGAGCTCATGACTGCGCGCACAGTCTCAATATCGCTGGAATACACCGTCACCGTCTGAAGTGCGGTATATCGGTAAGCAACCTGAGCGTCATTGCCATACTGCTGGGCTGATTTATCGGTAATCGCCGGAGTAGACACCGAAATTTCGCTGGCACCAATCCCGTTGCTGCGCAGGTAAGCGCGAATTTGCGATGCCTGACCATCCAGCATCTGGTACAGCTCACCCAAATCGTTACTGGCGACATTGAACTGAATCGGCCAGATGACAATATCTGCCGGATATTCCCTCTCCGAAAGCCCTTTGACGGTCACACTGCGCTCAAGCTGCTTGTAATTCATCGCTGCCTGACCGAGCAAAATACCCAGAAAAACCAGTCCCAGTAATATGCCGCCCGCCAGCAAAGCGAACCCGATTCTGTCCTGTTGTTGCGCCATACCCCCTCCATGACTGAATGAATCATTGGTTGAATTCAATGGCTTTTCACCAAACGTAAATGAAATATAGGCAGAAATGATTGATCACGAAGGAGAAATGACAAAAAACGCAGCCGAAGCTGCGTTTTTAAACTCAAAGGCAGTGAGTTTCAGAATCAGGCGTAAGCCAGAGTAAAGCGGCGGTTCAGGTGCGCCGGAGATTCCAGCTCATCAATCATCGCTTTCGCGTAATCTTCAACAGAGATCTGGCTGTTGCCACTGGCATCAGCCAGCAACTGATCGGTACCCAGCTGGTACTGACCGGTCCGCTCGCCCGGGGCAATCATGGCTGCCGGAGATAGCATCGTCCAGTTGACGTTCTGCTGAGCACGCAGCTGGTTCAGTGCATATCGTGCCCCTTCCGCAGTCGCTTTATATTCATCCGGAAACGCAGGCGTATCAATCAGCAGCACGCCCGGTGCGACTTCCAGAGAACCGGCACCGCCGACGACCATCAGACGCTTCACATCCGCTGAAGCCGCTGCTGCCAGAATGCTGTCGAAACCTTTTGCAAAGTAACCACCCACATCGGCCTGCGCATGGCCTGAGAATGCGCTCAGCACGGCATCAAACCCTTTCAGTTGTGCTGTCAGTGCATCAGTATCCTGCACGTCGGCTTTCATGACGGTCAGACCTGGCTGCGTTGCCAGTCGCTCCGGACGACTCACCAGAGCCGTCACCTGATGGCCACGGCTCAGCGCTTCTTCACGCAGTGCTGAACCAATAAAACCGCTGGCACCAATAATCGCAATATTCATCGTGTTGTCCTCATTTATTTCTTATTCATAGATACTGTGTCTAGCTGATGAACACATTGTGCGATCAATTATTGATTTGAAAAATAGTCCATTCGATAATTCACTGTTATTGAATCCATAACAGTGAAGCCATGAACAACGAACTCGATCTGAATACTCTGCCACTCTTCATTGCCACCGTGGAAGCTGGTTCCTTCACAGCAGCAGCCGATAAGCTGGGGTGCACCAAAACCAAAATCAGTCTGAATATCAAAGCGCTGGAAAATCATCTCGGTGCGGTGCTGTTCAACCGCACGACCCGGCAAGTCACCCTGACCGATGCCGGTCATCAGCTTTATCTGGCCTGTCAGCCACTGCTGGCAAAGCTGGGCGAGACACTCAGCGAAGCCGGTACCAGCGCACAGGCCTTATCCGGCACACTGCGGATTACTGCGCCGGTTGATCACATGGCGCTGATGCTCGCCCCTGCGGCTGCTGCATTCGGAAAACGCCATCCGGGACTCACGGTTGAGCTTCGAAGCGGCGATAAGGTATCGGATATGGTGCGGGAAGGCATTGATCTGGCGATCCGGATGGGCTGGCTGAAAGACTCCAGTCTGCGTGCCCAGAAACTGGGGGAGTTCGAACAGCGGGTCATGGCCTCAGCCGGTTATTTAAAGGAAATGGGCGCTCCGAAGCATCCCAGCGAGCTGAAACATCACCAGTGGATTGAGTTCTCTCCGCTGCCGAGCGCACTGACCTGGACCTTTGAAAAAGCCGGTGAACGAGTTCAGGTTCAGATGCAGAGCAGTTTCCGGGTCGACAACACCAGTGCCATGCGAAGCCTGATCAAAAGTAACGCCGGATTATCCGTCATCGCCATGCATTTAGGCGAAGATGAGCCAGATCTGGTGCCGCTGTTTTCCGACTGGCAATTGCCCCGTGGCGGCATCTACGCGGTGTTTCCGCCTGGCGCTTTTATTCCGGCAAAAGTCAGAGCTTTTGTTGATTTTTACCGGCAATGGCTCACTGAACGGACGGCTGAAGCAGACAGCAAGCCATAAACAGGCTGGCAGATGACTGCCAGCCTGACGACTAAAATGAACCGTGAATAGATAAGCCTTTAAATTCCCCCGGCACCCAGAGTTTTCACTGTGCTGACCCAACCTGCGCGCTCGGCTTCAGTGGAGAAAATCACCGAGCCGAACAGCGTGGTTTCGGCAGGAGTCACGCCGCAAAACTGCAGCGTAAAGCGATCGAGCTGTGTAAGGACTGGCTGGGCCTGCTCCCGGAGCATCTCCGGCGGTGCATCCATCGTCAGAATGATCCGTGCCGTTTTCCCCCGTAGCAACTGAACCGGCGCCGGGTGATCGGCTTCAAACCGAAATGCAGATCCCGGCAGAATGGCCCGGTCGATCAGCCCTTTGAATTTTGCGGGCAATCCGCCCCACCAGACCGGTGAGATAATCACGATATGATCAGCCCGTTTCAGTTGCTCCTGGAAGTCTTGCAGGCAGGGTTCAAGCGGCTGAATGGCATCGTAGCCGCTGTCCAGGCTGGGCTGGAAATCCATCTCCGGCAAATCAAAACGCCGGACGTCAAAGTGTTCCCGGGCTTCAATCTGATATTGGTCGGCAAGCAAACGGGACAGACTCTCCGCTTTTGGATTGGCGTTCAGTAACAGGATGTTTTTCGACATGATTACCTCTCATTCTTCAAGATTCAATCATGAGTCTACCGTCTGCCCTATAGGGCAGAGTCAAGCGTTCTGCGGAGACGTTCGAGGACAGGTATCAATCGATTGGATGCATTGCTCCACCTGCTGAATCTTCCGGGCCAGTAACGCCTGTTCCGCAAGTAAGCGCTCCCTGACATCCTGTAAAAAACAGTGAATCCGTCCCCAGTCGATTTCGCCCTGATGATAGTGAATCACGCCTTTCAGGCGATTCAGCGTCACGCCCAGTTGCTTTGCTTCTGAGATCAGCTGCAATACCTCGACATCAGCTTGTGTATACACCCGGTAGCGACCCAGTCTTGACGGGGTACGAATCAATCCCATGTCTTCATAGAGCCGAATCGCTTTGACCGACAACCCGGTCTGTTTTGAAACTTCGCCGATGTACACTGTGCTTCACCCGTTCTGGTTCATCATTGGCCTGATTGTCACACATTCCTCACCCGTCATGCCACAAACCCAGCTGTTTCAGGCGCTTGTACACAGTATTCCTGCTCACACCCATGGCCTCCGCGGTTTTGCTGACGTTCCGGCCCAGTGCCCGGTAAACTTTCGGCAAAGCCGTCTGCCAGTCTTCTTCCAGTAATTCGGGTTCAATGTCGTCCTGTTCCCGGACGATGCCTTTCAGATCCCAGAAGAAGTCATCAGGTAAGTGCGAGGTTTCGATCATTTTGTCACCGGCGAGCGCGATAGCCACACGCAGCACATTATGAAGCTGGCGGATATTGCCCGGCCACAGGTGGGACGCGAACAACTGCATCACCTCATCACTGACAGAAACCTGCGCACCGCCGGAGGTCAGCTCAACCAGCACACTTTGCACGACGGACGCCATATCCTGACGCTCCCGGAGTGCCGGCAGCGTCACCGTCAGGCCATTAATACGGTAATAAAGATCGTCCCTGAATTCCCTCAGTTTGATGGCATCGCGCAGCGACTGATGCGTGGCACAGACCAGCCGGAAATCGACCGGATAACTTTCACTGCTCCCCAGCGGGGTCACGCACTTTTCCTGAAGCACCCGCAACAGCCTTGCCTGAGTCGGCAGCGGCATATCACCAATCTCGTCCAGAAAAAGGGTCCCGCGATCGGCACGGCGGATCAGGCCGGGGTTGCCTTTCTGATTTGCGCCGGTAAATGCGCCCTTCACATAACCAAACAGTTCTGACTCCACCAGCTCGGATGGAATCGCCGCACAGTTCACAGCCACCATGTCGGCAGCCGCTCGCGAAGACGATGCATGCAGGGCGCGGACAAACACCTCTTTCCCCACCCCGGTTTCCCCCAGAATCAGTAAAGGAATATCGCTGTCGGCGACTTTCTGCGCCAGGCTCACGGCTTTCGCCATTTGCTTGTCGCCGGTATCCAGTTCGGTCAGTAAGCGTTCACCTGGCTGCTGTCCCGACTTATCTTTTAAAACTGCATCGGGATCGGCAACAGATTCGGCGCAAGGCTGGGCAGGTGATTTGATCCGGGCAAATAATGGAATCGACACCAGACCGTTCAGGGGCAGCACGCGGGCCGGATCAGCCGTTTTCATCTCAGACAATGGCAGACCCGCCACCATGTCCATGGTGATCCCGGCCAGTGGCTGCCCCAGCAGCAAATCTGCGCGGCGGTTGGCCGCCACAATTTGCCCCTGATGATCAAACACCAGCAGTCCGGCCCACTGGCTGTCGAGGTTATCCGGGCTGGTATTCAGAACGCATTGCCAGAAATGCTGCCCATACGCAGCCCCCATCAGATGATTTTCAATCGCCTGTGACATCACTTTGACCATGCCGTGGATCTGCGTGGTCGGCAGGTAGGCATCGCTGGCGATACTGAGTATGCCCACCAGTTGGCGGTGCGGGTCGAATACGGGCGCAGCTGAACCGCTCATCAGACGATTCTGCACCAGAAAGTGTTCATCACGGCGGATATCCATAATCTCCCGGGTTTGCAGCGCAAGCCCAATGGCTGTGGTGCCGATTGCACGCTCCTGCCAGCAGCTCCCCGGTTCAAGCAGCGCACCCGGCATGTGCTGTATAAAAGACGGATGCCCCCAACGCGCCAGCAGGAAACCGTCCTGATCGGTCAGCAAAACCAGACTGTTCGCGTTCGCCAGCATGCTGTGATAGCCCGGCAGAACTTTATCCCGCGTGACTGACAACATGACATCGGCCTGCGCCAGTTTCTGCTGCCACTGCGATTCATCCGGCAGGACAACCGCAGGCGTATCCTGGCTGGTGAGCCCGTAACCCCGGCAACGTTGCCAGGATTCGGCCACCAGATGTTCATTGCGCTGCTTTTCTATCGTCATGTCGCAACCTGTCACTGGCTTTCATCCCTGTCCCCTGCTGACTGAACGCTCAACATTGTTCACAGACCGTTCACAATCAACACTGCTAAACCGGGTCTGTCTGGCCCGCATCATTCAGGGAAAAATGAAGTTCATGAAAAATCAGGCAGATAACGCCCTGTTCAATTGTTAAATAATTGTGGCACATTTTTCGCCTGATGCTGTGCAGGATGAATTACGGAGCCCGCAGCAAGATGTCGCTGAAACTGGAGAACATTTCCCGGAAAGTCGATGGCGAGTACTGGATCAAAAATGCCAGCCTGGAGCTGGAACCGGGTTCTTTCAATGTGCTGCTGGGCAGAACGCTGGCGGGCAAAACCAGCCTGATGCGTCTGATGGCCGGGCTGGACCGACCCAGTCAGGGGAAGATTTACTTCAACGGTCAGGATGTGACTGGTATTCCCGTGCGGGAACGCAATATCTCGATGGTGTATCAGCAATTCATCAACTACCCAAATATGACGGTCTACGACAACATCGCCTCCCCCCTGAAACTGGAAAAATTACCCAAGGCACAAATCGATGAACGGGTCATGCAGACAGCCCGGATGCTGCACATTGAAGAATATCTGAAACGCTACCCGCTTGAACTTTCCGGCGGACAGCAGCAGCGCACCGCCATGGCCCGGGCACTGGTCAAAAATGCAGATATCATTCTGTTCGACGAACCTTTAGTGAACCTTGATTACAAGCTGCGGGAAGAATTACGGCAGGAAATGCGCGCACTGTTTGCGGCCCGCAACACCATTGCCGTCTACGCCACCACAGAACCGAATGAAGCGCTGGCGCTGGGAGGCAATGTGGTGCTGATGCATGAGGGGGAGATTATCCAGTCCGGTCAGACCCCGGTGGTCTATCACAACCCGGCCACCGTGGCCTGCGCTGAGCTGTTTGGCGAGCCGCCGATTAACCTGATAGCAGGCAAAGTCAGCCAGCACACGGTGTCATTCTCGGATCATATCCATTTTGCGCTGAATGACGATCTGGGCGATCTGCCCCCGGGAGACTATGTATTCGGCATTCGCCCCAACCACCTGACGCTGGTGCCGAACCGCGATGATGATCTGGAACTGGCCGTGGATGTTGAGCTGGCAGAAATCAGTGGCAGCGAAACCTTTCTGCACGTTTCCAACCGTGAACTGACCCTGGTGCTGCACTTACCGGGCGTTCATGAATACGCTGTGGATACCCGGATCAATGTCTATGTCCCCACCCACAAACTCTATGTATTTTCACAGGACAAGCAGCTGATTCAGGCTGCCCGCTCCGGCTGGGAGATCCGCTGATGGCTGAAATCCGTCTTGAGTCGCTGGCACACAGCTATACCCCCCATCCCACCCGCGACAGTGACTACGCGATCCGGCGGATGGATCATGTCTGGGAAGACGGGGGCGCGTATGCGCTGCTCGGCCCGTCCGGTTGCGGCAAAAGTACCATGCTGAACATTATTTCCGGCCTGCTGACCCCTTCTGAAGGCGAGGTGAAATTCAATGGCGAAGTCGTCAACGAACTGGCCCCGCAGGAGCGTAACATCGCCCAGGTATTCCAGTTTCCGGTGATCTACGACACCATGACGGTATTCGACAACCTCGCCTTTCCGCTGCGTAACATGAAAACACCGGAAGCCAAAATCCGCAGCAAAGTGAAAGAAATTGCCGAGATTCTTGAGCTGACACCTGTGCTGAATAAGAAGGCACGCAACCTCAATGCCGATGAGAAACAAAAGGTGTCCATGGGCCGCGGGCTGGTCCGGGATGATGTCTCCGCCATTTTGTTTGATGAACCCCTGACGGTCATCGACCCGCAGCTGAAATGGAAGCTACGCCGAAAGCTCAAACAAATTCATGAGCAGTTCAATCTCACCATGGTTTACGTCACCCATGATCAGCTGGAAGCCGCCACCTTTGCAGACAAAATCGCCGTAATGTACGACGGCAATATTGTCCAGTTCGGCACACCGCGAGAGCTGTTCGAGCGTCCGAACCATACCTTTGTAGGCTATTTCATTGGCAGTCCCGGCATGAACCTGCTGGCGGTTGAGCGGGACCCTTCTCGCGAACATCTCAATTTCAAAGGGCTGAAGATCCCCGTTTCGGCCAGCCAGCAGGCGGCGCTGAATCAGACGCAGTCGACTCAGCTTCAGTTGGGGATTCGTCCTGAGTTTGTGCAACTTTGGGACACACAACGCGAAGACAGTTTTCCCGTGACCGTGACCCATACCGAAGATCTCGGCACCTATAAAATCGTCACTGTACTGCTGGCAGAGACCCCGCTCAAAATCCGTCTGGCAGAAGGAACGCCGGTGCCGGACCGTGAGGCCTGGGTCAGTTTTCCCGGCCAGTGGCTGAAACTCTACGCTGATGAATATCTGGTGGGAGAGAGTCGTGGCAATAACAATGCCGGAGGCGACGATGCAGCATAAAACTGAAAACAACAAAGCGTGGTGGCTGGTTGTCCCGGTCTTTCTGCTGGTGGCCTTTTCCGCCATCGTGCCCCTGATGACGGTGGTGAACTACTCCATTCAGGATATTTTCGATCAGAACACCGCTTATTTCGTCGGCACCGAATGGTACAAAGAAATCCTCAATGATTCCCGGCTGCATGATTCCCTGCTGCGCCAGTTCATCTATTCCACCTGTGTCCTGCTGATTGAAATTCCGCTGGGGATTCTGGTGGCCCTGACCATGCCCAGCCGCGGCATGAGAGCCTCGCTGGTGCTCATCGTGCTCGCCATACCATTGCTGATTCCCTGGAATGTGGTGGGAACAATCTGGCAAATTTTTGGCCGGGCAGATATCGGGCTGCTGGGCTGGTTCCTCAATACGCTGGGCGTGGATTACAACTACGCCTCGAATCCGGTCGATGCCTGGGTCACGGTGCTGGTGATGGATGTCTGGCACTGGACCTCTCTGGTTGCCCTGCTCTGTTATTCCGGCTTACGCGCCATTCCCGACGTTTATTATCAGGCCGCCAAAATTGACCGGGCCTCCAACTGGGCCGTTTTTCGCTATATCCAGTTACCAAAGCTGAAAAACGTCCTGCTGATCGGCGTGCTGCTGCGCTTTATGGACAGCTTCATGATCTATACCGAGCCCTTTGTGCTGACCGGGGGCGGCCCCGGTAACGCAACCACGTTCCTCTCTCAGGCGCTGACCAAAATGGCGGTCGGTCAGTTCGATATTGGTCCGGCCGCAGCGTTCTCCATCATTTATTTCCTGATCATCCTGCTGGTGTGCTGGCTGTTCTATACCTCCATGACCCTGATAGATAAGGATAAATAAGATGGATCAGGAGAACTAAGTTGAATAGGGAGAAATAAGATGCAAACCCGGAAAACTGTCGGATTGCTGCTCTATATCCTTTTTCTGTTGCTGCCGATTTACTGGCTGCTCATGATGTCGTTCAAGACCAATGAGGAAATCCTCGGCGGGCTGTCATTCTGGCCGCAGGATTTTACCTTTGCGAATTATGCCGTGATCTTCACCGATCCGTCCTGGTACAGCGGCTATCTTAACTCGCTGACTTACGTCTCGATGAATACGGTGATTTCCTTGCTGGTCGCGCTGCCAGCCGCTTATGCTTTTTCGCGCTACCGTTTCATTGGCGACAAACACATGTTCTTCTGGCTGCTCACCAACCGGATGTCTCCGCCGGCAGTATTCCTGCTGCCTTTTTTCCAGCTCTATTCTTCTGTCGGCCTGTTTGACACCCATATCGCCGTCGCACTCGCACACTGCCTGTTCAACGTTCCGCTGGCGGTATGGATTCTGGAAGGCTTCATGTCCGGCGTGCCCAAAGAAATTGATGAAACCGCCTACATCGACGGCTACAGCTTTCCACGCTTTTTTGTCCGGATCTTTCTGCCGATGATCCGTTCCGGCATTGGCGTGACTGCCTTTTTCTGTTTCATGTTCAGCTGGGTCGAGCTGTTGCTGGCCCGGACACTGACCTCAGTGAACGCCAAGCCCATTGTCGCCACCATGACCCGGACCGTCAGTGCATCCGGCATAGACTGGGGCGTGCTGGCGGCGGCCGGAGTACTGACCATTCTTCCCGGACTGCTGGTGATCTGGTTTGTGCGAAACCATGTCGCCAAAGGCTTTGCTCTGGGCCGGGTATAACAGACGTCAAGAAGGAGAGAACCATGAAGTGGATGGCCTGGACACTGCCCAGTGCACTGTTTTTTATTTCTATCGCCGGCATTTTGCTGACGATGACCCTCTTCGAGATCCTCCGGCCCTGTACCGAACGGAAAGGCTTTCTGCCGATCAGCACCACCCGGGGCGATCGCCTGTTCATCGGCCTGCTCAGCAGTGCCTATATCCACCTGCTCTTCATTGGCATAACCGACCTGTCTATCTGGATACCGTTTACGCTATCCGTGCTGTGGCTCGCGATTGTGCTTCGTTGGGGTTAAGACAAAACAAAGGAGTTCAATCATGAACCGGAAACACCCTGTACCGAAACCCACCACGCTTGGACTGATCGTGACCCTGCTGCTGTCCCCGGCAGCCTGGGCAGACCAGTACAGCGATGCAGCAAAGAAATGGGTCAACGATGAATTTGCGCAATCGTCGCTCAGTCAGGACGAGCAAATGAAAGAGCTGGCCTGGTTTACCGAAGCGGCCAAACCATTTCGGGGCATGGCAATCAAAGTCGTCTCGGAAACCATCACCACCCACGAATATGAGTCGAAAGTGCTGACCAAAGCCTTCGAGGAAATCACCGGCATCAAAGTCACCCATGACCTGATCCAGGAAGGGGATGTGGTGGAAAAACTGCAAACCGAGATGCAGTCCAACCGCAGTATTTATGATGCCTACATCAACGATTCCGATCTGATCGGGACCCACTTCCGCTACGGTAAGGTCATCCCCATCAGCGATTACATCACCGGTGAAGGGAAAGACGTCACCCTGCCGACCCTGGATCTGAAAGACTTCATCGGCCTGAGTTTCACCACAGGCCCGGACGGCAAAGTTTACCAGCTGCCCGACCAGCAATTTGCAAACCTGTACTGGTTCCGGGCCGACTGGTTTGAACGCAAAGATTTGCAGAAACAGTTTCAAGACCTTTACGGTTATGAGCTGGGTGTACCGGTCAACTGGTCCGCCTACGAAGACATCGCGGAATTCTTTACGGATCATGTGAAAACAATCGACGGCCAGCGCGTATACGGCCATATGGATTACGGTAAGAAAGATCCGTCATTAGGCTGGCGATTTACCGATGCCTGGTTCTCAATGGCTGGTGCCGGTGATAAAGGACTGCCAAACGGCAAACCTGTCGATGAATGGGGCATTCGCGTCGATGGCTGTCGTCCGGTCGGTTCCAGCGTTGAACGGGGCGGAGCCACCAACGGTCCGGCAGCCGTTTACGCGACCACCAAATACGTCGACTGGCTGCGTAAGTACGCGCCACCGGAGGCACAGGGCATGACCTTCTCTGAAGCAGGTCCGGTCCCGGCGCAGGGGAATATCGCTCAGCAAATTTTCTGGTATACCGCTTTCACTGCCGATATGACCAAACCGGGGCTGCCCGTGGTAAACCCGGACGGTACGCCAAAATGGCGGATGGCACCGTCTCCCAAAGGCCCGTACTGGGAAGAAGGCATGAAACTGGGCTATCAGGATGCCGGTTCCTGGACACTGATGAAATCCACCGATCCCATGCGCCGAAAAGCCGCCTGGCTGTATGCGCAGTTCACGGTGTCGAAAACTGTGTCGCTGAAGAAAACCCTGGTCGGCCTGACGCCGATTCGTGAATCGGATATCAACACCGACATCATGACGCAGGCAGCACCGAAGCTGGGGGGGCTGGTCGAATTCTACCGCAGCCCGGCCCGGGTTCAGTGGACCCCCACCGGCACCAACGTCCCGGATTATCCGAAACTGGCGCAACTCTGGTGGCAGTATATTGCAGAAGCCGCCAACGGAGAGAAAACGCCACAGCAGGCGCTGGACGGTCTGGCAAAAGCGCAGGATCGCGTCCTGCAACGGCTGGAGCGGGCCAATGTCCAGGGTGAGTGCGGTCCGAAACTCAACAAGCCGAGAGATGCGGAATACTGGCTCTCACAACCCGGCGCACCCAAAGCTAAACTGGCAAATGAGAAGCCCAAAGGCGTCACCATTCAGTATGCAGAACTGCTGAAATCCTGGCAGCAGTAAAAAAGGGATGTAAAAAACAAGGGAGGCGATTGCCTCCCTTGATGTTGAAGTCATGACTGTGGAATCAATCCCAGCCTTTATTCTGTGTAAATCAGAAACAAGTAATCACGGCTCTCAATGATATCTTGCAGCTCTTGTCTGATATCGGGATCTTCCGTGTATTCAATTGCATCGTCTTCCATGCTTGTGATGGTGAAGAAATGATCAATGAAATGATTTACTTCGGTGTGACTCAACAGCTTAGTTTTTTGATAACAGAGCCACGATGCGCCAATCCCGTAAAACTCGAAGCCATAGGTCTTACGCAAATACTCAGACATTTCATAAATGTCATTCGGCTCCATATCACAGCCAAAATACCCGTTTGGCAAAGCTGTTAAAGCCAAAGGACTGTGATCAACCGGCACAACAATAAAGTAAATATCTTTATCTAAAACCTCAATTGGATTGAGATTCGCTTGCTTGAATAAATCATATTGTTCATATTCCAACCTGTACGATTCAAATTCAACGTGTTCTGGAACAAACGCTTTCTTGAAGTTAAATTCCCGAATTTTAAATTTCAAATCAATGGACAGATTTTCATAATCTTCATCGGACTGGACACCAAACGGCTCCGCCAGCGCTTCATAATCATCTAAATCAGATAAAATTGTCCGATGCAAAGATGTGTAGCGCGCTTGATGGTAGTCATCCAGGGTAATCAAGATGGTGTGATCTTTATATGTTTCCTGAAGTTGCTGTCGATACGTGAGGATATCATCAAACGAGGTGACATTTTCAGCCACATAAGTAAGACAGACTTCCACGGCATCGCGATGATCATTGGGAATCTTTTTTAATGTCATGGTGATTTTCCTCAGTCAACTGACTTAAAGTGATACATTCACTCGAACTTAAATTCACCCTGTCATGCTCACGCATGGCTGGGTGAGTAGAAATAATGTAAAACGCACTTCGCGATTGATACCCAGAAAAATAAGGTCTTAAAGCACACTAAAGTTACTTCCAGTCGCAATTAAGACAAGGAACAAAGAAGTCAGTGAGACGAAATAGACGCCATCTAAAACAATCGCAGCAGGAGTCACAACCATCTTACCGACTTTTTCTAAATTGGTGTCAAATGTCTTGATTTTTATATTCAGCGGATTTTCCAACACTTGAAAAGGCAATTGCCCTTCCACTTCATATCGTTTTGCTGTAAACAAAAAATCTTTACTGTCCTTCAGTAAATTGCCCTTATTCTTCCAAAGCAGGCCCATATCCATGTATTTTTTTTCCAAAACAGGATCTATGGGTCGGGAGAGATCGATATCAGGTGCAAAAATGACCCGACCTTGAACCCTACCTTCCGGATTGAGCGTTAAATCCCAAAATGAGGTCTTCATTTCCAACTGACGGCTCGCTTGCGCATAATCACAAAGTAAGCTTTCGCATTGAATGATATAGCTGTATTTTTCCCCTGAAATCAGCAGAACACCTTCTTTCGGATTCAGATAAAACCCTGAGATAGTTTCATCGTAATAAGGTTCTTTCCAAAGCGCTGTTCTGAGTGGGCCACTGCATCCTGTCAGGGAGACAATTAAAAGCATTACAACACTGCGTCGAAACCAATCCATCCGCTGTTTCTCCTGAAATTAAACGCTGGCATTCCTCTCAAGCATTGAAGGAATGATTCAAAGGAAAATGGGATTTTCCAACGAACAAATAAAGCGACCTTTTGAATTACAACAATAAAAAATATGCATCCCATTCAATATTACGAATAGATACCAGGATGCATGTGAGGTGTGCAGTTGAGGAAAGGATAAAAAATCAGGCTGCAACCAGGCCACCTGATTTTTCTGTAGAACGAAGGCGCTGACTTCGAATCGTGGATTCCGGACACACCTGACTTTGTGATTGAGCCGTAGAATACCACCTTGCGGGTCTTTGCTATCTAAATACGCGGACTGCGCAAACAAATCAGCACAAGATATCACGATGCTTATTGATTTACTCTTACATAACCTTCCGGACATGGATGTTCTGTTTTTCTCGTATCGCAAACAAACACAGAAGCCATAAACTCATGCCATACTTTCAAATCTTCTTCAGTTGGCTCGCCGTACCACGTTTTCTCAGTCATATACGTCGAATCATTCCCTGTCGTCACTTTATGGATGCTATAAGAATAAAAATTTTTTCTTTCGCAAGTGACTGACCAGGTTAATGAATAATATCCATTCTCTTTTTGGTCATCATTAATCACACTTGTGAATTTTTCGCAATGTTGTTTCAAATAGCTATCAGTCACAGATCTCACGGCATGCGGGTAAGTCACTCTGCTAAGGGAAATCGCGACACGGATGGATTCTTTTTGCTCATTTTTCCCTTTTCTCCAGACAGTTTCAGACGGGCCACTCCGGCCACTGGGATGTGTCGGCCAATTCTCCCCGGGAAAAGGCAATTTCAGAATCAGATTTTCATTGGTGAGTACCTCTGGCGGTTGAGAAGCACATGAAGTCATCATCAGCGCCAGCAAACAGACCGAAATAACCTTTTTCAACATCATTTCCTCTCATTGAAATCATCACGCCCAGACATGCTTTGCCTGCGTACTGCTATATCTGAAGCCATGTCCGTTACTCTGCCTGCACCGCCTGATACACATCAGGCTGCCAGATTTCCATAAAACTTTCCGGATGCTGAATTGGCCGGAATCCGTACTGCGCATAAAGACCGTGCGCGTCGCGGGTTGCTAGCACCATCCGTCTGAGCCCCTGTAAATCCGGATGACGAACGATGTCATCCATGAGCTTTTTGCTCAGCCCCTTGCCCCGGTGTGCATCACTAATAAACACATCCGCTAAGTAAGCAAAAGTTGCTTTATCCGTGATCATCCGGGCAAAACCGACCTGTTCCCCAGTGGCCTGATAAATCCCGAAACAGAGGGAATGTTCGATGGCTTTTTTCATCACGGTTTCCGGAATATTTTTTGCCCAATAGCTGTTGGCCAGAAAACCGTGTATAACCCTAAAGTCCAGTCGGGATTGGTCGGTACTGATTTCATAATCCTGCATGTTCTCCTCCTTGAAAGAACCACTCATTCTGTCTGTTTTCAGATGAAAGCAAGTATTTACTGATATGCTCTGACTCTGGCTGTCAGGACATGATCTTCCCATTGCCCGGCAATTTTCAGATATCGTCTGGCGTAACCTTCTTTTTCAAATCCCAGTTTTTCTAAAACATTTGCACTGCGTTCATTGGCAGGCATGTAATTAGCCATAATCCGGTTCAGCCCCACGTCATTGAACATATATCGCATGGCAGCTTCCAGAATTTCCTGCATGAATCCCTGCCCTTCATACTTTTTCGCAATCGAATAACCCAGATAGCACGCCTGAAACGGCCCTCTTGCCACCCCGGTAAAATTGCAAACACCCACGACTTCGGTTCGTGCTGGATTTAGCGCAACAAAACGGTATTCGCTGCCCGCGTCAAAGGCCGCTTGCGCATTCGACAACTGCGTCTGCCAGTTCGGTAAGGTCAGGTAATTTTCGTCCCGAAGCGGTTCCCAGGGCGCTAAATGGACCTGATTGTCCCGGTAATAAGCCAGCAACAATCCTGCATCATCGGCCGGTAAGATTTCTAATCGGGTTCTTGGGGTGGCTAACATATTCTTTCCATGAAATGTCGAAGTGTCCCGCAAAAGGATATGGGAAGGCATCAGTATAATAGAGCGCCAGTGCATATCAAGCGGGTTTCATCAGGTTAAAAATGGATAACCCTATCTTTTTTCTGTGTTTCTTACGGTGAAATCAGACTAGACTGAATTGAATCTCATTGATGATGAAGAAAGGAAATCAAACATGATCCAGCAAGGCCAGAAACTCCCGAATGCCACGCTCAGTGAACTGACCAAAGACGGCATGGTCAATCATGACATCACCGAGCTGTTCGCCGGCAAAAAAGTCATTCTGTTTGCCGTACCGGGCGCATTTACACCGACTTGTTCTGAGTCTCACCTGCCAGGTTATGTGGTCCATGCCGACCAGTTGAAAGCCAAAGGCGTTGATCTGATTGCCTGTGTTTCTGTGAACGATGCTTTTGTGATGCAAGCCTGGGGCGAAGCACAAAATGCATCTGAAATCATGATGCTGGCCGACGGTGACGGCAGTTTCACCAAAGCGCTGGGCCTGGAAATGGACACCGAGAAATTTGGTGGCATTCGTTCACAACGTTACGCCATGCTGCTCGACGATGGTGTGGTGACCCGGCTGAATATTGAAGCACCGAAAGAATTTGAAGTCAGTAAAGCAGAAAAACTGCTCGAACTGCTGTAATTCAATCCGGCTGTGCAAAAAACGGAAGAGTCATCTTCCGTTTTTTTGCAGTGAGCTTTTTCCCCTGACCTGTACTATCATTCACCCTCGAGATCGGTGATCGAGAAATGATGACTGGCGATATTAAAGCCCTGACGCAGATAAAACCGGTGCGCGGCAAATCGCTGAACGCCAGAGTCGAGATGCAATTGTCCGCATCCCTGCATCTGACCATAATCTTTCAGCCATTGAATAAGGCAGTCGCCTCCCCCCTGACTGCGGTGATGCTGATCCGTGACCAAATCATCCACATAAATCGCCTTGCCCCAGGCCAGTTTTTCAGTGACAACAAAGCCCGCCACACCCAGTACCTGAACGCCGGATTTCACGTAAACGATCTGATAGCCCTGTGCCAGCTGTGTTTGAATTTGACCCAGCAGCGATGTCCGGTCGTATTGAGGCCGGAGTTGCAGCAACACATCCAAGACGGCCGGTAAATCAGGGGACTTCTCGAATTCAGGCGTTTCTAATAAATGTACGTTCATGAAGTTCTCTTTACAGCTGATTTTCTGCGCGTTGCAGTTTTTTAAGGGACGTCGGCACAATCACTTGATGGACTGGCGCAACAAAAAACATGTACAGTTTACCAAGCCAGTTTTTCACCTGAACGACAGTACTGGCATGAACAGTTGCTGTTTCACCAGCAGGCTCAACAAAAAAAGAGACTCTGACATCCAGGTGCTTATCCCGGTCTTCTAAAATAATCTCCTGGTCGGAAACCGAATAAATTGAAAAAATGCCTACTTTGTCTCCGGCCCGGTACTCTGCATTCGGTTTAGCGGCATCGATATCTGCCATGTGACCCAGATTTTTCAATCCCAGGAAGCCAACAATATAATTGCGTAACGCCATTAATCGATTCACCCAGGAAGGTGTCTCTTTGACGAGCACAAAATAAACATCAAGCGCAGACTGGTTACGATAAGGGATTGTGGTCGAATGACTATCAAAGAAATAAGCGTCTTTTAGCAGTGTATGCATGCCGGATTGTGCAGGAAGCGTCATGATGAATCTCCTTTTCGTGAAATGAATTTCAAATATCAGTTCAATCGTTCTCCGTGGCCGGACTCAAGCGTGAACCGAAGATAAATCCAGCACCATCGTGACCTGATCCACGCCTTCTCCGAAACCATTGTGAACCACGTTTGTCACTACGAATCCGTATCGGGCATAAAAACCCTGTGTATGCTGTGAAGTTTCAATTTTGACGCTGTCGGATAAGTTTTCAGACCGGATCCAGTCTAACCGGTATTCGGTCAGTAAAGCGCCCAGACCGCAATGATGGTGAGCTCGGTGCACCAGCCCCCAGCATAAATAACTGATGTCCTGATAAACACTGACACCGCCGCAGCCAATCACCTGCCCTTCCTTCATCAACACAAAATAAGGTGAATTCAGTGCCTGGGTATCCAGAAACGCCATAAATTCATCCAGTTCCGATGCGGCAAAAAACTGGTCCAGGTTACTCTTGAATGCCAGAACACAATCATCTTTATGCTCGGCTGAATACTTCACGATTTCCATGTCTAAACCATCAACATTGTTTTATTGACGTAAGGTCGCCAGCCAGAGTCTGATGTCCTGAACCACCTGCCCGGTATGGCTCTGCCCATGCTGATCCTGCAACCGGTGATCCAGACTGGCATAAATCCGCGGCTGAAGGTTTGGACGGACCTCTTTCAAAGCCTTTACCATGACCGTAAAAGAAGCAGGATCAACATTGGTATCCTGCCCGGCCTGAATCAGCAGCAAAGGCACAGTCACTTTCGCCAGAACAGATTGCTGATCGATGGTCAGCATCTGTTTCCACCACGGAAAACCATGGCCGCTCACGGTGATATCCATAGCTTCATTCTGCACCACAGACTGGGCAAACTGCCGAAATCCGGCTTCCGCTTCCTGATAAGCTTCCGGCGGCATCTGAGAGCGCATGTTATAGAGAACATCATCAATGAAATAACGCCCTCCGCCATTGAGTGACACCACCGCATCAACCTGCTCACTGTCAGTCCCCAGCAGATGAGCAACCAGCGCGCCTTCACTGCCGCCAAGCACAATCACTTGCCGGTATGGCTTGCTTTGGGTCAACTGCTTGATCACCTGACGATAATCACTTGCGCGTTGCTGCGGGGAATCATGTTTCAGATAAAGTTCGGGACAATCATCCCGCTCAGCGTCCGTGCGCCAGACCAGCCGCTGATCAATGCCGTACTTTTCTACCGTAAGAATATCTGCATCATCAATGACCTGACTGAACTGACGATTGATCCTGTCGTTGTGATACACGCTGTTGCAGTCTGAGCCCTGAACAAGCACCAGCAGCTTGTCCCCCTCAGTCTGTTTCAGATAATAAGTAATGGGCGAACCGTCAGCTCTCTGCAACGTTTCACCGGCAGCCGGGCCGGAAAAGGCAGAAGACAAAGTGAGCATGCCCAACAAGGTGAAACTCAAGAACTGACGCATTTGAACTCCCGTTAAACAATCAGACTGGAATGGGCTGCTTTGACCTGTAACTTGCCGTTTTTCTTCAGCCAGATCCGAGTGAACCTGAAGCGTCCATTCGCCGCTTCACCATCATAGGTGCCGGTAATATCGGTTCTGACATTCACAATCGTAAAAGTACCGACCTGATAAAACATCTCGTCAGACACTTCAATTGACTGAATATTCAGCTGGCCCGATGCATGCACGGACAGATCATCATCCCGGGTTAAACGCTGTCCCAAATGATTGGTAAAAATCAGATCTTCCGCGAGTAAGTCAGTCAAGACATCGGTGTCTGAGGTAAGCATGGCTTGCTTTAATTTTTCTTCTGCGCTTCTGACTTCATTGAGCAATATGTTATTCATGTGTCTCCCTTTGGCTCCGTTCAGGTATTTTCCTGATTCATCCGGACGGGGAATTTACAGTTTCATCTTCATTCCCTGATGACTGGCCGTAAACCCCAGTTTTTCATAAAACCGGATTGCATCCGGCCGTAATTTATCGCTGGTGAGCTGTATCATGGCGCATCCTTTGCGCTTCGCGCTTTCAATCGCGTATTCAAACAGTTTTTCGCCACATCCCAATCCGCGATAAGCCGAGTGGATGCGCACACCCTCAACCAGACAACGCCAGCTGCCCGTCAAGGTCAGTGAAGGAATATAGGTCAGCTGTAACATGCCCATCACCTGCCCTTCATTTTCGGCAAGAACCAGACTGTTATTCGCATCCGACTCAATCGCCTGAAACGCAGAGAGATACGCCGGGTTCAGTGGTACTGAAGTGTCTTCGCGCTGGCTGCCCAGTATGTCATCCGCCAGCATCCCGATCAGATGTTCTAAATCTTCAGATCTGGCTTCCCTAAACCTTAATTCCATCAACTGTCCTCACTTGTGTTCGCCAGACGGCACAACGAATTCGCCATCAATTTCGCCCTGTAGCTGCTGCAAAAAATCCCGCATATATTGTGTTCGCCGTGTGGCTTCTTCCCGGCCTGAAGGTGTATTCATCTGCTCAGACAACCTGTAAAGCTTGCGGTAGAAATGGTCGATGGTATAAATGTCATCATCAGGTTCCCGCGCACCGCAAAACGGGTCTGCCGCCTCATACAGTGCACGACCTAAGCTGGAACTGACCTGAACACAGCGTGCAATCCCAATTGCACCGAGCGCATCCAAACGATCGGCATCCTGCACAATCTGAGCTTCCAGTGTTTGCGCCTGAACATTGGCGCTGAAACTGTGTGCAACAATGGCGTGGTGAATGGCGTTCAGGTACTGAACCGGATAGCTGATTTCTTCCAGAAAATAAACCGCTTCCCCCGCTGCAATACTGGAACTTTCTCGGCGTTCCGGGTGTTCTTTCCCGTAGGAAAAACAGTCATGCAGATAAGCAGCAGGCACAACAACTTCTGCGATTGCCTGTTCTTTCCGGCACAGGCTTTTTGCGGTACGCACAACTCTGCTGACATGATTCATGTCATGGGCAAGATCCTGCTTCATTTCGCGTTGAATGAAAGCCAGAAACTGACGTTCAAAATCATGAAGTTGTGCTGCTGATAGGACCACGTCAGTTCCCATACTCTTGGTCCGATGGGTGGTGAATCCCGTCGTAAATTTTGACCGGCTCCAGTTCATATGGATTCACGCCTTCCAGGCAAGCCACATTGATCGCGAACTGGTGGGGATTGGAGCGACGCTGATGATGGGTATAAATTCCGCAGGTTTTACAAAAGTAATGTTTCGCCGTCATCGTATTGAACTGATAGAGCGAGAGGTTCTCTTCCCCTTTGACAATTGTCAGATTTTCCAGCAGTACGGAAGCGGCAATCGCGCCTCTTTTTCGGCACATTGAGCAGGAACAACGACGCGGATCTTCCAGACCATTCGGCATCTTCAGTTCAAGTACGACAGCACCACAATGACAACTCGCTTTGTGAGCTGGCTTAATTTCCACAGGCATGCCCCTCTCCCCGAAAAATTGAAACGAAAACCCAGCGGAGCAGAACCTGCAGCCCCGGGGCTCTTTTAGTTTTTATCTGTTTTAGTCAGTCTTTGTCCGACCAACCCACAAACATGTGAGTCAAACGCTTAGCATGTCATGCATCTTACGTTTTTATGCATTTTGTTTCATCTCAAAAAATCATGTGAAATTTGATTCTGTGCGATTACGCAATAAGCTGCGCAACAATCTGAAATCAACAGGACAGAGACCAAAAGCATCCAGCTTCAGACCGACGAGTGAATCTGCCTTCCCATTCCAGGCAAACAAAAATGGTGTGGCTGGCTGATTCAAAGCATTTATTTTACAAAGTGGCATGGGATTAAAAGGGCTGGATTTGGTAATCTTATCCGGAAATCGCTCGCTCTGAGCCAGGTCTGCTGACCTTTACTCTTCGATAAAACAGCCTTTGATTAAATGAAAAATATCGAAACCAAATGGTTGCAAGATTTCCTGACCCTTGCGGAACTCAGGAATTTTTCACATGCAGCTGCCATACGAAACGTCACTCAGCCTGCTTTCAGCCGCCGGATCAAATCACTGGAAGCTGAGCTGGGTCTGAATCTGATTGATCGCGGTAAAACACCGATTGAACTCACCCTGCATGGCAAACAGTTCAAAACGACGGCTCAGTCGATCCTTCAGCAACTGGATGATGAGGTGAACCGGCTGTCCGGCAGCTCATTTCTGGGCCGCCATACCGTACGGATCAGCTCATCCCATTCGATGGCCATCAGTGTGTTACCGAAATTACATACCTGCCTGTTTAATCCGGTGCTGAATACCCAGCTTTCTGTGGTGGCCAATGAAGTCGATGAAGCGGTGAAACTGCTGATTGACGGAAAATGTGACTTCCTGTTTTCGTTTTATGAAGACCGGCTCCAAGTGGCGCCTTACCGGTCGATTCACCTCGGCCGCAGTTATCTGTACTGCGTTTCTGCCGTCGATGAACATGGCAAAGCCCTGTTTGATCCGGCTGAAAATGATGCCGTTCCCTGTCTGGATTACACCCCGGAAAGTTACATGGGACGCGCCTTACAACGCTCGAACCGGGTCCTGACGCAAAATACAGTGTGTACGTCTTCCATGACCGACTTTATCAAAGCGCTGGTAATGCAGGGGAAAGGGATCAGCTGGCTGCCGGACTATGCGATCAAAGACGAGCTGGCTGCAGGGCGTCTGCAAATTCTGTCGGCACGGGAACCGGTGCCGCTCGATTTATATGTCTACCGTTACCACTCCCGCTTGCATGCAACCTGTGAAGCCATCTGGAGTGCAATGAGTAAAATGAGCCCGATTGACGGACTGCTGGGCAGAGATTAAAACCAGATACTGAAGGCATAAAAAAACCCTCCCTGAAACAGGGAGGGTGTAGGGTGAAGGTGAATCCTCTTCCCCGGCACATTCAGGACACGGGGATACCGAGGTACAGACCTTTCGTTATTATTCTTGAACTTAGTTATACATTTTTGCTTTATAAGACGGGCGCATCAGGTTTTGTGCGGAGAAGATATCGTTCAGTTCCTCTTCGCTCAGCAGACCCCGCTCCATTGCAACTTCCTTCACGCTGCGACCCGTCTCGGCACAAATCTTACCGACGATATCCCCTTCATGGTGACCAATATAAGGGTTCAGGTAAGTTACGATACCGATTGAGTTAAAGACGAAGTCTTCGCAGACCTGACGGTTCACCGTAATTCCGGAAACACATTTCTCCGCCAGGTTAATACAGGCATTGCTCAGCAGGCTGATAGATTCAAACAGCGCCTGACCAATCACAGGTTCCATCACGTTCAGCTGCAGCTGGCCGGATTCAGCGGCCATCGTGACGGTTGTATCGTTACCTATCACTTTGAAGCAGACCTGATTCACGACTTCCGGAATGACCGGATTCACCTTGGCAGGCATGATTGAAGAACCCGCCTGCATTTCCGGCAGGTTAATTTCATTCAGACCGGCACGTGGACCCGAAGACAGCAGACGCAGGTCGTTACAGACTTTCGACATTTTTACGGCCAGACGTTTCAGGGCCGCGTGAACCGTCACGTAAGCACCACAGTCAGAAGTTGCTTCAATCAGGTCTTCAGACGGCACGCAGTTCAGGCCCGTCACATCCGCAAGATATTTCACGGCCAGAGCCTGGTAACCCGCCGGAGCATTCAGACCGGTACCGATAGCCGTCGCACCCAGATTCACTTCCAGCAGCAGGGTCGCCGCGTAGTGCAGGTTCTTAATTTCTTCTTTCAGCAGAATACTGAACGCATGGAATTCCTGACCGACTGTCATCGGAACCGCGTCCTGAAGCTGGGTACGGCCCATTTTCAGAACGTCTTTAAATTCTTCACTCTTGGCATCAAATGCAGCCTGCAGCTGTTCAATTGAGCCCATCAGCTTGATGATGCTGTTGTAAACCGCAACCCGGAAGCCGGTTGGATAAGCACAATTAGTCGACTGACTCTTGTTCACATGATCATTCGGGTTGATGATGTGATATTCACCTTTGTCATGGCCTTTCAGTTCCAGTGCAACGTTGGCAATCACTTCGTTCGCATTCATGTTGACCGAAGTACCGGCACCGCCCTGATACACATCAGAAATAAACTGATCCATGCACTTTCCGGTTTCCAGAATCAGATCACAGGCTTCAATAATGTAGTGACCGACATCCGCTGGAATCGCGCCAAGTTCCATGTTGGCTTTTGCCGCTGCTTTTTTGGTGAACACCATGCCACGAACAAATTCAGGGATATCTGAAATGCGCATCGTTGAAATGTTAAAGTTCTCGTAGGCACGCAGGGTATGGATGCCATAGTAAGCAGAAGCAGGAACTTCACGTTTGCCGAGCAGGTCTTCTTCAATACGTACCTTTTGGGCATTGTCTAGCATAGTGGTCACCTTTGACTCATGACAGAAATAAGATTTACCAAAGCCACCTCAGGTGCTTGGGTGTCAGTACAATGTTCTTTTTCCTGTTCGAAAGGAAATGCTGAAAAGTAAGCCACAATGCAATTAATGCATAGCTGAAGAGATTGCATTCACCCGACATTTGTTGTTAAGAATATCGGAATGACAGCATATATTCTTCTTTTGGATATTTAGTCACAACCTGCTGTTTCAACAGCATGAATATATCCGCCTCAGACAGGCGTCCGGACAATCATGCAAAAAAGACACCGCAGGAAAGTATATTTTTTACATCGTAAATTAAATCATTTGTTCCAAAAGGAGATTTATCTCACTTTTCTCAAAACCGCGAGACCAGAGATAAAAACAAGAAGGCCAGCACAAATGGCTGGCCTTCTGTTCACATTCAGATCTGAGTAGATTTATGCGGCTTCTTCGCCCGCCATCAGATTCGTTTTATCAGTGCTGTGATAGATGTTGCTGTCCAGCTCACCTTCACTGCGGCCGACCAGGACAGCCACCATCAGGTCACCACAAACGTTCACTGTAGTACGGGCCATATCCAGAATCCGGTCAATCCCGGCAATGATAGCCAGACCTTCCATTGGCAGACCAACTGTGGTCAGAACCAGAGACAGCATAATCAGGCCGGCACCCGGAACACCAGCTGTGCCGATCGAAGCCAGCGTTGCCGTCATCACAATGGTCAGGTAATCCGCAAATTCCAGATCCACACCAAAGGCCTGTGCAACGAAAATCGCCGCAACGCCCTGATACAGCGCCGTACCATCCATGTTGATGGTCGCCCCCAACGGCAGCACAAAGCTGGAAACGCCTTTCGACACACCCAGCTCTTCGCGGGCACATTTAATGCTCGCCGGCAGCGTGCCTGAACTGCTGGTGGTGGTAAATGCCACCGCTGCCGGGGTCAGAATCCCTTTGATATACGGCACCGGATTCAGACGACCAACCACTTTGATCACGGCAGGATAGAACAGCAGAACGTGCAGCAGACTGCCCAGATAAGCCACGCCAATCACTTTGAACAGCGGCAGCAGAATCTCCAGACCGTACTTACCCGCAACCCAGGCCATCAGACCAAAGATGCCGTAAGGAGCCAGTTTCATCACCAGTTCAGTCAGCTTGTACATCGCCTCGGCCAGGCTTTCGAAGACCTGCACGGCTGGTTTACTCTTTTCACCACACAGATTCAGTGCAACACCCAGACCCAGAGCGAAAACGATAATTTGCAGAATGTTACCCGCGGCCAGTGCACTGATAGGGTTGTTCGGAATTAAACTGAGCAGAGTCTGCACCAGGGTCGGTGCTTCTTTGGCTTCCGCAGCTGTCGCAGCCGCCGTCATTTCCAACCCGGCTCCCGGTGCCAGCAGGCTTGCCAGTCCCAGACCGATACTAATCGCAACGGCAGTGGTGGAAAGGTAAATCACAATCGCTTTCGCACCGATGCGGCCCATCTTGCGGGTATCCTGCATTGAGGTCACACCCACGACCAGCGAACAGAAAACCAGCGGGACAATCAGCATTTTGATTGCATTAATAAATAAGGTGCCGATTGGCTTCAGAATTTCAGCATCCGGGCCCAGAATACTGCCGGCGACCACCCCCAGAATCATCCCGATCAGTATCTTTTTCCATAAGGCGAGTCTGCCCCAGACGCCTTTTGGCGACGACTTCATGCTTGCTTGCTCCATGTTTTTTCCTCTTCCATTGACAGAAATCAGGATCTCCCTGTTTCTGTTTCGCTGTTGTTTTCAGGGTTTGTGGACCCTAAGACCAGAACGGGCCATCCCATTCCTTAAGAGGATGAAACACTGCAAGCATGATGCCACTCTGCACGTGTATCTATCTGTATGATTTATTTGATAAAAAATGAAATCTTCTGAGCTTTGGGCATCAAAAGGGGTATAACCAGAAGAATAACCCAACAACAAAGACCAAGCTTTCCCATAATAAACAAACAGTTACCATTTATTCATAAAGTTATAACTGTTCCCCTGGTTATAGGGGTTTATTCCGGCTCCGACTGTGCTTTCTTCAGCCGTTTACTCAGTGCGGGCTGTGAAATCCCCAAAAGCTTCGCAGCCAGAGACTGGTTGCCTTCCGCCCGCCGCATCGCCTCCTGAGTCAGTAAGTCGCCAATCTCCTGCAGAGAAGGCAAAGGGAAGTCCGGATCAAATAACGACACAGCAGGCTGCGAGGGCAAATCCGCAGACACCGCATGCTTGTCCAGCACCCGGCGGAAGACATCCATCGACAGCATCCGGGAACGATGCTGGCTCATCGCATCATAGGCCAGCGCACGTAATTCCCGGACATTGCCGGGAAACGCATAATTTGCGAGTAAAACCGGCAGTTCTTTGGGAATCGTCGGTTTGGTTTTCCCCAGTTCATCCGCCGCTTCCTGCATAAAATGCGATAGCAGCAACGGAATATCCTGACGCCGTTTGCGCAGCGGAGGAATATCGACCTGATGGGTTTTCAAGCGATAGTACAAGTCTTTACGGAACTCGCCGCTCAACTGCTTTTGCACCAGATCCTGATGCGTCGCGACCACAATTCTGGCCTTCAGCCGTTTGGGCCGGTCACTCCCAAGCGGGTAATACTCGCCTTCCTGGATCAGCCTCAGCAATTTGACCTGAGATGCCTGACTCAGATCGCCAATCTCATCCAGAAACAGCGTGCCTCCGGCCGCCTGCTCAATCAACCCGGCCCGGGCTGCATCTGCCCCGGTAAACGCGCCCCGGTGATGCCCGAACAGGGTGTCGGCAAACACATGATCATCCAGCCCGGCCACATTCACACTGATCAACGGGCCGTTTCGCTGACTCAGCGTATGCAGTGCGCGTGCAATCAGCTCTTTGCCGACGCCGCTTTCACCGCAGATCATCACCGGCTGGCTGCTGGGCGCCACCGATTCCAGATACTGAAAGACTGACCGCATCGCTTTATCCCGGGTGATAATCCGGGCAAAAACCTCCGGCCGCTCCAGAGTATCCGTCAGAAACCGCCGCCGCAGGGCATGATTTTCAGCCTGCATTTCCTGCATCAGAATGACCCGTTTGACTCCTTCCACCAGCCGGTTCTCTTCCGTGGTTTTCACGAAATAGTCATGGGCGCCGAGCCGGATGCAGTTCACCGCAGTTTCCGCCTGATTCAGGCCACTGATAATGATGACCGCGACTTCCGGATATTCCGCTTTGATCTGGGCCAGCAAAGTTTCACCGGGCACATGTGGCATGGTCAGATCCAGCAACACTAAGCCGATATTTTCCTGCTTGATGATTGCCATGGCCTCCCGGCTGTCCTGGCACTGAAAGAGATGATTAATGCCACCCCGCCGCTCCAGCACAATGCTCAGGCTGCGCAGAAAAGCCGGTTCATCATCGACCAGCAGGACACCGAAAGCCGGATATGGATTGGTATTCATGAAGCAGTTGTCCCTTTCAAGGCGGGCAGCGAGAGCGTCACGCAGGTCCCTTGTTGCAAATTAGAGTCGTAAGTTAAATTGCCACCATGTTCATTCACGATGCTGAACGAGATGGACAATCCCAGTCCGGTGCCGCCCTGCTCGCGTTTGGTGGTAAAGAAAGGATCGCTCAGCCGGGGCAGATGTTCTGGTGCGATGCCCTGCCCCTGATCGCAAATCTCCAGCCGGAGCTGCTGTTCCGCGCTGTGGAAATACGTCCGGACCCGAATCGCCTGATCGGACGATGACAGTGCCTGGCAGGCATTAATCATCAGATTGATAATCACCTGCTCAATCCGCTGGCCATTGCCCTCAAATGCGGGCAGTGACTCGCCATAATTCACGGAAAAATACTGGGTCGATTGCTGAATGGTCCGGTCAACCAGCCGGATTGCTGCCGCAGTGACAACATTCAAATCAACGACATCGCTCAAGTCTGTCGGCTCCTGACGGGCAAAATCCCGTAAGTCTTCCACGATCCGGCGAATGCGCTGCGTCCCGGCCAGCATATCATCCAGCATCGGAGGGATTTCATCCCGCATCCTGCTGTAAGACAAACCGCCCATCATAAAATCACCATGCTGCTGATAATAAGCGTCGAGGATCTCCTCTGCATCCTGATAGGATTCTTTGAGGATCGGCAGGTTCAACAACAGTAAACTGCTGGGGTTATTGATTTCATGTGCCATCCCCGACACCAGAATCCCCAGCGAGGTCATTTTGTCCGCCTGAATCAGCTGCTGTTGCTGCAGCTGCTGCGCTTCCGTGCGTTTTGCCACTTCACGGCTCAGGGCGCGGTTCCAGATCATAATCCCGCCCAGCACCAGCAAGAGAATCCCGGATACCATTGCCGCAGCCATACCGAGCTGCTTCCAGCTGAAGCCCTGATTTTCCAGCGGACCCAGCCATTTGTCATAAATGGCCTGCTGCCGGCCGGTATTTTTGAGAATCGCCAGCCCTTCGCTGAACTGCGCCAGCAGATCTTCATTGCCTTTCAGCACCGCGTAACCGTAATGCTGAGCACCCAGTGGCTTTCCGACCGGAATGAGATTCGACAGCTCCAGCGCTTTACCGGTGTACAGCCCCGGCAGATTCGCCACCAGCGCATAGTCGTATTGACCGGATGCCAGCAACCGCAGGGCATCTGCGTGCGAGTCTACCAGCACTAAATCCGCCCCCGGCTGCTGGTGACGCAGGTAATCATGCATCGCGCCGCTGCTCTGAACGATCACCGACTTGCCGTTCAGCTCGTCCAGCCCGGAGACCACCGGTTCGCCTTTTCGGGCAAAGACAGACTGATGCACAATGGCATGGGGCGGAGAAAACGCATAATACTGCTGCCGGGCTTTCGACTGCACAATCCCCTGAACAATATCGATGTGCCCCTGATCGAACTGATGGCGAATGTCATCCCAGGCCCCCAGACGGATCTCAACATCAATCCCCATGACCTCGGCAATTGCCAGCGTCAGCTCCGTGTTGTAACCGTCAGGTTCACCGTCTGCATTGATGAATTCATAAGGCGGGTAGTGATGGTCACCGCCGACGATAATGACCCGTTCTGCATCAGCAGCAAACACCTTTAGCGAAGAGAGGAAAACGATGCCGATCCCGAACCTGCGGATCCATGCACCGCATGCAGCACGACAGTTATCAGCATTCAGGATCATGCAGTCTTCCTTCATCAGCCCGGTGTTCACGGCATCAAAGACCGGGAACTGCGTCTCGTGAGTGACGGGAGAAAAGTGATTTTCCTCCCAATGAATGAAGGGGTTATTTTATAGATTTATCACCAATATCCAAGGGAAGAAAAAGCAAAGGAAAGGCAGGCGCATTCCATGAAACTGCGCAACTGCGCATAGACTTCTTACAAGAATTAACGATATAAACTGAACTTTCTGGTCATCTCTTTCAGCATCTCTGCATCACCAAACAGTCCGATGCCCATGTACTCTAAATCAGCCTCCGCAGTTTCTGCGGTGACCGCTTGCTGATGCAGCGAGCCGCCGTCAGTCATCGTATGGGTGAAATCAGTAAACGTGACGCCCTTCGCCAGCGCCGCTTCTCTGACATTCCGGATTTTATTGCTGTTATCGGCCTTCAGCACGATAAAAGGATAGTGAGATAAAGAAGGGTGAACCTGACCATCTTTATCCGTGTAATCCACATAATGCGCCATGCCTTGTTCTAATTGTGCAGACAGGCCCACACTGATGTGTCCCAGCACATTTAACGTCCTGCCCAGTTCCAGTTTCTTATTCAGGACAACGACAAAACGCTTTTGATTTTCATCCGGTAAACTGCTGCTCATCATGTCTCCCTCGCCAGCATCGTGTGTGACAGTTTCGTTTCAAAACCAGTAAATTAACAGTGTTCCTCTCTGAAATAAACCAAGCTGCGATGGCATCAGAGCCCTCTGTCATCAGCCCCCCTCTGCCACAAGATCCGAAAACACCAGCACTGCGACATCACTGCCTGTTCAACGGGGTGCTCACCAACGCCATCGGCTCAGATAAAGTTGTCTATACTCCATTAGCCGGACACGCAACTAAAAACTGCTTCGCACACCTGCGAAAACAATACAAAAATTGGGAGGTTCCCATGCCCAAAGATCTGAGTCATATTTCCATCACACGTCGCCGGTTTAGCGCCCTCACCGGTTTGCTCGGGCTGGTATTCGGTTTTGCGCCGGGCATGCTCAGCCGCGCGATCGCTCAGGTCAAAGAGACAGCCGACAAGATCATCCACGGAAAATCCTCTGAGATGATCATCCACAATGCCAAGCTCGGTGTAACTGAAACACCGCTTGAGCTGCTGCGGAAATACAAACACACACCAAAGGAAATTCTGTTCTCCCGCTATCACTTCCCGCACGAAGGTGAAGCCGCATGGTACGGAACCACTGAGGCGCCACCGGCCAAGCTGGTCGAGAACTGGACAATCCGCATCGACGGTCTGGTCAAGCGCCCGCGCACGGTAACCATCGCTGAACTGCAGGCGATGCCACAGGAGCAACGCATTTCGGTCCTGCAATGTGCCGGGAACGGCCGCTCATTCTACGCAGCCAAGCAGAAAGTCAGCGGCGGTCAGTGGCAGAACGGCGGAATGGGCAACGTAGTCTGGGAAGGTGTGCCGCTGAAACCATTCCTTGAGAGCCTGGAGATGGAACCGTCTCTGAGCGCCCGCTGGCTGACGGCAGAAGGCTGGGACCAACCCGCAACCCGCGCCGGCACTGATTTCGCCAAAAGCTACCTCATTGACGACGAAGCGCTCGACCATGCAATTCTGGCGCTGAAGATGAACGGTGAACCGATCCCTGCCATTCACGGTGGTCCGGTGCGCCTGATCATTCCGGGCTTCTACGGCAATATGAACGTCAAGCTGCTGACGGTACTGCTGTTCGCTGCCGAACAATCGCCAAGCACCTACCAGTCGGTCGGCTACCGGATGCCGCTGGCCCCGGTCGAACCGGACACTTTCGGTGCCAACGACTATACGCTCGAAAACAGCCGGCCGACCTACGGCCACGCGATCAAGAGTGTGATTTTCTCACCGCTGCCCAGCGACAGTCCGAAGTCCGGAATGACCGAAATTACCGGCGTTGCCTTTAATGACGGCATGGCGCCGATCACTTCTGTCGAAGTTTCAGCTGACGGCGGCAAGTCATGGCATACGGCGACGCTTGAGAAGCCGGAAAGTCCCTGGGCATGGCATTACTGGTCAGTGAAACTTCAGGTCGGAGCCGGTGAGCAAACCCTGATGTCACGGGCCACCGATGCGCTTGGCCGCACCCAGCCCATTGACGGTCTGGCGCGCTGGAACCCTCGCGGCTACGAATGGAACGGTGTCGAGCGGAGCGCTGTGAAGTTTTCCTGAACCGATAGTTCGGGGATCTGCACCATCCGCAAGATCCCCGTGCTCTCGCAATGCTGCCGATGGAAATCTGATAATGCATCACCGCAGAACCCCTTCCCGGAGATGTTGGCATGCAGCCGGAGCAATGTTGATTGCCTCGCTGGCAGGTGCTGCATCGGCTGAAATCGAACTGCCGCCCGGCCCCGACCGGGACCTCGTTTATGGTACCTGCCGGACCTGCCATGATCTGCAATACCTGCAAGACTCCGCCGGAATTCCAGAGAGTGCCTGGAGCGAACTGCTGGATAGCATGAAGCAATACGGCCTGCGCATTCCCCCGGACCGGCGCGCCAGAATTCTCCGTTATCTCGGCGCATACCTCGGTCCCAATCCGCCACCGGCATCGTCCGTTGCCGCCGTAGCCTCTGCAGCAGCACCGGCTGACGGTAAAACGCTGTTCAACGAACAATGTTCCAGCTGTCATCAGGTCAATGGTGCCGGGCAGCCCGGAACGTTTCCACCGCTGGCTGGCAACCCGGATCTGATGCTCGCCCCGCACTTTCCGGTCTTCGTCGTGCTCAACGGTCTGCAAGGTAAAATCACGGTTGAAGGCAAAACTTACAACGCTCAGATGCCTTCGTTCGCACACCTTTCGGATGCGGAGGTCGCTGCGGTAATCAATTACATCCGTGAAGCCTGGGGTAACGATGCATTGCGCCCGGCAGACATGTCACCGCTCGACGATGCCGCCGTCGCCACAGTCCGGGCAAATGAAAAAACGCCCGATGAAGTCCACGCCTACCGGGCCAGTCTGAAGTAATAACGAATGAGTGGAGATCACTTGTGCATCCGACCGTCCGGTCAGGCTTTTAACCCTGATTTTCGGTCAAATCCAGACGAAGTCTGAGCATATCCCGGTGCTGCAGCCCCTGCTCGAAGATGGGCTCATCGTAATGATCAAGAAAGAAATCTTTCATCACAGCGTCGACCCGGAATCCCAGTTTCTGATAGAAGGTTAACTGATAACCAAACGTGCCGGTGCCCAGTACCAGTGCTGTCGCACCCTGCTTTCGCAGTCTCGGAAACAAAGCCGTCAGCAGTTGTGTGCCAATTCCCTGTTGCTGGTATGCTGGATAGACCGCCAGATTAAAAAGTTCATAAGTCGCTTCCGCGATAGATTGCGCCACACAAACACCAATGATCTCATCATTCTGAACCGCAGCCAGACAGAATGCACCGCTCAGGTACCGCTGAATACAGGCTTCAGACGGATCAGCTTCCAGCAGCAGCGCCATCGGGATCAGTTCAGGATCAACATGATGAATCCGGATCATGAGAGCACCAGCGTCATGATCAGCTCATCTTCGGTCTGATCAGTCACCTGAAAACCGGCTTTTTCGTAACTGTGCTTTGCCGCCAGATTTTGCGGATAGACATCCAGCTGAAGCACACGAGCCTGATGGGTTGCGGCTGCCGTTTGTTTCGCAGCTTCGATTAACGCCTGACCCACACCCAGCCCCTGATACACCCCCTGAACATACATCTGGGTGATCAAAGCGGTCTGGTTTCCGATGTCAGAAAGGCCGCACAGTCCTATCAGCACTTCTCCGTCATATGCGCCCAACATGGTGTGCTGCGGGCTTTGCACCTCAATATTACGTTCAAAAAACATTTGTGACATGCGCCGCTGCGCTTCATAATCGGCGCCAAAGCAGTCCGGATGCAGACGCAGGCTTTCCAGACGAATCTCTCGATAAGCCGGGATATCAGCCGGGATTAAGGCACGAACAAAAACTTCCATCTCTCAGACTCTTTTTATTCCATTTTTCAGCATCTTAACCTTGCATCAGATCGGATGTACAGACAGAACTCAGTGAAAAATTATCCTGACTCTGTCTGAAAACAAATGACCCCGGCCCCTTCATTCCCTATAAGTACTGATGATAGTCTGCAGAAGTGACGCACGGTTCATCGAGCCCGAGATCATGTTTCAGATGCGGCGTCAGTCCGTCTTGCTGTACAGCTGCCTTTCTGGCCGAGTTCATCGCCAGAATGCGCTTCTTCGCGCTCAGACGCTGACTTTTCATTTCCCAGTGCAACATCAATTTGATCATTTTTCTTCTCTCCGGTCACTGTGTCTGCGGAGATTATGCGTATAATCTTTCCTATCAACGAACGATGATTTATGACATCACCTATAAGCTGAGATTATGGACAATCGCTTACGTCATTTATCCGGGCTGCGTTATTTTGAAGCCGCAGCCCGGCAACAGAGCTACAGCAAAGCCGCTGAAGAGCTTTATGTCAGTCAGGCCGCCGTCAGCCAGAAGATCCGCCAGCTGGAAGAATCACTCGGCTGCAAACTTTTTACCCGGCAGGGACGCAATATGATGCTGACCAGCCAGGGCACCAGCCTGTTTTCAGCCGTCTCCAGAGGATTCGAACATATTCTGTCTGGTCTGAATACCATTCAGGCCGAGCCGCTGGAAGGCATGCTGACCGTCAATACCACGCCGTCGTTTGCGGCACGCTGGCTGATGCCCAGACTCTGGAAGTTCACCATGAGTCATCCGAATATTCCGATCCGTGTGTACGCCACCGCCGAATCACCGGAGATGAAATACGGCAATATCGATATTGCCATTCGTCAGGGTTATGACACCGATTTAGGCAATAACCTGACCAAAACCCTGCTGTATGAAGAGGCCGTCTACCCGATCTGCTCGCCTGAACTGGCAGAATCCGTTCAACTGACCCGACCGGAACAGTTATTAGATTGCTGGCTCATCCATGGTGTGGACACCCATAGCTTCACCTGGGAAAAATGGTTCCAGATCGCCGGGGTCACAATGCCCAAAAACAACGTCCAGTGGATGGAAGTCAGCACATTCGATATGGGGCTGAATGCGGTGATCGCCGGCCATGGAGCCTGTTTGGGCACGCTCAGTCTGGCGGGAGATTTTATTGAACGCGGCCTGCTGGTGAAGCCTTTCGACATTGGCATGCCCCCCGGCGTCCGCTTCACCCTGTTTTACAGCCAGACTTCGCCCCGGATCGCCCGGGCCCAGGCTTTCATCGACTGGCTGCACAATGAAGTCAGACACTTTCAGGCGCAATCTGCGCTCGTCTGAAATTCCCGTATTTCCTGTATCCCCGCCTGCTCTGCCAATTTAAACCGATCATTCCCGCGCAAGCGGGATTCCGGTTCGCACCGTACACCTTCTGACTTTTTCGGATATCGCTCTCTAGTTTTCAGAATGGCTCATTTAGTGTTGATTAATTTAATTTGAGCCACTATGATAGCCATCAAATGAGCTACACCAAATGAACCATTTATTCATTTGAACCATTCTTTCGTGGTCCTGCAAAAACCACACCGACACAACACAGGAACAACGTATGCCGACGACTTACGGCTACATTCGGCTGTCACCGAAAATGACGGATCCGGATGCTTTCATCCGACAGATGACCGATGCCAGTCCGGACCTCCATCTGTTTCAGGAAACAGGAATGCGCGGGAATGTCCCCGCTGAAGATCGTCCGCAGTACCGTGCCTTGTTTGACCGTCTCAAACCGGGCGATGAACTGGTCGTCCGCTGGGTAACTGATCTGGGTTTTCATTTCGATGCCTGTCATCTGACTATCAGCAATTTGCTGGCCAAAGGCGTGATCATCCATACCCTGAATCAGCCCCTGACATTTCAGCCGGATTGCCCGATCACCGACGCCTTGCTGCGGATGCTGAAAGGCTATGCCAGCTCGCAAACCCAGCAACGATTGTGGGCCGCTGAAGCGAGTCGCGGCATCCTCCGGCAAGACCCGTCGGCCTGGAAAGAAAAATTTCGGGGCCGTCGGGCCAATCAGGCACAACACCAGCAGATCTCTAAACTGCTGCAAGCCGGGAAAACGCTGCAAAGTGTGGCGGATGAAGTGGGCGTGAGCATTTCCACGGTCAAACGCGTCAAAGCCAAAATGCAGCAACCGGACCAAGCGGGCCTTGATCGCCACGACCCGTCCTCCTGTAAACCATAAATAAAGAACAATAAAAGGGCACAACACATGCAAAAACGTCTTCAACCCAAAACATTCACCATCTCAGAAACATTCGATATCAGCCCGAACATGCGCCGTATCGTGCTGACCGGTGAGGATATCCGGCAACTTCCGGCAGACAGTGCCGGGCAATACGTCAAATTGCTGTTCACGCCGGAAGGCAGCACGGACCTGAATACCCTGACCGAAGGTCAGCGTCCGGTGATGCGAACCTACACCATCAGCGAATTTGATACCGTGCAGGGCCGGTTTTCAATCGACTTTGTCAAACATCATCATGGGGACACGGTCGATCAGATGCAGGGCGGATACGCCAGCCACTGGGCCATCCAAGCACAGGCAGGCGATCAGATTTCCATTGGCGGACCGAACACGATTCAGGGTCTGACAGAAGACTATGACTGGGTGTTCATCATCGGCGATATGACCGCCCTGCCATCGGTTCAGCTCAAAGCCGCCAGTCTGCCCGCAGACACCAGAGGCTATGTGGTGCTGGATCTGCACAGTGATGCCGATCTGCCTGCCCTGAACCTGCCCGCAGGTGTTGAACTGATCCTCAGAACCGGAGATCTCCAGACTGCCCCTTCGCTGGCAGAACGCGTGGCTTCACTGCCGTGGCTGACAGGAAAACCGGCCATCTGGTGTGCCTGTGAATTCAGCAATATGAGAGCCATCCGCCAGCATCTCAGCCAGCAGCCGGAATTCGATCGCAAAGCCTGCTATATCAGCAGTTACTGGAAGGCGGGCGTCACCGAGGATGGTCATAAGGTTATCAAACGTGATGATCAGGAGAATTATGGCGGCTAATTCACAAGGAATAAGTCACAAGAAAAAAGTTACAACAAATCAGCGACGACGGCAGTGATACCGGCAAAAACAGCCTGCCCGGCAGAATGCAGGACAGGCTGTGACGTCAGGCTTGGATTACTTTCAGGATGCCTGAAGAAAATCCAGCATCCAGCGGGTGACCCGTTCACTGTCGACCGTTTTCTCCAGCGACGTCAGCCCGTCATCCAGGACTTCAGCAGGCAGGATGTCTTTTCTTGCCAGCATCAGATCCCGGGAATAAGGCTTACTGAACTCCGGGTGTCCCTGAATCCCGAGGAAATGATCGCCGACCTGCATCATGGCATACGGACAAAAATCGCTTCCGGCCAGCACCACACTGTTTTGCGGCAGTGTGACCACCTGATCCTGATGGCTGACCACCAGCGACAGGCTTTCAGGCACCGTCGCAGCACCGTTCACGCCCCGAGGTAACGCCAGCAGCGAATGCGTGGCTACGCCAACCCCCCAGCCCTGCGGTGCCTGAATCACATCGCCCCCCAGCGCTTTGGCAATCAGCTGATGTCCGAAACATATCCCCACCAGCTTTTTGTGGCGTGTATACAGGGACCGGATAAAATCCAGCAACGGCGGGATCCACGGCAAATCATCATTCACGCTGAAGCGACTGCCCGTAGTCATGTAGGCATCACATTCATCCGTATCCGAAGGCAATTCACCGTCCAGTGCCCGGTAAAACACCAGTTCCAGTTTGCTGTCGGCATGATGCAGTAACTGCTCAAACATCGCCGGATAATTCCCGTGTGCCGGCTGTAAATCCTGCCGGACGTCATCACACTGCAAAATGCCTATTTTCATCTGCATGGTGTCTCCTTGATGTCAGACTTACGGAAGCCGGCCCGTGACGGCATCGACAAAAATCTGGCTGTATTCTTCCGCCGAGAAGGCAACGGGATTACCCCCGGCCGATGGATCCTGCACGGCCATTTCCCCGACCCGCTGGGCTTCTTCAATGGTGATGTCGATTTCTGCCAGCGTCTGCGGAATCTTCAGCTCGGCACGGAAGTCCAGCACCCAGTGCAGGAAAGCATCAAAACCGGGCTCAGGCAGATCCAGATAACGGGCCAGATCCGTGATCCGGTCTTCAATCGCATGGCGGTTGGCCGCCAGCACATAAGGCATCAGGATCGCATTCAGCAGACCGTGGTGCTTGTCATACAAGGCGCCCAGTGTATGCGCGATGGCGTGCATGCCGCCCAGCCCGCGCTGAAAAGCCGTTGCTCCCATGCTAGACGCCACCAGCATCTGGGTCCGGGCTTCAATATCTTCACCATTCGCCACGGCCTGCGGCAGATAGGTTTTGATCAGCCGGATCCCTTCCAGTGCAATTCCTTCTGCCATCGGGTGATAGCCAGGGGCACAGAAGGCTTCCAGATTATGGGACAGTGCATCCATCCCGGTTGCGGCCGTAATATGCGGCGGCAGACCAACGGTCACTTTCGGGTCAAGCAACACACGAACCGGCAGCATCTTCGGATGGAAAATGATCTTTTTGACATGATTGGCCGTATCGGTGATCACCGAGGCGCGTCCTACTTCAGAACCGGTTCCGGCGGTGGTCGGAATTGCGATCACTGGTGCAATGGCAGCGGCATTGGCCTGAAGCCAGTTATCACCCACATCCTCAAACGCCCACAGCGGCAGGGACTGTCCCGCCATCAGCGCAATGGCCTTGGCCGCATCCAGACTGGAACCACCGCCAAATGCAATCACCCCGTCAAAACCACCCTGACGATACACCGACAGACCATCTTCGACGTTTTCTCCGGTCGGATTGCCCTGAATCCTGCTGAACACCTCACAGGCAATCCCGGCTTCCCGGCACAGCGCAACCGTTTCAGACACCATGGGCAACTCCGCCAGACCGGGGTCCGTCACCAGCAGGGCTTTGCGGATCCCTGCGCCATGACACGCCTGTGCAATCTGATAGAGACAGCCTTCGCCGACCGTCATCGGTGTCGGGTAATTCCAGTTTCCTTGTAATGCCATCTTGCTCTCCTTGTGGCCGCTCCGTCACCAAGCACAGAGCGGCACATTTTCTGAAATACGATGAATTAGCCCAGCGTCTTGATATGGAACGACTTCGGACGGGTCAGCGCCTCAAAGCCGAGCACGGACAACGTGCAGCCGCGGCCGGATTGTTTCACCCCGGTCCAGGCCAGTGCGGGATCCAGATAGTCACACCGGTTGATAAAGAACGTCCCGGTCTCCAGCTGTTCGCCCAGCGTGATCCCAGTGTCGATGTCCTGTGTGAAAATACTGGCAGTCAGGCCGAAATCGCTGTCGTTCATCAGGGTGATGGCTTCTTCGTCGCTGCTGACCTTCATGATGCCAACCACAGGGCCAAAGGATTCTTCGTGCATCACCCGCATCGAATGATCCACCTGCGTCAGAATCTGCGGTGCCAGATAAGGCGTCCCGGCCTGACTGAGCGGGAAGTTTTTCTCGTCGATATGGGCCACGGCCCCCTGAGCAACCGCGTCTTCAATCTGTCCCCGGACAAAATCGGCGGCACTGGCACGGACCAGCGGCCCGAGCGTCGTGTCCGGATCATCAGATCGGCCCAGCGTGTACTGGTTGACGATCGCGACCGCTTTCTCAACAAAGGCATCATAAACCGATGCATGCACATAAATCCGCTCAATACCGCAGCAGGACTGGCCGCTGTTAAAGAAGGCGCCGTCAATGGCCGTTTCGGCGGCATAATCCAGATCGGCATCGGCGCGGACATATGCCGGGTCCTTGCCGCCCAGCTCCAGCCCTAGCCCGATAAAGCGTCCGGCAACCGCCTGTTCGACATGCGCACCGGCAGGCACCGACCCGGTGAACGCGACATGACTGATCTGCGCTGATTGAATCAGCGCTGTGGTGTCGTCATGACTGAGATGCAGATACTGGAACACCCCTTCCGGCAGTCCGGCGGCATCAAATGCGGCCTTCAGACGCTCCGCACACAGCGGCGTCTGGGCCGAGTGCTTCAGGATGACACTGTTACCCGCCAGCAGGGCCGGTACGATGCTGTTCACTGCCGTCAGATACGGATAGTTCCAGGGTGCAATCACCGCAACCACACCCACAGGTTCACGTCGGATATACCGGGTAAATCCGGGCTTTTCCGGCAGGGTAACCGGGGCCAGCGCTGTCTCACAGGCTTCAATCATATATCGGGCACGCTCGGCCAGACCGGCGACTTCCCCTTTGGCATAACGGACCGGACGTCCCATCTGCCAGCTGATTTCCAGACCGATATCCGCCTGATGGGCTTCAAACCATTCGACGGCTTTCGCGCAGATGGCCTGACGCTCTGCCAGGTCTGTACCGGCCCAGTTTTTCTGTGCGCGTTGTGCCAGCTTCAGCGCCTGCTGAATCTCCGTCGGTGAAGCGAGCGGCCGGGTCACATACACACTGCCGTCAACCGGCGAAATTGTTTGCTGCATGGTTGTCATTGCAAGTCTTCCTCAGGTTTGTTGACCTAGATAATTTCGAAGTAGCGGTCCATTTCCCAGTCCGTCACATGTTTTCTGAATTCACGCTCTTCCCACTCACGGGTGGCCGCAAAATGATCGACAAACTCATCTCCAAACATAGTACGGGCCGCTTCCGACTGCCTGAATCGCTGCGCGGCTTCCCACAAAGTACGGGGCAGCTGCAGCTCCGGCGCATGAGGCTGTTCATAGGCATTGCCTTTTACCTGTTCAAAGGGTTCCCATTCCTGAAGGATGCCGTACAGACCGGAAGCAACCGCAGCCGCCAGTGCCAGATAAGGGTTGGCATCTGCCGCGCCGAGGCGGTGCTCAATGCGTTGCGACTTCTCACTGCCGGGGATCACCCGCAGCGCCGTGGTGCGGTTTTCCACGCCCCAGGTCGCATCGGTCGGGGCCCAGAAGCCCGGGATCATGCGGGTATAACTATTAATGGTCGGCGCAATCAGACACAGAAACTCCGGCATCAGGCGTTGCTGTCCCGCCAGAAAATGACGTTGGACCTTGCTCATGTTGTGGGTTTGCGATGGGTCGAAGAAAGCCGAAGAACCGTCTTTGTTTTTCAGCGAAATGTGGATATGCCCGCTTTGTCCGGGATAGTCGCCTGACCATTTCGCCATGAATGTCGCCATCAGCTCACGTTTCTGTGCCAGCACCTTCATGAAGGTTTTGAACAACGCGGCTTTATCTGCGGCCGCTTCAGCACCGTCGACGCCAATGGCGGCTTCCAGCACGCCCGGCCCGGTTTCGGAGTGAATGCCCTCGATCGGGAAGTCCATCTGCTCCCCCATTTCCAGAATTGCGTGATACAAATCTGAATGGACTGAATTGCGGATCATTGAATAGCCAAACCAGTCCGGCGTAATGGGTTCGAGATTGCGAAAGCCTTTTTCGCGGGCCGAATGCGGTGTTTCGTTGAACACAAAGAACTCGTACTCCAACGCAGAAAACACATCGAAACCCATAGCATCGGCTTTTTGCAGCACCCGGCGCAGGGTACCGCGCGGGCAGACTTTTTCGGCCTCTTCCGTAAACTCTGCAATAAACAACAGCATGCCGTCTTCCCCGTACACGTCACGGCAGGTATGGGGCAGAATCCGCACCGGCGCATCCGGGTAGCCGGTATGCCAGCCGGTGTAACTCGCGTTATCGTACAGCTGGTCTTTGGAATCCCAGCCCAGAACCACATCACAGAAAGCAAACCCTTTTTCCAGTGAGGAAAAGAATTTCGATTTCGCCATATATTTACCGCGCATGATGCCGTCATTATCGAACAGCCCGACTTTGACATGTGTCAGACCCCGTTCCTCAACAATGGCCATTGCGTCCGCAATCGTCTTCACTTCTCTGGCTTCCATGTGTACCTCTCTTGATCTCTCTTGATAAAGATGGCTCGTACCTGAGCCGTGTGCTCAATGATTCAGTCCGGACACGTTCGCTCGTCACGCGTCCGGATATCCGGTGAATTAGCTGAGTTCAGACTCAGCACTGGAAATCAGCTCAAACTCTTCTTCCGGCGCATTCGCCACAATCCGGTGGCGGCTGTACAGGGCGAAGTAAGTCAGCATCACGGCATAGAAGAGTGCCGACCACAACGCCGCCTGCAGGCTCACCACAAAGGTGGATGCCAGTGCCACTAACGACAGCACCAGTGCAATACCGGACGTCAGCGTGCCCCCCGGTGTTTTGTAAGGACGCGCCAGTTCCGGCTCTTTACGGCGCAGCAAGATATGGGACAGACTCATCAGGGCGTAAGACACAGTCGCACCGAACACCGCCATGGTGATCATCAGATCGCCCTCGCCGGACAGGGACAGCAGAAAACCAATCACGCCGGGGACAATCAGCGCCCAGACCGGCACTTTTCGCTCACCGGACAGAGACAGGAAACGGGGCAGATAACCGGCCCGGGACAGGGCAAACACCTGACGGGAATACGCATAAATAATCGAGAAAAAGCTGGCAATAAGACCGAACAGGCCGACAACGTTCACAAATTTGGCAGCGAGAGAATCTGTGCCGTAAACTGCCTGCAAAGCCCCAACAAGTGGCGCGCTGTGAGATTTCATCGCCTCAGCACCGGCTCCGCCCGGGACCAGAATCAGCACCACGGCAGCAAAGACAATCAGCAGCAGCATGGAAGCGATAATCCCGCGCGGCATGTCTTTTGCCGGGTTGGTCGCTTCTTCTGCGGCCAGCGGGACGCCTTCAACCGCCAGAAACAGCCACATCGCAAACGGCAGTGCCGCCCAGATCCCGAGATAACCTTCCGGTAAAAATACGCTGGCACCCGCGACATCAGCTTGAACAGGGATATCAAAAAGGTTGTTGATGTCGAAGTGCGGCAGCATGCCCAGCGCAAACACGATAATCGCAATCACGGCCAGAATCGTGATACCCATCATGATGCGCAGTGCTTCACCGGCGCCCCAGAGATGAATTCCAACGAAGACGCAGTAGAAGACGGCATACACCACCGGGCCATCGATGCCAATCAGCTCGTTGACGTAACCGCCAATGAAGATTGCAATCGCCGCCGGTGCAATGGCATATTCCAGCAAAATCGCGGTTCCGGTCAGAAAACCGCCCCAGGGCCCCATCGCCCGCCGGGCAAAACTGTAGCCGCCGCCGGCAGTCGGAATGGAAGATGACATTTCAGCCAGACTGAGAATCAGGCACAGATACATCAGCCCCATCACAATAGTTGCCAGCAACATGCCACCGAAACCGGCACGCTCCAGGCCAAAGTTCCAGCCGGCAAAATCGCCGGAAATCACATAAGACACCCCAAGACTGGCCAGAAGCACCCACCCGGCAACGCCTTTTTTGAGCTGTCGTTTACTTAGGTAATCGTCAGAGACGGTGTTATTTTCGACTGCTTGATAATTGCTGTCAGACATCACTGTTCCTCTTCAACGGTAATAAAGTCAAATCGCATCTCTTGTTACAACTTTGTTAACTTAAATGCGATTGAACAACCCCGACAACAAGAATCAGTTCTGCTAACAGTGCGGCATAAATTTTTTTAATAGTGATGCTCGGCCAACTCAAAAAACCAATAAATTCATTGAGTAACAGACAAAAACATAACAAGCATCAAAGACATCGTGCTCTGTATCTGATTCCCGCCTGCGCAAAATGGCAGACGCTTTGCGCCTCAGTCGTTCCAGTCGGAAACCATATCACCCGGCATAAAACTCGTGTTCCAGCCAGGGCAGTTCATCCCGGATCCTGGGTAAAAAGTTTTCATTGATAATCTTACGGCTGTCGTTTGCCAGAATCTGCGGCAGATTTCCTAACTCGTGATGACGGCTGACCAGCGTCAGATTCCGAAAGAAAGGTTCATCGCCGGGCAACGGCAGACAGGTGAGTTTGTCGCGGATCGGCCCGCACTGAAACAGACAAAGTGGTGTGGTGATGGTCCAGCCCAGACCGGCAGCAACACTGGTGAGCACCGCAAAAGTATTATCCAGCTGCATCCTGACCGGCACATTTAAGTTCTGCCGCCGCAGATAGCGTTCAATCGTGACCCCAATCAGCGAATCGCTGGTGTAGCGGACGAAATCCAGTCGATTCACCACCTGATGCAACTGCTGAAACTGAGCCGCATACAAGCTCGGGATCACCAGGACAAAGGGTTCACGCAGAATCCGGTGGCGACTGAGGTGTTCATGATTGTCCAGTGCATCATCAGAAATGATAATATCGACGCTGCGGGACAAGAGCGACTGGGCATGCATATGCGATCGGCCCGTACTGATGCGCCAGTTCTCGGTATGACGTTTGATCACTTCAACCAGGGGTTGCCCGAGCGAGGTTGCCAGTGAATCAACCATGGCAATTCGCAGCAGATGCAACTTCTGAAAATTGCCCTGAGTCATCACCCCGTGGGTTTTCTCCGCTTCGGCCAGCAAATGGCAGGACTGATCGTAAAAATATCGCCCGGCAACCGTCAGCTCGACAGGCCGAACACTGCGATCCAGCAGAGCCACATTGAGATTCTGCTCTAAGGCTGAGAGTGTTTGCGACACTGAAGACTGGGTCAGCCCGAGCTGAGTCGCAGCCATGGTCATATTGCCGGTCTGGGCCGTGGCGACAAAGACTTCGAGTGAACGAAGATCAAATCCGAATCCTTTCAAATCAGCCATCCTTCTGAACTGCCGGAATGCGTCTAAGGTTCTGGTGGCATGACTTCCTGTCATACGCCATTCCGTTTGTGGCATCTGTCTTGTGACATGCGCTCTTGTGACATACATGACTTCCTGCAAGGGGAACAGCATCAGCAGAAACATCATGCAAAGGTATAATTTACAAATAAAAATACCTAAATATCAAACTCATCAGTGATATTTGCGTGTTCAATGGCGTGACTGGTTGTTCAGTCAATTACAAAGCGACCTGAACAGGCTTCAGCGATTCGGCATGTACGCCACTTTTTCCAGCCCAATCGCCGGTAAGATGTAATCAGCCAGCAGCTGCAATGGGAAATCTTCATCCTGATTGAAATAAGCACCTGACGTCATGGCAAAAACCAGATTCAGCTCGGGCACTACAAACATCTCTTGCCCGCCGCTGCCGCGCATGGCTGCAACCGGAACCCGCTTTCCGTTTGACTGAATCAATGGCAGCCACCAGTTGTAGCCATATTCGATGGATTTCCACGACCAGAACTTCCCGCGCGGCATGAAGCTTTGTTTCACCCATTGCGGGGACAAAAGCTGCTGCCCGTGCCACTCCCCAAGATTTAAATAAAGCTGTCCGAGCTTGGCTAAATCACGGGTTCTGAGATATAAGCCGGATGAGCCTAAATACTGACCTGTCTCTTCATGTGCAAACCAGTCGTAATTTGTAATATCAAGCGGCCCGAACAAGGCTTTGTCGGCGTATTCGCGCAGATTCATGCCGGAAACGCGCTCAATAACACCACCCAGTAATACACTGACACCGCCCTGATAAATAAACTTCTCCCCGGGCCGGTATGCCATTTTTTTCTTCAGAATGTATACGTAAGGATCCGGTGACTGCCACATGTACATGGCATCACTGTGCTGCTCACCCCACTCGGCCCAGTCCAGCCCGACATTGAACATCAGAGCATTTTCCAGCGTGACATCGGCTTTATGCGGCAAATCCGCAATCGCTTCGTTCTGGTAAAAACTGAACAACGGCTGATTCAGGCTGGTGATTTCCCCCGATTGCAGCAGCGTTCCCAACAGAGTCGCGGTCACCGTTTTGGTCACGGAACGCATTTGATGGGCTGTATCCGGCCCGGGCGGGTAATGCGTGGGCATGGGCGTTCCCGTCGGTGTATTCGCCGCCGGATAATACTGTTCAAACACCAGTTGCCCGTCTTTGGCAATCAAAAGCGAATGAACATTTTTACGCTTACTTCTGCTCACGAACTGGTGCAGCTTGACCAGCTTCTCTTCATCAAACCCTGATGCATGCGGTTCATTCGTCGGCCAGTCGCTTTGCTGTGACGACTGAACCCAGCTGAAGTTACTCATATCAACATGGTTCAGCTGATAGAACGAAAACGCAATCAACCCCAGTCCAATCAATATCAATTTCTTCACGATCCCTCCCGATACGGATGATCACCGAGCCATCGCAACAGCCTGATACAAGCCAGCCTCAATATTGATCAGAAAAACGACGCCATCCCTGAAAGCTCATCTACTCTGAAAAGATGAGAAAACATCGCCTTATACAACCCTCTGCCATTCACCACCAGGATCTCAATGATTGAATTCACTATCTCATTCTGTTTTCTGTCATTAATTTAATTGGCGTCACGTATTGGCGTTGAAACTGAAACAGACACGAAGACAACCAAATAAGCATTGAAATATCGGGTAACTCATCAAGATACTGATACTGAAAATCAATGAGGTAAATGGCGATTCAGCGAATGGTGAGGCTGAAAATGAATGCTCTGAAAATATGTATTTCGAACATCAGTGAAGTTAAGTGAAGTGAGCAGAAAAGAAAAACACAGAAAAACCCGCCACTGTCTGTCAGGCAATGGCAGGCAAAGAAATTACTGTCCGGCGGCCGCGACGAAGGCAATTTCGACCAGATAATCCGGGTCAGCCAGTTCGACTTTCACACAAGCGCGGCTTGGTGCGGCGCCTTCCGGTAACCAGGCATCCCAGGCAGCGTTGAAAGCGTCGAGATTTGCCCAGTCGGTGATGTAAATGGTCACAGACAGAATGCGGGATTTATCGCTGCCGACCGTCGCCAGCATTGCCTCAGCCTGTGCAAAGACCTGCTGCGCCTGGCCGGTGATATCAGCGCTGGTGTCTGACTCCGGCACTTCCACAAAGTGGGCAACCCCGTTAAAAACGGTGACATCAGACCAACGCTGGGTCGGGTTAATACGCTGAATATTCATCATGTTTCCTTTTATCAATCCAAAACCACGCCGTTATTTTTCCGCCGGGCAAAGCATAACACGCGCCAGACGGGCCAGGTTATAAGCATCGACATAACCGGAGTGCTGGCGCCCTTCCCACTCCAGCCCGCTCATGTTCATAGCAGCGCGCAGCCCGATTCGCTTATTCTGCACATGCGGCTGCAGTTTGAATAAGGTTGCCAGGTTGAGGTATTCCCGGAAAGGCACATCCAACCCTTTTGCTTTGCACTCCGCACGCAGGATGGCGTCATCACGGCCCCACGCCGCATAGATTTTATGACGGCCGCCAAACTTCTGCTCCACCGCTTTCAGAATACTCGCCAGCGGTTTACCGTTCTGAGCCACCACTTCAGGCTTGATACCGGTCAGTTCAGTGCAGAAAGGCGAGATTTCATCAGATTCAGGCTGAACATAATATTGCGCCCGGCGGGAAATCGTGCCCTTTTCCAGATTCAGCTCAGCAACGCCGATCTCAATGATTTCGCCCGTACGGCCCATGCCGTCTTCATTCCAGCAACACATTTCAAGATCAAAACAAACGATGCGGTTGTAATTCATGTGGTTCCCAAATCCGTCATACCAAACTCAATCATTCGCACCTCAAGGGTGACTTACCAATACTGACGATGATTCAGTCTCAAACAAGGCGGCGAAGCATAGCATGTCTGGCGACGGTCTTCAGCCCCTTGCCAACAACAGCAGGTCGGATTTACTCTTGCGGATTACGATGACTCCGGAAGCCTGTATGAAAAACGTCTACCGCCCTCTGTTTGATGATCACAACCCGCCCGGCGAGGTGTTTTTCGGCCATCAGGCGTTTTTACCACATACCACAACACCCAGACACAAACATCCCTGGGGACAGTTACAGCTGATCAGTGGCGGGATATTAGAACTGAACGCGGAAGGAAAACGGTTTTTATCGCCCTCACAGTACGCCATCTGGATACCGCCCGGCATCGAACATGAAAGTTATATGCGCCGCAGTATGAATTACTGCTCGATGAATATCATCATGCCGCTGGCAGAACAGTTGCCGGATTTCCCCTGCCTGCTGGAAGTCACGCCAATCATTGAGGCCATCATCAATGAATTGCGTCACAGGCAGCTGCAGGTCGCGGAAACAGACGAAGATGAACGCCTCATTGCCGTGTTACTGGATCAACTGAAACAGACACGGATTCATGAACAATTTCTGCCCAGCAGTGAAGACAAGCTGCTTCAGCCGATTTTACGGTCACTGGAGAAAAACCCGACGGACAACACCACGCTGGCAGAATGGGCGAAGAAACTGCATACCACGGAGCGAACCCTGGCCCGACACTGCCAGGATAAGCTCGGCATGAGTTTCATTGAATGGCGGCAGCGAAGAAAGTTTATCTACTCGCTGCACTTACTGAGGAAAGGTTTATCCGTGAAGGAGATTGCGCTGACACTGGGTTATCACCAGGCATCTCCTTTTATCAGCCTGTTTAAAAAGCACGCGCAATGTACCCCGGAGCAATACCGGCAAAAACAAAGCCGTCAGTGAGGGCTTCAGTGGCCCATCGCATCCGGCAGATTCACAAGCAGACGACCTGCCGCATGGCGGCTGAGCGGGTGGCCCAGCAGGAATCCCTGTCCCTGCTGACATCCCAGTGAAGACACCATCGCCAGTTGGATTTCATCTTCAATCCCCACAACTGAAACCTGCATCCCCAGACTTTCACTCATTCCCACCACGGACTGAATCAGGGCTTTGTTGGTCTCGGAGCCCGGCAACGTGCCCACACAGGCGCGGGCAATCTTCACTTTATCGAACGGGAAGTCCCGCATGATCGTCAGACAGGCATTGCCGTTGCCAAAATCATCCAGTACCAGCCCGACACCAATGTGTTTCAGATCCTGCATGATCGCCAGAACCTGATGCGGGTCCTGCTGTACAGTCTGAGCCGTGAGCTCGATTTCCAGCCGGGAAGGTTCCAGTCCGGATTCTTTGAGCGCCTGAGAAACTGAATAGCAAAAGGTGTCGTGTTTAAGCTGCTGAACAGAGACATTCACCGAGACCGTGGTTTCTTCCGGCCAGTCCATGGCTGCAACACAGGCTTGTTTCAGTACCCAGTCACCCAGTACCTGAATCAGACCAGCATCTTCTGCCACAGGTATAAATTCTTTGGATGAAACCATGCCTTCTCGCTGATGGCGCCAGCGTAGCAGCGCTTCAAATCCCTGCAACTGACGGCTCTTCAGAGCAAACACCGGCTGGTAATAAGGTTCGAGCAAATCCTGAGCGATCGCTTTTCGCAAGTCGCGTTCCAGTAACTGGCGCTGTTTGAGTTGATCATCCATCCGGGTATCAAAGAAACAGAAGGTCGAGCCGCCGTCCATTTTGGCCCGGTACATCGCCGTATCCGCTGCACGTAATAAATCGACCGGTTCGATATCATGGTTCGACATCGCAATCCCGATGCTGACGCCCGCCATGATCTGCTGTCCCCGAATGTGGTACGGCTCAGACATGGCTTTGATGATCCGCGATGCCAGTGCAGAAGCTTCATCCGGTTCCTGTCCGCCCACATGGATGAGCGCGAATTCATCCCCGCCCAGCCGGGCAATGGTATCGTGCATCCGCAGCAGATGTTTCAGGCGGCCTGCGGTCGCCACCAGCAGTTCATCGCCGACAATATGGCCGTAGGCATCATTGATCTGTTTGAATTTGTTCAGGTCCATCATCAGGACCGCGACACAGGCGTCGTTGTCACCTGCGTGTTGTAATGCTTTTTGGAGCTGTTCTGAAAAATACAGCCGGTTTGGCAGCTCAGTCAGCGGATCATGCATCGCCAGTTTATACATGGCGGCTTTGTCGCGCTCACCCGCTTTCAGTTGGTGGCGCATTGAACGCAGGCGCTTCCAGCTCAGTGCGACCAGTGCCACAGGAAGTACGAAAAGAAGCGAAATAATCGCGCCCAGCCCAAAGTTCTGATACTGCATTACCCATTGCGTGAATCGCTCGAAAAACTCGAACTGGGTAGCCAGTAGCACCCAAACAACGGCAAAAACAGACAGCTTGGCTAATGTTCTTTTCAGAAACAGTGAATGAAATAACGATAAGATACCAGCCTCACGACCAGCCCTACCCTGCGCAGATTGACTCATAAACGGATTACCTCGTCCCAAATATCACTGTCACGTGATCACTCATCGGAAATCTGTGATTGCTGTTCTCTTTTTGTTTTCCATGAAGAGATTTTTAGTTAACACGATCACATTAACGTGAAAATGACACTTTCATTTTAGGCAAATTTCCTCCTGATGTGGCACTTCTTTGTGAACAATTTCGTGATATCGCTGCAACTCCTTACAGCCATTCAATAAAAAAACCGGCGTACATCTTGCTACGCCGGAATATATGAATCACTGAGGTTCATACGGATAGTTGTGTTCAGGCCATCATTGGCTCATTTTTTATGATGTGTTTACGGCGCTGGCGCCATCCCAGCATCCCAAGACCTGTGGTCAGTAACAGCAGACTGGCAGGTTCAGGAACTGGATTCGGATAGCAGGGACCGTCATGGCCATACGTATCGTTATAATCGATACCGGCGATATAAAAATCAGACAGCAGTGTCGCAGAAATCACAAGATGGCTGACATTGTCTTCGTCATCTAAGTCCCAGTATGAGCCATCCCAGTTGAATGCGTTTGGCGTCAGCACATTCAGCAGGGAAGGCAAACCCAGCAGATTCACATTCATGCCAAGTTCTAACTCAGGAAAACCGTCATCAAACATAAGGGCTGTGCCGGATTCCAGCAGATTATAGTGATTCAGGTAAAGGCCGTTCAACGTCACAGGCTCAGCAAAACTCAGCACCACAAATTCCCAGGCGTCAATTTTGTCATCATCATCGAGCAGGGCTTCAGCAATCACTTCAATCGGGGTCGGGAGAGTATCCACACCAATCCCCTGTGTTGGCGTATGCGACAACTGGACCCGGCTTGGATTCCCAGTGACGGGAGAACCTTCAGAAAACAACCCATCAGTATCCAGAAAATATCGCCAGGCAGAAAAGGTAATGTCACCAACGGTTGCAGACTGATTTCCATCCAGCACTGAGTATGGGTTCCCGGTAAAATCAATCTGTGTCGCCGAGACACTCATTGAGCCCCCCAGCAAACCCAGGGCAAGCAGCCCGGTTTGAATTATCGTTTTCATGGTGTTGCTCCCTACCGTGTTGAAAAGTGAAGTTGTGTTCGCAACAGGAAGGTGCATCTTGTATGCCAAGTCATACTTGACTGAAATGCAATGAGTTTTACAGACTGAGTTCACTCATTGTAAAAAAGGCCGACACAAATCGGGATACTTCAGGCGGGCATGTAAAATTTACTGACGTCAAATCAGACAAACAGGCCGGAATTTTTGATTCACGGCCCGTTGATTCGATAAAACAGGGAGAATTATTGAGTACGCTGCTTACTCAGGACATACATATCGGCCAGTTCCCCGGTAATACGATGCCCCTCACGATCTAACCGGAACAACTGATTTTCACCCACGAAGAACTGAATATCATCACCACTGTCGTTGGTTAACGTGATGGTATTTCCGGCATCGTTCCAGGTGAAACTTCCCTGATGACTGAACTGGCCCTGATCATCGGCTCCCAGATAAGTCTCTGTCAGAGAGAAAGTACCATCCAGATTCAGCACCAGCACGGTTTCAATACCGGCACAGTCTGCACAAGGAATGGTGCCGGCATAAGTCCCGTTCCAGTCCAGCGAATTCCGGGCATTATGCTCTGTGTCTACATAAGCAAACTCGGGCTGCGTTTCATTCTGAGCCGAATCAGAAGTCACTGATTCCGGTTCCGATTTCATTTTCTGAGCCTGTTCACTTTCAGATGAGGTTTGTTCACACCCGACAAGAACCGCTGCCAGCCCCATACCCACAGCAAGAGTTAACAGTCGCTTCGTATTCATACTTTCTCCTGATCCTGACTCAAACGGCCTGAGAGCGATCCTGAGACACCCGGCCCTTTAAACCCGTCAAACATACTGAAAAACCAGACCGCTTAACCGGCCTGACTCGTGATGTGTGATTGGACTCGGAATGATTGAAAAAGTGCCCAAGAATTCATACCACAGTTCAACGGCATCATCATGCAACCAAAAGCGGTGAGCAAAAACAGGATTGTGGGTGTGCAATCGGTTTAATTGTTAAAAGGAAATCTTTCAATTCTTTATCAAAGGCAGTGTCTTTGGATCTGATCCACTCCAGCACTATCGCCGCGTTGGTTATTCCAGTCGACCGCTTCCAGTGTCGCCACAGAGAAGTCATTGCACCATGCATGTACGGGGTTACTGAATTAAACCGCCACCATCAACATCAATTGATGAAACGAAGACATCTGCCGTGCCGACCTGAATCCCGAGGACATTTGACAACAATGGATCAAGCACGGCCATAAACAGGCTATTCAGTAAAGTGCCGACCAGTGGCAGCACAGAGTCCGTTAATAAACTCAACACTGAGTCAATTACGTCACTGAGCAAGCCGAGATCGACAGCGTCCACCTCAGCAGTCAGCTCAATATTACTCAGTGTGTCATTCAGCGTTGCCCCAACAGGCAGGGTCAATGTCTCAACAATCTGAGGCAAATCAGCATCCCGATCAATTGTGTCACTGTGCTCAATAAAACTGGCCGTGGAAGCCGGTACATCCGCAGCTATATTCACAGTAACCGGTATATCAGTTAGCAATAATCGAACCTCAGCACCCAAACTGATCGGATCCTCGACATTACCAAAATTGGCAGAATCATTAGGCGGGCCACCATCACCAACTTTGATGTTTGCGACGGAAGGCTTCGTCGCAAAATCCAGCGTCACTCCGGCTCCCGCTCCGGTGAGCAGACAGCCATGCGCATCCAGTAAAAAGGTTTCGGCTTTCGCAACTTCTGCGCTGAGACCAATCGTACCGACATTCAGTGCAATCAACCCTAAATCCAGACCACCATCCAGTAGTGTCGCCTTAAGTTTCAGTTCCACCTGAGCCGAAGTGACCGAGGTGACGAAGCCGTCATTCAATTCTGCCGGTAACACCCCCATCTGAAACTGAGGCGGCTCAATTACTTTTAAAGCCACTACCAGTCCGGCAACACCAAGATCAACATCCAGATTGGGAATCAGCAAAAAGTTATCTTTATTCGCCGCATAAATCGCCGCTGAAACCAAATCAAACAAAGTAATTTTACTGGCCAGCGCAGCACGGTGGATCTCATCATTCATGGCATCGTTTGAGCCTGCCGCCAGCTGAATAATGTCTGACAGGGTCAGCGACAGAGCGGAAACCTTCGCCAGACTATCCAACTGGGTGAGTGCAGGCAATACATCCGCATCCAGCACCGCATATTCACTCACCGCCTGAATATTGGCTTCAATGAACTGTGCAACCGTCAGATGTGTGTCTAAAATGCCCTCTACTGTACCGGCAGATACATCCACTGCCAGCAAGCCCATATCATTCATTGCGCTGAGCAGCCCGGCCAAACGTACCTGAGTGTCTGCCAGCCCCTGATAAGATCCCACTGACAGCTCGCCTCCGAGCGCAGCTCCCAGCACTGAATTGGTCAGGCCCACATCGATGGTTCGCGACCCCACACCGAACCCGACGGACATTCGCTTCATGACCGTTGCTGATGCCGAGAGTGTGACGCGCTCATCGGAAGTCATTTGAGTCAGGAGACTTGCCGGTACCGTCTTTGTCAGGGTAACTTTCCCAGCAGATTTCACAGAATTATCCGGATCAAACTCCCATCGGGAATCGGCCTGATTGATACTAGCGGCTCCAAACAACACCTCATACTCGTTAGCATCCGGGTCAAATCCATTATTCTTCAGATTCCCTTTCATCTGTGTAATCAGCGCCTGCGCTTTATCTTCTGTACTGCCGTCAAGATAGCAGCCGCTTCTGCTGAGCGAGAGCGCCGCCAGATCGGCCTGTTTCTGTAACTGACGTTTTTCCATGTACAACCGGCCGGTATCAACTGCCAGTGACAGAAACAGCACCATGCTGATCATCAGTAAGATCAGCCCCGGCCCGACGGCACCGCGCTGTCGAGCCATGGATGACCATTGATCACCGGATGCACACAACATGATTTTGCTCCTTTCCCTGCGGGGGAATGACAGCCCTGAATAAGTGTTTCTCCTGAACGTCAGTTAACTGCCGGTAAAGTCATCTTTAATGAATTTATCCGGAATCGGATGACTGAAGCTCTGTTGCATCCGCAATTGCGTCGCCTTGGCTGCTTCCGGGGTCAGACTATCGGTCTCAGATGTCGCCATCTGACCGCGCGTCTGGATATTCAGCCAAAGCTGAGTCATGTTTTTACCTTGATGCCGGACAACAGGTTTCAACTGAGCCGTTGCTTTTTCCGGATATTCACTGATCTGACTTTGTGTCTTTTCTGTAAGGTCTTCATTCACCTTTTTCGGCGGGAAAGTTGCTGCATGCCCTGCGGCACTGCTCAGCAAGATGACACTCAGAAAAGCAATCGCAGCTGTGTTTGTCCCTTTCATCCCAGTACTCCTGTCTGTTGACTGTCCGGTTAAGATGGATCCAACTGTAACGGGTGGAAAACAGCGATGGCATCCATCATTTCTTTTTGCTCTGCTTCCCCCCATGCGAAACGGGAAGCCAGTGAGGCGGCAGCCTGTTTCTGGTTATTTTTCAGTAAAATAAACCATAAGTTTTTAGCCGCATTCGGATGATTCGGATTCAGCTCAAGGGCTGTCATCAGCTCATCTCTGGCTTTCTGATCCTGGCCGGTGACCAGCAGCAGAAATCCCAGATCATTGCGCACATCCGCCTCCACAGGGGCGGCCTTCGCTGCTTTTTCCATCCAGTCCATTGCTGCATTCATCTGCCCCTGATAGGAAGCAATCAAGCCCAGACCGTGATAAGCCTCTCCGGCAAGACAAGTGTCCGCCAAATTCCGGTATAGCCGGGCAGCTTCATCCCATTTGCCGAGTTTCCGGTAACTGTTGGCCCGCATGATCCGGACACTCAAGCCATCTTCCTTCAGCTCATCAAGCGCAGCCAGCGCCAGGTAATACTGCCCCTGCGCCATCTGCTGCTTCACCATCGCCAGCTTCATACCGTCTTTCGCAACCAGAGTTTCGCCACAGGCACCGGACTGCACATCTTTGTTGGCCGTTTCATGTGCACTCTCATCCTGCGGCGATACACTGCAACCAGTAAGCACCACCGCCAGCAAACCACTCACCCAAAAAGATCGTCCCTGTTTTCCGTTTTTCATGCATCCATCCCTGTTCATTTCCTGCTATCCACTTCCAGATCTGTTGTCCTGGCTGCTGTTAACTGCTGAATGAGTTGAGCAGCGCCATAAACCCTGGACCGGCCAGCACAACAAACAAGGCCGGAAACAGAAATATCATCATCACCACAGACATCTTGCCCGACAGTTTGGTGACTTTTTCCTGTAACTGAGTTCGCCGTCTGTCTTGCAACAGCACCGACAACTGATTGAGTGATGCAGACATATTGCCACCGGTTTCAGAGACCTGAGCCAGCATCGTGAGTAAATCCTGCATCCCGGCAGACTCGTTCACTCTGGCGATCTGACTGAAAACGGAAGCCCGCTCCTGACCCGCTTCAATTTTGCTCAACGCCAGCCTGAGCTCTTTGTTCAGTTCCGGAGTCAGATCGGACAGTTCACGGGTTAACGTGCGTAACAGACTTTCCAGCGACAGACCCACATCCCACAGAATTTTCATTACCTGCAGGCCAATGATGAGTTCTTCATCAATGATACGGGTCCGTCTGGCTGCCTTTTTCTTCAGCCACTGAATCGCGAAATAAGCAGTCCCCATCGCGCTGACCAGCATCAGACTGATTTTATGATTCAGCGTTGCTTCCGCCTGAATCAGCTGACTGGCAAAGACCAGCTGGATGGCACACCACACCGCCGCCAGACGGAACACACAGAGCGTTTGCTCACGGTTCGTGATGTAACCGGCTTTACGCATCATCTCCAGAATTTCATTGAAGTAAGAAGAGGCATTGCTGCGTTTTGTTTTTCCCCACAACCACTGCCCGCGCCGGATGACCCGCTCCCCGGCTCGCGGCCTGCCCAGCGATTTCGCCAGATTCTCTTCCACATAACGCGCTTTTTGCAGTTTCAGAGACCAGTAAATCAGCCCTGCCCCGCTCACAGTGCACAACAGGCTCGCAATAATCAGATAAGCTGTGATTGTCATGGTGTTTCTCCTGCATATTCCTTCAACACCCATTCCTCATCCCGCGCAGGAATTACGCCAGAAGAAGATCATCTCCAAACAGACGGCGGCCACCGGACAAAAGATGCCCCCATATCTACAGTGACCGGATCATCCGCCAAAGCACCAGGCCGCCGAATAACTGCGCCCCAAGCCCTGCAATCAACGCCTGACGGCCCGTTTCATCGGCCCACATCGACAACAGCTGCTGCGGATTCGTCACCAGCATATAAATCGCCATCACCGTGGGTGCCAGACCCATAATCCAGGCCGTAATCCGGGTTTCCCCTGTCATTGATTTCAGCTCCCGCTGACTGCGTTCCTGCTGATGCAGTAACTCAACAAGATTTGTGAGTGCTGCGGTCACACTGCCGCCGAACTGATGATTGACCTTGAACACAGCAGCGAGCAGCGCGAACTCTTTCACGCCGGTAATCCTTGCCTCTTTGTGAAAAGAATCGTACAGCTCCGTTCCCAGAGACATCCGCTGAACCGCGCGCTCCGCCACAGCATGTAATGGGTCATTCATGGCCTGCAGTACGTGTTCAACCGCTTTATTGAGCGACATCCCGACATGAACCCGCCGGTTGATATGGTCGATAAAGCCTGGCAGCTGCTGGAGAATCTTCCGGCGTGTATTACTTTTTTTGATTTGTCCCAGCAGCAGAATCAGACCCACCGAGCTGGCCAGTCCCATGCCCAGCCCGCTCACGCCTGTCATCCGCGCCAGCAAAAAAGGGCCGAATAAAATACAGGCGGCATAAAACATCAGACTGACCGGAGACGTACTCAGACCCAGTCGCTGCCAGCCTTCCAGCATGCGATCCCGGCTCCGTGCCTTTGGCTCACGCGGATCAACCAGATTCACTGGCTTCTCGCCAGAGTTACTCTGGCGGGTAGCGATGATCATGAGCCCACAGCTGATCAGCAACAGCAGCATCGCAATCACGATCAGGCTGTTCATCTGTCTTCTCCCAGCTTCTTGCGCAGATGCACCGACATGGCATCAACTGTCATGAAATCATCCGTCTGCGGGTGATATTGATACAGCTCCTGAATCCGGATTTTTTCATCGGCAACATCCTGGACTTCAACAATGTGAGTGATGACCCGCTTCCCGTTTGGCAACCGGGAAACCTGAACAATCATGTCGATTGCCGTTGCAATAATCTGTTTGATTAAAGACTCCGTCGACGTAAAACCAGCCAGTGTCACCATCATTTCCAGCCGCACCAGAGCGTCGCGGGGGGAGTTGGCATGCAGAGTACTCATTGACCCCTGATGGCCGGTGTTCATGGCCTGAAGCACATCCAGCACTTCAGCCCCGCGGCTTTCCCCCAGAATGATCCGGTCCGGCCGCATCCTCAGCGCATTTTTGAGCAAGTCCCGCGCCGTCACCTCGCCTTTCCCCTCAGAATTTGGCGGGCGGGTTTCCAGCCGGACCACGTGTCCGTTGCGCAGCTGCAGTTCTGCCGCATCTTCAATCGTGACCACACGCTCGCCGCTGTTGATGTAATGGCTGAGAATATTCAGCAAGGTGGTTTTTCCCGAACCGGTTGAACCACTGATCAGGATATTAAAACGGGACTGGGCACATTTTTTCAGCAGCTGATGCATGGCAAGGCTCATCGCGCCGTTCTGGATCAAAGCGTCTGCGGTGAGGCCTTCTTTCTTGAATTTCCGGACCGACAGGCATGGCCCGTCAATGGATAAAGGCGGGATCACCGCGTTGATCCGGCTGCCGTCCGGCAAGCGGGCGTCGACCATGGGATTCGACTCATCGATCCGGCGGCCAATAGGGGCGATCATGCGGCGAATCACCCGTAACACATGTTGATCATTCATAAACCGCAGAGGCACGCGGCTTAACTGACCACTGCGTTCAACATAAATCTGCTTCGGACCGTTGATGAGGATATCGTCGATTTGCGGGTCATCCAGCAAATTCTGCAACGGGCCAAATCCGACAATTTCATCCAGAAGTTCTGCCACCAGCGCCTGCATATTCTGACGCTGATTGAGTTCTTTATGCAGCTGAAAGTACTGGCGTACATAGTCATGAACATGGGGCTGCATTTCCTGCCGCTCCATTTCAAACATCAGCCCGTCTTCTTCCAGCTGCTCAATGATGTAGCGGTGTAATTCCGCTTTCAGCGCCAGTGATGATTCCTCATGCTGAATCATCACTTCCCGGCTTGGCCACAACATGTCATTTCCCATACTCACTCCTTCATTCGAGGGGATACAAACGGGCTACCAGCCAAATGAAAACTGCCAGCGGGATTTCTCCGTCGACAGCCAGAGCAACTTTTCCACGGCCTTGACGTACAACTTGAACTCCCCGCTGGGAGGAAGCAGGGTGTTGGCATTAATATCCGTGATGATCGTCCGGGAACAAGGCAGTTCCCCCCGAACCGGGAACGGCAACTGCTTCTCGATCATCTCCCGATCCGGCATCACTTCCGTGGAAAACGGCGACAACACCAGATTCACACTCCCCGGCCGGATCCCCTGTTGGTAAAGCGCTTCTGCCAGTTCGCAGCTGCTTTTCAGGCTGACATTTTTCTGATCGGCAAGCAGCCAGTGCTGGTTGCAGCGACTGAGCATGAAAAACAGCAAAGGACTGGGCGGCATACCGGTCAGATTGATCACGATGTTGCAGTAGCGGTCTTCAAGCATCTCCATGACTTCAACCAAAGCTTCCATGGTCACGGCGCCGTAGTGATCGGAAGAAGGCATACCGATGACATGAATGCCGGGGGCAATATCCAGCGCCTGTTCTGCCAGCCATTCCGGGTTGAGATAGTCTCTCTTTTCCAGCAGCGCCAAAAAATCCAGCTCACAACTGCTTCCCAGATACTCGGGCACATCGCTGTAAGGCCGTCCCAAATCCAGTAGCAGAACATCCTGTTTATTCCGGTGCTGTAACTGCCAGGCGGCGGCTATCGACAATAATGCGCCATCGCAATCATTTCGCGGCGACAGCAGCGCCAGACGAGATTCCGCATTCACGGATTCCATCTGTATCAGACGGTTAATCGCGTCGGTCAGCCCTTCGAGTTCACACCAATGCAAATGCTCACGAATGGTCTGACTTTGCTGAATACCGTGCCAGTGCGCTTCCGGTGTCAGATCCACCAGAATGACATGCCGGGGTGCAAAATGGTCCATCAAACTGTCAATGTCCGGCATCGGCCAGTCAGAAGCCACCAGAATCAGAATACGGGTCTGCTGCCACGCCAGATTGGAATTCAGATACTCAGGGGTTTCGATCCAGGTGAGTGTACTTCCCTCCGGGATTGCTTCAGTCACATCCAGCTTCGCCTGATGATCTGCTGTATAAGCCATTAACTGCATCTTAACCCTCCCCGGCAAAGCCCATCTTCACAGGAAGATCTTTGGGTTCTGCATCCAGAAAAATCAGTTCAAAAAAGTTAGGGCGGAACTGGCGGTACATCTCGCCAGGCAGCGGCGGCAGGGGTGCGTTACTGGCGAAAGGCTTCACCAGATGCGGCGTGACCACCATCATGAGTTCTTTATCATTTTCATCGAGCCGGGTTGAACGGAAGAATGCACCCAGAATCGGAATATCCCCCAATCCCGGAAACCGATTGGCATTCTTGACCGTATTTCTGCTGACTAATCCACTGATGACAAAACTTTCACCGTTCCCCAGCTGCACCGTGGTATCCGTCCGTCTCACCGTCAGGCCCGGCACCACCACACCGGCGGCCTGCACACCTTGTGAGTAATTCAGTTCACTGACTTCAGGCGCCACTTTCAGCATAATGCGGTCACCCGACATGACCGTTGGCGTCAGATTCAGCCTGACCCCGAATTCCTTAAACTCAATGGTGACATCATCATCTTTGGTGCTTTTCGGATAAGGAAACTCACCTCCTGCCAGAAAAGTTGCGGTGTGCCCGGACATGGTCACCAGACTGGGTTCAGCCAGCGTATAAGCGAATCCGTTGCTGTCCAGCGCACTCACGGTTCCCAGAAAATGATCCGCAACATTACCGATTACCAGATTGAACGAATCTCCGCTGGACAGAAAACTGCCGCGAAACCCGTTGAAATTGGCGCTGGAGATTGCACTGGCATTTCCGATCCCCCAAAACGTACCGCCGGATCCCTGCTTACCGAAGAAGAAACCCGCTTCTTTGAGCGCACTTTTACTGACTTCGACCACTTTAATGTCAGTCTGAACCTGAACATTCGAGGTCGCGACTCCGCCCGGATTCACCGCAATCCGATGGCGGACCGGCTGATCCGACCCGCGTTCCCAGATCAGCAGTGACGTGGTGCCCGTTTTTTTTCCGGTGACCAGCAGCTCGGTCGTACTGAGCACCTTCACACCCGCAACAGCAGGCTCACCAACGGCCGCCCGCTGAATACGCTTACCCGCCTGCACGGTGACCTGCTGACCGACATCCATCTGAAAATCCCGGGCCTGGCCCGCTGAAACCACACACAAAGCAGCCAAAAAACAAATTCCTTTTGTAAAGCGCAGCATTCACTTTCTCCCTGTCAGTGACTGGTGCGAACCAGCGTTCGGTTTTCTCCCTGATAGATTTCTACCCGGGGAGCTGCATAACGGTATTTCACAGGCGCCGGTTTCTTGACTTCCACTTCAGCTTCCCGGTATCCGCCCAGAGTTTTCAGCGAAATAACATAGCTGTCATCCGGTTTCCCTGTTTCAACTTCCCGGACTGTCGAATGGCTGGGCGCGGTGAACATCGCAGTGGGAATCACGGGTGTGATACTGGCTGTTTTCTGAGAAGAGACACTGACTTTGGGTCCCAGCACAGGAACCGGGGAGTGTGCAATCTGGCTTTCAGAGATTTCTGATGCCACGACAGGGATGGCATGCTCCTGGGTACCGACCACAGCAAGACGCAGCTGACCTGTATTTTCAGCCAGCAGTAACTGCGGTGTATCGCTGGCAGGGACGGCTAGAACGACAGTTCTGGCCTTATCATTCACGGAAGTTTTTTTGTCGGGCTTTTTCCCGTCAAAACTCAGCTCATCTCCGACTGCCAGCACTTCAACGTTGCTGAGGATCCGGCGGGCGGTACTGTTGATTCCGGACTCTTTATTCGCGCGCAGCAAAAAAATCACATCCACCCGGTAACCCGGATGAAGATGGCCGCCAACAGCAGTCAGCTCACTTGCCTGAATGGCAATCGCGCGATACCCCTGCGGCAGAGACTGGGCAACCGGCAGGTGCCCCTGCAATAAAGCTGACTGGAGACGGGCGCCTTGAACAACAGGCAGTTTCAGCTGCCGGCCGAGAAACGGGGTGATCTCACGAATGTCCAGTGCCGTTGCATCCGTCACCGCCGTTGCAACCAGCATGTCCTCGTGCAGGACTGCGTTCTGCGGAACATCCCGGGCAAAAGTCCACACCGTGACCGCAGGTTTGTCGACCTTCGTTACCGAAGCAGCGGTCTGGGTCGAAGAACGACCGCTCAGACTGACGCCATACCATCCAATGAGTAATGCCAGCACTAACAACACGGCGGCAGCAATTTTTAATGTGCGTCCTTGCATGTTTCCCTCACTGTAACTGACTGACATAACTGAATCCGAACTGAAACAACTGAATCCAAACTGAAACAACATTGGCGCCGAAATACAGCTTCCTTTCAGAATTACAGGCTCAGTGTTGCCGTTGATTTCAGCTCATCCGGAACTGGCAGGCCAAAAGACGGTAAGAAAGGATATTTTTTATAGTTATAGGTGATGGTGACTTTACAGCAAACATTTCCCGGCTCGGTTACATCCACATTGAATAATGAAACAGTCGTATCATTTTCAGCCCAGGTCGTATCCAGACTTTGACCAAATAATTGACCTAATCCAGAATCCGCATCGGTATAGCGTTGAACCACTTCTTTCGCAGACTGTTCTATTTGTGACTTCAGGGTTGCAGTATCACAGGACCCGCCGTAGTAGCAGTTTGAGTCGACATAAGAAATACTGCTTCTCAGTGATTCTTCCGCTGCGTAATTAAACATCTGAACCGAAACAAATATCAGGCTGTATTGTGCAATGGCATAAAGAATCATGAGGATTAAAGGTGTCAGCAGAATCGCTTCTAATGCTGCGGCACCTTGTTGATGTTGCTTTGTTTTTCCGGCTCTGTTCTTTACACAATCCATAGCGACACCACCACTCCAACCAATAAACTTGGTACAAAGGGGGCTTCTTTCTGGTCCCGTACAAACAGCCACCAGAATACAGCGAAGCAGAGAAAACTATAAAGCAGGATGTTCAGGATGACATCAAACGAGCTGATCACAGATAAAGCCAGTAATATTTTCACATCTGCGGCTCCGAACAAACCTTTATAAAAAAAAGGTAAGGTCAGGAAGCACACGAAAAAAAATGAAAATAAGTTAGTAATTCTCCAACCTTCGAGTTGAATATCAACCTTGTTCAGTAAAAAAAACAAAACGCCAAAAATAAATAAAACAACTAAAAAATTATGAATACGATGCTCCTTTAAGTCTTGCGCTGAACACAATATAAGTAAAACAATTAATATACTTTGTAATATCAAACCACATACTCTAACGATAAATTAACCAGAACTACTGACTAGCACTACTCACAGTTGTAGATAATTTAGTACCGGCTTGAGATATTACCCCTGGTAAATCTAGTGCTATTATGGCCCCAGCAACCACCGCAGCAATTAATACATATTCGATTGCAGATGCCCCTTTTTCTTCATGAATCAGCCGATGAATAAAGTTACTGACATGAATCCAACCCAAAGTCATATATTTCATGTGAATTCCCTCTCTTCAATTCACCATTGCGTGGCCGCAATTTTTACGTCTCTCTGTCTCAAATTTTAGAATCTAAAAAAAAATGTGTGAAAAAAATATCTGTTTTGGTAGGACTTTTTTTTCATAAGTCGTGCTTTTTTATCATCCGGGGCACTTAAAACCATCAGATCGTCATCTTTTTGACGATTCATTTGAGTCCAACGGCCCGTTTCGCCTGCAGATCGACCACCAGGTTCATTCTGTCTGCACTCTGACTGATCTCGTCCAACTGGGGATCATAATGGGCAAACTGGCGCTTTCCTTTACGTTTCGCCTGATACATCGCCGAATCGGCCAGCTTCAGTAAAGTCTGTGCATCTTTCGCGTTAAACGGATAACGGGCAATCCCGATACTGGCCGACACCCGACACTGGTTTTCTCCGAAGTTGAAGGGTTCTGTCAGCGTATGCAGCAGTTTCTCTGCAATGGCCTCCATCCGGTAAGTCAGCTCTTCATCGTGATCTCCCCAGGGGAGAATCAGGGGCGCCCGTCTGTCCGGCTCATCCTCAAAAATCTTCTCTTTGCTGATCTGATTGATTTTGACTGCGTACTCACCCAGCGGCACCCAAACCACAAACTCATCACCGCCCAGCCGGAAGACTTCGTCTTCAACCCGCAAACAACCCCGCATTCGTTTTGACGCATGAAGCAGCAAGGCATCGCCCACATCGTGCCCCAGCGTATCGTTGACCTGTTTGAAGCCATCAAGATCGATAAACATCAGGCCAAAAACCTTGTTGCTCATGTCCGGGGCAGAAAAAGCCGCTTTCAGCACCCGGTTCAGAGCACGAGTATTCGGTAAACCCGTCAGTTTATCCTGCAGCGCGGCCTGTTCCATTTTGCGCTGTCGTTCGATCACATCAGAAATATCGCGCTGCGTTCCGATTAAGCGGGATGCATCATTGATGAGTCCCTGTACCACCAGCTCCAATACTCGGGGCTGACCGTCTATCGGATCGATCATATCAATGAGTAAAGTCTGCTGTTTATTTTTGCCGGCCAGCTGCTTGAGCCGGAAGACTTTCTCATCGTCGCCGTCTTTCAGCCGGATAATCCAGTCTTTCAGCGACAACCGGCTGCCGACACGAATGCCGTAAAGATCATAAAGATAGGGACTCCACTGAAGCGTGTCATTGCTGACATCCCACTCCCAGACGCCAATCCCGGCCACAGACGTCGCCAGACTCATTCTCTGGTTGGCACGCGCAAGCTCACGATGAATACGGGAACGACGGTATCTTTGTTTCCAGACGAGACTGATCACAGACAAGCCCAAAGACGCCAGAACCAGCACGGCCAGGACCAGCCAGATGACAGGGAATGATACGTGAAGTGAGAACACCTCCAGCCATGAATCCTTGAGGCCAGCAAGGCTGCCAACCTGATCAAAGAAGGATTCCAGATTCAACTTCAACAACTTCATGATCGTCGTACACTTCCATTTGTATCTGATGCTATTTCGCAGGGATCCAGACACATCACGCTTAATCGGCTCTTTCCGGCCGCTTTCACTCGATGGGCAATCAGATTTTCCTGCTGGCGGTAAATCTAACCTAGTTCAAGCTGTTGATGATTTCCAAAATAGCGTGATTAGAATTTCATTTATGCCAGATAGGTATCACTTTTCCGGAGGACAGGCAGACCGAGAAAACTTCGTCAATTCAAAAGCTTTTCACGCGTCATCAAACTGACATCTGCCATCAACATCTCTGCAATAAAGCTCACTCACTATACAGCCAACGAAAGCAACTGACTTTCGAACGAAACCCAGAGATACCCGAGTAAGCTTCCATTCACACTGATTAACAGGGAAACAGCATGAATAAGTTAAAGACTGTGCGCGCACTGGTCATGGCCGTTGCAGGTGCCAGTTTTGCCGGCTCAGCATGGGCAACGACCGAAATTACCTGGTGGCATGCCATGGGCGGAGAACTTGGCGAGACCGTGAACCATCTGGCGAAGGAGTACAATGCCTCACAGGATGAATACAAAATCGTACCGGTTTACAAAGGTACTTATGTTGAAACCCTGACTGCAGGGATCGCCGCCTTCCGCGCCGGAGAAGCGCCGAATATCCTGCAGGTCGCAGATGTGGGTGCCGCCACCATCATGAACGCACCGGGCGTCGCCAAACCCGTCCAGGATATTCTTGTCAGTGCCGGATACGACTTTAACAGCAAGGATTACATCGCCGGGGTACGCAACTTTTACGCCGATAATCAGGGCAAGATGATTGGCATGCCTTTCAACAGCTCGACCCCGGTGCTGTACTACAACAAAGACATTCTGAATAAAGTCGGCGTTCAGCCGCCCAAGACCTATGAAGATCTAGAAAAGGTTGCTGCCAGGCTGAAAGACAAAGGCTATGCCGGTTTCTCTCAGTCGCTGACCCCCTGGATTATGTTTGAAAACTTCAAGTCCCGTCATAACCTGCCGCTGGCCGACAGAAACAACGGCTATGAAGGTCCGGCGACCAAGCTGATGTTCAACACGCCGGACATGCGCATGCATTTCCACAAACTCAAAGAGTGGGAAGACAAAGGCTATTACAAATATTACGGTTCAGACTGGGATGCTAACCAGACCCCGTTTGAGCGCCAGGAAGTGGCCATGTGGATGGGTTCTTCCGGTTCTTTCGGCGGCCTGCGTAACCGCGTGAAGTTTAACCTGGGAACCACCTATCTGCCCTACTGGGATTCCATCAATCACAATGCCGGCCGTACTTTCATTGGCGGTGCCGCCCTGTTCGCTCTGAACGGACACAGCAAAGCGGAAGAAAAAGGCGTCGCCAGCTTCTTCCATTACCTGACCAAAGCCGACACTCAGGTGTTCTGGCACAAAGCGACAGGCTATGTACCGGTCACTGAAGCCGCTTACGAGCAGGCCAAAGCATCGGGCTATTACAAGAAGCAGCCGGATGCCGAAATCGGCGTGAAACAGCTCAGCCTGCCTGGTGGCGGCTGGACCAGAGGCTACCGTTTAGGTTTCTACCCGCAGATTCAGCAAATCATGCACCGCGAGTTCGACAACATTTTCGCGGGCACCAGCACCGTCGAAGACAGTTTCGACAAAGTTGAAAAAGAAAGCCAGGTGCTGCTGAAACGTTTTGCCCGCACCGTGAAATAACGTGCCCTCCCCGCAGCGCGGTGACTGACCGCGCTGTGTACTGATTTCTTCACCTTCAGTGAGACGACCGTGGAACGCCGACAACAATTCCATCACTCGGGTGTGCCGTATCTGATGCTGGCTCCCCAGATCCTGATCATTACCATCTTCTTTTTCTATCCGGCTGCGCAGGCGGTATATCTGTCGTTCATGCTGGAAGATCCCTGGGGACTGTCCAGTACCTTCATCGGGTTCGAAAACTACCAGATGCTGTTCAACTCATCGGAATACCTGAAATCCATCGGATTTACGCTGCTGTTTTCATTCACCGTTGCCCTGCTGTCACTGGCCCTGGCACTCTTGCTGGCCGTGAAAGCCAACAACATCCGACGCGGGCAGAGCGGTTACAAAGTGACACTGACCTGGGTTTACGCAGTCGCTCCCGCAGTCGCCGGTATCATGGGTAGTTTTCTGTTTAACCCGCACTTCGGCACCTTTACCGACATGTTCGCAATTTTTGGCTGGGATTTCAGTTACCAGACCAGTGCATTTGATGCCACCTTCGCCTTGATCATTGTTTCGGTCTGGAAGCAGGTGTCCGTGAATTTCGTCTACTTTCTGGCGGGCCTGCAGTCAATCTCGCATTCCGTCCGCGAGGCTGCGGAGCTGGACTGCCCGTCCGACAGGCGCAGGTTCTGGACCATTACTTTCCCATTGCTGGCACCTACCGGTTTCTTCCTGCTGGTGATCAATCTGACTTATGCCTTCTTCGACACCTTCGGCATCATCGACACCATGACCTCAGGCGGCCCAGGTGGCAGTACAACCACCATGGTCTACAAAGTCTTTCAGGATGGTTTCATCGGCGCCGACTTAGGCGGCAGCTCAGCCCAGTCCGTCGTCCTGTTGCTGCTGGTGTTAGCACTGACTTACTTCCAGTTCCGTGTCATAGAACGAAAGGTACATTACTGATGCACACGACTCAGACAAGCCGGATTCCGGCAATTCCGACAAAGAAACAACACGAGAATCGTTCGGTTTCCCTGCACCGCAGTCAATGGCTGGATCACCTGATCCTACTGGCAGGCATGGCGTTCATGCTGGTGCCGGTCTGGCTAATCTTCGCCAGTTCAACCCACGATCCGAACACCATCATCAGTGATGGTCTGCAATGGCTGCCGGGAGACCGCTTTCTCTCTGTCTATCAGGAAGCCTGGCAAAGCAGTATCGGATTCAGCCAGGACGTCAATGCCAGCACCATGATTATGAACTCCATGATCATGGGACTGGGGTTTGCCATCGGTAAAATTATCATCTCCATTCTGGCAGCCTACGCACTGGTTTTTTTCCGGCTGCCTTATGCCAGCCTCTGGTTTGGGCTGATCTTCATCACCCTGTTACTGCCGCTGGAAGTCCGGATTATTCCGTCTTATGAAGTGGTGGCGAACCTTGGCATGCTGAACTCCTATACCGGACTGATTCTGCCGCTGATTGCTTCTGCAACCGCAACATTTTTCTTCCGTCAGTTTTTCAAAACAATCCCGGATGAACTGCTGGAAGCCGCCCAGCTCGACAATGCCGGCCCCTGGCGTTTTCTGGTAGACATTCTGCTGCCCCTGTCTAAAACCATGATGGCAGCCATTTTCATCATCATGTTTGTGGTGGGCTGGAACCAGTATCTGTGGCCGATCATGATCACCACGGATGAGGCCTACAACACCATCGTCATGGGGATCAAACAGATCCTGAGCAACATTACCGAGTCCCGCCAGCCGCGTTACGACTACGCCTTCGCCATGGCCATTCTTGCCATGCTGCCCCCGGTACTGGTGGTTGTCATTTTTCAGCGCTGGTTCGTCAAAGGGCTGGTGGAATCCGAGAAATAACCGGCGGGAGACAGTGTCTCCTGCCCTGCCAAATCACGAAAAACATGATCACAAGATATGAGCACGAGAAAAGCATGCTGAAACTGAATCAATTAATCAAAACTTACGAGAACGGCCATCAGGCAGTCAAAGGGATCAACCTGGATGTGAAGGCCGGTGAGTTTATCGTGCTGGTCGGGCCGTCCGGCTGCGGAAAATCCTCCATTCTGCGTTCCATTGCCGGGCTGGAAGCCATCACCAGCGGCAGTATTGAACTCGACGGTCGCCGGGTCGATCCGATCAAACCGGCCGCACGGGATATCGCGATGGTATTCCAGAACTATGCGCTCTATCCGCACATGACAGTTTACGACAATCTGGCCTACGGCCTGAAAAACCGGGGGGTCGAGAAAAGCCTGATTGACAGCAAAATCCGCCGCGTGGCAAACACACTGAAAATTGAAGATTACCTCGACCGGAAACCCGCCAAACTGTCCGGCGGCCAGCGCCAGCGGGTGGCGATGGGACGTGCGATAGTTCGTGATCCCAAGCTGTTTCTGTTTGACGAACCGCTGTCGAATCTGGATGCCGCCCTGCGCGCCCATATGCGGCTGGAAATCAAGAAACTGCAGCGCGAACTCGGGGTCACCAGTGTATATGTCACCCATGATCAAGTCGAAGCCATGACCCTGGCGGATCGCATTGTGGTCTTAAATCAGGGCAACATCGAACAGGTGGGTACCCCTTCCGAAATCTACCACCAGCCACAAAGCGAATTTGTCGCCGGTTTTATCGGCAGCCCGGCCATCAACCTGTTACCGGCAACCCTTTCTGGCGGTCAGCTGGTTCTGACCAACGGTCAGATTTACAGCCTGCCGGCGTATGCCCACCTGCCGGACCAAAGCATCAAAGTCGGGATCCGTCCGGAGCAGCTCAGTCTGGCAACCGATACACACCCGCTTCGGTTAGAACTGGACGTTCAGGTTGTCGAACCACTGGGTCCGAATCAGCTGGTCCACGGTCAGTTACTTGGCCAGATGTTCACGGCAGTGACACCGGAACAGCCGCTGGCCTTACATCAGTCGCTGGCAATTTATGTCGATCCGGACAAACTGCATCTGTTCGACAGTCAGGGGCAACGCCTGTTACCTGCAACACCACAAGCAATCGCCAGTTAAGTCAGCGTGTTGGCCAGCCATCAGGCTGGCCCTGGAGTTCAAGTGAAACTATCTTCCCGCCAGCAGGCAATTCTCGACCATCTGCAACAGCATCCGGGGGTGCTTTCCAGCAACACCCTGGTGGATCAATTTCAGGTCTCAGTTCAGACCCTGCGTAAAGATTTCAATGAACTTGATGCGTTAGGGCTGGTTCGTCGGGTCCACGGTGGCATTCTGCTGCCCGGCAGCCAGGATAATCTGTCATTTGCCAATCGTGACACCTTGCATTCCGGTGCCAAACAAGCCATTGCACGGCTGGTGGCCAGCTGCTTACCCGAAGGATGCAGCCTGTTTCTCGGCATTGGTACCACCCCCAAATATGTCGCGCAGGCCCTGCTCGACCATCCGGGCCTCACGCTGGTCACCAACAATATTCAGGCAGCCCTGACACTCAGCCTCAACCCTAACGCCACCATTCACCTGGCCGGAGGCATGCTCAGAGCGAAAGACAAAGATACGGTTGGTGAAGTGACCACTGACTTTTACCGCAGCTTTCAGATTCAGTACGGAATCTTTGGCGTTGGCGGGCTAGGACAACAAGGGGAACTGCTGGACTTCAGTCCGGAGGAAGCCGCGCTCTCCCGCGCCATCATCAGCCAGAGCGAGCAATGCTGGCTGGTTGCCGATACCAGCAAACTGGGTCGCTATGCGCCGGTGATCAGCGGCCAGCTTCATGAAATGGACGCCATGTTCATTGATCAGCCCGATGCGGCCATTGAAGCGCTCTGCAAACAGTATGAGGTTCATCTGTGGACGGCGGCAAACGGATTTACAGTGTAAAAGCAGCCCCTTTTACCGAAAGATACCAGATTCGTTTTATTGGACAGATCCCCCTGAAGGGCGCTTGAACTGCGCATATTCCCGTACGATTCGAGTTTGGATCGGTGCATCCGCCTGAATGTCTTGTAAGCTCATTTTGTATTCCATGCCATCACCACAAAATGCCGTAATGTTCCACCCTTCATATCTGGCCGCAGAGCGGACACTCGGACATATTTTTCGGGCGACCAGACGCTCTGCGAATGTCTCAATCAGTTGCTGTTCAGCATCATCCATGGCCCTGATATTCTGATACCTGATTCTTGCTTTCATATCCGGGAAGTCAGAGACAAGCTTCACATCAGATGCGGGGAGCGTATACACCTTGCTGTGGCCAGTACTTTTATCCACATAGATGTAGTCTCCGGCAAACGCGCTGTCTTCTCCGGCCAGATAAACTGCCGAATAAAAAGAAGGGGTGGTTGGCCAGGATACCGTCATCACATGATTGCCTACCTGTTTTGAACTTTGCTTCACTGATTTCTCTTCCCCAATGTACAAATAGGGGCGCTCACGAATCAAATCATAGTTTTTGAATACACGATCGATTTTTTCCAACCGGGCAGAATACTCTGCATCACTTTCCGGTTGGTGCACAATCTGAAAATCATTCTGATCAAGTGGCGTTGCGCTGATCAAGGGCGATTGATTCATCATAAAACGAGATAATTCCAGCTTGTCCCCCAAAAGGCTATCTATCCCATATAAGACGCAAAGACTCCCAATCAAGACCAACAAATTTTGATTGATTTTCACACATACTCTCCCAGACACAGTAAAACTGACATGCGCTCTATTACCCAATGGCATGGCGGCTTTCATGCGAAAAGATTAAATCTGATTCATATCCCCGCAACCATGCATCACTGCCTGCGGAATAAATGTGTCCGACATTACATCTCGCCCGTCCTCAGAAGCATTCATTCGACAAATTTATCTCGGAATAATCAGAAGCTGTGTTGAATGAAGCAAAAAAGCATACCCAATCATGCTGACAAAGCATATGAATACAGATCCATATTTCTGTTTTTGAATACGAGCCACCCACATCTTTGAAAGGAATCCCGATGACTCATTTTAACCAACCGAAGCATCCGCGTATTCTCCGCTCAATCGTGAGTACCGCCTTCATCATTCTGATATCAACTGCTCAGGCGAACCCTGTTTTTGAGGATACCGTCTTCAGCTCTGAACAGAACCTGACCCAAACCGGAAAAGCCCTGAAGGAAAAAAAAGCCAAGAAACTGACCCTTGATTGCTCCAAAAGGCCCGAAGCCTTGAAACACATCATCGAAAACAAATTCTGGCCGATCGATCAGCTCAATCTCACCATCTCCGGCCAATGTCGTGGGCCATTGAAGATTGCTCAAACTCATCTCAGCATCTCCGGCGATGCCGTTCACGGAGCGTCGATTGTGGTGGATCAGCTGCAAGACACCAGTGCCATCGTGATTCAGTCGGCTGTTGTCACACTACGAAATGTCCATATCAACGTCCCGATTGACGTCCCGGCCGTACAGGTAAAAGCCAATAGTAATGTCGCTTTGGATCAGATCACCACCAATGCCATCAGCTCGACAGACACACCTTTGGAGCAGTTTACCGTCAGTGAAAACAGCACTCTCTATCTGACCAGAATGTCAGGCAGTCATATCCGGGTGTCGAAAAATTCATTTGCTGATTTTCAGCAAGAGAATCAGGATTTAACTTTGAATGTGATGGACACTTCTTCCGCCCAGTCCAGCACGCCAAACCAATTTACAGCGGTACAAGTCTCGGGCAACGGCTATTTTCTGGCGGATCAGGGCACACACATCCAAACCCTGATGATCTGGAGTAAGGCAGCCGTGGATATCAATCAACAAAGTTCAGTCGGACATTTAATGATGGGGGGACAGACGTATTTTGCAGCATTCAAAAATTCCTCAATCACAGGCCCGTATGATCTCTGGGGGAATGTGGTATTTGAATTAGAACACGCCACGGCAGAGAACTGGAAAGCAGTGAATCAACCTCACTCAATTATTTCAGGCAACAATGCCACCGTGAATGGCATCCTTTATCCGGGGTGGTCCTGGACCGGGCAGGATGGCAACGAATCAGGTTCCCAGCCGGCTCAATAAGAAGACGTCAACCTGCAACAGTTCCTACTGTTGCAGGTTCACACCACTCACCCCCGCCGCTTTTTCTTGAGCAGCACCGTATTGTCTTTTGCCAGTTCTTTCTCCAGCTGGCGGGTCACAAATTCCGGACTGTTGGTGTGACGCGCCAACAGGTGGTACACCACAGGGATGACCAGCAGGGTAAAACAGGTGGCCACCAGAATCCCGCACAAGACCACAATCCCGATCACCAGCCGGGTTTCTGCACCGGCACCGGTTGCGAGAATCAGCGGCACCGAACCGGCCGCTGTCGTGATCGCCGTCATCAGAATCGGGCGAAAACGGATACAGGCGGCGTCTATCACAGCCGCTTCATAAGCGATGCCCTGATCGCGCAGCTGATTGGCAAATTCCACAATCAAAATCCCGTTTTTTGCCGCCAGCCCGACCAGCATGATGATGCCGATTTCGGAGTAAATATTGAGGGTCTGCCCGGTAAAATACAGCCCCAGCAAGGCCCCAAAAGTCGCCAGAGGCACCGTCAGCATAATCACGAAGGGATGGATATAACTTTCAAACTGCGCGGCCAGCACCAGAAAGACCACAGCCAGCGCCAGCGCAAACACAAACAGAATCGAATGGCTGGCAGTCTGAAAATCCTGCGACGGACCTTTGTAGTTCACAACGGCATCCACGGGCAGATACTGTTTCACCAGCCCGTTCAGATAGTTCAACGCTTCGCCCAGTGTGTAATTGTCGGCAAGATTCGCCTCAATCGTGACCGCCCTGATCCGGTTAAACCGGTTCAGGGTCGGGGCATCGGCATATTCAGTCACCGTGACCAGATTGGACAGCGGGATCAATTCGCCATGGTGACGGGAGCGTACATAAAGGTTGCTCAGATCCTGTGGCGTATTCTGCCGCTCAGGCTGACCTTCAATCAGGACATCATATTCCTCACCCCGCCATTCGTACCGGGTCACCACACGGGAGCCGAGCATAGATTCCAGCGTCTGGCCGATTTCTGTCACTGAAACCCCCAGATCCCCGGCCCGCTCGATATTGATGTTTACTCCCAGCAACGGCTTGGTTTCCTTGTAATCATGATCCAGTCCTTCCAGGCCCGGATTCTGCGCCGCTTTTTCCATGATGATGTCCCGCCATTCGGCCAGCTGCGCATACGTACCGCCGCCAATCACAAATTGGACCGGCTTATTGACCCCGCGGCCGAACGGCTGTCGCATCACCGCAAAAGCAGTAACGCCAGCCAGATCATGAAGCCGCTGCTGAATATCCCGAATAATTACAAATGCATTGCGACGTTCCGCCCAGTCTTCCAGCACCACAATCGCGAATCCGTTGGAAAAATCTTCCAAAAGTCCCCAGCCCCGGGGGGCCCTGACCAGCAGCCGCATAATTTCACCGCTGTCCACCAGAGGCATCAGCCGGTGCTCAATTTCATTCATGTAGGGCTGCATGTATTCATAGCTGGCACCCTGCGGTCCGTTGATCAGAATAAACATTGCTCCCCGATCCTCTCGCGGCGCAAATTCACTCGAAATCCGGGTTGCCAGCCACACGCTGCCGGCCAGCATCAGTCCCAGCATGATGAGAGTCAGCGCAGGTCGTTTCAGGCCATGAATCAGGGTGGTGCGGTAAAATACGGTCACGGCCGCCAGCACGGCACTGACCTTTCGGACCAGCCAGGGTTCCCGGTCAACCGGCTGCATGATTTTCGACCCCATCATGGGCGTCAGGGTCAGTGCAACCAGCGAAGACAGCAAAACCGCGGTACTCATGGCTACTGAGAACTCCCGGAACAATTTGCCCAGATCGCCTTCGAGAAAACCGATCGGCAGAAAGACGGAAATCAGTACAACCGTCGTCGCAACGATAGCAAACCCGACCTGTCGGGCCCCGAGAAAGGCGGCCTTCAGCGGTGATTCTCCCAGCTCGATCCGGCGGTGAATGTTCTCCAGCATGACGATGGCATCATCGACCACAATCCCGATTGCCAGAATCAGTGCCAGCAGCGTCAGCAGGTTGATGGTGTAGCCCAGCGCATAGAGGATAATAAAGGTCCCGATCAGCGACACCGGCACGGTCAGCGCCGGAATCAGCATCGCCCGGACACTGCCCAGAAACAGATAAATCGTGATGATCACCAGCAGCAGCGCAATAAAAAGGGTTTTGTAGACTTCATCAATTGAGGCCTGAATAAACACCGAGGAATCATAAGACTCCTTGATTTCCATCCCTTCCGGTAAGGTCGGATTCAGCTGAGCCACCAGCGCATTCACCGATCGCGCCACAGCCAGGGTATTGGCCGTCGACTGCCGGTTAATGCCCAGTCCGATCATGTCCTGCGTGTTACCGCGGAACATGATTTTCTCTTCCTCTGCAGCCAGTTCAACCCGGGCAACATCCCCCAGCCGGATCAGATAGCCGTCATCCCCGACGCCAATGACCAGCCGGGAAAAATCGTCCGGCGCCAGAAAACTGCGCTGCGTCCGAATCGAAAACTGTCGCTGCGCCGATTCAATCGAACCGGCCGGGAGCTCAACGTTATCGGCTCGGAGCGCATTCTCAACATCCGTCACGGTGAGCTGACGTGATGCCAGTTTCTGCCGGTCGATCCAGATCCGCATGGCATACTCTTTCCCGCCACCGATCCGGACAGCCGCCACGCCATCCAGCACCGAAAAGCGATCGACCAGATACCGGTTCGCGTAATCGGTCAGTTCAAGTGTATCCATCCGGTCGGAAACCAGATTGAGCCACATGATCACTTCCGAATTGCCTTCCGCTTTCTGGACTTCCGGCGGGTCGGCCTCATCAGGCAGGTTATTCAGAATCCCGGAAATCCGGTCGCGGACATCATTGGCCGCAGCATCAATGTCCCGGCCAATACTGAATTCCAGCGTGACATCAGAACGGCCGTCACTGCTGGTGGAACTGATGTTGCGGATCCCTTCAATGCCGGAAACCCGATCTTCCACAATCCGGGTGATCCGGCTTTCGACAATCGCTGCCGAAGCGCCCCGGTAATTGGTCGAGATCGTCACTATCGGCGGATCAATATCCGGATATTCACGCAGCGGCAACCGGTCGTACGCGACCAGACCAAAGGTGATCAGCAGTAAACTGATCACCGAACCAAAAACAGGACGCCGGACAGCCAGATCAGTCAGGAACATCAGCCCGCTCCCCGGTAAGTAAAATGCTCCTCAGATTGAGGGGTCACCTTCTGTCCCGGGCGCACTTTCTCCATCCCCCGGGTAATCACCCGTTCACCTTCAGAGACTCCACTGAGGATCTCCACCGCACCACGACTGCGGATGCCCAGCTGAACCAGCCGCTGCTCCACCACGTTTTCGCCGTTCACAACCATCAGGAAATGATCGGCCTGACGCGGCACAATCGCTTCTTCCGGGACGACCAGTCCGTCACGGGCTTCCACGGTCAGTGCCAGCGTCATCAGCATCCCGGGACGCAGCAATAATTGCGGATTATCCACTCTCGCCCGGATTTCGACAGCGCGGGTCTGCGGATCGACCCGGCTGTTAATCCCCGTCACCTTGCCGGAAAAGAGCTGATCAGGAAACGCAGCAACCTGACCGTTAACCAGTGCACCGGGGCGGATCTGCCCCAAAAAACGTTCCGGGACCGAAAAGTCGAGTTTGACCGTATCCAGGGCATCCAGCGTCGTCACCACCATACCAGGTGTCACCAGCGCTCCCTGGCTGATCTGACGAAATCCCAATACGCCGGTAAAAGGCGCCACAATCGTGCGGGCATCCAGCTCGGCCTGATTCTGTGCCAGAATGGCTCTTGCGACCTCAATGCCGGTTCTGAGCTTATCCAGCTCCGAGCGGGCCATGGTATTTTGCCTTACCAGTCCCTCGATCCGGTGATACTCCCGTTGCTGCTCATTCAGATTGGCCTGCGCAGCCCGGACTTTGGCCTGCTGCTCACCGGAAGTCAGCGTTACCAGCAGAGCCCCGGCTTTCACCTGCTCACCATCTTCAAAATGGACCTGCTCAACTTTTTCAGTGACTTTCGCCGTGATTTGAACAGACTCCCGGGATTTCACAGTTCCCAGCGCTTCGACCTGGCGGGCGACATTTTGTCGCACAACCGGCTTTACCACGACATTGGGCGCGGGCCGCGACGACCTGATCTGGGTCTGTGCATTGCGTTGGTATTCGGTGTACCCGATTCCCAACACCAGCGCCAGCAAGAAAAGCATGCCAACGGCCAGGGTGACTTTCATCCATGTGCTCCTGTAAACCGAGCCAGAAGTGAAGAAAATAGGAACTTACGCCAATCTCAGTAAGTATAGCCAGCCGCTATTTATTGACGTCACGTCAATTGAGAACGGCCCACGGCTGTGCGATGGACAAGAAAATGAAAAACGCCAATCCGACGAGTTTACAGTGTAAACCGCACCGGCATCTTGAATTCGTCGGGCGACAGAGCGAAGAAAAACGGTGTTTCAGAAACAGGCTTCAATGAACAGCAACGGAAAGATGATCAAGGGGAAAAAGAGTGAATGGCTGATACAGGCTGGCGAAGAACTGGCAGTATCCAAAAGAGCGCAGGATGACGCCTTCAGGGCACAGCAAAAAACAGGCAAAAAAAAAGCGAGCCGGGACGGGCTCGCAACAAACTCACATATTGCATTTTCGAGAGACTCACAAGATAACTGACCCGCCATCCTTGCCAGGTGTTACCTTTCTCATCGAAAGGGACAAAGGTTATATCGAGGTTTATTTTGGCTTTTTTTCTGTTCCGAATGTCATCGCAATGTCAAAACTCTTTGATTTGACGGAAAATCTTTGATGTTTCTTCCTATCTGCCGTTCGCAATATCATCCAGTGCCGTCAGGACCTGATCATTGATGTGCCCCTCATGCACCAACTTGCACACTTTGCGCCGCACAGCCAGCCCTGAAATCAGTCGTTCAATGGACAGATGGCGCTCATCATGCTGATTGTTAAACAACTCGACCATTTTACTCAGCGTCTCATAAGCCACGACTTCGCCGCCCACACGCAACCAGTCCAACTTATCCAGATAGCCCTGACATTCTTCCGTGATCACGCTGGCCGCATGTCCAGACATAGCAGAAAGCGCTGTGATACTGCGTTGCAGGGCCTCCTGAGAGGTATATTTTGACAGGACAATGGTCAGCTCATCGGCATTAATCTCAACCAGGTGCTTTCTGAGCTTCACACGACGCCCCAAACGGCCCTTCGGGCGCCCTTCCTTGCGTTGTATCGGCTCGAACTCACCGTCAATGATAGAAGACAGCTGTTCGAGCTCCTGACGCGGCAGAATTTCGTTTCGCAGCGGGTTGGGCATCGTGGGTGCCAGCGAGCGTTTGCCTTCGTTGTGCATCTTCGCACGAGAGAAACGAATGACCTCTTCGGCATCACACTTGATCTCAATCTGATAGTCCTGATAACGGGATGCTTTCCCTTCTGCCGGACTGATGGTCAGGTGATAGCCCCACAGGTTCACCGCAAACAACGACTCAGTCACCTTCCCTTCCGCGAGCTTTTTCAGTTCACGGATCAAATCAGTCGAAAAACGACGCCATTCGATGTTACGGGCCAGCTTCTGGTTCAGTTCGCTCAGCAGCATGCTGTCGTGCCCGCGCCGGGTCATCCGGCTCCGGAAGAAGGTATACAGCTGGAAGATCAACGTATGCTGACGGAGGATCTCCGGCGGGAACAGGAAGAAATAATCGCGTGTCAGCAGTTCTTCAAAAAATGAGGGTTCCCACACCAGAATATACAGATTCGGCTTGATCCGGATTTCACCGTCTTCGCCTTCCTGCGGTGCTTCTTCAGACGCGGTGATAGTACGGGCCAGAAAACGGAAGCGATCACTTTTGAAACCTTCCGGCATATTTTCACTCAGCCAGCGCCCTGTCAGCTCATGCAGCTGAAAGTCCGTAAACTCGATCCGGTCGATACTTTCACGGATTGAATCCCGGGCCGGACCGCTGTCCTTCTTCCCGCGCAGCGCGAGAATATCGGTGATATAGATGGGCGTTTTATTGCTCATGTGCCGCGATTGCAGCTCATATTCCGGCAAATGATGATCATGGTACTGCACGGTCAGAGTGAACAGGGCAAACAGGGTCATCATGTCGTCTACCGTCATGATCGCCTTCGAGGATCGTGTCTCAATGATCGCTCGGGTGCCGGAAATCGCAACCATCGATTTCTGATAGCTTTTCTTGGTTCGCGGCGGCGCCAGTGCCTGATCAATGATCCCGGCCCAGCTGGTCGGAGATACAACAATTTGATCGGCTTCATCCGGCATCATGGGTGGGGTTCCCAGTCCATGCTCATTGAGCAGTCGTTTATTCACGACATTCTGTGCCAGGGCCTTTGAGCGCTTCTGCTTTTCTTTTTCCTTGCTCTGATCTGACTGTAAACCGGCAGTGCCCAGCTGAGAGATCAGCAACGCCGGATTGATGAAGTGGTGCAGCATGGTTTTTCCGGCCAGCCCTTCCTCAAACCGCACAGGCTGCTGAATAAACAGTCCAATACTGACGGCAGCCCGCAGACGTTGCTGTATCGCGGCACGTGTTAACTGACCTTCTGTCGCTTCAACCAGTTCTGTTGTCGACACCATGCCGTCCTGGCTTGAAAGGCCTCGCAGGGAAATCAGATTCAGCAATTCAATGATGCTTTTCGTCACACCTTTAAAATGCTGATATTGAGGCAGCCAGTCGATCAAAGCCTGAGGAATTGAAAATAAATGCCCGTCCTTGTGGGATCGAGGTGCGGAGATCAGGATCTTTTCGTCGTATTTCTCATCACGTGTCGCGGAGGACTTCATCTGTCAAAGGCCGTAAATTGATCATCTTTCCGGAAAGAATAATAAAAAAATACTAAGAATGAAAGCTTTTTTTACTGTGGCTTTTTAATCATGATCTTTTTGATTTGAATGATCTATCTGATGAACTGATCTTATGATCCGGGCAAAAAATTCAAGCTAAGCTCATGATAATTAAAAGCTAAATTTATCAGCGCACTGGAAGTATGATCAATGATGTTTCGGATCGGTGATCAACATCGTTCGGCAAGCATGATCATACTGTTTCCGGATTCATGATCAACAAGGATTTGAAAGCATGATCATTATTGTGACAGAAACATGATCAATGCATTTCTACAGGTTATCCACAGGGTTGTTCAGGGCGTTTTGATTTTCCCTGCACGGTTCAGGCTGAAAAAGCATCAGGATGGGGAAATGGATGTGTTTTTACAGTCAGAACGATGATCAAGTGAGTGCTATTTTGACTCTCTGACGACCGTTTCATTGTATCCGCCGCTCCCGCTGATGTTTTTTTCGTCATTTTCAAAATGACACTGCCCGTAATTGCAGCGAGGTTTTATATGTGTCCGGTAAAGGAAAGATGATCAAGACAGGAACCGTGTCATTTCAATTGCCAGCTATAGAGCCAAGGAGCCTGGATTTCTTCTCTTTCAGTCTGTTTTCTTTACTCGGGATTCAAGTACATCAAGCACTGACCGTAATTTAGTGGCTGATAAGGATGCTTCCGGTGGGATCCGAAACCAGACGAATGACAGGATCAAACCTTGATCATTGATCCGATCTTGTCTTTATAATTTCAGCTGTTTTTTCGCTGAAGTCCTGTACAAATATTCCCTTGATCATCGTTTCGTTTTCCCTCGAGCTGTTCCGAAGCATGATCAAGGTAAATACCGAATGGATGTTGGAGGGGACCGGATTGGGGTCTGCAGACGATTGCTAGGGCAGCTTCCGTACGGACGTTGCTGTCTTTCAGGTTGAAATCGGCAGCGAATTTAAGTTGAAACGACAATGCTCGTACTTTAGCCGTGGTTGATCAGGCTTCCAGAGAATCAGACTTAAAATTGCTTTACATTGTAAATTTGTGACGCTGTGACATTTTAAATCTCAGGCTGTTGAGTCACTCTGGTTCACATAAAGTTTAGGCTTATTTTGTATCGTTTTTGTCGGAGAATACGCCTTTTATCAAGTTTGACATAAATTTGACTTGAGGTGTTTGTCACAGTTATACGTTCAGCTTTTTGTTGTTTTTGTATATTTATGTTGTACAATTTTGCCAAACACACTGTAGGGTGAAAGAACAACATGAATCGGTTAGAAACAATTGAAAACTTGCTCAATATTGCAGAGCAGACCAAACAGGTCCAGGCGGACCGAATTGAGATTGTGTTGGAAGAACGCAGGGATGATCATTTCCCATCCATGTCGAAAGCTTTGATGGAAACCCGTTCCGGTCTGACCCGTCGTAAACTGGATGAAGCGATTGCCCGGATGGAAGAAGCCGGTCATCAGTTCACGAAAAATAATGCCAATCATTACTCGATCACCCTGAGTGAAGCGCACATGCTGATGGATGCCGCTGAGCGTCCGGCTTTTCATGAACGGCAGAATGGCAAACGTAAGCCCTGGGTTGTGAACGTGCAAAACCAGAAAGGCGGAACCGGTAAATCGATGACCGCAGTTCACCTGGCGGCCTGTTTGGCGCTAGATCTGGAAAAGCGTTACCGTATCTGCCTGATTGACCTGGATCCCCAAGGCTCTCTCCGTTTATTTCTGAACCCGCAAATCAGCATCGGTGATCAGGAAAATATTTACTCTGCAGTGGATGTGATGCTGGGGAATATTCCGGAAGAGCTGGCAACGGATAAAACCTTTCTGATGAATAACGTGGTGATGCCGACTCAGTATCCGAATCTGAAAACGATTGCCGCTTTTCCTGAAGATGCAATGTTCAATGCTGATGCGTGGCAGGATCTGGCGGTCAATCAGAATCTGGATATTGTCCGCCTGCTGAAAGAGCGTGTGATTGATCAGATCGAGGATGAATTTGACATCATTATGATTGATACCGGCCCGCACATCGATCCTTTGGTCTGGAACGCGATGTATGCATCCAATGCTTTGCTGATCCCTTGTGCGGCGAAGCGTCTGGACTGGGCATCTACGGTGAATTTCTTCCAGCATCTGCCTACGGTGTACGAAATGTTCCCGGAAGACTGGCACGGACTGGAGTTTATTCGCCTGGTCCCGACCATGTTTGAAGATGACAATAAAAAACAGGTTTCTGTTCTGACTGAAATGAACTATCTGCTTCAGGAGCAGGTGATGATGGCCACTGTGCCTCGCAGCCGTGCTTTTGAGACTTGCGCGGATACTTACAGTACCGTCTTCGATCTGACAACGTCAGATTTTGAAGGGGGTAAGAAAACCTTATCAACTGCCCAGGACGCGGTTCAGCGGGTTGGCCTTGAGCTGGAACGTGTCATGCACAGTCACTGGGCGAATTTGAACCAGGAGAAATAACAGGTGGCAATAAAAACGAATGATCTGAATGCCCGTCTGTTCGGTAAAGCCGATAAACGGCGCGCGACGACTGTTGCCGAAGTACAAAGTGCGGTCAAAGATAAAGCGGCTGTGATTGAGCTTGCCGTTGCGGGTGAAACGACGGTTGCTTTTGAGCTGGTCAAAGTCGTTGCGGATGAAATTGGCACAAAAACTCAGGTATTTGCTCAGAATGCCCGTGAGCAGGCATTTCTCAATGAACATGCGTTGGCCGATATTCTGACGACCCTGAAAGATCGTGGCCAGCAGTATCCGGCGGTCGGACGCTGGATGGATGACGGCCGGATCGAAGTTCTGGATGGCAGCCGTCGCCGCATGGCGTGTTTGCTGGCGAAACAGGATTTTCTGATTTACGTTGCCAAGGGAATCAATAGCCACCACGCGAAATTCCTGTCTGATGTTGCAAACGCGCACAAGCCTTTGTCTCTGTATGAGCGGGGAAAAGAAATGCAGGCGCTGCTGGCTGGCGGTAAAGTGGCTGATCAGAAAGCCCTGGCCCGGTACTGTCAGTGCAGTGAAGCGCTGGTGAGTGGTGCGCTGAAAGCAGCCAGTCTGCCGATGGAACTCTTGATGGCTTATCCTAGTGTCGGGGAGCTTGGCCGCCCGACGATTGTCAAGCTGCACAAGCTCTATTCCTCGATGGATGATGAACAGCAGAAATCCTTTGTTGCCGCACTGTCTCAGCAGGAGCAGCCGGTATGGCAAAGCGTCGATGCCCAGGGAATTACCCGGATCACTCGCGAAGTGACCAGCCATATCGAGCAGTTGAGTGAGCAGGTACGTCCGAAAGCGCCGGTCGACAGTAAGCCTCAGGCAGTTGAGCTGGTTCGGGGCCAGGCGACTTATGTCCGTGATGGCGACAAACTTCAGCTGAAATTGAGTCAGCTTTCCGACCAGCAGGCAGATGAGATTCTTGCCTATCTGGCCGATTATCTGAAATAACATTTCAGGTGAATCATCTCAGCCACGTCAGACGACGTGGCTTTTTTTATTCCTCTTGATAGTATACAGGCCTGTTTCCCCATCTGTTTTCTGTGACTTCAGAGGCCTGTATGTCTGAACTGTCCCATTTTTTTTCTGCGCTTGCCCATCGTGCGCAAGCGAGCCGGCACCGAGATTTCGTATGTATTGAGAGTGATCAATCATGGGGAATTGAGGCCGCTCAATCGGCATTGCCTCTGTATTCCTCTTGCTTATGGCTCGGCGAACATGCGCCCGATGGCGTCGATGCACTTTTGCCCGGTCAGGCAAAATCCTGGCTGGGTCAGGATTGTGACTGCCTGGTCGTCGATTTGCATTGCGGATTCGATGTTGAAGCCCTCGCGGCGCTTGCGGGAACCATTCGCGGAGGCGGTCTGATGATTCTGCTGTTGCCGCGAGTACGCGCTGAGATCTGGCAAACGCCTTTTATGCAGCGCTTCCTGACCCGGTTACAAGCCCCTGAGGTGATGTTCCTGACCCGGCAAAGTGACGGACAAATCATGATTCCTGCATTGCCAAATGATGCGATTGTCCCGGTGACGCAACCTGTGCGTCCTTACGGATGTCTCAGTGAGGAGCAGGTTACGGCTGTTGAGGCTGTGCGTCGAGTGGTGACCGGTCATCGCAGACGCCCTTTGGTGATCACTGCAGACCGGGGACGGGGAAAGTCTTCTGCCCTTGGTATTGCCGCTGCCACACTGATGCAGGAGAAAGCAAGGCAGATTGTGGTGACCGCGCCGCGCCAGCGACATTGCCAGACCTTGTTTCATCATGCCGCACGAGTTTTAGGAGCTTCCGGTTTTCCCGGCTATCAGCTGGCCAGCGAACACAGCACACTCAGTTTCTGGGCGCCAGATCGTTTACTGGAAGCGCTGCCGGAGATGGATTTGCTGATTGTTGATGAAGCGGCAGCAATACCGGCGCCTTTGCTTCAGAAGATGTTGGCGTCTTACTCCCGAGTGGTGTTTGCCTCCACCGTCCATGGCTATGAAGGCACCGGACGTGGTTTCGCCATTAAGTTCAAAGCCGCTTTGGATGTGATGACACCGAACTGGCGTGCACTGTCGATGAATCACCCCATTCGCTGGGCTGAGAATGATCCCTTAGAACAATGGCTTTTTCAGACCCTGTTGCTGGATGCCGAACCATCCGCCGTTGCTCTGCCTTTGCAAAGCGAGACACTTGAATATCGTCAGGTCTCACCGCAGTGGTTACTGGCACGGCCGGACAGGTTATCCAGTTTATTCGGGCTGTTGATTCACGCGCATTATCAGACGTCTCCGGCGGATCTCAGACAACTGTTAGATGATGAAGCGGTGTTTGTTTTTGTGGCCTTACAGCAGGACACGATTTGTGGTTGTGCCCTGGTTTCCCGGGAAGGCGGTTTTTCAGCGGAGCTGGCTGAAGCCGTTTGTCAGGGAAAGCGGCGTCCCAAAGGACATTTACTCGCTCAGTCAGTTGCGGCCCATCTTGGGCTGGCCGAGGCTGCCAGTCAGCATTGCGGGCGAGTCTTAAGAATTGCGGTTCATGACGATGCCCGTCAACTTGGTGTCGGTTCGGCTTTACTGGCATGTATTTACGATTGGGCGCGGCAACAAAAGCTGGACTATTTAGGGACCAGCTTTGCGGCCAGTGGAGAGCTGTTGCCATTTTGGCAAAAAGCCGGTTATCTGCCTGTTCGTTTGGGCGTTGCGAAAGATGCAGCGAGCGGTTGTCATTCGTTGTTGAGTGTTCGCCCGCTTTCTGTGCAAACGACACATTGGTTTGAAACGGCACAAGTTTCGTTTTCCCTGAATTTTATGGCGCAGGCTTGTGAACAGTTTCAGTCTCTTGAAAGTGACGTGTTTATCCCTTTGTATCTGCATGTATTACGATTGTCGTCAATCCCTGAACTTCTTGAAACAACAGAGCAGCAGTTACGAAATTTTTCGCAGGGTGGGCTCGGTTACGATTTGATCATTGGCCAACTTTCTCTATGGCTGCAACATCAGATGAAATTGGGTCGGTTGGAGAATCAGCACGGCCTCGAAGTGATGGTGGCGAAAATCATTCAGCGTCAATCCTGGTCATCGGTTCAGCAACAATTTAGCCTCAGTGGTCGTAAACAGGCTGAGCAGTTTCTGCGTGATTTTGTCGCCAAGACCCTCACATTACCCGCCGCTTAAGTGTTATTTACACTGTAAATTGCTCATCGGTCAGATTTACAGTGTAAATTTTCATATTTGATTCTTACCTTCATTCAACGCGTTGAGATTGGACGATTCGTCCCCTTTCTTTTCAGATGCTGCAAGGTAAGCGAATACTTACCCAAGTCAGTGGTCATGCTAAAAAAAGTACAAGGTACTACCACAAGAACAGCAAAACTAGGCTAGAGTTATTTTACCTGATCGTAAGATTTGTACTGAAACTGAGCGGAACAGGCAAAACGTCTGGAAGCACAAAATAATAATCAGGAAGCGTTAAGGGGTGGGATATGAGTTTTGTAAAGGTAGAGAGCAAGGCAATGCGAACCTTGATTGAGCCGGGAGTGCGCTCAATTAAACCCAATATGACGTTCAGCCTTGTGTCCGGCGGCTTTGCCGCGCGCTTACTGAAGAAAGCTAACAGCAGTGTGGGCTCATTGTCTTCAAATGAATGTAATAATTTGGGATTGAAAGTCCGGCTGAACAAATTAAGCAAGAATTGCATCTATTTTATCGCGATGGTGCCACTGGATTTATCGGCCTCTTACCAGCTTCAGGTTCAGGGACTAAGACTCTTGGAAGGGTACCTGACTGCAGAATCCTCTGGGGATAATGACGTTCATTTGCCTTGCATTTACCAGTTCCATCCGGATGAATGGCTGACGGATGATGATTTGAACTGGCTGATTGCTGACTAATTGACTCACTGAGACACAAACAGGCGAGCGAGCATGGATTTTCCTGCTCGCTTCTTTGTTATTCTTTTGAACCTGCTCCACGAAGTGTGACTGTCTTCTATGTCTACTCTGTTGAAACTTCTGTAAGATTTTAAAGCGTATTGAGATTAAGCACAGGTTTGTTTTCTTTGAAACTCATGGAGAGCCTATCACCCGATCTTATATCTCAATTGGGAAGGGTACAGGAGGAATCGATGAGGGAAGAGGAGACCGCCATGCTGGAATCTCTGCTTACGTTAGAACCGCAAGGCGTCCATCTGAGCTTAATCATGAGTAAACCAGAAGACGGTGATTCGCAGGAAATTGATGTCGATGCGATCGATGCATTTTTGGCTGCGTCACCATTTCATGATTATTTGCGTCTGGATTCAGCAATTCAAGATGCCATTCAATACTGGAATAGCAAGGTCACCTCCGGCGAATCTGTCTTTGTTGTGGCAGAGCGTAAGGATGTTCAGATTGATATATCTCTTTCTGACGATCACATGTGTGCCTTTGTCGCACTGACCGGTGCATTTGGCGGCGATAAATTAACGGCTCAGATTCTGATCGAGGCATTGAAAGCTCAGGCCATTGTCCGTGGCGTGAGTAAAAAGCGGCTACAATATTTGCTGCAAAAAAGCTGGGAATTAGCGCCTGGCGAAACTTTCTCTTTGAAGGTTGCAGCTGGACGCCCTGCCGTACAGGGTCAGGATACGCAGTTCGAAGCCTTGGTTCCGGATGCGTCTGAACGCATTCTCGCGCCTCAGGACAGTGACCACGGGAAAGTAGATATGCGTGACCTGGGGCAACTGATCACGGTCCAGGCCGGTCAGGCGCTGATGCGCCGCTTGCAGCCCACGAATGGTGAATCCGGATATGATGTGCATGGCCGGGTCGTTCATCCGACGCCAGGAAAAGAGATACCTTTCCAGATTGGCGTTGGTACCCGTCTTTCCGATGATGACAGCAACGTGCTTGTAGCCGATAAAGACGGTATGCCACGTCACGGGAAGACCGGGATGGCCGTTGATGACATTCTCACCGTCGATAAAGTTGATGTGACAACCGGTCATGTTGATTTCAACGGGGCTGTGCTGGTTTACGGCGATGTCAGTTCTGGTATGAAAATTAAGGCTGCGGGTAATATTACCGTCACAGGTGTTGTGGAACTGGCTGAGCTGGAAGCCGGCGGCGATATTATTGTCGCAGGGGGTGTAATCGGAAGAATGCATGAAGGCAAGCTGGTTTACTGCGGTTTGAAATCCCAGGGAAAAGTGGCGGCCAAATTTGCGCAGTATGCTCAGATTGAATCCGGGGCTGATACAGAATTATACCTTCATCTGGCGCACAGCCTGGTTCATGCGAAGGGAGCTGTCCGGGTCTCGGATGCAGCGCAGCGTCATGGCAGCGTGACTGGTGGTGTGACCATTGCTGATGGCGGTGTTTATGCCCGGGTACTGGGCGCTGAAGCGGGTGTCGAGACTCAAATTCAGTTGATGGGACAATTCCGGGAACTAAAAGCTGAAATGGACTCCCTGAAATTGGAAATGAAAGAGGCGGAGGAGCGGATACACCAGTTGGTGGTGCTTCAGATAAAACTTTCAAAACAACCCAGAGACAAACGTTCGCCTGAACTGGTTGAGAAAGTGAATACTGGGAAAGCACATTTTATGTCTAGTCTTGCAGACATGAAAACCCGCCACCAGCAGCTTCGCGAACAGTATGACCTTCAGCTGGCGTCTGCGAGAGTTGAAGTGAGTCATATGATTCATGCCGGCGTCCATGTTCGAATCGAAGAGAAAGAATTCATTGTCGAAGAAGACATGACGGCTTGTTTCATCTGTTGGAAAGATCAGATGATTGTTTGTCAGCCACTGAAGTCTCACTGAGTTGGTTTCTGGGGGATTATTTACAGTGTAAATCTGGTGACCGTCAATGGGGGCTGAAGTATTTACACTGTAAATTTTGTCAGAGGATTGCTCTCAGAGAGAGTCTTTAAAATCTTCCTTATCTAATCCGTGCTTTTTCATTTTGTCATACAGCGTTTTTCTTGCTAATCCCAACTCGGCCTGCACATCCTTCAAGCGGCCGTGATGGCGGCGAAGCGCATCACTCAATAATGTGAATTCAAACTGATGTACTTTCTCAGCCAGAGTGGGCTGAGGACTGTCCATATTCAGAGGCTGTTGTTGATTAAATTGATCCCCTAGCAGCACTAAACGTTCGGCCAGATTTCTTAACTCACGGACGTTGCCGGGCCAGTGATGAGCGAGTAGCTTTTCCTTTTGTGCTGTACTCAGAACCGGGGCTTCAATGTTGTAGCGTGAAGCAACCGTGCGAATAAAGTTTTGAAAGAGCAATTCGATATCTTCTTGACGTGCCCGAAGGGGCGGCAAAACAAGCATGCAGTCCCGAATGATTTGATACAGTTCTTCGGTAAATTGGTTTTGCCCGGTCAGTTGCTTCAGGTCTGACTCACTGCTGGCAATCAGTCTGATCCGGTGAGCTGGTTCGGTTTGCATCGATTGTGTCTGCAAAGCCGTGACCAACAGTTGCTGCGCCGGAAGCGGCAGCTGGTCAATGTTTTCCAGATACAAACTACTGCCTGAAGCGGATTGCCATTTCCCACCCTGACGCGTGAGTTCGTCTTCAAATTGTTGCGCTGTGAGGTCCTGACACTTCAAGGTGATCATAGGTCGATGCTGACGCGGGCTGTGATCATGCAGAAACTGAGCCATCATCCGTTTTCCTGTCCCGGATTCTCCCTGCAGTAATACACTTTGAGTGTGATCTTTCAGCTGGAATAACCGTCGTCTGAGTTGCTTCATCGCGAGGTTGTTGCCCAAGATACGAGGGCCTGGACTGCTCTGAGATTCCAGCTCCCGCTTCAATTCCCTGTTCTCAAGGATCAGTTCCCGCTTGTCGCATGCACGTTTCACGACATCAAGCAGATGCTCGGTGGAAAAGGGTTTTTCCAGAAAATCGTACGCGCCTATTTTCATGGCATCCACAGCCGTAGAGATATCACCATGGCCGGTCAGCATAATTACGGGAAGCTCGTCATCAATACTGAGTGCCTGTTTGAGAAAAGTCATGCCATCCATACCCGGCATATTGATATCGGAGATGATGACGCCCGGGAACTGGTTGTCAAAGGCGCTGAGCGCTTGTCGGGCACTGGCAAACAACTGAACCTGATAATCTTCAAGTTCCAGGGTTTGTCCCAGTGAATCACGGACTGACTTTTCATCATCAATGAAGATGACTGGTGGTTTCATTCTTGTTCCTCTTTGCCCAATGGCAAACTGATTCGGAATTCAGCGCCCCCGCCTTCATGATCATGCACCGTCAGGCTCCCTGAAAATAAATCAAGAATACGCCGGCAGATGGTCAGGCCAAGTCCCAGACCGTCCTGCTTGGTGCTGAAAAACGGGGTAAAAATTCTTTGCTTTTGGGTGTTATCTAATCCGGGGCCATTATCCCAGATTGAAATGATCACACGCTGACGACCGGCCTGAATACTGATACCAATTATCCTGTCATGGACGGCATCTTGCGCCTGAATGGCATTCTGGATCAGGTTAATGATGATCTGTTCAAACTGGACCGCATCAATCTTTACCCGAACCTCTTCGTGAAGACTGAGCATCAGTTTGACCTGATGATTGGTCAGGGAAGCTTGCATCAGCTGAATGGCATTTCGGATTGAACCTGTGACATCCACAAAGCTTTCCTGCGGTGTCCCTTTGCGGGCAAAAACTTTGAATCGGGCAATGATATCTGCGATTCGCTGATTCAGATCATTCAGTTGTTCCAGGTTACTGGCGACGGCTTCATAGCGTTCTTTGTGCAGCAACTTGAGGCTGTTTTCGCAATAGGCGCGCATCGCAGCCAAAGGCTGATTGATTTCGTGATTAATACTGGCAGACAGTTCGCCCAGCATAGCCAGTTTCGCGGTCTGGATCAGCTCTGTCCGGGTTTCTTTTAATTCAGCCTGGGTCAGTTCATATTGCTCAATGGCATGCCAGAGTTGTTTGTTCGCCTGATGCAGGTGTTCCGTGCGGTCGGCAACCTGCTCTTCAAGGGTGTCATTTAATTTAGCCAGTGCTTCTTTGGCACTGAACGTCTGCCACCAGTAGATCAGCACCAGAACCAGCAGGATATAAAAAGCGACAAAGAGCAAAACACTTTCAAACACCTCACTGAGGATCTGATAGGTTGGCATGAAGCCGTAGATGACCCATCCTGCTGTATTCATCTCATGATGGGCGTACAGAAACGACTGACGTTTTTTCTGTTGCGACAACAGAATCATGGCCTGACGACTGGCGTTGAGCTCGTTCAGGCTTGAAACTGCCGTCAGAGCAGTCAGCGGGGGATCGCCATATTGACGGCTCTCCAGCACACTTTGCTGCTGGGCATCAGTCAAGGGAACCAGGCTGTGATAAATCCAGCTGTCGATGGAGCTGTAAAACACCACACCGAAGGGATCGCTGATCACATACTCCAGCTCCTGGTACTGCCAGATTTCATCAACCAGATCCAAATCGATTTTTATCACGATCACACCTTGAACATGCTGGTCGAGACCGTAAACCGGAGCGGAGAAGAAGTAGCCGCGTTTCCCGGAACTGATACCTAAAGCAAAGAACTGCCCCGGGTGGCCTTTCATGGCGTCTTTGAAATAAGGGCGATAGGCATAGTTGGAGCCGACAAAACTGTCGCCGGCCTGCCAGTTACTTGCAGCCAGTGTATCTCCGGTTGCATTCAACAGGTAAATCGTGTCGGCAAGCAGGGTCTTGCTCCAGTAGGTCAGCAGCAGGTTGGTCTGCAACAATTTAGCCTGACGCTCTGTCTTCGGGGCTGCCTCGGCCATCAAAGAGTCCAGGAGCCTTGGATCATGGGCGAGCAGTTGTGGCAGCTGCTGGTAACGTTTCAGACGTTGATCGAGCTTTTCCCCCAGAGAGGAGATGTCATATTTGATCTGCCTGGATTTTTCATCAATAAAGTGCTGCTGCGTGATCAGGCCAATCATGATGGACAGGATTATTCCCAGCCCGGTCAGCAGTACGAGTGTTGTTTTTTTTGGCAAAGCGGCAGACCTGTCTCAGTGCATAGTGAAGAGGACAAATTATCACTTTTTTTCAGATGCCTCTAAAGCTTGTGTCCTTCAGATTGATCCCGATCTTTGTCTGTGTAGTTTATGGCAGGAAAAGACAGCGACTTTGCAGGAGATGCTTGTTTTTCAAGAGGCGACATTGGACAATTCAGGACAAGACTTATCCCTGCTCAGTGGCGCATTTCAGCACCCGGCAGAAAGAAAACGGAGAATACAATGGAGCTGTCTGATATTCGTCGCGAGTACACCAAAGGTGGTTTGCGCCGCCGAGATTTACCTGAGCAGCCGCTGGATTTGTTTAAGCACTGGTTGCAGCAGGCGATTGATGCCGGATTGACGGATCCGACTGCTATGACTGTCGCAACTGTTGATGCCACAGGTCAGCCATATCAGCGGATTGTCTTGCTGAAGCATTTTGATTCGCAGGGCTTTGTGTTCTACACCAATCTGGGCAGCCGCAAAGCCGCTCAACTTGCGGATAACAGTAAAATCAGTCTGCATTTTCCATGGCACCCGATTGAACGTCAGGTACATATCACAGGTGAAGCGGAAAAGCTGTCAACGATGGAAGTGATGAGATATTTTGCTTCCCGTCCGAAAGAAAGTCAGATCGCAGCCTGGGCCAGTAAACAAAGTGCCAGACTGACGGCTCGTCAGGCTCTGGAAGGGAAGTTCATGGAACTGAAAAAGAAATTTTCCGCAGGCGAAGTTCCGTTTCCGACGTTCTGGGGTGGGTACCGGGTGAAAGTTAAATCAATGGAATTCTGGCAAGGCGGTGAACATCGCTTACATGACCGCTTTCTGTATGAAAGAGAAGGTGAAGCGTGGCACATTGACCGCCTGGCACCCTGAACATCAAAAAGGCCACCTGAGCGGTGGCCTTTTATTTTACTCTTTCAGGATAATCGAGAGCTGACTGGTCAGCATGCTTTCGGGGATATGAGAACCAAATCCAAGATCGAGCGCTACATCCAGCAATTCGTTTTTAGAGTTGGCATTAAACTTTTCGCGAAGTTTGATCACATAGTTTTCAACTGTTTTCACTGAAACGTTGAGCACTTTAGCGATGTATTGTGGTTTTTTACCATATAACAACAGGAACAGTACTTCAGATTCGCGTGTATTCAGTTGCACCTTTTGACGATGAAGATCCAGGTTGAAGGAGGTTTGCTGATTGTTGTTCAGTCCGGCGGCCCGGCAGATCCAATGCCCGACTTCCAGAATGGCCGTATCTTTCAGTTCAATACCGGAAAAAATAGTGCCAACCACTTCGTTTTCTTCATTTCGCCACGGCATTTTCGTGAACATATGCGCACGCCAGTTTCCATCTGAATAGGGATGGATATCCAGTACGCGCATACGTTGTTCACTCACAATAACCTGATGGTCTTGGTCCCTGAATGTTTCGGCGCATTCGATTGTCGGACTGGGCATGTCAAAGTCAGTCCGACCGACACAGTCCAGGTGATGGTTGACACCAATGATTTTTCCATATTCCTCATTGGCATAAACAAAAACCGAATCTTTATCTTTACAACCCCAACATCCAGGAAGCTGATTAAACATATGCAATAAATTGGGATCGAGTGTGTCTTTCACGCTTTAGCCAGATTTTATTATTTTGATGGGCGGGTTAGCTCTGAGTTTAATAGATGTGCGGAATGTTACAATACACGCTTGCTGAAAACTTAGACATTATTGAAATAAATTAGAAAAAAAAGCCGGCCAAACTGGCCGGCAAAGACAAGAGTTTGACTCCTAAGAGTACAATCCTGTACGACGTGTAGAAGAGGTATCCAATCAAGTTCATGACTTTGATATGAGGGTAAATATCAAAGCAACCTCATTGGCATGTATCCAGATTCGGATACTGCAGTCAGTGAAAGAGAGGGTTTCTATCACTGCCTACAGATGCAACTATAGTGAATGACGCTCATTAGGTTAAGGGGGGAAATCACCTATTGACAATACTCTGAAAGTATGATTTGCAATTGATAGTAATTCTCAATATGCGATTAAGTGCTATTAAACTCTGAGAGTGGGTGTCTAAGATATTAAAAAATCGACCTCAGGTCGATTTTTTTTGCATATTTATTTTGACGATAATCCAGAACGACGAGTGCATCATTCAAAAAGCCAGTAAAAACCATAAGAAATCAGAAGTGCGGGGATACCGGAGTAGACTGTCGCCAGCAAGGCCGCTTTTGGCGCCAGCGCAATAGCCGGAAAGAGTGCGTCACCATCGTTGCTGATCGCGTTACCCAGCTGTGCAGACAGGGGGATCGCGCCCTGAATATACAGTGAGGTCACCAGAATTTGCGGTCCACAACCTGGAATGAGACCGATCATGACACCCAGCAGGGGCATGACGGGCGACCAAGTCGTGAAAATGGTGGCTAAATCCCATCCCGTTATTCGCATCACGATTTCAAAACACAAAAATGCCCCGATGACCCAAGTTGTGACGAAATTGGTATCTTGCGCAACCCGCTGGAAGAGTTTGGCTGTGGCCGGTTTTGGATCTTCGGAGACGGCGTCCTGATAATTTTTGATGTCCCTGCTCAGTGACCAGAGCACCATAGCGGTCAAGGCAAAAATGGCCCCTAGCGTTGACGTGGATCCCTGAGGAAAATGGAAAACCGTATCAAGATCGATCTGGAATGAGCCGGAGACGGCAACGAAAGCGCTTGGAAGCAGCAGCCATTGCCAGAAATAGCCTTGCCAGCGAAGGGAAGTACTTTGAGTATCTGACTGGGGATGGTGATGCTCTGGAGCCGACATTTCACTTTGAACCGGTTGCATAAATGTACCGCCGTGCAGGGTATCGACCAGCCAGCCTGAAATCATTCCGACGCTCAGTCCGACGCCAACGGTGAATAATCCGGTGAGCGGTTTGGCTGCCAGTAACAGAAAAGCAGCATCACCCATGGTCGCGGTCAGTACCGCCACGACAGAACCAAAGCTGAGCCGGCCCCGGACAAACTGGGTCATAACGATAATTGCTCCGCCGCAGCCGGGTAAGGCGCCCATGAAGGCCGCAAAGATGACCTGAAATCGCTGGCTTCTCTGAAGATACGCGCTGAACTTGGTGTTGTGGCTCATTCTGGCTGAGACGGCATGATAAACGGTCAATGTTGCGGCGACATATGCAGCTACTTGCCAGAAAGCATCCGCAAGGACGGTGACGGTCATCTCTCTGGTTGCTGGGCTGACCAGCATCGCAAACAGAAAAACCGGAAAAAGAAACCGCTTGTTGGTCAATCGCCAGCGTTGTCTTGTTTCCCGGAGCTGCAAAGATTTTATCTGGGATACCATGGGCACTCTCTACTTATAAATAAGAACTATCCTCATTTAATATTAATTGAGAGTGATTATCAATTGTATTTGTGGCGCTGGATGCTCAGATGATATTCAGCGTCTTCAATAGGGTCAGTCCCAGACTGCAGGTGAACATCGACCCCACAGTCGTCATGGCAATGATATTTGCGGCTAGATTGGCATTTGCGCCCATTGCTCTTGCCATGACATAGCTTGCAGCCGCTGTTGGCGCGGCACTCATCAGAAAAATGATCCCTAATTCGTTGCCGCGAAAACCGTATATATAGCCGGCAAGCGTGATCAATCCCGGAGCGATGATCAAGCGTGCGATCGATGAAAGATTGGCATGGGATGATTCCTGTTTCAGCTGACGCAGATCCAGGCTGGCTCCGGTACAGAGCAATGCCAGCGGTAAGGTCATGTCGGCAAAGTATCGGCCCGATTGCATCAGAACTTCAGGGAGCCGGATTTCAAGGACAGTAAATGGCAGGGCACTGCAAATGCCAATGATCAAGGGGTTCTTCAGAATCGCTTTGAAGACGTAACGATGATCAAGGGAAGCGGAGGCTGCGCTGGAGCGACTGAGCGTGATCACGGCCATAATGTTGTACAGTACAGTGATCACAGCAACATAGAGTGCTCCCACAGCGATACCGGAATCACCGTAAGCATTGGCAACATAAGCCAGCCCAATAATGCCGGTGTTCGCCCGAAATGCACCCTGGACAACACCACCACGTTCATTCGGCTCCTTGATCATTTTTCCGGCCAGCGTTTCAAACAACAGAAAAATAATAACATTTGCGAGTGCGGCAAACAGATAAAGGGATCCACTGCCCAGCCGGTGAATGTCGGTATTGATCAGATTCAGAAAGAGAAGCGTGGGTAAAGTGACCGTGAATACCAGTTTTGATCCGCTTTGTATAAAGGCTTCATTGATAATTTCCCAGTGTTTCAGGGCGATACCAAGCGCCAGCATCAAAAAAATCGGGCCGGTGACCGTAAAAGAGAAAGAAAACTGTGTCAGAAACTCACCCATTGCATTTCCTTTTCTCAATAGGTCTGGGAGGCGGCTGAAGTTCAGCGAATATTATCGATCTTGTTTTACCACAACGCCTGCAAAGTGGCAGTAACCAACCGATTTATTTGTCAATTTCGATGTTTTACCCGTGGCGGGCAGTCTTTGGTCTCTCTCAACCGGAAGATATCCGGCCAAATGTCATGCAACACATGATTTTTACTCTGGAAAAATGATCAAGCTGGGATAATTAACGGGCTGTGTCATTTGGACTGGAAAGATGATCAAGCAGGATCATTATTGCAGGATCTGGTGTGAGCCAGGCGGCGTCTCAGTAAGTGACAGAACAATGATCAAGGGAAGATCAAACGGCTTTTGGATCTTCCGGGAGCGTTGACAGGGATAACGCTCAACATGAACGGAACAATGATCAAGACAAATTGATTTAAATTATTGATTTATCATTTGTTGCATCCGGGGTGATTCCCGGATGGATCTTTTCAGTCGGTTGCCAATGCGGCTGACTGAAAATTCATCGGGATAAAATTGAAATGACACTGCCCGTAAAAAGTTGAGTCTTGATCACGCTTCCGAAGCCTCGTGATCGCTTTTTCCGGGGGATACAGGAAAGATGATCAAGGTTGAACTGATGCGAGCGAATAATTGAGACGTCTCTTTTCTTTGCTGATGCTTATCTATTATCATTCTGCATCCATTTCGCCTGATACAGGGCGACGTTTGAATAACGCAGGAAGAACAGATGAAGGATATGTCCCCTCTGTCAGGGTTCAAACCTGCGGAGATCATGAAACTGCCGGAGCATATGGATCACCACAATCATGGTTACAACCAGGTGGTGATTGCACTGGCAGGACAGACTGAATTTGATATTGAAGGATGCGGCAGTCTGGTGTGTCCCGGCCAGGGATGTCTGGTGACGGCGGATTCAGAGCACGGTTTTTCCGGCATTGGTCATAATGAGATTTTGGTACTGAACGTGCCGGTTACGGAAACTGCACCTGACTATCCGGTCGAGCGTATGCACAGGCTGTTTGATCAGTCTTCGTATTTTCATCTGGATAATCAGGCGCAAACCCTGATTCGTGCACTGACGGCCGAAATGCAGGCCAATCCGGATGACTGGCTGCTCAGTAAAGCCTGCACAGATACATTAATGTGCGTCTTACAGCGACACTTTAAACCCCTGGCGTCTGAGCGGTATCTGCCAAGGTTAAATATGGATGCCATCGATCACTACATTCAGCAGCATCTGTCCCGTAAGATCACGGTGGCGCAGCTGGCCGGACTGGTGTTTCTTGGAGAGAGCCAGTTCCACGTGGTGTTTAAAGAGCAAACCGGGATGACGCCGCACCAGTATGTGCTGCTGAAGCGTCTGGAGTTTGCACGCCAGCTGATGGAAGAGCCGAGGCTGAGTCTGGCGCAAATCGCACAGTCATCCGGTTTTGCCAGCCAGAGTAACTTTACACAGGCGTTCTCCCGTCACTTTGGGGTCTCACCAGCCAAATTTCGCCGTCAATGGATCTGACGGCCGCCAGCCCTGACTTTCTTTATTCTCCCAAAGCATAAACCGATTCGCTTTTATATTTCTCTGCCGCTATTTCTGCTGCTTTTCTCACAGGTCACTTTTCACTGAATAATCTTTTCAGGCACCCGGGTTGCTGTTTCTTACAGCAATTAAAAGTGAAAACAGCATTTTTTGCTAATTACTTGGGTCTAATTTTGTTATAAAGCGGACTTTTTCGACAAATGATCGGAGTTTTTGGTAAGACTCTGCGACAGGTACAAAATAAAATCCCCCGTTAAAGTAACACTGGTGTAACATTTATCCTGAATCACATGTCAAACTGTGTTGATGGTTATTCAGGTCCACTATATTGAGGGAATGACTATGTTCAATGCGGCAGATGCCCTTCAGCCATCTTTTATTGAGCAACCTTTAGATGCACTATGGCAGCAGATCTCACCGCTTTATTCGGTTGATGAATCTGCCTGGCTGGAACAACTGTTGCCTCTGGCTGAGCCTTCTGAACAAGAGCGTCAGTACACCACGGATAAGGCCACCAGCCTGATCGAACAGGTGCGTGCTGATCGCAGTGCAATCCAGATGATTGATGCCCTGTTGCTGGAATACAGCCTGGACACAAAAGAAGGCATTTTGCTGATGTGTCTGGCCGAAGCCCTGTTGCGGATTCCTGACGCAGCGACAGCAGATGCGCTGATCCGCGATAAGCTGAGCGTTGCGGACTGGAAGACTCACCTGAAAAACTCCGATTCCCTGTTTGTGAATGCATCCACCTGGGGTCTGATGCTGACCGGTAAAGTGATCAGCATGGACGCCAAGCAAGATGGCAGCCCTGCACGTGTGATCAACCGCCTGACGAATAAAATGTCTGAGCCGGTGATCCGTAAAGCAATGCATCAGGCCATGAAAATCATGGGCCACCAGTTCGTGCTGGGCCGTACCATTGGCGAAGCCATGAAAAATGGTCAGTCGAAGCGCGATAAAGGGTTCACCTATTCGTTCGATATGCTGGGTGAAGCGGCACTGACGCAGGACGATGCCAAGAAATACTTCAACGATTATATTGAAGCGATTGAAGCCGTTGGCCTGAACAACAAAAAGCATTCCAATTCACCTTGCCCGACCGTTTCGATCAAACTGTCTGCATTGCACCCGCGTTACGATGTTTCTAACGAAGACCGTGTCCTGACAGAAATGTTTGACACCGTGCTGGAACTGCTCAAACGCGCCCGCGAACTGAACGTTGGCATCACGATCGATGCGGAAGAAGCCGATCGTCTGGAACTGTCTCTGAAACTGTTTGAAAAACTGTACCGTTCAGAAGAAGTGAAAGGCTGGGGCCGTTTTGGTCTGGTCGTTCAGGCATACTCCAAGCGTGCACTGCCTGTTCTGGCCTGGCTGGCAGCACTGAGTAAAGAACAGGGGGATGTGATCCCGCTGCGTCTGGTAAAAGGTGCGTACTGGGACAGCGAACTGAAACTGTGTCAGCAAAGCGGTTACCAGGGTTATCCGGTATATACCCGCAAGGAAGCGACAGATACGTCTTATCTGGCTTGTGCGCGCTTCCTGTTGTCGCCACACATTCGTGGCCTGATCTTCCCGCAGTTTGCGAGCCATAACGCTCACACGGTGACTGCAATTCTGGCAATGGCCAAGCACCGTGACTTTGAATTCCAGCGCCTGCACGGCATGGGTGATGCGCTGTATAACCATGTGATGGCGCTCTATGGCGTGAACGTCCGTATTTATGCGCCGGTCGGCAGCCACAAAGATCTGCTGCCGTATTTGGTTCGCCGTCTGCTGGAAAATGGTGCGAACAGCTCTTTCGTCCACCGTCTGGTTGATGCCCGTTGTCCGATTTCGGATCTGGTTCAGCATCCGGTCGATATGCTGCGTTCGCGTCCGACGCTGCATAACCATCTGATCCCGCTGCCAAACGATATCTTCGGTGCTGATCGCAAGAACTCTGCCGGTATCAATATTGATATCGCTTCTGAGTGGCAGCCATTCCGTGAATCCGTTGAAGCTTATGCGGAGCACCACTGGACTGCTGGCGCGATTGTGAACGGCGAAGTGCAGAGCGGTGACATTTACAAAGTGACTGCACCTTATGACCGTCGTGAATCGGTCGGTGAGGTTGCCTTTGCCAGCAGCGAGCTGGTGGCGAAAGCAATTGATGTTGCCGCTGAAGCTTTCCCTGCATGGTCGGCGACTCCGGCTGCGGAGCGCGGTGCCTGCCTTCAGCGTCTGGCAGATCTGCTGGAAGCCAATACCGGTGAGCTGGTTGCGCTGTGTCATCGTGAAGCCGGTAAAACAATTCAGGACAGTATTGACGAGATCCGTGAAGCGGTGGACTTCCTGCGCTTCTATTCGCATCAGGCTGCCACTGAATTTGCGGCAGGGAAACCTGTGGTGGGCTTTGACGGACAGGAACGCACACTGACCTATCAGGGACGTGGCGTCTTCGCCTGTATCAGCCCATGGAACTTCCCGTTGGCCATTTTCCTCGGTCAGGTGTCAGCGGCACTGGCGGCAGGGAACACTGTGGTCTGTAAACCGGCAGAGCAAACATCCCTGATTGCATTCCGTGCTATTCAGATGATGCTGGAAGCCGGTGTGCCGGCGGGTGCGATTCAGTTTGTTCCGGGTCGCGGTGCAGAAGTGGGTTCAGTGCTGACTTCAGATGCCCGAATCGCCGGTGTTGCCTTTACCGGTTCAACTGAGACTGCACAGCGCATCAACCGCACACTGGCGGCGCGTGATTGCGATCCGGTGCCGTTTATCGCAGAAACCGGCGGCCAGAATGCCATGATCGTCGACAGTACCGCGCTGCCAGAGCAGGTCGTCCGTGATGTTGTTCGCTCTGCCTTTGCATCTGCCGGACAGCGTTGTTCAGCGCTGCGCGTTCTGTTTGTGCAGGAAGATGTTGCAGACCGCGTGGTCGGCCTGATCAAAGGGGCGATGGCGGAACTGAAGGTTGGACGTCCTGAGCTGCACAGCACAGATGTTGGTCCAGTCATTGACGCAACTGCGAAACAGAAGCTGCTGACGCACATTGGCGCCCTGAAGAACCAGGCCAAAATGGTTGCGCAGGCATCGGCCAGCGTGGATTGCGCCCATGGTGACTTCGTACTGCCGACAGCGTTTGAAATTCGCGGTATCAATGTGCTGCAAAACGAGAACTTTGGTCCGATTCTGCATATCGTGCGCTTCAAGGCCAGTGAGCTGGATCAGGTGATTGATCAGATCAACCAGACCGGCTTTGGCCTGACGATGGGGGTTCACAGCCGTAACGAACGTACTTACAGCCATATTGAGCGTCGTGCCCGTGTCGGTAACTGCTATATCAACCGTGATCAGGTTGGTGCTGTGGTCGGTGTTCAGCCGTTCGGTGGACAGGGACTGTCTGGTACTGGCCCGAAAGCAGGTGGTCCGCACTACCTGTATCGTTTCACGAAAGATGTGTTCACTGCGTAATGGCTGCCGGAATTGGGAAGGAATTAAAGATGACAACAAGTATTCAAGCACTCGTCGATCAGAGCAATGCAGCCTGGGAAAACTGGAATAACCTGGGTTTTGAAAAACGGATCACTCAGCTGACTCAGTGGAGCAGCAAGCTGGAATCTGACGTGGCGGCGATGGTGGCATTTCAGTGCCGGAACGCCAATGCACATGTTGCTGAAACGGAATTGATGCCAGGACCCACGGGTGAAACCAATGAACTGTACTGTGCAGGCCGCGGTATTTTTGTGGTCACTGCTGATGCAGACACACCGCTGGTTGCGGTTGCCGGTCAGCTGACGGCAGCGTTGGTGACCGGGAATACCGTGTTGCTGTGTCTACCGGAAGGCTTTGCGAAATCAGCGCAGCAAATGGTGTCTGAACTGGAGCAGGCTGAACTGCCGAAGGGCGTTGTGCTGCCGGTCAGTGCCGACAAACTTGATGACATTGTACGCCATACCGCTGTTGCCGGTGTGGTTTATGCAGGAAAACGCGAGACAGCGCTGTCGCTGTCCCGTGATTTGGCAGCCCGAGACGGGCTGCTGGGTCAGCTGATTGCTGAGTCTGACTTCGAGTCTTACCCGGTGATTGGCAGCCCGACTTATTCGCTGCGTTTTGTGACAGAAAGAACGCGAACCATCAATATCACGGCAGTTGGCGGTAACGCGACACTGCTGGAGTTGGGGAGCGGCGAAGAAGTACATTAAGTCGCTGAATACTGTTACCTGTAACTCGTGACCTAGACCGCGGGTCGGTTGACCGGCGGTTTTTTTAAACAGGATAAGGGTTTGCTGGCACACGGCAAATCTGAAGGTACGTTGTACGTGGTGGAGCAGTGGGCAGACGACCAAAAGGCTGAAAAGGATCAGCACCATTCAATAAGCTCCTGCTGTGACGGGAGCAACCAAAATGAGGGAACTCAATCATGATAGAAAATAGCTTTGCTATCACAGGTACGTTTATTGTGTATCTGATTGTAATGCTGGCAATCGGGTATTACGCCTATAAACGCACAGCAGATTCATCAGACTACTTCCTGGGCGGTCGTTCACTGGGCCCGTGGCCTGCGGCATTGTCTGCCGGTGCATCTGATATGAGTGGCTGGCTGCTGCTGGGTCTGCCCGGCTATGCTTTTGCTGCCGGTATGGAGTCGCTGTGGCTGGCTGGTGGCCTGCTGCTGGGTACATGGCTGAACTGGCTGATTTGTGCCAAGCGTCTGCGTACCTACACAATTACTGCCGATAATTCGATCACGATTCCTGAATATCTGTCGAATCGATTCAAGGATAATTCTAAGTTAATCCAGACAATTTCAGCCTTCTTCATTTTGATGTTCTTCCTTTTCTATACCAGTTCCGGCTTGGTCGCAGGCGGTAAACTGTTCGAAACCGTATTTGGTCTGGACTACAAAATTGCTGTGGTTGTCGGTACGCTTTGCGTCGTTTCCTATACGCTGTTTGGTGGCTTCCTGGCGGTATCCTGGACTGACCTTGTTCAGGGCCTGCTGATGAGTGCTGCACTGTTGATTGTACCTATCGCTGCAATGCAGGGCGGTTTCGGGGATCTGGCTGCTTCTCTGGAAGCGAAGAACCCGGATCTGATGACTATATTTAACGACGTGAAAGGTCAGCCGCTGACGGCAATCAGTATTATTTCTCTGGCGGCCTGGGGCCTGGGTTATTTTGGTCAGCCACACATCCTGGCGCGTTTCAATGCGACCCGTTCCAACAAAGACATTGGTACGGCTCGCCGTATCGCCGTAACCTGGACTGCACTGTCCATGGCGGGTGCGATTCTGGTTGGTCTGGTCGGCATTTTGTATGTGGATAACCAGCTGGCCGGCGATCTGGCCGATGGTGAAAAAATCTTCATGCTGCTGGTGAACTCCATTTTCCACCCGGTGATGGCTGGTATTCTGCTGGCGGCTATTCTGGCAGCAATTATGAGTACGGCGGATTCTCAGCTGCTGGTTTCTTCGTCTGCACTGGCAGAAGATTTTTATAAGCAAGTGATCCGCAAAGATGCTTCAACTGAAGAGATCGTGATGGTCGGCCGTGTGGCTGTGATTGTACTGTCAGTGATTGCCCTGATTCTGGCGATGAATCCGGACAGCACGGTTCTGGGTCTGGTTTCTTATGCCTGGGCCGGATTCGGTGCGGCATTCGGTCCTGCGCTGCTGCTGAGCCTGTTCTGGAAAGATATGAACCGGAATGGTGCACTGGCAGGTATCATTGTGGGTGCACTGACTGTGGTGATCTGGAAACAGCTGACCGGCGGTATCTTTGATATGTACGAAATCGTTCCCGGATTTGTTTTCGCTCTGATTGCTATTGTGGCTGTCAGCAAGGCCACCGGCGGTGCGTCTTCAGACCTGCACGAACAGCATGCTACGTTCGAGAAAAACCTGAAAGCGTTCGATTAATTACTGCTTTCATTTGTCTGAATGAAATGCGCAGCCCAGGCTGCGCATTTTTTATTGTCATCCCTCAACCAGCGCCTGTGGTAGTGATTATTGGGTTACTCCAGCCCGGACAGCGCCGCATACAGTGCATCGCAGGTGTCTTTCAGCGTTTTGAGTGATGTCAGCGGCATGTCGACTTTACACAGCAGCGACGCCGGGACTTGTGCGGCTTGCTGCTGCATTGCCTTTCCTTCGTCCGTCAGGCTGATTTCACGAACCCTTTCGTCCGTTTCGCTTCTCCGGCGAATGACCAGTCCTTTACTCTCTAGTCGTTTCAGTAAAGGCGTTAATGTGCCTGAATCCAGGTGGAGTTTTTCTCCCAGCGCTTTCACGCTGAGACATTTTCTTTCCCACATGACCAGCATGACCAGGTATTGCGGATAGGTCAGGTTCAGTGCATCCAGCATCGGCCGGTAGGCTCGGATCATGGCGTTTGAAGCACTGTAAAGGGAGAAACAGATCATGTCATCCAGCGTGATATTGGCTGGAATTTGCGGGGCATCAGACATGGCGGGTCACCTTGAATCGATCGCTTTCAATTAAATTGTGCACAATATACTTGCATTCAACATTTGGATCGATTTAATATTGCTCGCAACTTAATTGTGTGCAATTTAATTAATCCGGGAGAAATACGATGAAAACAGTTTATACCACTTCAGCAAAAGCACTGGCGGGTCGCAATGGTCAGGTAGCAACCGATGACGGATTACTGAGTGTATCGCTGAGTTACCCGAAAGCACTGGGCGGAACCGGTGAAGCGACCAATCCTGAGCAACTGTTCGCTGCAGGTTATTCGGCCTGTTTTTCGAATGCTGTGCTCCACATTGCCCGTCTGCAAAAGCTGGCTCTGAAAGAAGCACCCACGACGGCGCAGGTGCAGTTGCTGGCCAAAGAGGACGGTGGATTTGCTCTGGCCGTCGATCTTGAGGTGGAACTGGCGATGGAAAACGAGGCCGCGATTGCGCTGGTAAAAGCCGCGCATCTGGTTTGTCCGTATTCCAATGCTGTCAGCGGCAACGTTGCCGTGGGCCTGAAAGTGAATGGTATTTCACTGAACTAAATACGGCTGGTGACCTTGCCATCTGTTCATATCCCGGTACGTTGAAACCGGGATATTCCCTCCTGTTTTCAATCGCTGATCTGACCAGATTCAAAATCAGAGAAAATTTAACTTTAGATTTCTCTCAAGATGCCGTTATTAAGAAGAAGAAAGAATTGTCTCAAGAGGGGTTATGTCACAACTCGGTTTAGGCGTCTGCCTTGGTATTGTATTGCTGATTGTGGCGGTTTCCCGGTATTTTGCTCTGATGAAAGAAGTCCGCGAGGCAGCCAGAGAGCAGGCTCGCAGGGACGAAAAATACCGCCAGGTATTAGAACAGGCAAAGGCTGTTGAACACGAAGAAAAAGTCAGAAAGGCTCAGTCAGGTCATATTCCAAGCATTCTGTCATTAGCGAAGGAAAATGAAATTGGCAATCTCCGTGAAGCAGTCAGTTGGTACCAGAAAGCCGCTGAGCTTGGTAACGAAATTGGACAGAATGCGCTGGCAAGATTATGCCGCCAGGATGTTGATGATCCGCATGGTGAGGCCAGGTCTCGCTATTGGACTTGTATTGTCAAAGCAAATCATAATGACCCGGAAGCCTTGTTTGAGCTGGGCCGTTATGAAATTCGGGGATACGGCACTGCCATTAATACCGCTTCGGGTGTCGGACATCTGATTCAGGCGGCAGAAATGGATTATGTGCCGGCGCAGCTGTTTCTCGGCGACTGGTATGTGGTGGAATCGAATCCGTCCCCATCACCCCGCAGTGCCTTCTTCTGGCGGCTGAAATCGGCCGTGAACAGAGATCCGAAGGGCTGTATTAAGGTGGCCTATTGTTATCAGACGGGAATTGGCGTAGCCAAAGATCGTCGCCGTGCAATTTACTGGCTGGAAAAAGCCACAGAGCTGGGCAGTGTGGAAGCACAATACCTGGCGGGTAAAATGCATCTGAACTATGACCAGCCTGTCACCAATGTGACGGATGCGGCTGTTGCTTATATTTGGTTCTCCGTTGCTTTTGCATCTGGCTATCAGGATGCCAAGAAAGAACGGGACATGGCGGTACAGCATGTCGGGATCGAATCCATTCTGAATGTACAGAAAGTGGCGAAGCAGATTTATAAGCTGGTGCATAATCCGCCAGTTCCTGAACATGCCATTATGGACTTGCTGGATAAAGTGTATGACCGCTCTAAATACCGTCCGACCGACGCAGAGCTGGACGGCGCACTGGGCCGCATCAATGAAGATATAGATCAAGGGGATTATCAGACCGCGGCACCCGCTGCGCCTGCGCAGTCTGGGGGAACCGGTTCTGCTCCGACAAACTGGAGCGGAGACATGGTGACGACAGAATCCTTCACATCCTGACCCCGTTTTTTCCAGCCGCGCCAGAGGTCTGTCTTAGTTGATGGACAGTAAAGCGCGGCTGGCTCATTCCGCTACGTTATACTTATGCAGTACTTTGGCGCAAGATAGTCTAGAGGTAGCCATGGCAACTATCTTTCCCTCCTGGCTCGGCGGATACGAGCTCAATAAGAAAATTACAAACCCGAACATCATTGTCGGCGACTTTACTTATTATTCCGGTTATTACCACGATAAACATTTCGAGGATTATTGTGTCCGTTATCTGATGGGGGATCACTGCACCAAGGCCGTGTGGGATTCAGGTATCTTTGGGGATGTGGATAAGCTGATTATCGGCAAATTCTGCTCCATTGCCTCTGGCGCTGTGTTTATGCTGGCGGGGAATCAGGGACACAGACATGACTGGATATCTTCTTACCCGTTTGATGTCAGCGAATTTGGCGATAAGGTGAAAACGGGCTTTGCCCGGGTCGGAGATACGGTCATTGGCAATGATGTCTGGATCGGCTCTGAGTGTGTGATCATGCCCGGCGTTCACATTGCCGATGGTGCCGTCATCGGGGCCAGAGCCGTCGTAACGAAAGATGTGCCGCCATACAGTGTTGTGGTCGGTAACCCGGGGCGCGTCGTCAAAACCCGCTTTAATGCGGAAGATGTAGCCAAGCTGCTTGAAATGAAATGGTGGGACTGGCCGTTATCGACGCTGAAAGCCAATATGGATGTTATGTGCAGCCATGACGTGGATACCTTGTATCAGCGATTCCTTTCTTTTTCGGAGTAGCCGGAAAGCGGCTCTCCCGATTCCTGTTTGCTATTTCAGGTACTGTTTCTCATCTCAACATTTTGTTGATGCTTTGCTCAATATTTTTTGATGCATTGCAAATAAGTTTGAATTTTTTACACTTTAATTGAATGTTGAGTTGAATGTATCAAAAAAAATTGAGTAATATGGGGGCAGCACAAGATGCTCTGAACCTGTTGCTCCACATCAATTTCTGAGCATCTGTGCTCGACAACCTTTGTTGTCAGGCGGCACTCTGTGCCAAATCAGCCGATAATCTTCTGGTGGGAACCCCATGAGCCATTCTTTAGTACTAGTGATTAATTCCGGAAGCTCCTCGCTTAAATTTGCCCTGATCGATGCCGTGAGCGGCGATGCCCGTCTGACCGGACTGGGAGAGTGTTTTGGTCTCAGCAACGCTTCTGTCAGCTGGAAATATGACGGTGAGAAAGCAAGCTGTGCGCTGGAAGCCACAGGAAACCATCACCAGCAGGCCATTGAACGCTTGGTGACCCTCCTGGAGGAACTGGGTCTGAAACAAGACATCATTGCGATTGGCCATCGGGTGGTACACGGCGGTGAGCGATTCAGTGAAACAGTGAAAATTGATGAGAACGTACTCAGTCAGATTGATGCACTGAGTGAACTGGCCCCGCTGCATAATCCGGCACATGTGATCGGCATTCGTGCAGCGATGAGCGCCTTCCCGTTCCTGCCTCAATATGCAGTGTTTGATACCGCCTTCCACCAGAGCATGCCAGCCAAAGCTTATCATTATGCTTTGCCGCAAAAACTGTATCAGGACTATGGGATCCGCCGTTACGGTTTCCACGGCACCAGCCATTATTTCGTCAGTCAGGAAGCGGCAAAACAGCTGAGTAAACCGGCTGAAAAAACTAATGTGATCACAGTTCACCTGGGCAACGGCGCGTCGATTTGTGCTGTGCGCAATGGCAAAAGTGTCGACACCAGCATGGGGTTCACGCCGACAGCAGGTCTGATGATGGGCACACGGTGTGGCGATTTGGATCCGGGTATCATTGATTTTCTGATGAGCAAAGGCTGGAGCCAGGGGGATTTGCAGCAGGCACTGAACAAAGAAGCGGGCTTTTTGGGAGTCTCGGGCCTGACCAGCGACTGCCGAGGTATTGTTGAAGCCATGGAACAGGGCCATGAAGGCGCAACGCTGGCCTTTGAAATCTTCACCTACCGCGTTGCGAAATATATTGCTTCTTACATGGTGGCACTGGATGAGCTGGATGCGATCGTCTTTACCGGCGGTATTGGTGAGAACTCATTGCCGGTGCGCAGTGCAGTGCTGAAACACCTGAAGATTTTTGGTTACCGTGAAGATACCGCGGGGAATGAACAAGCCCGCTTTGGCGAGAAAGGCATCATTACCAAGCCGAATACCCCGGTTGCCATGGTGATCCCAACTAACGAAGAGTGGGTGATTGCCAAAGAGTCAATGGCGCTGCTGCACGCCTGAGCCCATCAAATCAAAAAGATTTTCTGAATTGACCAACGGCCCTGAGTTTGACTCGGGGCCGTTTTTTTACAAGCATTTTTTAACTTTAAATTTCATACCCAAGTGATGCTGGTCGCAAGAATTTTAGAAATAGATGAGTTTTCTTGGGTGTAATGGTGAATGGTAAAGGTGGTGCAAAATTGAACATCCGTCTGGAATTATGACCAGGACCAAATAAATTATGAGAAATGAAGATTTTGAAATCTTTATTGAAGAGATGGGGGAGGCTACTGATTATGAAGTTGCTGATCCATTCGTCATAGAGAAATATAGAAGAATTTTGCCTCTGTCTTTGATAAAAATATGGCAGGAAGAAGGCTGGAACGGATATGCAAACGGTCTATTTTGGATAGTAAATCCAGATGAATACGCTCATTTAGTGGGAATGTGGTTAGAAGGAACTTCTGTCAATAAGATAGATACTTACCACGTAATCGCACGTACTGCTTTTGGGGATCTCTTTGCCTGGGGAGAAAAGTATAACAGGAAAATTACAATTTCTTGCCTTACTGGATCTGTAATTGCAGTAGCAAGTGAATTGGATGTGCCATCTGAGAACCCTGATTTAACTATCGGTTCTTTTCTAGCTATGTCAGACCTTGAGCGGTATGACGTTGAAGATATTGAAGAAGAACCATTTTTTGAGCGATCTGTTGAAAAACTAGGGGCGTTGAAAAAAGATGAGTTATATGGATTTGAACCAGCATTAGTGCTTGGAGGTTCATTGTCATTCGAGAACCTAACCAAGTTAAAATTAGATGTTCATTTAACAATTCTGCGCCAACTAGGTGGGGTGCCTCGAATACCATATTAAAATATTCAAAGTACTGTTCGATTACTAGGAACGATCTAAACTGTTATTGTTCACTGAAAGACCTAAAGAATCTCAATTAAATTCATCATGGCACTATACTACGCTGAAAAATTTTACAGGTTGACTTATTCTATTAGCCTTTCATATATCGATCTCCCTTATATATAGGGCCTGCTAGATTTGAAATAAGAGATGAACATCAATATTATCATGTGACTATATAGGATAATATTAATGAAAGGACTATTTTAAATGATCTTTAGTGATAATGTAAAAGAAGAGTTATGGAATGGAGAAAGTGCAATTTGTTTTTTTGTTCACAACCGTAGATACTATTGGTTGATAGATAAGAAATATAATATTTGTTTGGATGGAGAAAAAGAATATAAGGCATATTTAAATAAAGGATATATAACAAAAGAAGAGTTTAACAAAGCATGCAAAGAGTTTAGACAGGGCATTTTAAGGTTGACCTCTGAAAATTTCATAAATTATGTTGATTTAGATTCTGTTGAGAATTTTTCAGTGGATATATTTAAATGTGAAGTAGTGCTAGACCGCACTCTAAGTACAAAGGTTGAAAATTATCTCACATATAGGGATGAACTATCTGAAGAGGACTTTTATCTTACTCAAAAAATAGTCTGTTTCCTTCCACTTTTTTATATTAATTTTGATAAGAAGCTATTTATGCACATGGATTGGGGAAGATGTCATGAGGATACGATATATGAAAGTTGGTCAGGGAGTTGTGGTGATTTCTTATCATTAATCCCGGATGAACAAAAGTATTGGATTCATCAAACGAGTGATTGATTGAATTTGAAAAACAAGTAATTTTTCATATCTGATTAATTTTCAATGTGGAAATTGACACAGATTATAGAAGTGATAAGTAGTTTTATAAATAAAATAAGTTTCATGCTAATTTACATTAATATGCTTTCGGATAGTCGTCAAATATTTTTTATAAAGCTAGGCTTAGATACATAAGTCAGTGGGCATATCCAGTGTGTTGATACTGGGAATCGACTGAAATGTGGAACGATTTATCAAAAAATAGTGAAATATCGGATATAAAAAAGTGAAATCGAATTGTGGATAACCTGATAATCCAAGGTCAGATAGCCCTGACATTGAATATCAAATTAATGGTCGAACTATACTAAGTAATCTAAAAGTCAGGCTGGAGGATAAATATGGATAATCCGATTGAAGAACAACATAAATTGATTGAACAGCTGTTTCTAGTTGTGAAGGGGAGCTGTCCTGTTGATGCCACGTCAGCTAAGTGTCGTTTTGAATATGACCATGGCTATGAAGATGGTAGTTTGAGTGTAGGATCCGCTTTTAGTTATATAACCAGAAATGAAGAGTTTTTCCCAGCGCTTGAAAGAGAACTTCGGCGTTCAGTTAAGGATTTAGTGCTCCAGCTTCATGCCAAGATGAAGGTGCATACAGGGGGGGGGGATTGGAATGCATTCATACTGTTTATCAATGCAGATGGAACTGTAACGACCAAATTTGAGTATCCTGACCAATAACCATCTATAAATTAAACGTTGAAAGGCATGGTGGGTCTGTCACAGATGAGTAGTTGTATGTTCGAGCACGGACAGGTGTTGCTCCAGATAGCTCTAAAACAAGACGAGCTTACACTCCTAGATTGACGGCATTTAATAGTGATGAACTATTGGTGCGAGCTGATGACTTCCTTAGAAATAATTACCTGGATAATGCAATTAAAAATGCAGAGCAGGTACATTAAGGATCAAAGTTTCAGCTGATAGGGGGCTGAATTAGACCGAGGCTATGTTCCAGTTGGCAAAAAACGGGAATATCAGGGTCATTAAAAAAGTCGATGGTCTGATAAATGTTGAGGCATGGTATGTGTACGATCCAGCTAAAAATGTCTGGCAGACGAATACAATATACCCAATTCCAGGTAAGTAATTATGGAATCATATAAGTTAATGAAAAGCGTTTTGGCTGGGATTTATGGAGCCCAGGCAGGCTTGGATGATGAAGAAGCCATTGCTGCATTTCGAAAAGATTTGCAGCATGAACCTTTTCGAAAAGGTATTGAGGTTGAACTCAAATAGGCCTTTCGTGATGAATCTCTGTCTTGGGCAAAACTAATGGATGATTGCGAAGTTTCCTTTTTAAAAACTGAAGAAGAAGCAAAATCAGTTGCCAAAGAGTTTTTGTGGGACGTTGTTTTTCCTGCTGAATAGTTATTGATATGTTGTTCCAAACAGATTAACTATTGGTTTAACTGATGATGCTGCATCGATCATTTCAAGTTCTACCAAAAAGCAGCTGCGAAAACAGGCTGCTTTATCTCGAGCTGGTGTTGATGAATTAGGTATCGTTAGTAAAAACTATACAAACCTACCTGGTTCAGTGAAAAACTTTCCGGGAGTTCGGAGATTAGATGATCAAGTCTTTGTTATTGACGATCAGGCTGCGTACATAAAACAGGTTGAAAAATTGTATTTAGATTCTGGAAATACTTTAAATTCTGTTACTCGAGCCAGAATATTAGAGCATGTTGGAGATGGTACTAGACAGTTTCCAACGCAAGCAGGTATCCCTGGTTTACACGCAGAAGTTCAATCAGTAAACAGTGTAATAAATCAAGTGCCAGTAGACTTTGATTTATCGAAAATAAATGTATCGACGATCAAATTAGCTCCTGGCCCTGGGCAAGGTTTGCCATTTCCAGCATGTAGTAATTGTGGAGGCATTTTGTCGAATTCTGTAAATATTTTGACTGGGGTTCAGTAACATGCTGAGGTTAAAAAAAAATGCATTAACAGAAGAGGAAGGAAAATTTTTTTATAAAGGTGATCTTTTCTCTGGAGTTGCATTTACTATGAGTGATGGTGAAATGGTAAATGCGATTAACATTTCGGAAGGGGTGGAAATAGGGAAGTATTTTCCTAGCTATTTACCTGTATCTGAAAGTAAAATTATCGATATTGAGCTTTTAGAACCCGAAAATGAAGACGATTATGAACCATTTCTATGTTTAAATGGGGAGCGTTTTAGTGGAATTGCGCTAGAGTTTGATGGTGCATTTTGTACAGGAGAGGTATTGTATGTAAGAGGATGGTCTGACTCACAAGTTGCCTACTATGAGACGGGATGCTTAGAGTCAATAGAGCTTGTTGAGGATGGTTTCTCTCAAATTTATCAGTGGTATGAAAATGATCAGTTAAAGAAATATGAAGTTACATCAAGAAACTCATTTTCTTTTGATTTAGCGTTTAATGAAAATGGATACTTGTCTGTTCTTGGAATGGAAGGTGATTACTTTAATCAAGTAAAAATGATATCAGATAAGTTAGTAATTCCAGCTTTTAAAGATGATTCTTTTTTAAGAAATTTAAAATCAGCTGAGTTTTTATCTCTTTCTGGACATTCAGTTACAGATAAGTTGTTTAGACGATTAATTTATTCGGGAGTGCTAGAGCTGATGGAGAGTATTAGCCTATTCCAAACAGCAGTAACAAAAGAAAGCTTATTTTTACTGCAAGAGGATAGTAATCTTAAAAATTTGCTTATAAACTCTAATATTATAAACTTAGATGACTTAAAGTTATTTAAGTTAAATAATCCGGATTGTTATGTCGAGTTCAATCGAGTGGAAGTATTAGTTTAATTTTTTAATTTCTTAATTGTAGCGTTTACTAATTGATCTGCTTTCCTTGTTGTTTCTGGTAAGCGGTATTTAGGTGAGAGTTTTAAAATCCATTCACAAGCTGTTGCTAACGAAACACGATGACCAATGGAAACATAAATTGGGTTTATGAAATCTTGTGTTCGTAATACACTACCGATTGTTTCACCATTATCAATGAGAGGGGCTGTTGCTCCTCTATTTTTATCTGGCTCTGTATGCTCTCCTAATAAACGAGTTTTACCGCAGCCAATCGTCGGTACATCAAAAATCACCCCTAAATGGCAAGCTAATCCAAAGCGGCGAGGATGTGCATAACCTTGGCCATCGCATACGATTAAATCGGGTAGGTGCTTTACCTTCTCAAATGCCTTTATCAGTGGTGGCAATTCCCGAAAAGAAAATAGGCCAGGAATATAAGGAAATTGCTCTTTATCAATAGCGGTAGCTGTTTCAATAACTTCTAGAGTCTCAGCATCAAGAACAACAACTGAGGCAACCAATCTATCGCTGTCCTTCTGGTAGGCGACATCAACTCCAGCAACAAGCTTTACTTTATTGACTTGATCTGTCTTTACAACTTTAGCAGCCAGCTCTTGTTGTAGGTTTAAAGCTTCTTCCTGGGATAAAGCCCAAGGGTGATTGAAAATAGGTTCCACTGATAGTTTTTTGAGTTTTCTGAAAGTCGGATATTCTTATGCTCCAAGAGAATGCCATCAATAGTTGTGACTTACAAGAAAGATAGTATAAAAATAAAAAACTCTAAATTTCAATGCCTTATGTTGTTGCCTTCTCTAGTTTATACTGATTGGTCCAAGTGACTTGTTGGAGTTGCAAGGACTGACACGTTTGTGTATGACTTTCTGAGCTTTCCCTAACATCCCTAAAAGCACCTAAAGTCAGCCCATAACCTTAACCTCAGGCGGCACAGTAGATATCAAAGTCGCCGGGAATACCGACGCCACCGGCGCGGTGATCGCCACCGTCGATGAAGACGGCAATGACCTCGGTAATCTGGCTCTGACCACTGGCAGTCTGACATTCCGCGATCTGAACAATACCGACTACCGGCAGGACATGTCCGGGGGGCTGACGTCCAGCGTGGGTCTGTCAGGTAGTATCGATTGGACTAAAAACACCACCACTCTGCAGTACAAAAACACCTCGTCTTACAGCAA
>NZ_JAXOFS010000004.1:0-381082 GCF_036409375.1 Photobacterium sp. 53610 | reverse complement strand
GTGACCCCATCATTATGAGTGATGTGCTCTAACCAACTGAGCTACGTAGCCATCATGCCGATTCAGCCAGTTTTCACTGTTGCCTTTTCATCAGGCGCTGTCTCGGGAACGGGGCGCATTATGCTTATCCCTGTCTGGAGCGTCAATAGTTTTTTTAAGAATCCCCAGAAAATCTGCTTGTTCGGTGGTTATTTGGACGAAATGACCGAATGCCATGCTAGGTCAGTGATTTGGCGGGTAAAAAATCAGCAACCTTGTTCATTCCGCAAAAAAAGGGCCGGCAAATGCCGGCCCTGAAGTGTAGGTTTTTCGCTTTGCATCAGACGTTGAAACGGAAGTGAACCACATCGCCGTCTTTTACGATGTAATCTTTACCTTCCAGACGCCATTTACCAGCTTCTTTCGCACCACTTTCGCCATTGAACTCGATAAAGTGCTCGTAACCGACAACTTCAGCGCGGATAAAGCCCTTTTCAAAGTCGGTGTGGATCTTACCGGCAGCCTGAGGTGCAGTTGCGCCGACAGGAATGGTCCAGGCGCGGACTTCTTTCACACCAGCGGTGAAGTAAGTCTGCAGATTCAGCAGCTCATAACCGGAACGGATTACACGGTTCAGGCCCGGTTCTTCAATGCCCAGATCTGCCAGGAACTCTTCACGATCTGCATCGTCCAGCTCAGCAATTTCAGATTCGATTGCCGCACAAACCGGAACCACGACGGCGTTTTCTTTGCTGGCGTGTTCAATCACTATTTCCAGATGCGGGTTGTTTTCGAAGCCATCTTCGCTGACGTTTGCGATATACATGGTTGGCTTCAGCGTCAGGAAGTTCAGGTAATCAATTGCTGCTTTTTCTTCTTTCGTCAGCTCAACGGAACGTGCCATACCACCTTCAGTCAGGGTCGGCAGCATTTTTTCCAGCACAGTGATTTCAAATTTTGCATCTTTGTCACCGCCTTTGGCACGTTTGGCCTGGCGCTGAATGGCACGCTCACAGGTATCCAGATCGGCCAGTGCCAGCTCAAGATTGATGATTTCAATATCGTCCAGCGGGTTGATCTTGCCGGCAACGTGCACGATGTTGTCGTTTTCGAAGCAGCGAACAACATGGCCAATCGCATCGGTTTCACGGATGTTAGCCAGGAATTTATTGCCCAGACCTTCACCTTTAGAAGCACCGGCAACAAGACCTGCGATATCAACGAATTCCATGGTCGTCGGCAGGATGCGCTCAGGATTGACGATTGCCGCCAGTTTATCCAGACGCAAATCCGGCACAGGAACCACGCCGGTATTTGGCTCGATCGTACAGAACGGGAAGTTAGCTGCCTCGATGCCTGCTTTCGTTAATGCATTGAAAAGTGTGGATTTACCTACGTTCGGCAGGCCCACGATACCACATTTAAAACCCATGGCTTGAAACCCTTTAGTGATGCTTCCGGCATCCCGCTTTCGGGCGGGATGGTGAAAAAGTCAGATTAAACTTACTCGGCTTTGAACGAATGAAGCCGGTTTTGTGCCTTGGTCAGACCGTCTTTCAGCCAGATATCAAGGCAGCGAACGGATTCGTCAACGGCAGCGTCAATCATGGATTGTTCGCCGACAGGGGCTTTGCCCAGTACGAAGCCGGTTACTTTGTTTTTGTCCCCGGGATGGCCGATGCCGACCCGCAGACGGTAGAAATTCTTGTTGTTGCCCAGTTTGCTGATGATATCGCGTAACCCATTATGGCCACCATGGCCGCCGCCCTGTTTGAACTTTGCCACCCCTGGCGGCAGATCCAGCTCATCATGTGCGACCAGAATTTCTTCCGGAGTGATCTGGAAGAAATTAGCCAGCGAGGAAACGGACTTGCCCGACAAGTTCATAAAAGTTGTTGGGATCAGCAAACGCAGATCTTCACCGTTCAGTTGGATCCGGCCTGTCAGACCAAAATATTTTGGATCGTTTTTCAGGCTGATGTTGTGGATTCTGGCCAGCTCTTCAACCACCCAGGCCCCTGCATTATGGCGTGTTTTGGCATATTCCGGACCCGGATTTGCCAGGCCAACCAGTAAACGGATTTTTTGACTCACGCTGGTCTCTCTATGTCGTCGGGATCAAAACGCGCGCTATGTTACCACCGCTGAGGAGATAAATAAAAACAAACACGCCCCGCACTGGGCGAGGCGTGTTGGCTGTCGTTCAGTTATTCTGAGCGATTAGTGCTCAAACATCGCAGAGATAGACTCTTCGTTGCTGATACGACGGATGGCTTCAGCCAGCATACCAGACAGGCTCAGAACAGAGACTTTGCCGGTATCCAACATGGCTTGAGACAGTGTAATCGAGTCCGTCACAATGACTTCGTCAATCACAGAATTTTTGATGTTTTCCGGTGCATTGCCAGAGAAAACCGGGTGAGTTGCGTAGGCAAAGACACGACGTGCGCCGCGCTCTTTCAGGGCTTCGGCAGCTTTACACAGGGTACCGCCAGTGTCGATCATGTCATCCACGATGATACAGTCACGGCCTTCAACATCACCAATCAGATGCATCACCTGAGAAACGTTCGCACGTGGACGGCGCTTGTCGATGATGGCGATATCGGTATCGTCCAGCAGTTTTGCCGTTGCACGGGCACGGACAACGCCGCCGATATCCGGAGAAACGACAACTGGATCTTCCAGTTTCTTCGCCAGCATATCTTCCAGCAGCACCGGAGAACCGAAGATGTTGTCTACCGGTACGTCGAAGAAGCCCTGGATCTGTTCGGCGTGCAGGTCAACGGTCAGGACGCGGTCAACACCTACGTTCGACAGGAAGTCAGCAACAACTTTAGCCGTGATAGGAACACGAGCAGAACGGACGCGGCGGTCTTGGCGGGCATAGCCAAAGTAAGGGATAACGGCAGTGATACGGCCAGCGGAAGCGCGACGCAGCGCGTCAATCATAACCACCAGTTCCATCAGGTTATCGTTGGTAGGGGCGCAAGTCGATTGAATGATAAAGACGTCGCTACCGCGGACGTTCTCATTAATCTGAACACAGACTTCACCATCGGAGAAACGGTTCACTGTCGCGTCTCCTAGTGAAATGTAAAGACGGTCAGCGATGCGTTGGGCTAGCTCTGGTGTAGCGTTACCAGCAAACAGCTTCATATCAGGCACGGGGTAAACCTCAGTTGCGTCCAAGTTGTATTGACTGACTTTCTGCAGCATGTTCACTCAGGGCCGTCATCAAAGGTGACTGATTCACCCCTTTCGCGACAAAACCACGGAGCCAGTCGGGTAGTTTTTTCAGGGTTGCAGTAGCCGCTTGCTGAGAGCTAAATTCAGCAAAAACACAAGCGCCAGTGCCGGTCAATCTCGACGGCGCGTATTCTAACAGCCACGAAAGCGCCATATCAACCTCAGGGTAAATTCTTCTCACGATTTTTTCGCAATCGTTTTCGTATTTGCTGTCCAACAGCACATTTAACTGGCGTTTCGGCGTATTTCGCGTTAAATCGGGAGCTGTGAATACATCTACCGTTGCAATGCTGACCTCAGGTTTGGCTACCAGGTACCATTTTTCCTCGGGTTCTGCCGGTTGTAACTGCTCACCAATGCCTTCTGCAAAGGCGCTGAAACCATGGACGAAAACCGGTACATCCGCCCCCAGAGCCAGCCCGATTTCGGCCAGTTCATCCGTGCTGAGCCCGGTTTGCCAGAGAAAGTTTAATGCAACCAGTGCGGTTGCGGCATTTGATGAGCCGCCACCCAGGCCTCCGCCCATGGGGAGAACTTTCCGGATGCCAATATCGGCTCCCGCGGTAATCCCGGCTTTGCGGCGCAGCGCATCTGCTGCCCGGTAAATCAGATTATCTTCAAGCGCCACGCCTTCAACGGCCGGCGTTAAAGTGATCACATCGTCCGGGCGGGCGGTGATCGTTAAGGTGTCGCCGTAATCCAGAAACTGAAATAAGGTTTGCAGTTCGTGGTACCCGTCAGGGCGTTGGCCGGTAATGTACAGAAACAAATTAAGTTTAGCGGGCGCAGGCCAGCTTGTCGTTTGTGTGTTCATCATTGAAGTCTGAGTCTGTTATTTTTGAGTCTGCCAGCGGCTGATCACCAGTTTGATGCGTTTATCACCCTGCGAAAGTACCAGTTTGCTGGGTAAGGCCGGGGAGACGCTTTCATCGTAAGCGTTGTAGTCAAGCTGCCACAGCTGGCCTCCGACTTCTTTTGCCAGATAGGCCACCCGGTTTTCTGCATTGAGCTGATAGGTATCGGCACTTGTAGGTAATCCCAGCAGCCAGTCCCGCATCTGATTAATCGGCAGGGAGATATGGGTCAGAGACAATACCAACTGCGCAGGATCGCTTCCCTGATAGCGTTTGCCGTCATTATCAATGAGAACAGCCCGGCCCGGCTGGCTGTCGAGCTTCAGCAAGGTTGAACCAAGAAAATTGGTCAGCAGCAGATGATCGGAGCCCGTATTGGTTTTCCAGCTCAGGTTTGCGGTAAAGCGCTGCTCCGGGCTGATATAGCCCAGCTTACCGTTCGCCTGAAAGGCAGAGATGGCGGATAATGCTTTCTGGTGTGTTTCCCAGTCGGTGGTGATCTGACTGGTTTTTGGGGTTGTTGTACAACCGGCCAGTAAAATGATCAGGCTGCCCGTGAACAATGCTCGGGCCGGACGGAGCGACCGGATAAAGCGCTGTCCGGCCATCAGACCATCAGTCAGCGCAGAAAGGGGCGAAAACGCCTTTTGCATAAAATTCCCCTGAATGTCAGCAAGAGCTGAATTGCGTGTTTATCTTCTTCATTAAGAAATACATTAAAGCGCTATCATAGCATGACTTTATTTTCAGAATCTGTACGCCTCAGGTTCATGACATTTGTAAAAATTGTCTGTAAAGTCAGTTTTTGAATCGTTGCCGGGACGCAAGAAAACGTGTTCCGGCATACAGAATCGAGTCATATCCTTTTATTACGCAGGGGCATCAAGTAAAATGCGCCGCTGGATCTTTATCATCGAGAAGTAGGTAACACCACCTCCATGACCTTGCTTGCATTAGGAATCAATCACAAAACAGCGTCTGTTGACCTGCGTGAGCGTGTTGCCTTTTCGCCGGAGAAACTGACCGAAGCGCTGCAGACACTGGCACAGCACCCGGAAGTAAGCAGTGGTGTGATCGTTTCTACCTGCAACAGGACGGAAATTTACTGCGATGTTTCACACACCGGCCCGGGTGTCATGATCGACTGGCTGAGCCGTTTTCATGATTTGCCTGCCGAAGAACTGATGCCGAGTCTGTATTTCCATGAGGAGCAGGCGGCGGTCAGGCACTTAATGCGTGTGGCATGTGGTCTGGATTCCCTGGTGTTGGGAGAGCCGCAGATTCTGGGGCAGGTGAAGCAGTCTTATTCGGATTCGCGAAAGCATGAAGTCATGCACGGCATGCTGGAGAAACTGTTTCAGAAAGCATTCTCGGTGGCAAAGCGAGTCAGAACAGAAACCGATATCGGCGGCAATGCTGTGTCGGTGGCATTTGCTGCCTGTACGCTGGCAAAACAAATTTTTGAATCGATGAGTAAAGCGAGCGTGCTCCTCATCGGTGCCGGTGAGACTACTGAACTGGTGGCTCGCCATATGGTGGAACACGGCTGCCGAAAGATTATTATCGCCAACCGCACCCTGGAACGGGCGCAGACGCTGGCCGATGAATTTGGTGCAGAGGTGATCAGCCTGCCGGAGATCCCGGAGCATATTCATCGGGCGGATATCGTGATCAGCGCCACCGCCAGCCCGCTGCCAATTGTCGGCAAGGGGATGGTTGAGAAGGCGCTGAAAATGCGTCGCCATCAGCCAATGTTGCTGGTGGATATTGCCGTGCCGAGGGATGTTGAACCTGAGGTGGGTGAGCTGGAAGATGCTTATCTGTATTCGGTGGATGATTTGCAGAGTATTGTGGAACGGAACCGCGAGCAGCGAAAAGTGGCTGCGATTCAGGCTGAGGCGATTGTCAGTGAGGAAAGTGCAGCGTTTATGCACTGGCTGCGTTCACTGGAAGCGGTCGACAGTATCCGCCAATATCGTTGTTATGCTGATGAAGTGAAGCATGACCTGCTGAGCCGTAGCCTGCAGGCGCTGGCGAACGGCAGTTCTCCGGAAAAAGTCCTGACAGAGCTCAGCAACCGGCTGACGAATAAACTGATCCACGCGCCGACCAAGGCAATGCAGCAGGCTGCGCAAGACGGTGAACCGGAAAAACTGGCTGTGATCCGTGAAACCCTGGGGCTGGATGGCCTCAAAGAGTAACCGGGCCGCATGGTGCTGGTAACGCGAACTGAATTATTTTCTGACACGCCATGCCGAGCGGGCATTGCGGGTCGTTATTAGGATCTGACGTTGTAAACATGATGAAACCGTCCATTTTAGCGAAATTAGAATCCCTGGTTGAACGCCATGAGGAAGTGCAGCATTTGCTGGGTGATGCTGCAATCATTGCTGACCAGGATAAATTCCGTGCCTTGTCCCGGGAATATTCGCAGCTTGAGGAAGTAAGTACATGCTTCCGCGCCTACCAGCAGGCACAGTCAGATCTGGCCACAGCCGAAGAAATGGCGGGTGAGGATGACCCGGAATTGCGCGAAATGGCGCAGGATGAAATCAAGCAGGCCAAAAGCGATATCGAACGTCTGGAAGATGAGCTGCAGGTTCTGTTGCTGCCGAAAGATCCGAATGATGAGCGCAACTGCTTTATTGAAATCCGTGCCGGTGCCGGCGGTGATGAAGCCGGTATCTTTGCCGGTGACCTGTTCCGCATGTACAGCAAATTTGCTGAAAGCCGCCGCTGGCGGGTTGAGGTGATGAGTTCCAACCCGGCTGAACATGGCGGTTATAAAGAGATGATCGCCAAAGTCAGCGGAGAAGGGGCATACGGCGTCCTGAAATTTGAGTCTGGCGGCCACCGTGTTCAGCGGGTGCCAGCGACTGAATCTCAGGGACGGGTCCATACCTCTGCCTGTACCGTGGCGATTCTGCCTGAAATTCCTGAAGCGGAAATTCCGGAGATCAATGCCGGGGACCTGAAAATTGATACGTTCCGCGCATCCGGTGCCGGTGGTCAGCACGTTAACACCACAGACTCTGCTATCCGGATTACTCACTTACCGACAGGCATTGTGGTTGAGTGTCAGGACGAGCGTTCCCAGCACAAAAACAAAGCCAAGGCGATGTCTGTTCTAGCCGCCCGTATAATCAAAGCCGAGGAAGAAAAGCGTCATGCTGAAGAAGCCAGCACACGCCGGAATCTGCTGGGCTCGGGTGACCGTTCCGACCGTATCCGGACCTACAACTACCCGCAGGGCCGGGTCTCGGATCACCGGATTAACCTGACGCTTTACCGTCTGAATGAAGTGATGGAAGGCGAGCTGAACAGTCTGATTGATCCTGTTCTGCAGGAACACCAGGCTGATTTGCTGGCAGCCATGGCTGATCAAAACTGATGAACCCTTCGATTGACTCTGCCCTGAAGCAGGCTGTGGCTCAATTGTCCGCTTCAGGCTCAGACAGTCCGCAAATTGATGCGGCGGTTTTGCTGTGTCATGTGCTTGGCAAGCCCCGCAGTTATCTGCTGACCTGGCCAGAAAAAGAGCTGTCGGATGCAGAGTCGGATGCATTTTCAGCGCTGCTGGCCCGTCGTCAGACCGGAGAGCCGGTCGCTTACATTGTCGGCGAGCGTGAGTTCTGGTCGCTGCCATTCAAAGTTGCACCTCATACGCTTATCCCACGTCCGGATACAGAGCGGCTGGTTGAAGTTGCGCTGGAAAAAATTCCGGCAGGCTCCGCCGTGCTTGATCTGGGCACCGGCACAGGCGCGATTGCGCTGTCTCTGGCCTCTGAACGGCCCGATTGCCGCTTCACCGGGATTGATGTCCGGCCGGATGCGGCTGTGCTGGCAGAAGAAAACCGTCAGCGTCTGCAAATCAGTAATGCCCGGATTCTTTGCGGAAGCTGGTTCAGCCCGTTATCTGAGGATGAGCGTTTTGCGGTCATTGTCAGCAATCCGCCTTATATTGACGAAGCGGATCCGCACCTGAGTCAGGGAGACGTCCGTTTTGAACCCCGGACGGCGCTGGTGGCAGAAGAGGCGGGTCTGGCGGATATTCGTCATATCTGCAAACAAAGCAGAAGGTTTTTGACGCCGGGGGGCTGGTTATTGCTGGAGCATGGCTATCAGCAAGGCGAAGCCGTCCGGAATATTTTTGAACAACTCGGTTATCAGGAAGTGATGACCGTTCAGGATTATGCGGGCCTGGACAGAGTAAGCTTAGGCTGCTGGTCTGTCTGATCATTACGATCGGGTCGGTATTATTCGAAGGAAACGATAAAGAGAAAAACCAGATGTACATAGCACTGAAACATTTTCATTTAACGATTATCGCGCTGAGCGCTCTGCTGTTTGTCGTCCGTTTTGGCCTGATGATGGCAGATTCACCGTTGCTGCAGAAAAAAGTCCTGAAAGTGACTCCGCATGTGGTGGATACCTTTCTGCTGCTGAGCGGTATTGCGCTGATCCTGTACACTGGCTTTATTCCGTTCACTGCGGGTGCGAGTTGGCTGACTGAAAAACTGACCTGCGTGCTGGCCTATATAGCACTGGGTTTCTTTGCCCTGAAATATGGCAAAAATAAGGTCTTTAAGACTTTCGCATTCCTGGGAGCCCTGGGCTGGTTAGCAATGGCCGGGAAGCTGGCTGTGACAAAACTGCCATTGCTGGGGTAAGACAGATGCAGTTCAACGATGAAAGCCGAGATTACGAAGCGGTGACCCTGGTCGAAGGTGCAATTGATCTGATGATGGATCTGGAACCCGGATTTCCTGCGCAATGGGTACGGTTGCAGCTCGCCAAGCTGGTGAAAGAAGCTGAAGCGGCCCTGATGTCTGAAACGAATCCGCATTTGCGTCTGGAAGGCTTGATCCGCCTGTTTTACCGCGAATGGGGATTCAGCGGCGATCGCAACCAGTACTATGCGGCCGAAAACGCATATCTGGATAAGGTACTGGAGCGACGCAAAGGGATCCCGGTGAGCCTGGGTGCCGTCTTCATGTACATTGCCCAGCATCTTGAATTGCCGGTTTCCGGCGTCGCTTTTCCAACCCAATATATCCTGCGCGTTGACTGGCCGGATGCCGACACCCAGTTTATCAATCCTTTTGATGGTGAGTTTGTCAGTCAGAAAACGCTGGGGGCCTGGCTGAAAGGCCATAAAGGTCCGCTGGCACCGTGGCGGGACAGTTATCTCACGGCTACGAGCCATACCGATGTGCTGGCTCGTTGGCTGACTGTGCTGAAAAGTGCCCTCTTAAGAGAAGAACAGTATGCCGACGCACTGCGTTGCAGCGATCTGGCTTTACTGTTACGTCCGGGGGATCCGCATGAAATCCGCGACCGGGGCTATATTTATCAGCAACTGGAATGCAGTCATGCGGCTGCGATGGACTATACCTATTTCATTGAACAGTGCCCGGAAGACCCGGCTGCCGAGCTGCTGAAGCTGCAGGTGAAAGTCCTGAGTGCACAGACGCAGGTGCTGCACTGAGCGTTCTGAACGAATTGACAGAAAAGAAGAGTAGAAGCATGCAACAGAAAGTGGTTCGTATTGGTGACATTGAGGTCGCTAACGATAAAGCCTTTGTGCTGTTTGGTGGTATGAACGTTCTGGAATCGCGTGATCTGGCGATGCAGATCTGTGAGCACTACGTCAAAGTCACTGAAAAGCTGGGCATTCCTTATGTGTTCAAGGCTTCCTTCGACAAGGCAAACCGTTCTTCGGTTCATTCTTACCGTGGTCCGGGAATGGAAGAAGGCCTGAAAATTTTTCAGGAACTGAAAAATACCTTCGGGGTGAAAATCATCACGGATATTCACGAGCAGTATCAGTGCCAGCCGGTGTCTGAAGTGGTAGATGTGATTCAGCTGCCTGCTTTCCTGGCGCGTCAGACCGATCTGGTTGAAGCAATGGCGAAAACCGGTGCCGTGATCAATGTGAAGAAACCACAGTTCATGAGCCCGGGTCAGGTGGGCAATATCGTCGAGAAGTTCGCTGAATGCAATAACGACCAGATCATTCTGTGTGAGCGCGGTGCGCTGCATGGGTACGATAACCTGGTTGTTGACATGCTGGGCTTTGATGTCATGAAACAGGCATCGAAGGGCAGCCCGATCATTTTCGACGTGACGCATGCACTGCAGTGCCGTGACCCGCTGGGTGCAGCATCTGGTGGTCGTCGTGAGCAAACCGTGACACTGGCGCGTGCCGGAATGGCAGCTGGGATTGCCGGTCTGTTTATGGAAGCGCACCCGAACCCGAATGAAGCGCGTTGTGATGGCCCGTCAGCCTTCCCGCTGGATAAGCTGGAACCATTCCTGAACCAGATCAAACAGCTGGATGATCTGGTGAAGAGCTTCGAGCCAATCGATATCCAGTAATTCGCAGCTTGCAGCAAAAATCCATAAAAAAAGGGTGTCAGCAGACACCCTTTTTTATTGTTAAATTTTTATTGTTTATTCAGGAATTTCGGCCCGGTCTGTTAACCGGGCCGGAAGGATCACAGCTTAAAGCGGCTGATTTCCTGTTGCAGTTCGTGTGACAGTTCAGACAGCTGAGCCGCCTGTTGTGCAGCTTCACCGGCTTCCAGAGCCAGTTCGTTTGACACGTCGCGAATGCCTTCCGTATTGCGGGTGATTTCAGAGGTGACCGAAGACTGCTCTTCCGCCGCCGACGCAATCTGGGTCGCCATATCGCTGATGTTGGTGATCGCTGAAATAATCTGAATCAGGCTGGCAGATGCCGAATTGGCATCATCCACACTGGTTTCCGCCAAACGGCGGCTGTCGCCCATAATACCGACGGCACGGCCAGTGGTCTGCTGCAGCGTTTCGATCATCTGCTGGATTTCCTGCGTCGATGCATGCGTGCGTTGACTCAGGACACGAACCTCATCGGCAACCACGGCAAATCCACGACCCTGCTCACCGGCACGGGCCGCTTCAATCGCAGCATTCAGCGCCAGCAGGTTGGTTTGCTCAGCAATGTTCTGAATGGTCGACAGAATGGTGGTAATGCTTTGCGCGTGATGATTCAGTTCACTGATGACATCCGTCGCGGTTTCCACTTCACCGGCCAGACTGGTGGTTGAAGACTGGCTTTGTTCAACCTGCTCGGCACCATGTTCAGCCGCTTTGACCGTTTCGGTCGATGTGCGGGCGGTGTTGTCGGCGTTACCGGCAATTTCCTGGGTTGCAGCAGCCATCTCATTGATAGCCGTGGCGACCATGTTGATCTCATCCTGCTGATGACGAATCCGGGTGCTGCGCTCTTCAGCCTGAGAAGCTGTCTGATGCGCCTGAGAACTCAGCGACTGGGAAACATCCCGCAGGCGGGTGACCATGCCGTGCATGTTGCCCACAAAGCGGTTGAAGTTATGTGCCAGCTGGCCCACTTCATCATCGCTGCGTGGTTCCAGGCGTTGCGTCAGATCGCCTTCACCGGTCGCAATTTCAGCCAGTGCATCAGAGACTCGGCCCAGATCGCGGAACAGGAACCCGACCAGCCAGGCAACGGCTGCCAGGACAATCAATGTAATGATGATTGAGGTGATGATCAGGCGAGTTAGAAGCTGGCTCTGGCTGGCTTCTTCCGTGGTCTTGTCCATTTCCAGGCCCAGGATCCACGGGGTGCCGGGAACTTCGGCAAAATAAAGCAGCTTGTCTGCGCCATTGATGGATTCGCTGATAATAGTGCCGCGGCTGACCGCCTGCTGGATGTCACTCATGCTCAGGTCCTGGCTGTAACCGTTGACCGGTTTCAGCAGCAGCCCCTGATCATGGTGAGCCAGGAAGGTATTGTCCTGTGTGTTAATCAGCATGGCGTAAGCATTTTTGCCCGCATCCAGACTGATCACATCAGAGATGAGCTGATCAATCAGCACGTCAGAGCCGATCACCGCAATCAGCTGACCGTTCTGCTTCACCGGCTCAGCCAGGGTGACCAGCAAGGCATTGGTCACCGCATCACGGTAGGCCGTGGTGATGATTGGTTTGTTTGCGGACTGGGCATCAATGTACCAGGGACGCTGGCGCGGGTCATAGCCTGCACGGTTACGCTCCGGATAAGAACGGAACATTTCTCCGGCCGGCGTACCAAAATAAATTTCGTCAAAACCACCGGCGTTGCGCGCCTGTTGCAGGAAAGGCACTGGATCAGAGGTTTGTACATAAGGTTTGACGGCACTGGTGACGCTGCGGCGAATGCTGATCCAGTCACTGATCCCTTTGGTCGCAGTTTTGCTCAGGCTGTCAGCGCGGCTGAAAATACTGTTTTGAGTTTGTTGATAAAGTTGATTCGCAGCCAGCCATGTCAGCGCGGTTGCCATAACCACGACGGCAGATAAGCTGGCACCTATGAGTTTTTGCTTTAGGGTCAGTTTCATTGTGAGTCTCGATGGATGGAACGGAAGCTGATGTTGATTTTTTCTCATTTGTTGCACAAAAAATGTGACAAGTGAGGAAAAATAATCCTGAGAATTCTATATAGCTATACGACTGTTGTATATGGAAATTTAAGGGTTATTGGCGACCGATTATTGACGTTCTAAGGATAAAAATTTGTCGGTCAGCGATAAGTGTTACATATTCAACTGGTTAGTTTTTACGGACATCTATGCAGCAAGTTTAATTTATTGAAAGTTTTTCAATTAAATGCATATTTAGATGTTTAGACGTCTAGAAGTTGACACGTGTGGATGTAAGTCTTAGGCTATGCGGCCAATTCAAAATAATATGCTGTAGTGATCATGTCGCACGATTCAACACAACATCCTTCGGAAACCATAGCGCCCTCTGCTTTGGCGTTATTACCGCTTGCTGTCTTTCTGGCTCTGTTCATCGGGGTGGGGAGCTATCTGACCTGGCAGGGCGTCGACTTTGCTTTTTATCAGTTACCGGCACCTGTCGCTGCCTTACCTGCAGTGCTGGTGGGCATTCTGCTGAGTAAAGACCGGCTGAATCAGAGCATCGAACAGTTCATGCGGGGTGTCGGCCACAGCGACATTATTGCAATGTGCATGATCTACCTGCTTGCCGGTGCCTTTGCGGCCGTCGCGAAAGCAACCGGGGGTGTGGATGCCACGGTTAATCTTGGTTTGTCGTTGTTACCATCCAGCCTGATTCTGCCGGGTATTTTCGTGATCGCAGCATTTATTGCGACCGCTATGGGGACATCCATGGGCACGATCGCTGCCGTCGCGCCGGTTGCTCTGGGAATTGCAGAAACTGCGGGCCTGGATAAAGCACTGACTGCCGGGGTTGTTCTGAGCGGCGCCATGTTTGGCGATAACCTGTCGATCATTTCAGATACCACCATTGCGGCAACCCGTTCTCAGGGATGTGCGATGCGCGATAAATTCCGTGAGAACATTGCGATTGCGTTACCGGCCGCGATTGCCGCGATCCTGCTGTTTCTGTTTGAATCGACCCCGACGCAAGCGCCTGCAGTGACCAGCATTGAATGGCTGAAAGTATTGCCGTATATCACGATTCTGGTTCTGGCCGTGGCCGGTCTGAATGTATTTGTTGTTCTCAGTCTCGGGCTCATTCTGGCAGGTGGTGTCGGTTTGCTGTCTGTGCCTGACTATGGTCTGGCGAACTGGGGACAGGATATCTATGCCGGATTCGGCAACATGCAGGAAATTTTCCTGCTCTCTATGCTGATTGGCGGCATGGGTGAGCTGATGCGCCGCCAGGGCGGACTGGCTTTCCTGACCCGGCTGATCAACCGGCTGATTGGCGGCTTTGGCCGTAAGGAAGGGGAGCAGTCACAGAAGGCCAGTGAGCTGGGGATTGCCGGTCTGGTGAGCCTGACGAATCTGTGTACGGCCAATAATACCGTGGCCATTATCGTCGCCGGTGGTGTGGCCCGTGAACTTGCTGAACAAAATGGTGTGACACCGCGTCGTTCGGCCAGCCTGCTGGATATTTTCTCCTGTGTAATTCAGGGAATCCTGCCTTATGGCGCGCAGGGTCTTTTGCTGGGTTCAGTTTTCGGCTTATCCCCGTTGACTGTGGTCAGTCATTCTTATTACTGTTTCTTCCTGGCGGGCAGTGCGGTGATCGCTATGCTGATTAAGCATCAGCAGCGGATAGCCGTCACGGCATAAGCCTGAACGACCCGGAATAAAAAAACACCCCGTTTGGGGTGTTTTTGTTGGTACTTCTGAATCTGCTTTTCTGAAACCAGTCTTGCTGAATCCGGGATTACAGCTTAAAGCGGCTGATTTCCTGTTGCAGTTCATGAGACAGATCTGACAATTGCGCAGCCTGCTGTGCCGCTTCGCTGGCTTCCTGAGCCAGGTCGTTGGACACATCGCGAATGCCTTCGGTGTTGCGGGTGATTTCAGAGGTCACAGAAGATTGCTCTTCCGCGGCAGAAGCAATCTGAGTGGCCATATCACTGATATTGGTAATCGCAGAAATAATCTGAGTCAGGCTGGCAGACGCTGAATTGGCGTCATCCACACTGGTTTCTGCCAGACGACGGCTGTCGCTCATAATGCCGACGGCACGACCTGTGGTCTGCTGCAGCGTTTCAATCATCTGCTGGATTTCCTGAGTTGAAGCATGCGTGCGCTGACTCAGGACACGAACTTCATCGGCAACCACGGCAAAGCCGCGACCTTGTTCACCGGCACGGGCTGCCTCAATTGCAGCATTCAGCGCCAGCAGGTTGGTTTGCTCGGCAATATTCTGAATGGTCGACAGAATGGTGTTGATGCTTTGCGCGTGATGGTTCAGTTCACTGATGACATCGGTCGCGGTTTCTACTTCACCGGCCAGACTGGTGGTGGAGTGCTGGCTTTGTTCAACCTGTTTTGCGCCGTGTTCGGCTGCCAGTACAGTTTCAGTCGATGTACGCGCGGTGTTGTCAGCATTGCCGGAAATTTCCTGCGTTGCCGCAGCCATTTCATTAATGGCCGTGGCCACCATGTTGATTTCATCCTGTTGGTGACGAATCCGGGTGCTGCGTTCTTCGGCCTGTGACGCAGTCTGATGCGCCTGAGAACTCAGCGACTGGGACACATCGCGCAAACGCATCACCATGCCGTGCATGTTGCCGACAAAGCGGTTGAAGTTATGGGCCAGCTGGCCGACTTCGTCATCACTGCGAGGTTCCAGACGTTGCGTCAGATCGCCTTCACCGGTCGCAATTTCTGCCAGTGCCTCAGATACCCGGCCCAGATCGCGGAACAGGTAGCCAACCAGCCAGGCAACTGCAGCCAGTACAGCCAGAGTAATGACAATTGAGGTCAGAATCAGCCGGGTCAGCAGTTCGCTCTGGCTCGCTTCTTCAGTGTCTTTGTCCATCTCCAGACCCAGAATCCAGGGTGTGCCCGGTACTTCTGTGAAATACAGCAGCTTATCTTCACCATCGATGACCTCGTTCACCAGCTTGCGGGAACTGACCGCTTTCTGGATATCGCTCATGCTCAGCTTCTGGCTGTATCCGCTGATGGGTTTGAGCAGCAGAGATTTTTCAGGGTGTGCGAGGAAGGTGCTGTCCTGAGTGTTAATCAGCATGGCGTAAGCTTTTTTCCCGGCATCGAGACTGATCACATCAGAAATGAGCTGATCGATCAGCACGTCCGAACCGACGACGGCAGTCAGCTGACCATTACGCATGACAGGCTCAGCCAGCGTTACCAGCAGCGCATTGGTGATGGCATCATGGTATGCCGAGGTAATCACAGGCTGACTGGTCGATTGGGCAGCAATGTACCAGGGGCGCTGTCGCGGGTCATAGCCTGCACGATTCCGTTCCGGATTTGAGCGGACCATTTTGCCCGTTGGGGTTCCGAAATAGGTCAGAGCAAATCCGCCGGCATCGCGGGCTTGCTGAAGGTAAGGAACTGGTTCGTCAGCTTCCACATAGGATTTGATCGCACCAGTAATCTTGAGACGTATATTAATCCAGTCACTGATCCCTTTAGTGGCTGTCTTGCTCAGGCTGTCAGCGCGGTTGAATATGCTGTGTTGAGTTTGTTGATTGAGTTGGCTTGCGGCCAGCCAGGTCAGCGCGGTTGCCATAACCACGACAGCAGATAAGCTGGCACCGATGAGTTTTTGCTTTAGGCTCAGTTTCATTATGGGTCTCGGTGGATGGAACGGAAACGAGTAACGGTGTTGGCTCATCATGTTGCACAACAAAAAGTGTGACAAAAATGGGGGGTAGCAACACTTGAATTCCATATATTAATACGACGGCTGCCTGAATAAACTTAAATATTAGGTGTGACTAATATTTTGTTTGCATTGGCATAAAAGTTTGTTGAAAAGGGATAAGCATTCCAAATTCAAAGGATTATCTTATAGAAATCCGAACTTCTTAAAATTTTATCGGTGAGATATTTTTCAGGCACAGTCCTGAATGTCTGATGTCCAGCGGGATCTCATCCGGAGTTTCTTCAGAGGACAAATTTGTCCATTGGCGGATCCTGTCAGTCAATTCAATGACTTGCTGTGGTAAGCGTTTCGGATGACTTTTTCTGCCGAGTTATCACTCCGGAAATTGTGATGTTGAATCAGTCTCATCAGGCTGTTCTGGAATCAGGCTGAATCAAATTTCTTGTTTTGAGAAATGCTCCCCATTTCTGGGATGTTTTTGCTGCTATCTCCTTCAAATATCAAAAATGATATCGATTGCATAGTGATCGGTTTAACACTCTGATGAAATCACCTGCCACGTCGTAATTGAATCTTTTACACTGAACACCGTTTTGGGCACTGCCACCACCACGGAGGGCGGCACGCCATGAGAGTAGACTGTGTAAGGTGATGAAATGACCACAAAACTGTTAACCCGTACTGCCTTGTCTGCGGGACTGTTATTGGCACTGGCAGGATGCGCTAGCCAGGATCAGGCTGCCGGCTGGCAGCAAGACCAGACCTATAAGTTCACGATTCTTCATACGAACGATCATCACGGCCGTTTCTGGACAAACCGTAATGGTGAGTATGGCATGGCTGCCCGTAAGACTTTGCTGGATGAACTGCGTGCTGATGTCGCTGAAGAAGGTGGTACCGCTCTGTTACTGTCTGGCGGTGATATTAATACCGGGGTGCCAGAATCCGATCTTCAGGATGCGGAGCCAGATTTCAAAGGCATGAACATGCTTGGCTACGATGCGATGGCTGTGGGCAATCACGAGTTTGATAACCCGATGGATGTGCTGCGCAAGCAGGAAGGCTGGGCGAACTTCCCAATGCTGTCTGCCAACATTTATGACAAGGCCACAGGCAAGCGCCTGTTCCAGCCTTACCAGATTTTTGAACAGCAAGGGATCAAAATTGCCGTCATCGGTCTGACCACGGAAGATACGGCTAAAATCGGAAATCCGGAATATATCGGAAACATTGAGTTTCGTGATCCGAAAGCCGAAGCCAAAGCACTGATTGCCGAACTGAAAGAAACTGAGCATCCGGATGTGATTATCGCTGCGACGCACATGGGCCATTATGTCAATGGCAACCGCGGTGTGAATGCCCCGGGTGATGTTGCTCTGGCGCGTTATCTGGAGCCGGGTGATCTGGATCTGATCGTCGGTGGTCACTCGCAAGAGCCGGTTTGTATGGAAGCGCCGAACGTCGCCAATGACGGATTCAAGCCAGGCGATGACTGTAAGCCGGATCAGCAGAATGGTACCTGGATCGTTCAGGCGCACGAGTGGGGCAAATATGTGGGTCGCGCTGATTTTGAATTCAAGAACGGTGAGCTGAATCTGGTCAGTTATGATCTGGTTCCTGTGAACCTGAAGAAGAAAATCCAGCTGGCTGATGGTTCCTCACAAAGAGTGTTTGTTGAGAAGGAAATCCCTCAAAACTCAGAGGTGAAAGCCTTCCTGACTCCTTATCAGGAGCGTGGTCAGGCTCAGCTGAACGTGAAAATTTCTGAGTCAAACGGCAAGCTGGAAGGCGACCGGAATGTGGTGCGTTTCAAACAGACGAACCTGGGACGTTTGATTGCAGCGGCGCATATGCAGCGCGCCAAAGCGGATTTTGCGGTCATGAACTCCGGCGGTGTGCGTGACTCGATTCCGGGTGGTGCGATTACCTATAAAGATGTTCTGAAAGTGCAGCCGTTCGGTAACATGGTGACTTACACGGATATGACAGGTGCAGAAGTGCTTGATTATCTGAATGAAGTGGCCACGAAACCAGTTGACTCAGGCGCTTATGCCCAGTTCTACGGCATCCGGATGGATGTGAAGAACGGCAAAGTCAGCAATGTGAAGATTGGCGGCAAAGCTTTGGTACCGAGCAAGACTTACCGTTTCACAGTGCCGAGCTTTAACGCCGCAGGCGGTGACGGTTATCCTAAATTGACGGGCCACTCAGGTTATGTAAACACAGGTTTTGTTGATGCAGAAGTGCTGAAAGATTACCTGGAAGCCAACAGCCCGGTGAACGTGAATAGCTTTGTACCAAAGGGTGAGATTGTTTACCGTTAATCCGAACTGACGACGGCTCAATGCAAGCTCACCTATGCACTTAGGTGAGCTTTTTTATTGCTGTCTGTATCTCAGTTGCCTTGGCGAAATGAGGCCTGTTCGATATAGTGAGGAGCGACAGATCTCGGAGGACAGGATGACACCCGCAATCAATCTAGCCAAAAAGCATAAAATTGCCCACACAGTTCATCAATACCAGCATGATCCCAACAATAGCAATTTCGGCATGGAAGCGGCTGAAGTGCTGGGGCAGGATCCGGCCCGTGTATTCAAAACCTTGTTGTTTGCCTGTAATGGCGATCCTAAACAACTGGCTGTGGCCGTTGTTCCGGTTGCCGGAATGCTGGATCTGAAAGCGGCGGCAAAAGCGGCCGGGGCCAAGAAAGCGGATATGGCTGATCCTGCGATTGCTGAGAAAACGACAGGCTATATCGTGGGCGGAATTAGTCCTTTGGGACAAAAAAAACGACTGCCGACTTTTCTGGATGAATCGGCAAATTCATTCGAAACCATTTGTGTCAGCGCCGGGCGCCGAGGGCTGGAAATTGAACTGTCCCCGGCTGATTTACTGCAACTGACTGGCGGGAAGCTGGCAGCACTGGCCAGATAAACTTTAATTTTGAGACAGGCCTAAATGGCCCGGAGGAGACGGGATGACTTTGACGATCTGGCTTTCACTACTGATGATTTGCATGCTGGGTGCGATGTCACCGGGGCCAAGTCTGGCGGTTGTTGCAAAGCACAGTCTGTCGGGCGGTAAGCTGCACGGGATAGCGACTTCCTGGGCGCACGCCTTTGGGGTGGGGGTGTATGCTCTGCTGACCTTACTCGGGCTTGCGGTGGTGCTGAAGCAGTCTCCGCTGCTGTTTCAGGTGATTACGTATTCTGGTGCGGCCTACTTAGCTTATTTAGGTATTAACGCGTTGCGCTCCAAAGGGGGCGTGGCTGCGAAACTGTCAGCCGGAGCGTCGGCCAGTCTGGGGGAAGCGGCGAGGGATGGCATCATGATTTCCATTCTGAATCCGAAGCTGGCCCTGTTTTTTCTGGCTCTTTTCAGTCAGTTCGTTGCAGTTGGCAGCCAAATGAGTGATCGCGCGATTATTGTGGCGACGCCGTTGCTGGTGGACGGCCTCTGGTACACCCTGATTGCGCTGATCTTATCCCGGCCGGCTGTGTTGGAAAAACTGCGCAGCCGGGCACAGCTCATTGACCGTTTGTCTGGCGTGGTTTTACTGATGCTGGCTCTGCGTGTGGTCTGGCTGGCTTAACTTGCCAGCCTAACTCATCCGTTTCTGATGCCGTTCCCGGTTTTCCAGTTTACGCTCCGGACTTTTCTTCAGCATGACGTACAGCGCGCCGTTGCCGCCGTGCTGACGCAGTGCGGAGTGATAACCCATCACGTCACTGATCTGAATTAACCAGGAAGCAACGAAACTTTTCATCAGTGCCGGTGGGGCAGAGCGCTCCCCTTTGCCATGCACAATCAGCACGGTCCGGATATCCATCCGCTGGCATTGCTTCAGGAAACTCAGGACTTCGTCTCTGGCTTCTTTCAGGGATTTCCGGTGCAAGTCGAGGCGGGCCTGAATGTCATATTTACCCAGACGTAATTTGCGAATTACACCATCCTGTACACCATCGCGCTTGAAATCCAGCATGTCGTCGGGTTTGACCATCTGGGCATAATCCAGTGACAGGTATTCAGGGTCACTGTCGGACAGGCTTTGGGCCGCAACCTGACGGGCGAGCTGAGACTCGGTAATCTGGTGTTTTTTCTCTGTAAGTACGGTGTCTTGTTCCAATGGGGCGACATCAGCCATCATTTCACGGAACAGATCCAGTTCATTTTGATCTGACATGGTGAGCTGTTTTTACTGCGGACTTTAAGAGAATTATACGTGGCTGGCGGGGAAAAAAAAGAATCCTGGGGCCTGTCAGTGTCCGCAGGATTCAAGAAAGATTGGAGATAACGGAAAATATTACTGTTGTGAATCAGCTTTCATGACTTTGTAAACGAAATAGCCGCCATAAAAGATCATCAGCCCCAACGCACCGAAAATCACAATCATTGACGACAAACCGACCGGGTTACCGAAGAGTAAATCAAGCCAAAATTCCATGTGATGTCCTCTGCTGTATGGAAACTTGTTGCAATCTTAGTTTAAGGGGGTTGCAAGGCAGATGATCTGGATCAAGCTCGGACAAGGTTCCGTCAGTCAGGTGTATTTTTTGTGGTTTGGGCAATAAACCCTGCTCAAAGTGATGATTTACTCATCAAGCAGTAAAAAGAAAGGAAAATTTACTTCCTCCCCCCTTGCGTTTGGCAAATTTGCCAGTATTATAGGCCACCTCGAAAGGCAATGTGATTTGTCTGGCCTTTCAGCAAATTGTCGGTGAATAGCGCAGTTTGGTAGCGCATCTGGTTTGGGACCAGAGGGTCGGGGGTTCGAATCCCTCTTCACCGACCACTATTTTAAAAGTTTGCTTTTGAAAAGCAGGCTACAAAAATTGAGAGTTTGAGTAACTCTGACTGCAAGAGTTATACTTTCAATAGAACAAAATTATCGGTGAATAGCGCAGTTTGGTAGCGCATCTGGTTTGGGACCAGAGGGTCGGGGGTTCGAATCCCTCTTCACCGACCACCTTCGAAAGCCCGCTCATTGAGCGGGCTTTTTTGTTTCTGATGTTTTTGGTTGATTGATTGCCTGACGGAGAGGCGCGGGTTCACATTGTGCAGGTCGGGCGTGATTGAGTTGCCGGACCGTGAAGCCTTGTTGCATCAGTAACGCAGGCAGGCCATCGTTCCCCATCATATGATAAGCACCGACAACGACCAGAAAGGTCCCCTTCTGGTATTGCGGCGCATGGGTAAGCTGCCTGGCCCAGTCCTGATTTCTGCGCGTCAGCAGGTGCTGTTCGGTGTCATCAGAGAGGGCGATCTGAGCGCTCAGTTCCGTCAGCACGGTACCATTCCCCTGTTGCCAGGCTTCGAGCAGGCAACGCAGTTCATCTTCCAGTAAAAGCCATTCATTCAACGTTGTTTGCAGCAGGTTCAGGCCATGATCCGGAAGACTCCTCAGCAGCCGGAACTGTGCTTCAATGCCCTCCAGTTCGTAAACGGGAACGTGCTCTTTTTGAGCCCGGGCAAATACCACCTGATCGATGCCTTTCTCCGGAGAAAGGCCATAGGCCAGAGACTGGGCCAATTGCAGTTGCATGGCTGTCATCCAGGGCGGATTTTCAAGGAGCGAGTAGGAGGACAATCGGTATTGGTCGGCCAGTGCTTTGAGGGTGCGGATATCCTTCGGGGGCAGCAAATGACGTGTTGCGGTGCTTGCATCAAAGGGCGGCATCTCAAACTTTTTCTGGATATCGGCTTCCAGAATCAGGCCGTTCGCTTCAGGCCAGTACCGGGTAAAGACATCTGGTAACGGATAAAGTGCATCATTGCCGACATGAATGGATCCCATCAGCACAAACTGACGCTGGTGATCTTTGGCAAGCCAGACCTGAGGCTCAGCTGAGGCACTGGTACTGAAGAAGGTCAGAACGATACTGGCTTTGGTAAGCAGAGATTTAAACATGATCATTCCAGTGGTTGGCGGTTGTAAACAGCCTATGGAATACATGGGGGACAGGCAAGTTTCACGCATCAGAAAAGCGGCCGGACAGACAGTCCAGCCGCTGAAGAACTACCGGTTCGGATGAAGCCAGAACCACCAGATGATGAAGCCAATGGCCAGTGCTGCCAGTAATGCCATCATTCCAGGCCTCCTTTGTTGTCCGTAAGTGTGGTTGTCTGATATTGCGCGCTGCCCGGACGGAACAGTCTCAGGCGGTTGGCATTACTGACGACCGTGATGGACGACAGTGCCATCGCAGCCCCGGCAATCACCGGACTGAGCAAACTGCCGGTAAACGGAAACAGAATACCGGCGGCAAGCGGAATCCCCAGGGTATTGTAGACAAAGGCTCCGAATAGGTTTTGCTTCATGTTCCGCAGTGTGGCGGAAGACAGTTCCAGCGCATCTGCGACGCCGTGCAGCGAGTGGCGCACCAGTGTCAGCTGGGCGCTTTCAATAGCGACATCACTGCCGCTGCCCATGGCAATTCCGATTTCCGCCTGAGCCAGCGCTGGCGCATCGTTAATTCCGTCACCCACCATGGCGACGTGCTTGCCCGATTGCTGCAGCTGACGCACTTCTTCCGATTTGCCATCCGGCAGTACACCGGCAATCACTTTCGTGATGCCTGCCTGACGGGCGATGGCTGTGGCCGTCCGTTCGGTATCCCCCGTCAGCATGATGACCTCAATGCCTTTTGCCTGAAGCCTTGCCACAGCTTCGCCTGAGTCTGCACGCAGGGGATCACTGATGCCGAAAACCGCGGCCGGTTGTCCGTCAATCGCAATGAAGATTGCGGTTGCACCGTCATCGGACAGCGTGAGCGCATCGGCTTCCTGGCTGGCTGTATCAATCCCTTCTTTTACCATCAGGGCGCGGTTACCCAGCAGGATGTTGTGCGTTTCGACCTGACCGCTGACGCCATAGCCCGGCTGCGCATGAAACTGACTGAGAGTTTTCAGCGGCAGCGATTGTGCTTTCGCCGCGGTGACAATAGCCTTCGCAAGCGGGTGCTCGGCACCTTGTTCCAGGCTGGCTGCCAGTGTCAGTACCTGCTCTTCAGTGTATTCGCCGTAGTAGTGGCTGTGTGTCAGGACAGGTTTACCTTCTGTCAGGGTTCCGGTTTTATCCAGCACGACGGTATCAATCCCGGCAGCCAGCTGCATGGCATCGGCATGGCGGATCAGGATACCGTGTTCTGCAGCCCGGCCCAGTCCGACGGTGACCGACATCGGGGTTGCCAGCCCGAGGGCACAGGGGCAGGCAATGATTAGAACGGTGGTCGCCGTAACCAGCATATAAATCGAGACGGGATCCGGACCGACGTAATACCAGATGGTTGCGGTGACAATCGCAATGATCATGACCGTGGGGACAAAGATAGCCGAGATGGTATCGGCCATCCGGGCCAGTTCCGGCTTACTGCTTTGTGCCTGACGTACCAGACCGATGATTCGTGCCAGCAGAGTCTGATTGCCGACCTGCCGGGCAATAAACAACAGGCTGCCGCTTTGATTGATCGTACCGGCATGCAGTTCATCGCCCGGCTTTTTGTGGGCCGGTACCGGTTCACCGGTCAGCATCGACTCATCCAGATAGCTTTCACCGGTTTCTATCACACCATCAACCGGCACTTTCGCGCCCGGACGCAGCCTGAGCTTCATGCCGGGTTTGATCTCGGCCAGCGGCACTTCGCGTTCGCCCTGATCATCGACCAGAATGGCGGTTTGCGGTTGCAGGTCGATCAGTTTTTCCAGCGCCTTTGAGGTGCGTCCTCTGGCTTTGGTTTCCAGTGCATGTCCCAGCGTGATCAGACCCAGAATCATGGCCGAAGCTTCAAAGTAGACGTGGCGGGCCTGCGCCGGGAACCATTCCGGGGTCAGGACCACAAACATGGAGTAAAACCAGGCCGCCCCTGTACCCAGCGCCACCAGTGTATCCATGCTGGCTCTGTGGTGAAGGAAAGCTTTCCAGGCATCCCGGTAGTAATGTCCGCCACAGTACACCAGCAAGGCCAGTGTCAGCAGGCCGATGATGCCCCAGCTCCACTGGCTGGTGACCGAATCGATCATCATACTGCCGCCAAATACACCCCAGGCCATCAGCGGTACCCCGAGTGCCAGTGCCAGTCCGGCATTGATCAGGTGCTGACGGTAAACCGCTGAGTTCTGTGCCTGCTGTCGTTCACGCCGGGTGCGTTCATCTTCACTCAATTCAGCACCATAGCCGGCATTTGAAACAGCCCGGATCACGGATTCAGGATCGATCTCTCCCTGAACCAGCGCGGTGCGTTCGGCCAGATTGACACTGACCGCGGAGACCGCATCAACTTGCCGGATAGCTTTTTCGACGGAAGACACACAGCTGGCACAGGTCATGCCGGAAATCAGAAAGTAGTGACTGTCTGCGTCGGCTTCGTTCGGGCTGTCGCTTACTGTTGCCGTGGTGGCTGGTGCTTCTGGTGCCGTTTCAGCGTTCTGAAGGTGAGCGGCTGCATCGGAACGGGCTTGCTGTCCCGATGTCTCCTGATCATCTGGATGCTCTGATAGAGGGACCTGATATCCGGCAGACTGGATCAGTGCAGTTAATGCATCCTGGTCTAAGGCGCCCAGAACCACAGCACGGGTTTTACTGACCTCAAACTGGGCAATCCGGGGATCTGCGGCGAACACTGACTTCAGCTTGGCAACACATTTTCCGCAGGACAGGCCTGCCAAAGGTAAGTCGTGCTGATAGCCGGCCTCGTATCCCAGTGTCTCAATGGTCTCAATAATCTTTGCCAGATCCAGCTGACCTGAAAGACGGGCGTTTTGCGTGTCAACCGCTACTGTTTCCACGCCATCCAGTACCTGTAATGCCTGGGTGATTTTTCCGACACAATTCATACAGCGGACTTTGCCAAGCGGCAGCGTCACATCCATACGGGCCGGTATGCTTGTTGAAATCGTCATGGGCTTCCTCAACGCCATTGATGTGGTATATGCTAATCATAAAGCTTCCAGTTGATGGAAGGTCAAGTTAGTTTTTCAGGAGGATCAGATGAACATCAGCGAAGTGGCCAAACAGACGGGATTAACCAATAAAACCATACGCTTTTATGAGAGTAAGGGGATGATCAGTGAACCTTTGCGTGGTGAGAACGGCTACCGCCGCTATAGCCAGAAACAGGTAAACGAACTGCTGATGATTAAGCGCTCGCGGCTGGTGGGGTTCAGTCTGGAGGAAAGCCGGGAGTTGTTGTCGCTGTCACGCGATCCGGAACGGAAAAGTGCCGATGTAAAAGCAAAAGCCGAGCATAAACTGGCTGAAATTGATCATCAGATCCAGGAGCTTCTGGCGATGAAGCAGAGTCTGCAGAGTCTGATCAGTCAGTGTCCGGGGAACAATCAACCGTGCTGTCCGATCATCGATGCGCTGACCGAAGGTGAGTCCGAAGCTTAAGTTCAGAAAGACTGAGCTCTGTCGGCCCAGTTTCAGCCAGCAATAGGTTGTCTTCACCGCAGGCCGGTTGGTTTGCCTGCGGTGGACTTGTATCAGTACAGCAGTGAGTAAAGCTGACGACGGTACTGGCTGGCCAGTGCATTCCCCTGACCCAGAGCCGCCAGAATATCCATCATGGTTTTCTTGGCGTTCCCGTCGGCAAAGTTCAGATCTTTGCGCAGTAGGCCCATCAGGATCTCCAGAGCTTCCTGCTGGCGGTTTGCCTGGCTGTACTGGATTGCCAGTTCGTACGCCAGCTGACCATTGTCCGGTTCCGCGGCCAGTTTTTCTTCCAGCTGACGAATTTCAGGTGAATCACTGGCTTGGCGGTGCAGCTCCAGTTTGGCAACCAAACGTTTGTAATCGCTGTCCCGATCCTGCATCGGGATCTGGCCCAGCAGGGTTTCAGCGTCATCAAACTGAGATGTTTCCAGCAGACATTCCGCAGCAGCCAGTAACACCAGGCTGTTGCCCGGCAGGCTGGCCATCAGTTCACGTAACAATGGCAGCGCTTCGTTATAGGCTTGCTGGCTGACCAGCTGAATGGCCTGATCCAGCTTCATTTCATCTTCGCTCGGCAGGTGCTTGCTCAGCATCTGGCGCAGGCTGTCTTCCGTTTGCGGGCCGGCGGCGCCGTCGACCGGCTGACCATTGCTGAACAGGGCAACGGTTGGCAGACTGCGGACACCAAACTGTGCCGCGACCATTTGCTGCGTTTCACAGTTCAGCGTTGCCAGCACAAACTGTCCCGGAAGCTGGGCTGCCAGGCGTTCCAGGACGGCATTGACTTCTGCCGTTTCAGGCATGGACGGTGCCCAGAAACTGATCACCACCAGCTGTTGCATGGACTGCTCAATCACCTGATGCAGATTGGATTCGTTCAGTTCAATCGCTAATTTGTCGTTCATACCGGGCTTTCCGTGATCGTTGAATAAGTGATGATGAAGATGTTGGGCTGATTGGCAGGAAAATCAAGGGAAAAGGGTGAATAAAGCGGTGTTCGACGGGTTCAGAGGAAAAAAACGGAGAGCCAGGCTCTCCGTTAGAGTTGAAAGCTCAGAAGCAGAGCAATTGCGACACAGAGACAGAGCGCGTTTATCTGGCGTAATGTCATGCCGATTCCTCCGAAAATGTAGCACTGTTTGTTTAGGGGGATCGCTGGATTACCGTTCACAACAGGTAAGGACCAACTTACCCTGAAGCCTAGATGGCTCAGATGACACATTCATGACATCTGATGAAAAAACAGGCATTCCGGTGTGAGATTTTTCACGTTCGGATCAGGATCAAACTTCCATCACTCTGCGTGGATCTTAATCACTTTTGATTAAGATGCCATCCAGCCAGCGCACCGGCAGAATCCGGCGTAAAAAGCCGAAAATATAGGTCGGCTGGGTAACATAGTAGCGTGCAGCAGGCGTGTGACTGTCGATGATCTTCTGCAGTGGTTTCAGGACGGCTTCCGGCGTCAGGGTGAATTTGTTGGACGGGGACGGTTTGCCAAGCCGGTTCAGCGTATTCTGATAATTCTGGCTGTGGCGGGAGTCGGTCATGTCGATGTGGGCCTCAAACTGGCGTTTTGCGTTGGCCCGGAACTGACTTTCAATCGGACCGGGCTCAATCAGGCTGACCTGAACCGGCGTATTGGCCAGTTCAAGCCGCAGGGTGTCGGTATAGCCTTCTAATGCAAATTTACTGGCATTGTAGGCCCCGCGGTATTTCATGGCGACCAGCCCCAGAACAGAGCTGTTCTGGACAATCTTTCCGCCCCCTTGTCCGAGCATCACGGGAATGACGGCCCGGGTCAGAGAATGCCAGCCGAACAGGTTGGTTTCGAACTGTTCGCGCAGCGCATCTGTGGGCAAATCCTCAAGAGCACCCGGCTGGCCGTAAGCGCCGTTATTGAACAGCACATCCAGTCGCCCGTCGGTGATTACCAGTGCGTCCGACAGACCCTGTTCGATGGAAGCTGTGTCTGCAAGGTCGAGCTGAACGCAATGCAATCCTTCGGCGCGCAGACGTTCTACATCCGCCTGTTGCCGGCAACTGGCAACCACCAGATAGCCAGCCTGATGGAGCGATTTGGCGCAGTGGTATCCGATACCGCTGCTGCACCCTGTGATGAGAATGGCTGTGGTCATGTGAGTCCTTTTCATTGGGGAATGAGGTCATTGGAAATTTGGCGTTGTAAAACCTGGTTACAAAAAAGGTGTGATGGCATTTGTCATGTACTGGGCGATCCAGGGCTGCGCGGCGGCTTTGGGATGCAGGCCATCGTCCATCATCCAGTGGTCACGCAGGATGACCTGCTCCAGGAAAAAGGGCAGCAGCGGCAGGCTGTAGTCTTTGCTGAGTCTGACGTAGATTGCTTCAAACTGGCTGGTATAGCGCTTGCCGTAGTTGGGCGGGATACGGATTTGCATCAGCAATGGCTCGCCGCCGCTATCTTTAATCAGAGCAATCATAGCTCTGAGGTTCTTCTCGATCGCCGCAGGCGGAAAACCGCGAAGCCCATCGTTGGCACCGAGCTCGATGATGACGTAATCTGGTGCATACTGTTTCAGCAGTTTGGGTAAACGGGCCAGACCATTACCTGTGGTATCGCCGGAAATGCTGGCATTGACCACCTCAATTTTCAGGCCGTTGTCATTGAGCATCGGTTCCATCAGCCGTGGCCAGCTTTGATCAGCTCGCATCTGATAGCCGGCGCTCAGGCTGTCACCGAGTACCATCAATGTGGCGGCAACGCTGCTGATTGGTGTCAAAATAAGTATTAACAGTGCAAGGATCCGCATCATGTCTACATCCGTGATAAAAGCGCAATCAGTATCCAAACAGGTGACGACGGCCACCACAACACTCACCATTCTGCAGGATGTTTCGCTTGAGGTCGAGCGGGGCGAAAGTATTGCTTTGGTTGGGGTTTCCGGCGCGGGCAAATCCACGCTGATGACGTTGCTGGCCGGGCTGGATGTTCCCAGCAGCGGCGACATTGAACTGCTCGGGCAGACTTTGTCAGCGATGGATGATGAATCCCGGGCCGCCTTGCGCAGTCAGGCGGTGGGCTTTGTGTTTCAGAGTTTCCTGCTGATTCCGTCGCTGACGGCGCTGGAGAACGTGACCCTGCCTGCCATCATCAAGGGGGAGACCGGCGATACGGCACGCGCCGCAGCCCTGCTGCATCAGGTCGGTCTGCAGGGCCGGGAAGCGCATTTGCCTTCACAGCTCTCCGGCGGTGAACAGCAGCGTGTCGCACTCGCCCGGGCTTTTATGACCGCGCCTCAGGTGTTGTTTGCGGATGAACCGACGGGCAATCTGGATCAGCACACGGCAGCCACGGTGATCGATTTACTCTTCGCCCTCAACCGGGATCACGGCACCACACTGGTGCTGGTCACCCATGATCCTCAGCTGGCGGAACGCTGTGATCGCGTGGTACGTATTCATGGCGGGCGTGTGGAGGCGGCATGACAGAGATGAGTGAAAGTCAGATCCCGAGCCGACAATCCGATCCGTCTCTGTTGCTCCGGTGGAGCTGGCGCGAATTATGGCAGGGTCAGCTCTGGCCGGTGGCTGTGGCGCTGACGCTGATCATTGCCTGTGTGTTCGCACTGGCATCTTTGGTGGTGCGGGTCGAAAAAATCATGATCAATCAGGGCCGCAGCATGATCGCGGCGGATCTGGTGCTGCGCTCTGCCAACCCGATTGCGGAACCCGTATTGCAGGAAGCCCGGCAGTTAGGCCTGACGGTGACGCAGCAGACCCGTTTTGGCACCATGGCTTTCAGCGATCATGCCATGCAGCTGGTGAGCGTGAAGTCTGTCGCCAGTGATTTTCCGCTGCGGGGAGAATTGGTGCTGCAGGGACATGAGCAGACCCGGCAGCGGGTCGAACCGGGTGAGTTGTGGCTGTCGGAGCGCTTGTTTTCACTTCTGGATGTGAAAATCGGTGATCAGGTGGCGATAGGGAATGCCGAACTGACTGTCGCAGGGGCAGTGGTTTCAGAGCCGGAGCTGTCGTTTAACCCCTTCAGCCAGATGCCTGCGGTGCTGATGCATGAGTCGGATCTGGCTGCCACGGAAGCTATTCAGCCCGGCAGCCGGGTACGTTACCGGGCGTATTTCAATGGTGATGACTCTTTGCTGAAGCAATTGCAGGCCGATGTGGTGTTGAGTCCGGATCAGCGGTGGATCAGTGAAACCACACAGGGACGCACCGGTGAGATGATCGAGCGGGTACAGCAGTATCTGTCGCTGACCCTGATTCTGGTGATTCTGATGGCGACGGCCACACTTGTGCTGACCTGCATGCATTACACGGCCAGCCGCACAGAAACGGTCGCGATGATGAAAAGTCTGGGCGCCCGTAAAGGCTTTCTGGGGCGCTGGCTGGCCCGGCAGCTCGGATTACTGTTTGCCATTGCGGCGGTGGCCGGGCTGAGTCTGGGCTGGATACTGGAATGGTTGTTACGCTTGCCGTTGAGTGATGTCTTGCCTAAACCTTTACCGGAAATGGGAGTGATGCCCTGGCTGGTCAGTTTGCTGGTGGCGGTTCTGGTCGCGATTCCCGGGATGGGGATTGCGCTGTGGCGCCTGCTGGATGCACCGGCACTGGCGGTCATGCAGCGGGGACTGAAGACAACGGCCTCAAAAAACCGGTACCTGCTGATACTGATCCCGCTGATTGCCCTGTTGCTCTGGGTCGGGGATAACCCAATGATGTGGCTGACGCTGGCGGGCTTGGTCGGATTGCTGGGCGTTTTAGCCGGGCTGGGCTTGCTGTTGGTTGCCGGGCTCCGCCAGCGTCGCTGGGGAGCCGCAATGACCCTGGCGTTAAGCCGTATCGGTCGCAGTCCGCTGGTGACCGGAGCACAGCTGGCGGCACTGACCAGTTCGCTGATGCTGCTGGCCGTGATCTGGCTTCTGCGAACCGACTTACTGGCAGACTGGCAGCAGACCCTGCCGGCAGATGCACCCAACGTTTTTGCCCTCAATATCAGTCCGACCGAGCAACAGGCGTATCTGGATGTGCTGGACGGTTATGGGCTGATGCGCTCAGACAGTTACCCCATTGTGCGCGGCCGTCTGGTGACGATTAATGGCGTTAATCCGAGAGCGGAAACCACAACGCCGGATGCGCAGCAGGATGATCGTCAGGAAGGGGATGAGTCTTTGCGCCGGGAACTGAATTTTACCTGGCGTGAAACGATGCCGGTGCACAATACACTGATGGAAGGAAAATGGAGTCTTGCGCCGGGCGGCGTGTCGGTTGAAACCGGGGTTGCCGAACGGCTGGGCATTCAGCTGGGCGATCAGCTGGGGTTCAGTGTGAACAGTCAGTCTTTCACTGCGACAGTAACCAGTTTGCGGGAGGTGGAATGGCGGAATATGCGGCCCAACTTTTTCTTCATTTTCACCCCGGATGTGATGGCTGATTTACCAGCTACCTGGCTGGTCAGCTTCAGGGTGGCAGCGGATCAGAGTGAGATTGTCAATCAGCTGGGCCGGGATTATCCGACCGTCACCTTGCTGGATCTGAGAACTATGGCAACCCGGATCCAGGCGATTTTACAGCAGGTCTCTCTGTCCTTGTCTGTGCTGGCTTTGCTGGGGGTGTGCAGCGGGCTGCTGCTGGTGCTGACCTTGCTGCGTCTCAGTCTGTCGCAGCGGCAGCAGGAAATTAAGCTTTACCGGACGCTGGGGGCCAGCAGGCAACGGATCCGGGCAACGATCTGGAGCGAATACGGTCTGATGGCCGTACTGGCTGGGGTGATTGCAGTCTTTGGGGCGGAAGCCCTGGTTGCAGCCCTGATCAAATGGGGTTTTGAGTTGCCCGTGACCTGGCACCCGGGCTTGTGGCTGGTTCTGCCGCTGATGTCCGTTCTGCTGATACTGCTGATCATCAGCAGCATGATGAAGCAGTTGCTGCGTCCCTTAGGCCGTTAGATTCGTCCGACAGACAGTACGGTGATTGCTCAGGGGAGGCTGCCGGAGATTCTGAGACCGGGTTACTCCACGCGGGTCACTCGGCTTTCCGGTTCGGCCAGCGCACTTTTCAGTGCTCGCTCCAGATCCGGGTAGCAAAAATGGAAACCATGCGCTTCCAGTTTGGCGGGCAGTGCCCGCTGACTGTCGAGCAGCATTTGTGCGGATTCACCCATGCCAATGCGGAGCAGCCATTCCGGTGTACTCATGAGATGAGGCCGGTGCAGCACTCTGGCCAGTGTCTGGCTGAATTCTTTATTGGTGACCGGATTCGGCGCGGTGAGATTAAATGGCCCTTGAGCGGTTTCATGGCGCATCAGAAACATAATGCCTTTGACCATGTCCTGCAGATGGATCCAGGGGAAATACTGCTCTCCGCTGCCGATAGGGCCTCCCAGACCCATCTTGTAAACCGGGACCAGTTTCGCCAGGGCACCGCCGCCTTTGCCCAGCACAATCCCGGTACGCAGCAGACAGACCCGGGTTTGTTCAGTCTGAGCACTCAGTGCCGCTTCTTCCCAGGTCCGGCAGACGGTATGGGCGAAATCATCCCGCTGAACTTCGAGGGACTCATCGAACGCCTTGTGTTGCTGGTTACCGTAATAACCCACGGCAGAGCCGCTGATAAAAGTATGCGGTGGCGTGCTGCCGGCCAGAATTTTACCCGCCAGCTGGCGGGTGAGTTGCCAGCGGCTGTGGCAGATTTCTTCTTTTTGTTTCTCCGTCCAGCGTTTATCGGCAATTGGTTCGCCTGCCAGATTGATGACGACATCAAATTCGTCCAGCGTGTCCAGTTCATCCAGACTGGTGATGACCTTGATGTGGTGGCCTAAGCGCTGATATGCACGATTGGGATGACGGCTGAGAACGGTAACCTGATCATGGTTCAGATGTGGAAGCAGTGCCCTGCCGATAAATCCGGTGCCGCCGGTGACCAGTATCTTCATCGCCTTTCCCCTGTTATAGGTGTTGATTTATCCTTGTTTTGTATAAATTATAATCAACCCCAGGCGTAATCTCCGCTTTTCATCTGCGGCCGGATTGAAGTGGATCGCGCTTTTGCAATTTAGGGCAGCCGGTTTACCGGTCTACATGACCCAGATCGCGTGCCGGGTCTAAAACATCCCGGATCCGCTGCTTCAATTGTTTGGCATCCGGAAATCCGCCATCGGTTTTCCGCTCCCAGATCCGAATGTTGTTACAGAAGATCTCAAACCGTCCTCCGGTATCCGGGTGCAGACTCACGGCTTCCAGATCTTCACTGAAGGTATGCAGCAGTTCCTGACACATCCAGCTTGCCCGGAGCATCCAGTTGCACTGGCGGCAGTAATAGATATCAATCACGGCTTTTTTTTCAGGATTGGTGATAGGGTCTGACATAAAGTGTCCTCACAGGCCGAAAAGAAGTTTTGCCCCAATCAGGAAGGTCAGGGCTTCGAAACAGCGTTTAATCAGCTGGTTGCTCTGGCGTCCCGCAAGGTGCGCGCCCAGATAACCACCCAGTAACGAACCGGCGATCAGAACCGGCAGCCACGGCCAGTAAATTTCTGCGCCAGCTGCATACATCGCGACAGCACCGGTTCCGTTCCAGAACAGGCCGACGCTGATCAGAGTGAGTGCGACAGCCTGTCTGTAGTCATAGCCGAACCAGCGGATCAGAAAGAGGGTCACGAACAGACCGCTGCCGGCAGTCAGAGAGCCGTTGACGATGCCGATAGCAGCCAGTCCCAGGCTCCCCAGAATCAGCCCTTTGTCATCACGCCGGCGCGGATTCTCCGCTTGTCCCAGACTGGGCTGATAAAGAGAATACAGCCCCAGACCGAGGATCAGCAACCCCAGTGCGGCTTCGGCCATTCGGCCCGGAACGAACAGGATGGCATTGGCGCCTATGATCACGCCCAGGGTTCCGGCAATAATCACATAGAGGGTCATGGACCAGTTCAGTTTACCGGCTCGAATGTATTTGATTGCGGCGCCCAGTCCCAGTGCGACACTGGCAATCTTGTGTGTGGCTAAAGCCACGGAAAAGGGCAGCCCGAGAAAGATGAGTAATGGAAACTGAATCAGCCCGGCGCCACCGCCGGACAGCGATGCCAGGGTATTGGCCAGTAAAGAGCCGATGAAAAGTCCGAGAGTATTCAACCCGTCCATGGATGATGCCGGAATCCTTATTGATCAAGAACGTACAGCATACGGATTTTGCCGTCTGAGGCAAAGAGGCTGGGAATCGTCGGATAAAAAAATACCCCGGCTGGCCGGGGTATCTGGATGTTGTGTCAGGACAGCGGTTTAAGCACCTTGCTCTTCAGCCTGTTTCGCCTGAATCGCTGTCAGCGCGATGGTGTAGACGATATCGTCAACCAGAGCGCCACGGGACAGGTCGTTTACTGGCTTACGCATGCCTTGCAGCATTGGACCGATCGAAACCAGATCCGCAGAACGCTGTACCGCTTTGTACGTGGTGTTACCGGTGTTCAGGTCAGGGAACACGAATACCGTTGCTTTACCTGCAACCGGAGAGTTCGGTGCCTTGGATTTTGCAACGTTCTCCATGATCGCTGCGTCGTACTGCAGCGGACCGTCGATGACCAGATCAGGACGTTTTTCCTGAGCGAGGCGGGTTGCTTCGCGGACTTTATCGACGTCTGCACCCTGACCGGAGTTACCGGTAGAGTAAGAGATCATGGCCACGCGTGGTTCGATGCCGAAAGCTTTGGCAGAATCAGCAGACTGAATCGCGATTTCAGCCAGTTGCTCGGCGTTCGGATCCGGGTTGATCGCACAGTCACCGTAAACCAGAACCTGATCCGGCAGCAGCATGAAGAACACGGAAGAAACCAGCGACGCATTTGGCGCGGTTTTGATCAGCTGCAGCGGCGGACGGATGGTGTTAGCTGTGGTGTGAACTGCACCGGAAACCAGACCGTGTACTTCGTCACGCTCCAGCATCATGGTACCCAGAACGACAGTGTCTTCCAGCTGCTCGCGGGCGACCACTTCGGTCATGCCTTTGTTCTTACGCAGCTCAACCAGACGCTCAACATACTGCTCGCGTACGGTTTCAGGATCGATGATTTCCACACCGGCACCCAGAACCACGCCTTGCTGTTCTGCAACACGCTTGATTTCAGCCGGGTTACCCAGCAGAACACAGTCAGCAATACCGCGCTCAGCACAAATCGCGGCAGCTTTCACAGTACGTGGCTCATCACCTTCAGGAAGCACGATGCGCTTGGCGGCTTTACGGGCCAGTTCAGTCAGCTGGTAACGGAAAGCCGGCGGGCTCAGGCGACGCTCACGGGCAGAGCCTTCAGACAGGGATTCGATCCACTGACCGTCGATATGGCTGGCCATGTACTCGTTGACCATTTCCACACGCTCTTTATCGTCTGCCGGTACTTCCAGGCTGAAACTTTGCAGGTTCAGGGAAGTCTGCCAGGTATTCCCCTGGGCCGTCATCACCGGCAGGCCGGTTTCGAATGCGCGCTTACACAGTGTCTTCACGGCTTCTGGCAGCTCGTAACCACCGGTCAGCAGCAGGGCACCGATTTCCACACCGTTCATGGCAGCCAGACAGGCGGCAACCACAACATCCGGACGGTCAGCAGAAGTCACCAGCAGTGAGCCGGGACGGAAGTGCTGAACCATGTTCGGAATGGAACGGGCACAGAAGGTAATGCTCTTGATGCGGCGGCTCTCGATTTCACCTGCGTTGATGATTTCAGCATTCAGGTGATGCGCGATGTCAGTTGCACGGGTCGCGATCAGTTCAGCGTTGAATGGCGCACAACCCAGCACACGGATCGGGCTGGAGTTGAAAACCTGCATCACTTCAACGTGAGTCGGCATAACAGCGTCAGAACCGTCGAAGATTTCAGACAGGTCAGGACGTGTACGGCCTTCCGCATCAACCGGTGCGTTCAGCTTGTTCACGATGACGCCGGCGATGTGTTTGTTTTTGATGCCGCCGAAGTTCGAGCAGGCAATTTCAATGCGCTCTTTCAGCTGAGCCGGGTTGTCTGTACCCGGTGCAACCACGAACACGATTTCCGCGTCCAGGGTTTTGGCGATTTCGAAGTTAATCTGATTCGCAAACGGGTGCTTGCGGGTCGGGACCAGACCTTCGATCAGGGCAACTTCGGCACCTGCAGTCGCTTCTTTAAAGCGTGCAACAATGTCTTCCAGCAGCACATCGCTCTGGTCGCTGCGGATCAGCTCATCGGCCTGTGCCATAGAAACTGGCTCGGCGATTTGCATGTCGCTGTTCGCACGGATAATGGTGGTGGTCAGGTCCGGCTGATCGCCGCCGTGACGTGGCTGGGCGATAGGTTTGAAAAAGGAAACACGGACGCCTTTGCGCTCCATAGCGCGTAGCACACCCAGGCTGACGCTGGTCAGGCCGACTCCGGCACCAACCGGAATTAGCATAATGGTACGTGACACAGTCAATTCCTCAAACTGATGGCAAACGGTAGAAAATGTTGGCAGATGGATTATAGGCAACCCTCTGCCTTATCATCTTTCTGGATAGAAAATGGCCGACTGAGTCGGCCATTTGATGTCTTAGATTTCAGCCAGACGTGCTGTATCTTCAGCAATCACCAGCTCTTCATTGGTTGAAATCACCATAGCTGGGACGCGGCTGTTTTCGGTGGTAATGACACCTTCGCCGCCGAAACGTGCTTTCAGGTTCTTCTCGCTGTCAACTTCGATACCGAAGATCTTCAGGCGGTTCAGCACCATTTCACGGATTGGTGCTGAGTTCTCACCGATACCACCGGTGAACGTGATGGCATCCAGCTGGCCATCCAGAGTCGCCGTGTAGCTGGCAACGTACTTCGCCAGACGGTGGCAGAAGACGTCCATTGCACGGGTCGCTTCTTCTTTCTGGCCGTAGTTGTCTTCAACGAAACGGCAGTCAGAAGTCACTTCAGTCAGACCAGCTAGGCCAGACTCTTTAGTCAGCATGGTGTTGATCTGATCGATGGTGTAGCCCAGCGTATCGTGCAGGTGGAAGATGATCGCAGGGTCGATGTCACCACAACGGGTACCCATCACCAGACCTTCCAGCGGCGTCAGACCCATAGAGGTATCAACAGACTTACCATTCTTGATTGCACAGACAGATGCGCCGTTACCCAGGTGGCAGTTGATGATGTTCAGTTCGCTCTCTGGCTTGCCCATGCGGCTCGCTGTTTCACGGGTGATGAACAGGTGAGACGTACCGTGCATGCCGTAACGACGGATGCCGTGCTCTTTGTACAGTTTGTACGGCAGTGCGTACAGGTAAGCTTCTTCCGGCATGGTCTGGTGGAATGCTGTATCGAATACTGCGACGTTTTTCAGGCTTGGGAACGCTTTCTGAGCTGCTTTGATACCAATGATGTGTGCAGGGTTGTGCAGTGGCGCCAGCGTTGCACAAGACTCAATACCTTTCAGTACAGCGTCGTCAATCAGGGCAGACTGAGTAAACTGCTCACCACCATGAACTACACGGTGACCGATTGCTTTCAGGTTTTCAGCCAGTTCAGGTTTAGAAGCCAGAATCGTTTCTACCATGAAAGCCAGTGCTTCTTCGTGAGCGGCACCATTGCCCAGTTGAGCTTCATGTTTGGCGCCATCAAGTTTCCACTTGATACGAGCTTCAGGGAGGTGCAAACATTCTGCAAGACCTGTCAGATGCTCATCACCTGATACTGCGTCAACGACTGCAAATTTCAGTGAAGAACTACCGCAGTTAAGTACTAGAACCAGCTTAGACATGTGAGTGACTACCTATATAATCTGTCTGAAAGTTGATATTCAATTGAATAAGCGTTACCCATAGAATAGTCGCCGGGTTTTCTGAGGCGGCTAGACCAGGTAAGTGTCGCTTCTGTCCGTAGAAGTGATGTGAACCTGAGGAGTCGGTTATCCTTAATGTTGCGATAACGGGGTTATCGGCCAACAATTACCAAAGGCGTGCATAGGATAGCCCTTGTTGCGCGATATAACAAAAAAATTTTTAAAAATTAATTCGAGTTAGATTGATTGTTGTCTATTTTTAAAGTTTATAAAATTTGTTGAGGCTGGTGCGATATGAATCAGACAAAAATCTGGAAGCAGGTCCAACATGGCCAGCATTACATGTCGGTATGGCCCATGCGCAAAGAGCTGGCCCTATTATTTCCCGAACAGCGCTATATCAGAGCGACCCGGTTTGCGGTGCGGGTGATGCCTGCAGTCGCGGTGATGAGTGTCCTCAGTCAGATGGCGTTTCACAATACTTCAGGTTTGCCGCTGGCGATGGCCGTTGCCTTATTTGCGCTGAGTATGCCGTTACAGGGACTGTTGTGGCTGGGGAAACGCAGCCGGACGGATCTGCCGCCGTCTCTGGCGAGCTGGTACAGGGAAATTCACGGAAAAATTCTGAGTGAAGGGTATGCGATGCAGCCGCTGAAGGAGCGTCCGCGATATCTGGAACTGGCGATGGTGCTGAACAGGGCTTTCAAGCAACTGGATAAGACGTCGCTGGAGCGCTGGTTCTGATTTTCACGGATGATTGCGTAAAAGAAAACGGACCGGTTTGTACCCGGTCCGTTTTTGTATTCATCTGGCTGAACGGCAGGAATTATTAGTCCAGATACCGGCGGATTTGCGCCTCGATACCCGGGCCGTCGATCTCAAGCTCTGCATGTAACTCAGCCTGAGTGCCCTGATGGATAAATTTGTCCGGTAAACCAATTTGCAACACAGGTTTGAGGCGTTTCTCTTTCATCAGGAATTCAATCACCCCTGAACCTGCGCCCCCGGCAATCGCATTTTCTTCCACGGTCACCAACACATCATGGCTGTCTGCCAGTTCACGGATCAGAGCTTCGTCCAGTGGTTTCACGAAACGCATGTCTGCAACCGTCGCATTCAGGTTCTCTGCGGCTTCCAGTGCAGAGCTCAGGGTCGTGCCGAAGTTTAGAATGGCAACGGTTTCGCCCTGACGACGAATCACGCCTTTACCCAGTTCGAGTGCGGTCATGGTCGTATCCGGCTTGACGCCGGTCGCGCTGCCACGCGGATAGCGAACGGCACTCGGTCCCTGATGCAAGTGGCCGGTATAGAGCATCTGACGGCACTCGTTTTCATCGCTCGGTGCCATGATCACCATGTTCGGAATACAGCGCAGATAGCTGAGATCGAAGGCACCCTGATGGGTCTGACCATCGGCACCGACCAGACCACCACGGTCAATGGCGAACATGACCGGCAGATCCATAATTGCCACGTCATGGATCAGCTGATCATAACCGCGCTGCAGGAACGTTGAGTAGATTGCAACGACCGGGTGATACCCGCCAATGGCCATCCCGGTTGCCAGCGTCACTGCGTGCTGCTCGGCAATCGCCACGTCAAAATACTGATTCGGGTATTCTTTGGAAAAACGGACCATGCCCGAGCCTTCACGCATGGCTGGCGTGATGGCCATGAGTTTATCGTCCTGAGCCGCCATATCGCACAGCCAGTCGCCGAAGATGTTCGAGAACGTCGGCTTGCTGCTTTTTGCTTTTGGCAGCGGATTTTCGCTCAGATCGAATTTCGGCACAGCATGGTAGTTGATCGGGTCGGCTTCTGCAGGCGCGTAGCCTTTGCCTTTTTTAGTCATGATGTGCAGGAACTGCGGGCCTTTCAGGTTCCGCATATTCTTCAGGGTGCGGACCAGTTCCTGTACATCGTGACCGTCAATCGGGCCAATGTAGTTGAACCCCAGTTCCTCAAACATAGTGCCCGGAACGACCATGCCTTTCAGGTGTTCTTCAGCGCGGCGGACGAGTTCTTTAATCGGCGGTGCGCCGGACAGGACTTTTTTACTGCCTTCGCGGATACTGGTGTAAAAGTTGCCGGACAGCAGGCGGGCCAGGTGGTTATTCAGAGCGCCGACGTTTTCAGAAATCGACATTTCGTTGTCATTCAGAATCACCAGCATGTCGCTGTGGACATCACCGGCATGGTTCATGGCTTCAAATGCCATACCAGCGGTGATCGCGCCATCGCCAATCACGCTGACGACTTTACGGCCCTGTCCTTCACGCTCGGCTGCGATCGCCATCCCCAGTCCGGCACTGATGGAGGTGGAAGAGTGTCCGACGGACAGAACGTCGTATTCACTTTCTCCACGCCATGGGAACGGGTGCAGGCCGTCTTTCTGGCGGATGGTATTCATCTGCTCCCGGCGGCCGGTCAGAATTTTATGGGGATAAGCCTGGTGTCCAACGTCCCAGATCAGATGATCAAACGGGGTGTTGTATACATAATGCAGGGCAACCGTCAGCTCGACGGCACCGAGTCCAGAGGCAAAGTGTCCACTGGACTGGCTCACCGATCTGAGCAGGTATGTCCGCAGCTCTTCACAGAGAGCAGGCAGACTTTCCACCGGCAGTAAACGGAGTTCGTCCGGTGTGTTGGCTAAAGCCAAATGCGGGTACTTTGAAATATCCAGTGTCATAACATGTCGGCGCTTATACTGTTTTTAGTTGTTGCGCTCGATAACGTATCGGGCAAAAACTTCGAGTGAATCTGTATTGTAGGGGATTGCTTCCAGAGCTTGTAGGGCTTCCTGATACAGCTGCTGTGCTTTTTTCTGTGCACCTTCCAGTCCGAGCAGGGCAGGATAAGTGCTTTTCTCCAGTGCTAAATCCGAGCCCTGGGGTTTCCCCAGTGTCTGAGTGTCGCTGATCACGTCCAGAATGTCGTCCTGTACCTGAAAAGCCAGGCCAATCGCATTGGCATACTGATCGAGCTGCGGCAGAACGGCGACGCCTTTGTCTCCGGCAGCCAGTGCACCCAGACGGATGGCACATCGGATCAGGGCACCGGTTTTATGGCGGTGGATGCTTTCTAGTTGAGTGAGACCGACCTGCTTTTTCTCCGCCGCTAGATCCAGCGCCTGTCCGGCACACATTCCGGAAGCCCCTGCAGCGAGAGCAAGCTCGCGGACCATGGCGATACGCTGGCTGTTGCCTGCATCACTGAGTTGTCCGCAGGCCAGAATTTCAAAAGCCAGCGTCTGCAGAGCATCTCCGGCCAGGATTGCTGTCGCTTCGTCAAAAGCAATGTGACAGGTTGGCTGACCACGGCGCAGGTTATCGTCGTCCATGGCGGGTAAATCGTCATGGATCAGAGAGTAAGCATGGACACATTCGACGGCGGCTGCCGGCGCATCCAGGTCACTGATTTCGGCACCCAGCATCTGACCGGTCACATAAGTCAGGAAAGGACGGGCTCGTTTTCCGCCCAGCAACGTACCATGGCGCATGGCCTGAACCAGCGGCTGTTCAGCAAACGGCTGCCGGGTCAGCCAGTGTTCCAGTTGTTCATTATTACGGGCCGCAAAGAAGGCCAGCTGTTGGGAAAGGCTGTTAGTCATCGCTCGGGTCAAAGTCCGTCAGTGGCGCATTGTCATCAGCTTGTAGCAGAATTTCGACACGCTGTTCAGCCTGGGTCAGTTTCTGCTGGCTGTTGCGTGCCAGGGCAATTCCGCGCTCGAATTTTTTCAGCGCGTCTTCCAAAGGGATTTCACCGGATTCCAGCTCGTTGACAATGACATCGAGTTCATTCATGGCTTCTTCAAAGGCCATATTTTCTGGTTTTTTGGTTGCCATATCCGGTCCATTGATTGGGTTGAGAGCGCGGTCAGGTGTACGCTCGGAAAATGAGGGGAAAATAGCGCACAGGCTAGGCCGGGTCAAATTATGGCACAGGGAAGTGTGCGCATTACAGTGTTATTTTTATGGTTTTCCGTTTGCCGGCTGAAATTGCCAGGGCAGATTTTCAGGGGGCGCTGACACTGGCTTGAGAAGGAATGTGTTTTTTTTCCCAGCAGAGCACAAAACCGGGGTTGAATCCGTGCTAAACCAAAATCCAAAGATGCCGATACAGGGTGAGTAAGTTAGAATGGCGCCAGTGCGAGTTGGCCGGAAAGAAAAAAAATTACATAGGAGTGAGCCGTGGATTTGGCAACCCTCATAGGTTTAGTCGGTGCCTTTGCTTTCGTCATCATGGCGATGCTGCTGGGCGGTAGCCTGGATATCTTTTTTAACATGCCTTCGGTTCTGATTGTATTTTGCGGGACGTTATTTGTTGTCCTGATGAAGTACAGTCTGTCGCAGTTTTTTGGTGCAGCCAAAATTGCGGCCAAGGCGTTTATGTTCAAAACGGACGACCCGGAAGATTTGATTGCTAAGATCGTAGAGATGGCTGATGCCGCCCGTAAAGGGGGGTTTCTGGCTCTTGAAGAGATGGAAGTTAATAACAGCTTCCTGCGTAAAGGCATTGATTTGCTGGTGGATGGTCATGATGCAGATGTGGTGCGTTCGACATTGCAGAAAGATATCTCGCTTACCAATGAACGTCATGAGCGTGGTATCGGTATTTTCACTGCAATGGGTGATGTTGCTCCGGCAATGGGGATGATCGGGACACTGATCGGTCTGGTCGCCATGCTGACCAATATGGATGATCCGAAGTCGATCGGTCCTGCGATGGCGGTTGCACTGCTGACCACCCTGTATGGTTCTGTGCTGGCTAACATGGTGGCGATTCCGATTGCGGATAAGCTGTCCTTGCGTAAAAACGAGGAACGTCTGAACCGTCGGTTGATTCTTGATGGCGTGCTGGCAATTCAGGACGGTCAGAACCCGCGTGTGATTGACGGCTTCCTGAAAAACTACCTCCACGAAAAACAGCGTCGTATCGACGTTGATGAATAAGGAGGTGTCTGATGGACGAGCTCGAGTGCAACTGTAAAAAAGGGGCGCCAGCCTGGATGGCAACCTTTGCCGATCTGGCGACCCTGCTGATGTGTTTCTTTGTGCTTTTGCTGTCTTTTTCAGAAATGGACGTTCTGAAGTTCAAGCAGATTGCCGGATCCCTGAAATTTGCTTTCGGGGTCCAGAATATGGTGGAAGTGAAGGATATTCCGAAAGGGACCAGTGTCATTGCTCAGGAATTTCGTCCGGGCAGGCCGGAGCCGACCCCGATTGAAGTCATCATGCAGCAGACGATTGACATGACGCAGCGGACGCTGGACTTCCATGAAGGGGAATCGCAGAAGGCTGGCGGAACCAAACGCGAAGCCGGTAAGCTGACCGGCGGTCGTTCTGAGCATACCGCCACACAGATGAACCAGAACACCCAGTCGGAAATGACGCAGGCACAGCAGCAGCTGGCCGATATTCTGGAAACCGCGCTGGAGCGTGAAATTCAGGAAAATCTGATTGAGGTGGAAAACCTCGGGCAGCAGGTGGTGATTCGTATCCGTGAGAAAGGTGCTTTCCCGGAAGGCTCTGCGTTTCTGCAGCCGAAATTCCGTCCGCTGGTGCGCCAGGTGGCGGACCTGGTGAAAGATGTGCCGGGTGTGATTACGGTCTCCGGTCACACGGATAATCAGCGTCTGGATTCGGAGCTTTACCGATCCAACTGGGATCTGTCTGCGCAGCGGGCCGTATCGGTCGCGCAGGAAATGGAAAAAGTGACCGGTTTTGATCACAGCCGGATGCGGGTGCTGGGTCTGGCAGACACTGTGCCGCTGGAAAGCAATGATACTGCGGAAGGACGCAAACTGAACCGCAGGGTTGAGATTGCGATCATGCAGGGTAAACCGCATTTCTCCAATGAACTGACCAGTGACCCGGCAGGTGAATCTGCCGTCCCTTCAAATTAAGCCTACACTCTGAGTAAGGAATCGGAGGCTGTCCGGCTCAGTGCCGGACAGTCCATGGCTGAGCGCAGCGGTTGTCTGAGCACTCTGTCTGGCCTGAAATGTCTGCCCTCACTATGATTCTGATAATCCTTTGTATTTCAGCGACCGCTTGCTTGCTGTATAATCCGCGCCTTTAGTTAGGCCCTGTGAAGCGAAGCATGTTATGAAATTTATTGTAAAGCCCCATCCTGAGATTTTTGTAAAGAGTGAATCAGTGCGGAAGCGCTTTACCAAAATCCTGGAGTGCAATATCCGCATTATTCTTCAGCGCCTGTCCGATCAAGTGGCGGTCTATAACCGTCGCAGTTATATCGAAGTTACCGTGAAGGACGACAGCCTTCGCGAGCAGGTTCTGACCGTGCTGACGCAGACGCCGGGCATTCATCATGTCCTGGAAGTGAAGCAGACCAGCTTCACGGACATGCACGATATCTATGAACAGACACTGGCTCATGTGGCTGATCAACTGGACGGTAAAACGTTTTGCGTTCGCGCTAAACGGACCGGGAAGCATGATTTCACCTCGATTGAACTGGAACGTTATGTCGGCGGTGGTCTGAATCAGGCCATTGAAAGCGCCAAGGTGCAGCTGAAAAATCCTCAGGTGACGGTACAGATCGAAGTGGAAGGCGAAAAGCTGAACCAGATCCTGGCCCGCCACAAAGGCTTGGGTGGCTTCCCGCTGGGGACTCAGGAAGACGTGCTGAGCCTGATTTCCGGTGGCTTTGACTCGGGTGTGTCCAGCTACCTGCATATTAAGCGCGGCAGTAAGGTGCATTACTGCTTCTTCAACCTGGGTGGCCCGGCGCACGAAATCGGCGTGAAGCAGGTATCTCATTACCTGTGGAAGAAATTCGGTTCTTCGGCCAAGGTGAAATTCATTGCGATTGATTTTGAACCGGTCGTGGCTGAAATTCTGGAAAACGTGGATGACGGCCAGATGGGCGTCGTGCTCAAACGGATGTTCATGCGTGCCGCTGCTCAGGTTGCGGAACGTTTCGGGATTCAGGCGCTGGTGACTGGTGAGGCCCTAGGGCAGGTGTCCAGTCAGACGCTGACGAACCTGCGTCATATCGATAATGTGACCGATACGCTGATCCTGCGTCCGCTGATCAACTGGGACAAAGAAGACATCATCAATGTGGCGCGTGATATCGGCACTGAAGATTTCGCCAAGACCATGCCGGAATTCTGTGGTGTTATTTCCAAGAGCCCGACGGTGAAAGCCGTGAAGGAGAAGCTGGAAGCTGAAGAAGCCAAGTTTGACTTTGCAGTGCTGGATCGCGTGGTGAGCGAAGCCCGGGTGATGGACATCCGTGACATTGAGAAAGAGAGCCAGGCTCAGGCGCCGGAAATTGAGCTGGTGGATCAGATTGATGGCAACAGTACGGTACTGGATATTCGCAGCCCGGACGAAGAGGATGAAAATCCGCTGGAGATTGAAGGAGTGGAAGTGAAACACCTGCCATTCTACAAACTGGCAACTCAGTTCGGTGATCTGCCGCAGGACAAAACGTACCTGCTGTACTGTGCCCGCGGTGTGATGAGCCGTTTACAGGCGCTGTACCTGAAAGAAAATGGTTTCGAGAACGTGAAAGTCTACCGCCCGTAACGGGTCAGGACAGACATATCACTGAAGAAAGCGAGATCTCCGGATCTCGCTTTTTTTTTGTGTGTAAACGGTCTTGTCAGTGTGTCCGGGATCAGGCTTTGCCCCCGATGACGTCGAAGCACATGCTTGGCCACATCACCATAGGTTCGGCAACTTCGGCCGTTTTGGATTTGCTCATCAGCAATGTGATGATTTCCAGTGCGAATTCCTGTGATGTGCCGGGAGCCTGGCTGGTCAGCAGATTGTTGTTCACATCAAACATGACTCGGCGTCCGGCTCGGCGGCGGTCTTCCGGAATACGTTCGACAAAAGCCGGATGTGCGGTCATCAGCGCTTCCGGATACAGCCCATGATGTTCCAGGATAATCACCGGCGCTGCACAGATAGCTGCGACCAGTTTACCGTCGTATTTATGCTGCTTCACAAATTCTACCACTAGCGTGCTGTCGCGGAGATATTCTGCACCGGGCAGACCGCCGGGCAGCACGACACAGTCAAAGGGCTCATCAGCAATATCGACCAGCGGACAGTCTGCCGTCAGGGTAATCCCCCGCGAGCCTTTCACCGCCAGCGAACCGTCTTCAGCGGCGCTTGCAATGGTGAGTTGCATTCCGGCACGAATCAGAATATCGGCTGTGTTGATGACTTCCATTTCTTCGCTGCCGGGGGCGATACACAGCGCGACTTTCAGGGCTTGGTCAGCGGGTTGATAGGCGTTAGTCATAGTGTTGCTCCAAGTCTTTAATGTGTTGCCACAGTCGGGTGTTGGCTGGTGTGGCAATTTGAAAATGGTTCGCTTGCCGGATCAGAAAGCCGGTAATGGCATCAATTTCTGTCGGTCGCTGGTGAGCGACATCCTGCTGCATAGAAGAATAGTTGGCTGCGGTTGCTTCAATGACCGCCATCACCTGTTGCCTGAGTGTCACAGTATCAATCGGATAACCCGCAGCAGTCATCACAGCAGAAACTTCATGGCAGACAGCGGTCAGTTCATCGGCATACCGTGTTTCGGATAATTCACCGTTCCGGCACTGGTGAATCGCTGTCAGCGGGTTGATTGCACAGTTGATGGCGAGCTTCTGCCATTGCGGTTCGTGAATATCAGTCTGCCAGTGACAGGGCGGAAGTGCAGTGTGCAGGAGTTCTGCAAGACCTGAGCAGGCCAGGCCAGCCGGGTTGACGCCGCCGAGATAAGTCGGGCCGTTACCGGTATGGCGGACAGAATGCGGGTCCGGACGGAAGGCTGCCTGAGCGGTGGTGGCGTATAACACCGGATTATCCGGCAGCAGTGACAGCACTTCGTCTTCTGTTCCCATCCCGTTATGCATGATGATGACTGGTGTGTCTGCACTGAGCCAGGGTAAAAGGGTGGTGACAGCATCTGCGACCTGAAAGGCTTTGACCGTGATGAAAATAACATCACTGTTTGCCAGTTGTTCAGGCTGATTGCTGTCAAAACAGAAAGTATCTTCCCGGGAGGAATGGACATCCTGCCAGTTCAGTGTGTAAGTATTGCCGGGCTGACGCCGCCAAAGATGTAATTGATGGCCTTGTTTTGCCAGTGCGCCAGCCCAGAGGTTGCCAATTGCACCTGCTCCAACCAGAGAAATCTTCACCTTAAGTCCTGTCCGGAAAGGAATCATTGTTCGTTATTGTAACGGTTGATAAATCAAAGGGGAAAGAGAAAGTCCGGATGAGCAGGTGCTGATCCGGACGATTGCGGGGACGGCCAATCAGAATTTATAAGTGACCGAGAAATAATGAGACGGGCCGGTGGATTCAAATGTGTCTGAATCTTTAATCAGATAGACATCATAGAAGAGCTTCAGGCCGTAACCGACAGAGAAACGGTCTGAGTGCCAGTAAAGGCCGTTGAACCAGTTCCCGCCATGCGTTGCCTGCGGATTACCCTGAAATTCAGTGTCGGCACCAAACTGGTAATCAATGTAGCCCTGATAAGAGATAAATGAACCATTTTCAAAGGTGTAAAAGGGCTTGAACCAGTTGGTGGAAACCTGATAACCATTCCAGGCTTTCGCATTTACGTCATACAGGCCATACAGGTTCAGGCCGACTTTGCCGAACCAGGGCACCATGATGTCGGAACCGATGCCCCAGAAGGAGTTGTTGACATCCTGGGCACCACCGCCCCAGTTGAACAGGGTCGCGAAATAAAGTTCCTGCACCGGGCCGAAAGACAGGTCCGTGTTTGTGAGGGCATCCAGTGAAACCCGGGGAGCAAATTTCATGAACATTTTCGGCCGGTCTTTTTTATCACTGGCACCGCTTTCGGTCAGGTCAAAGAAATCGACATAGCCGTAGAGGTCAAAAATGCCGGAGCGGCCGCCAAATTCCATTTCCAGGTAATCGTGACCGGATGGGTCATCAGGTGCGCGGGGGTATTCTTCCAGAGCGTACATCAGGTTGAACTGGAACCATTTGTAGTCGTTTTTATGGATATCGCCATCGGTGTAATCTGCGGCGAGGCTGATTCCGGGGACAACAAGTGCAGCTCCAAGAGCCAAAGCTAACGGTGTCTGTTTCATGTTGGCGTTCTCACTTATCGTTTATCGATGCCATTGCTTGTTGCTTGTCGACAGAGGCTTGTTTCTAAACAGAAAGACAATGTCTAACTTAAAAGATTAGTGTATTGCGGGTGGGATGCCTTATCGGCAGGACCGGAAAATATCCGTCAGACGCCCATGTGACGCAGGCTGTGGAAATTTCTGAAGAAAATGAAGTACAAAGCAGGGCCGAGAAGCAGAGAAAAATTGTCTCAGGAGTGGGAAAGAAAAAACAAAGGCGCCTGGAGGCGCCTTTGCTGAAAAGAAATCGTGTCCTGTGACGCGACCTTAGAACTTGTAAGTCACGCTCACGTAGTGGCTGACACCAGTTGACTTGAATGAATCAGAGTCTTTGATACCGTAAACATCCTGGTATGCTTTCAGGCCGTAACCCACTGCATAGCGGTCAGAGTGCCAGTAGATACCGTTGAACATTGCGCCGCCACTGCTTGCAGAAGAGTACTCTTCTTTCAGACCGAACTGGTAATCAATGTAACCTTGGTAAGACACGAAGCTGCCGTTGTCGAAAGTGTAGAAAGGCTTAAACCAGTTGGTAGAAATCTGGTAACCGTTCCAGTCTTTGTTGTTCATGTCATACAGGCCATAAACGTTCAGGCCTACTTTGCCCAGCCAAGGAACCATGACATCAGAACCCAGACCAACAAAAGAGTTGTTTACGCCATCAGCGCTGCCGTCCCAGTTGAACAGAGTTGCAACATAAAGCTCTTGAACCGGACCAAAAGACAGGTCGGTTTGGGTCAGTGCATCCAGAGATACGCGTGGTGCAAACTTCATGAACATTTTTGGTCTGCCGGCTTTGTCACTTTCTGGATCGCTGGTCAGATTGAAGATATCCACGTAACCGTACAGGTCGAAGATACCAGAGCGGCCGCCGAATTCCATTTCCAGGTAATCGTGGCTTGATTCGCCTGGCAGTTCGTCAAACGCGTACATCAGGTTGAATTGAGACCATTTGTAGTCGTTTTTATGGATATTACCGTCGGTGTAATCAGCAGCTTGGGTCGCAGCAGACAGGGAAGCAGCCAGTACACTCAGTGCAACAAGGGATTTACGCATCGTCAACTCTCGCTAATTGTATTAAGACACCGGACTTTTTTAACCAGTCCGTTTGCAATGGCGGGAAGTGTATTGTTTGATGTCACGAATGTGAATGTAACGTTTCACTTCTAATTTTTTGATCGTGAGCTGGATCTTGTGTAATGGATTACAAAAAAATACAAAGGTGATTTTGATCGCTATTTGGCCGTGATTTGATGCAAATATTTCGAACCTAATGAGTGTTTGGTCATTAAGTGTTCATCTCTGGATGGGGGGAAAGTTATCTGAAATCAAATAAAGTCAAAAAGTGCTGGCATGGCGTCAACAAAATCAGAAAAAACGGGATGGAAGTGAGGGTGTATCTGGCCTGAATTGTTGGAACATTCAGGCCAGAAATAGTTCACAGGACTGAGAAATTAATCCTGATGCGGGGCGTATTTTTCTACGGCTTTGATCAGGATCAGGACTGGCAGGCCAATCAAAGCGGTACTCAGGAAGAAGATGTTATAGCCGAAGTGATCCACATACAGGCCAGAGAAACCGGCCAGGAATTTCGGGAACAGCAACATGATGGAGCTGAACAGCGCATACTGGGTGGCGGAGAACGCCACATTGGTCAGACCCGACATAAAGGCAATGAAGGCCGCTGTCGCAATGCCGGCGCTCAGGTTGTCGATGGAAATGACCAGCGTCAGCATCGGCAGGCTGTTTCCGATGTAGGTGAATGCCATGAAGAGCAGGTTTGTGAATGCTGACAACACGGCGCCCAGTGCCAGAATCCGTAAGGTGCTGTAACGGGTAATTAACAGACCACCAAGGCCCGCACCGGCCAGTGTCATGATCACACCGTAGATTTTGGAAACTGTGGCAACTTCGCTTTTTGCGAATCCCATATCGACATAGAAGGCATTCGCCATAATTCCCATGACAACGTCTGAAATCCGGTAACAGCCGATCAATGCCAGTAACAGCATGCCGGCTTTGCCATAGCGGCTGAAGAAATCCAGGAAAGGCATGACCGCTGAGGTGTAAATCCAGGCCATGGCTCTGGCCAGCGGGTAGGGGACATTGGCATCCTGCAGACGCAGGCGGATATCCGTTTCAAGGTTGTCGATGGCTTTGCCATCCAGCTGAGGTTCATGGATACACAAAGCGGTAATTAAGCCGACTGACATTAAACCCGCCATGATGAAATAAGCAGTTTTCCAGCCGATAGGATCATAACTGGTGTCTGAACCGAATAGCGCAGCAATAGCCAGTACACCCGCACCGGCCATAATCATTGCCAGACGATAGCCTGTCATATACGCGGCAGCCAGGGCGGCCTGTAAGCGCTCGGTGGCCAGTTCAATCCGGTAAGCATCGATCACGATGTCCTGTGATGCAGACGCAATGGCGACAATGATCGCGAAAACGGCTAACTGAGAGAGGTCTGCCTGGGGATTACTGATCGCCATACCGCACAGCGAAGCGATGATCAGCATTTGTGAGAACACCATCCAGCCACGTCGACGTCCTAAAAGTTTTGAAAAAAGCGGGACGGGAAAGCGGTCAATGAGTGGGGACCAGGCCCATTTCAAACCGTAGGCCAGTGCCACCCAACTGAAGTAGCCAATATCGGTCCGGCTGACTTCCGCTTCCCGTAACCAGAATGACAGGGTTCCGAATACCAGCAAAATCGGCAGACCGGATGAGAACCCCAGCGCCAGCATGATCAGGACTTTTTTTTCTAGATATACACGCCAGCCGGTGCCCGGGCGGTCGTCAACAGCTTGCTCCATCGGAATGGACCCTCTTCAGCATAAAATAAAACGCGTGACGTTCTGCGGGAAGTTGCCGCGGTGCGGGCAGCAGCTTCTAACAGGTCAGAGATATAAAGGTATCAGTATGGCGAGTGGAGAAAAACCATCAGAACGTCAAAACTGAGGCGTCGCTGGAGAGAAATGTGTGTTTAAGGACGAATTCCCTGCATTTTTTCAGGTGCTTCGCCAATGCCCAGCAGATACTTGGCCCCCGCAGTGACCCGAAACTGGATAAAGCAGTTTCCCAGAAGCTGATGCTCTTCCAGCGATTCCATGAGGTGGAGCAGGTACCAGTAGACGGATTCATAAGCCGTGCCCGGCGTGCCGCTGGGAACACAGAGCTGCCACCACTCATGGAGCTGTTCCGTACAGGTTTGCCGCAAGGAGTCGTAACTGGTTTCCCCGTTGATGGTTCCCAGCATCGACAGCGCCAACGCTGGGGCATGGTCAGCAATGTGACGGGCAATTCGCTCTGTCGGCACATCCGGCTGTGAGGAAACAAGTCTAAGCATGGGGATCACCTGACCGCAGACTCACGGCCAGGGACGTCAGTCTACTTGTTGATAACGTTGATTGCTTTAATAACTATAGGCTGCTGAGGTACATCTTTCATACCTATTGAGCGGACTGTTGTTGTAGGAACTGCGGCCATTTTTTCAATAACTGAGAACCCTTTCACAACTTTTCCAAACACAGCATAGCCCGGACGGTTTGGCTGACCGTCCAAAAAGGTGTTGTTCTGGTAGTTGATATAGAACTGTCGGGTTGCAGAATCGGCAACCTGCGTCCGGGCCATCGCGATGGTCGCTCGCTGGTTGCTCAGGCCGTTTGCAGATTCGTTCTTGATTGGCTCGTAGCTCGGACGGCGGTTCAGTTCGGCATCGAAGCCTCCGCCCTGTGCCATGAACCCCGGGATCACCCGGTGAAAAATGGTGCCGACATAGCTGCCGTCTTCAACATACCGCAGAAAGTTTTTGGTTGTCACAGGGGCTTTTTCTTCATTCAGCTCAACCACAAATTCCCCCAGACTGGTTTCTACGGCAACTTGTGTAGCGGCTGCGGCAGAAAAAGACAGGGTCAGCAGGGCTGCAGTTAAAATTCGGCGCATTACAGGTTTTCCTCCATGTAGTTGTTCAGTTCAGAATCGGTCTGAATATCACGCAGGACAGCATCCATCAGGCCGTTCATGGCCAGCTCCATCGATTCCTTCGAGGCGGCCATGGCACCTTCCCGGGATGACTTGCCTGCATAACGTTTGATGAATTTGCCGTTGGGTGTGTTCAGGACCAGCTGGAGCTGCAGTTTACTGCTCAGCGTGTGGCTGAGCGTGCTTTGCTTCACGTTGACCATGGCTTCCAGAATATCCAGACGCAGCGTGCTCTGGCTGTCGTGATCGATTTGGATGCCCTGAGATTCCAGCTGTCGGGACAGCGCTGTCTGCAGGGTCTGACGCAGGTTTTCCCGGGCATGCAGCGGGTGAACATTTTTGTCGCCGTTATCGATCACGGCAACAAATTGTGCTGTGCGAAGGTCACGGCTTTCCAGGTTCAGATGCAGGCCCTGTACACTTGGCTGAGCGGCCAGTGCGGGGGTGGGCTGCAGGTTAAGTTGCGTATCCGTCGGCGTTGTACAGGCCGTCAAAGTCAGCAGGGCGGCAGCAAAAACAAGCGGTTTCATCCAGGTGTTCCTTATTCAGCAGGCTGTGAGTCAGCCAGAATGTTCAGGGCGGGTTTATTTTTCTGCTTGATAAACCACAAATTTATTGTTTTGAGCAATTTGATGTACTTTAGCAAACAGGCGCTTGAGTTTCCCGTCATAGCCCAGATGGCGGTTGCCAATCACAATCAGCCGGCCATGACGGCGCAGGCAGCGTTTTGCATCGCAGAACATCTGCCAGGCGATATGGTCTGTAATGGTGTTTTGCTGATGGAACGGCGGATTACACAGCACCAGATCAGCCTCATCATTTACCATACTTTCCAAACAGTTATCTACTTTAGCGGTCAACTGTTTGTTGTTCGTCAGGTTCAGGTCAGCATTTTCACGGCAGGATGCTGCGGCCATGTAGCTTTCATCGACACAGGTAACGCTGGCTTCCGGATTGAGCCGCGCGGCATGCAGCCCGATCACCCCGTTTCCGCAGCCCAAATCAATGATATGTTTCAGGGCCGGATCCTGAGGGATGTGCTGCAGAAGCAGCCGGGCACCGATATCCAGACTTTCTCCGGAAAAGACATTGGCATGATTGGTCAGCGTCAGGTTGTACTCCGGGACTTCCCAGCGCTGAACTGCTGGCAATTGTGCCGCAAGTGATTTGTCTGGCTGACAGAAAATCAACCGGGCCTTTTTCACAGCCAGTGACGTCGTGGTCGGTCCCAGGTGTTTTTCGAACAGTTTCAGTGTCGAAGTATGGATTTCCTTGGCTTTGGCTGCCGCAATCACTGTGCAGTCGTCAGGTAACGCGGCGCACAGTTGCGTCAGTTGCCAGATCAGCAGACGGTTGTTCTTTGGCAGTTTGATTAAGACCAGCTGTGAATTCTCGGGCAGAGCAGCGAGGCAATCCGTAAAGGTCACCGCAGGCAGATTGTTTTCTGCCAGATTCGCTTCACCGGCTTTACGCGCAATATAGGAGTCGCCTGATGAAACGACCGGTCCCTGTTCAGCGAACCAGCAGGCCAGCGTACCAAAGCTGTCATTCAGGATCACAATGGGACGCTCTGAATTCAGGGACAGTTGCTTGGCTTCTTTCATCGCTTCAACCTGATTAATCAGGTATTCATCGGCCGCATCCCAGGCTTGCAGGGTTTCTCGGTTTCGGACGGGATAACGTTGCAGTTGCAGGCTGCGGCCGTGCAGGGTGAGCTCAGGTTTCATTCAGGCTATCTTTAGGGTATGTTGTCGGGTTGAATATTTTCGCAGATGCTGGCGAAGCTGCAAAGACTAACCTGAACACTGTGGCCGATTGTTGTGTCGTTTCCGCAAGTCGCTGCTGTATTTTTCACCAGGATGGTTTTTCAGGCAGCGGACAGCGCCGTATCAGGAGGACGTATGATCCAGGAACGTATCGAACAAAAATTACAGCAATCTTTATCTCCGGCTCACCTGGAAGTGGTGAATGAAAGCTACATGCACAATGTGCCGGCAGGGGCTGAAAGTCACTTTAAAGTCGTCGTTGTCTGTCATGAATTTGAAGGTCAGCGACTGATCGGTCGCCATAGAATGATAAATACGATTCTGGCTGATGAGCTGGCGAATCATATCCACGCGCTGGCGATTCACACTTATACACCGGATGAGTGGCAGACGCAGCAGGCTGCACCCGATTCACCCGCTTGTTTGGGTGGCAGTAAGTTCGGGTAAGTTAAGCTATACCGGCGTTCAGGACTGACAGATAAAAAACCGCAGCTTTGCGGTTTTTTACAGTCTGAAGTTTGAAGTCGGTAAGTGAGTGATTACTGAATGATGGCGTAAGATGCGTATCGTTCATTTTTTATCCTTGCCGGGTGTGTAAACCTCTTTGACTTCTGCTGGGGCGTCTATACTGACACCCGGATATCTCAAAGGTGGTTACCTGTGTGAGAGAGTGAAAACATATGTTGCAGAATCGATGCGAAATTGCATGGAATTTTGCTGCTTTATAGACATCGAATGCGTGAGTTTAACCGACGGTCCTGTGGTGTTGAAAAATTGATACCGGATTGTAAATAGCAGAAAAACACTCTGATCGTGGCAAGTGCCGGAGGATTCACCGCAAGTGTGCGTTGGGTCAAATTTATCTATCACAGTGATTATTAGCACATCAGCTATCGCTGAATTTCAGTTCGATTAGCGAGGTTTGCCATAGTAAAAACCAGTTGATTAATGCTAAAATCCGGCCCTCGAAAATACTCGTCATCCAGTTGTGTGATGAAAGAGTAAATAGGATGTTGCGGTGCTGGTGGTTTCTGATACCGGCTTCGGACCAAGGAAAGTCGTGTCTAAATTGCGCAATAACAAGTTCTTTTTCCCGTTAATGTAGTGCAAGTGCGTATGATTACAATAAAGAAGGGTCTGGATATCCCAATTGCTGGGACTCCTGCCCAGGCGATAAATGATGGCAAAGCCATCACTCGAGTCGCCTTGCTTGGCGAAGAATACGTCGGCATGCGTCCAACGATGCATGTCCGCGTTGGGGATGTAGTAAAAAAAGGTCAGGTGCTCTTCGAAGATAAGAAGAACCCAGGCGTGAAGTATACTGCTCCGGCCAGCGGCAAGGTTGTGGAAGTCAATCGTGGTGCTAAGCGTGTTCTCCAGTCTGTCGTCATCGATGTCGAAGGCGAAGAAACGATCACCTTTAACCGTTACGACAAAGCGCAGCTGTCACAGCTGGACCGCGCTGCTATTGTAGAGCAGTTAGTGGAGTCTGGTATGTGGACGGCAATGCGTACGCGTCCGTTCAGCAAGGTTCCTGCAATCGATGCTGAAACGCAGGCGATCTTTGTCAATGCAATGGATTCCAACCCATTGGCGGCCAATCCGGAAGTGATCATCAACGAACAAGGCGAAGCCTTTGTTGCTGGTCTGACTCTTCTGTCTCGTCTGACAGGTGGCAAAGTTTATGTGTGTAAGTCTGGCGCCAGCCTGCCGCGCAGCAACGAAGCCAATGTCGAAGAGCATGTATTCAACGGTCCGCACCCTGCGGGTCTGGTGGGTACACATATCCACAAACTGTTCGGCGCCGACATGAACAATGTTGCTTGGCACCTGAACTACCAGGATGTGATTGCCTTTGGTCAACTGTTCCTGACTGGTGAGCTGTACGCTGAGCGTGTGGTTTCTCTGGCGGGCCCTGCTGTGAATGAGCCACGTCTGGTCCGTACTGTGATCGGTGCTTCTGTTGATCAGCTGACTGACGGTGAACTGCTGACCGGTGAACTGCGTGTTCTGTCTGGTTCTGTGCTGAATGGTATTCATGCCACTGGTTCGCACGCATATCTGGGTCGCTACCACCTGCAGGTGACTGCGCTGCGCGAAGGCCGTGAGAAAGAGTTCATGGGCTGGATCGCACCTGGTAAGAACAAATTCTCTGTAACACGTGCTTTCTTTAGCCAATTTTTCCCAGGCCAACTGTACAACATGACAACCACTACCAATGGTAGTGAGCGTTCTATGGTGCCAATCGGTAGCTATGAGCGTGTCATGCCGCTGGACATCGAACCAACACTGCTGTTGCGTGATCTGTGCGCCGGTGATAGCGATAGTGCCCAACTGCTGGGTGCGCTGGAACTGGATGAAGAAGATCTGGCGCTGTGTACCTTCGTGTGCCCAGGTAAGTATGAGTACGGTCCAATGCTGCGTGCATGCCTGGACAAGATTGAGAAGGAAGGGTAATTCATGAGCCTCAAGAATTTCCTCGAGCAGATCGAACACCACTTTGAGCCAGGTGGTAAGCATGAGAAGTGGTTTGCACTGTACGAAGCAGTTGCAACCGTGCTTTATACCCCAGGTATGGTGACCCGTACCGGCTCTCACGTACGTGACAGTATCGACCTGAAACGTATCATGATTATGGTCTGGTTGGCCGTATTCCCGGCAATGTTCTGGGGTATGTACAACGTGGGCCATCAGGCTGTTGCTGGTCTGAACCACCTGTATGCCGGTGCAGAACTGGTGAAAGTGATTCAGGGCGACTGGCATTACTGGCTGACCGAAGCACTGGGCGGCACCTTAGGTGCTGATGCAGGCTGGGGCAGCAAAATGTTGCTGGGTGCAACTTACTTCCTGCCAATCTACGCGACTGTATTTATCGTCGGTGGTTTCTGGGAAGTGCTGTTCTGTATGATCCGTAAGCACGAAGTGAACGAAGGTTTCTTTGTCACCTCGATTCTGTTTGCGCTGATCGTGCCGCCAACACTGCCATTATGGCAGGCAGCCCTGGGTATTACCTTTGGTGTTGTTGTGGCGAAAGAAGTCTTCGGTGGTACTGGCCGTAACTTCCTGAACCCTGCACTGGCTGGTCGTGCTTTCCTGTTCTTCGCATATCCTGCTCAGATCTCTGGTGATCTGGTGTGGACTGCTGCCGATGGTTTCTCTGGTGCAACAGCACTGAGCCAGTGGGCGAGCGGTGGTCAGGCTGCAGTCGTTAATACTGTGACTGGCGAAGCGATTAGCTGGATGGATGCTTTCATTGGCCGTATTCCTGGTTCAATTGGTGAAGTTTCAACGCTGTTCATTCTGATCGGTGGTGCCTTCATTGTTTACCTGGGGATTGCGTCCTGGCGCATCATCGCCGGTACGCTGATCGGTATGGTTGCGGCTGCAACGCTGTTCAACATCATTGGTTCTGAAACAAATGCAATGTTCAGCATGCCATGGCACTGGCACCTGGTTCTGGGTGGTTTTGCGTTCGGTATGATGTTCATGGCAACTGACCCGGTTTCTGCTGCTTTCACCAATAAAGGTAAGTGGTGGTATGGTGCACTGATCGGCGTGATGGCTGTTCTGATTCGTGTGGTGAACCCTGCGTATCCGGAAGGCATGATGCTGGCGATTCTGTTCGCTAACCTGTTTGCACCGCTGTTTGACCATGCAGTGATTCAAGGCAACATCAAACGGAGACTGGCTCGTCATGTCAAGTAAGAACGATAGCATCAAGAAAACGCTAACCGTTGTTGTTGCCCTGAGTCTGGTGTGCTCGATTGTGGTTTCAACAGCAGCAGTTATGCTGCGTCCGATGCAGCAAGATAACGCTAAGCTGGACGTACAACGGAATATCCTGTCTGTTGCAGGTCTGCTGCAAGACGGTGTGAAAGTTGGTGAAACGTACAACCAGTATATTGAACCAAAACTGGTTGATCTGAAAACTGGCAACTTCGTTGATTCTGTTGATGGAAAATCACCAGCAGACTATGACCCGCGTGATGCAGCAAAAAATCCAGCTCTGTCTGTGAAGCTGGATCCAGCGAGTGACCCAGCGAAGCTGATTCGTCTGGCAAACGTTGCCAAGATTTATCTGGTTAAAGATGACAACAATCAGATCCAGAAGCTGATCCTGCCTGTGAATGGTAAGGGCCTGTGGTCGATGATGTACGCATTCGTTGCGGTTGAAACCGACGGAAACACAGTGTCTGGCATCACTTACTACGAGCAGGGGGAAACTCCTGGACTGGGTGGTGAAGTCGAAAACCCGAAATGGCGTGCTCAGTGGGAAGGCAAAAAACTGTTTGATGACAGTTTTAAACCTGCAATCCATGTCGTGAAAGGTGGCGCACCTGAAGGTGATGCTCACGGTATCGACGGCCTGTCAGGTGCAACTCTGACAAGTAACGGCGTGCAGAATACCTTCAAGTTCTGGTTGGGCGAAAACGGCTTTGGTCCGTTCCTGACGAAAGTGCGTAACGGAGGCCTGAACAATGGCTGATACTAAAGAAATGAAAAAAGTCCTGTTTGGGCCGATCCTGAGCAACAACCCGATCGCCCTTCAGGTACTGGGCGTGTGTTCAGCTTTGGCTGTAACCACGAAACTGGAAACTGCGTTTGTAATGGCGCTTGCGGTAACTTTTGTTACAGCATTTTCCAACTTCTTTGTTTCTCTGGTACGTAACCAAATCCCGAGCAGTGTCCGTATTATCGCGCAGATGGCGATTATCGCGTCTCTGGTTATCGTGGTTGACCAGATCCTGAAAGCATACGTTTACGACATCTCTAAACAGCTGTCTGTATTCGTTGGTCTGATCATCACGAACTGTATCGTGATGGGCCGTGCAGAAGCATATGCCATGAAGTCTGCACCACTGCCGTCTCTGCTAGATGGTGTGGGTAACGGTCTGGGTTACGGTTTCGTTCTGCTGACGGTTGGTTTCTTCCGTGAGCTGCTGGGCTCAGGCAAACTTTTCGGTATGCAGGTGCTGCCGCTGATCTCTGAAGGTGGCTGGTATCAGCCAAACGGTATCATGCTGCTGGCTCCGTCTGCCTTCTTCCTGATTGGCTTCCTGATCTGGACACTGCGTACTTTCCGTCCGGAACAAGTTGAAGCGAAGGAGTAAGGGAAACATGGAACATTATATTAGCTTACTGGTTCGCTCGATTTTCATCGAGAACATGGCACTGTCTTTCTTCCTGGGGATGTGTACATTCCTGGCGGTTTCTAAGAAAGTCAAAACCTCTTTTGGTTTGGGTGTCGCGGTTACCGTTGTACTGACCATCTCTGTGCCGGTGAACAACCTGGTTTATAACCTGCTGTTGAAAGACGGTGCAATTGCTGAAGGCGTGGACCTGACGTTCCTGAACTTCATCACCTTCATCGGTGTGATTGCGGCACTGGTACAGATTCTGGAAATGATTCTGGACCGTTTCTTCCCGCCGCTGTACAACGCGCTGGGTATCTTCCTGCCGTTGATCACCGTGAACTGTGCAATCTTCGGTGGCGTATCTTTCATGGTACAGCGAGACTACAACTTCCCTGAGTCTATCGTGTATGGCTTTGGCTCTGGTGTGGGCTGGATGCTGGCAATCGTTGCTCTGGCGGGTATCCGTGAGAAGCTGAAATATGCTGACGTACCAGCGGGCCTGCGTGGTCTGGGTATCACCTTTATCACGGTCGGTCTTATGGCGTTGGGCTTCATGTCCTTCTCCGGTGTACAGCTGTAATCAGGATATTAAGGAATAATTCATGAATGTTATTATTCTTGGCGTAGTTATGTTTACCTTGATTATCCTGGCTCTGGTTTTAGTGATCCTGTTCGCTAAATCTAAGCTGGTACCATCAGGTGACATTACTATTCTAATCAACAACGACCCGGAAAAAGCGATTACGACCCCAGCGGGTGGTAAGCTTCTGGGTGCGCTGGCGAGCAACGGTATTTTCGTATCTTCTGCTTGCGGCGGTGGTGGCTCATGTGGTCAGTGCCGTGTTAAAATCAAATCAGGCGGCGGTGACATCCTGCCAACTGAGCTGGATCACATTACTAAAGGTGAAGCCCGTGAAGGTGAGCGTCTGTCCTGTCAGGTCAACGTGAAAGCCGACATGGACATCGAGCTGCCAGAAGAAATCTTTGGTGTGAAGAAGTGGGAATGTACTGTTATCTCTAACGATAACAAGGCAACCTTCATCAAAGAACTGAAGCTGGGTATCCCGGATGGCGAATCTGTACCTTTCCGTGCAGGTGGTTACATCCAGATCGAAGCGCCTGCTCACCATGTGAAGTATGCTGATTACGACATTCCTGAAGAGTATCGTGAGGACTGGGATAAATTTAACCTGTTCCGTTACGAGTCTAAAGTGAATGATCACACAATCCGTGCATACTCAATGGCGAACTATCCGGAAGAGGAAGGCATTATCATGCTGAACGTGCGTATTGCTACGCCGCCACCTCGTAACCCGGATGTACCACCAGGTATCATGTCTTCTTACATCTGGTCACTGAAAGCCGGTGATAAAGTAACGATTTCAGGTCCGTTTGGTGAGTTCTTCGCGAAAGACACAGATGCAGAAATGGTCTTCATCGGTGGTGGTGCGGGTATGGCGCCTATGCGTTCTCACATCTTCGACCAGCTGAAGCGTCTGCACTCTAAGCGTAAGATGACCTTCTGGTATGGTGCTCGTTCTAAGCGTGAAATGTTCTACGTAGAAGATTTCGACATGCTGCAAGACGAGAACGATAACTTTAAGTGGTACTGTGCCCTGTCTGATCCGATGCCTGAGGATAACTGGGACGGTTACACTGGCTTCATCCACAACGTGCTGTATGAAAACTACCTGAAAGATCATGAAGCACCGGAAGACTGCGAATACTACATGTGTGGTCCACCGATGATGAATGCCGCTGTTATCAGCATGCTGAAAGACCTGGGTGTTGAAGATGAAAACATCCTGCTGGATGACTTCGGCGGCTAAGACAGCCTGAAGCATCATTCAAGAATGGCTGATCCTCTGGGTCAGCCATTTTTCGTCAATCAATCCCTGATTTATCCTTTGAGAGCCCAAAGCACTCACACCGTGATACCGGTGTCTGAGTGGATATGTTCTGAATTTTGGAGATCCCTTGCATGAAAAGACTCTTCACCCGAGCGATGCTGCTGCTGGTGATGGCACTGGTTATCAGTGGCTGTAGCGAACAACGTCAGCTGATTCACCTGAACGGCTCAACGATGGGGACATACTATTCAATAAAGTTGATTAAGCAGGAAGGCTTACCAAGCGAAGCTGAACTTCAGAAAGAGATCGATCGGCGCCTGGAACTGGTCAATGACCAGATGTCGACCTATCGTAAGCTCTCCGAGCTCAGTCAATTTAACCAGCACACCAGCAGCGAGCCGTTTGAAGTTTCAGCGGATACGGCTAAAGTCGTCAAAGAAGCGATTCGTTTGTCTGAGCTGACAGATGGCGCACTGGATGTGACTGTTGGTCCACTGGTGAACCTGTGGAGTTTTGGTCCGGAAGCACGGCCTGAGGTGATCCCGACGGATGCTGATTTGGAAGAACGGCGTAAGGAAGTCGGCATTGAGCATCTGAAAGTTGCCGGAAATACTTTAATTAAAGATCTGCCAGGGCTGTACGTTGATTTATCATCGATTGCCAAGGGATACGGTGTTGATGTGGTGGCAGATTATATTGCCTCCATGGGTGCTCAGGATTATCTGGTTGAAATTGGCGGCGAAATCCGCCTGAAAGGCAATAATCTGGAAGGTGTGCCATGGCGCATTGCTATCGAGAAGCCGACTCAGGACGGCAGCCGTGCTATCCAGGAAGTGATTGAGCCAGTCGAAATGGCTGTAGCAACATCCGGAGATTATCGTAACTATTTTGAAGAAAATGGTGTACGCTACTCGCATCTGATTAACCCGAAGACCGGGAAGCCAATCACAAACCGTGTTGTGTCTGTGACCGTTTTGCATCTGTCATGTATGACAGCGGATGCGCTGGCAACCGCGTTTTCTGTGATGGGTGAAGAAAAAGCAATTGCACTGGCAAACAAAGAAAACCTGCCGGTACTGCTGATTGTGAGCACAGACGAAGGCTTTAAAGAGTACAGTTCTGAGGCTTTTGCCCCTTACATGCAGAAAAAGTAATCTGAGAGCATAGTATGTTGGTATATGTAGCAACTTTTGGTGTGTTTCTGTTGGTCATCGTAGCGATGGCTGTGGGTTATATCTTCCAGCGCAAAACCGTTGCCGGTAGCTGCGGTGGGTTAGGGGCCGTTGGCATCGAGAAAGAATGTGACTGCCCGGAACCCTGTGATAAGCGTCTGAAGCGTGAAGCCCGCGCTGCCAAACAAGCAGAATGGAAAAAGAATCAGATTATCTGAGAAATTCACTTTTCCCGGAAAGTATTTCAAAGCCCGTGATTTTCACGGGCTTTTTGCTGCTCGCTATCTGACGGTTCGGCGCTTATAATACTGTATATAAAAACAGTTTATTCGATATAAAGCACGTCTGTTATGTCAGAGAATGATTCCGGGCAACCAGCACAGAAGAAAATCATCCATGTTGATATGGACTGCTTTTTTGCAGCGGTTGAAATGCGTGACAATCCGGCACTTCAGCAGGTGCCGATTGCGATCGGAGGTCGCTCTGAGCAGCGGGGTGTGATCAGTACCTGTAACTACCTTGCCAGGAAATTTGGTGTGCGTTCTGCGATGCCAACTGCACAGGCCATGAAGCTTTGTCCGGATTTAGTCCTGATCCCGGGCAGAATGTCTGTTTACAAAGAAGTATCCCAGCAGATCCGCGAAATTTTCCAGCGTTATACATCCCTCATTGAGCCATTATCTCTGGATGAAGCTTACCTTGATGTCACCCTTTGCCCCTTACATCGGGGGTCTGCAACCCTGATTGCGCAGGATATTCGTCAGGCGATCCGCGAGGAATTGCACCTCACGGCATCTGCGGGTATTGCGCCGGTCAAGTTTATTGCCAAGATTGCTTCGGATATGAATAAACCTGACGGGCAGTTTGTGGTGACTCCGGCAGATATCCCGGCATTTGTCGCGGAACTGCCTCTGGAGAAAATACCCGGGGTTGGCAAAGTGACTATTCAAAAGTTGCATGAACATGGCCTGTATCTGGGCAAAGATGTGCAGGCATACGACAGGACAAAACTGTTACAGCAGTTTGGTAAATTTGGTCAGTCACTCTGGTCGCGGGCACACGGCATTGATGAACGAGAAGTGGTCGTTTCACGAGAGCGGAAGTCAGTGGGCGTTGAACGAACATTCTCGCAAAATATCCGTGAATATGATGAGTGCTGGCAAGTCATTGAGCGGCTGTATCCGGAGCTGGAATCAAGGCTGAAAAGAGTCCGCCCTGATCTTCGGATCGCCCGGCAGGGCATTAAGATTAAGTTTGCTGATTTCCAGCAAACGACAGTCGAACATAGCCAGCCTGTTTTGGAGAAACGTCAGTTTGCGGTCTTGCTGAGTGAAGCGCTGACCAGACAAAAAGGCCGTGAAATCCGGTTGATCGGGATGAGTGTGGGACTGGAACTGGGAACCAAGGCCCAGCAGCTTTCCTTTAACTGGTAACTCATGATAGAAAAAGGGGAGCCTGTGGCTCCCCTTGAAAATCAGAGGTTCATTGTGACCGGAATTATTGTTTGACCGGAATCTGTTTCAGGATGGCAACCATTTGCTCCCAGAACAGGCCGACGGTCTCAATATTTACTTTCTCGTCTGGTGAATGCGGGAACTTAATGGTCGGGCCGAAAGAAATCATATCCATCTCCGGATAAGGTTCTTTGAACAGTCCGCACTCCAGGCCTGCATGGATCACCATGATATTCGGAATATTTCCGTAGATATCTTTATAAGTTTCGCGGAACAGGTGCATCACTTCTGAACTTGGATCCGGTTTCCAGCCAGGGTAAGCACCGGAAAATTCACACTGCGCGCCTGCCAGTTGAGTCAGTGCCAGCAGCGTATGCTCAACATAGCTGCGGCCGGAATCGATCAGGGAACGGATCAGGCACAGCAGGGTAATGCGATCTGAATCTGTGGTGATAACGCCCAGATTCAGTGAAGTTTCTACCACACCCGGAATATCGTCACTCATGCGAACCACGCCGTTCGGGCAGGCATTGATCAGTGACATCAGGCGTTGCTGACTGCTGATCGCCAGAACGTCAGACGGCATTTCTGCCTGGTCAACCGACAGCTGGATGTTGGTTTCCACTTTACCCAGCTCTTCATTCAGGATTTGCTGGAATGTTGCGAAACGTGCATGTAAAGCATCTGCTTGCTCTGCTGGCAGGGTGGCAATTGCAAATGCTTCCCGCGGAATGGCGTTACGCAGTGTCCCGCCGGTCAGGTTGCTGACTCGCAGACCGAGTTCATCTGCATGACCGAACAGGAAGCGACCCAGCAGTTTGTTCGCATTGGCACGGCCGGTGTGGATATCACAGCCGGAGTGGCCGCCTTTCAGACCCTTGATGACCAGTTTCACGGCAGTGTGACCGGCAGGAACGGCTTCACGGTCAATGGACAGCGACAGCTCGGCGTCGACACCGCCGGCACAACCCATATAAATTTCGCCTTCCTGCTCTGAGTCGGTATTCAGCAGAATGTCGCCTGCCAGCCAGCCTTCTTCCAGACCAAAGGCACCAGTCATTCCTGCTTCTTCATCAATCGTCAGCAGCACTTCCAGCGGACCGTGCTCGATATCTTTCGAAGCCAGTACGGCCAGACAGGTTGCCATGCCGATCCCATTATCCGCCCCCAGGGTGGTCCCTTTCGCGGTGACCCACTCGCCATCAATGTAAGGCTGAATCGGATCGACGGTGAAATCATGATCAGTGTCTTCGTTTTTCTGCGGCACCATATCAATATGCGCCTGAAGAACAACACCTTTACGGTCTTCCATACCCGGTGTCGCTGGTTTTTTGATGAAGACATTACCCGTGGCATCACGGCGAACTTCCAGACCTTCGCTTTTAGCAAAATGAATGATGTGCTGGGCCAGCGCTTCTTCATGCTTGGATGGATGAGGGATGGCGCAGATTTGATCAAAGAATTGCCACACGATTTGTGGCGAAAGTTGGCTGATTTCAGACACGGAACTCTCCCTAATAAACTGTCATTCATACTGCCTGTTCTGGGCTATCCTTCGGTTTATTTCCAGATCAGGCAGCTGAATATATTACAACAGCTGAAGGGTGCTTGCCATTTTTCCTAAATTTTGAACTGAGAGATTTGCTCATTCAGATGGCGGCCACTGGAGAGTAACTGCTCACTCGCTGCGGCGATTTGTTCTCCCTGTGCAACATGGTGATGACTGTGCTCACTCAGTTCTGCCAGACTCATGTTGATGGCTTCTGCGGCATCTGTCTGCTGCTGGCTGGCGTCAGCGATATGCTGGTTTAAATCCCGGATGGTGTTGATTTGCTGACTGATGGCTGCCAGCGCCTGAGCGACTTCCCCTGAATGTTCAACGGTACTGACTGATTGTTCCCGGGTTTGAACCAGGGCGCGGCTGACATCGGCAGAGCGGTTTTGCAGGCGGGTGATAATGGTTTCAATTTCATTGGTACTGCTTTGGGTCCGGGTCGCCAGGGTGCGGACTTCATCCGCGACGACCGCAAAGCCACGACCCTGCTCACCGGCCCGAGCTGCTTCAATCGCGGCGTTCAGGGCCAGCAGGTTGGTTTGCTCGGCAATATTGCGGATGACATCAAGGACGGCGCCAATGGTTTCTGAATCTTCTGCCAGCGCCTTGGCACTTTCATTGGTTTCGTCGAGCAGTGCCAGCAGCGCACGCATTTCCTCACTGGAGCGTGAGACAACGTCCAGTCCCTGATCGCTGTGAGTCTGTGCTTCCGTTGCGGCTTCTGCGGCGTTCGTCGCCGAGCGGGCGACTTCCTGATTGCTTGAATGCAACTCAGTCATTGCTGACGCGACTGAATCAACACGCTGATGCGCCTGACCTGCACTTTCTGCTGTGGTATTGGCGACGACATTAAGCTGACTGGCTGCCGCGCTGATGTGTTCACTGACGGGCGAGACGGCTCTCAGCATTTCGCTGATCTTGTCTGCAAACTGGTTGTAAGCCGTGGCAATTTTACTTAATTCATCATTGCCCTGAACGGGCAGGCGGCGGGTCAGATCGCCTTCTCCCCGAGAGATGTCCTGCATGGCTTTCAGCGTTGATTCACAGGGGGCGGTGATGGTCCGGCCGATGGCTCTGGCCAGAATGAGCATGAGGATCAAGGAGCCGCCAATAATCAGACCAAGGCGTTTCAGCTCGGCATAGAATTGAGCTGCCACGTCATCGACATAGATTCCCGAACCGATGATCCACCCCCAGGGGCTGAAGCCTTTCACGAAAGAAATTTTGTCGACAGGTTGGGCATGTCCGGGTTTTTCCCATTGATAGTCGACAAAGCCTTCCCCCTGACGCTGAACAATTTCAGCCATGTTGACGAAAAGCTTGTTCCCGATGGGATCCTGAAACTGAGACAGATCTTTACCATCGAGTTCTGGCTTGAAGGGGTGCATGATCATGCGGGGATGGCTGTCGTTAATCCAGAAGTAGTCATTTTTCTCATATCTCAGGCTGGCAATTGCTTGCCTTGCAAGCTGCTGAGCTGTTTCGCGGTTCAGATTTCCGGTTTTTTCCTGCTGATAGTAGAAGTTCAGCAGGCTGTGGGCACTTTCAACCAGATTCCGCGTCTTATCTCGCTTTTGATCCAAGAGTGAATCCTGGTAACCAGATACAAATGTCATCAGCGGGAAGAGTGTGAGGAGCGTGATGATAAAGCCAAGCAGGTAGAGTCGGCTGCTGATCGATAAAGAACGTAGGTGGTGAAGTATTGTCATAGCGCTGCCTTCCTTGTTTGCACTCATGGCAAATGAGCATGAGTCATGTTGTATTCTTATTTGGCGACTATATATGCAACTTTAGTCTCATTTCTTAATTTTTATGCGTTTGCTAACACTTGTGTTGTAAGAAAAATACTTTCACAAGGGTGAGTTTTGTGGTGTTGATCCAGGAAAAGTGTGATCTAGTTAAAATTAATATTGTAATTAAATTACCTTTTGGTTATCCTGTGACCAAGTTGCAAGAACGATAGTCAGCACAGGGAAAAGGTATGTGCGCGGACTCCAGGGAACCGAGATCAATCAGCTCTGCTTTGTTTGCAACCTCAAAGCAGCATAAGTAATTGAGGAAGTCGTTGTCATGAAAGTATATGAATCCACAGCTAAATTTTGGAACAAGAAAGGCATTTTCGGTGGTTCTTTCAACTATCCAAGTGCGTTTGGTTACTAAGTAAATTCAAGCCAGCTTTGTTTCTGTCTGGCTATCTGCCTGATTGACTCGCAGCGCTGAGGCGGTGCGAGGTTGATATTCACCCCCTAACTTTCAAGACTGTATACAGCGGTTTGGTAGCAATTTTGATTGTTGCTCTCGCCAGTGAGATTAGTTTTGGCGCCACCCAGGATCGGGTGGCGTTTTTTTATTTCTGTTTTTTTATTCATGAAGTTTCATTCATTCTTTCTCATTGAGAGATTGGATAAAAAAGCATGTATACGATTACATTCTGATGAGCCAGCCAAAGCAGGCACTCTTTTTTCTGATTTAAGCGTTTGCCTTGAAAGCAAAAAATAAATTCGGTTAAAAGACATACACCTTGGTATCTATTTAAAATTATGATTTTTAATTGTTTTTAATTTTCAGTAATTTTTGCCGAAGAAAATTTACGCATTATTTGCGGTCAGGCGTGTATTCTTGATGAGTCTGGTAATTTATTAGTGATAAGCCTATAATCGCCCCCCAAAAATGGCTGTGACGCAAACGTTTCCCTTTTTGAGGTATAAAATTTTAGCGTTCAGTCTGAACAGATACTTTTCTCCAAGGACCAGAGAACAATGCTTGAGAAACTGTTTAAGTTAGAAGAAAACGGTACGAATGTTCGTACTGAAGTGCTGGCAGGGGTAACGACCTTTTTGACCATGGCCTACATCATCTTTGTCAACCCATCAATGCTGGCCGCGACGGGGATGGATAAAGGCGCGGTTTTTGTTGCAACATGTCTGGCTGCGATGATCGGCTGTTTCATGATGGGGCTTGTCGCCAACTACCCGGTTGCTCAGGCACCTGGCATGGGTCTGAATGCCTTCTTTACATATTCAGTTGTCCTTGGTATGGGCCACACCTGGCAGGTTGCCCTGGCTGCTGTGTTTTTCTCCGGTTTATGTTTCATCTTGCTCAGCTTGCTGAAAGTTCGGGAGTGGCTGATCCATGCGATACCGCTGTCACTGAGAACAGGCATCACTGCTGGTATCGGTTTATTCCTGGCCTTTATTGCGCTGCAAAGCGCTGGCATTGTGGTTGATAACCCGGCGACCCTGGTGCACGTTGGTGATTTGACCAGCTTCCCGGCGGTAATGGCTGCGCTGGGCTTCATGTTGACCATCGGTCTGGTTCACCGGGGAATGAAAGCGGCTGTGCTGGTGGCGATCCTGATCGTGACCGGTTTGGGCATTGCGTTTGGTGATGTTCATTACAACGGCATTGTGTCTGCGCCACCGAGTATTGCGCCAACATTTATGCAACTGGATATCAGTGGTGCCATGGATGTCGGGCTGATCTCAATCGTGTTTGCTTTCCTGTTTGTTGACCTGTTTGATACGGCTGGGACTCTGGTCGGAGCCACCACGAAAGCAGGAATGGTTGATAAAGATGGCAAAATGCCGCGTCTGGGCCGTGCTTTGCTGGCCGACAGTACGGCGACATCTGTGGGTGCTCTGCTGGGCACATCCAATACGACCTCTTATGTTGAGAGTGTGGCCGGTGTCGCTGCGGGTGGCCGGACAGGTCTGACGGCGGTTACAGTGGGTATCATGTTCCTGCTGGCTCTGTTTTTTGCCCCATTGGCAGGGATGGTTCCGGCTTATGCGACCGCTGGTGCGTTGTTTTATGTGGCCATTTTAATGGTCTCCGGCCTGGCGGGAATCGACTGGCGTGACTTAACAGAAGCTGCACCTGTAGTTGTGGTCTGCCTGCTCATGCCGTTAACATACTCCATTGCGGAAGGTATTGCGCTGGGCTTTATCACTTATGCAGCGGTGAAACTGCTGAGTGGTAAAGGCCGGGATGTGAATGTCAGTGTTTGGGTCATTGCCGCACTGTTCACAGCTAAAATCGTCTTTTTATAATTTGTTTTATTGACCAGCGGTATTGATTCGCTGATTTAGAGGTTCATCGGATATGACTAAAAAGTTCGTCATCACCTGGGATAACATGCAAAGCTACACGCGCCAACTGGCGGAAAAACTGCTGCCGGCGGATCAGTGGCAGGGGATTATCGCAGTGAGCCGTGGTGGCCTGGTGCCGGCTGCAATTCTTGCTCGCGAACTGGGTATTCGTTATGTCGATACCGTTTGTATTTCCAGCTACGACCATGACCACCAGCGTGACATGAAAGTACTGAAGAAAGCCGACGGTGATGGTGAAGGATTCATTATTGTGGACGATCTGGTTGATACAGGCGGCACCGCGGAAATGATTCGTGCTATGTATCCGAAAGCAAAATTTGTGACGGTCTGCGCCAAGCCAGCCGGTAAACATCTGGTTGATGATTATGTGGTTGATATTGAGCAGGATACCTGGATTGAACAACCATGGGATATGGCTGTCACTTTTGTTGAGCCGATTTCCAAGCGCTCATGATCCAGCCCGGTTGAAAATAAATTTGAAAAGGAGCCTTCAGGCTCCTTTTTTGTGTGCCGTGTTTGGGGTAATTATCCCGAAAACATATACAATGAAGCCAGATTGAAAGTAAAACGGGTTTTGAACCTTCCACACGCAGGAGTCAATAGTGTCTGAGCCTTCCAAGGTGAACCTGTCTGAAAAACTGTTCGCACCACGTCAAACGACCAAAGAAACCTCCAGTCTGGTCAGGCTGGCCCATGCCTCATCTACAGAAGTTCACAATGCGCTTGACGGCGATACCGTTGCTGGTTGGTATCGGGTCTTACGCCGTCCGCTCTGGATTTGGCAGGGAGTCGATCCCATTGAAATGGAAGGGATCTTTGCCAGAATTGCCACCGCGAAAGCAAAGCGGACCAATGATGAACTGCTAGATACCGTGATTGGATATAAGCCCGGGAACTGGGTTTATGAATGGTCACAACTGGGGAGTCAGTACCAGCGTCTCAGCCGTGAACATCTGGACAAAGGCAATAAGGAAAAAGCGGCCGAGATGATGCTGAAAGCCAGTACTCATTACAGCATCGCAGCTTATCCGCATCTCAAAGGGGATGAGCTGGCTGCCCAGGCTGAGCTGCAGGCGACCGTCACTTATAAAGATGCCATGGAACTGATGCCGCATCAGGTCAAAACGATTGATGTGTCTTATCAGGGAAAAACATTCCAGGCCTTTATCCACTTGCCGCGTACCGATCAGCTGTTACCGACCGTGATTGTCAGCGGCGGCCTGGATACACTCCAGACGGAACTCTGGCCGCTGTATCAGCAATATCTGGGACCAGCGGGTTATGCCATGATCACACTGGACATGCCGTCGGTTGGCCACAGTGCAGCATGGACACTCACCGAAGATACCAGTCAGCTGCATCAGGCATTGCTGCAACAGGTCAGGGACGTCCCCTGGGTTGATCACCACCGGGTCGCAATGCTTGGTATCCGGTTTGGCGGGAATGCTGCAATCCGGCTGGGGTTCGTTGAGCCGACCCGGCTGAAAACCTGTATCAGCCTTGGCGGAATTATTCATAGTTTCCTGTCCCAGCCCAAGCTGCTGAACAGTATGCCGCGCATGTATCTGGATATGTTTGCTTCGCGCATGGGTAAAAACGGCGTGTCTAAAGCAAGTCTGGTTTCCCATATGACGGCCTGGTCGCTGAAGCAGCAGGGGCTGCTCGGGCGCAGGAAAGTTGATATTCCGATGCTGGGTGTCAACCTGAAAGACGATCCGGTCAGCACCGACATGGATAATCAGCTGATTGCAATGTCCAGCCGGGGCGGGAAAGCGGTCAGCCTGCCGGCCGCGCCGCTTCACGACGGTTATCACAGAGCCATGACCCAGGTTGTCGAGTGGCTGAAGGATAAGCTGTGACGGCTCGATGATCTGGTCTGAGGATGTAAATAAAATGTTGCCATTTCTCTGTCGCTGTGTGTTAAATGATAGCGATAGGGGAAACAAGTAGGGTCAACAGACCCTTAGCGCTTTTTGTTGAATACCAGACTAAGGATGGACCTATGCCAACACAAGTCACTTTTCCTTCCCATGGCCGTCTGATGACCAAGCTGACCGCACTTGGTCCTTACCTGCGTCAGCAACAGTCATCTGAAGGACACTTTTTCTTCGATTGCTTAGCCAGCTGCATTAATGCCAAAAAAGCACCGGAAGAGCGTGAGTTCTGGGGATGGTGGCTGGAACTGACCCAAAGTGAGGGCGGGTTCCAGTACCATTACTACTTCGGCCGCTATGATATTCATGGTGATTGGCTGGAAGATAAGGTGCCGGCAAAACATCTGGAGCCGGTACAACAGACACTGGAAGATTTTTACCACAAGCTCAGTACGTTACTGGAACAGGAATACGACCTCCCGATTCATCCGGCCCCGGATCTGTCAGCACCGACTTTATCCGTTTCGGCCTGATTTCCACATGAAATCCTGAAAAAATAGAAAATGCGTCGACTCAGACGCATTTTTCTTGTGCTTTACGGTCGGGGTTGATAAAACAAATGCCATTCTTCAGCATCCTTTAGTTTTCTTCATGGCAGACAATCACAAATTACAAGCAAGTGAGCACCAGGCTCATCATGCAGCTGAGACTGCATCACAGACCATCGTTGTGAAGTTGGGAACCAGCGTTCTGACGGGGGGCACACTGAGACTCGACCGTGCACATATGGTTGAACTGGTCCGGCAGTGCGCCCATCTTCGCCGACAGGGTCATCAGGTGGTGATTGTGACCTCCGGTGCCATTGCCGCAGGTCGCGAGCATTTAGGTTACCCGGAACTGCCGAAAACCATGGCCAGCAAACAATTGCTGGCTGCCGTGGGTCAGAGTCGTCTGATCCAGGAGTGGGAAAAGCTGTTCAGTATTTACGGACTGCATGTGGGCCAGATGTTGCTGACCCGTGCCGACCTGAACGACAGAGAACGTTATCTGAATGCCCGCGATATGCTGCTGGCACTGCTTGAGAACGATATTATTCCGGTGGTGAATGAGAATGATGCTGTCGCCACCACGGAAATTAAAGTCGGCGATAATGACAATCTATCTGCGTTGGTCGGGATCCTGGCCGGAGCAGACAAGCTATTGTTGCTGACAGACCAGCCCGGACTTTTCACTGCGGATCCGCGCAGCAATCCGGATGCGGAACTGATCCGGGAAGTACATACTATTGATGAAACCCTGCGGAAGCTGGCGGGTGGCAGCGTCGGTGGTCTCGGAACCGGCGGGATGGCGACGAAGTTGCAGGCCGCGGATGTTGCACGTCGTGCCGGAATTGAAGTCATTATTGCTGCGGGCAGCCGTCCGGAAGTGATTGCCGGTATTGTCAATGGTGAGCAGGTCGGAACCCGGTTCCTGCCGCTGGAATCACCACTGGAAAGCCGGAAGCGCTGGATCCTCGCGGGACCGCCACCAGCCGGGGATATCATTGTTGATGCCGGTGCCGCGATGGCGGTGACTCAGCGTGGCAGCAGTCTGCTGGCGAAAGGGATCACTGAGGTCAAAGGCCAGTTTGAGCGGGGTGAAGTGGCGCGGATATACAGTGCCGACGGAATTTTGCTGGCCCGCGGGATCAGTCGCTATTCCAGCCAGGATATTGCGAAAATTGCCGGAAAACACAGTCAGGATATTCATAAAGTGCTGGGCTATGAGTACGGTCCGGTTGCTGTCCACCGGGACGATCTGGTACTCATCTAATACAACAGCACAATCATACGGACCGAGAGGGAAACAGGGTGGAATTGCAAGCAATGGGACAAGCAGCAAAACAGGCTGCTTTTACACTGGCGACAACAGCGACCGCACAGAAAAACCAGGCACTGGCTTTTATTGCGGATGAACTGGAAGCCCGTCAGGCTGAAATCCTGGCTGCCAATGAAAAAGATCTGGCAGCTGCGAGGGAAAGCGGGATGTCAGAAGCGTTACTGGATCGTCTGATGCTGAATGCACCGCGTCTGGCGGCAATTGCCGGTGATGTCCGGAACGTGATTGGATTGCCGGATCCTGTGGGTGCTGAACTGGACTCCCGGGTGCTGGAAAATGGCATGCGCCTGAGTCGTCGCCGGGTTCCGCTGGGTGTTGTCGGTGTGATTTATGAAGCGCGCCCGAATGTGACCATTGATATTGCAGCGCTTTGTCTGAAAACTGGTAACGCCAGTATTCTGCGCGGCGGTCGTGAAACCTTCCATTCTAATATGGCGCTGGTGAGCGTCATTCAACAGGCACTGGAAAAGGCCGGTTTACCGGCAGCGGCGGTGCAGTACATTGCCAAGCCTGACCGTGAACTGGTGTCTGAGCTGCTGACGATGGATCAGTATGTCGATATGATCATTCCGCGTGGTGGTGCCGGTCTGCACAAGATGTGTAAGGAAAAGAGCACGATTCCTGTCATTATCGGCGGCTTTGGAATCAGTCATACTTTTGTGGATCAGTCTGCGGATCTGATCCGTGCACTGGATGTGGTTGAAAATGCAAAAGTTCAGCGTCCGTCAGCCTGTAATGCGCTGGATACGCTGCTGGTGCATGAAGCGGTAGCCGCGGAGTTTTTGCCGAAACTGGCAGAGCGGATGAATCAGAACAAGGTCACACTGGTTGCAGAAGCGCAGGCAATGACTTTGCTGAAAGATCACGCCGATCAGGTGTGTGCAGCTCAGGAAGGCGACTTTGATACTGAATGGCTGAGTTATACGCTGGGGGTGAAAATTGTTCCGGATGTCGACGCGGCGATTCAGCATATGCACGCGCACAATGCCAGCCATTCAGATGCGATTCTGACCAATGACCTGATGTCTGCGGAGCGGTTTATTAATGCAGCGGGTTCAGCGGCGGTCTACGTCAATGCATCCACCCGTTTTACGGATGGGGCGCAGTTTGGTCTGGGCGCTGAAGTTGCGGTGTCGACTCAGAAGTTACATGCCCGCGGACCGATGGGGCTGGAAGAACTGACCAGTTACAAATGGGTTGGTCAGGCAGATTACCTCTGCCGGAGCTGATGATTCAGCCACAAAACAGCCATAGCCGGTTTTTGAAACCGGCTATTTTTTTTCTTCATTTTCAGCGGCGTGATCTTTGTGGGTCAGGTTTTCTACTTCCTGCTGTTTTTTCAGTAACTCGCTGGTTTTGTCGTGATGGCCAAATTTCATATTGGCCGTGTATTTAATGGCCGCAATGTTACTGACCACAACACTCACGATGATGATGGTGATGACCCAGGGATTGAGCAGCCAGTCCATATCAGACCTCACAGATGTTGTTGATGTACTTACTATAAAGCGTATCAAGGTTTGCCAGAATATGCGATTTTCCTGCAACAGGTTGATCGGCAATGACAGTGGCAAGCTGGCTTGGCGTCAGCTGAGTTCTGAGCTGACTGCTGAGTGGAAAATAGCTGATGTGCCAGGGTTCAATGGCGACCCCGCCTAAGTCAGCGGCATAAGGGCGGTAAAATCCGAAACGGTTCATATGCGCTGTCAGCCAGTTGTTGAATCCGGCCTGATGTCCGCCGTCAAGATATTCCCAGGGTTCCAGTTGCAGCGATTCTCCCTGAGGCAGGCAGTTGGCTGCGTAGACATCCAGATCGGTGCCCCAGTGGTGGCGGCTGGCACCGGGCAGGGCAGACCAGCGTAAAATGGCGTGGATCTTTTCCAGTTCAGACAGACAGGCCGGATTAAGCGGCTGACTGTTGTTGTCCAGAATGGGTCGCAGGCCGTTGAACTTGCTGTTCCAGATCAGCAGCTGACGGTCAAAGGAGCGAAATGCACTGGCCAGTTTCAGATCAAATCCAGCCTGAGCGGCCGCCTCTTGCAAGGCGGCCAGTGCATCCTGAATACCAGCGTGAATCTGGCGTCCCTGATACTCACAGAGATGGCTTTCATCCAGCCCGGTGAGTTGCGCCAGCGTTAAATGGGGCAGGCTGAGAGTCATACCAGCGTGTTTTCCAGTACTTTCTGGTACATGTCGGTCAATTTTTCCAGATCGGCAATCTTCACGCATTCGTTGACCTTGTGAATGGTCGCGTTCACAGGACCCAGTTCAACCACCTGCGCACCGGTGCGGGCAATGAAACGGCCATCAGAGGTGCCGCCGGTGGTCAGCAGCTCCGGACGCTGATGGTTCACTTCTTCAATCGCACGGACGACGGCTTCCAGCAGGGTGCCCTTGTCCGTCAGGAACGGCTGGCCGTTGAAGGTCCAGGCCAGATCATATTCCAGACCATGAGCATCCAGCACGGAGTGTATTTTGCGCTGGATGTCTTCGTTGGTCAGCTCCGTGCTGAAACGCAGGTTAAACTGAACCTTGAGTTCTCCGGGGATTACATTGGATGCGCCGGTGCCTGCTGCCATATTGGCAATCTGGAAACTAGTTGGCGGAAAATAATCGTTGCCGTGATCCCAGACCGTAGTCGCCAGTTCTGCCAGCGCAGGCATAGCTCTGTGAACCGGGTTGTCAGCCAGGTGTGGGTAGGCAACATGCCCTTGAACACCTTTCACGACGAGATCACCGGTGATTGAACCACGGCGGCCATTTTTCACCACATCACCCACTTCATGGGTACTGGACGGTTCACCGACAATACACATGTCGATTTTTTCGTTGCGGGCTTCAAGGGTATCAACAACACGGGTGGTTCCGTTGATAAACGGCCCTTCTTCGTCGGAAGTGATCAGCAACGCAATGGAGCCCTGATGGTCAGGGTGCTCGGCCAGAAAACGTTCAATCGATACGATCATACAGGCCAGTGAGCCTTTCATATCCGCAGCACCGCGGCCGTGCAGATAACCGTCGATAATGGTGGGTTCAAAAGGCGGTGTATGCCACTGTTCAGCCGGACCGGCAGGAACGACGTCAGTATGACCGGCAAAGACAAACAGCGGGGCTTCTGTACCCCGGCGAGCCCAGAGGTTGGTGGTGTCTTCAAACACCATGCTCTCTATCTGAAAGCCCAGTTTTTCCAGTCGGGCGATCATGACATCCTGACACCCTTCGTCTTCCGGGGTGACTGAGGCTCGGCTGATAAGGTCTTTGGTCAGGGCGATCACTGGGCTGTCTGACATCCGTGTTTCCTTCTGTGTTCTTTGGGTTGGGAAAAGTAAATATGGGCAGTTACGCGAAAATGGCCTGATATTGCTCAGGCTTAAAGCCGAGGTGGCAGGTTTTGTTGTGGACCAGCAGCGGGCGTTTGATCATCGCCGGATATTCCAGCATCAGTGCCAGGGCATTCTCCCGGTCCAGGTTGTTTTTCTGCTCATCGGTCAACTGACGGAAAGTGGTGCCGCGCTTGTTCAGCATGGCTTCCCAGCCCAGTTCGGCTTCAAAAGACTCAAGAAGAGTGCGATCCAGGCCGTCAACACGGTAGTCATGGAAGCGGTATTCAACGCTCTGGGCATCGAGCCACTTCTTCATTTTTTTGATGGTATCGCAGTTTTTGATCCCGTAGGCAATGGTGCTCATAATCTAACCTGTTTTGTGCATGGCAGTTGTTTTGAAACAAGCCCCTTTTATAACGGGAATGAGAAAGCGACGCAATGGGAAAGCCTGTGTATCCGCCACCGAAGCAGGCCTGAGTGCCGGAGCTATTTCTCCTGCGTTTGCAGATAAATGACTGTGGCAGCTGTGCGTGACCCCACCTCCAGTTTTTTGAGCAGGCTTTTGATATGGACCTTCACTGTGGCTTCTGAAATGAAAAGTAGCATGGCGATGTCTTTATTTCGTTTGCCCTGGGCAACCAGATGAAGAATTTCTCTCTCCCTGCCGGTGAGTTCCTGCAGCGGATCGTCGGCCTGAGTGTTGTTTTCCAGATATTGCCTGACCTGCTCGCTGAATACCTGCTGTCCGGTCAGCGCCTGCTGAAGCAGCGCCAGCAATTGTTCCGGTTCGGTATCCTTCAGTAAATATCCGTCTGCACCGGCCTCCAGCAAGGTCCGGATGTCGTTTGGGTTGTCGGAAACCGTCAGGATGACCACGATTGCCTGACAGCCCTGTTCGCGCAGAGCGCGTAAGGTGTCGAGGCCGGACAGCCCTTTCATGTTGAGATCCAGTAATATCAGATCCGGTTCTTGTTCCAGGGCTATATCCAGTGCCTGATAACCATTGCTGGCTTCCCCGGCAAGCTCGAAATCTGGCTCCAGTTCCAGTAACTGACTGAGGCCGCGTCGCATCAGAGGATGATCATCAACAATGACGATCCGGTGGGCCGGTGGGTTGTGCATCATGGTTATCCTGTACTTTGTAAGGCGAATTTCAGTTGAACGCGGCAGCCCTGACCGGCGGCGCTGAGGATGGTCAGTTTTCCGCCGAGACTTTCTGCCCGCTCGTTCATGATCGACATCCCATAGTGGGATGTTTTGCTCTGATCCGGATCGAATCCCTGACCATCATCACAGATCTCGACCAGCACCTGATCGCCCTGCGGGATACAGTCGACCGTGATGGTTGTCGCTTTTGCATGCTTGATGGCATTGAGCACAGCCTCCCGTGTCAGCTGAATCAGGTGAATGTGCTGTGGCGCCGTCAGTTGCAGGGAGGGCAGCTGATTATGCAGCAGAATGGTCGCTGTGGTCTGATTCCGGAGCGGTGCCAGCATGTCATTTAAGGCGTCGCTGAGCTTGCCGGGTTTAATCGACAGACGAAATGTATTCAGCAGCTCACGAAGCTGACGGTAAGCCTGAGACAGCCCCTGTTCGAGATCATCAATAATGTTGTTTGCGGCGTCCGGGGATGTGGCCAGCTGACGCTTGAGCAGTGTCAGCTGAATTTTCAGATAGGACAGGGCCTGTGCCAGTGAATCATGCAGTTCACGGGCAATGGTGGCCCTTTCCTCCATCAGGAGTAACTGGTCGCTCTGTGTCTGCGTCTGGTGGGCGTACAGCGCCCGGCTGAGCAAATGGCCGACACTGATGATCAGCGCCGGATCCGGACAGGGCAGGGTGTGTTGCCACCAGAGGGTTCCCAGATGCTGGTCTTCCTGTTTGAGCGCATGCTGATGCCAGCTCTGGCTGTCGTCGGGCTTGCCTGCCTGAAATTCAGTGCGAATCCCGTGGCCCTCTTCGACAACCAGCCGGATGACGGCAAAGCCTTCGAGCTGGATCAGTCTGTCCAGAATCTGACTGAAATGTCTGGCCTGAATCCGGTTTACGGACAGCAACTGCGCGCAATCGTACAAGGTTTTCAGGGCATTATTGGCTTCTTTCAGACGATGGGTTTTCTCTTCGACTGTGGTTTCCAGCGCCCGGTAGCTCTGTCCCAGCTCTTGTGCCATATGATTGAAAGCCCGGGCCAGGGTTCCCAGCTCATTCTGGCTGTTTTCATCAACCCGGACCGAGAAATGACGGGCCTGAACCTGTTGGCTGGCGGCAAGCAAGCTCTGCAGTGGCGGCACAATACGGCGTCGGCTGTAGTGAATGGCAAATAATGCCAGCATCAGGATTATCCCCAGCCCCAGACCGGAAATTGCGGCCATGATGTGCAGTTTTTGCTGAGAAAAAGCCTGCAATTCATAGACAAAGTGATCAATGCGATCAACAAACTCGGGCACCTGATGAACAAAGTAATCCGGGGTAGCACCGGTCAGCTGTGGACTGATCCGGCGCCAGTCATCCAGCAGGTTCTGATAGCTTTGCAGCAGATTATCCGGTGTCGTCAGGCTTCTCAGTGAGGTCATGGCTGGTGCATTCAGCGTCTGGCTGAAATGGGCAATGTCAGTTTCACGGGCTTGGCCGTCCTGGGCCAACTGAAAAGCAAGCCGGTAACTCTGCATCCGCAGTGACCCGGCCAGATTCACCATTTCTGCATCATATCGACTGGCATTGACAGCCAGCATGGTGGCGCCTGTTGTCAGAAGCGACAGCAGCACAATCGCGAGCATCACGCGGGCAATAACCCCGGTGACGCTGCCAGCACCGGCACTTTTCAAGGCGGCTTTCGTTGTTGTCTTTCGGTACACCCCGGCTCCTTTCTGCTGAATCCCCGACGCCCTGTTTTCGCCGATGTCAGTCATTTTGTGAAGGCTGACAATGTACTTTCTTGATCTCAAACAAGCTTACCCCCGAATTACCCCCTTAGAGGTATATTCTGCTACCAATAACCCTTTTTAAACTGAGTCTATACTTTGACCATCATGTTTTGCATACCCCGGTCAGGCAAAACGGAATAACTGCTGTGATGAATCTATGGCTGATTTAGCTCGACGTTTCTGGCTGAGGCGGGGGAACGCGCCGCAAGCCCCCCGGCTTCCCTGGATGACAGAAGACAAGGTGTTCACGGAACAGTGCACACGCTGCCAGGCGTGCCAGAAAGCCTGCGAGACCAGCATTATTGTCCAGGGTGACGGCGGTTTTCCTCAGGTTGATTTTCAGCGCGGAGAATGCACGTTTTGCTATCAGTGTGCTGAGGTGTGCCCGGAGCCGTTGTTTCGCCCGCAGGCAGAAGCGCCCTGGCAGGTAAGTGCTGAAATCTCTGAGACCTGTCTGGCATTCAACGGGGTGGAGTGCCGGTCTTGCGGAGAGCAGTGTGAGCCGGTGGCGATTCGTTTTGTATTACAGCAGGGCAAAGTGGCTCAGCCTGTGGTCAGTGCTGTGGATTGTACCGGCTGCGGGGCCTGCGTTTCCGTGTGCCCGGCTCAGGCCATCCAGATTCACTCAGACAGCCTTCATGCAGAAAACCATCATTCAGACAACTATCACCCAGAAAGCCAGGTGGAATAACAGATGATGAAGCAATTCAGACAAGACGCGGATCCGCGTTTTCAGAAATCACCGTCGGCACCTTCCGGAGAGGTCCATATTTCCAGCCTGGTTGTGCACGTGAAACCAGAAGGCCTGGCCCGGGTGAAAACCCGGATCAATGCCATACCGCAGGCTGAAGTTTACGGGGAAAGCCCGGCAGGCAAGCTGGTGGTAGTACTGGAAACCGCAAATCACAGAGAAGTAACCGACATTATTGATGTCATTCAAGCATTTGATCATGTGCTGACGACCTTTCTGGTGTTTCACCAGGTTGAGCAGCAGGGACCTGACTTTGAGGATACACCATGAAAATGACCAGAAGGGCGTTTGTGAAAGCAAACGCGGCAGCTTCGGCCGCAGCAGTGGCCGGCATTACCTTACCGGCCTCGGCAACCAACCTGATTGTCAGTTCGGATGAAACCAAGATCCACTGGGACAAAGCCCCCTGCCGTTTTTGCGGGACGGGCTGCTCGGTGCTGGTGGGGACGCAGCAGGGCAAGGTGATTGCGACGCAGGCCGATCCTGAAGCTGAAGTCAACCGCGGCCTGAACTGTATCAAAGGCTATTTCCTGTCAAAAATCATGTATGGCGCCGACCGTTTAACCACACCTTTGCTGCGCATGAAAGATGGCCAATACCACAAAGACGGTGATTTCCAGCCAGTCAGCTGGGATCAGGCCTTCGATATTATGGCTGAAAAATGGAAAGCAGCCCTGAAAGCCAAAGGGCCAACCAGTGTCGGGATGTTCGGTTCAGGACAGTGGACGGTGATGGAAGGCTATGCGGCCTCCAAGATGATGAAGGCGGGCTTCCGTTCCAACAACATCGATCCCAATGCTCGCCACTGTATGGCTTCGGCGGTGGTGGGCTTCATGCGGGCGTTCAATATGGACGAACCGATGGGGTGTTATGACGACTTTGAACATGCGGATGCCTTTGTCCTCTGGGGCTCGAACATGGCGGAGATGCACCCGATATTGTGGACCCGGATTACCGACAGGCGTCTGAGCTATCCCCATGTGAAGGTGAACGTGCTGTCGACTTACTATCACCGCTCTTTTGAGCTGGCGGATAACGGTATGATCTTCCATCCGCAGTCCGATCTGGCGATTGCAAACTTTATCGCGAACTACATTATCGAAAACGACGCGGTGAACTGGGATTTCGTCAACAAGCATACTCACTTTAAACGCGCCGACACGGATATCGGTTACGGGCTGCGCGACGAAGATCCGCGGCAGAAGGCGGCAGCGAATCCGAACTCAGGTGCCATGCATGACATGACGTTTGAGGAATATAAGGCCTCTGTCGCGGAATACACGCTGGAGAAAACGATTGAATTGTCCGGTGTGGAGAAAGACAAGCTTCTGGAGCTGGCGAAATATTACGCCGATCCGAATGTGAAAGTGATGTCACTGTGGACCATGGGGATGAACCAGCATACCCGCGGGGTATGGATGAATAATCTGGTTTACAACATCCACCTGCTGACCGGAAAAATCTCACAGCCGGGGAACAGCCCGTTTTCACTGACCGGCCAGCCTTCAGCCTGCGGAACCGCACGGGAAGTTGGTACCTTTGCGCACCGTTTACCGGCGGATCTGGTAGTGATGAATCCGAAACACCGTGCCATCGCAGAGAAAATCTGGAAGCTGCCGGAAGGGACCATCCCGCCGAAGCCCGGATTCCATGCCGTGCTTCAGGATCGCATGCTTCATGACGGCGTTCTGAACGCGTACTGGGTGATGTGTAACAACAATATGCAGGCGGGCCCGAACATCAATCAGGAGCGGTTGCCCGGCTATCGCAATCCGGAGAACTTTATTGTCTGCTCTGACCCGTACCCGACCGCAACTGCGCAGTCGGCCGACCTGGTTCTGCCAACGGCGATGTGGGTTGAGAAAGAAGGTGCCTACGGGAATGCAGAACGCCGGACACAGGCCTGGTACCAGCAGGTTGCAGCGCCCGGAGACGCCAAATCGGATCTGTGGCAGATCATGGAGTTCAGCAAACGTTTCAAAATCGAAGAGGTCTGGGACGAAGCACTGCTGGCAAAAATGCCGGAATACAAAGGCAAAACCATGTACGACGTGTTATTCCGTAACGGCCAGGTAGATCAGTTCCCGCTGGAGCAAGCTCAGGCACTGAATGATGACGCCAAAGCACAGGGTTATTATGTGCAGAAGGGTCTGTTTGAGGAATATGCCAGCTTTGGCCGCGGTCATGGTCATGATCTGGCACCATACGATGATTATCACAACGCCCGTGGTTTACGCTGGCCGGTGGTGGACGGGAAAGAAACCCGCTGGCGGTATGCCGAGGGCTCTGACCCTTATGTACCTGAAGGGAAAGGTTTCTATTTCTACGGACAGCCGGACGGTAAAGCGAACATCATTTTTGCCCCATATGAACAGCCGCCGGAAGTACCGGATGAAGAATACGACATGTGGCTCTGTACCGGCCGGGTGCTGGAGCACTGGCATACCGGCACCATGACCCGTCGTGTTCCAGAGCTTTATAAAGCAGTTCCGGATGCGGTGTGTTACATGCATCCTGATGATGCGCGGAAGCGCAACATTCGCCGGGGAGATGAAGTCCTGCTGACGTCTCGCCGCGGTGAAGTTCGCTGTCGGGTGGATACCCGGGGCCGGAACAGACCGCCGGCAGGACTGGTCTTTGTGCCTTTCTTCGATGCCAGGGTTCTGATTAATAAGCTGGTGCTGGATGCAACGGATCCGTTGTCGAAACAGACCGACTACAAAAAATGCCCGATCAAGATTACCAAGGCGTAAATGGAGCTGCTCATGAAGATTGCGAACAAATTGACTGGCGGGCTGATGGTCCTGTTGCTTGCCTTGGGTGCTGCCCATGCCGCTACTGACACAAATGATGAGCTGGTGGGCGGCAATGGCGGCCTGCATTCGCTGCGGGGGCAGACAGAGATTAAAGATACTTTCCCCGGGGAAAGCTGGAAAAACTATCCGAAGGATGGCAAGCCTATTGACAGCGACTACGTGTATCAGCCGCCTTTGATTCCGCATACGATACGGAATTACGAAGTCTCGCTGAATGCGAATAAATGCTTGTCCTGCCACAGCTGGAAATATGCCAATGAAATGGGGGCGACCAAAATCAGTGTGACCCATTATCGTTCGCCGCGTCAGGGGCAGGTGCTGTCTGATGTATCTCCCAGCCGGTATTTCTGTCTGCAATGCCATGTGCCGCAGGCGGATGCAACGCCCCTGGTCGACAACACCTTCAAGCGTGTTGACGCCCTGGAAGATAAATAACCACGGAGCCAGTTATGAATATCATTAAACGTTTCTGGTGCCGTTTAAAATCGCCGAGTAAGGCTGCGGTAGGGGTGGTGCTTTTTCTGGGCTTTATGGGCGGTCTGCTGTTTTGGGGGGCCTTTAACACCGGGATGGAGGCCACGAACACTGAAGCTTTTTGTTCCGGTTGCCATGCGCCGATTGTAAAAGAAATCCGCTCCACTATTCATTACTCCAACCGTTCCGGGGTGCGGGCGATCTGTTCTGACTGCCATGTGCCTCATGAATGGACGGATAAAATTGTCCGTAAAGTTCAGGCTTCCAAAGAACTGTTTGCTTTTGCAATGGGGACAATTAACACCGAAGAGAAGTTTCAGGAAAGGCGGGGACATCTTGCCCATCGCGAGTGGAGCCGCATGAAGAAAAATGATTCAAAAGAATGCCGTAACTGCCACCAGTTTGACTATATGGATTATTCAGAGCAGGGTGAACGTGCGGTAAAACAGCACTCTCAGGCGCTGGCAACAGGGGATAAAACCTGCGTGGATTGCCACAAAGGGATTGCGCACCGGTTACCGGATATGAAAGATGTTGAAGGCTGGCAATAAGGAGAAAGGAACATGAGTACGCTGGAATCTGTCATCTGGCATGTATTGGGTTATGCCGCGATGCCTGTGATTATTCTGACCGGCTTCCTTGCCGTGGCTGTGGTGTCATTGTGGCTGCTGTCATTCGGGAAAGACAAATCGACTCACCATTCCTAGGAATTTTCCTGATCCGGCTGCCACCAGCTGAGTGCCAGCTGGATCCCCCAAACGGTATATAGTGGCAGCCATTCAGTCAGGAAATGAGTTTGTTGGGTTGGGCCAGTGAGCCAGATTTCACCCAGGTGAAGCAAAGCGATACTGGTCAATCCCAGCAGGCAGATCATTCGAAACACTCGCCGCTCCATAGATTTATCCTTTCAAAATTTATGGATAAGTATAGATGCAAATGCTAATTATTATCAAGTGTGTGGCATTGATCTGAATCAGCTGAAATATTGCCAGGCCAAAAAGCCGCACCATGACACAGCTAAAAGCAACCAGGGCAGCGCACTGTGTTTCACGATGATCTGCGGTTCGATGTCGTCACGGACTGCATTGGTGTGATTGGCGGCGGCAACTTTTTCTTTCTGTTGTTTCTTCCGGAACTTGTCCCTCTCCCTGGCCTTGGCTTTTTGCTGTTTCTTATAGAGTTCAATCCCTTTCTGGATGCCCTGGGCGATGAGCTTGGTCTGCTCTTTGGTTTGGCCTGGCTTTTGCGTAGCTCTGGCGATTTGCAGTGCTTCCGACTGAGTCTCTGGGGACGGGCTGTTAGCTGATTTGCTCATAGCGTTCTCATTGACGATGAAAATAACGTGAAGTAAGCAGTTTATCCCGGAATACTTCAAAGCGTAAATTGAGATGATTTGTAGGAATTTTCCTACATTTTGGCTGTCGAACATTCACGGTTGAATGTTTCCATGTGACTGACCAAGACTATCAAGTTGATGAAATATCATCAATTCTCAGGGAAATCGTCTGTCTGTTTGCAGATGGAAAAAACATCACAGACGAATTGTTTGTTAAGTATACGTAAAATCGTGATCGTGATTGCAGGTTAGGCAAATTATTCGTGCGTGATGACGCAGAACGAACGTCTATGTCTTTGCCTATTGATCCATATCATTTATTGTCGAAAAAAATAAATACGTTGTTCAAAACTCTGAGCGAAGGACAGATGTATTCGATTGATGCTTATGACAGTCATGGCCAGCTGAAACCATCAGGCTTGTTATGGCTGAGCATGCTGTTCAGTGCAAGAGGCTGGGGCGCGTTTGTAATGGCCGGAGCAAGTCAGGCGCAGGGCGCCAATCTGCTTCAGCTGTTTTTTCCCCATACGCAGAATCTTTATCTGCTGATGGGAATTGGTTTACCGGCTGTGGTTTTAATGTGGCTGAGTGGACTTCGACATAAAAAAAACAAAATAGTGAATGGGCTATGGCGATATGGCAGACCAATTCTGCTGATGACATATGCCTTTGATGTTGTATTGCAAGTGTACCACCTGACGTTAATGAGAGGCGCCTTTAGCTGGCCGGCAGCCGTGACGCTGCTGATATCGCTCTGGCTGATGGCCTATCTGGTACGGAGTTCCCGAGTCAGACATACATTTGCCAATTAGCCTATGGAGAAAGTGTCAGATGAATGATTTTGGGAGAGGGGTGGTGCTGTTTAGTGCCTTACTGAGCCCGCTGGCGATGGCAGACTGGTTGCTGAATGTGAACCTTGAACTGTCCAGTGCAGGTTACCACCAATCGGTAGCGACATCCTTACAGCTGCTGCCAGGTGAAGAAACGGTCATTTTCGGCTCCACTGAAGGAGAGCGCCGTAAGTTTTTCGGCAGTGCAGAATTGCTGGAAGTTTCGGCCGAAGAAGTGAAAATCGCCTTTAAGATACAAGAACAGCTGGATGACGGTGCCTGGCGGGTACTGGCTGCACCGGTAATTTCGACAGGACTTGATACACCGGCTTCATTTGAAACGTGTGAAGATGACGCACTGAACTCAGTGAAACTGCAAGTGGCTGTGATGTCTGCGTAACTCTGTCTCTGTTTGATAAAAGTGTATTTTGATGATTGAAAAGCGCCTTATAAGGCGCTTTTTTGTTTTCTCTTTGATGAAGATTTGAGTGATGAGGCGCAGCCTTCACGAGAGTTAACAATTTTGGATTCGATCTCGTCTTGGCTGTTGATGATCAATATGTTTAACTCAGAAGCGACTATTATCATTTTCTAATCATTGATGTTGCAAAGGCAGAGCGCAGTTTCAATGAGTCGGAAAACAGAACGAGACAATCATGGGAGAATGAAGGTGACGCCACAAAGTGCCATATTACCAGAAGCAGGTCCGTTTTCTTTAGTCTGTGTGTTGAACCTGGTCGGAAACAAGGAAAAGGTTATCCGTCAGTGCCAGGGGCTCCCGGAAATCGCGAAAAAGCTCAACCACCAGCATGTGAGTGCTGATATTCATTTGAGTATGGGGTTTGGGAAAGCGTTCTGGCAGCAATTCGAGTTGGGTTGTCCGGACGATTTTGAAGAATTTACCCCACTGGGAAGTGGTGACGTCACGGCACCGGCGACCGGAGGGGATATTCTGCTGCATATTCATTCGAATCGACATGATTTGAATTTCCATTTGCTGAGCAGCTTTTTACAGCCTATTTCGTCGGAAGTGGAACTGCTGGATGAGACCCATGGTTTTCGTTATCTCGATGCCCGGGATTTGACCGGATTTATTGACGGCACGGAAAATCCGAAAATGCAGGAGGCACGTCGTCAGGTGGCAATTATCCCGGATGGGGAGTTTGCTGGGGGAAGCTTCGTGATGGTCCAGCGTTTTGTCCATCAGCTGCCGGCCTGGCATGCCGTGAACGTCGCCCAGCAGGAAAAAATTATCGGGCGGACCAAAGCGGACTCAGTCGAGCTGGATGATGTCCCTGAGAATTCCCATGTGGGCCGTGTTGATCTGAAAGAAAATGGCAAAGGACTGAAGATTGTCCGTCACAGTCTCCCTTATGGTGCGGTGAGTGGTGAGCATGGTTTGCTGTTCATTGCTTACTGTGCGGAGCAGCGAAATTTCCGTGAAATGCTCAGTAGCATGTATGGTGAGAAAGATAGTCAGACGGATAAGTTACTGGATTTCACCCAGGCCGTGACCGGGGGATACTTCTTTGTGCCGTCTGAAGCAATGCTGAAGCAACTCTGATACTGTTTCGAATGTGATTGACAGAGACAAAAAAGCCGCCTGTTGAGGCGGCTTTTTATGTTTGCTTTCAGTCTCTCAGGAGAGTCTTACTTCTTGATGCGCAGAACTGGGGTTTCGCCAACAGTCACGGCACCGGACAGTTTGCTCAGCTCTTTGATTTCATCCATGTTAGAAATCACAACCGGGGTCAGCGTAGATTTTGCTTTTTCTTCCAGTACAGCCAGATCAAACTCAATGATAGTGTCACCCACTTTCACGGTTTGGCCTTCTTCTGCGACACGGGTAAAGCCTTCGCCTTTCAGTTCAACAGTATCAATACCGAAGTGTACGAACAGCTCTACACCGTCATCAGACTCGATAGAGAACGCGTGGTTGGTTTCAAAGATCTTACCGATAGTACCGTTAACCGGGGCAACCATTTTGTTACCGGCAGGTTTGATAGCGATGCCATCACCAACGATTTTCTCAGCAAAGACAACATCAGGCACGTCTTCGATATTGACGATTTCGCCTGAAAGTGGGGCGATGATTTCAATCGCGCCTGCTTCATTGGTGTCGTCAGAAACCAGTTTCTTCAATTTGTCAAACAGACCCATAGCGTTGCTCCTAAGCGTTGTTATTCTATCTGCTGCTATCTTAGCAGATGGTTTTTTCTGCGATAAATGTCTCTACGTGTGCTTCGATTTCAGCAGCTGTCGGAAGAGCAAGGGCTTGCTCAGCCATCAGTTTTACATCAGCAAAGTTACTGTTACGAATCACTTTCTTGATACGTGGAATAGAAATCGCACTCATGCTGAACTCATCCAGACCCATACCAAGCAACAGCAGGGTTGCACGTTCATCACCGGCTAACTCACCACACATGCCAGTCCATTTGCCTTCCTTGTGGGAGGCATCAATTACTTGCTTGATGACGGTCAGTACCGCTGGTGACATCGGGTTATACAGATGAGAAATCAGTTCGTTACCACGGTCAACAGCCAGAGTATACTGGGTTAAGTCGTTTGTACCAATGCTAAAGAAGTCAACTTCTTTGGCCAGGTGGTGCGCAATTGCAGCGGCTGCCGGTGTTTCAACCATGACGCCGACTTCAATGCTGTCGTCAAATGCCAAACCTTCTTCACGCAGTTCTGCTTTGTAGGTTTCCAGCTCGTTTTTCAGTTCACGGATTTCTTCAACCGAGATAATCATCGGGAACATGATACGCAATTTACCATGCGCAGATGCTCGCAGAATCGCACGAAGTTGAGCGCGCAGGATGTCACGGCGATCCAGGCTGATACGTACGGCACGCCAGCCCAGGAATGGGTTCATTTCTTTTGGCAGATCCATGTATGGCAGATCTTTATCGCCACCAATGTCCATGGTACGAATAATGACCGCCTGGCCCTGCATGGCTTCCGCCACGTCTTTGTATGCCTGATACTGTTCGTCTTCTGTCGGCAGTGCATCACGGTCCATGAACAGGAACTCGGTGCGGTACAGGCCAACACCTTCACCGCCGTTGCGGTTCACGCCATCACAGTCTTTCACGGTACCAATGTTACCGCAGACTTCGACTTGATGGCCGTCCAGCGTAATAGCCGGCAGGTCTTTCAGTTTGGCCAGTTCATCTTTTTCGGCCTGGAATTCATCGCGAATGGCTTTGAACTTCGCCATTTCACCATCAGTCGGGTTGATGACGATCTGGTTGTTGATCGCATCCAGAACCAGCATGTCGCCGTTCTGTACCTGCTTGGTGATGTCGTTCGTACCCACAATCGCAGGCAGCTCCAGTGAACGTGCCATGATTGAGGTGTGTGAGGTACGGCCACCGATGTCGGTGATAAAACCTAACACATAATTCAGGTTGATCTGTGCTGTTTCAGACGGAGTCAGATCGTTGGCCACCAGAATAACTTCTTCATTGATGGCACTCAGGTTGACGATATTGATACCCAGCGCATTTTTGACGAAACGGTTACCGATATCACGGATATCCGTTGCACGCTCTTTCAGGTATTCATCATCCAGCGATTCCAGCGTCATTGCCTGCTCTTCAATCACTGAATAAATAGCGTAGGCTGCTCTCGCTTTGTTTTCTTTAATGAAGGCTATGATTTCCTCTTCAAGCTCTTCATCTTCGAGCAACATGATGTGGCCTTCAAAGATAGCTTCCTTTTCTTCACCGAAGGTTGCTCTTGCTTTTTCTTTGATAACTTCGAGTTGTTCAGAAGATTTCTGACGCGCATTGAAGAAGCACTCAATTTCTTTTTCGATCTGATCGCCAGAAACTGGTGACTTATCAAGAGTAATCTCTTCTTCCTGCAGTAGCAGCGCTTTACCAAAAGCGATACCAGGAGATGCCAGGATACCTGAAATCATAGCCTTACCTTAAAATTAACAAACAACTAGTAGGGAATTTTTGTACTGCGGCTGATTAGTGCAGTTGATCCATCAGGGCAACCAGGTGGTCAACAGCTTCTTGTGCTTGCGCACCTTCAGCAGAAATAGTTACCACAGTGCCTTTGACCAGGCCCAGTGTTTGCAGTTTGAACAGGCTTTTTGCACTTGCGCTTTTACCGTTAGAAGTAACAGTGATGTCTGCGTCAAAACCTTTTGCTTCTTTCACGAACTGCGCAGCAGGACGAGTGTGTAGGCCGTTTTCTGCAGTAATCTCAACTTGCTTCTGATACATTTTTCACCCCGATTCTTGATATCGTCTAATGTAATAATCACGCAACTGAAGGTAAGCTTAATCCCAATAGCGAAAGCTTGCTAATTTAGGTGTTTAATTTCACATTCATTTACATTGATTTAGTGTTGTTCTGGGTCCCATTCTAAGTGGTTTATCACCCAGCAAACATCGACCAGGTCAATTTTTGCCCCTTTATTTCGATGCTGAAAATAAAAGCGTGGTCGGATTTATATTAAAGGTAAGGTCAAAAAGCAATAAAAAAGCCCCCGTTGGGGGGCTTGACATTAACAATTGCTTATCAAAAATGGCAATTTTGTGATCACTGTTGGGTTTCTTTTTCGGTAAAGATGCCAGCAAACAGTGCAGTCGATAAGTAGCGCTCACCTGAGCTTGGTAGCACAACAACAATGTTCTTTCCTGCGAACTCCGGACGTTCCGCCATGCGGTTGGCAGCAACGACTGCCGCACCGGAAGAGATACCAGCCAGGATGCCTTCTTCTTCCATCAGACGGCGAGCCATTTCGATGGCATCTTCAGAGCTGACACGCTCAACTTCGTCGATCAGTGTCAGATCCAGGTTGCCAGGAATGAAACCAGCACCGATACCCTGAATTTTATGCGGGGCCGGTTTGATTTCTTCACCGTTCAGCGCCTGGGTAATGACAGGAGATTCAACCGGCTCAACGGCAACTGTCGTAATGGCTTTTCCTTTCTGCTGCTTGATATAGCGGCTGACGCCAGTCAGCGTACCACCGGTACCGACACCGGAAACGAAAACATCGATTTCACCATCCGTTGCATCCCACAGCTCAGGACCAGTCGTTTTTTCGTGGATTTCAGGGTTTGCCGGGTTGTCAAACTGCTGCAGCAGCAGGTACTTATCCGGATTAGATGCAACGATTTCTTCTGCCTTTTCAATGGCACCTTTCATGCCTTTTGGCGCTTCGGTCAGAACAAGGTTGGCACCCAGTGCTTTGAGTAGTTTACGACGCTCCAGGCTCATACTCTCTGGCATGGTCAGGGTCAGCTTGTACCCACGGGCTGCGGCAACAAATGCCAGAGCAATCCCTGTGTTACCACTGGTTGGTTCTACCAGTTCCACACCTTGTTTCAGGACGCCACGTTTTTCTGCATCCCAGATCATGTTGGCACCGATACGGCATTTCACACTGAAACTAGGGTTACGGGATTCAACTTTGGCCAGAACATTGCCTTTGCTGACACGGTTCAGGCGAACCAGCGGGGTATTACCAATTGTCAGAGAATTATCTTCGTAAATCTTACTCATGCTTGTCGTTCCTTGGTGACACGTTATCAACAGATGATAGACCAAGCATAATCGCTGACTGCATATTGAAAAGTAATTTATTGTTATATCTTAGAGTTATAAGAAAAGGTGTGAACCGGGCCACCGATTTTGTCGTCAGGCCGCCAGAGAACGGAATCCGGGCGTTGTCAGAAGAATAAAGAAAGAGGCGGTCAATCCGCCTCTGTTGTTACCGGCATTGCCGGGGATGAAGGATTCTGACGGGGTCAGAGACTCATCATGGGTTTTCGGTAGTGATCCACCCACATGGCGGTCGCACCGCAGACGGCAACCGGCATGACGAACAGGTTCAGAATCGGGGTCATGGTACACAGCATCACCAGGCTGCCAAAACTCAGGGACTTGCCCCGATACTGTTTCAGCGCGTCCCGCATGGTAATAAAAGGAACCTTGTGATTATCGAACGGGTAATCGACATATTGGATGGTCATCATCCAGGCACTGAACAGAAACCACAGTACGGGCCCAAGTGTCTGACCGATTGCCGGGATCCACAGTAAAATGAGCAGTCCGATTGCTTTGGGCAGGTAATATTTGAGTTTGACCCACTCGCGATGCAGGATGCGGGGTAAGTCTTTCAGCATATCTTTCAGCCCGCTGTCCGGTGGTGCTTCACCGGTTAATTTGGCTTCCAGATGCTCAGCCAGAAGCCCATTGAATGGCGCGGCAATCCAGTTTGCGATGGTACTGAAAAAATAAGAGAGCACCACCAGCAGCGCAATCGCCAGCAGCGGCCACAGCAGATAAGACAACCAGTCCAGCCAGCCAGGCAAGCCTTCCATCCAGCTGGTAATCCAGTCATTCAGTCGTGTCAGGACAAAACCAAAAGCAGCGCCAAAAAGCAGTATGTTGACCAGTAATGGAATGATGACAAAACGGCGGGTTCCCGGCTGCATCGCCAGAGAAACGCCACGGAAAAAATATCCCGCACCGCCGATCGGGGTGGTATTTAAAGCAGTATTTGGCATTGCCAGTCTCCTCAAAAACGATCCTGTTGTCGTGTGTACAGGCGACAGGATATTGATGCAGGCATAGTAACGGTTTCTGTTGGGTGTGATCAATCTGCCGTCATAGACCCGGCAAGCCGCAGATGCCAGTTCATTGATGGAATTTTGTGCTCGGATGCACTATATGACATCAATCACAACTTTGAACTTCTCTTTGGGATTTGAGTTTTGATACATTAGGACAATACCTTCACGAGACAGGCTGTCAGGACAACAAAACAGATCCTGGTTACAGCAAAAATGTCTCAGGTGTGGCACGCTTAGTGGGGTCTGTCCCTGAAGCCAAGCGTTTCAGATTGGTCAGATACACAGTTTCAGGCCGACTTTGTCAGGTAAAACAAGTTATTCAGAGTACTCATAATGCAGGAATTGCGTCTGGTTCTAATTATTGTCGGAGTGCTGGCTATCTCTGCACTTCTGTTGCACGGATTGTGGTCGAGCCGGAAGGACAAGCCCGCCAAGTTTGGTGAAAAACCAATTGGTCGTCTGGACGAAGGCAAGACAAAAGACAACGAAGGGTTCGATCAGGACGGTATCGGTTCCGTCAGGGTCATCGCGAATGGCGGGGAACCGGAAGCGCCTGCCAAGCGCCCGGCACGTAAAGAGCCAGAATTGCACTTTGGTGATGAACTGGCAATTGATCCTTTATTTGACGCGCCGGCGACACCGGCTGCACCCGTGGCGGAAGAACGTCGCGGCGAGATATCTCAGGACTCGCAACCTGAGGTGACCGCTTCGGTACAGACATCGGCTTCTGTGGAAGAAGCTGTACTGGAAACGGTCATCCCTGAGGTTGAGGTCCAGGCAGAAGCGGAAGTGATTCAGCAAGCGCCCCAGTCGGAGCCGCAGTTTGTGTCTGCAGACTCTCCGGTATCGGAGCAGGCGATTTTGCCGCAGAATGAAGAGGTACAAGTTGAAGCAGCACAACAAGTTTCAGAGGTGCCACTCGCTGAGCCTGAAGCGCCTGTTGAAGAAGTGAAACTTGAGCCGGACTTTCTGGTGCTGAATGTACATGCGCGTGGTGGCGAAATGTTAACCGGTGTGAAGCTGTTCCAGTGTCTGGAAAGGCATCACCTGATTTATGGTGAAAACTCTGTTTATCACCGCCATGCTGATTTAGCCGGAACGGGTCCAGTTCTTTTCACGGTGGCTAATATGGTGAGTCCGGGATACTTCCCTCAGGACCAGCTGGATGAGTTTGCCACGCCTGGGGTTGCGTTCTACCTGATGCTGCCTTGTCATGGCCGTGCAGATGACAATTTTAATCTGATGCTGCAGACCGTTCAGCGGATTGCGGATGACATGGGCGCAGATATTCTGGACCATGAGCGTAATCTGATTACGCCGCAGCGCTTGAAAGCCTACCGGGAAAAAGCCAAACAGTACCTGTGATGGTGCCGTTTCGCAGTGAATATGTTTTAGGGCCCCTGATTGGGGCCCTAAATGTTGAGAGTGAAGAATCAGAAAAATCGGGTCTTGTGTCTGCCAACTGCTGTCAAAGTGTTCAGGGCGGTATTTCAGGAACAATACCCGATGGTTTTTGCGACAAGAATTGATGTAGGAAAAAAGAATGACAGACATCCAAGCAAGGCTGGCATCTCTGCGTGAACAGCTCACCTATCACGGCTATCTCTATTATGTAGAAGATAATCCGGAGGTTCCGGATGCTGAGTATGATCGCCTGATGCAGGAATTACTGAAGCTGGAAGCGGCGCACCCGGAACTGATCACGCCTGACTCACCGAGTCAGCGTGTCGGAGGCGAGCCGCTGGCGGCATTTACTCAGGTGAGTCATGAAATACCGATGCTGTCTCTGGACAATGCATTTTCCGATGACGATCTCACGAACTTCAACCGTCGTCTGACCGAGCGGCTGGCTGCTGCAGCTGAAGTCTCTTACTGTTGTGAGCCTAAACTGGATGGTCTGGCTGTCAGTCTGATGTATGAAAATGGTGTCCTCGTACAGGCAGCCACACGGGGCGACGGCACTACCGGTGAAAACATTACCGCAAATGTGAAAACCATTCGTGCCATTCCGCTGAAACTGAGGGGAGAGGGCTGGCCGGTTCGTCTGGAAGTACGGGGTGAGGTGTTCATGCCCAAGCAGGGGTTTGATGACCTGAATGCTCGTGCTCTGAAAAAAGGCGAGAAGACATTTGCGAACCCGCGCAATGCTGCGGCAGGTAGTTTACGCCAGCTGGACCCGCGTATTACCGCAACGCGTCCTCTGAGTTTTTACGCTTATTCGGTTGGTGTTGTGGAAGGGGCGGAACTGGCAGGCAGCCAGTATGAGCGGCTCTGTCAGCTGAAAGGCTGGGGGCTGCCCATGTGTCCGGAAACACGCCTGTTACACAGTCTGGAGGAGGTCATTGCTTTCTATCAGGGGATTGGCGAAAAGCGTCAGCAACTGAGTTATGAAATCGATGGTGTCGTGATTAAGGTTGATGACATCGCCCAGCAGCAGCAACTGGGATTCGTCGCCAGAGCACCGCGATGGGCAATTGCGTATAAGTTCCCGGCTCAGGAAGAGATGACGGTACTGAATCATGTTGAGTTCCAGGTTGGCCGGACGGGGGCGATCACGCCAGTGGCAAAGCTGGAGCCGGTTTCTGTGGGCGGCGTGACAGTCAGTAACGCGACCCTGCACAACGCTGACGAAATTGCCCGTCTGGGTGTCATGATTGGTGATACGGTGATTATCCGCCGGGCCGGTGATGTCATCCCTCAGGTTGTTTCTGTTGTGATGTCCCGGCGGCCGGAAGGGGCTCTGCCCATTGAATTCCCGTCTGAGTGTCCGGTGTGCCAGTCTGCTGTGGAGCGTGTGGAAGGCGAAGCCGTTGCCCGGTGTTCGGGCGGACTGATTTGTCAGGCACAGCGGAAAGAAGCCCTGAAACACTTTGTGTCGCGCAAAGCATTGGATGTGGATGGCTGCGGGACAAAAGTGATCGAACAGCTGGTCGATAAAGAGATGGTTGCTACCCCGGCCGACCTGTTCAAGCTTTCAGCCGGAAAGCTGACAGGACTGGAGCGTATGGGACCGAAATCAGCACAAAAGCTGGTCGATGCTTTTCAGGCGGCGCGAACCACAACACTGCCACGATTCCTGTATTCGCTGGGCATTCGTGAGGTGGGCGAAGCTACCGCCGCGAACCTGGCCAATCATTTCCTGACCCTGGAAGCGGTGATGGCAGCGACCGAAGAACAGTTGATTGAAGTACCGGATGTCGGCTCTGTCGTGGCGGCACATGTTTATAATTTCTTCCGTGAAGCACATAACCGGGATGTGATTACAGATTTGCTGGCTCAGGTGATCCACTGGCCGGAAATTGAAAAACCTTCAGAGGACGTGGTGTTGCCTCTGGCTGGAAAAGTGGTGGTGCTGACCGGCACTCTGTCTCAGCTCAGTCGTTCAGATGCCAAAGCGGCGCTTCAGGCGATGGGAGCCAAAGTGACCGGCAGCGTTTCTAAAAAAACGGATTTACTGGTTGCCGGTGAAGCGGCTGGTTCTAAACTGGCAAAAGCGCAGGAGCTGGGCATTGAGATTTGGGATGAATCTGAACTGCTGGCACAGCTGAAAAACTGAACCTTTTTTCTTGCCGAAAAACGCCCCAAAGCCCGTCAAACTGCTGACGGGCTTTTTTGTGTCTGTCGGAAAGAACACTTTTTTTTCTTCGTGTTTACCTGATAGGGGCGGATTCATTTTTAATTTCATTTGTGAATATAAAAATGAATTGATATGACAGAAAAAACATAAGTAGCAGTATCTTACATTGGAATGCAATCAATGTTGTAACATGCAGAAAAGTACAATCAAGATCTCACTAATAATAACAATGTTTTTTTAACTGACTGTATTTAATGGTTTTATCCTCTTAATTGAAAGCGATTTAATGGAATCATGACTAGGATCACTGATACTGGATAAATTTGCACTGAATCATATTTTTTTAATAGAAAATTAACTTTCTGATTGATGTTTTTCGCTGCGAAAGTAGTCTTATCCCTGAACTGATTCAGTTCTCAACCAAACAAAAAATATGATTGCCAAACTCACAACAAGTTTGACTGACATATTGGGGAGAAAGACCTGACGTCAACGGCGGCCAACCTTTTTGACGCAGGTATTCAGCTAGTTTTTAGGAGTTTTCCATGGGTAATGTGTTTAAGCGTTCCGTATTAGGTCTTGCGGTTGCTGCCGCGGCGGTTGCAACTGCAACTTCTGCTCAGGCTGCACCAGCAACTGATACTGTTGATCTGTATGGTCAGGTGGCGGTGTCTGTCTGGCAATATGGTGAAGATAAATTTAAAGATGACAGCGGCAAAGCAGGTGATGCTCCGCTGAAAGTTGAAAACGAATCCCGTTTTGGTCTGCGCGGCTCAAAAGAGCTGGCTCGTGGTCCAAACCTGATCTGGCAGCTGGAAGGCGGTAACGTTGGTGATGACGGTACCGGTTCAGGTCTGGGTGTCCGCGATACTTACGTTGGTGCAAGTTTCAGTGATGGCAGCCGTGTCCGTCTGGGACGTATGCTGACCCCATTATACGAAGTGATTGACTGGCCGTATTCAGGTCAGCGCGCGGGTGCAATCTTCGATTGGGGCGGTGACGTTGTTGGTGGTGCACGTTATGACCGCCAATCGAACATGGTTCGTTTTGACTCAGGGAACTACAGCGGCTTCACATTCAATGTTGCAGCTGGCCGGGGAACTGAAAAAGATAAAGATTCAAACTTCTATGGTGTCGGCGCTCATTACTCTACCGGCCTGTTTACACTGCATGCGGCCTATGAGATGGGGACTGACCGAACTGTCAGCGCATCTTCAACTTTCTACCGTGCATGGTTGGCTCAGCAGGGCGGCAATCCACCAACATTTGAAAAAGTGGAAGGCGAGACGAAGTCAGATACCGACGCATACCTGTTGGGCTTTGAGTTGAATCTCGGTGACTTTGGCCTCTATGGTGCGTATAAGCATGAAGCGGCTGACTATGAAGATGGCTCATTTAAGGTTGATGGTGCAGAAACAACCTTTACGGACATGGATATTGATCAGGGCAGTTACTCTGTTGGTGTGGTTTACAATGGTGTAGAAAACTGGCAGTTCAAGGCGAACTACGCTGCGAACCTGGAAGCAGATGTGAAAGGCAAATCTTTCTCAGGCAGTGAAGACTATATCGTTTCAACAAACGTGACGTACTTCCTGGATGACTCTGCGATTACTTACTTACGCCCATACATGATCTCGAAAGATGATTCAGACGCTGAGTTTGGTTGGGGATGGGGTGTAGAGTACTACTTCTAATCACTTAGCGACTGCTGCCTTTTTCATTTGACCGGCTGATCAGGCCGGTCCTTTTCCTTTGCCGGTATGGCAAATGTGAGTCAGGAAACCTTCAATTTTCAAGGAACCAGATTGATAAAAAAAGTACCCTCATGGGTACTTTTTTGTTTTTGGCGTCAAATATAGGTAAAGAGCCCCATTAGTTCATATTTTGAATGGCCCAGCTCAGAAAAGCTTTTCGGGTTTCAGGGCTGGCCTGATGAAACCAGTATTGCAGCATCTCTTCCGCTTCCGGATTGTCGGCAACAAGATTTGTTTGGTTGTCTGTATTTGCCGGTTTTGGGATGTGCCTGATTGAAGCGATGCTCTCTGTCCGGTTGTACTCTTTGGTCAGTTGGACAAAATCTGGTGAAAGGGTAAACCCAACGGCTAATTTGTCTGATTTTACTTTCAAAGGATGCCCCTGATTCAAAATGCTGAAATCGGGGGATTTGTCATATGCCTGGCCCTGCGCCAGTGTGTCTATTTTCGGGACTTCAAGCGTAAGTGTTGTGTCTTTGGCGTCGAACAGCGCAATGAGAGGCACTGAATCGTATTTGGTCTTCAGACTGCCAGATTCCATGACAATTTTGCCGATACGGAAAACCACCTGATTCTGACCGTTAGGTAAGGCCAGTACTGGCTGATGATTAAAACCGAGTGAAGAGTAGCCGGCATCCTGTTCATTCACTACCAGTAGATGAACGCCTTTGGGCAGTTCAAGACTGACCTGTGCGATGGCCGGTGTGGTGCATGCCAGCAGTGCTGACGACAGGAGTAAATTCTTTATTTTCATTGAGGCAATCCTTTAGCGCCTGCGGGAATCTGCTTATTCATTTGTAAAAATACAGTTTACTGGAGCAATCTGCATGGTAAAGCAGTAAAAGGATCAACTTGAAGGAATCTGAACCAGGTCACTCTCGCTCGCCTGACTTGCAGGCGACTTGCAACGCAGATATCAATCGCAGGTTGAGGATTGCCGCGTCAGTGGTAGAATGCCGCTATTGCAGACTGCGTAAAGTCATGCATCAGCTTACGCCTTTCGTTTGAATCATTTGTTTGAAGGTCTTTTCATGACGGTTAAAACTCGTTTTGCTCCGAGCCCAACAGGCTTCCTGCACGTTGGTGGTGCCCGTACTGCGTTGTATTCCTGGTTGTATGCCAAACACACCGGCGGTGAATTTGTGCTGCGGATTGAAGATACGGATCTGGAGCGTTCAACCCAGGAAGCCATCGATGCCATTATGGAAGGCATGGAGTGGCTGGGTCTGAACTGGGATGAAGGTCCTTACTATCAGACAAAACGATTTGACCGTTATAACCAACTGATCGATCAGTTGCTGGCGGAAGATAAAGCCTACAAATGCTATTGCCCGAAAGATCTGCTGGATGAGATCCGTGAAGAGCAGATGGCTGCAGGTCTGAAACCACGTTATGACGCGAACCATCCTCGGATTATTGAAGCCAATGCAGCTGCGACTGAAGCGTCTCCTTTCGTGATTCGTTTCCGGAACCCGAAAGAGGGCAGCGTGGTGTTTGACGACCACATTCGCGGCCGTATCGAAATCAGCAACAGCGAACTGGATGACCTGATCATTCGCCGTACCGATGGCAGCCCGACGTATAACTTCTGTGTTGTTGTGGATGACTGGGACATGGAAATTACCCATGTCGTTCGTGGTGAAGATCATATCAACAATACGCCTCGTCAGATTAACATCTACAAGGCGTTGGGTGCGCCGGTGCCTGAATTTGCTCACTGTGCCATGATTCTTGGCGATGATGGTGCCAAGTTGTCAAAACGTCACGGTGCCGTGAGCGTGATGCAGTATCGTGATGATGGTTATCTGCCGGAAGCGCTGCTGAACTATCTGGTTCGTCTGGGCTGGTCTCATGGCGATCAGGAAATCTTCACGCAAGAAGAGATGATCAATCTGTTCAGCCTGGACGATATCAGCAAGTCGGCTTCTGCGTTCAATACCGATAAACTGCGCTGGCTGAATAACCACTATATTAAGACCTCAGCAGCTGAGTATGTGGCGAAGCACCTGCAGTGGCATCTGGACCATCAGGGCATCGACACAACAGGGGGCCCTGCTGTCACTGAAGTGATCAAGTTACTGGCTGAGCGCAGTGATACGCTGGTTGAGCTGGCAGCACAGTCTCGCTACTTCTTTGAAGATTTCTCTGCATTCGATGAAGCGGCTGCGAAGAAACACCTGCGTCCGGTTGCCAAAGAAGCATTGGAGTTGGCTAAACAGAAAGCCGAAGCACTGGCAGACTGGAATACAGAATCTCTGCATCAGCTCATTCAGCAAACTTGTGAAGAGCTGGATCTGGGCATGGGTAAAGTCGGAATGCCGCTGCGTGTTGCCGTAACGGGTCAGGGTCAGTCACCATCGGTCGATGCTGTGATGAACCTGGTTGGTCAGGCTCGTGTGATCGCACGTATTCAGATGGCTCTGGACTTTATTGCGCAGCGTGAAGCTAACGCCTGAGTGATATCAGTCTGAAGTAACAGGAAGCGGAGGTGATGACCTCCGCTTTTTTTTGTGATTTGACTGGCGTCTTATTTGTTCTGACGCTCATAGGTGTCTACACACACCCAAAAGTTTTGCGCACCGGCACAGTATTGCATGGCATCTTTCGGGATCTGAGTTGGTGTTCCGGACAATGTATAGGCCAGCGCATTAAAGCTGATCGCCAGCAGCGCTGCTGTTGCAAACATTGCGAACTTTTTCATAGCTCTCTCCTTTTGTGATGACGAAAAGTGATAGCCGAAAAGCGCACCTTATGCGGTATTGCGCTGGAATCCGTGAATCACTCTGTCTTTATCACTAATAGACTAGAACAAGATCATATTTTTCAATTATTAAAAAGAGTCGGAATCTTGTTGTGGATACAGGCTGCGCTTCTGGCTAAAAATATTGGGATGAAATGGAAAAACAGTATTGTGTCTGACCGGTGAGAGTCAGATAAAGCGGGTCGGTCTGAATAAATCCGGGATTGTCAGGATGACGAGGAAGTGGCGCTCCCTGCAGGAGTCGAACCTGCGGCCTTCCCCTTAGGAGGGGGACGCTCTATCCTACTGAGCTAAGGGAGCCTTCCTGAAAAAGCAGGAAGGCCATTATACTCAAAAGCTGAGACTTTTTAACCCTTTAGTATCTGCGTTGCGGCTGCTTGGTCAGTAAATCACCAGGTTGAATGCTGGCAGCAAGTTCGTTTTGCTGCACGCTGAGTTCGGCTGAGTTTTCATAGACGCGATCCACAACCAGGGTGATTTTCGTTTCCACCATCCGGTTTCGTGAAATCCCGTATTGGTCAATAAAGCCGGCGGTGTGCCACAGCCTCAGGAGATCTCCCTGCTTCACACCGTGAGCTCTGCCCACGTTGACCTGTACCTGATTGCCGTGTGCATTGACCACTTCCGGCAGGCTTGCGCGGCAGGCCAGGGAAGACTCCAAGTCCAGCATGATGTTGCGGCTGATCCGTTGTAAGGCTGCGCCATAAGCTGAAACCCAGAAGCGTGCGCTTTGCGTATCGACCTGGCTGACCCGAGAAAACGGCCATTCTGCAACTTCACGGTACTTACGCTGAACCAGCACCTCACCGGTCTTGCCGTCAAGTACCTGAACTTCCGCTGAGAACTGACGGTTAATCTTATCGCTGGACAGCAGGCTCTGATCCAAAGTGGAAGTCAGATCGGTAATCTGGCCACTCACGATGTACTGGGCGTCATAATCTTCGGCCAGCATCATCATGGCCCCGGGATTATCCGGCTGAACCGGGACAGCACTGGTTCCGGTTACGACAAAACTCTGCGATTGTTTGCCGATTTGCCGTTTCAGTAACTGAGTAAAATCTTTGCCGACCTGATAAATCCCTCCCAACGCCGCCTGTTGGGGGATAGCCAGAGAAAAGTCACTGATCAGCATCCCTTTCTTGTACTGGACGTTGTGGCAACTTTTTGCCGACGGGTAAATATCGACCCGTGCGGTGACGTAATAATTGCCGTCTTTGACAAAACTTTTGCTGATCTGAACATGACGGACTTCTGTTCCATTGAACTGGTATTCCTGCCGGTCTTCCTGCAAATAGGGTTTCAGATTGGAAAAGCTGGAAAAATCAGCTCCTGCGTAATGCATGGCGCGGTATACGGCGTCTTCGATGGCATTGGTCCGGGCCGAAGACTTACTTTCCAGCAGAATCGCCTGACCGGTGACTTCAAACCAGGCGGCCTGCAATGGCATAGCGGTAAGTATTCCCAGACCCAGAAGGGCTTTCCTGAGCGTGTTTTTCATAGATTTTCCAATTTCCGGCGTTTTCGGTACGATAATTGCTTTGTTTTGTCTGTCGTTCAGGTTGAAACCACATTAGGGTTCAAGCCAATTAGCCTAACAGCTTTTTACATTGCCAACATCCTGAGTCGCAAGCTGATGTATGCAAAGAGTGTTCCTAAAAAGTCAAAATGGGAGCGCGGCAATGAAAAGTCATAAAGTTTTCGAGATAGCGGACGATAAAAGGCCATTGTCTCGTTTCTTCCGGAGCAGGGTAGAATGAAAAAATGGACCATCTTGCTGTTGTCGCTGCTGACAGCATCATGTACGTATTCACCAGTTTATAACGGTAAAGAGAGCTATACAGGCAGCAACTTCTTGCTGAAGGAAACGCCTCGCCATACCATAGACTTCTTTATTGAAGGAATGACGAAGCAGCTGGTGGAATCAAACCAGTATCTGACGGCAAAAACGCCGCTGGCTGTGACATCGTTTGTTGATATCCAGCAAATGAATGAAACCAACTGGCTCGGCAATGCGGTTTCTGAAGGCTTCATGTACCATATGCAGCAAATGGGTTTTACGGTTGTTGACTACAAGGCGACTGGTGCTATCCGCGTCACGCCGGAAGGGGACTTCTCGCTGAGCCGGAACTGGAAAGAATTGGCTTCTGAGCAGCCTGTAGACTACGTTTTGACCGGAACTATGCTGCGTCAGGGTGGCGGTGTGCTGATTAATGCCCGTGTGATTGGTATGCGTTCACGGGTAGTGATTGCCAGTGCGCAGGGATTCCTGCCGGAAGATCGTATTGGCCGTGACCTGGATACGCTGAATAAAATGCGCTTGGAAAATGGTGTCCTGATCCGTTCCGAAGCAACGAAATTTGAGAATAACTCGATCATATTAAAACCTTAGGAGCTACTATGCGGTTTTGGTGGATGGCTGTTTTGCTGATTACCCTGTCTGGTTGCCAGCCGTTAACGGAATTTCGCAATGTGAATCTGATCACTGCGGTGGGCTATGCTTCGATTAGCGAGCAGCGGGGTCAAACCATCGAAGAAAAGCGGATCCGTGCGATGCGCGCATCTAAACTGGATGCTTACCGTGAGCTGACTGAACAGGTTTATGGCATGCGGATCAGTGCCAGAGCTGGACTGACGGACCAGCAACTGGGCTCTGAAGAAACGGATGGCGCGGTTGATGGCGTGATCCGTGGCGCTGAAGTGATTCGCAGCTACCCGGTGGGTGATAGCTATGTCACTGAAATGCAATTAGATCTCAACAACATGGAACGGATGAAACGTCAGGGTGAGGTCTATCATGTGCCTGCGAATCAGTCTGTGATGTTCTGATTTGCACAAGAACCAGAAAAAAGCGGCAAGGTGATGCAAAACCTTGCCGCTTTTTTATTTGTAGTTTGGAGAGTCCAGATCAGCTTTTGGCTTCTTTCTGCGTTTTGTCTTGAGCGTCATCAATGCGGAAAACCGGTAGTTGCCAGCTATAGCGCATGGCCGCAAGGCGGAGCAGGAATCCCGTGACCAGCGTCACTCCGATTGCAATATTTTCCGGGACTGCAAAATGCAGCTGGGCCATGTAGAGGCCAGCGGCAATGAAGGCGACGGAAGCGTAAAGCTCTTTATGCAGGACCAGCGGCGTCCGTCGGCATATCAGATCGCGCAGCAAACCACCAAACACACCCGTGACGACGGCTGCCATCAGACAGATGATCACAGGTTGTCCCATGTTCATGGCGACCCGGCATCCCAGGATGCTGAAAACAATCAGGCCCAGTGCATCCAGTACAACGAAGACTTTGTGAAAACGCACCACTAAAGGCGCAATCCAGGTGGTCAGTAATCCGGCCAAACAGGTAATCAGCAGGTACTGAGGATTCGCAATCCAGTTCAGCGGGTAATGACCCAGTAAAATATCCCTGACTGTACCGCCGCCAATCGCAGTTGCGCTGGCAACCAGCATCACACCAAACCAGTCCATGTGGCGTTTGCCGGCCGCTAATGCGCCTGTCATCGCTTCTGCAGTAATGCCGACAATATATAAAACGGTTAATAGCATGAAAAATCAGACTCTTAATGAAAAGTGGGGAGAACAGATCGCAATGGTAAATGTGATTTGTGTCAATATCCAATGAAATTTTTCAGTGCTTTCATTAGCTGTCGTAATCCTGACACTGAGGTGGGAAATTTGTATTGAAGAAACCATGGCCTGCCGACTGTCGCCACAATGACGGGTGCGGCAGCTTCATACAGAACTGTTATCGAATTGATTGCTTGGGGATAAAAAGCAGAGAGAATGGTGGCGCGCAGGAGTCAATAAATTGGCGACCTGTTGCCAAGCCTGATGCTTTCCTCAGGCTTTCAGGTTGGTTCCGATCGAACGCAGGTTCTGAGCAATACCTTCTTTATTGTAAGTCTGGTGATGCCCCAGACTTTGCTGGAAAAGATTGTTCAGTTTATGAAAGCTGAGCTGAGCGCGTTGCAGGGCAGCGCCATTGAGTTCATTGTGGTGCATGCATTCGCTGAGCAGGTGCTGAATGGTATCGACCTGACTGACAAAGTCAGGATTTTCTTTCAGTTGACTGCTCTGGCTATGTCGGGCAATTTGCTGATCCTGAAGCTGAATTTTATCGACCAGCTCTTTTTTGTCACGGGCAAAACGGGTGATGTCGCCAGACTGACGCTTCACAATGGCCTCTCTTTCCTGTTCAAGCAGGCGTAAGAGGGCCTCAAGTGTGGCATGTTGCTGGGCAAGTAGTTGTTCAATGTTCGGCGACATAGGTCAAACTCCGGAAAAACCGCGGCGAGCGACTGATCATATCAGAGCCCGCGCAGTTCGTCCTCAAAACGCATCATATTACTCGCCAGACGGTCAGCATCGACTTTGTAGGAACCATTGCTGATGGCGTTTTTGATCGCTTCAACTTTGTTGCGGTCGAAGCTCGGTTCAGCAGCCAGCTGCTGATGGATCTGACCAACGGCACGGGCCTGTGAACTGAGTGAAACAGCATCCCTTGGGGTGTGGCTGGTTTCTTCTCGGACTTCAGTCCTGCTCTGATTGGTATTGGTACTGCTGGTGTTACGCAGATTGGCCAGAAGCTGACCGCTGCGCAGGGAATCAATACTTGCCATAATCCTGTAGCCTTAAACAGATATTCATCGGTAATGCCCTGCTATCGGCAAGGCTCTGTATAACTTTAGCATTTTTTTAATATCTGACGGTGACTTCGCCAACAGCTGTAATCGTTGCACTGACGATGCGACGGGACTTATTGTTCTGTACCCGGATTTCCTCACCCAGAGAGCCGTCTGATAATGCCGTCCCTTTGGTGACAATGTTCAGGCCGCTCTGTCCCGCTTTGATGAGCACAGAGTCATTCCGGCAAACCAGGCAGATGTCATTGCCTTCCACCGCTTCGCCCATATTGATGTTTCGTTTGACTGTTGAGCCGATAATCTGTTCCGGGTATTCAAAAACGACACTGCGCTGAAACCGGGTTTCAACCTGATCGACCTTCAGATCGGATGCCCTGATGACAGCTCCGCGGGCCAGCGGCCGGGCGGCAACGACACGCGGGAGCATCAGGCTGACCTGCACCGGTACATAGACCTGCCAGCCTGCGGTCGGACAGCTGACGAGAACGGTGACATTTCCGGTGAGTGACTGTTTACCGGGGACAGAGCTGCTCAGCGGTTCCTGGCAGTCTCCGATACGCAGACGATTGTCCAGTTCCGCGGCGGTAATTTTCAGTTCGCCCCGCTCTGGTCTGAGCACCAGGCTCCGGATGTGATCTGTTGCTGCCTGACGCACATTACTTAGCATATTATCGCTAGCAGCAATTGCATTCGCGCTTAAGAAACCGCAGAGTATGCCGATAAAGATTAAACAGAGTGTGAAATGTGTTCTTTCGGTCACGATTTTCGCTCTTTTTAGGTCGCTTTCAGGGGCTACAATTGCACCATGATAGGGGATTTTGAGTCGGATTACTCGTTTATCCTTCAAAATTGTCTATTTTAACAACAATTCATTTCGACAACTTTGGAGTCAGGTATATGTCGGGGATTTTGGATTCTGTGAATCAGCGCACTCAGCTTGTGGGACAAAACCGTCTGGAGCTGCTGACCTTCAAGCTGAACCGCCGTCAGCGCTACGGTATCAACGTCTTCAAGGTGAAAGAGGTACTGCAGTGTCCGAAGCTCACAGCGATGCCGAATCTCCATCCGCTGGTCAAAGGAATCGCTCACATTCGTGGTCTGACCATTTCTGTAATTGATATGAGTCTGGCAACTGGTGGTCGCCCAATTGAAAACACAGAGAATTGTTTTGTGATCATCTCCGAGTTTAATCGCTCTGTGCAGGGTTTTTTAGTGTCCGCTGTTGAGCGAATCATTAATATGAACTGGGAGGAAATTCTTCCGCCGCCGAAAGGGGCAGGTAGTACCAACTATCTGACTGCGGTGACAGAAATTGATGGCGAGCTGGTTGAAATCCTGGATGTGGAGAAAATTCTGGACGAAATTTCGCCAAGGACAACCGAAGTCTCCGAATCTCTGCGCGAAGAAATGATCAATGAGAATCCGGTGACCCGCCGTGTTCTGGTTGCGGATGACTCCAGTGTTGCGCGTAAACAGGTACAACGTGCCATCGAATCAATCGGTTGCGAATGTATTCTGGTGAAAGATGGCCGTGAGGCACTCGAAAAGTTACGCGCAATGGCAAATGAAGACAGCATTTATAATCAGATTGATTTGGTCATTTCGGATATCGAAATGCCTGAAATGGACGGTTATACGCTGACAGCGGCCATCAGAAATGATGCCAAACTAAAAGATTTACATGTTATCCTGCACACCTCGTTGAGCGGGGTATTTAATCAGGCGATGGTCAACAGAGTTGGCGCGAATGCATTTATTCCTAAGTTCAATCCCGATGAACTGGGTGCAGCGGTCAAAGCGGCCATGCCTGGATAAACTGACGTTAGAGTAGTAGATGACAGCCATAACAATTAAAGACCAGGAATATAGAGATTTTTGCCGTTTTTTAGAAGGACAGTGCGGTATCGTTCTTGGCGACAGCAAACAGTATCTGGTTCGGAGTCGCCTGAGTCCTTTGGTTAGCCGTTTTGGCTTGGCGTCGCTCTCGGAATTACTGCAGAATGTCATTACCGGCCGGAACCGTGAATTGCGGGTTGCGGCTGTGGATGCCATGACGACCAACGAGACCCTGTGGTTCAGAGACAGCTATCCATTCACGGTTCTGGCAGAGAAAATTTTGCCTGAACTGGCGAGTAATAAGCGTCCAATCCGGATATGGTCGGCTGCAAGTTCCTCTGGTCAGGAACCGTATTCTATCGCGATGACGGTGCTGGAGACGCAACAGCGTCGTCCGGGGATGTTGTCGCTGGGAACTCAAGTCACAGCGACCGATATTTCTCAAACCATGCTGGATATGTGCCGGACCGGCGTTTATGACAGCCTGGCGCTGAGTCGCGGGTTGTCGCCTGAACGCCGTCAGGCTTTTTTTGAACCGATTGGCAATGGCCGGATGCGGATCAGCAGTAAAGTGAAGCAGATGGTGAACTTCCGTCCGCAGAACCTGAAAGACAGCTATGCGCTGTTGGGCAAGTTCGATGTGATTTTCTGCCGGAACGTTCTGATTTACTTTGCGCCGGACATGAAAGCCAAAGTGCTGAATCAAATGGCAGCCAGCCTGAATCCGGGCGGTTATCTGTTGCTTGGTGCTTCTGAATCTCTGACGGGTTTGACTGACCGTTTCGAAATGGTTCGCTGTAACCCCGGCATTATCTACAAACTCAAGTAAACATGAAGGGCCCGTTTCGGGCCCTTTTGCTATGCCTGCGTTGCTGAGCAGGTGTGGCTGAATCCATTCCGATTAATGTTGGCACGCCCTTTGCAATTATTTCTGCAAGTTATTCAGGAGGCAGATGATGGCCATTTCTTTTGATAAAGCACTCGGTGTACACCAATACACAGTAGGCGTCCGCGGCAAACGGGCGGAAACCCTTGCCAGCAATATCGCTAACGCCAATACACCGGGCTATAAGGCAAAAGATCTGGACTTCCAGCGCGCATTGAATGCGGCAACGTCGGAGGCAAAGATTGGCCTCAGCCGGACCAATGAGCGGCATATTGCTGCCTCTGCAACGCTGATGGGTGAACAGAAATACCGCATCCCGGACCAGCCGGATACCGGTGACGGCAACACAGTGGACGCCCAGCTGGAACAAAACCTGTTTATGCAAAACGCACTGGAATATCAGGCATCGCTGGATTTTCTGGGCTCGAAATTCAAAAACCTGAGCAAGGCATTAAAAGGGGAATAATCAATGAGTTTGTTTAACGTTTTTAATGTCACCGGGTCGGCAATGAGTGCAGAATCCGTGCGTCTGAATACCACGGCCAGTAACCTGGCAAACGCCAATACCGTCAGCAGTTCAGCGGCGGAAACCTACAAAGCCCGGCACCCGGTCTTTGAAGCGGCGTTGCAAAGTGCCAGTTATCAGCGTGACGAAAGTGTTCCTGTACGGGTGAAAGCGATTGTTGAGAGTCAGAAACCTCTGACTGCGGAATATAACCCGTCGCATCCTTTGGCAAATGCCGAAGGTTATATCTACAAACCAAATGTGAATGTGATGGAAGAGATGGCAAACATGATCTCGGCTTCACGTTCCTACCAGAGCAATGTTCAGGTAGCAGATGCCAGTAAGCAGATGCTGATGCGAACACTGCAGATGGGCCAATAAGGGTAAGGAGTGACTGACATGACCGGTATTAAAGGCACAGGTCAAAGCCCTTTGTCCTATGTTGACCAGCTCAAAAGCATGCAGGAGAAAAAACTGCAGTCTGAGCAGAAAGTCACGGGACAACAAGAGCTGAAGCAGGAAGATTTTCTGTCTCTGCTGACCAAACAGCTGTCGCAGCAGGATCCGTTTAAGCCTGTTGGTAACGACCAGATGATTGCGCAGATGGCGTCGTTCGCTACGGTTGACGGCATCAGCAAAATGAACGAACAGTTTGGCGGCCTGAACGCAGCCATGACGTCAAACCAGGCGCTGCAGGCTTCTTCTCTTGTCGGCCGTGACGTTCTGGTACCGAACCCGACAGCTTCGAAAGGTTCTGAGGGCGGGATTTCAGGCATGGTGAAACTGCCGCAGTCGCTGAACAGCCTGATTGTCCGGGTTGAGAACGCTGCCGGTGAGCTGGTGCGCTCTTTTGATTTAGGCGCAAAACCGGCGGGTGACCACCGCGTTGCCTGGGACGGTAAAGACGACAACGGCAATATGTTGCCTGCCGGCCAGTACCAGTTGAAAGTCGGCGGCTTTGCTGACGGCAAGAGCACCGAATTTGATGTATCGACCTATGCCAATGTGAACAGTGTGCTGCTGGGCAATGGCGATGGCAACGTGATGCTGAATCTGGCGGGTTTTGAATCCCCGATCAAGCTGACAGACGTGCTGGAAGTCGGTAAAGCATAACAAAAGACACAGCGCCTGCCGGCAGAGGGTGCGGCAGGTGAAATAAGAAATACGCTGTACACAGAATTCAGGAGAGTTACCCATGGGTTTTAATGTCGCACTCAGTGGTCTGGGCGCTGCTCAGAAAGATCTAAACACCACAAGTAACAACATTGCCAACGCCAATACTTACGGCTTTAAGGAGTCGCGTGCTGAGTTTGGCGATGTCTACTCCCGCTCAATTTTTTCAAATCCGAAGACCACCACGGGTGGCGGTGTACAGACCTCTGTCGTGGCGCAGCAGTTCCATGAAGGTTCCAGTATTTATACCAACAACCCGATGGATCTGCGGATTTCCGGAACCGGCTTCTTTGCCGTAGCCGATCAGCGTCTGGAGCCGAACAACAATAGCTTAACCCGTAACGGTGCATTTCACCTGGACAAAGACAACTACATTGTGAACTCAGAAGATCAGTTCCTGCTGGGTTACGGTGTGGATCAGGAAACCGATCAGGTGGTTTCTTATGAACCCCAGGCACTGAAAGTGCCGGATCAGTTTGGTCAGCCGAAAGCGACCACCCAGGTTGATATCGGTGTGAACCTGCCGGCCAACGGCGATCCGAAAGACATTAATCAGTTTGACTTTTCAGACCCGGATACATACAACAAGTCAACGTCGGTGACGATGTACGATTCACTGGGTCAGCCGTACAAAATGACCAGTTACTATGTGAAGGACAACACGCAGCCAAACCGCTGGGCGACTTTCTATACGGTCACAGACGCCGATGGTGAAAAAGCCCTGAATATCGAGGGTGGTGCAGCGACCAATGTTGGCGGTCATGCCGGGGCTTATGTCGATTTTAATTTCGACGGTACTGTTTCTCAGATCAACGGCGGGGATCCGATGATCTCTGAGAGCTTCGCAGCTGCCGGGATCAGTATGAACGGTGCTGACGGTAGCCAGACCCTGAACTTCAACTTTGATGCTCCGACGCAGTATGCCGCACCGTTTGAAGTGCGCAGATTCAGCGAAAATGGTGCAACCACCGGTTATCTGGCGAAAGTTGACGTGGATGCGAAAGGATCAATTGTCGCGACTTACAGTAACGGTGAAAACATCACGCTGGGTCGTGTGGGTATGGTTCGTGTGCCGAACGAACAGGGCCTGCTGAAAATAGGCGGTACGCAGTGGGACGTGAGCCAGGATTCAGGTGCCGCTGTCTGGGGTGAAGCGACCTTCGGTGCCTTCGGCTCCGTGAAGAGCGGTACGCTGGAACAGTCGAACATTGATATGACTCAGGAACTGGTGGATCTGATCACCGCTCAGCGTAACTTCCAGGCCAACTCCCGTGCGCTGGAAGTGGATAACAGTCTGCAACAGACCATCCTGCAAATTCGTTAATTCGGATCTGCTCCGGATTGCCGCCTGATTTTTCCAGGCGGCAATCTTTGTCCTTTCACTTTCCTGTCTCTAGTCATTTCTTTGGCGCTTTGACCGCCACAATTCTGAACCTTGGGAAGCTGCTCCCACTAATTTCTTGATCTTTCATCGCTTTTAACGCCATTTCAAATGGTTTCCTAAAACTGGTACGCATATTGCTTCTAAAGTTGCAGTACTGATTGGGAGACTCAAAATGGATCGTGCATTGTATTTGGCAATGAGTGGCGCAAAGCAGGATATGTATGGCCTGCAGCTGCATGCCAACAACCTGGCCAACGTTCGGACCACAGGCTTTCGCGCTGATTTAGAACAGGCGCGCAGCATGCAGGCGTTTGGTGAAGGGATGCCGAGCCGTGTGTTTGCCATGACTGAAAGAGCAGGGCAGGATTTTGCCCAGGGTGCCGTCATGACGACAGGTCGTGACCTTGATGTTGCCGTTGAGGGACAGGGCTGGCTGGCGGTACTGGATGCCAGTGGTCAGGAAGCCTATACCCGCGCCGGTCACCTGAAAATTGACCAGACAGGCCTGCTGCAAAACAGCAACGGCAGCCTGATGGTGGGTGAAAACGGCGGCCCGATCTTTATCCCGCTGCCAGTCAGTAAAATTCAGGTCGGTAAGGATGGTACGGTATCCATCCGCCCGCAGGGCGCACCTGCCGATGCGATGGAAGTGGTTGATCGCATCAAGATGGTGAAGCCCGACAACAGTGAATTATTTAAAGACGTTGATGGTCTGTTCAAATCGAAAGTACCGGCTCAGATTTTTGATGCCGATGCAGGGGTCACGCTGCTCAGCGGCGCGCTGGAAGGCAGTAATGTGAATGCCGTCGGCGAAATGACCAGCATGATTGATCTTCAGCGTCACTTTGAAATGCAAGTGAAGTTAATGAAAACCGCAGAGGAAATGGACCAGGCGTCTTCTTCTCTGCTGCGTTTGGGCTAATGAGGAAGGAATAACACATGCATCCAGCACTATGGGTCAGTAAAACCGGTCTTGACGCGCAGCAAACCAATATCGCGACGATTTCGAATAACCTGGCGAACGCCTCGACAATAGGCTTTAAGAAGAGCCGTGCGGTTTTTGAAGATCTGTTTTATCAGAATATTAACCAGCCTGGCGGTCAGTCCAGTCAGGATACAACGTTACCGTCGGGTCTGATGCTGGGTGCCGGTGCCAAAGTGGTTGCCACACAGAAGGTGCACACTCAGGGCAACACTCAGACCACCAACAACGCCATGGATATGATGATTGAAGGGGATGGTTTCTTCCAGATCCTGCTGCCGGACGGCAACATCGGTTATACCCGAAATGGTCAGTTTACGGTAAATCAGGAAGGCCAGATGGTGACATCAGGCGGCGGTTATCTGCTGCAGCCTGAAATTGTGGTCCCGGAAGATGCTGTGGCAATCACAGTGGGAACCGATGGTGAAGTCTCCGCCCGGATCCGAAACCAGCAGGCCAATGTGGTGCTGGGTCAGCTGACCACGGTAGATTTCATTAACCCGGGTGGTCTTGAGCCGATTGGTCAGAACCTGTTCCTGCCGACGGGTGCCAGTGGTGATCCGCAGGAAGGGGTTCCGGGTCTGGATGGTTTTGGTCAGATTCGTCAGTCCATGCTGGAAACCTCCAATGTGAATGTGACCGAAGAGCTGGTGAATATGATTGAAGCTCAGCGTGTGTACGAAATGAACTCGAAAGTAATTTCTACCGTCGACCAGATGCTGAGCTACGTGAACCAGCAGCTTTAATCAAGGGGCAAGGGCTATGAAAAGGAACTGGCTGTTCACCGCGCTGATTCTGACGCTGACCGGCTGTGTGCAGTTGCCGGACCGGCAGAATGAGCTGGCACAGGCAACGACCAATGTCGATGCCGTGGAAGGAAAACAGGAGTCACCGGAGGGGGATCTGATTGATCTGGTCCGTCGTCGTGATGATCCGCAGGCTGGCGATCCGGCCTGGTCTGGCGTCCGTCCGCAGGAAAAGCCGGCCCATTATGCGACAGCAACTGGTTCCCTGTTCAGTCAGGCCCTGGCTCAGGATATGTATGATGATACCCGTCCGCGCGGCATCGGTGATATCGTCACTGTACTGCTGGCGGAGAAAAACAAAGCCAATAAAAGCGCCAGTACAGATGTCGGGAAATCGACCGACCTGAGTATGGATCCGCTGGATCTGGGTGGGAAACCGCTGACCATTGGCGACCGCGATATCTCCTACAGTGTGAGTAACGAGAACAAGTTCAAGGGCAATACCTCTGCTGATCAAAGTAACAGTATTCAGGGTTACATTTCGGTCGAAGTTGTAGACGTGCTGGCGAACGGTAATCTGCTGGTGCGCGGCGAAAAATGGCTGACACTGAATACCGGCGATGAATATATCCGTGTCAGCGGCACGATTCGTCCGGATGACATCTCGCAGGAAAACACCATTGAATCGACCCGGATTGCTAATGCCCGGATCCAGTATTCAGGTACTGGTGACCGGCAGGATGTGCAGGAGCAAGGCTGGCTGGCCCGCTTCTTCAACGTGAGCCTGTAAATTGCCTTTTGAACGATGAACCGTAACCCGACGATGAGAACAATGACCGTGACCAGAACGATGCTATGGGCAGGACTCGCCCTGTTAATGGCTTTCCCTTTGCAGGCAGCCCGGATTAAGGATGTCTCTGAAGTCGCCGGGGTACGGAGTAACCAGTTGTCAGGCTATGGTCTGGTGGTGGGTCTGCCGGGTACCGGCGAAACGACGCCGTTTACGGACCAGAGCTTTAACGCCATGCTGCAGAACTTCGGCATTCAGTTGCCACCTGGCACCAAGCCGAAGACCAAAAACGTGGCTGCTGTCGCTGTGAGCGCGACGCTGCCTGCGTTTACCAAGCAGGGCCAGCATATCGATATCACCGTGTCTTCTATCGGCTCGGCGAAAAGCCTGCGGGGCGGTACGCTGCTGCAAACCTTCCTACGCGGTCTGGACGGGAAAATTTATGCTGTTGCCCAGGGCAGCCTGGTGGTGGGCGGTTTCAGTGCTGAAGGTCTGGATGGCTCTAAACTGGTGGGGAATAATCCGACCGTCGGCCGGATTGCCAATGGCGCGATTGTCGAACAGGAAGTGCCGAACCCGTTCAGCCGCGGTGATCATCTGACATTTAACCTGTTTGAATCTGATTTCACCACAGCCCAGCGGATGGCGGATGCCATTAACCAGTTCCTGGGGCCGGATATGGCAGCACCGGTGGATGCGACTTCGGTGCGTGTGCGTGCGCCGCGTGATGTCAGTCAGCGTGTGGCTTTCCTCTCGACGATAGAGAATCTCGAATTCAATCCGGCTGAAGGCGCTGCGAAAATTATTGTGAATTCACGGACCGGAACCATTGTTGTCGGCCAGCATGTCAAACTGAAACCGGCGGCAATTACGCACGGTGGGATGACCGTATCGATTCAGGAGAATCCGACGGTCAGTCAGCCCAATCCGTTTTCCGGCGGAGAGACCGTTGTGGTACCTGATTCACAAATTCAGGTCACAGAAGAAGATTCCCGTATGTTTAAGTTCAATCCGGGGATTACGCTGGATGAGCTGGTCCGTGCGGTGAATCAGGTCGGGGCAGCGCCTTCAGACTTGATGGCAATTCTCCAGGCTTTGAAACAGGCCGGTGCCATCGAAGGGCAACTGATCATTATTTAATTTCCGTAGGTGCAGCCTGCCGGGCTGCACTCAACACAGACTCAAGACGAAACAGATAACTGACGATGAAATCGACGGATCCTGGCTTTATCAATGACCTTGCGAATCTTGACCGCCTGCGGGCCGGAATCAAAGGCAAAGGTGACAAGGAAAATCTGAGAGCGGCTGCACAGCAGTTCGAAGCCCTGTTTACCCAGATGCTGTTTAAGTCGATGCGTCAGGCGAATGAAGTGTTTGAGTCGGATCTGATGAGCAGCTCCAACACCAAATTTTTTGAAGAGATGCGCGATCAGCAAATGTCCAGTGAGCTCAGTACCCGGGGTTCGCTCGGACTGGCAGATCTGATTGTTGAACAGCTGGCTGCTCTGGATAAGCCACCGGCGACGCCGGAAGAGCAGGCAAAAGCTGAGGAAGAAAAATCCGCCAATTTTGAGGCCATGCAAAAGTCCCGTCAGGTTTCTGCAAATGATGTACTGGCGAAAGTGTTTGCGCAGCAGGAAACGGAGCAGCCTTCGAAAGACAAAGCTTCCCTTGCCGCTTCAGCAACAGCTGAGAACAGTGCGCTGCGTCCGCCTCTGCGCCAGCCACAGGATAAACCGTTCGCTTCTCCGCAGGATTTTGTCACCCGCATGCGTCCGTTTGCTGAAAAAGCAGCAGGTCTGCTGGGCACGGACCCGGCTGTCCTGATTGCACAGGCGGCACTGGAAACCGGCTGGGGTAAGAAAGTGGTTCGCAATGCGGCAGGTGACAGTAATAACCTGTTCAATATTAAAGCGGATCAGCGCTGGGCTGGGAACAAAGTTGCCACCCAGACTCTGGAGTATCACGACGGGATTCCGGTCCAGGAGCGGGCCGCTTTCCGTTCCTATAACAGTTATGAAGATAGCTTCAACGATTACGTCCGCTTCCTCAATGACAACCCGCGTTATGCCAATGCACTGGCTTCGCCGGAAGATCCGCGCAGCTTTATCCGTAATCTGCATAAGGCTGGTTACGCGACCGATCCAAAGTATGCCGATAAAATCATTAATGTGATGGATACGGTTCGGAAACTCATGAAATAACAGGATTGCCGCTGCATACCGACAGCGGCAATTTTTATCCTGCTTCCCTTACCCAGCTTCCTTTATCCAGCTTCAGAGAACCCATTTGTTATTTGTGGTTTTTTTAGCTGTTCAACCGGTACTTCCTCATACTTGTTGGTTGTGATTCTTCGCATGATGCATTCCGGTCCCGGCAGGTTGGTGATACTGAAATCAGGCACTTCATACGGATTGGCAAAAAGCAGTGTCTGTGAACATTCCCTCATGATGGGGTTGCCTGCATCATCCAACGTTTCGAACCTACCCGTACTGATGTAGCGATGACCATCCGGCCCATGCATGATTTTGGTTTCCGGATCCTGATAGAGCAGGAAGGTATCAACAAAGATTGGATTGCCCTCCGGATCATACGCATTGGGCGTATTTTCGGCCTGGGCCAGGCCGGACAGAAATATCAGTGTCGTCATAATGATCCGTTTGTTTTTCTGCATGTGCCATCCCTACAGATACGCATATTGATTCATATTGGTTCAGGCTGTGCCATTTGTCAAACGCGTTGTTTTCCGGATGTTTTTCCGGCAAAAGTTTGCCTTAAGTTCGGCCGGAGGAAACAAAAACTCTTGTAAAACAAAGTGCTAAATGTTGGAACGATTTTTGCAGAATAACCGTCAGTGAAGTAACTCCCTGAGGTTTTCTGGAGGCGCAATGGCGTTCGACTTGCTCAGTTTGGGCTCTCAAGGTGTGTTAACAGCGCAACGGCAGCTGAATACCACCAGCCATAACATCAATAACGTCAACACGGAAGGTTATAGCCGCCAGTCTGTGGTGCAGGAGACGAACGATCCGTTCTGGTCTGCCGGCAATCACTACGGAACGGGTGTGCATGCGGCAGAAGTTCGCCGCGGTTATGATCAGTTTGCCACCAACGAGCTGAACCTCACCACCACGAACCACAGCTATGCGACTGAGCGTGACGGCCAGCTGGAGCGGCTGGACAAGCTGCTGTCCAACAGTGCCAGTCAGGTGCCTCAGGACATGAACCAGTGGTATGACGCTGTGAAAGCCATGGCGGACAGCCCGAGCGATCTCGGTGCCCGGAAAGTGGTGCTGGAAAAGGCGAAGATGGTTGCGACTGGCCTGAACGATACACACCGGGTGCTGGCTGAGCAGAAAGATGTCACCAACGACGTGCTGGCCAAGACACTGAACCGGGTGAATGACATCGGTCGCGAGCTGGTGGAAATTCATGAGGCACTGCTGAAGACTCCGAATAGTGGTGCGAACAACGACCTGATGGACAGACATCAGAGCCTGATCAATGAACTGTCGACCTATACCAAGGTGACGGTCACCCGCAAGAATACGGAAACCTTTAACGTCCTGATCGGCACCGGTCACACGCTGGTCTCCGGGACTCATGCCAGTGAACTGAAGATGATCGACGGTGATCCGGATCCGCAGCAGACCCGTCTGGCGGTCGTGGCAGGTAAGTCGCTGAAAGCCATCAGCTCCGATGATATCGGCGGCAAACTGGCGTCACTATTCGAGTACCGTGACAAGACTTTACCGAAGGTGATGGACGAGCTCGGCAAAATGGCGATCGGCTTTACCGATTCCGTCAATCAGCTGCAGTCACAGGGGCTGGATCTGAACGGTCGGGTTGGTGAAACCATGTTTACCGACGTGAACGCGCCGGAAGTGGCGGCTTCGCGTGCCTTGATCCCGCGTGGCTCCAATGCTCAGGTCAGTGTTTACATTGAGGATCTGAGCAAGCTGAAGGGCGGTGAGTATGAGCTGGGCTTCAATGGCAGTCAGCATACCCTGAAGCTGCCGGATGGCTCGACGCAGACGGTGATTCCCAGCGGTACTCCGCCAAGTTTCAGTGTGGATGGCGTGCGGATAGAAATTGCCGCTCCGATTGCCAGTGGTGACAAGATTCTGCTGCGCCCGACACGGGATGCGGGCAGAGATGTTCAGGCAGTCATGACGGATCCGGCAAAAATTGCCGCCCAGAGTTACAACAGCTCTTCGACCCAAACTCAGGGCAAAGCGGCTTTTTCAATCACTTCTGCAGGTCCGTTGCGTGAATTCCAGGTAGCGGTATCTCCGGATGCCTCACAGTTTGCCGTGCTTGATATGCAGGGCAATGTGCTGCAGCCGCCGCTGCCGTATCCACCTAATGGCCCGGTGGCTGTGGGGGGTACCAGCTTTACCCTGAGTCACGGCGCGGTCGGTGGCGATGTCTTTGCGGTGAACCTCAATGCGGCAACCGGTGACAACGGCAACCTGATCAAAATGCAGGATCTTCAGAATATGAAGGTCATGAATCAGGGCCGTTCCAGTGTGATTGATGTCTACGAAGGGCTGAATACCGAGATGGGTGTCCAGCGCGCTTCGGCGGCACGGCTGAAAGAAGTCGGACGGCAGGAAAAAGAAGCGGCGCAAAGCCGTGTCGCTGAAATTTCCGGCGTAAACCTGGATGAAGAGGCCGCGAACATGATGAAGTTCCAGCAGGCTTATATGGCGTCGTCGCGTATTATGACGGTGGCCAATGAAACCTTTAATACATTGCTGAATGCCGCGCGATAAGGAGTTAAAACAGTATGATTAGCCGAATTGCCAGCTTTCATAACTATCAGTCCGTGGCGAACGATATGACCCGCCAGCAGGTGAAAGTGGCGCACAATCAGGAACAACTGGCGTCCGGGAAGCAGTTGCTGACCGCGGGTGATGATCCGGTTGCCTCGATTTATGTGCAGAATTTTTCTCAGCAGAATACTGAAATTGATCAGTCACTGCGTTCCATTAACCTGGCACGCAATCGCTTGAGCAGCGAAGAAGTGGCGATCTCTGATGCAGAAACGCTGCTGGACGATGCCAAGCGTAAGGCGATGTCTATGGTGAACGGTTCCTTGTCAGATGACGACCGGATCGCACATATGCAGGATCTGCGCGGTCTGTTCGACTCGTTCATGCATCTGGTCAATACCCAGGATGAATCCGGCAATTTCGTGTTTGCCGGTAACCAGTATGACAAGCAGCCTTTCTTTCGGGACGGCAGCGGCACGGTCAGCTACGTTGGCGACAGCTATCAGCGGATGTCCAAGGTGTCTTCCAATGTTGAAGTACCGGTAAACGATCCGGGCGATAAGCTGTTTATGGAAATTGATAACCCCTACGGTGATTATCAGCCGGATTATGCACTGCAGTCCGGATCGCTGTTACTGCTGTCTCATGCCCGGAATGACAACCACAGCGACAATGCCAGCTATACCATTGACTTTACTGATACAGGCACCGGCGCGGTGTACGATCTGTATCAGGATGGTCTGCTGGTCGACAGTCAGCCGTTTGATCCGAAACGCGGGATTGAATGGGGTACGCTGTCGGTTCAGCTGGAAGGCGAAGTGACGGATGGGGATCAGATCACCCTGAAGCCGCAGGAAAAGTTCAACCTGTTTGACTCTTTCAAACGCGGGATTGAAGTGTCTGCATTCGCGCCGTCAGATGCGTCGGCAACCGCTGAGCTGCATCAGGTCGCGGAAGAGTTTTCCCAGGCGTTCAAGCACATCAACCGGGCGCGTTCAGAAGTGGGTACCCGCTTGCAGACACTGGATCGTCAGGAAGACATGCATCAGGACTTTAAACTGGTGATCAATAAAGCCCGCGGCACCATGGAAGATCTGGATTACGGCAAAGCCGTGATCGAGCTGAATGAAAACATGCTGGCACTGCAGGCATCGCAACAGGCCTTTGCCAAGGCAAAAGATCTGACCCTGTTCAACTATATCTGATCCGGAAAGGATCCGGCTCTGCCTCTGGTTGCCATCAAGCCGGGGGCAGGGTGCTGAAAAAGTTTTTGCCGGGCGGCAACCCTTGTTTGCCACGGCTTCAGTAAGAAAGGCATAGCTTTGCCGCTTAGGTCAGAAATCGAAAGAAAGTACGACTAATGTGCTGAAAATAAAGGATTTAAAATCTGGCACATTAATTGCTAAATGATATTGTGATTTTATGATTAACATTTTTACTAACGCTGGTCCCGCTTCACTCTCTGATGGGTTGACGTTGCGGGTAGCTGTTTCGCTAACAGCGAAAAGTCAAAGGAGAGCAAAATGGGTGTAACAGTAAACACCAACGTGTCTGCCATGACTGCGCAGCGCTACCTCAACAAAGCATCTGAGGGCCTGAGTCAATCAATGGAGCGTCTATCTACGGGTAGTCGTATTAACAGCGCGAAAGATGATGCTGCAGGTCTGCAGATCTCGAACCGTCTGATTGCTCAGACCCGTGGTCTGAACGTCGCGATGCGAAATGCCAACGACGGTATCTCGATTGCACAGACCGCAGAAGGCGCGATGCAGGAATCAACCAGTATCCTGCAACGTATGCGTGACCTGTCCCTGCAATCAGCGAACGGCGCGAACTCTGACAGCGACCGTGTGGCGATTCAGGAAGAGATCACTGCATTGCAGGATGAGCTGAACCGTATCGCAGAGACCACGTCGTTCGGTGGCCGTAAACTGCTCAACGGCACCTTTGGCGAAGCAGCCTTCCAGGTGGGTGCGGATGCCGGTGAGGCCATTGTTGTGGGTCTGGACAGTGTGCGTGCCGATGAGCCGCAAATGGGTGGCAGCCTGCTGGTTTCGTCCAACGCTATTAAGCCGGATGCAACGCTGTCTGCTGATACCAGTATCGAGCTGAGCGTAACGGCGAAAGACGGTACGGTTACGCCAGTGACCATTGGTCTGATTGGCGGTGACGATGTGGAAGAGATCGCAACCCGTATCAATGGTCAGAACAGCCTGATCAATGCATCCGTGACTGAGAAAGGCGAACTGCAGCTGGTTTCCAGCGACGGTACAGTCGGTGTGACCAACGGTGCGATCAGCATGCTGAATACCGATGGTTCAATTACTGCTGGTGACATTGCAGGTACTGCGACCGATATAACCGTGTCTCAGATCAACGTCTCGACTGCAGGTGGCGCACAGCGTGCAGTGCCGCTGATCGACTCCGCACTGCAGTACATTGACAGTATGCGTGCAGATCTGGGTGCGAAGCAGAACCGTCTGTCTCACACCATCAACAACCTGGCCAATACATCTGAAAACGTGTCTGCGTCGAACAGCCGTATCCGTGATACCGACTTCGCGAAAGAAACAACAGATATGACCAAGAACCAGATTCTGCAGCAAGCCAGTACCTCAATTCTGGCTCAGGCGAAGCAGATCCCGCAGTCTGCACTGAACCTGCTTCAGTAATAAGCAGAAGTTCAACTGCAATTCAAAACGGCAAAGTGGCAACGCTTTGCCGTTTTTTGTTGTCAGATTGATCGCAATTTTTTGTCATTAAAATCATCAAAAATTCAGTAAAGTTTTTCTCCCTGCCGCCGATAACCTTTATAGAACAAGAAAGTGCACTCTATCCCGAGCATCAGACGAAATGTTCTTGTGTTCAGAATCACACTTTTTTGCCCAGTAAAAAAATTTCAAAAAAAACCTTAAAGCTTTCTTCACCCATGCCGTTAAAGGTGATGTACGAAGAATAACTCGGACTTGCCGGCTGAGCTGGTCAAGCCACCAAGAAACATAAGTAAGGAGAATTACTATGGCAGTTACAGTCAATACTAACGTTTCTGCAATGACCGCTCAGCGTTACCTGAATAAAGCTAGCGACAATACAGCAGCTTCAATGGAGCGTCTGTCTACTGGTTCACGCATCAACAGTGCTAAAGATGACGCAGCAGGTCTGCAAATCTCTAACCGTCTGATGACTCAGAGCCGTGGCCTGGATGTTGCTGTTCGCAACGCCAACGACGGTATCTCAATGTCACAGACCGCTGAAGGTGCGATGCAGGAAACAACCAGCATCCTGCAACGTATGCGTGACCTGTCTCTGCAATCAGCAAACGGCTCGAACTCTGATGGCGACCGTAAAGCGATTCAGGAAGAAGTTACTGCACTGAACGACGAACTGAACCGTATCGCTGAAACCACTTCTTTCGGTGGCCAGAAGCTGCTGAACGGTACTTTCGGTACCCGTGCGTTCCAGGTGGGTGCTGACTCAGGTGAAGCCGTACAGATTACTCTGAAAAACATGCGTTCTGACGGTGCTGATATGGGTGGTAGCCTGCTGGTTTCTACCAACGGTGTTGCAGACAAGAACTCTACACTGGATGCAGACACAACAATTGAACTGAGCGTGACTGATGCAGACGGCAACGCGACTGCTGTAAGCGTTGACCTGATCGGCGGCGATGACATCGAAGAAATCGCAACCCGTATCAACGGTCAGAACGATCAAATCAACGCTTCTGTAACTGAGAAGGGTGAGCTGCAGCTGTTCTCTTCTGAAGGTACTGTAGGTGTTACTACCGGCACTATCGCAATGACTGATACTTCAGGCAACGCGGTTGATGCATCAATTGCAGGTACTGCAGGAAATGTGACTGTTTCTCAGCTGGACGTGAGCACCATTGGTGGCGCACAGCAGGCAGTTTCAATCCTGGACGGTGCAATGCAGTTTGTTGACTCTCACCGTGCAGAGCTGGGTGCGAAACAAAACCGTATGGATCACACCATCAGCAACCTGAACAACATCAACGAAAATGTGACTTCTTCTAACAGCCGTATCCGTGATACTGACTTTGCGCAAGAAACCACGAACCTGACGAAGAACCAAATCCTGCAGCAAGCGTCGACTTCTATCCTGGCGCAAGCGAAGCAGGCGCCTCAGGCGGCACTGAGCCTGCTGGGCTAATCCGTTCTATGAAGCGGCAGGGGCAAGCCCTTGCCGCTTTTTTCGATCAGAAGGTATCAGACCATGGACGTTAAATCTGTATTAAACCCTTCATTTCTCTCCCGCTTTTCTTCATCAGGTCAAAAATCCACTGTTGGCACGGATGTTGCAAAATCCTCTACTGGTCATTCGCAAGATAATTCTTTGACGGTCAAGACCCAGAGCCCAGGCGCAACAAATGCATCTTCACCGAGTGATGTCAGACGTGTAGAGCAAACTGCAAAACTGGAAGAGCATCGTCAGCTACAGCGCCAGCAATTGGAAAAGCTGGTGGAAAGTATTGAAGATTTTATTGGCTCAATGAACAAAGGCCTGGCATTCCGCATTGATGAAGAATCTGGACGCCAGGTTGTCACCGTGTATGAAAAAGAAAGCGGTGAAGTGGTTCGCCAGATCCCTGATGAAGACATGCTGGTTTTATCCCGTCAGATTGCCTCGTATACGACCGGCCTTCTGACGACAAAAGTCTAACGGTTACAGGTTGAGGTTGTAGATGAATATTGGCCCAATGGGTACGGCTTCCGGCTTGGATATCAATGCCATGGTCGACAAGATCGTCGCTGCTGAACGGGCGCCAAAAGAAGAGCGCATCAATCAGCGTCGTGATCAGGCAAATGTCGAGCTGAGTGCTTATGGCCGTTTAAAAGGCGCTCTGGATGGAATGAAAAGCCTGATGGCGGAGTTTCGTCAGGATCAATCTTTATCTGCACGAACAGCATCATCCGATAATCAGGACATGGTGTCGGTTCGCGCCAGCCATGAAGCCCAGCCGGGTCGTTATACGGTTGAAGTGAAACAGCTGGCAACCGCACACAAGATTGCCTCGGCGGCGGTGGATGACAAAGTGGCACTAGGTGCCGGAAAATTGACACTATCGGTGGGCGGTCAGTCTTTTGACGTTTCCATCGACAGTAATGAAAGTAAGCTGCTGGATGTCGTCCGGCAAATTAACCGCCATCCCGATAATCAAGGGGTGCTGGCGTCAGTAATCAAAGACAGCAACGGTGCGCGTCTGGTGCTGACCTCGGACAAAACCGGCGAGCACAATCCGTTGAAAGTCACGGTTGATGCGGCGCCAGGCAGTCCGTTACAACAGTTTGCGTTTGACGGTAATCAGCCTGGCAGTCCGATGCTTGAAATGCAGGCTGCGGCGGATGCAAAAGTATTGATTGATGGTCTGGCTGAAGTCAGCAGCGAGACCAACACGCTGAACGATGCGATTCCCGGCCTGGATATGGATCTGAAACAGCTGTCGGCTGAAAGTGACAAGCCACAGGCCGTGATTGAAGTGGGTTATGACCGGGATAAAGCCGGTGCCCAGATTGAACGTTTCGTGAATGCTTATAATCAGTTTTACGATACGGCGATGGAGCTTGGGAAATTTGACCCGGGCACACAGGATAAAGGACCCCTGGTCGGCGACAGTATGCTGCGTTCATCGGTTCAGCAGCTGCGAAATGCTTTCAGCACACCGCTGGAAGATGGCCCGGCCAGCATCCAGACACTCAGCGAGCTGGGTATCACGACGTCGATGACCGGTCATCTGGAAATCGACTACGATAAGCTGGATAACCAGCTGAACCGGAATTTTGCGGATGTGGGCGAGTTTTTTGGCAGCCGGAAAGGGTTTTCCCGCCGTATTGAGGATCTGTTGCATGCTTATACCGGTGCAACCGGCAGTATCTCGAACCGCGAGAAGAGCATTAACGAGCAGGTCATGAAGCTCGGTACCGAAGAGCGTGACTTGGACCGCCGGATGGAAAGTGTCTATCAGCGCACCCACGACCAGTTTTCCGCAATGGATCATGCCATGGGGCAGATGCAGAGCCAGCTGGGTTCAATGATGAGTATGATGCCGCAAATGTAACGGCAGAGAACGGGAGGGAAGGCAATGTCAGTCAAGATGATGCAAACCCTGGCCGACATTGATCAGCAATTGAATCAGTTGATCAATGATGGCTCAGACATTGATGTGGAGAAGCTGCATCAACTGCTGGCGGATCGCCAGACAGTGCTCAACGATCTGAAGGCGATTCCGGAGTTATTGGACAAAGAGAGTTGGCAGGAAGCCATCGACAGAACTTCAGATTTGCTGACAAAGTTACGCGAACGACGTGAATTGTCGGCAAATCAATTGAAACGATTACAGCACGGACAACGTTCGGTGCAGACATATAATCAATTTCGCTAAGGTAACATCATGGTCATGAGAGGAAATCTACAGGCTTATAAGCGAGTCTCCGTAGACAGTCAGTTAACATCAGCTTCACCACACCGTGTGATTCAAATGCTGATGTCTGGTGCCGTTGAGCGCTTGATTCAGGGCAAAGCGGCCATGGAACAGGGTTCAATCTCCATCAAAGGTGAGCGTCTGGGCAAGGCGTTGGATATCGTTATCAGTTTGCGTGGCTGCCTGTCGTTTGAAGACGGTGGCGAAGTCGCAAAGAATCTGGATTCTCTGTATCTGTACATGATTGAAAAAATCACGATGGCGAACCAGACCAACGACAGCTCACATGTTGATGAAGTGATCGATATGCTGAGAGAAATTAAATCTGCGTGGGATCAAATTCCCCCTGAGTATCACAATATTACACAGATGGAGTATTAATACGTTTAATACTTATCTGTAAACGTTCTCATTCCAAAGCGCAATTTAGAGAACCATAGCCAATAAATTGCGTAACACAGTACATTCCGTGGCACTGGGCTCACAGCTTTTCACAGTGCCCGGTTGCCAAGTCCTGTTCTTTTATTACAATGGACAGCAATTAATAGTTGGTTGCTGTTCCGTTCGAATACGCCATAAGAATAGATAAAGACAGGCAAATATCACTTCTATGCAAGGTTTAGCTAAAACCCTCGTCATTGATGACGACCCGCAGCACCGCCACGATCTCAGCGTGATCCTCAATTTTGTCGGTGAGCAGCATGAAGCGATATCCACCGATGAAGCAGACAGTGCACTGTGGGACCAACCCTGGGGCGCCTGTTTGATCGGTCATATCCATTCTGTGAAGAAACAGAATCAGGTGCTGGAACAACTGCGTCAGCGGTATCAAATCCCTGTACTGACCATGCCCGAGCTTGAAAAAGCAGTTGCAGGTCTGCCGAATTTCGTTGGGATACTGGCTCACCCGCTGCATTACACTCAGCTGATGGACGCGCTGCGACATTGCCAGGAATTTCTGGGTAAAAACAGTTTCCAGGTGCCGCAACTGGCGCGAAAAAACACATTGTTCCGCAGCATGGTCGGCCGCAGTGAAAGTATCAGCCAGGTCCGTCATCTGATTGAGCAGGTGGCCGGTACTGATGCCAATGTTTTGATCCTCGGTGAATCCGGCACCGGCAAAGAAGTGGTTGCCCGGAATATTCACTATCACTCCTCCCGCGGAAAGGGGCCGTTTGTTCCGGTGAACTGTGGCGCGATCCCGCCAGATCTGCTGGAAAGCGAGTTATTTGGTCATGAAAAAGGGGCGTTTACCGGTGCAATTTCTGCCCGTAAAGGACGCTTTGAGTTAGCTGAAGGCGGCACACTGTTTCTGGATGAAATCGGCGATATGCCGATGCCGATGCAAGTTAAGCTGCTGCGGGTGATCCAGGAGCGATGCTTTGAGCGTGTTGGCGGAAATCAGTCGATTAAAGCCAATGTGCGGATCATCGCAGCCACGCACCGCAACCTGGATCAGATGATCGCAGAGAATCAGTTCCGTGAAGATCTGTATTACCGGTTGAATGTGTTCCCGATTGAAACCCCGTCCTTGCGTGAACGTCTGGAAGATATTCCGTTGCTGTTGCAGGAATTGCTGACCCGTATGGAAGCTGAAGGGGCGAAGCCTGTTCACTTCACGCCGCGCGCCATTACTTCCCTGATGGAACACGACTGGCCGGGCAATGTGCGGGAACTGGCGAATCTGGTTGAGCGGCTGATGATTCTCTATCCGGGAGAAATGGTCGACGTGAATCACTTACCAGTGAAATATCGCTACTGCGAGTTACCGGATTTCCGGCCGGAAGAGCGGGCCATGTCCATTGAAGATGAAGAACGTGCTTTACTGGCGGATGTCTTCTCCAGCGGTTATCAGGATAACGAAGAGAACTTTGGATTCAGCGATCTGCCGCCTGAAGGACTGAACCTGAAAGAAATGCTGGCTGAGCTTGAAGTGGATATGATCCGTCAGGCACTGGAGGCGCAGACAGGTGTGGTTGCCAGAGCCGCAGACATGCTGGGAATGCGACGGACAACACTGGTCGAAAAAATGCGCAAGTACAACATTTCGACCAAAGAAGTGAACAACGCTTAATTGCCGGCAGGGCTGATTTTGTGAATTTTTTGCCCTGTCAGAAGAGCGGTGTCAAATTTATGACATCGCTCTTTTTTTATCTTTAGCCTCTAACGTATTGATTTTTTGTGGTTATTTTTGGCATAAAACATGCTTAACCCCTATGAGTTAGGGAATCGAGTCAAAAGGTGTCAAGGTGGAAGAAGGACAGTCAGTCTCTCCGTTGGGAAACCTCAGCCAGCAGGTCAGCCGTTATAAGCAGGTCCTTGAAGTCATGCCGACAGGCGTGATCTTGCTCGATGGGATGGGAAAAGTATGTGAAGCCAACCCCGAAGCTGTCCGCCTGTTAGGAGAGCCGCTGGCTGGAGAACGCTGGGTGGCTGTGATCCAGCGTGCATTCGCACCTCAGGACGATGACGGCCACGAAATCTCTCTGCGCAGTGGTCGTAAAGTGAAGCTGGCAATTTCAGCATCGGACAGTGGTCAGCTGATTGTGATTACGGATATGACGGAAACCCGTCTGCTCCAGTCCCGGTTCAGCGAAATGCAGCGTCTGTCCTCACTGGGCCGTATGGTCGCGTCACTGGCGCATCAGGTCAGGACTCCCTTGTCCAGTGCGATGCTGTATGCCGCCAACTTATCTTCGCCCCAACTGACACCACAGACACGGGACAGGTTCCAGACCAAGCTGATGGACAGGCTGCGTGACCTGGAAAAGCAGGTGAACGACATGCTGTTGTTTGCCAAAGGCGGCGATAACAAAGTCGTTGCGCCTTTCACACTGGAATGTCTGTTCAATGAGCTGGACGCCATGATTGAAGCTCAGGTGGTGGCGAGTCAGGTTGATTTCTCGATCGAGTGTGATGATGAAAGCCCCTGTATTTTGGGGAACGTCAATGCGCTCGCCAGTGCGATTGGCAATCTGATCACCAATGCGATTCAGATGGCGGGTAAGCAGTGTACCGTCAGCCTGTCGGTCCTTTGTGAGGATGACATCATCCACCTGAGTGTGAAGGATAACGGGCCGGGTATTGAGCCCGAGATGCAGCAGAAAGTCCTGGAACCTTTTTTCACCACACGGCAGCAGGGCACCGGCCTTGGACTGGCGGTGGTACAGATGGTCGCGAAGGCGCACAACGGCGGCCTGTCCCTGTATTCCGTACCGGGAGACGGCGCTACATTCACTCTGAGTCTGCCGATGGCTGCATACACAGAACCTGGTAACCATGAACTGACAGTAACAGGAGAAGGGCGATGACAAGCCGTGTACTGATCGTTGAGGATGACGAAGGACTGCGCGAGGCCCTGGTCGACACGCTGGCACTTGCCGGCTATCAATGGCTGGAAGCGGAAAGTGCGGAGCAGGCACTGTTACAGCTGAAGTCTGAAAAGGTCGATATTGTTGTGTCCGATGTTCAGATGGCAGGTATGGATGGACTGGGTTTGTTGCGCAATATCAAACAGCACTGGCCCAAATTGCCGGTGCTGCTGATGACAGCGTATGCCAACATCGAAGATGCCGTGGCAGCCATGAAAGATGGCGCGATTGATTACATGGCAAAACCTTTTGCGCCGGAAGTGCTGCTGAACATGGTCAGCCGCTATGCACCGGTGAAAGCGGAAAGCAGTCATGCTGTGGTGGCGGATGAAAAAAGTCTGAAGTTACTGGCACTGGCTGAGCGGGTGGCCCAGACGGATGCCAGTGTCATGGTGCTGGGACCAAGCGGTTCCGGAAAAGAAGTAATGTCCCGCTACATTCATCAGCACTCTACGCGATGTGAAGGGCCGTTTATCGCCATTAACTGTGCGGCGATTCCTGACAATATGCTGGAAGCCACATTGTTTGGTTATGAGAAAGGTGCTTTTACCGGTGCCGTTCAGGCATGTCCGGGTAAGTTCGAGCAGGCGCAGGGCGGTACGATTCTGCTGGATGAAATCAGTGAAATGGACCTGAACCTGCAGGCGAAGTTACTCCGCGTCCTTCAGGAACGTGAAGTGGAAAGGCTGGGCAGCCGCAAAAGTATCAAGCTGGATGTGCGTGTCCTGGCGACCAGTAACCGCGATCTGAAGCAGTATGTGGCGGAAGGAAATTTCCGGGAAGACCTTTACTACCGATTGAATGTATTTCCTCTCGTCTGGCCGGCACTGGCGGAACGGCCGGGAGATATTTTGCCGCTGGCCAGTCATCTGGCTGAGCGACATTGTCAGAAACAGGGATTACCGGCGCCCGTTTTCTCGAAAGCCGCACAAACCCGACTATTGCAGTACGGCTGGCCGGGTAATGTCCGCGAGCTGGACAATGTAGTGCAACGGGCCCTGATCCTGGCAGGAGACGCAGAAATCGGCGGTGAACACATCCTGCTGGAAGGACTGGACTGGATGGATGCACAAGGATTACAGCAGGTGGTCACAACCGCGGCGCCTGTCGCTCCGGTTGCCAGTGAGAGCCTTTTTATCCCTGTACCAGCCGGTGTCAGTTCGGAAGGTTTGGGCAGTGAACTGCGTGAACAGGAGTTCGCGATTATCCTCGATGCGATTCAGGCCTGTGAAGGAAAACGGAAAGAAGTCGCTGAGCGTTTAGGCATCAGTCCGCGTACGCTGAGGTACAAACTGGCCAAGATGAGGGACGCCGGAATCGAGATCCCAGTTTGACTATAAAAGATGAAATAACAGATTAATTTCATATTTTTGGCGTTAAGCTTGCACAACTTTATCTTTTAAAGACGCGATGGCAAATCAATCGTCAAAAAAAAGTAGCACGGAGATAACAGATGAAAGTCAACGGATTACTGTCAGAAATGCAGGCATTGAAAATGGAGGCCACGAATACCTCCCGTCCGGCGACCGGCGCGCAGGTAAGTGCCGATTTTGGTGCTGCCCTGCAAGACGCCATCCAGAATGTGAACGGTCTGCAAAAGACGTCCAGTGAACTGAGCAGCCGTTTTGATCAGGGCGACCGCAGCATTTCGCTGTCGGATGTGATGATCGCCCGGAACAAATCCAGTGTCGCTTTTGAAGCAACGGTTCAGGTTCGGAATAAGCTGGTTGAGGCTTATAAAGAACTGATGAACATGCCGGTTTAATTCAGGAATTAAGTGAGTGTCGGAACAAACATCCAACGAACTCGCCGTAGCGGGTAATGCACCAGCCCCGATCGTTTCCGATAGCGATCTGGAGCTGCAAAATCCGGATCTTGAAGAAAAGAGTGCCACGCGTGTAGACAGCATGCTGGGCAATCTTGATTTGCTGCGTCAGGTGATCCTGGTACTGTCAGTGGCGATTTGTGTTGCCTTGATTGTCCTGGTCGTGGCGTGGCTGAAAGAGCCGGAAATGCGGCCATTAGGAAATTTTTCCACGGAAGAATTGATTCCGATTCTGGACCATTTTGACCAGAAGAAGATCGAATATCAGCTTGATGGCAATACTATTCGCGTCCCGGCCGATCAGTACGGGGCGATGAAGTTAGAGCTGACTCGTGCCGGGCTGAACAATCCGACTGCGGAAGGAGACGATATCCTGCTGCAGGATATGGGCTTTGGTGTTTCACAACGTCTGGAGCAGGAGCGTCTGAAGCTCAGCCGTGAGCGTCAGCTTGCCCGTGCAATTGAACAAATCAGCCAGGTGCGTAAAGCACAGGTTCTGCTGGCAATGCCGAAACAAAGTGTTTTTGTTCGTCATAATCAGGAAGCAACGGCCAGTGTCTTCTTAACGCTGAGTACCGGCGGCACGCTGGGGCAGCAGGAAGTCGACTCGATTGTTGATATGGTGTCGACCGCAGTTCCCGGTCTGAAACCGAGCCGTGTCACGGTCACCGATCAACACGGTCGTCTGCTGAGTTCAGGCACGGAAGACCCGGCAGCCACCGCGCGCCGGAAAGAATACGAGCTGGAGCGGAAGCAGGAACAGGCGCTGCGTGAAAAGATTGATGCGATTCTGATCCCTGTCCTTGGTCTGGGTAACTACACCTCACAGGTGGATGTCTCGATGGATTTCAGCGCGCAGGAAGAAACTCAGAAGCGTTTTGATCCGAATACGCCGTCGACCCGAAGTGAATACACGCTGGAAGATTACAACAATGGCCGGGCTGTAGCCGGGATTCCGGGGGCACTGAGCAATCAGCCGCCGCAGGATTCGTCTATCCCGCAGGATGTGATCGATCTGCAAACCGGCAAGGGCGGCGACGGTTCTGTCCACCGTGAAGCGACTCGAAACTTCGAGCTGGATACCACGATTCGTCACAAGCGCTCTCAAACCGGAACAATCAGTCGTCAGACGGTTTCTGTTGCCGTGAACTATAAGCAGCAGGTGAATCCGGAAACCGGTGAATTGACCCGGGTGCCGGTGACGGAAGCGGAACTGGTGAAAATTCGCCGCCTGCTGATGGGTGGTGTTGGTTTCCTTGAAGGTCGCGGCGATATGCTGGAAGTGATTTCCGTACCTTTTGCTACACCAGAGCAAGAGCGTGTGGTCGACATGCCGATCTGGGAACATCCGAATTTCAATACCTGGGTACGCTGGCTGGCAGCTGCACTGGTGATTGTTGCTGTCCTGCTGATTCTGGTACGTCCTGCGATGCGCAAACTGTTGTATCCGAATCAGGCTGCCGATGGTACGCCACTGGATGAAAACGGTATGCCAATTCTCGGAGACGGTGATGAGCTGATTGGTGCTGATCTGGATGGCGTTGAGGGGATTGACCTGACGAATAGTAATCTGGAACTGCCTAATCTGCACAAAGATGATGACCTGCTGAAAGCGGTGCGTGCACTGGTAGCGAATGAGCCGGATCTGGCGGCGATGGTAGTGAAGAACTGGGTATACGAAGATGGCAAATGAAGTCGCGACTACTGAAGAAAAGCCCTTTGACATTGAAAGTCTGAGCGGCACGGAAAAAGCGGCGATCTTACTGCTCAGTCTGAATGAGCAGGATGCTGCTTCGATTATCCGCCACCTCGAGCCGAAACAGGTTCAGCGGGTGGGTGGTGCCATGGCCAGCATGAAGGAACTGAGCACTGAAAAAGCCTCGGCTGTTCACCGTCAGTTTCTGACCGATATTCAGAAATACACCAGCATTGGTATGGGCAGTGCGGACTTCGTCCGCAATACCCTGATTGCAGCATTGGGTGAAGACAAGGCGAATAACCTGGTTGATCAGATCCTGATGGGCAGCGGCTCCCGTGGTCTGGATTCACTGAAATGGATGGATCCGCGTCAGGTGGCCAGTATCATTCTCAATGAGCACCCGCAGATCCAGACCATTGTTCTGTCTTATCTGGATCCGGAGCAGTCGGCAGAGATCCTGTCGCAGTTCCCGGAGCGGGTCCGCCTGGATCTGATGATGCGGATTGCCAACCTGGAAGAAGTTCAGCCGGCGGCACTGCACGAACTGAACGACATCATGGAGAAACAGTTTGCAGGTCAGGCTGGTGCTCAGGCCGCGAAGATTGGCGGCATGAAGGCTGCAGCCGATATTATGAACTACCTCGACAACAACATCGAGGGTCTGCTGATGGAGCAAATCCGCGAGAACGACGAGGAGATGGCGGTTCAGATCGAAGATCTGATGTTCGTCTTCGAGAACCTCGCCGAGGTCGACGACCGGGGTATCCAGAGCCTGCTGCGCGAAGTGCCGCAGGAACTGTTGCAGAAAGCCCTCAAAGGTGCCGACGATATGCTGCGTGAGAAAATCATGCGTAATATGTCCAAGCGTGCTGCTGAGTTGCTGATGGACGATCTGGAAGCCATGGGACCAATCCGTGTTTCTGACGTGGAAGCAGCGCAGAAAGAAATTCTGTCCATTGCCCGTCGTTTGGCTGAAGGCGGTGAGCTGATGCTGAATGGTGGCGGTGGTCAGGATGAGTATCTCTAATTCAGTTGGGGAAACAGAATGACGATGGAACGCCGTCGCGGCTTTGTGCGTTTGAGTGGTCATCAGGCTGAAGAACTGGAACGCTGGGCATATCCGGATTACACCGAAGCCGATCATGCGCCAGCGGACAATGCCCTGAATTACGATCCCAGCTGGCGGCCTGCGGTAATTGATACCGACGAACCTGAACCCCAGCCTCTGACAGCTGCTGAACTGGAAGACATCCGTCAGTCTGCGTATGAAGAGGGGCTGGATGAAGGCCGGGCTGCCGGACATGCAGAAGGTTTTGAAACCGGCCGTCAGGAAGGTGTTGCCACTGGACATCAGGAAGGTCTGGAAGCTGGCCGGGAAGAAGGGCTGGCAGCCGGTCAGGCGGTAATCGATACACACGTTGCCAGCCTGACAGACATTGTGAATCAGCTGGCTGAGCCTTTACGGCAGGTCGACAATGAAGTCGAGAGCCAGTTAGTCAATATGGTTCTGGCTTTAACCCGGGAACTGATCCGGGTCGAGGTCCAGACCAACCCGCAGGTTATTCTCTCAACGGTCCGGGAAGCGGTGGCAGCGTTACCGCTGGCTTCGCAGCAACTGACGCTTCAGTTACATCCGGAGGATCTGTCCCTGGTCGAGTCGGCATACGGCCAGCAGGAGCTGGAAAATCGTCATTGGCAGTTACTGGCTGAGCCAGGACTGTCTCGTGGGGATGTTCAGGTTGCAGCCGGAGATTCCAGTGTTGATTACCGGATGGAGGATCGAATCCGTCACCTGTTGTCGCAGTTTCTCGGTATGAATAACCGCCCGGCCGATGAAGCGCCGCAGGAGTCCGGGGAATGACCCTGACACAACGTCTGGCGAGTTACCAAACACAATCACTGGCCTGCAGGCCTGTCGCCTCCGGGCGGCTGGTCCGAGTGGTCGGCCTGACTCTGGAAGCCATTGGCTGCCGTGCTCCGGTCGGCAGTGTCTGCCAGGTCGAAGCCATTCAGGGAAACATTGAAGCTGAAGTCGTCGGTTTTAGTGGTGAGACCCTTTTTCTGATGCCGAGTGAACAGCTGACGGGCGTGATGCCTGGGGCCAAGGTGACGCCGCTGATGCATGATGGCGGCTTGCCGGTCGGTCCTGAACTGCTGGGCCGGGTGATTGACGGAATGGGCAATCCGCTGGACGGCAAAGGCCGGCTCTATACCGCCTCACGCGCTTCTCTGAATGCTGAGCCAATTAACCCCCTCGCACGTAAACCGATTCATGACCCCCTTGATGTCGGCCTTAAGGCCATCAATGGCCTGCTGACGGTTGGTAAAGGTCAGCGGATTGGTCTGTTTGCCGGTTCCGGTGTCGGTAAGTCCGTGACGCTGGGCATGATGACCCGGGGCACGACAGCACAGGTGGTTGTCGTGGGTCTGATCGGTGAGCGTGGGCGCGAAGTGAAAGAATTTATCGATGAGATCCTGGGCGAAGAAGGCCGTCAGCGAGCTGTCGTTGTTGCAGCACCGGCCGATGCCTCCCCACTGATGCGCTTGAAAGGCTGCCAGACCGCACTGACGGTTGCGGAATATTTCCGCGATCAGGGGCTGGACGTGCTGCTGTTAATGGATTCTCTGACCCGTTTTGCACAGGCACAGCGGGAAATTGCATTGTCGATCGGGGAACCGCCAGCGACCAAAGGTTACCCGCCTTCTGTTTTTGCCAAGTTACCGGCACTGGTGGAGCGTGCGGGAAATGGCGGTGAAGATCAGGGTTCTATCACGGCCTTCTTCACCGTTCTGACGGAAGGCGACGACCTTCAGGATCCGATAGCGGATGCCTCAAGGGCCATCCTCGATGGCCACATTGTCTTGTCGCGTGAGATGGCGGACGCCGGTCACTATCCGGCGATCGATGTGGAACGTTCTGTCAGCCGGGTGATGCCCGCCATTGTCAGTGAAGAGCAGATGCTGATGTCGAAAGCTGTCCGTCAGATTTTGTCTATCTGCCGTAAAAATCAGGAACTGGTTGCGATCGGGGCTTATAAACCCGGCACCGATCCAGCCATTGACCAGGCGTTCACGCTGAAACCCAGGTTGGATGCATATCTGCAGCAAGGAATGAAAGAATCGGTTCCTTACGAGATGTGCGTCAATATGCTGCGTTCCACGCTGGGGGCCTGAAGATGATAATCGCGGGTCAGAAAGCCACGGGAGGCTGTCATGTCTGAACGGGCGCTGGTACTCATTCTTGAACAGGCGAAAGAAAAGGAACATAACGCTTTTCTGGCGCTGGAACAGGCGAAACGCGACCTGGACAGTTTTTATCTGCAGCGGGAACAGATTGAAAAATATCGTTTTGACTATTGCCGGCAGCTGACGGAGCGGGGGCAGAACGGTCTGACCGCCAGCCAGTTCAGTCATCTGCATAAGTTTCTGGGGCAGCTGGATGAAACGCTGGCCCAGCAAGCCGCGGCGGGCAGAGAATTTGAACGTCAGGTTGAGCAATGTGCAGAGATCTGGCAGGAAACCCGGAAAGATAAAAAGTCCGTGGAATGGCTGCTGGAGAAAAAAGAAGCGGAACGTGAACTGCGTCAGGCACGTCAGGAGCAGAAACTGATGGATGAGTTTGCGACCTTGCAGTCTGCCCGACGAGCCCGCTGAGCGGTTTTTATAAGATGGTTCGTTTTTTGCATGTCTCCCTTTAGCGCGACGACTTGGAACGTCAAATAATTGTCAAAGTAAGGTGGGTATGAAACCGTCCAGTAGCATTTCTGTCGATTTTGGTTCGTCCGGAACCGCTCTCCGCCCGGGGAAGACGGCTCGGCCTGACAGCCGTGAAGAGCAGAGCCCGCCGGGTTTTTCATCCAGTCTTGAGTCAGCGGTTCGCCCTGACAGAAAGGCTGAGAGTGGGCGTCAAAAAATTGAATCTTCTTCTGCCCAAACTTCGAATACCCGTAAACAGCCTGTCAGTGAATCTCAGGTTGAGGGCGGCAAGCGGCAGGAAAAAGCAGGTGGGACCACCGGCAAAGAAAAAATGAAGTCCTCAGACGAGACGAAAGGCTCGGATGAGCACGACGAAACCGCCTCTGAAGGCAATGAGAATCAAATTCGAGCGGATGCGGAAGCGCTCCTCGACAGGCTGAATGCATCCAGTCAGCAATTGCAAACGGCAAAGGATGGCAAAGATTTGCCACCGGAGGCGGAATCCCTTGAAGGGGAAGAGGCTGCGGCGGCATTACTGGCTGGCGGAGCTGCCTTACAGTCAGCGCAAACCGGTGCGAAGGCCACTGAAGCCAGCGAGGCCGAATTGGGTCCTGAAGCCGATGTGTTGACGGCTGGCCGCCAGGGGAAACTGGCGCAACTGCTGGCAGCACAGGAAAAGACGCAGACCGATCCGAAAACGAAAACATCTGACAGTGCCGTTTTTGCCGGTGTTCAGACATCAGCTCCGCTGGAGACTGCCAGTGCCGACAGTAAAGCGCAACCAGAGTGGCTGAATGAAGCCATTGCCCGGCTGACGGCTTCGCAAGGCGGTGAAGCGGGGATGTCTGACGGCGGCAGTGCCGGAAATCCCCAGAGCAACGGGAATCCCGGGTTGGCAGCGGGCATGAATGCCGCACTGGCTGATGCCGGACTCCAGCTGGACGCTGCTCAGACAGATTCGCAATCTGCAGCAACTGGCGCAGTCTCCGGACAGCATCAATCGTTACAGACCATGGCTGCCGGCCTGCAGCGCGCAGATACGGCACAGGCTCAGCAACCGCCATTGCCTCTGCAGCGTGACATGGCCGGGGAGCAACTGGCTGAACGTGTTCAGATGCTGATGAGCAAGAATCTCAAGCAGGTGGATATCCGCCTGGACCCGCCTGAACTGGGACGTTTGCAGATTAAACTGCACATTAACAATGATCAGGCGTCGGTTCAGTTCAATGTCGGGAATGCGCAGACCCGGGAACTGGTCGAGCATGCGATGCCGAGGCTGCGCGAATTGCTGCAGCAACAGGGGCTTCAACTGGCACAGAGCAGTGTACATCAGGACAGTGGTCAGCAACTGGCAGGCCAGCATACCGGCGGTCAGCAGCAGGGTGAGGCCGGTTCTTCACGCGGCGGGCAAAGTGGTCAGCTTCAGTCCGATGAAGACGTCGGCAATGCGGTTGCCATGACGGTCAGTGAACAACGCGACGGGATTGATTACTATGCCTGAGCCTGAAAAGGTTCAGGTCAGAGCATCACAGAGACAATTTACCTTTAGGTCACGGAATTATGGCTGAAGAAGCGACAACAACTACAAACAGCAAAAAGCGCCTTATTTTATTATTACTGGCTTTGATTCCCGTGCTTCTGGGCGGTGGGGCTGCATGGTATTTTCTGTCGGGCGATTCGTCGTCAGCCGATTCGGCCAGTGCTGATATCGCCAAGGCCGCCGGAAAACCCGAGCCTGCTTATTACGTGATTTTGCCGCACCCCTTCATTTTTAATGTCATGGGGGATACCCAGCAGCGTCTGGTCCAGGTCAAGGTTCAGCTGATGGTGCGGGGAGACGACAATGATACCCTGGCCCGCCAGCACATTCCGTTGGTTGAGAGCACGCTGCTTCAATCTTTCGGAGCCGCCAGTGTTGAGCAGCTGCGTTCGCCAAGCGGTCGTCTTGAGCTGCGTCAGCAGGCGCTGCAATCTGTACAGTCAGCACTGGTGAAAGTGTCTGGCAATCCTGTCGTCGAACAGGTTCTGTTTACCGGCTTCGTAATGCAATAGGTTTCTTGTGACTGATTTACTTACCCAAGACGAAATTGATGCGCTGCTGCACGGCGTCGATGATGTAGACGATGATCAACCCAAACAACAGGATGGTCCTGGGGTTATCTCATTCGACTTTTCATCTCAGGACCGCATTGTCCGCGGCCGGATGCCAACGCTTGAGCTGATCAACGAGCGCTTTGCCCGTCATATGCGGATCAGCCTGTTCAACATGCTGCGCAAGACCGCAGAAGTTTCAATTAATGGCGTACAGATGCTGAAGTTCGGTGAATACCAGAACACGCTGTACGTACCGACCAGCCTGAACATGGTGCGTTTTCGTCCGCTGAAAGGCACCGCATTGATTACCATGGAAGCCCGGCTGGTGTTTATTCTGGTGGAAAACTTCTTCGGTGGTGATGGCCGGTTCCATGCCAAGATTGAAGGCCGTGAGTTTACGCCGACCGAGCGCCGTATCGTTCAGATGCTGCTCAAGCTGGTTTTTGAAGACTATCGTGAGGCCTGGTCACCGGTCATGGGAGTGGAGTTTGAATATCTCGACTCCGAAGTGAACCCGACGATGGCAAACATTGTCAGCCCGACCGAAGTGATTGTGGTCAGTTCCTTCCACATTGAAATCGATGGCGGCGGCGGTGATTTCCACGTTGTGATGCCGTATTCCATGGTGGAGCCTATCCGCGAACTGCTCGATGCCGGTGTCCAGAGTGACAAGATGGATACCGACGTTCGCTGGAGCAAAGCACTGCGCGATGAGGTGATGGACGTCGAGATCAATCTGCGTGCAAAACTGCTGGATATTGACCTGACTCTGCGTGATCTGATGGAGCTGCGCAGCGGCGATGTGATCCCGGTGGAAATGCCTGAATCGGCCACGCTCTTTGTGGAGGATCTGCCGACTTACCGCGGTAAAATGGGCAAATCCGGCGATCATGTCGCAATGAAGATAACAGAAAAACTAAAGCGGCCCGATACGGTGAAGACAGACTTGGCATTCCTGGATGGGGATGAACTGAGCCCGACATTCTCCGTCACAGACCCGATTGACGATTAATACAGGTGATTTATGTCAGAAAAAGATCAAAATGTTGCTGACGACTGGGCCTCTGCCCTCGCGGAACAGACCAGCGACGGCACGATTGAAACAGCACCGCTGGAAGAACTGAAAGACGAGAGTACGCCGATTTCAGATGATGAGCGTCGTCGTCTGGATACCATCATGGACATTCCGGTCACCATTTCGATGGAAGTGGGCCGGACGAAGATCAGTATCCGTAACCTGCTGCAGCTTAACCAGGGTTCGGTGGTTGAGCTGGACCGTGTGGCTGGTGAATCACTGGATGTACTGGTGAACGGCACGCTGATCGCGCACGGCGAAGTGGTCGTGGTCAACGACAAGTTCGGTATCCGCCTGACTGATGTGATCAGTCAGACTGAACGTATTAAGAAGCTGCGGTAATCGGGCATGACGGGAAAGAAAATCATGCTGGCCGCAGTGCTGGCTTTCTCCGGGCTGCCTGCTTTTGCCGCGGCACCAGAAATAGATATGGGCGCGACATTTGGGTCGCTGCTGCTGGTTCTGGTGCTGATTGTTTTTCTGGCCTGGCTGCTGCGCCGGATGAAACTGCCCGGGGTGACCGGGGGCGATAATGGCCTGCAGGTGATCCGTCAGGTGGTTGTCGGCCAGCGTGAGCGGATTGTCCTGGTTCAGGTCGGTGAAGAACAACTATTGATTGGCGTCACGCCTCAGAACATTTCTATGCTGACCAAACTGGATCAGCCGCTGCCTGTCGAAACACGCACTGGCAATGGTGAGTTCGCTCAGCAACTCAGTAAGCTGTTGAAAAAACAATGATGCACCGACTGAAATTACTGCCATGGATTGCGGGGCTGCTGTGTCTGCTGATGTCCGGGCTGGCCCTGGCACAAAGTGAAGAGAGCGGCCTCGGTAATGTCGCCGGCAACAGTGTGACTGTCAGTGAAATGAAAAGTGACAAAGGTGCCGCGACTCTGATGACCACCAAGGGTGGTGGCGGGATCCCGGCATTTTCTGTTTCGGTGAACCCCGACGGCACTGAAGACTACTCGGTGACGTTGCAGATTCTGGCGCTGATGACAGCGCTGGGTTTCCTGCCGGCCATTGTCATTCTGATGACCTCATTCACCCGGATTGTGGTGGTGATGTCGATTCTCCGTCAGGCGCTGGGCTTACAGCAGACGCCATCGAATCAGGTGATCATCGGGATTGCCCTGTTCATGACTTTCTTCGTGATGTCGCCGGTGCTGGATGAAATCAACACCAAGGCCGTTCAGCCCTATATCAATGAAGAAATGTCCGCCCGGGAGGCGCTGAATGTCGCACAGGTACCGCTGCGCCAGTTTATGCTCAAGCAAACGCGGGTGAAGGATCTGGAAACCTTCGTCAACATGTCTGGTTCGACGGCAACCGATCCGCAGGAAGTGCCAATGACCGTGCTGATCCCGGCCTTCATTACGTCTGAACTGAAAACCGCTTTCCAGATTGGTTTTATGCTCTTCCTGCCGTTTCTGATTATTGACCTGGTGGTGGCTTCAGTACTGATGGCAATGGGGATGATGATGCTGTCGCCGATGATTGTCTCCCTGCCGTTTAAGCTTATGCTGTTTGTGCTGGTGGATGGCTGGAATCTGATCCTGTCGACGCTGGCCGGCAGTTTTGGCACCTGAAGACTGAAGCAGGAGACGCACAATGACGCCGGAATCCTTTGTTGAAATCTTTCAGGAAGCCCTCTATATGGTCTTGCTGATGGTTGCGCTGATCGTCGTACCTGGCTTGCTGATTGGTCTGATTGTTGCCATTTTCCAGGCGGCAACGTCGATCAACGAACAGACGCTGAGTTTCTTACCGCGTCTGGTCGTGACGCTGGTCGCGCTGATGCTCTTTGGTCATATGATGACCCGGATGCTGATGGATTATTTCTATCGCATCGTTGAGCAGATCCCGCAGATTCTTTACTGAGCCGGCCATGCATTATCCTGCAGAGATTATTCTTGAATGGCTGGCCAACTACTTCTGGCCGCTGACCCGGATCGGCGCCATGATGATGAGCATGACGTTCTTCGGTGCCCGTTTTGTCTCGATGCGGATCCGGCTTTACCTGTCTCTGGCTGTCACCTTTGCGGTGATGCCTGTCCTGCCGGCCGTGCCGGATACCATTCCGTTACTGTCATTTCAGGGATTCCTGACCACGGCTCAACAGGTAGTGATTGGCGTGGCGATGGGGCTGGTGACTCAGTTTGTGACCCAGACCTTTGTGTTGCTGGGCCAGATACTGGGGATGCAGTCGAGTCTGGGTTTTGCCTCCATGGTGGACCCGGCAAACGGCCAAAATACGCCGGTGCTGGGCCAGTTTTATATGATGCTGGCCATCATGCTCTTTCTGGCAACAGATGGTCATCTGGCGATGCTGAATCTGGTGGTGCTCAGTTTTACCACGCTGCCGGTGGGAACCTCCATGCTGCAAGCGGTTGATTACCAGCTGCTGTCGGGCTGGTTTGGTCTGATGTTTAAAGCCGGACTGACCATGTCGCTGGCCGGGATTATTGCGCTGCTGACTGTCAATCTGTCATTCGGCGTCATGACCCGGGCCGCGCCGCAGCTGAACATTTTCTCGCTGGGATTCTCGTTCGCCCTGTTACTGGGCTTATTTATCAGCTGGTATCTGCTGGTCGGGATTCTGGCGCAGTATGAAGATCACTGGCAGCTGGGCACAGAGCAAATCTGCAGCCTGATCCGGCTGGATTGCTGAGATAAAAGGGAGAGGCACTGGTGGCTGATTCAGACGGTCAGGAACGTACAGAACAGGCAACCCCCCGAAGGTTGCAGCAGGCGCGGGAAAAGGGTCAGGTACCGCGCTCAAGAGAACTGGCGTCCGTCGCAGTCCTGGTTTCAGGCGCTGTGGGCCTGATGTGGTTTGGCGAAATGCTGGCGACTGCGATGAGCGAAGTCATGCGTAAGCTGTTTACCCTCAGTCGTGAAGAAGTGTTCGATTTCACCAAGCTGCTTTCGCTGACCGGAGATGTCATTCTACACATGCTCTGGCCGTTGCTGCTGGTGCTGTTGTTTCTTTTTGTCGCAGCTTTGATTGGTGCTTCAGCCCTGGGCGGAATCACTTTTTCCGCTGAAGCCGCGCGCCCCAAGTTTTCCCGGATGAACCCGCTCAGCGGCTTGAAACGCATGATGGGCAAGCAAAGTGCGGTCGAACTGGTGAAGTCGATTCTGAAGGTTAGCCTTGTCGCCGGTGTCGCTTACTTCCTGATGTACAGCAGCCTGGAAGGTTTCTTTCAGCTCAGTATCGAAACCTATCCGGGGAATATTTTCCACGCTCTGACTATTTTGCTGAGATTTGTCCTGCTGATCTGCTGCTCGCTGCTGGTGGTGGTGGCAATCGATGTACCGTTTCAGATCTGGCAGCATAACGAACAGCTGAAGATGACCAAGCAGGAAGTCAAAGACGAGTACAAAGATGTGGAAGGTAAGCCGGAAGTCAAAGGACGCATCCGGATGCTGCAGCGCGAAATGGCACAACGGCGGATGATGGCTGAAGTTCCGAAAGCGGATGTCGTGATTACCAACCCGGAACATTTTTCCGTGGCGTTACGCTACGATCCGAAGCTTGACCGGGCACCTGTGGTGGTTGCGAAGGGCACGGATCATATGGCAATGAAAATTCGTGAAATTGCCAACGAATATCAGATTGATATCGTGCCTGCGCCACCGCTGGCCCGTTCGTTATATCACAGCACAGAGCTGGAGCAGCAAATCCCGGATGGGTTGTTTGCGGCCGTGGCGCAGGTGCTGGCCTATGTCTTCCAGCTGAAACAGTACCGTCGTGGTCATGGAAAGCGTCCGAAACTTTCCCCTGTGGCGATGGATATTCCGTCTGAGTTACGGCACTAAAAAGTTTTGGCTGCAGGTCAAAAAATTGACTTCCCGAAGCGGTATAAAATTTGCTTTATGCGAAGCTTAGCCTGTTCAGTTACACAAAGGTCGTAACTGGCAATTACTTGATTCCAACCCAGTAAGAATGCATGAAGCTGTCGATACCTTTTTCTGATAAATTGCCTTTACACCGATTGCAGTCGTTGCCTGCGATGGGTGCTCCAATCATGGTACTGGCGACGCTGGCAATGGTGGTATTGCCAATGCCGCCGCTGTTGCTGGATATGGCGTTCTCTTTCAATATCGCGCTGGCCCTGGTGGTGTTGCTGGTGACGGTGTACACCCGCCGCCCGCTCGACTTTGCTGCTTTTCCGACCGTCCTGCTGATTGCAACACTGTTGCGTCTGGCGCTGAATGTGGCGTCAACCCGGGTGGTGCTGCTCAACGGTCATGAAGGTTCAGACGCTGCAGGTCAGGTCATCGATGCTTTTGGTTCCGTGGTGATTGGCGGTAACTATGCGGTCGGTCTGGTGGTCTTCCTGATCCTGATGATCATCAACTTTATGGTCGTGACCAAAGGTGCCGGCCGGATTTCTGAAGTCAGTGCCCGATTTACCTTGGATGCATTGCCGGGTAAACAGATGGCGATTGACGCTGACCTCAATGCCGGATTGATTGATCAGGAACAGGCCCGGACCCGCCGCAGTGAAGTCACCAAAGAGGCTGACTTTTACGGTTCGATGGACGGTGCCTCGAAATTTGTCAAAGGGGATGCCATTGCCGGTATCCTCATTCTGTTTATCAACATCATTGGGGGTCTGGTCATTGGGATGGGCCAGCACGGTCTGGCGTTCGCCGATGCCATTCAGATCTACAGCCTGCTGACCATTGGTGATGGTCTGGTGGCCCAGATCCCGTCGCTGTTGCTGTCAATCGGCGCCGCCATGATGGTGACCCGTCAAAATACTGACGAAGATATGGGGCAGCAGATGCTGTTCCAGATGTTCAATAACCCGCAGGCACTGATTATCACGGGCGGCATTCTGTTCGTCATGGGGGTTGTCCCCGGCATGCCGCATATTCCGTTTCTGCTGCTGGCTCTGATTATCGGACTGATTGCTTTCTGGCGGATCAAGAAAGAACAGCAGCAAAAAGCACTGGCTGAAGCCGAACCGCCTGCCGAGCTGGACAGTAAACCGCCACAGAAAGAATTGTCATGGGATGATGTACAGCCCATGGATACCATCAGCTTGGAAGTGGGTTACCGTTTGATCCCGATGGTTGATAAAGAGCAGGGGGGTGAGCTGCTGGAGCGGGTGAAAGGGGTCCGGAAGAAGCTGTCGCAGGACTTTGGTTTCCTGATCCCGCCGGTTCATATCCGCGATAACCTGGAGCTGCCGCCCAATACTTACCGGATCAGCCTGATGGGCGTGAATAACGGTGAATCGAACATTCACCCGGATATGGAACTGGCAATTAACCCCGGTCAGGTTTTCGGCAGCCTGGAAGGGGAGCGCACTACAGACCCGGCATTTGGCCTGGAAGCGATCTGGATTCTGGAATCGCAGCGTGAGCATGCGCAGGCACTGGGTTATACCGTGGTGGATGCGGCCACTGTGCTGGCAACGCACCTGAGTCAGATCCTCGTCAATAATGCCTCGCAGCTGCTCGGACATGAAGAAGTGCAGAACCTGCTGGAAGTCCTGGGTCAGTCGACACCGAAGCTGGTGGATGGATTTGTACCGGATCAGCTGCCGCTGGGTGCGGTCGTGAAAGTCCTCCAGAACCTGCTGCATGAAGGGGTGCCGATTCGTGATATCCGCACAATTGTTCAAACCTTGTCCGAGTATTCCGGCAAGAGTCAAGATCCTGACATTCTGACTGCTGCGGCACGTATTGGCCTGAAACGTCTAATTGTTCAGGAAATCAATGGTATAGAGGTCGAGCTTCCTGTCATCACCTTGGTTCCAGAGTTGGAACAAATATTGCATAAGACTATGCAATCCAGCGGAGGAGAATCCTCCGGAATTGAGCCTGGTCTGGCTGAACGTCTGCAACGTTCTCTGACAGAAGCCACACACCAGCAGGAATTGAAAGGTGAGCCTGCAGTACTGCTGACCTCAGGGGTACTGCGAGGCACGCTGGCGAAATTTGTGAAAAACACCATCCCGACACTTCGGGTGCTCTCGTACCAGGAAATTCCGGATGAGAAGCAGATCCGAATTGTGAATGCTGTGGGTAATTAGGTGTCACTGGCTGACTGAGTCAGCTGCAACGCGCAGGGTAATCCGTCACCGGATGGGAAGACAAAATTGAAAATTAAACGATTTTTTGCCAAGGACATGCGAACTGCACTGAGCGAAGTGAAGGAACAGCTCGGGGCGAATGCAGTGATCATGTCAAATAAGAAAGTGACCGGTGGCGTGGAGATTGTCGCAGCCGTCGATAATGATACGGCGGAAGCGCCGGTACCATCACCGTCACAGCCTGCACGTGATGCACTGGCAGAGCGCTTTGGTGAGGCCAGACGTAAGCTCGCTGATGATAAAGTTCAGCTTCAGAATGCTGCTGGCGGCCGCTTTGCCAAGGTGCTGCAGAATTACTCTCAGGAACCGGATACGGAAGTCGACTCGCTGTCCGCGTTGTTGCAACGCCAGTCGAAACACCTGGCTCAGGCCGATGAACGTCAGGGATATGACTTTTCGAAACGTGCCAAGGCCGAGACGAACGGTTACGGAAGCGATCGTCGCAAGTCGCAGCATCCTTATGGTGCCGGGGGGCGTCAACCGCAGCGCAGTAACGGTTACGACAGTTATCGTCAGAACAATGACGCTGAATCTGCCGGACGATATGCGTCGCAGCCAGAGAGCACAGCCAACGGCTATGCCCAGAACCGTCTGGACCCAACCCGTTATGAAGCGCGCTCATCCCGCCGGGATGACGAGCTGGACGCGATGCGCTCAGAGATGGCTTCGATTCGCCGCCTGCTGGAGCACCAGCTGTCCGGTCTGATGTGGCAGGAAGTTGAGCGCCGTGAGCCGATGCGGGCGATGATGATTAAGCGCCTGGAAAAAATGGGGCTGTCTGCAGAACTTGCGGATCAGCTGGCCTGCTATATCCCTGAGGATGTGGCGCCGCATAAGGCATGGAGCTCCCTGCTTCAATTATTGTCCGATCAAATTATTACGACAGATGACTGCATCCTCGAAACCGGTGGTGTGGTCGCTCTGCTGGGTCCGACCGGGGTGGGGAAAACCACCACCATCGCGAAACTGGCCGCCCGGGCTGCCATGGACTTCGGACCGGATGAAATCGCCCTGGTTACAACGGATACTTACCGGATTGGTGCCCACGAGCAACTGGCCACTTACGGACGAATTCTCGGTTGTCCGGTAAGAGTTGCTAAAGATGCCGAGGAACTGGCCGATATACTTCACCAGTTACGGCATCGCCGTCTTGTCTTGCTGGATACAGCCGGGATGGGACAAAGGGATCTGCGCCTGCAGGAGCAGCTGGATACCCTGATGCACAATAGTGGCTCTCATATCCGTAGTTTTCTGGTATTGCCGGCGACCTCCCAGCGCCGCGTATTGCACGAAACCATTGAGCACTTCCGTCGTATCCCGTTATCGGGCTGCGTGCTGACCAAACTGGATGAGACACTCAGTTTGGGAGAAGTGATCAGCGTAACACTGGACAGTGCTTTGCCAATTGCTTATCTGGCTGACGGACAGCGTGTACCTGAAGACATTAAAGTCGCGACAGGCCGCTTCCTGGTGAACCGTGCCAATGAATTGCTGGAAAACGATATGGGCCAGCAACCCCACTTCTGGAACAGCGATAGTGCAGAGAGCCAGGGGGCGGACATTTATGATTGAGAAAATGATGCACGATCAAGCAAGCGGTTTGCGCCGTATGACAAAATTGGCCACTACCAAAGTGATCACCGTCAGCGGTGGTAAGGGCGGGGTCGGCAAAACGAACATCACGCTGAATATGGCGCTCGCAATGGGCCGTCAGGGGAAGCGGGTGATGGTTCTGGATGCCGATCTCGGGCTGGCCAATGTGGATGTGATGCTGGGTCTGCGTGCGGGTCGAAACCTGTCTCACGTGCTGTCCGGTGTATGCGATTTACAGGACATCATCATTGAAGGCCCGTACGGCGTCAAAATCGTACCGGCCTCTTCCGGAACGCAGAATATGGCGGAACTGACCAGTGCGCAGCATATCGGGCTGATCCGTGCGTTTGCGACACTGGAAGATGAAATTGATGTTCTGCTGGTGGATACTGCTGCCGGGATCTCAGATATGGTACTGAGTTTTGCTGGCGCAGCGCAGGATGTACTAGTTGTAGTCTGTGATGAACCGACTTCCATTACAGATGCTTATGCGCTGATTAAAATTCTGAACCGTGAATATCATGTCCAGCGGTTCAAAATTGTCGCCAACATGGTGCGCAGTTATCGCGAAGGTCGTGAGCTGTTTGCCAAGCTGACCCGGGTGACGGAACGTTTCCTTCAGGCAAACCTGGAGCTGGTTGCCTGCATTCCGCTCGACGACCGGGTTCGTCAGTCTATCAAGCGTCAAAAAGTTGTCGTGGAAGCCTTTCCGCGCAGTCCGGCTGCTCTGGCACTGACCACGCTTGCCAATAAAGCGCTGACCTGGCCTGTGCCAAACAATCCGGGCGGACATCTGGAATTTTTTGTCGAAAAGTTATTAGTTAAACCAACACCTGAAGAGGTACCTCTGGGTGAGTAAAGCACTGACATACGGCCGATATCAGGAAACACCCCATGCATTTGTTGAGCGGTATTCGTCACTGGTGAAGCGTATCGCGCATCATCTGATGGCAAGATTACCGCCTAACGTGCAGCTGGAAGACCTGATCCAGGCTGGCATGATTGGTTTGCTGGAAGCACAACAGAATTATGACCCCAGCAAAGGGGCCAGTTTTGAAACCTTTGCCGGTATACGTATTCGAGGAGCCATGCTGGATGATATCCGGCGTGGTGACTGGGTTCCCCGTTCGGTCTACAAGAACAGCCGACGGATATCAGAAGCCATTGCACAGTTAGAGCACAGCTTCGGCCGTGACCCTAATGATCAGGAAATTGCTGAATATCTCGAAATGACACTGGAACAGTACCATCAGGCATTAAATGATGTTAATTGTGGTCGCCTAGTGGGTATGGACGACCTCGGTGTCTCTGAAGATACGGTAGCAACCGAAGATTCAATGGCAGAAAACCTGCCTTTTCAGGATGTCGCGGATGGCAGTTTTCGCCAGGCACTTGCCGGCGCTATCCGGACATTACCTGAAAGGGAAGCATTGGTGTTGTCGTTGTATTACGACGAGGAACTTAACCTCAAAGAAATTGGTGCCGTTTTAGGTGTCAGTGAATCCCGTATTTGCCAGATTCACAGTCAGGCAATGCAACGTTTGCGGGCCAAGCTCTCCGCTTGGACTGCTTCATAAACACACGATTTAGAAGAAAACACTGTGACCTCAGTGGAGGCAACTTTGAACAAAAATATGAAAATCCTCATTGTTGACGACTTTTCAACAATGCGCCGTATTGTCAAAAACCTGCTGCGTGATCTGGGCTTTAACAACACCCAGGAAGCGGATGACGGATTGACAGCGTTACCAATGTTGAAGAAGGGCGACTTCGATTTCGTGGTCACCGACTGGAACATGCCAGGAATGCAGGGCATTGATCTTCTCAAGCAAATTCGTGCGGATGCAAACCTGAAACACTTACCAGTGCTGATGATTACTGCAGAAGCAAAGCGTGAGCAGATCATCGAAGCGGCACAGGCCGGTGTGAATGGCTACATCGTGAAGCCGTTTACCGCTGCCACGTTGAAAGAAAAACTGGATAAGATTTTCGAACGTATGCAGTGATGCCGTCAGTCTGACGCGAACAAGGGTAGACACATATGATTTCACTTGAACAGGCGAGAGAGCTGGTAAACCTGCTGGAGACGAACCAGCGGGCGGAAGCCAATGAGCTGTTCCGGAGCATGGTGACGGATTGCAGAGATCCCATGTATATGGAAGTGGGTAAGCTGACCCGTCAATTACATGATTCACTGCGAAACTTTCGCCTGGACCCCCGGATTGCCGATTTGGCAACCACGGACATTCCTGATGCACGTGGTCGTCTGACTTATGTGATCGATAAAACAGAAGAAGCTGCTAACAAAACAATGGATGCAGTTGAAGGCACTCTGCCAATTGCTGATTTATTGCAGGAGCGCCTGTTGCAAGTGAAACCCCAATGGCAGCGATTAATGCAGGGCGACATCACACTGAGTGAATTTAAATCGCTTTGTCATGCAATTGATGCGCTTCTGATTCAGGTGGAAGGGGACAGCCAGCAGCTGCACCAGCACCTGACTGAGATTTTGATGGCGCAGGACTTCCAGGATTTGACTGGCCAGGTGATACGCCGGGTTATTGAACTTGTTCATGAAGTGGAGCATCAACTGGTCGAAATTCTGAGAGCAGCCGGGATTGACCAAAATGAAGGCATCGCTGACACCAATCAAAAACAACAGCCACTCTCTCCGGAAGGGCCGATTATCAACACTGCCGGACGTACCGACGTGATGTCTACTCAAGATGATGTTGATGATCTGCTATCAAGCCTTGGATTTTAGGGGAAGCTTATGAGCTTTGATTTAGATGAAGATATCCTGCAGGACTTTTTAATCGAAGCAGGGGAAATTCTGGAGTTACTTTCTGAGCAGCTGGTTGACCTGGAACGTCGTCCGGAAGATTCCGACCTGCTGAACGCGATTTTTCGCGGTTTCCACACGGTAAAAGGTGGTGCCGGATTTTTGGCGGTGACACCTTTGGTTGATGCCTGTCACGGCGCCGAGAATATTTTTGACCTGTTGCGTACGGGTAAGCGAACGGTCACGTCTGAGCTGATGGATGTCATCCTTCAGGCGTTAGATACCATTAATGTGATGTTTTCTCAGCTGCAGGATCGTGAACCGATCGATCCTGCAGAGCAAAGCCTGCTGGATGCGCTGCATTACTACAGTCAGCCACCAGGCCCGGAAGAACTGGCAGCTGAGACGGTTTCAGAGCCTGTTGCCGCAGCAGCGCCAGTCCAGGAAGTAGCACCGAAGGCCGATCCGAATCAATCTGCGATTGCCGGAAATTCTGTCGACGAAATTACCCAGGACGAGTTTGAACGTTTACTGGATGAGCTGCATGGCTCCGGGGCTGGCCCGAGCGTGGCAGCGACAGAAGTGAAAGCACCGACACAACCGGTGTCGACGGATATCGACAACGGTGATATTACCGACGACGAGTTTGAGCGTTTGTTAGACGAGCTCCACGGTGTCGGAAAAGGGCCGGGCGACGAAGTCGCCGCCGCGGCGCCGCAGGCGGTTGTGCCTGAAACGAAAGTCGGTGCGTCAGGCGACAGCGATCTGATGACGGACGATGAATTTGAACGTTTACTGGATGAACTGCATGGCTCCGGTAAAGGGCCTTCTGACGAAGAGCTGGCCATTGCGACCAAACCTGCATCTGCTCTGGCCCCGAAAGCAGAGCCGAAGCCGGTTACACCTCCAGTGGCAGAAAAACTGCAGCCTTTGGCTGAGCGGAAAACTACTGCGCTGAAAGAAAAGAGCAAACCACAGGCAGAGGCAACGGTTCGCGTCGATACGTCGACTCTGGATACCATCATGAATATGGTGGGTGAACTGGTGCTGGTTCGTAACCGTCTCATCAGTCTGGGGCAGAACAGCAACGACGAAGAAATGTCGAAAGCGGTTGCCAATCTGGATGTGGTGACGGCTGATCTGCAGGGTGCGGTGATGAAAACCCGCATGCAGCCGATTAAGAAAGTGTTCGGTCGTTTTCCTCGCGTGGTTCGCGATCTGGCCCGCAGCCTGAAAAAAGAAATCGTGCTTGAAATGCGCGGTGAAGAAACAGATTTGGATAAAAACCTGGTGGAAGCACTGGCAGATCCGCTGATTCACCTGGTGCGTAACTCAGTTGACCACGGGATTGAAATGCCCGATGTCCGCGAGAAAGCCGGTAAGTCACGAATCGGTACTGTCCTGCTGTCGGCAGCACAGGAAGGGGATCATATTCTGCTGACCATCGAAGATGATGGTGGCGGTATGGACCCGGATCGTCTGCGTCAGATCGCTGTTGAACGCGGTGTGATGGACGTTGATGCGGCAGCCCGGTTGTCTGACAGCGAATGTTACAACCTGATCTTTGCGCCAGGGTTCTCGACCAAGAAAGAGATTTCAGATATCTCCGGCCGGGGCGTGGGTATGGACGTAGTGAAAACTGGTATCAGCCAGTTGAATGGCTCCATCCATATTGATTCGAACCTGGGTAAAGGCACGCGCATTGATATTAAAGTGCCGTTGACGCTGGCGATTTTGCCAACCCTGATGGTCGGTGTTGCTGACCAGCCGTTTGCGCTGCCGCTGGCAAGTGTGAATGAAATTTTCCATCTGGATCTCGGCAAGACCAACGTGGTGGACGGGCAATTGACCATTATCGTACGCGATAAGGCCATTCCGCTCTTCTATCTGCAGGATTGGCTGATTGGCCATCGTGTAGAGAAGCGCGACCGTCAGCTGGGTCATGTGGTGATTGTACAGATTGGTCATCAGCGCATGGGCTTCGTGGTCGATACTCTGATTGGTCAGGAAGAGGTGGTGATCAAGCCGCTGGATGAGCTATTGCAAGGTACGCCGGGTATGGCAGGCGCAACCATCACCAGTGATGGTCATATTGCCCTGATTCTTGATGTGCCAAACCTTCTGAAACATTACGCAGGCCGCAGATAATAACAATCAACAGGGGCGCACAGCCCCTGATCATTCGTGCCTGATTGCATACGGAATGAAATAAAATGGCTGTAAAAGTTTTGGTGGTGGACGACTCCAGTTTTTTCCGCCGCCGGGTGAGTGAAATTATCAATGCGGATCCGCGTCTGGAAGTGATTGGCGATGCTGTCAACGGTAAGGAAGCCGTTGAAAAAGCGCGGACTTTAAAGCCGGATGTCATCACGATGGATATCGAAATGCCTGTGATGGATGGTATCACCGCAGTGCGCGAAATCATGAAAACCAACCCGACGCCGATTTTGATGTTCTCTTCTCTGACTCACGAAGGGGCAAAGGCGACACTGGATGCGCTGGATGCCGGGGCACTGGATTTTCTGCCGAAAAAATTTGAAGACATTGCCCGAAATAAAGATGAGGCGGTGTCACTGCTGCAAAAGCGTGTGGGTGAACTGGCCCGTAAGCGTTTGTTTATGAGAGTACCGGCTCGTCCGGCAGTCAGCACGACCACAGCGGCGACAAGTCGTCCGCTGACCACCGCGCGTACGACGCTCAGTACTGCGTCTGCGACAACGCAGACCCGTTCAGCACCAGCTCGTCCTGCCGCTCGTTTCAAGGCGACAGGCAAGTCTTATCAGCTGATGGCTATCGGAACATCAACGGGTGGTCCGGTTGCGCTGCAAAAAATTCTGACTCAGTTACCAGCTAATTTTCCTTACCCGATTGTACTGGTCCAGCACATGCCAGCGACCTTTACCGCGGCCTTTGCTGCTCGCTTGAACAATCTGTGTAAGATCAGCGTGAAAGAAGCTGAAGATGGCGATGTGCTGCGTGCCGGAACTGCGTATCTGGCTCCTGGCGGGAAGCAGATGATGCTGGAAGGCCGTCCGGGCAATGGCCGCCTGCGAATTATTGATGGCGGCGATCGCATGAACTACAAGCCATGTGTGGATGTGACTTTTGGTTCAGCAGCAAAGGTTTATCACGACAAAGTACTGTCGATGATCCTGACCGGGATGGGTGCAGATGGTCGGGACGGCTCTCGCATGCTGAAATCTGCGGGTGCAACGGTATGGGCGCAGGATGAAGAAAGCTGCGTGGTATACGGGATGCCGCAGGCAGTGGCGAAAGCAGGAATCTCTTCCGAGGATTTACCGTTAGATCGAATTGCTGAGCGTATTCTGATTGAGGTCGGCTTAGCTTAAGGAGCGGGTGTGGTAGTCTGGAGTATTGCCAATCAGAAAGGCGGTGTGGGTAAAACCACGACAACTGTCAGTCTGGCGGGCTTGTTAAGTGAGCGGAACAAACGGGTGCTACTGGTGGATACCGATCCGCACTCGTCTCTGACCACTTACTTTAATTTTGATGCTGATCGTCTTGATGCCAGCCTGTTTGACCTATTCCAGCTGTCGACCATCAACCGTGATACAGTCAAACCTATGGTACTGGAGACCCGGTATAAGCACATTCATCTGCTGCCGGCCCATATGTCACTGGCAACACTGGATCGGGTGATGGGGACCCGAAGCGGGATGGGACTGATCCTGAAAAAGGCGCTGCAATGCCTGAATGAAGAGTATGACTATGTGCTGATTGACTGTCCGCCCATTCTTGGGGTGATGATGGTCAATGCGCTGGCGGCCAGCGATCGCATCCTTATCCCGGTACAAACGGAGTTCCTGGCCATGAAAGGTCTGGAACGTATGATGCGAACACTGCAGATCATGCAAAAGTCCCGTCCGAGTGATTTCAAAGTCACCATTGTGCCGACCATGTATGACAAGCGGACCCGGGCGTCGCTTGAGACCCTGCAGGAACTGAAAGTGCGCTACGCCAATCAGGTCTGGGCCTCGGCGGTGCCGATTGATACCAAGTTCCGTGATGCCAGTATCAAGCACATGCCACCGTCTTTGTATGCACGCGGTTCACGTGGCGTCTATGCCTATAAAACACTTTTGAATTACCTGGAGCGGCTTCGTCAAGATGAACGATAACTTCAAGCTGTCCAGTGAACAGGCACTCGATGATTATTTTTTCGGGCTGCTGGATGATTCCCTGCAGCCTGATGACGTATTGACAGACCCGGATTCTGCGGAGCTGGCAGCCCCGGCGCATCAGGAGAGTGAAGATGCCACGCCTGATGATGCACCTCAAATGGTTTCTGAGCTGGCAACAGAGCCGGTTCACGAAGAGCCGCAGGAAGAGCTTCAAGCAGAGCTTCAGGAAGAGGAGCCGGTTGAAGTACTGGCGGATATGGCTGCACAAACCGCAGTTCATCAGCCCTTTGATTTCAACTTGCTGGATGAATCTGCCGATTCAGAGGGTTCGCTGACCGCTGTCGGGGCTGAACCGCCGTCTTTGCGGGCGATGGCGACACCTATTCCATCACCCGTACCGGCGTCATCTCTATCCGGTATTGTGGATGAGGAACCGGAGCTCCGTGTTCCTGAGGTCAGGTTTACACCGCCTCGCAGTAAGGCTGACTTAGACCAGTTACAGCGTTTGCTGGATCAGATGTCAGCCATGCAGGCACAGGTGATCTCCGAGAGTGAAGCCTGGGTGGCAGATCAGCATCAGCTGGCGGCACTGGAACTGCAGGACGATGCAGAGCCGGTTGAAACCGGACTGAATGCACCCGGTTGGTTTGAAGACAGTGAAATGCTGCAGGAATCGGCTCAGGAAGCGTTCCAAACGTCAATTACGGAAACGGTTGAAGATATTTTTCCGGAGCCCTTACCGGAACCAGCTTCGCTCATATTTCAGGAGCCGGAGCCTGCGATTGCGCCTTATGCAGAGCCGGAAGATGATTTTTGGCTGATGCAGACCCTGCCGAAAGTGGCAGAGGCCCCATCCGTGACCGAATCGGAAGTTTCGCGCCCGGTTATGGAAACCAGCTCTCAGCCTGAAGAGGAAATAGTTGTCACTTCTGCTGAGACGGACATCCTTAATGATGTGGCCGTCGAAGAACTATCTGTTCCGGAAGAAACTCAGGTGACTGCGCCGGATTTTGAGCCGGTCCCGGAAACGACGGCAGAGCCTGAACCTGAATTGACCTCAGAACCACCGCCGCCGTCCTGGGAATTGCCGGCATCCAGTGGTCAGTTTGAGTTTCAGGCATTGTTTTTCTCCGTGAATGGCGTGACGTTCGCGGTGTCACTGACAGAACTGGGCGGAATTCATCAATTAGGTGAATTGAGTCACCTGATTGGTCGCCCGAGCTGGTATATGGGGTTGCAGTCTGAGCAGCACCGTAAGTTGGATGTGGTCGACACAGCACGCTGGGTCATGCCTGAATCCATACACAACGATGACCACCGGGAAAACTACCGGTATGTGGTGATGTTGGGTGAAAGCAAATGGGGGCTGGCCTGTGATCAACTTCACGGAACAGAAACCCTGACAAAACATAGTGTTCGCTGGCGTGAAAAGGCAGGCAAACGGCCCTGGCTGGCGGGTATGGTGAAAGAGAAAATGTGTGCTTTAATTCATGTCAACGAACTCATTTCTATGCTGAAAGCGGGTTTAGACGTGAACAGTATTGTGTGACAAAGGCCGGAGAGGAAACAGCATGTCGCAGGTAAATGTTGCCGAAATTCAAAAAGAAGACAGTCACGACCAGGTATTACAGTGGGTCACTTTCCAGCTGGAAGAAGAAACCTACGGTATTAATGTAATGCAGGTCCGTGAAGTTCTGCGTTACACCGAAATTGCACCAGTTCCGGGCGCTCCGGATTATGTGCTGGGTATTATCAACCTGCGCGGCAATGTCGTGACAGTGATTGATACCCGTGCCCGTTTCGGCCTGACACCAGGAGATATTTCGGATAATACCCGGATCGTGATCATTGAAGCTGAAAAACAGGTCATTGGTATTCTGGTCGACAGTGTTGCGGAAGTGGTTTACCTGCGCAGCTCTGAAATTGACAGTACACCAAGCGTGGGAACTGATGAAAGCGCCAAGTTTATTCAGGGCGTCAGCAACCGAGATGACCAATTACTGATTCTGGTTGATTTGAATAAGCTCCTGTCTGATGAAGAATGGGATGAGATGGCGTACCTGTGATGCCAGAACTGTTGCTTAAATGGCTGCCGCTGGCTGTTTCTTTGCTGGCGGTTGTAATTGCTGTTGTGCTGGTCAAGCGTGAACGAAAAGCACGTCAGGAACTTGAATCGAAGTTTTCTGCGGCTGAATTGTTACTGAAAACAGCCAGACAGCAGCAAGAAAGCTTAACCAAACAGTTCCATGAACTGCGTGCCGGCGCAATCGCCATGAGCAATAAAATGGCTGATCTGGCACGTCAGCAGGATGAATTGTCTGAACGTCAGGGAGAAATGGCCATGCAGGATCCTGAGGGCCGTTTGTACAGTCGCGCCAGTAAAATGGTCGAGCTGGGGGCTGACGTGAATGAGCTCATGGAAGAATGTGATCTGCCAAAGGCTGAAGCTGAGTTGTTACTTCGCTTACAGCAACGCATGAGTAAGCGCCGTCGTTAAACAGGCATCCCGGATGCCTGTCACTTCCAAGCTTCATGCTGTTTCATTCACAGGTTGATACCCTTCCCACCCGGGAGGGGTTTTTCCGTTCAGGACCCAGGAAAACGCAATCAGTTCTGCAATTACCACAAAGAGGGCCGGCGGAATATCATCGCCCACCTCCAGTCGGTTCAGATACTCGGCCAGTACCGGATCCTGATGAATTAAGCCGCCTTGAGCTTTCACCTGCTCAATAATTTCTTTTGCCCAGTCATCATAGCCTTTGGCAGCAACGTAAGGTGTTTCATAGCCGTCGTAACTTAACGCGATGGCGCTGTTTTGTTTTTTATTCATACGCTTATCCTGATGCCGCATTGCGGGGCCATGATCGGGTCGTTGTCCTCAGCAACCGGAGTGAGTCGGAAAGAGACCGCTTCGCATTTGATTTCCAAAGCTTTGAGGCGACGGGTCAGCTGAGGCGATAAAGATTCCGCTTGCTGCAAAACTGCAGGTTGGGCACTGTCAAAGCTCAGGCTGAGTTTTTCATCCTGCCAGATAGCCGTTGCCTGCAGGCTGTCCTGCTCGCCAACGGGCAAGCCCAGCGTGACGACCCAACTGCGGCCCGGGCGCTTTTTGGTAGTTTTTGACTGCGTGTCTCTGGATTGCACACTGAGCCGGATCTCACGCCCGTTTGCCTGAGGCAGATGGAGGATAAAGGGTGTATTTTCATCGCGTCCGACCGGATTACCGGCAATTCTCTGCTCGGCAGCCAGGCGGATCAGTGCTTTGAGCTCACTTTGGACGTTGTCCGGTAAGCTGGCCAGCAGTTTCGCCAGCGGGCTGTCCGGCTGAGACAACTGAGTCACCAGCGCCTTCAGGCTGTCTTTGCCTGCCCCCTGCTGCAGCCACCGGACAATCTCCGCCGGAGACTGAGGCAGCACTAACTGCGTCAGCCATTGTGCAACCGGGGACCCCTGTGTGCTGAGGTTCGGGGGGAGATGGCCGAATAATCGTTGCAACACTTGAAGTTGTGTTAACAAGTGTGAAAGTTGGCTGATCTGATTCCCGGATTGGAATAAAGTCGCACCGGTCTGCTGGGGCGAGGCCGTCTGGGTTACGGTCCCGGTTGCCTGAGATTCTGCTGTCCGCGACGTATTGTTGATGGCTGTCTGATAAGCCGAAGTTTGAGATATAGAGGTCACATTTACTTACCTTGCTACCGGATTGATAACAGCCTGAAACTAACAAAGATATTCGTCGCTGTGATATTATCCGGGGATGATTTAACACACTCAGGATGACGCATCACTATGTTGTCAGTGAACGGATTGAGCTGTACCCGCGATGAACGTGTGCTGTTCGATGATCTTCATTTTTCTGTCACTCCCGGCGAACTGGTTCAGATTGAAGGTCGCAACGGTGCAGGTAAAACCACGTTGTTACGCATTATCGCCGGACTGGGACAGCCGGATGCCGGTGACGTTTACTGGCACGATAACAAGATAGTCCATGTCCGTGAAGAGTATCATAGCCAGATGTTGTTTTTGGGACATCAAACTGGGGTGAAGCGCGAATTAACGGCTTACGAAAACCTGACTTTTTTTCAGGCAATGCATGAGCTCCGTCACAACGAGGCACTGACGGGGCAGGCTAAAGTGCAGGGTGAGGATGCGATCTGGCAAGCGCTGGCGCATGTCGGTCTGGCGGGCCGTGAAGATGTGCCTGCGGGTCAGCTGTCTGCAGGTCAGCAACGACGAGTGGCGCTGGCAAGGCTCTGGCTGAGTAATCATCCGTTGTGGATTCTGGATGAGCCCCTGACCGCGATTGATAAACATGGAGTAAAAGTGCTGGAACAGCTGTTTGTGTCCCATACTGAACGTGGGGGTACTGTACTGCTGACCACGCATCAGGATATGTTTTCCTCGCAGGATCGTCTGCGCAAAATTACTTTGGGGCAGGCGCTGTAGAATGTTGTCTTCGATGTATCAGGTCATCCGGCGAGAATTGCTGATCGCTTTTCGTCGTCAGGCAGATGTGTTTAACCCGCTGTGGTTTTTTATTATTGTCATCACGTTGTTTCCGCTGGGGATCGGGCCTGAGCCGAACCTGTTAGCACGAATTGCGCCCGGCATTATTTGGGTGGCTGCTTTGCTGGCTGCACTACTGTCGCTGGAGCGCTTATTCCGTGATGATTTTGTTGATGGATCCCTGGAGCAAATGATGCTCATGCCAACGCCTTTACCTGTCCTGGCGCTGGCAAAAGTGATTGCTCACTGGGTGCTGACCGGCTTGCCATTGTTATTAATCAGTCCCTTGCTGGCAATTTTATTGTCGCTGGACTGGTCTACTTGGCTGGCTGTGGTCCTGACGCTGCTGATCGGCACGCCGACCCTGAGTTTTCTGGGGGCGATAGGGGTTGCACTCACGGTTGGATTACGCAAAGGTGGGGTATTATTGAGCTTGCTCATCCTGCCGTTATTCATTCCCGTGCTAATCTTTGCGACCTCTGCAATAGAAGCCGCGTCTTTGGGAATGGGCTATCAGGGGCAGCTGGCCCTGATGGGCGCGATGCTGGCAGGTGCGGCGACACTGGCGCCATTTGCCATCGCAGCTTCGCTGCGGGTTAGTGTGAACTGACCAAAAAAGCTTGGAAGCAATAATTATTATCATCATAGAGTATTGAAAGATGTGGAAGTGGTTACATCCCTACGCTAAAGCTGAAAAATGCTACCAACTGTGCGGCACTCTGCTGCCCTGGTTTGCAGTCTTGTCTTTACTCAGCCTGACGATCGGTTCGATCTGGGGGCTGGCTTTTGCACCTGCTGATTACCAGCAGGGCGACAGTTTCCGGATTATTTACCTGCACGTCCCGGCAGCTATCTGGTCGATGGGCGCTTATCTCTGGATGGCTGTTGCTGCCTTTATCGGGCTGGTCTGGCAGGTTCGTCTGTCTGATATGGCTGCTGCAGCGATGGCACCGATTGGCGCTGTTTTCACATTTATTGCACTGGTGACCGGCGCCATCTGGGGTAAACCGATGTGGGGCGCCTGGTGGGTCTGGGATGCCAGGCTGACCTCTGAACTGATTCTGCTGTTTTTGTTCCTGGGCGTTATTGCGCTTTATAACGCCTTTGATGATCAGAAAACGGCGGCGAAAGCGGCGGGGATTCTGGCCATCGTCGGGGTGATTAATCTGCCGATTATTCATTTCTCAGTGGAGTGGTGGAATACCCTGCATCAGGGCGCGACCATTACAAAGTTTGCCAAGCCCTCCATTGACAGTCGTATGCTATGGCCTCTGCTGCTGAATATTGTCGGTTTTGCCTGTTTCTTTGGCGCAGTGACACTGATTCGCCTGCGAAATGAAATTTTGCTCAGGGAAAGCCACCGTCCCTGGGTACGCCAGTTGATGCAGTGAGGTGAGTATGCATTTTGAATCCATCCGTGAATTTTTTGCTATGGGCGGGTATGCCGGATATGTCTGGACTGCTTATGGTATTTCTGCTTTATCTCTGCTGATTCTGCTCTGGCGCAGTGTCAGCCAAAGTCGTCATCTGGCAGCTGAAATCAAAAATAAAATAGCCCGTGAGCGCCGCATTAAAGCTGCTGAGAAGCTGGAGAATACGCTATGAACCCAAGACGTAAAAAACGCCTGACTGTTGTCATTGCCCTGCTCGCTGGACTGGGTGTGACGGTTGGCCTGGTTCTGTATGCCATGAACCAGAATATGGATTTGTTTTACACGCCAACTGAACTGGTGCAAGGTAAGTCGGATGGGACAAAGCCTGAAGTGGGTCAGCGTCTGCGCATTGGTGGCATGGTGGTGAAAGGTTCGGTTTCGCGTGACCCGAGCTCACTGCAGGTCAGCTTTCGGGTAGCTGATGTCGGTCCTGAAGTGACTGTCCGTTATGACGGTATTCTGCCTGATCTGTTCCGTGAAGGGCAGGGCATTGTTGCTCAGGGCGTTCTGGTGGATGCAACGACGGTAGAGGCCCATGAAGTGCTGGCGAAGCATGATGAGGAATACATGCCGCCGGAAGTTGCGGAAGCCATGCAGAAAAACCACAAGCCGCTGGAATACACCGACCAACAAAAACAAGGTAGTGTGCAATGATTGCAGAGTTAGGGCAGTTCAGCCTGATCCTGGCGCTGGGGTTATCGCTCCTGGTCAGCTTTTATCCTTTATACGGTGCTCATCAGGGAAATCCGGTACTGATGCGTCTGGCAAGGCCTCTGACTTACGGCGTCTTTGTGATGTTGCTGTTGTCATTTGTTTTACTGGCCTGGGCCTTTTACAGCAACGACTTTACGCTGACATATGTGGCCAGCAACTCCAACAGTAATCTGCCCTGGTACTACCGGATTACGGCAGTATGGGGAGCGCATGAAGGCTCTCTTCTGCTGTGGGTGCTGATTCAGGCGACCTGGGCGGCCGCAGTTGCAACATTCAGCCGCGGGATGCCGCAGGAATCTGTGGCCCGGGTGCTTGCCGTCATGGGGATGATTTCCGTCGGTTTCCTGCTGTTTATTATTCTGACCTCCAATCCTTTCCTGCGTACCCTGCCTTATTTCCCGGTAGATGGCCGTGATCTAAACCCGCTGCTTCAGGACCCGGGGCTGATTATTCACCCGCCGATGCTGTATATGGGTTATGTGGGTTTCTCGGTCGCTTTTGCATTTGCAATTGCTTCACTGATGACCGGACGACTGGATACGGCCTGGGCTCGCTGGTCGCGTCCCTGGACAATTGCCGCCTGGTCGTTTCTGACTTTGGGAATCGCGCTGGGTTCCTGGTGGGCTTATTATGAGCTCGGCTGGGGCGGCTGGTGGTTCTGGGATCCGGTTGAAAACGCATCTTTCATGCCATGGCTGGCCGGGACAGCGTTGATGCACTCACTGGCAGTCACGGAGAAACGGGGAACCTTTAAAGCCTGGACGGTCCTGCTGGCGATTTCGGCTTTTTCACTGAGTCTGCTCGGTACTTTTCTGGTTCGCTCCGGTGTTCTGGTTTCCGTACATGCGTTTGCTTCTGACCCGGCACGCGGGATGTTTATTCTGGGCTTCCTGGTTGTCGTGATTGGCGGATCCCTGTTGCTGTACGCGTTGCGTGGTGCGAAGATCCGTTCCCACGGCAGCTTCAGCTTGTTCTCACGCGAGAATTTCCTGCTGGCAAACAACCTGTTGCTGGTCACGGGGTTACTGGTGGTCCTGATTGGGACATTGCTGCCGTTGGTGCACAAGCAAATCGGGTTGGGTTCTGTCTCGATTGGTGTACCGTTCTTCAACACACTGTTTACCTGGCTGATGATTCCTTTTGCGTTTTTCCTCGGAATCGGGCCGCTGGTCCGCTGGAAGCGAGAGAATTTTGCCAATATCCGTCGTCCGCTGATCATTTCTGCGCTGATCACCCTGCCGTTGTCCCTGCTGGTGCTCTGGCTGCGTCCGGACCCGATCCAGCCGCTGGCTGTTCTGGGGCTGGTGATGGCATTCTGGATCATCATTTTGCAGGGCTATGAGTTGTATGAGCGCGCCACACACCGGCATCCACTGATGGTCGGTCTGGGTAAGCTGGGCCGCAGTCACTGGGCGATGGTGCTGGGTCATATCGGACTGGCGATCACCCTGATCGGGATTACACTGGTCTCGAATTATGATCTGGAGCGTGATGTGCGCCTGTCGCCGGGTCAGTCTGTGAATGTGGAAGGGTATGATTTCCGTCTGGCCGGTCTGCGCAATGTGGAAGGGCCGAACTACGATGGTTTCATCGGCGACTTTGTGGTGACAGCCAACGGTAAATTTATCACTGAACTGCATGCCGAGAAGCGATTCTACTCAGTGGCAGGCTCAATGATGACGGAGGCTGCAATCGACAGTGGTGTGACCCGCGATCTTTATGTGGCATTGGGCGAGGAGCTGAATGATGGCGCCTGGGCGGTCCGGATATATTACAAGCCATTTGTGAACTGGCTGTGGGCCGGTGCCATTTTGATGGCGCTGGGTGGCGCAATGGCAATCAGCGATAAGCGCTACCGATTCCGTCAGCGTTTCAAAAAAACAGAGCACGCTGAGGAACATGTTGCTGTATCTCAGGCGGAGGTGAATGGATGAACAAGAAACTGCTCTTTATCCCGTTTGTGATTTTTATCGCGCTGGTGGCTGTGTTTATGGAGCAGCTGACCCGCAATGCGGACGGCGATGATCCGACCCGCCTGGAATCCGTCCTGGTCGGGAAGCCTGTTCCGGCTTTTCGTCTGGAAGATTTAGCGAACGCAGACACGTTGTACCAGCAGGACATTTTCCATGGGGAGCCGCTGCTGCTGAATGTGTGGGCAACCTGGTGTCCGACCTGCTATGCAGAGCATCAGTATCTCAATCAGCTGGCCAGTCAGGGCGTTAAAATTATTGGCCTGAATTATAAGGATGAGCGACAAAAAGCCATCCGCTGGCTGGATGACTTGGGCAATCCTTATATGCACAGCCTGTTCGACGGCAATGGGATGCTGGGAATGGACCTGGGGGTTTACGGCGCCCCGGAGACATTCCTGATTGATGCCAAAGGGATCATCCGCTATCGCCATGTGGGGGATGTGAATCCGCAAAACTGGGAAAGTACCCTGAAGCCTATCTACGAGCGACTGCAGGAGGAAGCGAAAGGATGAAACACTGGATTGCAGCGGTTGCACTGAGCATTGCTGGCTGGCTTTCAGTCTGCCTGCCTGCACAGGCCGCTATTGATGTGTATGAGTTCAAGTCGCATGAGCAGGAAATGGCCTTTCAGGATCTGACAGCAACGCTTCGTTGTCCGAAGTGTCAGAACAACAATATTGCAGATTCGAACGCCGAGCTGGCGAAAGATATGCGTCAGAAAGTGTTCGAATTGCTGGAACAGGGGAAATCAAAGCAGGAAATCATTGATTATATGATTGCCCGCTACGGTAACTTCGTGACTTATAACCCACCTGTCATGCCTTCCACGTTGATTCTCTGGCTGGGACCGCTGTGTTTTCTGCTGATCGGGGCCAGTGTGCTGGTTTACCGTTCCCGACGCGGCGTCGCAGGTACGAAAACCATGGATGCAGCAGAGTCGGCACGTCTGAATGCACTGCTTGAGGAAATGGAGCAACAGGCAGACAACAGCAGTCAGGCTGGTGATAACAAGGTGAAAAAATGACGTTATTTTGGATTTCCACCCTGATTCTGGTGCTGATTGCACTGGCGTTTTTGATTGTGCCTGCTTTCGTTGGCAGCAACCAGGATCAGGTCGCCAGCCGGGATGAGCTGAACAAAGCCTTCTTTCGTGACCGGTTGGGTGAGCTCAAAGAAGAGAGCAGCGAAGGCTTGATTGCCAATCCGGATGAAATGGAAGTTGAGCTGCAGCAGTCCCTGCTGGATGATGTGCCGGCAGGGCAGGTTCAGCAGTATTCATTGTTTAAGCCCTGGTTATTGTTGCCGGGTGTCCTGGTCATTATTGGTGTGTCTTACGGCTTGTACCATATTGTAGGTAATCAGCAGAAAGTTGCAGTCTGGCAGGAAACGGTTTCCAGACTGCCTCAATTGACTCAAAAGCTGATGGTTCAGAATGCTGAGCCGCTGACGGATGAGGAAATGAATGATCTGACGCTTGGTCTGCGGACGCGCTTACATGAGCGCCCGAATGATGCGACCGGCTGGCTGCTGCTTGGCCGGATCGGTATTGCGAACCGGGATATTGAAACGGCACAGGGCGCGATGAAACGTGCCTTGGATCTTGAACCCAGTGATCCAACGCTACAGCTTGAATATGCCCGGACGCTGATGATGGGGGGCGAACCAGGCCAGCTTCAGTTTGCGCGGACGATGCTGAAACATCTGCTGGAACGACATCCGGAAAATTTTGAAGCAATGGCGTTACTGGCATTTGATGCGTTCAGTCAGGGCAATTATCCGGTAGCAATCCAGTTCTGGGAGCAGATGAAAAGCTTGCCGGGGATTGGTGAAGATCGCCTCAGAATGATTGATGGCGGGATTGCTCAGGCCAAAAAAGAAATCGAGCGTGCTGCGAACCCGAGTCCAGGGGTAACCGTGACAGTGAATCTGGCCCCCTCCGTTACCCTGCCGGCGCAAGGAATGGTGATCGTGTCTGTTCACACTGCAGACGGTGCACCGATGCCTCTGGCGGCAAGACGGTTGCCGTTGTCCCGTTTCCCGTTAACGCTGACACTGACAGATAGCGACAGCATGGTGCCTGACCGGTTGATGTCCAAGCAATCGAACCTCATCGTGCGGGCGCGAATTGACCATGATGGGAACGTCGCGACGAAAGACGGTGACTGGTTTGGTGAAAGTGGTGTTGTCCCGCTGGGAGGGGAAACAACCATTACAATTGATACACAGTTTTAGCAATATCCTGAAACATACTGGCAGTTCTAAAACAGACTGGATATCATTATCCAGTCTGTTTTCGTTGAAATAAGTGGTTAACACATTGAGTCGAAATCTTTTTTTATCCATTCTTCTGAGCATGTCCCTGATGGGCTGTGCCAGTTCTCCGCCTGATCCAGCCCCTGAAAAACTGGCTGGGGATGAATATGGCCTTGATGCTGAAGAGATGGCTGCAGCCGGGCTGACGGCGGAAGAGCTCCAGTCGCTTGAAACGCCGGAAAGTGCGGTTTATGACCCTTTTGAAGGTTTCAACCGTGCGATGTGGACGGTGAATTATGATTATCTGGATCCTTACTTTCTCCGCCCGGTTTCTTTGGCGTATGTAGACTATGTGCCTTCTCCGGTGCGTACAGGGCTGAGAAACTTCCTGTCGAACCTGGAAGAACCAGCCAATATGCTCAACAGCTTTTTGATGCAGAACCCGGAGAAAGCGGTTGACCATTTTACCCGGTTCTGGATTAACTCTATTTTTGGCTTGGGTGGTCTGATCGATATCGCCTCAGCAGCAGATATTTCGCCGCCGGGGGGGCAATCATTTCCGGATACGCTTGGATATTATGGTGTCGGGAATGGCCCGTACTTCATGATCCCGGCATACGGGCCGGTCACGTTGCGTGAAGGTGCGGGAGACTGGGTTGATAAATTGTATTTCCCGCTGAATTTACTGACGTTCTGGCAAAGTGCGGGTAAATGGGCACTGGAAGGGATGGAAAACCGGGCAAAACTGGTGTCACAGGAACCGATGCTGAACAATTCTCCTGACCCTTATGTATTTACGCGGGATGCCTATATTCAGTATAAGAATTTCAGGGCCGGCGGGCAGGCTGCGGCACCAGAAGAGTCAGGAAATGAAGAGTACCTTGACGATTATCTGGATGAAATCGACAGCGAATAGGTCATTATCCTGCTTTCCTCATAGAATCCAGAGCTACTGATGGCTCTGGATTTTTTTCAAAGTGAAGGGCTGAAGTGATTTAATGTTAATTTATTGTAAATAAAAACATGAGTTGCGATTTGTCGGGTTTGTTTGTATTTTGCTCACATTTCTGACTTAAAACTGTTAAGAACTGCTTACAATTTTCCATTTTTTCTTTCATTTTAGTAACCTACGTCGCAATCATCGATTGTTTGCTTGATTTATCACTTTCCTGTCTCATCTTGCTTCAGCTTGCATTCCTTCTGGCAGAAGATCACAAAGATTAACATTTGCATCATTTTTTTTACTTTCTTTCTTTGAGACATAAAGAAACTCGACTATTCCTTATACTGCATAGCTTGCTGGCTATGCTTTTATTTATTTTTTAACTCAAGGAACAAGTCATGTCTTTCAATAAGTTGACTCCTGTCGCAGTTGGCATCGCCGCTGTGACATTGTCGTGGGGAGCAATGGCGGCTCCGGGCACGCCTCAGATTGCCTGGATGGAAACTGATTACGCGATCATTGAAGTGGATCAGGCCGCAAGTGCCTATACAAGCCTGGTGACTGTTAAACCTGCTGCTGAAGTCCCGGTTGCCTGGCAGCGTTACTCCGGTGATCCGGCGGATCATTGGAAAGTGAAATTAAACGGTAATGTTGTTTTTGAAACAGCAATTGCTCCGGCATCAAGTGGCGCGGGCTCCACAACCCTTTCTGTGGCTCAGGGTGGCCAGTATGCCATGACGGTTGAACTGTGCAGTGGCACAGGGGCAGCAGAGGCGTGTACCAGCAGCGCGGCGACGAATATCGTTGTCGCAGATACGGACGGCAGCCATTTGGATCCTCTGCCGATGAATGTCGATCCGAATAACGGAAATTACACGACACCCCCAAACACTGTTGTGGGTGCTTACTTTGTTGAGTGGGGTGTCTACGGCCGTAAATTCCCGGTGGATAAAGTACCGGCACAAAACCTGACTCACATTCTGTATGGCTTTATCCCAATCTGTGGCCCGAATGACTCTCTGGGTGAAATTGAGAACGGCAACAGTCTGGCTGCACTGAAGCGTGCCTGTCAGGGGACGCCTGATTATGAAGTCGTGATTCATGATCCATGGGCGGCTGTCCAGATGCCACAGGCTGGTCACAGCTACAGTACGCCTTATAAAGGGACATACGGTCAGCTGATGGCGCTGAAACAACGTTATCCTGATCTGAAAGTGATCCCTTCTGTGGGGGGCTGGACACTGTCTGACCCGTTCTATTCATTCACCGATAAGGCGAAGCGCGACATTTTTGTAGCCAGTGTGAAGAAGTTCCTGAAAACATGGAAATTCTTTGATGGTGTGGATATCGACTGGGAATTCCCGGGCGGAAAAGGTGCGAATCCAAACCTGGGTGATCCGGTGAAAGACGGTCCTGCGTATGTCGCCCTGATGCGTGAACTGCGTGCAATGCTGGATGATCTGGAAGCAGAAACGGGTCGTCAGTATGAACTGACATCAGCCATTGGTGTGGGCTACGACAAGATTGATGTCGTGAACTACGCAGATGCGATCCAGTACATGGATTACATTTTCGCCATGACCTATGACTTCTTCGGCGGCTGGAATAATGTACCGGGTCATCAGACTGCATTGTTCTGCGGCACGCATATGTCTGCCGATGAGTGCAATGGTACGGGTGTGGATGAAAACGGTGAGCCACGCAAAGGTCCGGCTTACACTGCATCACATGGGATTGAGCGTTTACTGGGACAAGGTGTGCCCGCCAACAAACTGGTTCTGGGTGCAGCCATGTATGCACGTGGCTGGACTGGTGTGACTGAGGCGAGCATGACGGATCCATCAAACCCAATGACCGGAAAAGGCACGGGTGCGGTCCCGGGTTCCTGGGAAGCGGGCGTCATTGACTATAAAGATGTTGTGAAGAATTACATCAACAACGCCGCGGTTGTGAAAGGGTATGATACTCAGGCTGAAGGCCCTTGGGCTTATGATCCAAGCAACGGAAATCTGATTACATATGACAACCCGCGTTCTGTTATGGCGAAAGGTCAGTATGTTCGTAATCTGGGGCTTGCAGGTCTGTTTGCATGGGAAATCGATGCGGATAACGGCGACATTCTGAATGCAATGCAGGAATCTCTGGCCGGCGGTGGTGGTAACTATGCGCCAGTCGCTAATGCCGGTGCTGACCAACAGGTGAATGGTGCTGCGACTGTAACACTGGATGGTTCAGCCTCGAGTGATCGCGATGGCCAGATTGTCAGCTATCAGTGGGTTCAGACCAGTGGTCCGGCTCTGACACTGACTGGTGCGGGGACTGTGAAAGCCACAGTTGCTGTGCTGGCTGTTACAGCAGATACGCAGTATGTGTTTACCCTGACTGTGACAGATGACAAAGGTGATACAGCGACTGACACCGTGACTGTCAGTGCGAAAGCACCTGGTTCAAATACTGCGCCTGTCGTGGCAGTCTCTGGCCCGACTTCAGCGAATGCCGGGGTTCTGGTGACACTGGATGCTTCTCAGTCGACTGATGCTGATGGCGATACACTGACTTTTGATTGGACAGTGCCAGCAGGCGTGAATGCAACGGTGAATGGTGCGACAGTCAGTTTCACGGCAGGGAGCTATACCGCAGATACACCACTGAACTTTACGGTTGCAGTATCTGACGGCACAGACACTGTGACTCAGTCGGTGACTGTGACTGTCCTGAAAGACGGCGGTTCTACCGGTTGTACCGATGCCTGGAGCAGCGCTGGCGTGTATAACGCAGGGGATATCGTGACGCATGCCGGGAAGTCCTGGAAAGCGAAATGGTGGACCACAGGTGAAGAACCAGGAACCACAGGTGAGTGGGGTGTCTGGGAAGATCTGGGTGCAGCAAACTGCCAGTAAGTGCGGGTTTCCGTAACGAAAACTGAAAATTTGTAAGATGTAAAATGATAAAGCCGCTCAAGAGAGCGGCTTTTTTCTAATCTTTCTGCAGTCGTCTTTCTATTTTTAGAAAGATCGGCTGTACTGTACACCGTACAACAGGGCATCAGCACGGGTAGTTGCTGAAACTTGAGAAAGCGAGGTGTTTTCAGTCGCCTGGACGTTTTTACCCATCAGATAAGTCAGACCGAAGTCCAGCGTTGACTTGCGGTCCAGGTTGTAGCTGAAGCCGCCTGAGAACCACTGACGGTCTGAATCAGGCACAGAAATTGAGGTTTTCTTGTCCTGTGCACTGGTGTCGTACATGTAACCTGCACGCAGGGTCCAGTCTGAATTCAGGGTGTAGGTACCGCCAACCGCGTAGTGCCAGCCATCTTTCCACTGGTATTCATTCAGGACGACGCCTTTGTTGGTTTTCAGTACATCAAAGGTGCTCCACTCAATCCACTGAACACTATAGTGAACTGCAAACTGGCTGTTCAGCTGGTGGAAACCAGAGAACTCAGCCATATCCGGCAGTGGCATCAGCAGTTTCTGGCCACTCAGTTTACCGCCAGCTTGCTGGGCATAGATATCGCCTTCAGCTTCCAGCTCCGGGCTGTAGTGATAGGACAGACCGAAACGGTTGGCATCGTTCAGCTCATAAACAGTACCCAGGTTGAAACCAACCGCCGTACCGTCGACATCTACGTCAACCAGCGGGCCTTTGGTACCCTTGGTTTTCTCAAGAACTGCCTCGATAGTCTGGTTTGAACGCTGCAGTTCGCCCTGACCGTAGATGATGTCCAGACCACCACCAATGCTCCACTGAGGGTTCAGGCGGTATGCCGCATTTAGGGTCAGGTTCAGGCTCTTCACATCGGTCAGACCGCCGAATTCGTTTGCTGCATAGCTGCTGCTGAACTCAGTTTTGGTGCCGAAGTTGGAGTAGATGCCCACACCCAGTGCCAGTTTGTCATTCACCGGATGAACATAATACAGGTTCGGGACATAGGAGGTGCCACCGATTTGCTCATCATCGAGACGAGCACTGGTCACTGAGCTCGTGAGTGGATTTGTCAGTGCGTAGTTTGCGTTTTTTACCTTAATGTCGGTATCAATAACATTCAGGCCGAGAGAGATTGCTGGCGCATTGAACAGGGTCATTGCCGCAGCGTTACGGGACATCACCGATGCATTATCGGCAATGACGGCATCACCGGCAAAAGCACGGCCAAGTCCGGTTGCAGATTGTGAGTTCAGTTGAAAGCCAGCAGCAAATGACTGCTGAGAAGCCAAAGCGATGGCGGTTGCCATCATGGTTTTTGTAAACAGACGCTTCTTGTACATTTATTTTTATCCTGATCTTTTTATCGGCTGAGACATGGTTGTCTCAGCAAGCAGCCGATTCTAGGAGCAGGTAAAAAAACATCAAATCAGACCAGTATTTAAGTCATTGTTTTATCAATGTTGAATCTGACTGTTTGATGAAAAGATAGGCATTTTTTGCGGCGGCTGTAGAAAACAGCCGCCACAGATTCAGAGATGGTGGGATCAGATATTGGTCCAGTGCAGGGCACCTTTGAGTTTCTCTGCAATGGGCATCACGTTTTCACCTTTATTCCCAACCACAATTAAACTGGCTTCCTGCGAAGGAATCACGACACCCCGCATGTTTTTGTCTTCAAAGTTTTCCATGGCCCGGCTGGGTTTCGGTACGACAAAAACGGTGACTTTACCACTTTGACCTTCCATCACCATGTGCAGTGCATCACCACCATCAAAGCCACAGTGATTCAGGTAATAGACATGAGAAGGCAGTGTGCTGAATTTCGGACCGAAAGGCTTCAGTTTGGCATTGACCTGTTTCAGAGAAACGCCTTCATCAATCTGATCGACAAAGGGGGCTTCATTGTAAATATGCTTCAGGGCAATCTGTCCGATATCAGGCGATGAGGCCGGCATGATACGGTCACTGAACTGGCCAATAAACAGACCACACAGGAAAGCAACTGAAGCGGCAATCGCCAGATGCCGGCGAACTTTTTTCTCGGCCTGATAACCTTGACCAGACTGACGAAACAGAATGCGATCAGCCAGATCTTCCGGCACATCAACTTTCATCGCTGCGGCGAGCTTTGAATCGAGCTGCTGTAACTCGTCATGGAGCTTGCGGTTGGCAATCGACGAATTTTTCGCCGCGCACATATCCGGGCTGTTGTCACTGGGGTCAGCCAGAATTCTGCGACGAAATTCAAGATCGTCCATTATGTTGTCCCCTCCGCTCTGTTTGTTTCTCTAAAGAATCTTTCAACTGATTTCTTGCTCTGAACAGCCGGGTCATCACGGTATTTCTGTTCAGGCCAAGGATACTAGCAATTTCATCGCCGTTGAATCCAGCCATCACCTGTAAAACCAAAGGCTCGCGATATTCCGGCGACAGTTGTTGAATTAGATGCTGCAGCTGGCTCATCTCGGAGTCGCCATAACTGCTCGTGTCGGTGTCCTGAGCCGGTATCGCATGATCGTCAATGTCGACCAGATCAAGCTGTTTACGTTCGAACCGTCGGGCATTTTCCCGTCGGAGAATCGTAATCAGCCATGCCTTGGCCGCACTGTCGTCATTCAGACTATCCAGTGATCGCCATGCGCGCAGACAAGTTTCCTGGACCAGATCTTCGGCAATATGAGGATCATGGCATAACCAGTAGGCATACCTGTAAAGGTCTTTGTGCCAGGCCCTGACCAGGGCTTCGTAACGTTTTTGTTTATTCATGTCTACAGAGACCGAGGCATCTGCATTTTTCTTACGAAAAAATTGCTTCATCATGATGTTGCCTATCCGTAACCCTTAAGCCATGCGGACTCTTTGTCGCTGAAAGTGGGGAGGATTCAAGTCACTCTTTGTTGTGTTATTGATTTTCCTCAATATCTGACAGCCTGCTTCAGTTATAGTGATTCCGTTATCGGATGGTTTATCGGTAACGTCCTTTACGGACTGAGTATACCCTTCAACTACTTGCGAACGGGGTTAGCTGGTGTATCAATTGGGAATACTGGCATTTACTCTTCGCACTTTTATTGAGTCTTGCACAAACGGCTGACATTGTGAGTTTAATAACCATACCATAGCGGTGTGGTTTTTTTTTATGTCTCCCTGAATCTCCTTTATTTTTGATTGTTTTTGACGCCTCTCAACTTTTCAAACATTAATTTGAATTAAATAACAATACCGTTACAATCGGTGTGGTCTGACCTCTGGTTTGTCTTACATAATGATAAGGAGTCGCGATGACACGTCGCCAGAATCTCACTACCCAACAGGGTGAGCGCATTGCTGTCGTTACAGGATTGCGTACCCCTTTTGCCCGCCAGGCGACTGCCTTTAATGGTGTACCCGCGCTGGATATGGGCAAAATGGTGGTCAATGAAATGCTGCAAAAAATTGACTTTGACCCGGCATTGATTGAGCAGGTGGTCTTTGGCCAGGTCGTTCAAATGCCGGAAGCACCGAATATTGCCCGTGAAATTGTGCTGGGTACCGGGATGAACATTCACACAGATGCCTACAGTGTGACCCGTGCCTGTGCAACCAGCTTCCAGGCGGCCGCCAACGTGGCTGAAAGTATTCTGTCGGGCACTATTGATATCGGCATTGCGGGTGGTGCAGATTCTTCTTCGGTCCTGCCAATCGGCGTGTCTAAAAAGCTGGCCGCGACTTTGCTGGCGCTGAGCAAAGCAAAGACCATGGGTAAAAAAATGGGACTGCTGAGTAAGCTCAGTCTCAAAGATCTGATGCCGGTGCCGCCTGCAGTTGCCGAATATTCGACGGGTCTGAGCATGGGCCAGACGGCAGAGCAGATGGCGAAAACCCACGGTATCAGCCGTGAGGCGCAGGATGCGCTGGCGCACCGTTCACATACACTGGCAGCTCAGGCATGGCGTGATGGCCTGATTCAGGATGAAGTCATTACAGCTTTCCCTGAACCCTATCGTCAGTGGATTAATCAGGACAACAACATCCGGGAAGACTCGACGGTGGAAGGCTATGCCAAACTCCGTCCGGCTTTCGACCGTAAGTTCGGTTCCGTAACCGCAGCCAACAGTACGCCGCTGACTGACGGCGCAGCAGCCATTCTGCTGATGCGTGAAGGCCGGGCGAAAGAGCTAGGTCTGAAACCGCTGGGTTATATCCGCTCTTATGCGTTTTCGGCAATTGGCGTAGAGCAGGACATGCTGATGGGGCCGTCCTATGCAACGCCACTGGCTCTGGACCGCGCCGGACTGACGCTCTCAGATCTGACGCTGATCGACATGCATGAAGCGTTTGCGGCACAAACCCTGGCCAATGTGAAGATGTTTGCCTCGAAGAAGTTTGCCCAGGAGAAACTGGGTCGCAGCGAAGCGATTGGTGAAATCGACATGGACAGATTCAATGTCCTGGGCGGTTCAATTGCCTATGGTCACCCGTTTGCGGCCACTGGTGCCCGGATGATCACCCAAACTCTGCGTGAGCTGCAGCGTCGTGGCGGCGGTCTGGCTTTGAACACCGCCTGTGCGGCTGGTGGTCTGGGTGCGGCAATGATCCTGGAGGCTGAATAATGACGGATGTAACCATGACTGAACAAGAACAGAACGCATCGGAAGTCCCTGTATCTGCCTTTCGTCTGAGCTATGGCGACAACGGGATTGCCTGGCTGACGATAGATGTCCCGGGTGAAAAAATGAATACTCTGCAGGCGGCCTTTGCCGAGCAGGTCGGTGCTGTGCTGGATGAGCTGGAAAGCAAAAAATCAGAGATTAAAGGTCTGGTTGTGCACTCTGGCAAGCCGGATAACTTTGTGGCTGGTGCTGATATTCGTATGCTGGCGGCCTGTACGACGGCAAAAGAAGCTGAGCAGCTGGCAACGCAGGGGCAGCAAATGTTCCAGCGTATTGAAGACTTACCCTTTCATGTTGTCGCGGCGATTCACGGCCCTTGTCTGGGTGGTGGTCTGGAGCTGGCGCTGGCGTGTCACAGCCGGGTATGTACTGATGCCGGTGCGACGAAGCTGGGTCTGCCGGAAGTTCAGCTGGGTCTGCTGCCGGGTTCCGGCGGTACTCAGCGTCTGCCGCGTCTGATTGGCGTTGCGAATTCGCTGGATCTGATCCTGACCGGTAAGCAGCTTCGTGCGAAAAAAGCGAACAAGCTGGGCGTGGTGGATGAGTGCGTTCCGGAAAGCATTTTGCTGAAAGTGGCTGAAACACTGGCCCTGAAAGGAAAACCGACCCGCAAGCACAGTTTCCAGGACTGGGCGATGGGTGGCAACCCGGTCGGACGGTCTCTGGTGTTTGATCAGGCTCGTAAGAAAACCCGAGAGAAAACCCGCGGTAATTATCCGGCCGTGGATGCAATTCTGGATGTCATTAAATATGGCCTTCAGCACGGCATGGCGAAGGGGCTGAAAGAAGAAGCACGCCGCTTTGGTGACCTGGTGATGAGCCCGGAGTCGGCAGCACTGCGCAGTATTTTCTTTGCGACAACGGCGATGAAGAAAGAAACCGGTGTGCGTGAAGATGTTCAGCCTGCGATCGTGAAACGTGTCGCTGTGCTGGGCGGCGGCCTGATGGGCGGCGGTATCAGTCATGTGTCAGCGACCAAAGCCGGTTTGCCGGTCAAAGTGAAGGATATCTCGAACGACGGGATCCTGAATGCACTGGCCTATAACTACAAGCTGCTGGAGAAGAAACGCAAGCGTAAGATGATCAGTAAAGCCGAGCTGCAAAAGCAGATGCTGCTGATCAACGGTGGTGTCGATTATCAGGGCTTTGACAAGGTTGATGTGGTGATTGAGGCCGTGTTTGAAGATCTCAGCCTGAAACACCAGATGGTGAAAGAGGTGGAGGCGAATGCCAAGCCGGACACCATCTTTGCCACCAACACGTCATCGCTGCCGATCCACCAGATTGCGTCTGTGGCTGAGCGTCCGGAACGGGTCGTTGGTCTGCACTACTTCAGCCCGGTGGAGAAAATGCCACTGGTGGAAGTAATTCCGCATGAGGGAACATCACCGGAAACGGTCGCGACGGTTGTGAAACTGGCGAAGAAACAAGGCAAAACACCGATTGTGGTGGCAGACAAAGCCGGTTTCTACGTGAACCGAATTCTGGCCCCTTACATGAATGAAGCAGCACTGGCACTGCTGAGTGGCGAACCGGTTGAGCACATTGACAGTGCGCTGCTCGACTTCGGCTTCCCGGTCGGCCCGATTACGCTGCTGGATGAAGTCGGTGTTGATGTCGGCGCCAAGATCAGCCCGATTCTGGAAAAAGAGCTGGGAGATCGGTTCAAGAGCCCGGATGTGTTTGACATTCTGCTGAAAGACGGCCGGAAGGGCCGGAAGTCAGGCAAAGGTTTCTATCTGTATAACGGGAAGAAGAAAGGCGTCGACAAGAGCATTTATAAGCTGCTGAATCTGAATCCGGCACGAAAAGCCAGCGGTCATGATATTGCAATTCGCTGTACGCTGATGATGCTGAATGAAGCGGCCCGCTGTCTGGACGAAGGCGTGGTCCACAGTGCCCGTGACGGTGATATCGGTGCGATCTTTGGGATTGGTTTCCCGCCGTTCCAGGGAGGACCGTTCCGTTACATGGACCAGCTGGGTGCGAAGCGTGTTGTTGAGTTGCTGAATGAGCATGTAGACAAGTACGGTGATCGTTTCCGTCCTTGCGAGCGATTGCTGGAAATGGCAAAGAACGACCAGCGTTTTTACGATTAAATCGTCAGAAATCCATAAATCAAAGGCCTGCAGTTGCAGGCCTTTGTCGTTAGAGGGAGATGGAACATGACGGAAATGTCAGGGAAAACAGAATCTAAACAGTTTTGTGGTGTTTGAAGCCCTGCTGCATGGTGGCATTCAGACGAAAACGGCGATACAGAATTCGGGGTCTGATCAGATGAAGCAGCAGAATTACGGAACCAGCCACCATTAAAGGGTTGAATCCAATCCAGAGCAGGAAGCTCAGGCTGCATAAGGCAATCCCGGTCAGCAGGTACAGCATCCCGTCAAACTGGCGGGGATGAATCGCTTGCATACAGGTACGGCAGAAAAGCCGGCTGTGAATACTCTGATTTTTGGCCGTAATTTTTTCACGGCAGATCGAACAGGCGTGTGACATATCAGTTCCTGAACATTGTCCTGAGAAAAAGTGCTTATTCGACCTCATGGCTTCTTGTGTCTATCTGACACAGACTGCCAGCCAGAGGGGGATATATTTTGATTTCTTAATTTAGTTAATCGACTGAAACCAAAGAAAAATTAGCGGAATTCATAAAAATGTAACCGCGGTTCCAATTTTCAGGGCAATAGTGTGCGATGTCGGCATATCCTCTGAGCAAATTGCTCAGAGGAGATTGAAACGTCAGGGGGAAGGACAAACGGTCAGAATTAGCAGGCCGTTTGCTGAAATGCGGAGACGGAAGTGATGGATTCACCGGCTTCCAGCGGGGTCAGGTTGCTGTGTGCTTCACCCTGGGAGTAGGCAATAAGCCGGTTCGCTGTCCGGGGCTTAATGGCTTCGACCATAAATCGCACCAGCTCAGCCCGGGTTAAGGTCGCCATTTCAGCAGCGATTTTCTGGCGCTGGTCGAAATGCTCGTCTTTGTGACCGATACTGACCCAGTATCGCTGTGCCCGGGCGCGCAGATTGGTGTCCGGTTCCGACAGCTGTGCAATCAGCCCCTGTTTACTGGCCTGCCAGTGGCTTTCGTTCAGTTCGAGCAGGACCAGGGCAAAGGCATTGGTAAATTCGTCGATGGCTTCCAGCAATTGCAGCGGTCCGGCAACCGGAGACTGAATATACAGCAACAGGCCGGGATATCGGTTGAGTGGCAGGTTCGCTGTGCCCACCATATAGCCCAGTTGCTGTTCGGTGCGCAGTTCGTGGAAGAAGGTCGTCGACATCAGGTGATTGGCCAGCGTATAGACGGCAATTTCCCGGGGAGACTGTTCGCGGGACTGATGATAAATCAGGATCGCTGAATCGGCATGGCCGCAGTCGACTTCAAACCGCAGCGTGCCGCATTTCCCCAGATGTACCAGCGGGCGTTGTGCTTCGCCATACAGCTGATCGGTGACCCGGAAGGCATCTTTCAGAACTTCCGCCAGCGCTAAAGCATCATCTTTTCGCCAGTCGCCGTAAACAAAGGCATCAATATGCAGCTCGGCAAACATGGCGTCCACAAATGTTGGCAGCTCAGAAATTTCGACGGTTTCCAGTTCCTGAATCAGGGCCGGATAGGGCGGATTATTGGGCTGCAGCAGACCGGTCAGCTGATTAAACAACTGAGAGATCGGTTTATCTTCCGCGGCATTACGCCAGTTCCGCAGCATCTGCGCTTTAATACTGTTGAAACGATCGGGATGGAAAGTCCGGCCGGAGAATTTCTCCAGCAGCAATTTCAGCAGCAGTGGTTGTTTTTCACTGAAACCAGACAACTGCAACGTGACCCCGCCCTGATGGGCATAGAGGTTATAAGCCATTCCGGCAACTTCTGCCGGATAAGCAGCTTCATTGCAGGATTCCATCAGCATCTCGACACAGAGCCGGGTTTTCACGATGTTCCGGACTGAGCTGACGGCATGCGGGCTGTCAATGGCGACATAGACCTGGCCTTTGGGCACCCGGAATTCATGTTCCTGCTTGTACCACAGGCGAAATCCGGGCAGATCCTGAATCAGCTGCGGAATCTCATCCTGCTGGCTGGTCAGCGGGTGGGGATCCAGCCGCTCACACAGATACGGATTAGGCTTCGGCAGGGTCAGGGCCGGATTCTTACCCGGTTCAGCCCATGCTTTTAACTGGGCATCCGTGAAGGGTCGGACCGAGTATGGGGTGTGATACCAGTTGGCGACGCGGTCATGCTCCTGTCCTTTGGCGACCAGTGTCAGGCGCATGTTATCCGGCCGCAGCATCGACAGGACTTCTTTCAGCAGTGACTCGTCGTAGTGACTCATCATGTAATCGCCGTAGACAATATCTTCCGGCGCATAGTGCATCAGATTCATCACCAGATAGCTGACCGTATCCAGCGGACGGCTTTTTTCCTGATAACGGAAGGCCTGCTCCAGCACGGCCCGTTTCTCGCGATAGCGCCACTCGGCCAGTCCTTGCGCTGCGATTAGGTTGATGTACTGAAAAATGGTGGTCACGATGTGATCCGTCTGCTCCAGCCCTTTCGGGGTCAGATTCAGGCCAATCGTGAATTCCCGGAAATTACTGCCGCTGACACCGCCACCGGCAGCCAGGGTATTGATCAGTCCCTCGCTTTTCAGCAGGGACATCAGACTGCCCGTGCCTTCATTTCCCAGTAAATGGGCCAGATAAGACAATGGCTTGCTGCGATAGTGGACTTCCATCGCCGGGAGCGAGAACGACAGCGTCAGTTTTCTGACTTCTTTTATCGGTTCAATAGCAATAAAACGGGCATTCTCCCTGTCTGTTACCAGAGGGACAGCAATGGCCGGTTTTTCTTTACCGTCATTCGGAATTGCGCCAAAAAACTGTTCGGCAAAAGTCTGAAGTTCATCCAGTGACTGGGGTCCCAACAGGACCAGTCCCATCAGATTGGCAGAGTAGTGCTGTTGGTAGAAGGCGATTAACTCGTCGCGGACCGGTAAATCCGGGCGGTCTTCGAGGGTGCTGAGATCCCCCACGGAAAATTTGGCAAACGGGTGCTCCGGATTGATGGTTTCCTTATGCACCTGATACAGACGACGGACATCGTCTTTCAGCTTCAGTTTGTATTCGGAGTCGACGGCCTGCCGTTCTTTATCGACCGAATCGGCATTAAACAGCGGCGCGGTAAAAAATTGTCCGAAGCGTTCCAGTCCGGCTGCAAATGCGGGCGGGACGATTTCGAAAAAGTAGGTGGTGTTCTCTGTGCCTGTCCAGGCATTGTTGCTGCCGCCGTACTGGTTGACAAACGACTGAAACTCACCCGGATGGGGATATTTTTCGGTGCCGAGAAACAGCATGTGTTCCAGAAAGTGTGCCATACCCTGACGATCCAGCGGATCGTCGAAATGACCAATGCCGACTGACAGTGCCGCTGCCGACCTCGGTGCTGCCTGATCATGGACCAGCAGCACCCTGAGTTGGTTATCCAGGGTCAGATAGCGGTACTCTTTGGGATCGTTCGGACTCTTGAACACAGGAAGCGCCTATTTTTACAGGGAATTAGGCTAATTATGACGCCCAATAATGGCACTGGCAAATTCTGTCTGGCGAGTCGAATTGTTACAGGGAAATGATCCTGTGATCGCGATAGCGATTCAGCCGTCACGCTTTCGTATCGCTTAAGATTAAATGGCTACCCTGTCTGTGCCAGCCTTTGCTAGCATAGCCACAGAAACGCGCAATCGGATTGGAGACTATGCGAATTTTTATCATGCGTCACGGCGAAGCACAGCATTTTGCCCCAAGTGATGCGGAGCGGCCCCTGACCGCACAAGGGAAGTCCTACTCGCGTCAGATGGCGAAGCAACTGGCCAGTCATCTCGACGGTCAGCTGGATCTGGTCTGGGTCAGCCCTTACCTGCGTGCGCAACAGACCTGGCAGGCGATGTCAGAAGAGTTGCCGGTGCCCAAAACGCTGATGACGATTGATGATATTACCCCGTACGGTGATGCCGCGCAGGTAGCCGATTATCTGAAAGCGGTCGTTGAACTGGAAAAACCGGAAACTGTGCTGGTGGTTTCGCACCTGCCGCTGGTGGGCTATCTCAGTGCAGAACTGGTGCCGGGACTGCAACCGCTGATGTTCCGGACGTCCTCGATTGCTGCGGTCGACTTTCATTCTGAAGGTGAACCGTCCGCCTTGTTATGGCAGGAGAACCCTGTTGAGGCCGTTCAGTCGAATCATCGCTAACTTGGGTGCAGGGCGCACTTTTCAATGACCAGACTGTCCTGCCCGGATGGTTCAGGTACAATCCATCTTCAAAGAATGACTGATAATGAACTGGTTATGAAAAAGATACTTTTCGTTCTGTTAGGCAGCCTGGGACTGACTGCCTGTGCAGCCAATATGGTGAAGCCGAATATTGTGGCCAACGGGGCTATTAAATGGGCCAATGGTGTTCGCGAGGAAATGAATATTTCCAAGACGGGCAGTACCTTAACTTTCCTTTCCCCGCCAAGCATTATGGCACCGGGTGGCATTACAATCTTTTCCCGCATCGACAGTGCCCGCAACGGAAACTGCGAACATTACTACAACGAAAGTGCGATGAAAGTGCGCATGCAGATTTGTGACACCGGAGAAGTGACCCTGATTCAGGACGGTCAGGTGATTAACGTCGGTGCCCTGGTGCAGGAAGTGTATTGAAAGTGTTAGCTTAGAGCGCACTTCAGTTCAGAGTCGTCAGGCGTGAACGCCTGACACTCATCGGGCACAAGGAACAGTCAGCGTTCCGGGATCTCAATCAGCACCAGCAGCGCACCGGCACCGCCAAATTCCAGCGGCGCCTGATGGAAAGCCATCACATCCGGGTGCTGAGCCAGCCAGAGCGGTGCTTTCTGTTTCAGAATATGTTTTCCGATGCCATGCATGACGCAGGCGCAGGACACCCCGTCTTTGATACAAGCGGCGATCATTGCTGCCAGCTCGCGTTTTGCTTCCATTTGCGTCATCCCGTGCATATCCAGAAAAATATCCGGCACATAGACACCGCGCCGTAACTTTTTCACTTCATACTTGGACACATCGGAACGGGCGTACTGCATCGGACCGTGCTCGCTGAGGTGCGGTTCGAACTCGTCCGAGAAGTAAAACTCGTGGTTTTGGCTGTCTTTGACGTTCACATTGCGCTTATCGGCTTTCGGGCGCTGTCGGCGCGGGGTGATTATGGTATCATTCGACAGCTTTTTAGTGCCCTTAACTGCTTCCTGAAAGAGCGCGAAGTCGTCCTCTTCCAGAGCTGGGTCTTTTTTACTCATCATCAAATTTCCAACTACTTTATCGCGGTATTGTAGCGCCATTTGGAGGCTATTTTGGATAAGATTTTTGTCGACGAAGCCGTCAACGAACTTCACACATTGCAGGATATGCTACGTTGGACCGTCAGCCGATTCAACGATGCGGGCCTGTTTTATGGCCATGGCACAGACAATGCCTGGGATGAAGCGGTGCAGCTGGTTCTGCCGACGCTGCATCTGCCGATTGATATTCCTGCTGACGCGCGCTTCTCGCGCCTGACCAGCAGCGAACGCCGTGCCATTGTTGAGCGCGTGGTCCGTCGTGTGACTGAGCGGACACCGGTTGCCTATCTCACCAACAGCGCCTGGTTCTGCGGACTGGAGTTCTTTGTGGATGAGCGTGTACTGGTGCCGCGTTCCCCGATTGGTGAACTGATTGAAAATGGTTTTGAACCATTTCTGACCCGTGAGCCAACCCGGATCATGGATCTATGTACCGGCAGCGGCTGTATCGGCATTGCCTGTGCGTATGCGTTCCCGGAAGCGGAAGTGGATCTGGTCGACATCTCGACCGATGCACTGGCTGTGGCAGAGCAGAACATTCACGACCATGGCCTGGAACAGCAGGTGATCCCGCTGCACTCCGATCTGCTGCGTGATGTGCCGAAAGATCAGTACGACATCATTGTCTCCAACCCGCCTTATGTGGATCAGGAAGACATGGACAGCTTGCCTGAAGAGTTCCGTCATGAGCCGGAGCTGGGTCTGGCCGCAGGTTTTGATGGTCTGGATCTGGTTCGCCGTATTCTGGCTAACGCGCCGGATTATCTGGCAGAAGACGGGATTCTGATCTGCGAAGTGGGTAACTCCATGATTCACATGGAAGAGCAATACCCGCACATCCCGTTCACCTGGATTGAATTTGAAAATGGCGGTCACGGCGTTTTCATGATGACCCGTGAACAGCTGCTCGACTGCGCTGCTGACTTCGCTGAATTCAAAGACTGATACCTTCCCCCTTTCAGTTTTTCAAACAGCCAGACTGAGGTCTGGCTGTTTTTTTATCTGCCTTTTGTTTTCCCGTCGCTTCCCCGCGCAAAGTCTCAAAACAGACTGCCTCATTTCTCATGTTAAAAATTCATGACCTATAAATGCTGCACAAATATCTGGCATCCGTGACTGAAATGTCAGGGGCGGTAGCGTGTCTGCGCCTGAAAATTTCGGCATAACATAAATGGGAGGGGAAAACTGATGCAACAGAATCCATCGAAACAAACACTTGGGATCGGACTACTTCTGACCGCGATTTTTATGACGGTGTCAGGTTCAGCGTTGTCCTCAGTCGAAGGGAATGTCACAAAACTCATCATCAATGATGGGAAACAAGACCAGTTGGTTCTGACTGGGGATGAGCAGGTAAAATTACCTGAAGCAGCAGCAAAAAAAGGAAAAACTGCGCAGAAAGATCAACCTCATGTTGAATCAAGTTACGCTGATAAGAATAAAAGTAAGGTGGAAAAGAATGACAGTCCCTCTGTGCCGTGAGTAACGGAACATAAACGGACTGAAAAATATGGATGCAGCATGAAAAGGAGAATTCGGTGTTTCTGTCATTATTAGTCGTGACTTTTGTGATTGCTGTTTGTGTTTGTTTTATTGTCTCGAAACTGTTCAGTCAGCCAATTGATGTCATTTTAGAAAGGCTGGTGGCGAGTGATATTGCATTTGCCTGGACCAAATATCTGAAATTCGCCATTTATGTGGTGGGTATTTCTGGTGGTGTGAGAATTTACAGCCTGGAAGAATTTTTACGCGCACCGAGTGAAAACTTCACGCCACCTGTGTTAACGACGGAACGCTGGGTGCTGGAAATTTACCGGACGATTATAGAGTCGCTGCAATCTATCGCCTGGATGTTACTGGTGTTCTTTATTTTTGCACTGATTGCCTATGTCATCGTCAGGGTATTTGAGCTGCGCGCACGCAAGAACGATCCATAAACTCCAGTCAGCTCGCTGGTCTATGCTTACGAGACCTGCTTACGCGGCTTATTTTTGATGTCCGCTTTCGTCAGGCATTTCAGAATCAGTGAGATGGGCTGTATATGCGCCATGACAGTGATGAAAAACTCTCTGAGGAGCACCGCCCGGAAGCGATCAGAGAAAAGCTCAGCAGACCCGCGAAGGAAAACGTTGCTTCGGACGTTGTGCTCGGCGGTATTGACGGGTGTGTGACAACTTTTGCTGTGGTGTCCGGTGTCGTCGGCGCCGGTTTTTCTCCTGTGGTTGCGCTGGTCCTGGGATTTGCCAATCTGATCGCCGATGGTTTCAGTATGGCGGTCAGTAACTATGAGTCGATTAAGACGCATGGCGAATTTATTCAGAGTATCCGGGATACTGAGCAGGAACATATTCAGAAGATACCTGAGGGAGAGCGGGAAGAGATTCGTCAGATCTTCCAAAATAAAGGTTTCACGGGTGAAACGCTCGAAAAGATAGTAGACACCATCAGCGCCGATCAGCAGTTATGGATTGATACCATGCTGATTGAAGAGCATGGGGTACAAAAAACGAACCGGAATCCGGTGAAAGCAGCCATGGCTACCTTTACTTCCTTTGTCCTTGTTGGCTCTGTCCCGCTGATTCCATTCATGATTCCTGGACTGGAACCGAATCTGCAGTTTGCATTCAGTGCGTGTCTCGCTGCACTCATGTTCTTTTCAATTGGCGCTTTAAAGAGCCGACTGTTCGATAAACCTGTTTTCCGCTCAGGAATCAGCACACTCTTCACTGGCGGAACGGCTGCAGTGCTGGCCTTTTTGGTTGGCTTTGTACTCAGGGAAATTTTTGGTATTTCGGTGTTATAGGCTGAATGGCTTTATCCGCGAAAGTTGAAAAGTGAAAGACACATTTTAAAAATAAAATATTGAGGCAGCCATCTGATTCTTTTAACGTACCCGTCCGGTATTGATAAATCATCATTTTTAAACCTGTCAATAATACATTTATCAAAAGGAAAGGATAAAGATGGCAAATAAAATTTTGGTTGGTCCTTTATTAGGGCTGGAGTCCGAATCGCTCTACACTTTTTGTTTATTAACTGACAGGTCTGTGAGTTCAGTCAAGGTGATGACAGACGCTGGCGAACTCGTTGCAAATGCTGTCGGTGATACTCCTCGGGGGAAATTTTGGCGAGCAGAAGGGAGCTTCGCTGCCAAACCGCTTTACCAAAAAATTACTTATCAGGTGAAACTGGATAATGAGATTGCGGCGGATGGACAGGCGCGTGATGCCTGGACTTTTTATGTACCGGGACAGAATGAAAAACCATTGCTGGCTTATGCTTCATGTAACGGTTTTTCGACATTCGACCTCCGAAATAAGACCGATGATCCTTACCGGTTGTGGCGGGAGATGGCTCAATCTCATGCCAGAATTCCCTATTCATTATTGCTGATGGGCGGAGATCAGCTTTACGCGGATTCTGTCTGGAATGATGTGACAACACTGAAAAAGTGGGGAGAACTGTCACGGAAAAGAAAAGTCGCACAAGCGGCGTCTAAAGAAATGCTTGGGCAGCTGGAGCGATTTTATGAGCGTATTTACAGGGAGCGCTGGGCGGATCCTGATATGTCATTGATGCTGGCGTCAGTCCCTTCGGTCATGATGTGGGATGATCATGATATCTTTGACGGGTGGGGAAGCTATCCGAAGGATTTGCATGAATGTGATGTTTACCAGGCAATATTTGGTGTTGCACGGCGATACTTTGAATTATTTCAAATGCGTACGAAAGCGAACCACAGTTTATTAAACCCGTCTGCTGAACATTATGGATTCGCTTTTACATTCAGGGGATATCACATTTTAGCGTTGGATAACCGCGCCGAACGGACGCTGACGCAGGTGATGAGCGAACAACAATGGTCAGATATTAATACTTACCTGTCGAAGACTGTGCAGGGTGGAGATCTGCTCGTCTTATCGGCTGTACCGGTCATCTATCGTGATTTTTCATTCACGGAATCGGTGTTTGACACGACGCCCTGGTCAGAAGAACTTACGGATGATCTCAAGGATCACTGGCGTGCCAAAGAACACCAGGGAGAACGTGCCAGGTTAATCATGCGACTGCTGGATAATACCAAAGCGCGGCAGCAACATGGTAAATACCGGACCCTATTGCTCTCTGGCGATGTACATCTGGGATGCCTTGGCGTGATTAACGACAACAGAGCCGGTGCGAATGTGAAGATCCATCAAGTCGTCTCATCCGGTATTGTTCATCCTGCCCCGAGTCGTATTGCGTGGATTGGCATCATGGCAGTCACCAATGACGATGACGAATTTCTCAATGAAGAACATACGATTCGTATTTCTATGCTCAAACCGTTCAGCTCGGATAAATACATTCGGTCCAGAAATTATGTCAGCCTGAAAGAAGGGACGGATGAAAAATTATGGGTCAACTGGCTCTGTGAGCAAAAAGATCATCCAGCTTATCCGTTGGAATCGTAAAAACGACAGGATATGAATCACACTGTTTTTCGCACTCAGGCAGCATGACCCGAGGAGGCAATTGCGATGAATCCGAATCAGACCAACGTCCGGACAGGTTATGCGCCGGTTAATGATCTCCAGATGTATTTTGAGATTCATGGTTCACCTCATACGGCACAACCGCCAATGGTTTTGCTGCACGGTGGCGGAGATACGATTCAGACATCTTTTGGCGATATTCTGCCCCTGATCGCGCGCGAACGGCAGGTGATAGCGTTTGAGCAACAGGGATATGGCCGTACGGCAGACATTGCTGAGCGGCCATTCACTTTTGAGCAGTCTGCCGATGATACGGCTGCGCTTTTGGATTACCTGCACATCGACAAAGCTGATCTCTTTGGTTTCAGTAATGGCGGTACCATTGCCATGCAGGTGGCGATCCGGCATTCGAAGCGGGTGAGCCGGCTAATTTTAGCGTCGGCACTGTTTCAGCGCGACGGCGCTTACCCATGGCTCTGGAAAGCGATGAAGCATGCCCGGCTCGAGAACATGCCTCAGGAATTACAGGATGCCTATCTTCAGGTGGCGCCACATCCGGAGAATCTGCGCATGTTTCACGATAAGGCTGCCGGGCGGATGGTTGAATTTAAAGACATTTCTAAGGACACGATTCGCAGCGTGACGGTTCCTGCGCTGATTCTTGTTGGCGATGCAGATGTTATACGTCCTGAACATGCGGTTGAAATATCCCGTTTGCTTCGGTACGCACAACTTGCTGTGCTGCCGGGGACGGACCACATGAAAGTCATGACCCGGATTGACTGGCTGGTGCCGATGGTGGATGAATTTCTTGAGAAAACGATAACAATGTGACATCTGCGATTCGGGTGACAGCGGTATTTCAGCTTAGCCCTCGATGAATGCCCGCACAAAGGAGACGTGAAATGAACAGCTTGATCCTGACAACGTTTGATTGGGTGCCAGAAACGCCGCGCGGATATGTTCGTGATCTTCGGGTGCGCTGGGCGCTGGAAGAGGCCGGATTGCCCTATTGTGTTCGGGGGACATCCTTCCGTGAACGCAGTACTGAGCATTTTGGGTATCAGCCTTTCGGGCAGGTTCCCTGGTTGACTGACGGAGATATCTCGGTCTTCGAAACCGGGGCAATTCTGCTTTATCTTGGCGAGCGCAGTCAGGCACTGATGCCTGCCGATGCGCGCAGTCGCATTGAAGTGATGTCCTGGCTGTTTGCGGCGCTGAACTCTGTCGAGATGGCAGTTTTACCCTGGTCCATTTTTATGTTTACGGGAGATACCGAAACGACACCGGGACGGAAAAGTCTCGACAATTTTCTCGTGTCCCGGCTCAGTCATCTGGAAGAGGTTCTGGCAAAGCGGGAATGGCTCACCGCAAATTTTTCTGTCGCAGATATTGCCATGGCGGACGTATTGAGACTGGTCGATCGGTTCGGCGGGCTGACGGATTATCCTGCTTGTAAGGCCTACGTTTTCCGAGCAACCTCTCGTCCTGCTTTTTTGACAGCTTACGCGGATCAAATGGCATTTTTCGCTGCGGCTGACTGAATAGATGTCGTTCCCGTCTGGCAGTTTCAGGGGATCGTTTTTTCTGGGTACCCAGGTACGGTTTCTCCTTTTCCTTTCTTCTTTTTCCTTAACTCCCGAAAACTTCATCAGAACGATGCTTTTCCTCATCCCCTAAGTTTTAACCCATCCCAGAATGATTCAAAAGACCAATGAATATAACGTTCAGATTAAATCGGTTGTTCACTCTTGGTATGGAGATCGAATAAAAAAAACTTTGAGGTCAGTGAGTCATTTGAAATAAGTAAATTCAGTTATGCTCGTGCTGACTCAGAAATTTAGTGCATGCGCCGTTTTTTTGGAGGAGGGGAGTGCTGTCAGATGGATGACGAGCTTGCCTTTTCTGTGATCGGATTGAGCGCATCAGTGACAAAAAGAAATAAGCCGGAACAAAGCATGAATCATTTTTTTCACTCGAATATTGAAACCGAAAGCGGGAAGCCAGGACTCATTTATATCGATCCGGAGCAAGGGGCTCCACGTATTTATTCAGTTCTTCCGAAAGAGAATGAACCGGGATTGAGTCTGAATTGGGCGACGGCCCTGATGAAAGCCAAAGGCATGACGACACTGACCGATTATTTCAGTGCTGAGCCCGGGTACGAACACTGCCGTATTGCCTGCGATCTCAATGGCTGTTTATATCTGCTGGATGAGAAGCATCAGAAGGCAGAATTCATTCATCACTATGGCATCGATTATACCCAGGCGGTGATGTTGTCTGACGGGCGAACACTGGCTGTGATGTATGAATCCAAAGCGACATACAGCTTTCGTGTTGAACTGTGGCAATTTGTGGACGCTCAATTGTGTCGTTCTGCTCCGATTGAACTGGATTGGGGGACTGACGACGATGATAAGGATGAAGCAGAGGAAGTCTATCCGGAACCCGCTTACGATATTCGTTTTGATGACCAGCTTTTCGCAGGGCCGGATAACAGTCTGATTCTTTATGCCTGCCGTGATTCCTGGTTTTCCGATCAAATAAATCGCCCGCTGCAATACCTGATGCGCATTGATCTGGATGTGTCGTGCCGGAAAGCCAGTATTCGTACCCAGCAGCTCGAAATATCGCCGAAGAAATGGCAAGCCGAGCACACCACGATTGCAATTGATAAAAAACGAGGCCTGCTGGCGATGCCCAGCACGATAATTCAGGCGGATGATCTCCAGAATGCTGGGCAGCAGAACTATCTGCACGCTGTGAACCTCATTGATTTAAACCGGATGCAACGGGCTGGTGAACCGCGATTGCCTGTTCAGGAACTCACGGTCCGGGTACCGGTGCGCGTCTTTACACAGGCAGAGCTGGGTGAGCGAATTCAGCCTGATAATCATCGTCAGGTGTCTCAATTTATCAACCGGATGTCCGGCTTACAGATGAGTGAGTCGGAAGATGCGCTCTGGATTTGCTGGCAGGATGGTGCCGTCCGTAAAGTGGCACTGGACGGCCAATGGCGTTCGCCCATTCTGGCCGTCGCGGATCAAGACAATCCGGAGCGGATCCGACAATCGGGCGGTGGAGACTATTTGCTTCGTCCGCCTGTGTCTGCATCGCACCCTCAGATACTGATAGGGAGCTGGCATTCTCTGCATACGCTGAACCTGACGACAGAACAGCTGGTCGCTTTATCTCTGGAAAGTCCGGGGGCTGCGCTGGAAACATGGTCTGCCGTACAGGAAGAAAAATGTTATTGGGGTGAAGACTGGTCCCGGCCTGAAAATCAAAATGATGACCAAAAATATCAACTGACGATGCTGGGGAAACAAAAGGTATGGGTTTCAGATTTTCAATCTGAGCAAGCGCTGGGGACGGCGCTGCACCGATTGTCTCTGAAATGTACTGAAATAGAAACATTGTGCACCGGCAATTATCTGATGTTTGCGTTTACGGATGGTCACACGGTCTGGGACGAAGCAAAGTTCTTCAGCACCGTGATTCAGCTCCCCAATGTTTCCAGCGCAGAATGGATGGCAGATATCCTGAACAGCTTTATTGGTTACGATGGGTCGGATTACTGTTTTAGTGAAAATGATAAGCCTGCGCTCGCGGACTGTGCGCTGCATCTGGGGTTATCCGACAGTCGCTGGCTGCCGCTCATCAGCCGCTATCTGAATGCGATTGACCCCGATCATGAAGCGTTTTTCGCTGGGGAAGGGGTGGACATACTTGCATCACGCCATGGCAACAGTCCTGAATGGGAAAGCTTTTATCAGTCTTTACCAGACACAATGGCTTACCATGAAGACGATGATGATTATTTCGATCATGATGACATTGATGGAGCAGATGCGGATGAAGACAGTGAGGTCTGTCATCGTTCCGATGAAGCGATTCTCGCCAGCATTCCTGCTGAGTTGCTGGCGCAACTCGCCGAGAAAAAACAAGTGGCTAAAGCAGCCTATCAGCAGTTGTTAGACAGAATTGAGCAGGCCGAAACGCAAGCGCAAATTGGAGTATTGCTGGACGAGTGGTTGCACGAAAGCCATAACGCAGAGATAGATCCGGAGATTGCCAGCTTTATTTACTGGTATCGGTTTGAGGAATGGTTTAAGACGAAAGAACACAAAGCACTGGAAGCTGAGATTGAAAGCTATTTTTCAGACCCGATGGACAGTTTTGTGATGTCGTTGAGTGATGATGACGATATCGATTTCGATCTGGATACTTATCTCGATGCCCTTTTTGAAAAAGCGGAGGCGCTGCAATGCTGGGAATTGCTGGCGCGTTATTTAAGACAGCAAATTCAATGGATCAAAGAAATCAATCATGGGGACGCCTTGTATGCAGAAGAACTGCCTTATGGCAACTATGCTGCGGAAGCCTTGTTGCGTCATGACGTAACAAGGTATGGCGCGCTGTATGTGGAGTTTCTCTCCACATTCCAATACTCTGTCCCGGAAGAAACCGTGGGGGAATTTCTGCGCGAGATCATCCCTGAACTGGGGATCACAACAGAGACTTACCCAATCATCCTGGCTCGCCTGACCTTCGCAGCAGACCAGCATGGCCGGGAAGATTTTGCCGACTGGTGTGAGACGCTGTCGATCCGCGACTGGTTATATGAGCACAATCTGGTTGAGTCGTTTGTGGCCGCTGTTCGGGCACATGTCGAGCGGTATCATCATGACGAAGATGATGTGAAAGAAAGTGTGGATGAGATTCGGGAAATGCTGCAACTCGAATCATAACGGAATAGTAAAGGCCGTATTTGAAGCATTGAGTTCCGATGGTGGTTACTGAAATATGAATAAAAATTAATTCAATTAGCAGGGCTTTGTCTTTCAGATTTGAACGATAAAGCCCTTTTTTGTTTGAGAAGCAATTTCTTTATGAACATAACGCTTTGTGATATTTCATATGTTACTATATGAGAAATTAATTTTTACTCTGTATTTTGAAATCATGAATGCTGGAATTAACTATCTTTTTGTTGTGATATTCTCTTTAACTCTGGTTGGTTGTGAATCTTTCCGTAGTATAAAGTCAACACCTTATAACCCTCCTAAAACAGGTGCTATAGCCGAGGTTAAATTTCAGCAGTCCACCCCCTTCATCTATGGGACGACTGAAACAGGAATTGAACCTGATACTTCTCTGATGAGTGCAGCGATTCAATATGGCTTTGCTGATTTTAAAGTTTTTCAATACGATGACTCGCAGAAATGCACGGATTATCAAGAGTTGGTTTCGGATAGAAGACTGAGTGGTAAGACATTCATGATCAAAGCGGATGAACTGGCTACTTTTCAATTAAGACCATTTGGTAAATTTAATAATCCTGATTTTTATTTGTACTGCCCAAATATTTTCACATTTACCCCAGAGGCAGGGAGAAGCTATGTTGTAGAGTACGATCTGATAAAGTCTGGCGGCCGAGCGTTCTCTTGCAGAGTACATGTCTTTGATGAGGAAAATCCAATGACGCCGGTGCAAGTCATCTCTAGGAGCAAGCCGATTCAGTGGACAAGAAATAGTCCTCAATGCGATAAAGATGACTTAGAAAATATAAAATTAAAACTATTATCAGCTGAGCGTTTTACATATGGCAATCAGATGTGAATATTTAGTGATTTGATAGAAAAAACTGAACTTCGTTTGATCATGAGATAATTCAATTGCTGAATCGATGGCCATTTTTTCAATGGCCATCAGGTCAATTCTTAATTTCCCTGAATGTTCCTCATCAATTCCGCACTGAGCTCACGCAGTACACCGGGAGCCGGGCGGGTATGGGAAAACGCCCGGATGCCGTATATTCCCATCACGAGAAAACGAGCCAGCTGTTCGGCACTGCGTGATGTGGTGATTTCTCCTTCGTGAAGTGCTTGCTCAAACTGGGCGGTGAACAGGTTTTCCCATGACCGGAGCATGGTGCTGATGATGCACTCGATCTCTTCATCCTGCTGTGCCAGCTCACTGAGGGCTTTCTGCAGCAGGCAATCTTTGATGTTATCCTGCTCGCATTCCGTCACCATTTGATCCAGGTAAGCCGTAATGCCGGCCATGACCGTCGGTTGATGGTCAAACAAGGCTTGAAAGGCCTGACCCCGCTCAGACTGGTATTGCTCCAGTGCCGCGATCAGCAATCCGCGTTTATTGGTAAACGCACAATAGATAGAGCCCGGATGAAGCCCGGTTGCCTGCTTCAGATCCTGCATGCTGGTTTTGCTGTAACCCTTTGCAATAAAAGCATCCATTGCTGAATGTAACACCGCTTCGCGGTCAAATTCGGCACTTCGCATCAATTCACTCTGTATCCTTAAAACCTGCAGGGATTTTAGCTGAACTTGAACACGCATTCAAAAAATACTTGAACGATTATTCAAGTTAGACTAATTTGAATGGGCATTCAAATTACAAACAAGGTGTACAGCGCATGGAAAATTTGTTTCAGCCGGTAGAACTGAATGGTTCTATCACACTCAAAAACCGCATTCTGATGGCGCCCCTGACCCGTTGCATGGCAGATGATGCACTGGTGCCGACTCAGGCGATGGTCGATTATTACGCGCGCCGTGCAGATACCGGATTGATTATTTCTGAAGCAACGATTATTCGTCCGGATGGGCAGGGCTATCCGAATACGCCTGGATTGTATACCCCGGAACAAATCGCGGGCTGGCGGAAAGTCACCGATAAGGTTCATGACAACGGCGGTAAAATTTTTGCCCAGTTATGGCATACCGGTCGGGTTGCGCATCCGCATTTCTTCGGCGGTGAGGACGTGCTGGCCCCTTCGGCATTGGGCGTTGAAGGCTCAGTGCCCCGTATGCGTGAACTGAATTACGTTGTACCGAAAGCTGTGACCAGAGAAGAGATTGAAGAACTGGTTGCTGATTATGCTCAGGCTGCAATTAATGCACTGGAAGCGGGCTTTGACGGGGTTGAGATCCATGGTGCAAACGGCTACCTGATTGACCAGTTCCTGCATTTCAGCAGTAATGTCCGTGAGGACGAATTTGGCGGTCATGCTGAGAATATGGCTCGTTTTCCGCTGGCTGTCGTCGATGCCGTGGTGGAAGCGATTGGTGAAGATCGGACCGCGCTGCGTCTGTCGCCAGGTGCTTATTTTAATATGACGCCGGATGCCCGCGACCGTGACGTGTTTGATTATCTGCTGGCCGAGCTGGAAAAACGTCACTTAGCTTATCTGCACGTAGGGATTTTTGACGATAACATGGCGTTTGATTATCTGGGCGGTACGGTTTCTCAGTATATGCGGGCGCATTACAGCCAGACGCTGGTTGGTGTGGGCGGCTTTACACCGGAAACCGGGAGTCAGGCGGTTTCAGAAGGTAAGTTTGACTTACTGGCGATTGGCCGTCCGCTGATTGCAAATCCGGATTATGTTGCCAAAGTCAAAGCTGGTGAAGCCTTGGTGGAGTATTCGGATACGATGCTTGCTGAGCTGGTTTAATTGCATCATTGACTGAGATAAACGGAAGGCTGCGGCCTTCCGTTTTTATTTGCAGAGCGGAATGACAAGCTGCAACGATACCGACTTGCTTCGCCGGGATAATTGGTTTCCTGGCCTGTTTGGGGTGCCAGCAAGTGACATTGGCTCTGAAAAAGCGATACATTGTGTCAATTGATTCGGGCTGTCTTGCCGGGGTGATGCGAATGACTCCCGCCACCAAGGCAGGGAAAGAAACCGGGTGGCTTCAGCGCTCTGGCTGCATCAAGAAGGCACTCATGTCATTGTTCAGGGAAAGATAACCGTGATTGAAATCAAACGCTCTCAGGATCTGGCGCGATTACGGCGCCTGGTTTTATCCGCGCAAGGCTTGCTTCATACCCAACCCTTTGGGCGAGGCATTCAGGGGGCACGCAAAGCGATCGATCATTTAGGTTATGTGCAGATAGACACCATTTCTGTGGTGGAACGGGCGCACCACCATGTTTTTCACGCCAGAGTGCCGAATTTCAAGCCGGACATGACGCATCAGCTGCTGCTGGACGGTGACATTTTTGAATACTGGACACATGCGGCTGCGTTTATCCCAATCGATGATTTTCGATTTTCCTTACCTTATAAACACGCAATTAAATCCGGCCAGACGCACTGGTATAAAGAACGTGATCACAAGCTCATGCATGAACTACTGGCACGTATTCGTGCTGAAGGGCCGGTACGTTCCCGGGATGTGGAAAGCAATACACCCAAGCGAGCGGGGTGGTGGGACTGGAAACCGGCCAAAAAGGCGCTGGAGCAGTTATACATGGAAGGTGACCTGATGGTCACTAACCGCGAAGGCTTCCAGAAAACGTACGATTTAACCGAGCGGGTGTTGCCGGCACACGTCAATACACAAATGCCCGGACCGGAGGCGTTCGCAGCGCACCTGCTGGAGCAGCAACTCCGTTGTCATGGTTTGGTTTCACTCAAAGGGCTGACCTATCAGCGGCGAATTCCCGGTCTTCGTCAAGCCATGAAGATGCTGGTGAGTGAAAGGTTAGCATCCGGTGAATTAGAGCAAGTAAAAATCAGCAGCGGTGACATGTTTGTTCTGGAAACCGGTGCTCTGGAGCGTCCGATTCCCCGCCTGAACAACCGGATGCTGATCTTGTCGCCATTCGATAACAGTGTTATCCAGCGGGACCGGCTCAAAGCGCTGTTTCATTTCGACTATCAGATTGAATGCTATGTGCCCGCCGCCAGGCGTCAGTATGGTTATTTCTGCTTGCCGTTACTGTATCGCGGTGAATTTATTGGACGGATGGATTGTAAAGCGCATCGAAAAATCAGCCATCTGGAGATTAAATCACTGCATATTGAAAATCATCCCTTTGATGAAGAGCAGGTGCTTGAGGCGTTTGCAGAGGCGATCCGGCATTTCTGTCAATTTCAGGCTTGCAGTACGGTGTCTCTGACCGAAGCTCAGCCCCGGCATCTTGAAGGGCGTTTACAAAGTGTTCTGAAACTGCTGGACGAACATCAGGATATCGTGACAGGAACATGAGGAAGGAGAGCTGCCAGCAAGTTCATCTGGCAGCTTCAATGATGCAGTCTGGGTCAGCCGCAGCACTTTTTGTATTTTTTGCCGCTGCCGCACGAGCATGGGTCGTTGCGGTTTGGTGTTTTCTCAAACGTCACGGTGGCAGGTTTGTTCAGCAGGGTATCCAGCTCAACCGTATTTTCTTCCCGGGTCGCATCCACGACAATATTGGCCACAATTGCGTGTTCCGCAATGATTGCCTCAATTTCAGCTTTGCGCGCTTCAGTATTCACCACGACCGACACCGGGGCTTCTTCCGTACCTGCTTTGACGTTACGGTTGACGTTATAGCCCGACTGAGCATGGTTTTGCATCACGTCGATGCGGCCTTTGTAATAAAATTTGGACATGGGGACTCATCACTTGCTGGTATGACGTAACAGAGCGGCGATTATACGCAGAAATGGTTATTGATAAAGCAGGGATGAAACAAACACACCGAGAAAATAACCTCAGCGAATTGTTGCAGGGCAGCCTGAATGCCGCCCTTGTGTGTTGCTTTGTTTTCGTTATTTTTTGAAATGCGTTACAACCCATATCCGCCGTTGACTTCCAGGACGGCATTTCGCATTGCAAGCGACTGATCAGAAAGCAAAAATGAAATGGCTCCTATTTGGTCTTCTGCGGACATCACTCTGCCCAAAGCCGTGGTATGCATTGAGCCGAATAACTCACTTTGCTGATCTGCCGTCATGCCCGCCTTTGATTGAATTTCTGTGGCAGTGACGCCCGGCCGGACGGAGTTAATCCGAATCCCGTCTGCAGCGAGTTCGAGATTGGCAACCAGGGCAATGGCTTCAAAAGCGGCTTTGCTTGCCGAATAGATCGCGGCGCTGGCAAATGCGTTGGTGACGGCAATGCTGGAAACAAAGACGACACTGGACGGATTGTTCAGGACCGGGTGAAGCTGTTGCAGCGTCATCCAGGGGCCTTTGGTATTGATGTTCATGGTCAGATCAAATGCTTCTTCCGTGGTGGACAGAACTGAGTCCGGATAAAAGACCCCGGCGTTCAGGACCAGTCCATCCAGGCGGATATTGTCTGCCTGCAGTGTGGCTGCCAGTTGCTTGAGCTGGGCCGGATTGGCGCTGTCTGCAACATAGCCGCCACAACCCAGCGACTGTGTCACCTGATTGATTCTGTCCTGATTGCGGCCGGTAATGATCACGTGATGACCCGTTTTCACCAGATGCTCTGCCAGAGCTTTGCCAATCCCTGATGTACCACCGGTGATTAAAATCGTTTTGCCATTCATGGTGTTTTTCCTCTTCGTAACACATGCTTGAGTGATGCGAGGAGAATATCAGCTTGATTGGTTAACAATAAGGCACCAATATGGACAATTAATGGTGCTGAAAAAGAAACAAAGGAGCAGGGATGGACTTATCTTATCTCAACCTGCCGTTGCTGCATGTGTTTCACCGGGTGGCGGAACGCGGCAGTTTTCAGGCGGCAGCGAATGAGCTGAATTTACCCCGGTCATCGGTCAGCAAGAAGATCAGGCAACTGGAGGCGTTTGTGGGTCAGCCTCTGCTGCATCGTTCAACGCGTCAGCTTCATCTCACGGACGTGGGCCGAAATTTACTGCAGGGGACGGGGGATCTTCGCGCTGTGCTTTCGAACCTGCATGGCATTGTGGATGAAACCCGGGACTCACCGAAAGGGCGGGTCAAAATTAGCGCCAGTATCCTGATGGGCCAGTGTTTTCTGGTGCCTGTCCTGAAAAAACTGCGCCTGACTTATCCGGACATTGTGATTGAACTGAGTCTGGATGATCAGAACGTCGATTTGCTGGAGCAGAACATCGATATTGCCATCCGGATCGGGCAACTGCCGGATTCTTCATTAATCGCCCGGAAGATCGGAGAAAAACGCTGGGGTTGGTTTGCCTCAGAAAACTATTTGGCTGAACGGGGGTATCCGGCGTCTCCGCAGGAACTGACGCAGCATGATTGCCTGGTGTTCGGCAATGCTTCCAGTACGTTTAATTTCTGGCCTTTTCAGGATAAGGACGGGCAGACGGAAACGCTTGAAGTGATTCCGGCCATTCAGACAGATAACAGCCGGGTGCTGGTGGATATGGCCTGTGATGGCCTCGGCATTGTGATGGTGGACCCCGGATTCATCCAGAAGGAATGTCAGTCGGGGCAGCTTGTTCCGGTACTCACGGACTGGCGACATCCGGAAAGGAGCCCGATTCATCTGGTCTGTATCGGTGAGCGGACCAAGGCTTCGCAGGCGGTGTGGCAGTTTTTGCTGGAGCATTGGCAGCGCACCGGGGAAATCGGGTAGACGCATCGGATCGCTGCGTCAAAAGGCGCAGGATTATCCGTGTCATCAAATCAATCCACCCGATACGTTATTGTATTGCATTATCCGGAATAAAAAGGACGGGAAGCCTTGGACAGTCAGACAATCAAGCTGATATTGACATCAACGGTGGTGTCCGCACTCGTGGGCGGATTGGTGACATTGCTGTCTCAGCAAAGGTTATTAGCCAGGAAAGCTCAGCTCGACTACGAATTTGAAGCAAAGAAGCGGTTGTATGAAGCCGTTGGCCCATTGCGGTTTCAGTTGTTACTGGCGGTCAGGGATGTGGTTCGCCGGTTTCACGCGCATCATGGCACCAACTGGAATATGGATCCGAATGAATATTACGTGAAAAGCTGTATATACCGGATCCTGGCACCTTTAGCGGTCGGGCAACTGATTGAAAGGCAGATGAGTCTGGTTGATTTTGCGGTAGACAAAGAAGCAATCAGTCTGCTTTCTTTCGTGACGGCAGCGGAAAGGATGCTCACTGGCAGCGATATTGTCCTCAATCACCCTGATCTGGACTGGTCTTCTCAAACCCAGCACCTGTTCAGAGATAATCTCCGGTCAGCGGCGGATAAGTTGATTGTTTCGGAGCCCGGCAAACCGGAGCGGGTGATGTCCTTTGCGGAATTTGATCAACAATATGACCTGCTGAAAACAGAGTCTCTGCGAGGTTTGGTCCGGATATTTGAGCATTGTCAGCATTCATTGACCGAAAATCCAATCTTCTGGGTGCGGATGATTGGCTATACCCGGGTCTGTTCCATGCATCTTCAATCCAGATCAGCCGCGAATCTGGGATTTAATGCGCGAGAAATTCCGGTTGATGAAATGATTATGGCAACCCGAGATCCTCATTTTATGTCTCAATTAAATCTGTTCCGGCATTGTCTGAAGGGGATGTTGAATGACGGCATTTAAAGGGTTGCATGTGCCCTGCGACTTAATTTTCACACGTCGTACTGAACAATGAATCGCAAACTGCAATGGCAGCAATGGGCGGCGGCATTAAAACAAAATACCTATGCGCTGTATTTAGCTTCACGGGATCAGCGCGTGCCTTGGCTGGCAAAAGTGCTGATCGCCGTGGTGGTTGCTTACGCACTGAGCCCAATTGATCTGATCCCGGACTTTATTCCCGTTCTGGGTTATCTGGACGACCTCCTGTTGTTACCGATTGGAATCTGGCTGGCGATTCGGCTGATCCCCAAAGATGTCTGGCGAGAATGCCAGCAGCAGGCCGAAGAAACGTTCGCTGCATTGCCGAAAAGCCGACGGGCCGCAGTGGTTGTAATGGTGATCTGGGGACTCCTGTTTGCGGGGCTGGCTGTTTTATGCTGGCCGTTCATTGAGGAAAATCTGAGCCGATCATAATCCCGGCATCAGTCAGCTTAAAGCGGTGACGAACCGGCAAAAGAATTCGCGGAAGAAGAAGGAAAAAGGACGAAGGATATTATGGAAGTCATACTCTACAGTGCGGAAGGCTCAAACAGCGCTGCACGGGTTGAATGGGTACTCAACTACAAAGCTGTGCCTTATACACGCGTTGAAGTGACAGGAGAGGCACTGAAAACAAGTTATTTGCAGGTGAATCCTTTCGGTTATGTGCCCTGTCTGTCCATTGAAGGGCATCTGGTGTCTGAATCGATAGCTATTATCGAATGTCTTGAAGAGCTCTTTCCGCAGCCCGGTGTGCTGGGATGTTCTGTTTTCGGCAGAGCCGCGGTGCGTGAAGTGTGCGAGTATGTGAATTCAAGTATCCATTCACCGCAAAACCGAACCGTCCTGAACACATTTCGTCCTGAACTCTCCGGGCAAGCGAAACGCGAACTCCGGGGTCAGTGGATCTCGGCCTGTCTTCACACGTTGATGAAGAAGCTGTGCCGGACGTCTTCCTTTGCCGTTGGCAGGCAATTTTCGATGGCTGATATTTTTGTTGCTTCTATTTATAAAAAGGCGCTGCAGCATGGTGCTGCCGCGATCCCTTTTTATGACCGGCATTTAGACTGGTTACGACAGGATGAACAGATTGCAACAGCAGAACCCGTTGCGATGTGATGCGCTGACGTCGCAAGATTTCTTAATCTCACGGAAGCACCGGTTTGAAAGAGTGCTTTTTATGTGACTGACCGCAATAAAAAGGAAAGTGACTTGTTTGTTACTTTCCTTTTTTTATGGCTGATTTCTTCATAGGGTTCTCTCAGAGAAATGAGACTGGGTGCGGCCGATTCATCTATTAATGAGTTATCTATCATAAGTTATTGTTTTTATTGTCACTTGCTGTCACTAGGCTGACACCTTTGTGAAATAAAAGTGTCATAAACCCGGTGTAAATTTTCCGACGCAAATTTGTCATTATTCTGAAAATAATTTGTAACGTGAAACAATATAAATAAAAAATGGAGCGTCTGAAATGTCAGTCTGTAATTTATTAGACTTTTCTGAATCTGGTGGCTGCGGATGTAAAATCCCGCCTCAGATGCTGACTAATATTCTAAAAACAACACAAAAGAAAAATACCGTTAAAAATGAAGATATATTATTAGGGTTTGAAACCTCTGATGACTGTGCCATTTATAACTTCGGTGGTAAAAAGCTATTATTTTCAACTGACTTTTTTAGTTCAACCGTCAGTTCTCCTTATTTGTTCGGAAAAATTGCAGCGGCAAATGCACTGAGTGATATTTATGCGACGGGAGGCCGTCCTTTAATTGTGAACTCTATTCTGGCATTTCCGCCGGATGATATCCCGATGCCGTACATTGAAAAAATGATCGAGGGTGCACAGGAAGTGATGGCGGAATGCGGGGCAACTGTGGTTGGTGGCCATACCATTAAAAATGCGCAGCCGTTATATGGGTTTGCCGTGATTGGTGAGGCTGAGGATGCGCACATCCGGCAGAATAATACCCCCCGAAATCATGACCTGGTGATTATCACCAAACCATTGGGGATTGGCATTATTTCAAATGCCCTGAAGGCGGGACGCCTGCTTGAAGAAGAGCTGCCTGAGTCAACGCTTGAAATTATGAGCCGGGTGAACCGGATTGGTTACTCGCTGGCTCAGTATCACGGGGTCAGTGCGATGACCGATATTACCGGTTTTGGCCTCGCGGGACATTTGAGCGAGCTGGTGGAAAATACCGGGTTTAACGTCAACATCGACGGAGATGCGGTGCCTGTTATTGAGGGGGTGGAAGCACTGAGCCTGGCGGTGACTAAGAACCCGAGCGGTACTTATAACAATATCAGCCGTTATGCCCGGTTCATGAAATATGAAGCCGATATCAGCGATGAGCTTCGTCTGATTCTGCATGATCCACAGACGAACGGCGGATTATTATTTACCGTCGACGAGGAAAGCTATCGGGAACATATTCTGCCGTTGTTTGAAGCGGAACAGTCTGAACATTATGTGATTGGGACAATCAGCGAAGGACAAGGGCAGATCATCGTCAAATGAGTCAGGAAATTATCGTTGGCCTGTTAGGGATCATCACAGGCAGTCTGTCGGGTTTACTGGGTATCGGTGGCGGCATTTTGCTGGCACCCTTACTGATTATTTGCATGCCTTGGCTGAACGGAATGGCACTGCCGATGGTCACCATTACCGGATTGACGGTTGCACAGAGCTTCTTTGGCTCCGTCAGTGCACTGTTTCATCACTCCAAATATCAGCAACGGGATAGAAATCTGATTTTCCGTTTCGGCGTACCCATGGGCGTCGCCAGCCTGGCGGTTTCTTTATTCACGTTTCATTTATCCGACGAGGTAATTTTAATCACGTTCTCTGTGCTGGCGATCAGTTCAGTTGTGATTACCACCTTAGGCCCGGATTTCTGGAGAAAGTGGCTGGGTGAAATCAGACTGGATTCCGTGGTCCTGCCGGTTATTGGCCTGTTGCTCGGGTTTACTTGCGGGATTGTCGGCCAGGGCGGCGGCTTTATTTATCTGCCGGTGATGATTGCCATATTTGGCTGCCTTCCCAAGCTGGCAATTGCAACAGCGCCTGTGATCGGGATTATTTCTTCTTTCTCATTATTTTTCGGACGTGCGGCCTCAGACACCCTGGATTGGACGCTCTGCGGCTATCTGGTGGCTGGTATATTCGTCGGCGCGAAAGTCGGCAGCTACCTGTATTTCCGTTTGAATGAAAAGGTGCTTGCGCGCTGCGTGAATATTTTCGTGCTGCTGAGTTCTATTAAAATTATGTCGATGGCTATCGGCTGATCAGAATCGATTGGTGGAAAAATGATTAATGCGGATGTAAGCGGGTCTGACTGGATCAAGCCCGAGGTTTTTGATTACCTGAAAAAGCAGTTTTCAGAAAAACGTTTTGGTAATCCGAACTCGAATCATTTTATCGGAAACAGATTGTTTCAGGATATTGAGATGGCGAGGGGAACGTTGTGTGGTTTGTTGTCCTGTGACAGCAACCAGCTGATCTTTAATGGTGGTGCAACCGAAGGGATCAGAAATGTGTTTTACAGTTTCTTTGAGCACCACAATTATCAGGATGCAGTGATTCTGCATTCGCCCTATGAGCATTCTGCGACGCTGGAAAACATTCGTTACTGTCGCTCGAAAGGCGCAGAGTGTATCGCCCTCGCGCATGAACAAAATGGGCTGCTGGATATGGCCGGGTTGCAGGCTGCACTGAAAGACTGCCAGGGGAAAGCTGTTCTGGTAGCGGTGATGGCTGCGCATAATGAAACGGGAGTAATCCAGGACTATCAGCAGATTGCTGAATTGTGCCACGCATTTGATGCGGAATATCTGTGTGATACGACGCAACTGATTGGCAAGCAGTCGTTTGATTTTGAGCGAAGCGAGGTGGATTACGCTGTCGCTTCCGGTCATAAGTTTGGTGCTTTACCCGGCACCGGATTTCTGCTGGTGAAAAATTCCTGGCATTTCAGCCCGCTTTTGCTGGGCGGCGGACAGGAATCCAGCCTGCGGGCGGGCACCCAGAATTATCTGGGCATTGCTTCTATGGCCATTGCTTTGCCGCTCGCACATCAACGGATGGCGAACCAGGCGGAAGTCACCGCTGCACAGCGACACTTTGAACAGGCACTGAAGCACCACTTTCCCGGAACGGTCATTATCGGAGAAGCGGCACCGCGTGTTCCGGGGCTGACTTTCTGCGCCATTGGCGGCGTCAGCCGGGAAGCTTTGCAGGCGGTTCTGGAAGATGCCCGCATCATGGTGTCGTCCGGCTCGGCCTGCTCAGACCGGAAGTCAGCCTTGTCGAAAGTGGCAACCGGGCTGGGGTACAGTGATGATGTGGCAAAAAATACCCTGCGTTTCAGTTTGGGGTACTCCGGGACGGAAGCAATCTACGTCAGTCTGGCAGAAACGCTCCGGCGTGTTGAGCCTAAAGCGCTGGTCGCCTGATGTTCACGGATGATGTTTGAGCAAAGAGTCAGCTGAAGTTGCTGGCTCTTTTTGTTTTCACTGTTTTTGTACGACAACGGTCATTTTCAAACCAGTGCTGATGGTCGTCCGGCGGGCTCAGAGCCACCAAGAGAGGAGGCTCGCCGTCAGAAGTGGTAAAACTTGTCTCATATCGATTTATGATGCTCCGCCATGCGCTGCTTGCAGGCGCTGAATCGATCATGCTGAATCATGGAGGAGGTTGCCAAAGATGTGGATCAGAAACGAAAAGCTTGAGGGTCAATGGGTTATTTTAGAGCCTTTGGAAGAAGTACATATCGGGCCTTTGAAAAAAGCGGTTTCAGATGGTGAATCCTGGAAGCTGTGGTTTGCCAGTGTCCCGACAGCGGACGCTATGGCTGATTATGTGAACCGCGCCATGCTTGAGGCCCGGGCCGGTGATGTTGCATACGCGATGCGGCTGAAGTCTTCCGGTGAGATTGTCGGAACCACGCGCTATTACAACGTCGATGAAACGAATCGCAGAGCGATGATCGGATACACCTGGTATTCGGATTCGGTGAAGAGAACCCCGGTGAATACCGAGTGTAAGTATTTGCTCCTGAGCCATTTGTTTGAAGATGCCAATGCCATTGCGGTCGAGTTCAGAACTCATTTCTTCAATCAGGTTTCCCGGGCCGCGATCGAACGCCTTGGCGCGAAACAGGACGGGATTTTGCGCAACCATCAGATCATGAAAGATGGCTCAATCAGGGATACCGTGGTGTATTCGATCATTGCCGGTGAGTGGCCGGCGGTGAAAGCTAACTTGCTCAGTAAGCTCAAAAATTAGGGAAGGGCACGATAGAACCATTGGGTTGGGCCGTTCAAGTCGGCCCGGGTTGTTCAAGCGCCGACATTTCAGTGTTCAGCCACGCCATGAACACATTTAATCGTGCCAGTCTGGCTGAGTTCGGGTCATAGACCATATAGCGCCTGACAGGACTCGGGTGAGGCAACTGAAAAGGGATCACCAGCTGTCCGGCGTCAAGCTGGCTCTGATATAAATAGGGGACGGCCAGCGTGACGCCATGGCCGTTTAACACCGCCGTCAGTGCCATATCGGTGCTGTTGACCCGGGTCCACTTGGAGTGTTGGTTACTGGCCTGCACACCGGTGTTTTCAAACCAGCTTTGCCAATCGTAGGCGCCGGGGTGTTCCAGGGTAACCAGCCAGGTGGACAGCAGATCTTCGGGGGAACTGAAAGCCAGATCATGGGCAAGTTGCGCAGAACAAACCGGGTAGACTGCGGATTCACCAAAGTACTCACAGGACAGGTTGTCCGGTGTGTGTTTTTCCACTTCAGTGCCGAAACGAATCGCCAGATCAATATGTGCTTGCCTGAGATCATCAAACCCCGCGGACGAGACCACTCGAATCTGGATATCAGGATGCAATTCGGAAAATCGTTGCATCCTTGGCATCAACCAGAGCGTGGTAAAAGCCTGTGTTGAGCTGATGGTGAGCTCACCTGCAATATCTTCCTGATGAATTTGGTTCACCCCTTGGCGAATGATGGCCAGAGCCTGTTGCGCGCACTCGAACAGACTCAGTCCTTGCTGGCTCAGCAGCATTCTTTTGCCTTTCCGGACAAATAATCGGCATCCTAAATGCTGTTCCAGCAGTCGCATTTGCTGGCTGACGGCGGCCTGGGAAATACAGAGTTCATCGGCTGCCAGACTGTAGCTGTTGTGTCTGGCGGCGCATTCAAAAGTGACCAGTAAATTGATATTTCTCAGCAAAATAGGGCCGTCGCGTCTGTATTTGGGGTCAGTATTATAAGTTTTTCTTATATTAAAAGTCGATTTGTATCGTTGGTGTTGAACCGTGCCGGGAAACAAAATGGGCATTCCAGGGATCAGTCCGGCCCATTCGTGGTTTTCCAGTCAGGAGACAGACATCATGCAAGAATTTAAACAGTTACATCAGCGAACGACGCCTTTCATCATCGGAAATGTTTGGGATGCTGCCAGTGCCTGTTGTGCTCAGCAAGCCGGTTATCAGGCGTTAGGGACTTCCAGTGCAGCCATCGCCAGTTTGCTGGGCTATGAGGATGGTGAACACATCCCGTTTGCTGAGTTAGTTTTTATGGTTCGGCGCATTGCCGCAGTCAGCAAGCTTCCCCTCAGTGTGGATATTGAAGCCGGGTTCAGCCGGAATCCGGAAGTGATCGCCCATCATATTCAGCAATTAGCGGCATTGGGTGTGGTCGGGATCAATCTTGAAGATAGCCGGGTCGACGCAGACCGGACCCTTGTTCCGGCGGAGGAATTTGCGGCGATAGTGTCGGCCGTGAAAGCGATCCTGCAACAACACCAGACGGAGGTATTTCTCAATGTTCGCTGTGACGCATTTTTACTGGGCTCAGTTCATGCTTGCGCCGAAACGGTCAAGCGCGCCCAAATCTATCAGAGGGCAGGTGCTGATGGCTTATTTGTGCCCTGCCTTACGCAGGCTGACGATATCAAAGCGGTTGTTGCAGCAAGTACGCTTCCGGTGAATGTGATGGCAATGCCTGATCTCCCTTGCTTTGAGGTGTTGGCGGGCTTGGGGGTGAAACGGATCAGTTCAGGAAACTTTGCCCATGATGCGATGCACAGGCATCTTCTCAATCAATTGGTTGAGATGAAACAATCAGGATCGTGCAAATCACTGTTCGGTGCGAGCACTGTCGGATGAGCTGATTCGCTGCTGCTCTTTTTCAAGTTCAGAATGGGAGCGGAGAAAGCGTTCTGGAGTGAGAAAGTTGAGCCTGTGTGAAACAGCACTCAGGTTTTGTGGCTGCCGACCGCATGATGCGGCCGGCGTTTGCGGTGATGATTCAGGCAATTATTTAATTAAGCCCGGTTTTCTGCCTGTTTATCGGTCAGCGACTTCATCACACCATCTTTGTCATTCAGATAAGATTCCAGACCTTCACGGCGCAGGTCGCATGACGGGCAGTTACCACAGCCGTCACCAATGATGCCGTTGTAGCAGGTCAGGGTATGGTTGCGGATGTAATCCAGCTTCCCGTGCTGATCGGCCAGCGCCCAGGTCTCGGCTTTGTTCAGCCACATCAGCGGCGTCTCAATGTTCAGCGGACGATCCATCCCCAGCACCAGCGACTGGTTCAGCGATTTAACGAATGCATCGCGGCAGTCCGGGTAGCCGGAGAAGTCGGTTTCACACACACCGGTGATCACCGCTTCTGCGCCGATCTGGTATGCATAAATACCGGCTAAGGTCAGGAACAAAATGTTGCGGCCCGGCACAAACGAATTCGGCAGACCGTTGTCCTGCAACGCATGCGAGACCGGGATGTTGTCCCGGGTTAGTGAGCTGATCGCCAGCTCATTCAGCAGGCCGACATCCATGACTTTGTGAGCGGTCACCCCAAGGTCTTTGCAGATGGCCTCGGCGATTTCGATTTCCAGTTTATGGCGCTGACCATAGTCAAAGGTGATGCAGTGAACTTCATCATATCTGGCCATGGCCTGAATCAGACAGGTGGTTGAGTCCTGTCCGCCACTGAAAACGACAACTGCTTTGCGCATCATGCTGCTCCGGATTTGGTATTGACTGATTGGAGGCACATCCTACCCTGAGAGTCAGGATATGCCAAGCTGCAGTCGCTGCCATTCCGACCAGCTCAGGATGCCGGTCTGCTCGAAAGCCGACAGCTGATCAAAGTATGGCTGAATGTCGCCGATGTTTGCCTCGACCCAGTCTGGATTGAAGTACGTGTCCAGATAGCGCTCACCGCTGTCACACAGCAAAGTCACGATCGAACCGGTTTCGCCCCGCGCTTTCATTTCACTTGCCAGCTGAAGAACACCGTATAAGTTGGTGCCGGTTGACGCGCCCGCTTTGCGACCCAGCAGTTTTTCCAGCCAGAGAATCGTGGCAATGCTGGCTGCATCCGGAATGGTGCGCATTTCGTCTACGACATCCGGGATGAAGCTCGGCTCGACCCGCGGGCGGCCAATCCCTTCAATCCGGCCGCCGCGCTGACCTTTCAGGGCCGGGTTGCGGGTGAGGTAGTAGTCGTGAAACACAGAGAATTCCGGGTCGACCACACAAAGCTGTGTCTCATGCCGCTGGTAACGGATGTAACGGCCAATGGTGGCAGAAGTACCGCCGGTGCCGGCGCTCATCACGACCCATGCCGGGACCGGATGTTCTTCCAGCTTCATTTGCTCAAAGATGCTGTTGGCGATGTTGTTATTCCCCCGCCAGTCGGTGGCACGCTCTGCGTAAGTGAACTGATCCATGTAATGACCGTTCAGGCTCTCAGCCAGACGGCGGGACTCGTCATACATCTGGCAGGGATCATCAACAAAATGTGCCTGACCACCATAGAACTCGATCTGCTCAATTTTTTTACGCGCCGTATGACGCGGCACTACCGCAATAAAAGGCAGGCCGAGTAACCGGGCAAAGTAAGCTTCTGACACTGCGGTACTGCCGGAGGATGACTCGATGATGGTGGTGTTTTCACCAATCCAGCCATTACACAGACTGTACAGAAACAGTGAACGTGCCAGTCTGTGTTTCAGACTGCCTGTCGGGTGGGTGCTTTCATCCTTCAGATAGATGTCGATACCGTCAAGCACCGGGATATCCAGTTTGATAAGGTGAGTATCTGCCGAACGTTGAAAATCGGCTTCAATTTTTCTGATGGCCTGGTTTACCCAGCGAGGATCATGACGCATGACATACCCTTGGAATTTGATATCTGACTGATTGATGAAAAGTTTACTGAATCCAATGGAAAAATCTTTGCTATTATTGTTGTCATTAACCTTAATTGTAGAAAGTTTTTCTACCAGATGAGTTTTTCGGGGGAATTTATGGCTGAGATTGATGCAACTGACAGACGACTGCTGGACATGCTGCAGACGGATGCCAGTCTGTCTTTGAACGAACTGGCTGACGCGGTGAATCTGACCACGACGCCTTGCTGGAAAAGACTGAAACGGCTGGAAGAAGCCGGGATTCTGAAACGACGGGTGGCGTTGCTGGATCCGTTGAAACTGGGGCTGTCTTTTATTGCTTTTGTACAAATCAAAACCAGTGATCATTCTCAGGCATGGTATAACCGCTTTGTGGTCACCGTGAGCGAGTTTCCTGAAGTCATGGAGTTTTACCGGATGGCCGGAGAATATGATTACATGATGAAAGTACAGGTGGCAGATATGTCGGCGTTTGATGCCTTTTATAAAAAACTGGTGAACAGTATTCAGGGTTTAACCAATGTGACTTCAACTTTTGCCATGGAACCGCTGAAGTACACCACCGCACTGCCTTTATAAATGTCTGAGACTGAACAGAAAAGTACTGTATGAAAACAGATCTTTTCTTATGACGATAAAAATGCGCAGCATCACCTGCTGTTTTCCCGATTCACCTTATTTTTGAGTTGAAAAACAGGCAGCCTTTTTGCCAATATGTTGCTTAATTGTCACCCTGAAGTGACAGAGTTTCTCCCTCTCAACAGCCCCTGGAACATCATAATTTTCTGTTTTAGCGCTCACCCGGTGTGAGCGTGCCGTATTTTGCTGGAGGAAAAATGCAGGTTTTTTGGCAACTCAGGTGGTATTTCCGGCAGGAATGGCGGCGTTATGGCGGTGCGATCGCCATCTTTGTCGTGATTGCGATTTTTGAACTGATCCCGCCCCGAGCGGTGGGCTGGATCGTTGATGGTGTGGTGGATGGCCAGATCTCTCTGGACACCATGCTGCTGTGGCTCATGGGTTTGGCCGCCATGTGGACGGCGGTTTATCTGCTGCGCATCGTCTGGCGGCTTTGGTTGTTTGGCAGTGCTGCGAAGCTGGGAACCGTGCTGCGGGATAAGTTGTATCATCATTTTACCCGGCAGGCGCCGCAGTTTTTTGAGCGCCATAAAACCGGTGACCTGATGGCCCGTTCGACCAACGATGTGAATGCGCTGGTAATGACTGCCGGGGAAGGCGTCTTAACCGCGGCGGATTCACTCATTACCGGCTTTGCCGTGTTGCTGATCATGACCACACAACTGAGCTGGCAGCTGACTATTCTGGCCTTGCTGCCCATGCCGGTCATGGCGCTGCTGGTGTCCCGTTTTGGCAGTCAGTTACACGACAGATTCGGCGAATCACAGGCGGCGTTTTCTGCGCTGACAGACACGACGCAGGAGTCGCTGAACGGCGTCCGTATGATCCGGGCTTTTGGTCTGGAGCAGCGCCAGCAGGCAGCGTTCGAGAAAGTAGTCGATGCTGCGGGTGACAAAAACTACCAGGTGGTGAAAGTGGATGCCAAGTTTGATCCGGTGATCCAGCTGACCATTGGCATGTCGTTTTTCCTCAGTGTCGGCGGCGGCGCATATTTGATTCACATTGGTGAATTGACGCTGGGGGACCTGACGGCTTTCACCCTGTATCAGGGATTGATGATCTGGCCGATGCTGGCCATTGCCTGGCTGTTCAATATTCTCGAACGCGGTTCTGCGGCCTGGAAACGTCTGCAGGAAATTCTGAATCAAAAGCCGGATATTGTCAGCGGTTATACGCCGTTGCCGGGGCTGCGACAGCCGCTGGAAATTGAGGTGGAGGCATTCAGCTGGCCGCAACAGCGTGAGCCCGCACTGAAAGATATCAACATTCATCTGGCCTCCGGACAGATGCTGGGGCTGGCCGGTCCGGTCGGAAGCGGGAAGTCGACACTGCTGGCGCTGTTGCTGCGTCAGCAGGAGCTGATCCAGGGTCAGATCGCTTATGGCGGGGTGACGATTCGTGAGGCGGTGCTGGATGCGTGGCGAAGCCGTTTTGCGGTGGTGAGCCAGAGCCCGTTTCTGTTTTCTCGCTCCATTGCAGAGAACATTGCGCTCGGAAAACCGGAAGCCAGCCTGTCGGAGATCCGCCGTGCAGCGGCGCTGGCGTGTATCGATGACGATATCATGCTGTTCCCGGAGGGGTATGACACCCTGGTTGGCGAGAAAGGGATCACCTTGTCCGGCGGTCAGAAACAGCGGATTGCCATTGCACGGGCTTTACTGCTGAATGCTGAAATTCTGGTCCTGGATGATGCGCTGTCTGCGGTGGACGGCAAAACAGAGCACCGCATCCTGCATAATCTGCGTTCACAGCCGCAGCGTCAGACCGTGATTGTGATTGCTCACCGGCTGACTGCCCTGGAGCAGGCGGATCAAATTGTTGTTCTTCAGCATGGTGAAATCAGTGAACGGGGAACGCACGCCAGCTTGCTGGCTCATGAAGACTGGTATGCCGAGATGTATCGTTACCAGAAACTGGAACAAGCGATTGAGGAGGGCCAATGAAGGAACAGGCCGTAAATAATGCAGTTCTGAAGCGGTTGTTGGGCTATGCGCTGGCAGATAAGCGTACCCTGGTGGCTGCGATTGGCCTGCTGCTGATTGCTTCTCTGGCTGATGTATCCGGCCCATGGCTGATCCAGCACTTTATCGATAACAACATCACGCGGGATGAATTTCCGGCCACTGAAGTTGCGGTGCTGGTCGCGGCTTATCTGGCCCTGATGATTCTGGCGGGCGTGTTCAAGTACGCGCAAGCGCTTCGCTTTAACCGTCTGGCAATTGATGTGGTGCAGAAAGTGCGGAAGCAGTTATTTGCCAGCGTGATGAACCAACCGCTGTCGGCGTTTGATTATACCCCAAGCGGCAAACTGATCTCCCGGCTGACCAATGACACCGAATCAATCAAAGAATTTTATGTCTCTGTCATCGCGACGTTCCTAAAGAACATCATCCTGATTCTGGTGATGCTGGCTGTCATGACCATCATCAGCTGGCGTCTGACGCTGGTGGTTCTGGCATTGCTGCCCGTTGTGGTGGGCGTCATGGTGGTGTATCAGCGCAAAAGTGCCGGGGCTTACCGGCGGATGCGCGATCTGCTGTCGGATATCAACTCTTCAATGAGTGAATCGATTCAGGGCATGAGTCTGGTGCAGCTGATGCGTCAGGAAGAAGGCTTCAAATCGCATTTTGCCAGTCTGACAGACCAGCACCTGAAGGCTCAAATCGGAGTCACCAGGCTGAACAGTCTGCTGTTGCGGCCCCTGATTGACCTGCTGTCAGGAATCGCTTTGCTCACGCTGGTTGCTTTATTCGGCTTCAGCGGGACAACCGTGATTGGGGTGGGTGTTCTCTATGCTTTCCTGAGTTATCTGGGGCGGGTGACGGAACCTTTGATCGAGATGACTCAGCAACTGTCTTTATTGCAGCAGGCGCTGGTTGCCAGTGAGCGCATTTTTGCCCTGATCGACGCCCGTCAGCAGAGCTACGGCGAGGATCGCAGGCCGATTGAAAGTGGTCAGATGGCTTGCCGGAATCTCAGCTTCAGCTACGACGGCAAACAGAAAGTGCTCAGCCATATCAATATTGCGTTGCCGCATCAGGGGTTTCTGGCGCTGGTCGGTCATACCGGCAGCGGAAAAAGTACGCTGGCTTCACTATTGATGGGCTTTTACCCAACATCAGAAGGTGTGGTTGAACTGGATGGCAGACCGCTGGAGAGTCTGAGTCAGCCGGTGCTGCGGCAGGGGATTGCCATGGTGCAGCAGGATCCGCATGTGCTGAGTGATTCGGTGCGTGAAAACATCAGTCTGGGGCGGGATGTGGCTGATGCAGAGATCTGGCTGGCGCTGGAAACCGTCGGACTGGCCGGTCAGGTGCGTCAGTATACTCAGGGGCTGGATACATTGCTTGGCAGCGGTGAAGTGAATCTGTCGGCCGGACAGCGGCAGTTGCTGGCGCTGGCACGGGTGCTGGTGGAGAAGCCCAAACTGCTGATTCTGGATGAAGCCACCGCCAATATCGATTCGGGGACCGAACAGAAAATTCAGCATGCGCTGTCGGTGCTGCGGAAAAATATGAGTATTGTGGTGATTGCGCACCGGCTTTCCACCATCATGGATGCGGACGAAATTGTCGTGCTGCACCATGGCGAAATCATTGAGCGAGGGACGCATTTCAGTCTGCTTTCTGAGCGGAAACAGTACTGGCAAATGTATCAGCTGCAGCAGGCTGGTGATCATCTTCACCAATTGGAAGATACATCGACTGAGACAGTAAAATATTGACGGCAAGCTGACAAAAAAGTACCAGCCTTTCCCTATAAATGGCTCCCGGAATCATGATGACATATCAAAGATTTCGGGAGCTTTGTCGTAAGTGGGCACTTATTTAGTGTGAGTGGCGCTGACGCATCAAACCTTCCTGAACAGCTGTTGCGACCAGTTCGCCCTGGCGATTGTAAATCTCGCCCCGAACCAGACCCCGCGAGCCGCTGGCTGACGGACTGTCGATGGCATAGAGCAGCCAGTCGTCCATCCGGAACGGGCGGTGGAACCACATGGAGTGGTCAATGGTGGCAACCTGCATCTTTGGTGTCAGCAGTGTGACGCCGTGCGGTTGCAGGGCCGTCACCAGAAATCCCCAGTCGGAGGCATAAGCCAGTACATACTGGTGAATACGCGGATCATTCGGCATTTCACCATTTGCCTTTATCCAAAGGTACTGTCTGGCCGCCTGTGACTGAGGATGAAGCGGATTGATGACATGAACAGGGCGCACTTCAATCGGGCGATCGCAGCCAAAGGTTTCGACAAATTTGCCCGGCAGCTGGTCAGCGATGGCTTTGACGTGTTCCTGTTCTGATTTGAGCGACTCAGGCGGCGGTATATCGGCAGGCATCTGGAACTGATGGTTAAAACCTTCTTCCAGCCCCTGATATGACGCCGTCAGGTAAAAGATCGGTCGGCCGTTCTGAATGGCCTGCACCCGGCGGGTACTGAAGCTTTTTCCGTCGCGGAGGTTTTCAACATCGTAAATGATGGGTTTTTGAGGATCACCCGGCAGCAGGAAGTAACTGTGGAACGAATGAACAAAGCGTTGTTCCGAAACCGTTTCTTTCGCTGCGGATAAAGACTGACCGATCACTTGGCCACCGTAAACCTGAGGCAGACCAAGATGCTGGCTCTGGCCACGGAACAAACCTTGTTCAAGTTGTTCCAAGTGTAGCAGATTGAGAAGTTCGTTCAGTTCTTTGCTCATTGACGCTCCAATTACAATGTTATCATTAATCAAATTTTTACAATCAGTTGATCAGAAACACAAGACGAAAGGTTCAGAAGCGTTAGAATCATCGACTTGCAGGAGGAATAAGAGGGGCAACTATGAAAAAGATGTTTGCGCTGTTAACGTTATTGATTACAGCAATGGTTATTTCGGCATGTACCAATTTGATCACCAAAGATGCAGGCGTCAGCAAAATTGAAGGCTCACTGGCTTACCGAGAGCGAATTGCGCTGCCAGATGATGCCCTGATCACTGTCACACTCTCTGATGTTTCTCTGATGGATGCCCCCGCAGAAGTGATCAGCAGTCAGTCTTATCTTGCCGGCGGAAAGCAGGTGCCGTTTTCATTCACCCTTCAGTATATGGAAGGTGAGGTCAAACCGGCGCACACTTATGCGGTCAGCGCACGGATTGAACTGAATGGCAAATTGCTGTTTATCACAGATACGGCCAACCACGTGATTACAGACCCGGCTAAAACCACCAAGCTGGATCTGATGTTGGTCAAAGTCAGTCAGTAAAACAGAACAAGTATTCAAGAGCCCGGCGCACATGCCGGGTTTTTTGTTTTTCTCTGGCGGAAAAAGTAACCGAACCTTGGTCAGTGCTCCGGAAAGCCATCCCAGCGGTAGCGTCTGAGTGATACCCGTCCCGTTGATGACACTTCAATGCCGTCAGAAATCAGACATTGACGCTGACGCAGGAAATCTTCTCCCTGCTGCGATATTTTTCCCTGACTGTTGATCACCCGAAACCAGGGCAGGGTTGAGCCTTCCGGTAATTGACCTAATAACCTGCCGACATGGCGCGCATAACCGGGGAAGCCTGCATAGCGGGCGATATCGCCATAGGTCGACACTTTACCCAAAGGGATTTGGGCGATCTGGCTGTAGATTTGGTTTTCAAAGTCGTCCATAGTTATTTCAGGGTCTTTTTCAGGATTAACGAATAACAGATACAACCTGCGAACGTTGCATGGCACCGTTGTAGCCCGTTTGCGCAAGGAGGTGCAAATGCTGAATGCCATTATACTCTCAATCATGAGCGTGGCACTGACTGTGATCGGGGTCAGTACCTTAGGGCTCTCTCAACATTACCTGACGGTGTTAGCCGTTGCTATCCCGGCGTTATGGCTGTTGCCGCAAGGCGGCTTGTCGTCGTTGCTGTTATTGTTCGGTATCGGACTGTATGGCGCAGCATTGCCGTATCAGCCGCTTGCATTGTCTGTCAGTCTTCTGGTGATGCTTCCTGTGTTTTCGGTCAGCTTTTCCTCAAAAGCGAACTGGCAGGTGGGCGCTTTATTATTTGCCATCGTGATTGCCATGGACGCCGGGATGCTGGCCTTACAAAGTGAAGGAAAACTGGGCGGTCAGATGTCTTTCACCTTACTGCAGATCATCGCGGTGGGGATGATCTGGTGTGCCGGACGATTCTGGCGTCCGGTGAAAGGAAATTATGGCTGGCCTTTGCTGCTGGCTGTGCCTTTATGGCTGAGTGATCTGGCACCTGCTGCCTTGATTGTTCTCTGTGTGATCGGACTGATTCTGGCATTGCAGACACTGTACCTGAAACACCCGCAGGGCTGGGTTGACAGGCTGAGCTGGGTGCTCCCGGCGGTTGCCTTTGCGACGGTGGCCATTGATCCTGAATTTGATGTCCCCAATCCGGTACTGGTGTCCTGGCTGATGGTACTCGGCAGCGCCATTTTGGGAGAATACCTACTGGCTGAAGTCGAAGACGCCTGAGCCGAATCGGACTGCGTTGGGTAATAATCCAGCAGTCAGTGACAGAGTCTTTGTCTTTACCTTGCAATGACTTCTGGGTTCATGGATAATCCATCCCGTTCTCACGACAAGCCAAGCCTTGCGCTGAGATAACAAATCTATGGAGGCCCCCATTGGTCCTCCCGCAACACTAACTCGTGAACCCGGTCAGGCCCGGAAGGGAGCAGCCGCAGCGAGCGACGTGTGTGCCGGGATGTGGCTGGTGGGGGTCTCCACCCATCTGACGTTTGTCGTTTGCACCATAAGCCTGCATAATTCCCCTAAAAGCGTACATAATTGGCACCATAAGCGTGCATAAGCTATTTTTGTTGTAGTTTAACAACAAAACGGGCTAGGCATTATGTATCGTCGTCAGCTCAAACACTCCCGTGTAAAGAACCTTTTCTAGTTCGTCCTAGTTCGTCAGTGCCAAGATGAACCAAGTGATGACCGTTGAGTCGTATCTTGAGTTCGATACCTGCTTTCATCTCGAGTACTCTCCTCAAGTCACTTCCTTTATTGCTCAGCCTGAAGGCTTTTTCTATCGTTTTGACCTGATTGTAAACGCCGCTCTTGGTGTAGTAATGCCAGCCCTACTGAAGTTGTTGGTGGTATCAAGCCAAAGCTCCCGAAAAGTAGCAAGTCATATTAAACGTTCGAAGATCGAGAAGAAATCAGAGTTGCGTTAATAGTCAAATGTCATTGATAGCGATAGCATCTATGCTAACTCGCAGCCCTTCAACTATTTAAATTCTTCTAGCGAAACAGAAACGGTTCGTCCTGCAATTAACGTGAAGTCTTTTGGAATTGTATCTATTTTGATCCGAACTGGAATGCGCTGAGCAAGGCGTATCCAACTGAATGTCGGATTCACATTTGCCAGTAATGTTCCTGAAGCTGTTGTTCTTTCACTGTCGTTGATTCCCGCAGATAACCCTTCAACATGCCCATATATTGGTTTGGTTTCGCCCATCACGAAGATGGTGGCGAGTGCGCCATTCTGTATACGACTTAGTTTTGTCTCTTCAAAATATCCGGAGACATAAAAACTATTTTGATCAACAAGTGCCATGACTGGTACGCCAGCAGAGGCGAATGTACCTGGTCTGAGAGAGAAGTTCGTTATCACACCATTAACCGGCGAGTAGATGTCGGCTCTGCTCAGGTTAATTTCAGCCAGCTCTAGGTCTGCTAAAGATTTATCCACGCTGGCCTGAGCCAAAATTAGTGCATCGCGTTTATCGTCACGTTGCTGCGCCGAGACGGCGTTATTTAATCGCTGATACCGTTTGTATTCCCGATCAGCTGCGTGAAGTGTGGCGTTGGCTTGTTTCACCATTGCTTTGGCTTGCGTAACTTCATTGTTCAGGCGCTTTTTATCCAAGCTAAACAGCAGTGTTCCTTTGTGAACGACCTGATTATCGTGAACGTAGACGGCTTCTACATTTCCTGAAATATCGGTGGCAAGCGGAACGATATCTGCACGAATCTTTCCATCTCGAGTTTGCGGCGCATAGTGATAGTAACTGTACAAATTCCACACGACGACACCTGCTAGCAGCACTGCACCTGTCGTCATTAGGACTTTAAAGCTCGATACAACTTTGTTTTTAATCATGATAGTGAATGACCTGTTGGTGTTGTGATGATCACAAATACGTGAAAGACCAAGCCGGTAAGAGAGACAAATAGGGCTGAGTCAAAAATGGGCCTTTGCGCGATGAGTCGATAGAAACCCGTCTTTAAAAGTAAGTTGGAGAGTAAAATTCTGAGGAAGAAAGCGAGCACCATGCATATCAGCAACGGTGAAACGAATATCCCCAAAATATCGAGTTCGTTAGGCATAAGATGGTGTCCAGTGTGGTGCTGTTGGATAGAGGGCGATTCGCAATCCGGTTAATAGATACAAAACTGTAGATTGGTTTTCATGGTTCGCACGCTGTATGTTGAGATCGATTTGTCTGAGCAATTCATCCGTCAATGGAGGTTGACTGCTACGGTTCTGGCTGAGCGTTTGCAGCATCGGTTGCAACGTCGAGGACATTGAGTGTTCGCTGCTCATCAACTGTCTCAATTTGGCGGTTATGATGCTGGCTCTGAGCTGAGTCAGAAGGATGAGACTGTCTTTGCCGAGTGTTGCGCCTAGTCTTGATACCTGTAAAGCCATTCTGTCCAAGGAACGAGCCACGTACTTTTCGACAGCGATGTCATCAAACTTGTGAGTCAGTGCCTGTTGATCTTTTTGCTCCCGCTTCAAAAGATGTTGTAGCACATGTTGCGCTCCCCAACGGCGGCATAAAGCGACGGCAACGAAAGCCACAAATATACCTGTCAACGTTGCTACAGAGCTTTCCAAAAAGAAGCCAATGTCGAACGGTGCGTAATGATTTTGGAAGTTGACGTTACTCAGACTCAATGCCAGAACCAACATTGCTAACGGGTTTCCTGACGCCCAAATTCCCATTGGCAACATAAAAGCAGCCATGATCACCAGAAAGCTGGTTTGGCTATTTACCAGTGGTAACAACAGGTATCCCAAAATAAACGCGGTAAAGGTGGAGATAAATGCAAAACGTCCAAAGTGAGTGATGGCGATACCGGGTTCATCGCTGGCGCCAAAAAAGCTAATCGCTACCACACCCAGCAAGACTAAGTTTGGGCCTTGAGTCCATCCTGTCAGATACCATACTGCACTGAGCAACGAGTACGTCAGTAATATCCCGACGAACATGCGTGACATCAAGCCCGTGTCTGGCGGGAGCGGAAATGCTTTGGCTTTCATCGCCGCGTAGCGCATGAAACCGTGAATGGGTTTGCCTTCCATAAGACGTTGAAACGCAGTCACATATTCCCAGTCCTGAATGTGCTGGTTGAGTAATAACTGAATTCGATTGAGCACCAGTTTTTCCCATGGGGAAGATTGATGATAAACCTCGCCAGGTATCTTAATCGGTTGAACTTCCAATGCTCCGTTATTGGTTTTCAGGCTTTCCAAACTTGGTAACAGGCGTTCACGTGTTTCAGAAGATAAGTTGTGTATGGCCTGACCCAGTGCAGAAATCGTCGGAATCATTTTCATGATTTGACTTTGCAGTGCGATGACGGCTTGGCGTGTCTGTCGATCAACGGCGTGGTCACGCTTGATGGTTGAAACCAACTGAGACAGTGATGAAACGTCATTGAGAACTGCCAGCCTGTCTGAGTCTGTCGAATGATCGGCAATGCCTGCGAGGCAATCATTCCGCCATGTTTTAAGGTCACGAACCCAGTTATCCACTCGAGATTGAAGCATTGGTTGAGTGGTTCCCGGAAAAAACAGTGTATCAACGAAGGTCACCGATAATATACCAATGCAAATTTCGACAACTCTTGTCACAACCATCGTAAACATATGTTCTGGCTGACCGATGTACGCAACCAGCACTAACAAAATGGTGACGCCAGCCAATTGCAGGCTGTAAGCTCTTGGTGTTCGGTCGGCAAAAGACAAAGCAAGGATCGTAGAGGCAACCAGACCTGTGACGATCATCAAAATGAAAGGTTCACTTGCTAACCAGGCTGAGAGCAGCAGTGAGAAGAGACCAGCAAATAATGTTCCTGCAAACCGGTATGTGGCTCGGGCACGGACAGCGCCGGACAAGGGGTTGCTTAACACACAGCACGTCACCATCGACCAGTAAGGGTTCGTCAATCCAATCTCTACCGCGACGAAATAGGCGAGCATGGCCGATGCATAAATTTTGGCGGCAAATAGCCATTGTTGACGCGTGATGTTCATTTATTTGACTTAGATTGCAGCACAAACTCGTTGGCCCGCTTTTCAAACAACCGCAATACTTGAGTTGCTTGTTCAATCGCTGCCAAATCAACGTCATTCATCAGTTCAAGGCGCAACGCGTCGGCAGCTCGCTCTATGCTTACCGCGATCTCGGTTCCCTTGGGCAAGATATGCAGAGTTTTGATTCGTCGATCGGCAGTGTCTTCACGGCGTTCTAGCAATTGTTCATTGCTAGCCTGATCCAATAGGCGAACTAAAGCGCCAGGATTGATGCCAATTTCTTCAGCTAATAATTTCTGATTTAAACCTTGTGGATTTCGATACACAAGAACAACAGCGCTTGCCAGAGACATCGAAATGCCGTAGTCCGCGATGACTTCAGATACCGCTCGTTTCCAGGCGCGTCTTACTGGTTGAAGACTATTCGTGAGTTCGTGAAGAAGTGCGATTTTTTCTTGCATAGTCATGCCTCATATCAAGCTTTCTGTATGCCGTTCGTGGTGGCGTGGAGCGGATGATAGGAAATTATTATTGCTTTAGCAATCATTTTAAAGGCAATCTAATTTCGTGTGGACAGGCAGGGTTGAGGATAAAAAAATAGCCCCAGTATTTTGGGGCTACATTTTTATGGCGTGAAAAGTTCCCGCTTTTCTATCAGAAAGTCCATGAGAACTCTGATTTTTTTCGGCATCTGTTCACGTGAAGGAACATAGAGGTAAAAGCCAGGGAAAGGTTTGCACCATGGGGTAAGAACTCGCGTCAATCTTCCATCTTTTATGGGCTCTTGTACCCATAGATCAATGTGCTTAACTAATCCTACCCCCTGAATTGCGGCTTGGAGCATACTGTTGTCATCATTGAACACCGCATTGCCTTTAGGTTCAAAGACAACGGTATGACTGTCAGAGCCTGGCGCCGTCAACGACCAATGATCGAGTGTGCTACTGGAAGTAAATCGATAGGCGAGGCAGTTGTGCATCTCCAGATCTTTGGGGCTTTGCGGAATCCCATTTTTTTTCAGGTACTGAGGGGAGCCCACGATTGCCGTCGTCAAAGGGGGAGTGATGGGAACGGCGACCATATGTTCATCCAAACTTACCCCCAAGCGGATACCAGCGTCCAACCCATCTGCCACGATATTTGTGAATCCGTCGTCCATCATTAACTCCAACCGTATCTTTGGATAACGTGACAAAAACTCACCAATATGTGGCTCGATAAGAAGTCTGGCGGCAGTCCTGGATGAACTGATACGTATCAGTCCAGACGGTTCAATGTGGGAATCATTTAACTCGTTAACGACTTGCTCAATGCTTGTCAGAGAAGGATGCATAATATCCAGTAGACGTTGCCCCTCGTCTGTCAGTGACATATTACGAGTGGTGCGATTCAACAACCGCACCTGGAGTTGCTGTTCCAGCGCTTTGAGATGCTGCGACAATGCAGCACGCGTTACCCCCATTTCTGAGGCGGCTTTCGTAAAGCTTCGGTGGCGAGCAATGTGAGCAAACCACGTCAGTGAAGAGATAAGAGAAGGTTCAATAGGCATTTGTTTAGTTTAACTTAACACTCATGTGTGTGAAACGATATTTATCATATACAGTTCGTTCACTAAGATTGCTTCAAGTTTACGTCATCCTAAGACGAACGGTGAATCGCTACAGGAGCAATGAGATATGTCTAAAGTCACTTTCAAAAACCTAAATGGTCAAGGCGTCGAGATTTCTGCTGAGATCAACTTCCCACGCAATTTTGACGAAAGCAAACAGTATCCAGCCATCGTTGTTTCCCACCCTGGTGGTGGCGTGAAGGAGCAAACGGCGGGTCTGTATGCCCGAAAACTTGCAGAACACGGCCTCATTACCATTGCGTTTGACCGCTCGTATCAAGGTGAAAGCACTGGTGAACCGCGCCAATTGGAAAACCCTTACGTAAGCACTGAAGATGTCAGCGCTGTGGTGGATTACCTAACCGTACTGCCTTATGTCGACAGCGATAAGATTGGTGCAATGGGTATCTGTGCCGGCGCGGGTTACAGCGCAAATGCGGCAATAAATGATCGTCGTATTAAAGCTTTGGGCATGGTGAGTGCCGTGAATATTGGTCAAATGTTCCGCAATGGCTGGGACAATACTGTGGCAGATGCTGACGCAGTGGGTTATCTGGAGTTCGGTTCGAATGCACGTACTACAGATGCAAGTAGCGGTGAGTATGCGATCATTCCACTGGCTCCGATGCGTGAAGAAGATGCTCCCAATGCGGAGCTACGCGAAGCATGGGAATACTACCATACACCCCGTTGTGAACATCCAAACGCACCGGGTTTCGCACTGACACGTAACCTGAATCAGATCATCACCTATGACGCGTATCACAAGGCGGAAGCTTTCCTGACTCAACCAATTATTGCGATTGCAGGTAGCGAAGCTGGCAGCAAATGGATGAGTGATGACCTTATTGCTCGTGCGGCCAGCAAGAATAAAACGCTCTATGTTGTTGACGGTGCCAATCATATGTCTCTTTACGACGTACTACCGTATGTCGATGAAGCGGTAGCGCAGTTGGCTCCGTTCTTTAAAGAGACGCTGAAGTAATCGGTAACAGAGATCGGGCAGTGGCTCAATTATCGGAGCCACTGTCCACTCTTGGTCATGTAGCGGCACGCAAATTGGACTGATAAGCCGTTGATACCCAAGCTAAATGCATTTTGAGGAATATTAAATGTCAACGTTCATTGTTTTTACTCGGGAAAGCACGCAAGACCAAGAGGCGTTGGATACCTATATGGACTTGGTCGGCCCAACCCTTGAAGGGCATACAGTTAACGTGCTCTCGTCTTACGGAGCATTGGAAACATTAGAGGGTGAAGAACCTGAGGGTGTGGTCATTGTGGAATTTTCAACGAAAGCCGCAGCACGTGCTTGGTATGACAGCCCGGCCTACCAACAGGTTGTGCAATACCGCTTTAAAGGGGCTAAGTACCGAGCGCTTATGGTTGATGGAAACTAAGTTTTTCTATGAAAGCAGGGGATACATCTAAACGATTGTGATGAGGAAAAGTGATATGAGTAATGTTCTTGTACTTGGTGCCAGCGGGCAAATTGCGCAGTGGGTTGTGAAATCATTGAATGAGCAAACAACCGTAAATCAGACGTTACTGCTGCGTACCCCCAAAAAACTCGCCGATATTGCTTCAGAGAAGGCGAAAGTTGTTGTGGGAGATGTGTTAGACCGAGCACTGCTTAAATCCGCGATGGACGGGCAGGATATTGTTTATGCCAACTTAGCCGGTGATGATCTCGATGCCCAGACAGCCGCTGTGATCGACGCAATGCAGGAAACTGGCGTGAAGCGTCTGATCTTCGTGTTGTCTCTGGGGATCTACGATGAAATCCCAGGCAAATTTGGCGAATGGAACGATGCCATTATTGGTGAGCCGCTAAAGTACTATCGGCGAGCGGCTGATGCAATCGAAGCGTCGGGTTTGGATTACACCATTCTGCGTCCGGCTTGGCTGACTGATGAAGACGAAGTGGACTATGAAATCACAGCGAAGAATGAAGCATTCAAAGGTACGGTCGTGTCACGAAAAAGTGTCGGTGATCTTATTACGCAAGTCATTCTAAACCCAGCGACTTATGTGGGTGCAAACCTCGGTGTCAATAAACCGAATACCGACGGCGATAAGCCCTATTTCATGTAAGAGTAAGCACGCTCTGCGTTGACGAAATACCTTTCTGGTCAGCGCGTTCATTCTCACTGTTATTTATATGTGCACGTCTTTTGGGGCGTGTACTGGAGCGCTAATGTCTTCCGTTTTTGTTGACGAAGATATTCCTGAATGACGGTACGTTTTTACCCTTATTTTACTGAGGAGAAATTATGACTCGTATTTGGTTTGTCACGGGCACGACCCGAGGTATGGGAACAGCCATCGTTAAAGCCGCTTTGGATCAGGGTGATAAAGTCGTGGCGACTGGCCGCAATATAGCGCGTCTTCGGAAGCTCTTCGCTAACGTACCCACAGATCGCATCGAATTTTTAGAGTTGGATGTCACGAGTGAGCCACAGGCTCAGTCTGCAGTCAACGAAGCCGTAAAGCGTTTTGGTCGTATCGATGTGTTGGTCAACAATGCTGGTTATTGCTTATTGGGACGTTTTGAGGAAGCAACGGCACAGCAAATTGAAGCCCAGTTTGCGACCAATCTATTTGGCATGGCCAACGTATTACGTGCGGTGCTGCCAGTGATGAGGCGCCATGCCAGTGGGCGGATTTTTAATACGTCTTCGATTGCCGGCGTCAAAGCGGTTGCCAATGCGACTTTCTATTCCGCTTCAAAATATGCCGTTGAAGGGATGACTCTGGCTTTAGCTGATGAGGTCGCACCGTTGGGCATTCAAGTGACGGCGATTGAGCCGGGCTTTTTCCGCACCGAGTTCCTCAATGATCAGTCGGCGAAGTACGGTCAAAACCACATTGACCATTACGAGCCTTATGGCAATGCACGCGACCTGCTTGCTGCAGCCGACGGCCAGCAGCAAGGTGACCCAGCCAAGTTGGCCCAAGTGATCGTTCAAGTCGCTAATTTAGAAAAGCAGCCACGGCAACTGTTGATAGGCAATGACGCAATTGATTTCGTGATGCCTTCGTTAGAGGCACGAATTGCAGAAACTCACGAGTTCGCAAGCCTTACGCAATCGACCGATTTCTAGCACACGTTAGTGGCGGTTGAGTGAAACTCAATCCCGTGATTATGAATGGGTTACACCAATAGATAGTGTTTTTAGAGGTTATAGACAGAAATGAAAGATGCATTATTTCAACCCTTTAAGTTCGACAATGGCGTGACATTGCGCAACAGAGTCGTGATGGCGCCAATGACGACTTGGTCATCCAATCCGGACGAAACCATCTCCGATGAAGAACTCATGTACTACCGCGCTCGTGCCCAGGGCGTGGGTTTGATGCTAACCGGATGCAGTCATGTTCAACCCAGCGGGATTGGATTCACCGATGAATTTGCCGCGTATGACGATCGCTTTATTCCCAGCCTGAGCAAACTTGCGGATGCCGCCAAAAGTGGCGGTGCGGTCGCGGTGTTACAGCTGTTCCATGCGGGTAACAAAGCGGTTCCGGATCTTATTCCGAATGGCGAACTGGTCAGTGCCAGCGCGGTTGCTGCCCCGAAAGGGCCATTTAACGACGGTAAATTGGCAAGTCGTGAGTTAACAGAAGCAGAAATTCTGGAATTGATTCGTGATTTTGGCCAAGCCACGCGTCGAGCGATTGAAGCGGGTTTTGATGGGGTAGAGCTGCATGGTGCGCATGGATTTCTGATTCAGAACTTCTTGTCGCCACTCTTTAATCAACGCAATGACCAATGGGGCGGCTCTCTTGAAAACCGTATGCGTTTTCCTCTGGAAGTGGTGCGCGAAGTCCGTCGTGTGATCTCTGAACACGCTCGCCGCCCTTTCCTGTTAGGATATCGCATTTCACCAGAAGAACCAGGTGAAGGCGCATTGCGAATTGATGACGCGTTGGCCCTTGCGGAAACATTGGTCGAAGAAGGCAATATCGATTTCTTGCACACTTCGCTGTACAGCATCATTTCAGGTCAGTCTCAGGATGACACCAGTGGTAAAACGACAGCTCAACGCTTTATCGAACGTGTAGCTGATCGGGTTCCATTGATGGCTGCAGGCGAGGTTCGCACTCCTGATGAGGCTCGCAGTGTGCTTGACATCGGGATGCCGCTCGTTGCGGTCGGGCGCAGTTTGGTGATGAACCCAACTTGGGTCGAAATGGCGCAAGATGGCCGTGATCAGGATATTCGCACGGCGTTAGATCTGGCTCACAACGCCGAAGAGCTGCAAGTACCAGCGAAGTTATGGGAAGTCATCAAATCGACGCCAGGGTGGTTTCCAGTTCAATCCTAATGTCGAGTATTTATCATTGCCTTTTGTCCAATGGCCCTATTGATTAGGGCCATTTTCGTTTTGTAAGTCCTTCGGTGACCGCCTATGATTTAACGTATTCAAACCAAGCGCTGTATGATGAAATTCGAAGTAAGGGTTCAGTGACTGAGGCCTTTTAAAAGTCCGTAGGAATTCCGCGATGCAAAAACGAGAAGACTATGAAATTGCGCCTTTGGAGCTGTTTTTTGATCTCATCTTTGTTTTTGCTCTAATACAACTATCGCATCATCTTGCTGAGCATCTAAGCTGGCGAGGCTTTGCAGAAACAGTGACCCTGCTCATTGCTGTACTTTCTGTTTGGTCTTATACCAGTTGGGCGGCCACAATGATTCCGGTGTCCAGAGCAACGTGTACCATGATGCTGTTATTGGTCACTATGCTTGGACTGATCATGAACGCTGCGATCGGTTTTGCCTTTAGTGATGCCCCCTGGAGTTTTGTTCTATCCATGTTATGCATTCAGATTGGCCGCACAATCTGGACGATTACCAATGCCCCAACCAAAGATTATAAACAGCACTTTAAGGCACTATTGATATGGCTTCTATTTGCCTCGCCGTTGTGGGTTATGGGGGCACAGGCTGATTCAGATACACGGCTTTTCTGGTGGGGCGCCGCGGTCTTCATTGACTTACTGGGTTCTTACCTCGCTCACCCAACGCCAGGACATCGTTTAAACTTTGAACAACTTCCTTTCGATGCGGGACATATGCTTGAGCGGTATAACCTTTTCATCATTATTGCGCTTGGTGAAACAATCTTGATGACGGGAGCATCCATAGCGAAAGCCCCTACAGACTTGATGACAATATTTACGGGCTCTTGTGCTTTATTGATTACCATTTCACTTTGGGCATTGGCATTTGGCTCGATTCAAAAGCATGCAGAAGCGCACGCGATCCTTACGATAAATCCCGTTCGAATTAGTCACTATGCTATGAATGTCATGACGATAATGGTAGCCAGCCTAATTGTGTTGGCGGTCGGGAACGAAAAAGTTGTCCATCATCCTGTCGGTCATGCAGCCTTATCCACTGGTTTAATGATTTCGCTTGGGCCTGGAGCCTTTCTGCTCATGCAAGGTCTATTTCTTAAAAGTATGCTAAACATCAAGTCGAATTTGCATTGGTTCGGAGGGATTCTGACGGGGTTATCGGGTTTATTGATTCTTATTCTTCCACCTTATTTTGTCATTTTTATCATAGGGTTTGTGCTTACCTGTTTTGCGATTTTGGACTGGCATAACCGGCATCAATCGATGGAGTGAACCCTGTGCCAACACTAAATTTTTGTTGAATTGCACAGAGGAGATAGTTTGAGCTTGAAAGAATATCTGTTATTTATCAATGCTTTATGATTTCTCTGTGCTGGGAGTTACTTAAGAAAGATTTCATGCTTCGTTATTTCAGGCATAAAAGGCAAATCAGGCAAATAGCTCGTCATTTTAGGCAAACATACCAACTGTCACCTACCTATACTAGTCCTATGTCAGGAGCTGACTTCAATCCCTGGTACATCAATTCCTCCTGATAATGACGAACGCTAGTTAGGAGCAATCCAAATGAACAAAGTCTACTTCCCAAACACAAACGGTCTGGATATTACGCTAGCCGGACTGATTAACTTCCCTGCAAACTTTGACGAAAAAAAACGCTACCCAGCGATTGTTGTTTCGCACCCTGGTGGCGGTGTCAAAGAACAAACAGCAGGTACGTATGCTAAAAAGCTGTCAGAACAAGGCTTTATAGCCATTGCGTATGATGCTTCTTATCAAGGTGAAAGTACGGGGAATCCTCGTCAACTGGAAAACCCTCATGTACGTACAGAAGACGTAAGTGCGGTTATTGATTACCTAACGACTCTGGATTACGTCGATAACGATCGCATTGGTGCGATGGGAATCTGTGCCGGTGCTGGTTATTCCGCCAACGCCGCGATTAATGATCGTCGTATTAAGGCTGTTGGTACCGTGAGCATGGTTAACATTGGCCAAATGTTCCGAAACGGTTGGGACAATAATGTCAAAGACAGCGATGCCATTCCTTATCTTGAAGCCGGTTCTGGTGCGAGAACCGCAGATGCGAGTGGTACCGAGCCTGCGACAATGCCAATGGCTCCAATGAAAGAAGAAGATGCACCCAATGAAGAACTGCGTCAGGCCTGGGAGTATTACCATACCGATCGTGCGGCCTACTGTACTGCACCTGGTTTCGCGACCGCTCGTAGTTTGACCCAAATCATTGCCTATGATGCGTTCTTTAAATCGGAAGCTTTTTTAACTCAGCCTCTGCTGACGGTTGTTGGTAGCAATGCAGGCAGTAAATGGATGAGTGATGACCTGATGGCTCGTGCTGCGAGCAATGATAAACAAATGTATATCGTTGACGGAGCGAACCACATGGATCTTTACGACGGAGAGTCTCCGATTGCTGAAGCAATCGGTGTGCTGGCACCATTCTTTCAGCGCACGCTGTAACCACAAGCCAATCAATTATGAAGGCTCAATGTCATGAGCCTTCATGTCAGGAGTTGAATGATGAACATCAAAAAAGTGACCTTCCGGAATGCTGATATGGCCTGGGATATGGCTGCGTTAGTCCTGCTTCCGGACGGTTTTGATGAATCAAAACGTTATCCGACCATGATCAGTGTCCACCCATTTGGGAGCTGTAAAGAGCAAACATCCAGTGATGTATATGGCAAAGCTCTGGCGGAGTTGGGTTATGTCGTCATCGCCTTTGACGCCAGTTTCCAAGGAGAATCAGGTGGTTTGCCTCGTTACGTGGAAGACCCAACTCAGCGAGTTGAGGACATCAGCCGCGTGATCGATTACGCGGTGACATTACCTTATGTCGATGAAACCCGAATCGGTGGATTGGGGATCTGTGGCGGTGGTGGTTATATTCTAAACTCGGCACTGACAGAAAAACGTTTAAAAGCCGTGGTTGGTATTACGCCAGTTAACGTTGGACGTTTGTTCCGTGAAGGGTTTAGTTTGTATAACCCAATCGGCGCTCTTGAAGCCATGGCGGCGCAACGCACTGTAGAAGCCCGTGGCGCTGAGTTGCAAGTGAATGAACTTTTACCGCCAAGCCTTGAATTTGCCAAAGAAAATGGTTTGACTGAACGCGATGTTTTTGAAGCAACTGATTACTATAAAACACCGCGAGGCCAGGCTGAAGGTGGCGCAACACGTATGTTGTTCTCTCATGCACAAAAAACGTTAAGTTGGGATGCATTCGCTTTTGCGGAAACCTTGTTGACGCAACCAATGATGGCAGTGGTTGGGCAGAAAGTTGGGGCGTTCGGAGCATTTCGTGATGGGCAGGAGATCTATGGCAGAGCCGTAGCGTCGAAAGATCGCAAACTGGTCGATCTGGAGAACTGGTCACATTACGAACTGTATGACCACCCTGAAGCGGTGGGACAGGCGATGGATAAAGTGGCGCCGTTCCTGGCTGAATATCTCAAATAAATGACCCAATTGCGTTCTTCGAATGTTCGAGGAACGCATGATTTTCATTGGTCGCAATCAAACGATTGTTCTTTTTAATACTCATGGGATGGCAGCTATGGTTCGCTGGATAATGGTTCTCCTGTTTGCTCTGGCCATCTTGTTGTTTGTTGTGGCCTTTGTGGTTACGCGTATTGAGAATTCGCAATATGCTGAAAACAAGTCGTATAAGGATAAGTGGTCTGGGGCGGAACTACGAGAAACAACGACGGCGATCGTCGTATTTTCGCGCTCTGGGAATACCGGGGTACTGGCAGATCATATTGCGAATAAAACCGGTGGCGATGTCTATGAGATTCTGGCTGAAAAATACCAGCTTGGGATTCCTGGTTTAGTCAGCGCATTAAATGACGCGAGGAGCGATGTTGCCGAAATTACACCGGCTCAGATCGATCTTACCCAATATGACATCGTGTATTTGGGCTCGCCTATCTGGTTGTACAGCCCGGCAACTCCCTTATGGCAATTCGTTAAAAATAATGATTTTACTAGCAAACATGTAGTTCTTTTCAATACGTTTAACAGTAAATTCGAGCAACATTTTATCGATGAATTTGAAGCGCTAGTGCGCTCAAAAGGGGCGATCAGTTTCACTCATCAATACGTAAAACGTGGACGAATGGGGGGACAGATTTCATCGCAGGAACTAACCCAACGGTTCGATGAAAAATACGATAATGAAAGTGTAAGCGAAATAGTGGGTGATAGTGATGAACAACAGTAAGGCAAGTCAGATTCTGGTGGAGCAAGTGCAAACGTATAGCAGTAATGAAGGTAGCTATACGACGGAAATACCGGGATTAGAAGTTCATATCCGAAATACCCCCACTGCGCCATTGCATTGTATTTATAGCCTCGGATTCTCGCTAATCCTGCAAGGCAGTAAGAAATTGGCGATTGATGACATGCAAGTGCCCGTGGAAGCTGGTCAATCGATGCTGACGACATTTGATACTCCAATTATCTCACATGTCACTGAGGCGACGCGGCAGCAGCCTTTCCTGGCGATCGTGTTAAAACTGGATTACGACCTGATCATGCAGACGTGTGCGGAGCTGAAACTCGAAAAGCCAGACTGTAACTTTGATTACCAACCTATTTCCATACAGAAAATGGACGATGGGATATACCGAACAATGAGCCGTCTTTTGGAGTTAGAGCAAGAGCCGGAGTATCTTCACAGTTTAATTCCGTTGATTAAAAAGGAACTCATTATTAGGCTGTTGCATGGGCCAAATGGTGTGCAATTGCGTCATATTGTCTCAGTGGGTTCTCCCAGCAATCACATACTTAAAATTGTGACCTGGATGAAGAAAAACTTCACCCAGACAGTGGGGATGAATGAGTTGGCAGGTCAGGCACATATGAGCGCCTCTAGCTTTAGATTGCATTTCAAAGCATTAACCGGAAGCAGCCCGCTGCAATACATGAAAAACCTGAGGCTGCAGGAAGCGCGAGAACAGATGCTGTTAAATGGTCTGGATGCGAATCAGGCAAGCAAACTGGTTGGTTATGAAAGTGCATCCCAATTTAGCCGCGAATACAGCCGTTTGTTTGGTCTTCCACCCCAAAAAGACATACAGCGTCTGCGTCAAAATTAGAAGTTTGAAAAACGCCGAAAAGAACGAACATTAATATTTGTCTGTAGTTTCGACTCTTTCAATACGTGTTGAGAATATCCACAGAGATGAGAATTCTGACAGTCTGAAAGAAAAAATCTTACGCACGCTGGAACAGATGTTAAGCGAAGGGAAGGTTATGTCACCTTATGCTTCATTTCTATGTCAGCTGATGGTGAAAGCAACAGCGTTTGTAGTTTGTACGATAAGCCGATAGATCTTCCTCCGTTCCCGACATCATTTGCAGTATAAGCTGACATAGTCACTTCATTACGTAAATCAATGACATTTCAGTCCTGAAGCGCACTTCTGCGTGTTGTTTGTCTCAGCTTAGATTTGCCCCATTCCGTGCTAGAAACATCTAACTATCATTTCCCATTATTATGTTTTGACCTACGTTTATTATGCAATGAAGTGTCTACCTGGTGGTGTTTCACCAGAGATCTCTTTTCTCCTTTAGAAAATCAATAAGTATACGAGTTTTGGTTGGCATATTTTCACGTGATGGGACGTATAGGAAAAAACCAGTGAACGGCGAGCACCATTCATTTAGCACTCTGACTAATTTACCGCGCTCTATATGCTCTCGAACAGCAAAGTTTATATGCTGTATTAGCCCTATACCGTTTACCGCAGCTCTAATCATTCCTTCATCATCATTGGTAATAAGTTTGCCGTTAGGTTGAACTTCAAAATCCCCGCCATTCGGATCCGTAAATTCCCAGGAGTACAAAGAGTGGCTTGTTGAATTTCTAAAGCCTAAGCAGTTGTGATTAACGAGTTCAGATGGTTTGGTCGGGATGCCATATGTCTCAAAATACTGAGGTGAGCCTACTACCGCCATTTCCAACATCGGAGTAATAGGGATCGCTACGACATGCTCTGCCAGAGACTCCCCCAATCTTATGCCTGCATCGCACCCATCAGCGATTATATTGGCTAATCCGTCATCCATAATTAGCTCGATTTTTAACTTCGGATAACGGGTTAAAAATTCGGCTAGATGAGGCTCTAAAATGTACTTTGCTACAACTCTGGAAGTGTTGATCCTTAACAGTCCTGTAGGCTCGTCATTGATTTGACCTATGTTTCGCAGCGCATCCTCTATTGACCCAAGTGCTGGTTGCAGACTTTCATACAATAAACGCCCTTCTTCTGTAAGGGACATATCTCTGGTAGTTCTGTAGATCAACGTGACGCCTAATTTCTGTTCCAGAGTTTTTAGGTTTTGAGACAGGGCAGCCCTAGTAACCCTGAACTCTCTAGCCACTTTAGTAAAGCTTTGTAGCTGTGCAATGCGAACAAACCACAAAAGTGCTGGTAATAGTGATGGTTCCATATATTTCGCTCAATTGTTAAGTATTGCTTAATTCTGTGGTCATCATTATGCGCTTGTTGTATCCAAATAACAGAACTATATTTAACTCAGTTTCCGGTGACCTAAGCTTGACGAAAAGCTCCTAGAGTTGAAAAAGCCGTCTTATGAGATTCGTTTACGGAAATGAACCCAAAAGAGGTGATTTACAAAATAGTGGCAATAAATTTTGCCTGTGAATTTCCTTGTAAAACAGCTTTTTAATGAGGAATTTATTGTGAAAAGTGTAATGGTAAAAAACAAATACTGGGACATTGCTGCTGACATTTACTATCCGCCAGGCTTCAGTGAGGATATTAAGTATGCTGCAATCATCAGTGCTCATCCGATTGGTAGCTGTAAAGAGCAAACTTCGGGTGAAGTATACGGTGCGGCTTTGGCAGAAGCGGGATTTGTGGTCATCGCATTCGACGCAAGTTACCAAGGCGCAAGTGGCGGAGAGCCTCGCTATATCGAAGATCCAACACAACGAGTCGAAGACTTCAGAGTTGTTACTGATTACTTAGTGACACTGCCATATGTTGATGAAAACAGAATCGGTGTGTTGGGCATTTGTGGCGGCGGTGGTTACGCTATCAATGCTTCAATGACAGAGCGTCGTATTAAAGCAGTCGGTACCGTTACTGGTGCAAACTATGGCCGATTAATGAGAGAAGGTTTTAGCGGCTTTGACCCTATCAGTGCAATGGAAGCCATGTCAGCTCAACGTACCGCAGAGGTACGCGGTGAACAACTTCGAGTTGATGACTTATTGCCTCCATCTCCAGAAGAAGCAAAAAATCTAGGTCTCGTAGAAACGGATTTAATGGGCGCAACTGAATATTACCGTTCAGATCGTGGTCGCAAACCAAACGGCGTGAACCGTTCTCTGTTTTCTCATCAAGCTGCAGCGGTGGGCTGGGATGCATTCCACTTGGCTGAAGTCCTATTGACTCAACCTCTTATGGTTGTGGTCGGCGACAAAGTGGGTGCTTTTGGTGCATACCGTGACGGCTGTGAAATCATCGGTCGAGCGGCGTCAAAGAATAAAGAGTTAGTGGAACTACAAGGCTGGTCTCACTATGACCTTTATGACAAACCTGAGCCAGTACGTATGGCGCTAGAAAAGCTGATCCCGTTCTACAAAGAAAACCTATAGTTGAAAAGCAGCACTGTGTTATGAACACGCAGTGCTGCGAACAATAGTTTAGTCATCCATCCCTTTCTAAAAGGGGCTTCATTACCACCGCAGCGATTACTGGTGATTCGTTTCCAACTCAGAATCGATTTACAAATATCTTGTGTGCTGACTGTGGTTAACGTTGCATTAAAACACTGATGTTCAACAGTGACCATTGTCTTAATCCTCTCACTGGACAGCATGCCGTAGTTGATACAACTCACTCATAGATATCGCAGGTGTATGAAATGAAAAAAGTACTGATTTTGGGCGCTAACGGACAAATTGCAACTTGGGTTGTAAAAATGCTCGCGCAGCGACAAGACATTGAACAAACCCTCTTTGTTCGCGACCCAAGTAAGTTGAGCTTTACGCTTCCTGCAAATGCTCAATTAATTGTTGGAGATGCTTTAAACCCTAAAGGCTTGTATGAGGCGATAAAAGGCCATGACATTGTTTACGCTAACCTAGCTGGGGAAGTGGACGCACAAGCTAAAAATATCGTTTCAGCAATGAATAAAGCGGATGTGAAGCGTCTGATCTTCGTGAATTCCTTAGGTATTTACAAAGAAGTGCCGGGGAAATTTGGTGTATGGAATCAGAATGAAATTGGTAAGTATCTCGGCCCATATCGCTCCGCAGCCGATACGATTGAGGCCTCGGATCTTGATTACACCATTCTCAGAGCCGCATGGCTAACCGATCACGATGAAGTCGACTTTGAAGTCACCCAACGCGATGAGCCATTCAAAGGCACGATTGTGTCACGTAAGAGCGTGGGGGCTCTCATCACCGACATCATCGACTCGCCAGAAACGTGGTCTCGCGAAAATATTGGCGTTAACAAGCCGAACACTGACGGTGATGTACCGGTATTAGATTGATTTTAATTGGTATTGTGTAATTAACGGTTTCTTTCTGGAGAAGATATGAAGCTAATAATATTTGGGGCTACTGGCATGGTGGGGCGAGCAACTCTCAGAGAATGCCTTAATGCACATGATGTGACAGAAGTTCTGGCAATTGGTCGAAGTAAATTAGAGGTTGAGCACCCTAAATTAGACAGTCTGATACTCGACGATATGTTCAATTATGAAGGATTGACGAACAGACTTTCTCAATTTGATGCATGTTTATTCTGCTTAGGTACTTCAATTGGTAGCAGTACTGAAGAGGAGTATTTAAACCTGAATCAGACCTTGCCTTTGACGGTGGCTAAAGCGATGTCTGAGGCGAACCCTGATATGAGTTTTGTTTATATCTCCGGTAAGGGTACGGATTCAAGTGAAACAGGAAAAGTGGCTTGGGCACGCATAAAAGGAAAAACGGAAAACGACTTGCTGAAAATGCCCTTTAAAGCCGTTTATTTGCTTAGACCAGCGTTGATCATTCCGATGAACGGAGAAGAGTCTCAGGAAACCACATATCGACTACTGTATCGTTACACCGGCTGGTTAATGCGTTTAGTGCGAGGTGCTTTCCCATCGATGATCACCGACAGCGAAAAAGTAGGAACCGCTATTTTGAACTTACTGAGACGAGGGGAAAGTTCAGTGGTGGTTGAGAACCAAGATATAAATATCATCGCCAAATAGGTAGTAAACAATGAATTCAAAAGTTAAGGGATATGCCGCGCACTCACCTGAGTCTGATCTGATACCGTACTCGTTTGAGCGTCGAGAGATTCGGGCTGATGATGTTGAAATTGACATTTTATACTGCGGTATCTGCCATACGGACATTCATCATGTGCGTAGTGATTGGGGAAAGGAAGAATACCCAATGGTACCCGGCCATGAAATTATCGGTCGGGTGAAACGAGTAGGTAAGAACGTCACAAAATTCAAAGTCGGGCAGGCTGTTGGTGTAGGTTGCTTGGTGGACTCTTGCCAAGCATGTTCATCGTGTTCACATCACCAAGAACAGTACTGTGATAACCTAGTCACCACTTATGGAGGGCGTGACCGTTTCGATGGCTCAATAACCTACGGCGGATATTCTGAAAGAATTGTTGTCTCAGAAAACTTTGTACTGGATATCCCTGAAAACCTCAATTTAGCTGGCACTGCCCCTTTGCTTTGCGCGGGCATCACGGTTTATTCACCGTTACGACGTTGGAAGATTAGAGAGGGAAAAAAAGTAGCAATCGTTGGACTGGGTGGATTGGGTCATATAGCGATCAAGCTGGCAAAAGCAATGGGTGCAGAAGTAACGTTGTTTAGCCGTTCAAAAGGCAAAGAAGAAGATGCTTATCGCCTTGGTGCAGATAACGTTGTTATCTCCATTGATGACGCTCAGATGCAAACTGTGAAAAGTACATTTGACCTGATTATTGACACCGTTCCTTACAATCACGATGTCAATCCATATATCAACACGCTAGCGCCAGACGGCGCATTGGTTCTGGTTGGTTATTTTGGTCCGTTAGAGCCAGCGGTTCAATCCGGTCCATTAATTGCCCGTGGAAAGAGTTTGACTGGTTCTCTTATTGGTGGTCTAGAAGAAACTCAACAAATGCTCGATTTTTGTGGGGAGCATAATATCGTTGCAGATATTGAGATGATTAACATCCAAGATATAAATGAAGCGTTTTCAAGACTATTAAAAGCAGACGTAAAATATAGATTTGTAATTGATATGGATTCTTTGAATAGCTAGTCCCTTAATTGCTTAGGATTATTAGGCCTAGACTTGGTTCGACATAGAAAAGCCGTTGTTCATTGTTAACCTGAGAAGGGCGCAAGTAATCGGGCAGTAGGTTTGTTGAATCAATGGCTAACTCAATAGATAAGTTCTGCGCTTAATCATAAATTTTATAGAAATGTTTAAGGTTTTAAGATACTTATTCTAATCTATCGTGCTTGTGTTTTGTTGCTGCGGCGATTGAAGCGCCTCAGGAAGAGGAAGGGGAGCCGGTTAAAGCTGCTGTATCACACGTGTTCAGTCACTGGCAGTCGCTGATGACGAATCATCTTATCGCTCACGGCCATTCAGCTTCATCGGCACAAACAAGTGCGTTGAGTATTATCGCGAGCATTGAAGGGGCCGTGGTGCTGTGCCGAGCACATCAAAGTATTTATCCGTTGGATGCTATTTTAGAATGCCTGCCTAAAATGGTGGAATGTCGTTCGGCATCGTAATTGTGTATTGAAAAATCGCATTGGGCAGCTGTGCCTTCCGGCTTCATTGGTTGTCTTGATAAGCACAAGATGAGATGTCCCCCCTGAAATTCAAACGTGCAAATGTTTAGAGCTGCATCTCCTTCTCATGCCTATTATGCGCAAAGTTAGTTTTCTTATTTTTCGAGCCAATTTGATTACCTTGCAGCGCTGTCGCTGGACCAATCAATAAAATCAACGAAACCATGGGGGAAATGGCTTGAACTGCCGTTCAAGCCATATGAGCTCAGAAATCACGCCTTGGATTCGGAGGGGATATCATTGATTTTCAGCAAGGTATCACCTTTGTTTACGATGTCTCCGGTGAGGGCGTTGAGGTGGGAAACCGTCCCTGATTTTTGCGCAAAAATGGTCGTTTCCATTTTCATCGCTTCGATAATGATCAGGGGCTGGCCAAACTCAACGTGTTGCTCATTTTCGACGAGAACCGCGACAATGACGCCTGATATATCTGACTTCGCGGTGTCGGTTTGGCTGGATTGAGAGCCAAACTGATTCGACGCAGGTGTGACTGTGAAAAAAGCCCCTTCAATTTGAATCAGGTAGCGTCCCGCTTCGATCATGGCCTGCCATACGATGGCGCCGACAGTGCCTGACAACAGGTGATCGTTGCGTGAATGCTCGTGGGAACAACGGACACTGAACTCTTCTTCCTCCACAGTAATCACAGACTTATTTGCACTGGCGGAGATCACACAGGGTTGATACGGCGTGTTTTCGACGTCAAAGTGCAGTTTGCCGACGTGTGCTTCACCCAGCTGACGTGGTAATGCAGCCCCGGCGCGGGCGACCCATGGCGTCTGGGTGATATGTTTCAGCGAGTTGCTGAGCTGGAGGCAGGAAGCAACCGCAACCGCAGAGCGGATCAGCATTCCATCGGCCTGACTGTCTAAAAATGCTGAGGTGAAACACCGATCCGTTAAATCGGTACTGATGTCATTTTTCACAAAGTCCGGATGGGAAAGAATAAAACGCAAAAAGTCAGTATTCGATTTGACACCCAGAATGCTCGTGTGTGCGAGGGCAGCTAACAGCTTGCGTCTTGCTGCGTTTCGATTGGCGCCATAACTGATGATTTTGCCAAACATGGGGTCATAGTAGCTGGAAATCGTGCCCGTTTGAGAAAATGCATGGTCTACCCGCACCTGACCCGGCCATTGCACATTGAAAACCGTGCCTGGAGCGGGCTTGAAATCCTGATAAGGATCTTCAGCATAGATCCTCGCCTGAATCGCGTGTCCATGGACACAGACATCTTCTTGTTTCAGCGCTAACGGCTGATTCGCGGCGATACTGATTTGCAGTTCGACCAAATCAATCCCCGTGATCTCTTCAGTGACCGTGTGTTCGACCTGAAGACGGGTGTTCATTTCCATGAAGTAGAATTGATCCTGATCGACGATAAACTCGACCGTCCCCACATTACTATAGCCGGCGTTCTTAACGGCATTGACTGCGGCATTGAGGTATTGATTGCGAACATGCTCACTCAAGTGGGTCACGGGTGCTTCTTCGATGATTTTCTGGTGGCGTCGCTGAATTGAGCATTCCCGGTCGAAGATATGAATGGCATTTCCAAAATGGTCACAGGCGACTTGGACTTCAATGTGCCGGGGTGACTCGACATATTTTTCAAGCAGTAAACGGTTATCACCAAACGCAGTCATCGCGACTCGAAGTGCTTCGTCAATGGCTTGATCAAGCGCGCCTGATTCATGCACGATGGTCATGCCTTTACCGCCGCCCCCCATCACCGGTTTGATGATCAGCGGATAACCGATACTCCGGGCGTCAGTGATCAATTGCGCTTTGTCAGATGTCCCCTGAAGAGAACCGGGCAACACAGGCAAACCCGCCCGAGCCATGATATCTTTCGCGATCGATTTATTGCCCATGAGGCCGATCATTTCGGAGGTCGGTCCGATCAGCGTGATGTTTTGATCTTCTATTGCCCGGGCAAATTCTGCATTTTCGGATAAAAAGCCATAGCCGGGGTGCACCGCATCGCATTCTGTGTCAATGGCGGCTTGGACGATTTTCTGTATATTCAGGTAGGTGTCCAGCGCCGCGCTGCCTTCCAGATGGACGCATTGCACGGCATGTTCCAGGTATTCACTTCCTTTGTCTTCATCGGAATACAGGCCGACATAAGCAATGCCCAGCTCCTGACAGGTTCGGGCAATTCTTTGTGCTATTTCACCCCTGTTTGCGATCAGAATTTTATTAAACATGGTTACATCCTAAATATACCAAAGTGAGTGTCTTCAACATCCTGTTGCTTACTCAGAGACAAACAGATTGCCAGCCATTCCCGGGTTTGTGCTGGTGAAATGACGGCATCAGCGTTCATTCTCGCACCGACATAGAGGGCCGAGCCTTGACGTTCGTACGTATCGATAATGGGTTGCATGAATCGCTGCTGTGCAGATTCATCCATCTCTTCACCCATGCGCTGGCGCTTTTCCTGTTCCATCATGAGCATCACTTTTGCAGCTTGAACCCCGCCGACAACTGAGGTCTTCGCGTTTGGCCACATGGCCATAAAATCAGGCTCCATGGTGCGCCCGCACATCGCTAAATTACCGGCACCATAACTGCCGCCGATCACCAGGCTGATTGTTGGCACCCGCAGGCAAGAAATAGCGTTGACCATTTTAGCGCCGTGCTTGGCAATGCCGCCGGCCTCATATTCTTTGCCGACCATAAACCCATTGATATTGTGGATAAAAATAATGGGTAAATTGCGTTTGGCGCAGATGGCCATAAAGTTCGTGGCTTTGATGGCACTTTCAGAGAACAGGACACCGTCATTGATAATGATGCCGGCAGCATAGCCACCAATATGACCGGTGCCACAAATGATGCTTTTACCAAAATTGGCTTTGTATTCGATGAGCTCGCTGCCATCCAGTAGCCTTGCCAGAATTTCCCGGGCTAAAATCGGCTTTTTGGGATCCCGGCTGATGAGATAAGGGATTTCCTCGAGCGAATACGCGCTGTCACGGGGTTCAATGTCCGGGCCGCAATCCGGCTCATTGTGGTGGCATCTGCTGACGAGATCTCTGACCAGGTGGAGTGCGTGCGTTTCGTCTTCTGCAAAGTGATCCGCGACTCCGCTGACTTCAGTATGCAGATGCGCGCCGCCGAGGGATTGAGCATCGACTTCGACACCGGTTGCAGCTTTCACGAGCTGTGGACCACCGAGAAAGATCGTCCCGTTTTCTTTCGTGATAATGGTTTCATCGCACATGGCTGGGATGTAAGCCCCACCTGCGGTACAGGAACCCAGCACGGCAGAGATTTGAGCGATGCCCAGGCTAGACATCTCAGCAATGTTTTTGAAGATTTTGCCAAAGTGGTGTTCACCCGGGAACAAATCGTCCTGAAGCGGCAGGAAAACACCTCCCGAGTCAACCAGATAGATGCAGGGCAATTTATGCTTTCGGGCGATATGCTGCATTCTCAGGTGTTTTTTCAAGGTCACCGGATAGTAAGTACCGCCTTTCACCGCAGAGTCGTTGGCAAAAATTGCGCATTTACGACCGTTGATGACTCCGACGCCAGTGACAATCGCAGCGCTGGGAAGCGGTTGATCGTAAACCATGTATCCGGCGATTTGCCCCACTTCAAAAAACGTCGTACCGGCATCAATTAACTGGGCGATACGCTCACGGGGAGAGAGCTTTCCCCGGGATTTTTGCTTGGCGCGGCTGGGAATATCATAAGCGAGCGCTTCACTTTGGGCTTCGTAAAAACCCGCTAAAATGGCGTTGTAATTGTCAAAGTTGACGTTTGCTTCTTCAGACTTGAGGTCCAGTGTGGAAATTAGTTTAGACATGCTGTTTGCTCTTTTCTTGTGAACCCCAGGGTGAAAATGACAACCCCCATAATCGCGACCCAATACGTCCAGCTGTGGCTGTGACCTGCGCCAACCGCCAAGGCTGCGGCAACCCCTGCCATGGATTGCTGCAAGAAACCACACAGGGCAATACTGTGTGCGCCGCTGTGAGCAGAATTGCTTGCCGCCAGAGACATACTGTTCGGAAAAATCACAGCCTGGCCAAAGATAATCAGCAGATACAAAGCGATGTAGCTACCGACAAGGATCTGGCCTGGTATTGATTCACTGAACAGCCAGATCGTCAGCATGAGCAGGGCGCCTGTCAGAAGGATGTATGCCCCTCGATTCATCAGCTGTTGGCTGCCGACTTTGGTGACATAGCGTTTGACATACAGAGATCCCAGGAAGTAAGTCACGCCAATCGCGAGGCCAAAGAAGCCAAACAGTTGACCAGAGAGTTGCAGGTCATGATCGAAAATAAATGGGCTGACTTCCTGTAATGTCACAATCGTGGCAAAACCCAGTCCCCCCTGGGTACAAGGAATGAGGAATCCCCGGTCCTTCACAATTTGCATGTAACTCGCACTGGATTTTGGCTTCTGCTGGTCACTTTGGGCTGGCCCTTGAAGTTGCAGCTGAGTGATGGCGAGCAAAGAAAAAGCAGCGATGGATGACAAGATTAAAAATCCGATGCGCCAGTCGCTGTACTGGGTGAGCAATGAGCCGATAAACTGGCCGATGCCCAGTGCAGCGATAAATGCCATCGATAACAAAGACAGCTTTTGCGTGAGCGCATCGCCATGCCAGTAGTCTCTCACGATAATCCGGGCAATGATCGCAGCGCCGCCAGCCCCAGCCCCTTGTATCACCCTGGCAATCAATAAGCTTTCGAGAGACTGGGTAAAATAAAGAACGAGACTGGCCGTAATGAATACGATCAGCGCCATTGAGAGAGAACGTTTCCGGCCGTATTTTTCTGCAGCATGCCCCCAGTAAATCACGGGCAGCGCTGCACCAATCACAAAGAGTGAAATGGACAACTCAGCGGAGTGACGGCTGATCGCCAGTTCACCAGCGACTTGGGGTAAGGCCGGTAAATACAGGGTGGTGGCCATCTGTGCCATTAAAACTAACGTACAAGAGAGCAGTATGACGATTCGGTTACTTTGACTAAGCATGTTATGCCCCATATTTTTGCTTGAGCTGATTCAGTACCAGTGAAAACGCACGGATCTCTTCATCCTGCATGTTCGAGCGCAGCATAATTCTCAAGCCAGCTTTTCCGCGTGCAATCACCGGGAAAAAGATCGCAGATGTATAGAAGCCTGAGTCGAGTAAGCCACGGGCAATGTCGATGGTGGCTTGTTCGTCACCCAGCGAGACAAATCGAATCGGCAGGCCATCGCCACGTGCTTGTGTCTCGACCAGTTCATCAAACAAATCGACTTTGGCGGCTAATGTGTTTTGTAACTGATTGATCGTGCCGTCTAAGTGAAGTTCTGTGGAGGCAATAATGGCGCCAAGACCCGCCGTGTTGATGCGCTGGGACCAGGTGATTGGACCGCCATATCTCGCCAGTAAGTTTCTCACTTTATTGTCTGGGTTCTTGCGGAAGAAAACGGCGCCGCCAGAGGCTCCGAATCCTTTATTCAGAGAGGCAATGAGTATCGTCTTCTCGTTCAGTTCACCCGTCTCACTCAATACCATGCCTACGCCATTGTGGCCTTTTGTAGACAGGCCGTGGGCTTCATCAATCAGCAGAAACAGACCATATTTGTCCTGTAATTCGAGCAGTGCTTTGATTGGGGCAGCCCCGCCAGTGCTGTAGATCGAATCTGCGACAAATGCGACTTGACGGTGCTGTTTACAGATATCTTCCAGTGCCTCGATATCGTTGTGATTAATTGTGATGATTTCCGTTTCATCTGCACAAATCGGCTTCATGTAGTTCAGGCAGAAGTGAGCATGCTTATCAAAAACCATGACTGGCGGGACGTTGTTGGTGAGTGCGCCTGATGCGAGTAATGGAAGTGTTGCCGCCGCGGCCGCTGCACAGGAGGGCAAAGTGAACACATCTGAGTTTGTTAGCTCACCTAACCGGGATTCTGCTTGATTCAATATCTCGTATTGCACTCTGATTCTTGATGTTGAAGAGTTGAGTGCGCCCGTGGACTGAATCCCCTGGATGGCACCTTCGAGGATTTTCGGGTGGCTATCCAGTCCAAGATAGGAGTAAGACGACATGTTGATGAAACGCTGTTGGCCGGGAACAGTTTTGTGAGCGCCGTTACCTAAATTTTCACTGATGATATTAGCGAGCCCATTATTGTTGGTGACATCCCAAAATCCATTACTGATGTCGATTGACTTTTTTATATTTGTATATTTATTCATAACCATTCCTTGTTGCTTTATTGTCAGGTTGTTCAGGCTTTTAAAATCAAAAAAACTCAATTGACGTAATTGTCAATTGAGTGGTAGTGAGTTTTATATTTTTGTGAATTTGTGTTAGCCTGACAAGCAATCTTTTCTTACCGGTGGTTAAGGTGATCTTAATTGAAACGCCACAATCTTCCCTTACAAGGATTACTTTATTTTTATAAATCAGCCTCTTTAGGAAGCTTTAAATCTGCAGCGCAAGATTTATTTGTATCTCCCGCGGCGGTCAGTCAACAAATCAGGCAACTCGAAACCAGTCTTGATACTTGCTTGTTTTACCGGAACCATCGAGGAATAGAGCTGACGCCTTGCGGAGAGAACCTGTACAAAGAAGTTAAGTTAGGGTTCAGTCACCTGCAAGCTGGTGTTGATGATCTGATTGATGATGAACATCCAAACAAGCTTGCGATATCTACTCCAAGCTCTTTCGCTCACCATTGGCTTATCCCGAGATTACAAGGATTTAGAGAGCAGTTTCCCGACATCAGTATACTTATCGAACCCACAAATCGTCTCGCGCTGCCCAGTGATTTAAGTATCGATTTGTGTGTGAGATTCGGCCAGGGTCAGTATCAGGGGATGCACAGTGAATGGTTAATGAAAGACTTAATCTATCCTGTCTGCCATCCTTACTATCAAGAAAAGCACGGTATTTATAGTATCGATGATTTGCATAAAGGGGCATTAATTGAAGATATATGGACGGATATGAGCTGGGAATTTTGGTTAAAATACAATGAAAAGAAACCGGTTAAACCCTCACTTTTATTTGATGGTTCTCTATTTGTTGTAGAAAGTGCTTTGGCCATGCAAGGGATTGGATTAATCAAGCATAGTTTAGCTCACAGATATATTCAGAATGGCACACTGGTTCGAATTGGAGAGCAAGCCATTGAACCCGATTCTTCTTATTTTATTTGTTTGCCGGAAAAGAACCTAAAGCGACCTAAGGTCAAGCTGTTCATTCAGTGGCTGAAAGAACAGGCAAAAGTCTATTCGTCCTGATTGCGATATATTGCTTTATTATCAGCACAATCTGACAGAGTCATTTCATTCTGCCGGTTCATCACTGCCGAGCAGGGCGTTTAAGCAGTTTGCGGCTCTGATTTCTCAGGAATCAAGATAAACAGAGCGGAAGAAACAACAAGCATCACGCCACAAATTGTCCAGCTGACTGAAATGCCGTAATACTCTGAGAGAAAACCGAAAAACAGGGATGCGATCACACCACCACTGGTGACCATACATGAACGGATGGACAGCATGGTTGAACGGACATGCTCTTCTGTGTTTTCGTGCAGCATGACACTTTCTGAATTATTGCCTGCAGTGAACAGGAAGAAAAATAGCAGGTAACACAAGGCAAAGCTGAACAGGTGTGTGGTATTGGCCAGGGCAATCAACGCAAGGCCAGCTGACGCTCGGGTCGTGAACATCAGGAACTTGTGTGAGCCTTTTAAATATCTGAGTAATCGGATCGACAGCAGTGATGCGCCGGCAGACATCAGAAAGTAAAGGGCGGAGAGAATACCAAATACCGTGACACCATAAGCCGTCCCCTGAATGAGCTCTGCCAGGTAAGGCTGCCAAAAGTTCTCTATGCAACTCAACACCATGCCAAACACCAGTGTTGTCTGCATCAGCCGATTGAGTACATGATGGCGAATAGATGTTTTGATGGCTTGCAAACTAGCCTGCAGAAAATCCGCGTTATTCTTTTTGGTTTGTGTTGTTTTCGCTTGTGATGTTTCAACTTGAGATGTTTTGAGGTGAATCTCAGAAGGAATCAATACCAGAGTCATCAAAATCAGGACCAGGTTGGAGAGAGCAACAATGACGATGTTCAGGTCATAAATACGGGTTGAATTGAAGAATGAACTGGCACTGCTATCGGGAAGCCATCCACCAATGAGTGAGCCTGTTGCCAGGCCGATCGTGACGAACACATTGATTATCGCTAACGCTGAATGAAAAGATTGATTGCCCTGTGTGTGTCGGGAGCTATCGTAGAACCACGCATCGAGCGTGCCAGAATAGACCGCGTTGGATGCTCCCAGCAGCGCAGCAGCAAACAGAATGAGGGGCAGGCTATCAGCGATAAAAAGTACAATACCCCCCAGGATATTCATGAGCAAAGAGAACAGGTAAGTCTTTCTGCGCCCATAAGTATCTGCGATGCCCCCCAGAGGTATCTCGAGAATCGCGGTACTGCCAATCCAGACAGCCATGACGAAACCAATATCAAATAAGCTCAGTCCTCTGGACTGAAAGAGCAGCGCTATCACTGGAATCATAATTCCAGCAATCGTCCAGTGTAAGCTCTGCTGAATCCCGAAACGGATGGTCAGTTCTTTTGGGCTCATGATGACAGTTTCCTTCCCGTTGAATATCAGAAAAGAATCTCATGTTGACCCATTGTTTCAATTCATTATTTTAATGGGTCGTATTATGATGCTTTTGGTATCAGGCTGCGATGCAGAGAGAGCAAGATGGATGATCGATTGTCACAAGAAGTGTGTTCCATTCTCAAAAAGGAGCTGAAGAGATGTAATATCTCTTACCGAACTCTGGCGCATGAGCTGGAAATCTCTGAAGTGAGTGTGAAGCGATTACTGAATAATGTGCAGCCACTTTCGATGCAAAGATTGATCAGCATCGGCCGTTTGATTCACTTCCCCCTGTCAAAGCTGCTAGAAGAAGCTGAAAAGAATATCAATGCGGTCCCTATTTTTACCCGGGAGCAGGATCTGGCTTTCTTTGAATGCCCTGCGTTATTTACGTTCTGGTCCGAATTGACGGAGCACCGAACGGTCAATGAGATTGCAGAACGGTATGCACTCAATGATGCTTCAATTCATCTTTATCTGAGAAAATTAGAAATCCTCAGGTTAATTGAGTTACGGCCGGGTCATGTTTGCAAGCTGTTAGTTCCTTCACATACTTCATTTGAGAAAGGTTCCAGGTTCCCAATCTTCTTTACCCAGACGGTGCTGAACCGACTTCAAGCGCGGGTGATCGACTTACCAGCAAAGGATAACCAGGCATTTCTGATTACTTTAAAAGCAGAACTCACCCATGAGGAGTTTCTGGAAATCACGCATAAATTAGATGACTGGATGTTCAACAAGCTGCGAGAAAGCCAGGAGACAAGGGCGAGAGAAGGGCTGAACGTCGCACCCTACACATTTGGTTTTATGGCAGCAAAAGGGGCTTTTCACGATAAGCTTCCGGCAATACCAAATCTTACAGAGGATTTAAGAAATTCAGTCTTCAGCCCAACTCAAAAGCAGTCCTGAACTTCAGAATGGAATAAATGCTTGAGCAAACGGGTGTCCGGCAGTGACCTTATCGAAGAAGTGAGGCGCTTTTGAAAAGGTGATGTGGCATTTCCAGATGCGTTACTTTCATGTCAACTCGAGTCAAAATCTTCTGCAACACTCTCATTTATCGCCATAATTAGATGGAGCAATCATAGAAAACTGCAACAAAATTTTCGGACCGACTGGGTTAGGGAGACCAAATGAAGCATAAGGCATTGGCGATTTGTTTGACTGCGATTTTGACGATTCAGCTGTCAGGGTGCGGTGTCCTGCTGCATCCGGAAAGAAAAGGCCAAAAGGGCGGTAATCTTGATCCGGCCATTGCAGTATTGGATGCGGCTGGCTTGTTACTCTTCATTGTTCCCGGGCTGATCGCGTTCGGGGTTGATTTGTATTACGGCACGATTTACCTGCCGGGCACAGCAAAAACTTTAAATCAAGAAGAGCTGAATAGGCTCAAGTCAACAGACGGGCAGATTCGGCCAGATATGTTAGCCAGGCTTATATCTGATGAAACCGGTCAGTCTGTCTCTGCAGAAGCGATGGTTTCCTATGAAGTCAGCTCTGTTGATGAGTTAAAGCGATTGTTAATTGAAACAAGTCAAAACTCATCCTCATAGATTGTATGGCAGCGGATAGCCTTTCGAAGGCTGGCTGATGAAGAAATCAATCAACCAGCCGTGAATGCGGTTAATTGAGGAAAGGATTGTTGTGTGGCGAGGGTTTGAACAGCCATATTTGATACTTCAGGCAGCCGGTGGGTCATGTGTTTTTATTTCTCACCGGTTGTTGCGACAGTGAAAATCTTCTCAGGAAAGAATTTTTCAGCGCCACTGATGGGAAGTTCAATCCAGTGAAGATGATTCAGCCGGTGCATTGGATTGGTTCAGGATGTGTGAATATTCACCTTTGACGTGCTCAATAAATAGGTCGACAGATTTCGATGTTCTGCTTGGGTTCCACGCCATATGAATATCCCAGCTTGTATCTTCCGGAAAGGGAATAAGCTCGATTGCGTCATAGATACCTAAAATTGATTTCTTCGGTAAAATGGCAACGCCTGTATTCGAGAGTATTAATGTAATAATAGTTTGTATGTCTGCCGAGATATTAGTGATGTTGTATACTCTGTTTTTCAACAAGGCCATGGTGTGAATATGCATCATCGATTTGCTGTGATTGCCCATCATCAGTAAATTAAACTTTTCTAAATAACCGTCAACGTTTTCATTTGTATATTGATCTTTTGAAACAGCCAGGACAAATTCATCACTTGAAACTTTAATACTGCTGAGTGTGTCGGATATAGGTTTTCTCATAAAACCTATATCTAAAGAGCCAGACAGCAATTGTTCTTCCTGTTCATGAGAGCAAATATCTGAGAGTGATATCGAGATGTTTTGATGCTTATTCTGAAATTTCCGGATGTAGTGTGGCAGAAAGTCATAACTCGACTTTCCAAATCCTATGGATAAAGATGTGAAATTACTTCTGGAAATATTGTTCAGGTGGTCGTCTACTTTTTGAATATGTCTGTTGAGGGCAATAATCTCGTCGATGACCTGTTTTCCTGTGCTCGATAATGTGACGCCCTGGTTATCTCTGATGAAGATTTCTATTTCATAGGCTTCCTCAACATTTTTGATCTGTTTAGAAAGTGCGGGTTGCGAGATACAAAGGATCTGGGCTGCAACTCTGAAGTTTTTTACTCTTGCAAGGGTTTCAATTGAATGCAGGTATTTAGGATTAATCTTCATAACTTTAAGTTATCGCCATTCAAAAAATTCACTATGCACTATAGCATAAAAGTAGATAATTCTGATATCAACTACTGAGGACCGGAGTTTATATGCAGTACTGTGTATTAGTAAAAGAAGATGTGCTCGTATTTGAAGCCGTCAATTCAGATGAATCTTTCAGTGTTATTTTGGGTTTGTTCAAACAGGGCTTTGTCTTGGCGCCTGTATTAGTGGAGGCGAATAATTCAGAAAATGCGCGTGTCTGTTTTCACAATCGTTTTCAATGGGAAGATTTGAAAAAGGCCTTCGATACAAAAAAAGTATTACTCTGCTGAATGATGTCATGTCATAATCTCTTTTGATAACTCTGATTTTAACTGGAATTTCAATATGAGGTTTGGCTTGAAAATTTCATTTTTCAAATTCATGTTCATCTGTGTGTTGCAACTGTTATCAACCGGGATTGCTGTTGCTTCCACGGTGAATATCACCGGTGTTTATTCAAGTTTGAACCTTCATCAAGAATCGGGTGATGTGATTGGGATCGAATTGATTATTTCTGAGTCATATTCTGGAAAGTATTTTGTGAGCTTTCAGGCTAGTGAAGGGGCGCCAAGAATACCTGTCGTTTCTGAATTGACTGTTCATGAAAACGAAATCACTTTCCAGGTCAAAGAAGAAAATGGGTATCAGGGTTCGTTTCAGGGAACTGTTTCTCAGAATGAATTAAAGGGAAGCTTCGTTGAAGGACAACTTTCACCCAGTGGTGATCAGATGATTGTTCTACCGAGAACGCAAAGTTACTGGCAGTAGCGATTGGCAGCCGTGATTGGTCATCGTGTTTTTAAATGACCGTTCAGGCTGAATCTTTTCTCATGTCTTCAATATGATTAACTCGGCGTCTCATGTCAGATGAAAACACATCAATATGATTGAAGTAACAATGATATTGATTTGTCTCCTAAAGTGAGAGGTTTATCTTGCTTGTTTTTGTGATATTAATCACGTGCGACCTTTGCGCTTGTGCTTAACTTAAAACGTTTTTCATAGCGAAAAGAGGCGAATCGAAGGTGGCGATGCATGCGATTAGACCGACATTAGCACTGATGAGGTATGCGTTTCTTTTGCTGTTTGTCTTTCCTCTGGTCTCAGAGAGCAGCGAAGCTGATGCGTTGCCATCCTGGAACGATGGCCCAAGCAAACAGGCCATCATTCAGTTTGTTCAGGAGGTCACGCGTGAAAATTCTCCTCATTTTGTCCCCCCGGGAGAACGGATTGCGACTTTCGATAATGACGGGACATTGTGGGTTGAGCAACCCATGTATACCCAGCTGTTCTTTGTCATCGACAGAATTCAGGCTTTAGCACCGTCACATCCTGAATGGAAAACGCAGGAACCCTTCAAATCGGTGCTGCAGGGGGATGTCAAACAAGCCCTTGCCGGCGGGAATCATTCAATTCTCGAACTCATGATGGCAACTCATGCCGGAATGTCGGCGCTAGCTTTCTCTACACTCGTTGAGGAATGGATAGCCACCGCAAAACACCCGTCTACGGGGCGTCTTTTTACCGAGATGGTTTATCAGCCTATGCTGGAACTGATTGCCTACCTTCAGGAAAATCACTTTAAAACCTATATCGTTTCAGGTGGCGGAATTGAGTTCATGCGTCCCTGGAGTGAAAGGGTGTATGGCATTCCTCCGGAGTGGGTGATTGGCAGCAGCTTTAAAACCGAATACAAACTGATTGATGGTGTCCCTCAGTTGTTGCGGATGCCGTCCGTTAATTTTATTGATGATAAAGAAGGAAAACCGGTTGGGATTCATCAGTTTATCGGGCGGCGCCCAATCGCTGCCTTCGGAAACTCAGACGGCGATTTTCAAATGCTTCAGTGGGTCACGGCTGGTGACGGGAAACGCTTAGGATTGCTTGTACACCATACGGATAAAGCGCGTGAATGGGCATACGATCGACATTCATCTGTCGGAAAACTGGATAAGGCACTGGATGCTGCGAAGGAAAATGGCTGGGTTGTTGTGGATATGAAAACGGACTGGCGAACCATCTACCCGTCTCCACATTAAGTTCTGTGTACAACTTTGTATCTGCCTTGAATAACCCGTTGAGCGTACCTAATCTAACCGATAGCCATTGCTGTTAGACGAAGCCGCGGCTGATTGTTTTGCAGCGGTCAAACTGAGTGAAACCAGGGGGATGCCGGATGAAAATTACTTTTCTTGGCGGGACCGAAACGGTGACCGGCTCCAAGTTTCTGCTGGAAACCGAAAATACCAGCGTGCTGGTCGATTGTGGTTTGTTTCAGGGATATAAGTGGCTGCGGGAGCGCAACTGGCAGACATTGCCCATGGACATCGACAAGCTCGACGCTGTTCTGTTAACCCACGCTCACCTTGACCATTCCGGCTATCTCCCGGTGCTGTACAAACATGGCTATCGCGGACCGGTATTTACCCATCACGCCACGAAGGATCTGTGTCAGATACTGCTCGCCGACAGCGGTCATATTCACGAGGAAGACGCCAAGTATTACAGCAAACACAAGCTGGGAAAACACGAACATCCGGAACCGCTTTATGACCGGGAAACCGCTGAGGACTGTATGGTGCTGTTCCAGCCGGTCGATTTTGACGAACCGGTCGAAGTCGGAGACATCCGGTTTCATCTGCAACCGGCGGGGCATATTCTCGGTGCCGCCAGTGTGATCGTGGAAGCTGAAGGAAAACGGATTGGTTTTTCAGGCGATGTGGGTCGTTTTGACGATGTCCTGATGAATCCGCCCCGGCCTTTACCGGCGCTTGATCTCCTGCTGATGGAATCGACTTACGGTAATCGTCTCCACGATACTCAGGATCCGTTTGAACAACTCGCAGAAGTCGTGAATCAGGTCGCGATGCAAGGCGGTGTTTTACTGATTCCTGCTTTTGCGGTGGGACGTGCACAGGCGTTGCAACATATGCTGGCAACTTTGATGGAAAAAGAAGAAATCCCCCGAATCCCCATTTATCTCGACAGCCCGATGGCGATTAAAGTGTCGGATATCTTCTTCCGGTACAGCGATCAGCACCGGTTAAATCAGGAGCAATGTCACCGCATGTGCAAAGACATCACCTATATCCGTACTGTGGATGAATCCAAGGCGATAGAGAAGCAGGCCTTTCCCCATATCATTATTGCAGGCAGCGGGATGGCAACGGGCGGACGTATTCTGCATCACTTCAAACGCCTGCTTGGCAGTCCGAAAACCACGGTGCTGTTTACCGGCTATCAGGTCGGGGGAACCCGGGGCGATAAAATGCTCAACGGCGTCGAAACCGTGAAAATTCATGGCGAATGGATACCGGTGCGCGCCTCGGTGAAAATGCTTTCCAGTTTGTCTGGCCATGCGGATTACCTGGAACTGACCCGGTGGTTACAACAGTCGGCACTGGAAGAAAAAACGCGTATTCAGCTGATTCATGGCGATCCCGAAGCCCTGGAAGGGCTGCGGGTCCACTTGCAGGAGCAGACAAAATTTACGGTGAACGTGGCGGGCTACTGGAGTATTTTGCGCCTGTAGTCTCTGGTTGACTTAACCGACGAGGAAACGGCTATGCAAGTCGAAACCCTGAAAGATGTGCTTCACTGGACGAAAGAATTTCACCATCACCTCAGCCATTGTTTGTCCCGTGGCGTGAACAAGCATACGGATGAACGTGCCCGGATGATCCTGAATTATCTTGCCGATCATGAGAAACGCCTGAGCCAGGTCGTGAGTGAATTTGAAACATCCGGCGATGCGCATGCTCTGAATACCTGGTGTTATGAGTATTTACAGAAAACCCCGATTGTCCGGCATCAGCACTGCGACGTGCCTTTTGCCAGACTTGATGCCGCACAGATCATGGATGTGATTGTTGATCAGCACCAGCAGGTGATCGAACTATATCGCTATCTGGCTTCCCGGGCTGATATTCCTGCTGCCCGGGAATTGCTGGAGACGCTCGAATCGCTGGAAGAACATGAGATTATGCGGATGGTTCATTCCACCCACCGGTTTGATGACTTATAGCGACCCCGCGCCTGATACAGCGAGTCGGTTGCAGGGAGGTAGTTACAGGGGGAGTTTCAGGGCGTTGGTCACCGAAAGTCGGGCGCAGCAAGTCTGGGCACAAAGTCTGGCGTCAGAATTCAGACGGATCAGCTGATGAACCCGGTGTTCCCCCTTCGGTTTGACTGAGTGAGGAACACACGGAGATTGGCTGTGAAATCCGGACAGATTACTGGTCGGCAGCCTTCAAAATCGCGTAAGCGGCTTTGATTCTGTCGGCATTGGGATAATTTTTGTTGGCTAGAATCACGATACCTGTCTTTTTCGCGGGGAGATAAGCCACGTATGCGCCGAATCCACCAGTTGAGCCCGTTTTATTCACCCAGATGTGCTCTGGCAGGGGCTTGGGTTCAGGGATGATATCAATGGGCATCGGGTTGAGAATCGTCTCGTTCGAATTGCCTGTAAGCAGTGCATTCAGCGTCACTGGATACGCATACATTTCCCAGGCCAGCCCTTGTGTCAGGGTCGCAGACTGATAATACCCCGTCTTCGTATTGGCCAGCGCTCGCTTCATTAACGGGCTGACCGGAGTTGTCCCGATATTTGCCTCGATATACCGTACCATATCTGCAGTGGTCGATTTGATCCCGTAGGCTTCGGCATCCAGCACGCCGGGGGTGACCCTCACAGCGTCACCAGCCTTGTTATAGCCGAAAGCATAGTCGCGCATTTTCGCTTCCGGTACGTTCACAAAGGTGCTGGACATCCCGAGTTCCGGCAGGATGCGATTTTCCATCAGCGCCGGATATTCATTCCCCATACTCCGGGCGGCGAGATAGCCAAAGAGACCAATGCTCGGATTTGAATATTGCCTGCGGGCACCTGCCGGAAATACGGGTTGCCATTGGCGGTAATAATCCAGCATCGTCGCGTGGTTCGTAACGTTTTCAGGGAACTGAAGCGGCAATCCGCCTGCGGTGTATGTGGCTAACCGGATGAGCGGCGTGTTTCCAATCGTGCTGCCTGTCAGTTCTGGCAGATACTTTGATACCGGATCGTTGAACGATAGTTTTCCTTGCTGTTGTGCATAACTGGCCAGTGTTGCAGCAAAGGTTTTACTGACCGAACCCAGTTCAAAAATGGTGTTTTCAGACACAGGCTGATGTTGCTGAATATCTGCCAGTCCATAGTTGTAGTAATGTGCTTTGCCATTGACGGTGATGCCAAACGCCATGCCCGGAATCTTGTATGCTTTCATCAGCTGCTCAGCCTGCTGATCCACAGCCTGTCTGATAGGGGCATCATTCTCTGTGGTTTGGTTGTGAACCGGAGCAGCGGTTGATGCCAGGGGCACTGCGGATGATGCTAGGCAGAGTGCGGAAATGAACAGTGTTCTTGTATTGCAGGCGATGCTTTTCATTGTGACTTCTTTATCAATGTAACGTGAATATGAGTGATATGAACCCATGGAGACAGGGCGGATATTAAAGTGAGTCATTTTGATGCACAATGTGCGAAATCTAATAAGAGCAATAAGAAAATCTAGGGTCATGGCCTGAGGGCATTGGATCATAGAGCCATAAGGTTATCGGCATGAATATTACCCATTTGCCGCTGAACGCAATTCGTGCGTTCCTCGTATCGGCGAAACATCTGAACTTTACCAAGGCTGCGGTTGAGTTGTGTGTCACTCAGGCTGCCGTCAGTCAGCAGGTGAAGGCGCTGGAAGCCCAGCTGGGCGTGTCCTTGTTTATTCGTCAGTCCCGGGGGTTAAATTTAACGGAAGAAGGCATGATGCTGCTGCCGGTCGTGAATGGAGCCTTCGATCATTTGTCTGATGCGCTGGAGATGCTGGCGCAGGGGATCCACCGCGAAGTGGTATCCGTTGGTGTGGTCGGCACGTTCGCGGTGAACTGGCTGTTGCCTCGTCTGGCCGATTTTCAGGCGCGTTATCCCTTGATTGATCTGCGCATCTCAACGAACAACAACACGGCAGATCCGGTAGCCGAAGGTCTGGATTATCTGATTCGCTTTGGAAAAGGCAGCTGGCATGCAACGGAAGCGACGAAGCTGTTCCCCGCGCCGTTTACCGTGCTGTGTCAGCCATTGATAGGTCAGGCCATGTCCTCACCGAGAGATGTGCTGAACTACACCCTATTGCGCTCTTACCATCCCGATGAGTGGCAGCTATGGCTGGACGAAGCAAAAGTCGCGGTGCCGAAAGCAAAACTGAGTGCTATCGTCTTTGATTCATCTATCAGCATGATAGAAGCGGCGATTCAGGGCTACGGTGTGGCGCTGGCGCCGCCTGCAATGTTCGAAAGGCAGCTCGCGGAAGAAAAGCTGGTGCAGCCCTTTGAGATCTATTTGCACAAAGGCGCTTACTGGCTGACTAAACTGCACGGTCAGCAGGAAACTCAGGCGCAGCTTCAATTTAAAGCATGGTTGCTCGAGCAAACCGGTGAAGGGCGAGGCACCCTGGGATGAGGTGCTCATATTTTGATGAGACAGGCTTCAGTTCATGGCACTGATTGTGCCATCAGCGGATTGACGTTGGCTCATCATTCCCATCAGCATAATATCCACGCATCACTTCAATCACATTTCTCATGGCCTGCCGCAGCGCTTCTGGCCGGACGACCTGCACTTCCGGGCCGAATCTGAGCATTTCAATCAGCGCCTGTTCTGTATTGCCCGACGGTAAGGTCACGGTGGTCCAGCCGAAATCCTCGGTTTGTGTAATATGCGTATGCTGCCGGACATATGGGGGACTCAGGCCGGGTAACATTCTGAGTCCTTTTGCTGTCAGTTTGATTTCAGCAGTATTGGGATAGAGTTCTGCTTCCATCTGACGGGTACTTGCCTGCCAGTAATCGGACAGGTCAAAAGGCGTCTGCAACTCGAAATTTTGATTCAGTCTGTTCAGATTCTGGATGCGGGCAACCCGGTAGGTTCTGGCTTGATGACGATCCTGAGGCTGAGCCACCAGATACCAGTTCCCTGCCTTTAAAACCATCCCCAGTGGATTGACGATCCGATGGCTGCTGCCTCGCCAGCTTTGATAATCGAACTCAATCTGTCTTTTTTGCCATGCTGCGGTGAACAATTCCGGCAAATGGCTGACGGTTTCACTTTCTGTAAACCAGCCCGGGGAATCGAGCAAAAAGCAGGACTGGAAACGTTCCGCGTGACTGCGCAGTTCCGCCGGAATGGCCGCCATCAGTTTCAGTCTGGCTTCTGACATGGCAGGGGCGACTCCAAGCGCTTTCGCCGGACCGGATAAGCCAAGCATCAGCAGTGTTTCGACTTCCTGCTTCGAGAAGCCGTTGAGCTGGGTTTTATACCCGTCCAGCAACCGGTAACCACCATTGACACCTTGTTCGCTGTATACCGGAATGCCCAGCGCACTCAGACTGTCGATGTCCCGGTAGATACTCCGGACGGACACCTGACAGGCCCGGGCTAACTCAGGGGCACGGACCAGATCGCGGGATTGTAATGTCATCAAAATGGTGAGGAGTCGGCTGGCACGCATGTGTTTTGCTCAGATGATAAAAAAATACAGGTGAAGCATAAAATAAATCCCAAACCTGACAAAAACTGACAGGTTTCTTCACTATATTGGTCTGTAAAGGTCATCACAAGAGGAAAAAACCATGTCAGATTCACCTGCGCAACATGAACTTGTTCTGTTTCATTCGCCGCATTCACGTTCAGCCAGCGCCCTGATTTTGCTGAAAGAGTTAGGCGTTCCTTTTCACCTGCATCTGTTAAATATGAAAGCCGGGGAGAACCGGGAAGCAGAATATCTGGCTGTGAACCCGCTCGGGAAGGTACCGGCAGTGCTGCATCGGGGGGCGTTGATCACGGAGCAGGTTGCCATTTATTTATACCTGGCGGATACCTATGCCGCTGGTGAGCTTGCCCCTGCGCTGGATGATCCGTTGCGTGGCCCTTATTTACGCTGGATGCTGTTTTACGCCGCTTGTTACGAACCGGCCGTTTGTGACAGAGCCATGGGCCTGGTGCCTGAAAACCGGATTGTCAGCCCTTACAGTGATTATGAAACGGTGACTCAGACGCTGATCGATCAATTAAGCCAGGGCCCGTATCTGCTGGGAGAGCGCTTTACGGCTGCTGATCTGTTATGGGCAAACTCGCTCGATTACTGTATCGCTTTTGGCTTAGTGGAAGCGCACCCGGTGCTGACGGCCTATGTGCAGCGCGTGGTTCACCGTCCGAGTTTTGCTGAAGTGAAAGCGTTTGATGCAGAACTGGCCGCCGCTCATGAAGCACAGATTGCCCGGCAGGACGTTGAGTCATAGAAGATAGGCTTTATGAAGTCCTTTGCGGACATTGCCAGAGAATGACGGAAACGGTTTGCGGAATCTGATATTGAAGGGCGTGTCCCTCATCCTGACGCTAAAATCATGACTGTGGGTTCGACATTCACTGAGATGACCTTCAGGTTGCTTTTCCGAAGAGCGGCTGCGTCCGAACGCTCTTGCCGGCAACCTGAGGGTTAAGGAGACATCATGAATTTTAAATCGTGGAGTGTTTTCTGTCTGGCGTTGGGGCTGAGCGCCGGGGTTATGGCTGAAGAAGCAGAGCAGTCTATTTATAACGGCTCTCTGGAAAACCGGGTGAAAGCGCTGAGTGCGATTCAGCCTGGTCTGGGCGTTGTGATGCATGAAATCGGGCGGCGGATGGTGAGTGCGCATCAGGCCGCCAACGGCGAGAACTGGGGATTAGCCCAGTATGAGCTGAAAGAGCTGCTGGAAGCTCAGGAAGTGGCTGAATTGACGCGCCCGAACCGGGCAGAAATGCTCAAAGCGTTTGAAAAAAAGTATCTTGACCCGCTCGGCGAATCGATTGAGAAGAAAGACCTGAAGCAGTTCAATCAGCGTTTTTCTGATGCGGTGACGGGTTGCAATGCTTGTCATACGGCGCTGGGTCACAGTTTTATCAAGTTCCAGCTGCCAATGGGGCAGGGCCGTTCGATGTTGGATGTCAATGTGAAGACAGAGCCCAGTTATGAGGAAGGGGATTAGGACAAATAACGCTGCGGTCATTGCTTTCGAACTGAGCCTGCCGACATTACATCAGGCAGGCTCAGGGAGAGGATTTACGGAGTCACATCAGTTTGCGCTTGCGCGTACTTATCAACGATTCCCTGTAACCTGTCTTTAATTTGCTGATTCGATTCCTGCGCAATCTGCTGCTGAATCTGATCGAGCGTTTTGTTGTCGAGTGAACGGTAACTCAGAGAGTTGGCTGCAACTTCGCGGGTTGCGGAATTGGCGTCATCTCTGAGCGTTTGCATCAGATACTGAGTGGCGTCTGCGCCTGGTACAAACCGGAGCGCATGGGTCGCCCGCTGACGAATGTCGGCATTTGACTGCTCGGTATAGCTTTTCAGATCGGAGAATGTCAGATACTGCCCCATATTGCCCAGTACGGTTAAGTGGTGCAGGGTTTGTGAAGGTTCTGCCGATGCTTTCAGTTGTTGCAGTTGCTCCGAGACATAGCCGTTCGCGGTTGTCGTATCTTCCACACCCATGCGCTGAACCATGGCACTCTTCGCCAGATCGACATTGGCGGACAGATTGTCTGTCATCGCCCGGCTGTCCATCAGATTTGAGAAGCGTTCAAAGGTTTGGGTATTTCCCTGCGGTGACAGTGCCAGCGAAGCCATGATCGAGGTTGCCGCCTGCGTTTCATTCATCCGGGCGTTCAGTGTGGTTAGCATGGCGTCCTGCGCCGGACGGCTCGCGACTGTACTCAAAGCGCTCAGGTACAGGCTGAAACCCGGTTCACTGGTACCAAACTTGGTCAGATCGTTCGTGAGCAGATCCAGATTGCCGGGGTAAGCGCGGGCAAAGTTTTGCAGCATGGCGCTCAGCTGGTTTTCTGCTTTCATTCGTTCCAGACCATCCAGTGCGAGCATGGCGTCGTAGAGGTCTTTGATTTCCTGATAGGCCGCTTCAGCGGTCGTGTTCACCCCCTGGGTCGCCTGATCCCGGGCGTCTTTTGCTTCGGCTTGTTGCTGCTGAGAGCCTGAAGCCTTGTTCGTCCCATTTCCTGTCGACAGGAAAACATCGCTGGCAGAAAGCTGAACCTGACGTCCGGCTTGAGTGTGCTTGATCAGCGCCAGCTCGACTGGACTGATATTGTCCGTCCAGGATGTCAGTTTCATGTCCAGCAGGTTTCGGCTGGTGGCCAGCGGCTGGCCGTTCATGTGGTGCTGCACGCTCTCGTCCACCGACAGCTGCGTGAGCATGCGGTTGGTTTGATTCCACAGGGCTTTGTGACTGAAAGTGTATTCAGCACTCAGCTTATTCTCTAAGCCGCGAGCCTGATCATACAGGGCTTTTTTGAGTTCACGGCGCTTAAATAATTGATAGATATTGTTTGCTGAAGTCGTACTGTCGTCCAGTTTCAGGGTGTAGTTGGCGGAGAATTCGCCGTTGTAATCCTGTTCTGTGCGTTGCCATTGATCCTGATCATTTACTGTTTCAGGAACGATGTTTTGCATCAGGAAGGCGATGGTTTCCATCGTTTTCAGCGACGTATGCGGCTGTGACAGATACACTTCCTGGATTTCCCCTTCAGGGGTGGTGACAAACTCAATGCCTTCCTGAACCTGCTGACGGATTGCATCCACAATTTCCGGGCTGGTCTCCTGGTTGACCACAGCAGTCACGGTCGAATCCGGCATTCGGATCAGATGATAAATCTGATCTTGACGCATTTGACGGTACTGGAACAAATTCCCGGAGAGGTCAAACCGGATGCTTTGTTCAACACTGGTGCCCGGCGCTGAGAAGGCGATATCGCCACCATACCGGACATCAAAAACCTGTTTGTTGTATTCGTAAGAGGCGCTATCAGCTGGTGATGAAGCAGGCTTGCTGCTTTGCTGAAAAGCAGGTGTTTCATTTGTTTCGTTGGACTTTGAGGTCTGTGTCTGGTTTGAAGCGGCCGCGGACTGAGGCTTCGATGCCTCGGCACCGGAAGAACCTGAAAATAGATACAGCGAGGCGCCTGCAACCACACAGCAGACCAGAGCCAGCATGATCAGTAACTTGTTTTTCATAGAATTTTGACTCTTGACACAGAAATGCTCCCCGTACCAGAGGTACGGGGAGAAGGATATCACCCAGAGATTATTTCACTGGAAGGAAGGCCTTACCTTCCGCCAGAGTATGCTCGAAGGTGTAGCCTGGCCACTCATAGATCGTCAGTTTGTACTTGTCGTTCACAGAGCCGTAGATGTTACCACCTGCCAGGTTTGCAGTGTTGGTGATGCCGTAGCCAAATCCGAAACCGTTCTGCTCAGCTTCCCAGCGACCATAGGCTTCAAAAGCCAGATCGTCTTTGACGACAGACATTTCGCCACCTAAAGAGATCTTGTTCAGCAGAATTCGTGCTGAGGCTTCCGCAAAACCTTTTACATCCGCACTCGGCACAGCTTTTGCCGTCAGAACCAGGTTTTCATAGCCGGCTTCCAGACCTACATTCAGCTTGGTTCTGACGCCAACGCCAACATCCAGAATTACAGGACCCAGCGGGATACCGGCATACAGACCCAGGTCTGGGATCGGCAGGATTGGCATATCTTTTTTCAGGGCGCTGCCTTCTTCAGAAGACATGGTGTATTCCTGAGAAATGATATCCGTACCCATGATATTGACGTGGCCGTCAACACCGAACTGCGCATCCGTTGTGGCGGTTGCACCCGCTTTGACGGAGGCTACCTGGATATCGTTGTCCAGCAGGTGACCGTCAATTCCGGCGACGCCTTCAACACGCAGACAGCTCTGACGGCCCTGAACATACAGGAAGCCCTTGATGGTTGAGGATGCCAGATCCTTTGAAGAATCATCGACATCTTTGGTGTAGGAACCGCCAAACTTCGCATCAACAAGCGGGTCGCCAGAGGCAATACAGTCACCATAAAGCGAAGCTTGCGCAAAAGACGAGATTCCTAAAAGTGGTAATGCAGCAAGTGCTAATCGTTTCGTCTTAGTCATTTAAGATTTCCTTATATAATGGTTTGAAAAGGTAATCTTGAGTTCCCCTGAAAATATCCCTGATGGTTGAATACCAGTGAAATATACAAAGTGTCCGCTAATTTCCAACCATCTACACGATTACGCTTCATTTGGAAAACGAAGTGACAGGCAGAAATATTTCTGAACTCTTTTGTCAATGTGTCGGGAACGAGTAATGAGGAAGCAATAGACTTGTTCATCATTCGCCGATACGAAACAATCATTTTTTATTCTTGTTTCCTGACAATTTCAAAGCTATCAAAACAGTTGTTTAAAGTCTATTCAAATTTGTATTTTTTTAATCGAATCTTATTGATGTTATTTATTGATAAATATTGTTGTAAATAAATTTACAATCGAATTACATATGTCGGCTTGTTTTCATTATAAATCTATTTTTCGTATATTAGTGGAATATGTTTTCTTGGGTGTTCATTGATTTCAATTTCATGTCTTCCGCATAATTATTCCTGTGTTCTGAAATGTATGAATATAATGGTTTGCGTTATGATTTGTTTTTAACTCATTGTTTTTTTAGTGATTTTATTTGGTTTTGATGTGGGTTTTATTTAGGGGTTTCTGTTTTAGCTCCTGCTGGTTGATGTTATGGAATACTCTGGGTTAGTCAGGTTTTGAACGATGTTCCAATAAATCTGGAATCTAGATAATAACCCGCCAGATGTTGGTTTTTTTACAACAGGAACACGATTTTGGTTAAGAATTATCCATGCCGGATAATTTCAATCTTCCTACTTTAGTATTTATGAATATTTTGGAACCAGATAAAAGTCATGATTTTTTTATGGTTTTTTAAGTCCCCAAATAATTATGGAAACTGGTTTTATGATTTGTATGTCATGAGACTGCTGATGTCAGACGGACTCACTGTATTTAGAATACCGAAAAACAGGTGTTTTATTCTAAGGCGAAATAAGTTGATCAGGACGTGTCCAGAAATTCTCATTTGATAGCACCTTGTCAAAATGCCCGTCTGAAAACAGACAGGCAATACGGGGTAGATATAAAGTGAGCGATGTGGCTTATTTGTTCTGAATATTCGAAGCACGTAAATCTGCTGTATGAGTGACCTGAATCCACAGCGTCACCAGCATCATGCACAAGGCAGTGAAAAGCAGTATCAAACCCAGATTGTGGACAAGTCCGCACAATGCCAGCGATAAACCAATCAGCAGATAATAAAGAAGTCCGAATAATGCACCTGCGCTTCCGGTGCAATGCTGGTAGCTGACCAGTGCCTGGCTGAGAATATTTGGAATCGCGACTCCGAAGCCCATCACAACCAGCAGCATCGGGGCTAAAAAAGCAATGCTGTCTTGCAGTGCCAAGACTCCCAGGCTTCCCATGCAGGCAAGCATTGCTGAAATCATCAGTAACCGGGCGTAGTTGAATCCGGTTTGAATGGCTTTCTGATTCAACAGACTCCCCAGCATCGTACCCAGTGCAAGTACCCCCCCACTGTATCCGAATTGCTGGCTATTCAACCCGAGCCGTTCAAACAGAAAGGGACCTTGCAGGTAATAGGAAAACAGCAGTACGTTGAATCCGGCGACCAACAAGGCGCTGCGCACAAGGTGCGGATCCCGCAACATGGAAACAGCCAGTGTCATCAGTGCTGGCCGGGCAGCCCGTTGTGTCTGTGTTTCAGGAATGAAAACGAGGCTCAGCCCCCACAACAGGGCGGCCATGGCACTGAGTGTGGCAAATACAGCCAGATAGCCGCCCCAGCTGACCATGATGCCTCCGAGCAGCATACCAATCACCGGGCTGATGGAAAGTGCAATGCCGACCCGGGCGAATGCTTTGCTTAAGGCATGACCCCGGAAACAATCGCGGAACATGGTCTGGACGACGACAGAGCCGACCGCTGCCCCAAATGCGCTGATGGCCCGAAGCACCAGCAAGGTCTGGAAGTTTTCTATCCAGAGCGCGCTCAGGGCGCTGACACCATAAATCATCAGCCCTGCTAAAAGGACAGGGCGACGTCCCCAGATATCACACAAGATTCCCCAGGTGACAACACCGGCTGCAAATGCTGCGAAATATACGGCGAGTGTCTGTCCGGCCAGTGCTTCAGAAACAGAAAAGTGAGCTGCAATATCCGGCAGGGCGGGGCTGTAGATCGTTTCTGCAATTTGCGGAAACATGATGAAGCAAATGAGCAATGCGACAGAAGGCGCTGCTTTCATGGGATTCTCCTGAGTGAATGAAAGTGGCGCTAGTCTAAGGTCCAGAGAAATGTTCCAATAACGAAGCTCAGACAGAAAACATCAAAATAGAGACATCTTATGTTGATCGATGCCAATGCAAGGTTTGACCCGGACGCCCTGCCTTCCCCGGTATTGGGGATTGCGTCACGCTTGGGTCAGCATGACTCCGGCCTGCACAAGCACGGTATGTTTCAGTTATTGCATGCCATGCAGGGCTGTATGTCGATTCAGCTGGACGGGATGAAGTGCGTCCTGCCGCCCACCCGGGCTGCCTGGATCCCGGCACACACGCTGCACTGTGCGACAATGCGCAATGTCGTCGAGTACAGATCGCTGTATTTCGACGCACAATGGGTGCAAGGCCTGCCCCGGGAACTGGCGGTGATTGAAGTCACACCGCTCTTACGGGAATTGATTGAGCGTATGTCATTCTGGGAATGGGATAAGCCCCTCGACAGCATGAAAAACACGCTGGCGCTATTTTTTGAAGAGCTGGCAGAGGCGAAAACGCAGTCCTTATTTTTGCCGTTGCCTCAGGATAAGCGGCTGAGCCGATGGCTTGAGCACCTGGAACGAAAAGAAGGCATTGTGCCGTCGCTGAAGGTCCTGAGTCAGCAAATTGGTGCCAGCGGGAAAACAATCAGCCGGATCCTGCAAAAAGATACGGGTATGAGTTTTCAGGCATGGCGCCAGCAATGGCGGCTGCTGAAAGCCATCGAATGGCTCTCGGAAGGGAAAGCCGTCAATGATGTTGCCTATGGGCTGACGTTTTCCAGCGACAGCGCATTTATCAGTTTTTTTAAACAGCAGGTCGGGGAGACACCGCTGCGTTTTCAAAAGATTAATGACTGCAGATTTCTGTCTTCAGCGCAGAAAATAGAATAGCTTTATCCATTCAATTGCATGAGAATACCCCGCTTCAGCAACTGGGTGGGTATTATGGGACTCGACACAACATATGTGCCTGTGAAAGAAGAAGACATCGAAGCATACATTCTTGATGTGATCAGGCAGCCTGAACTCCAGGCACAAAAAATTTCTCAGTTATCACAGATTGAAGCGGATCAGAGCTTTCTGGCGGAAACCTTATACCCGGCACTGCTGGGCAGTCAGCCTTCAGATCCTTTCGACAGCCACTTTGGCCGGGTGGCCGGATCCATTCTTGCCCATTTGCATCCTTATTATTATGAACGCGGCCTGTCTCTGGCCATGCTGAGCGGAAGTGAACCGCTGCGTACACTGGGTTTGGCCGGGCTGTTTCAGGATTTCAGAACATGTTTTCCAGACGTGATCTCCGGCAATGACAGCGGCGACCTGAACTATCGCTCCGGCATGTTTGTTCCTGCCCGGTACGTTGATAGCCTGCTGAACCTGATGCGTCAGCCGGAAGTGCTGCAATGCTTTGACGGTGAGGAGCCCAAAGGGCTGATTGCGGCGCTGCAGTATGCCGGCAGGCACGGAACCGGGGTGCTGGAAACGTTTGATATGGTTGAACCGGGCTGCGGCGAATTTTATACCACGCCTTATCAGCTGCGGGCCGGCTATCTGGGAAACCTTGATGATGAACGCAATGCGCTGCAGGGCGCAGTCGGAACCCTGCATCTCGGATTCCCCATGCCAGGCGGCCACTGGGATATGGATGAGGTCGGGCGTCTGACTTTAACATGGGCGCAGCAGGAAAATTTGTTACCAGCCATCGGGGAAATGGACAGCCGACAGCGTGCGGTGAAAGGTTCGGTCCGTCTGACCTTGATCAATCAGCAGCATATTCCAGTTATTCTGATTCATTCCGAAGAGGAGATTTATGTCCCTGATGTTGACGCTTACCTCGCGGCACTGAAAACATCGGTGTCGGATTTCTTGGTGCAGCACGGGATGGATACCCGTTATTTTGTCTCGCTGACCAAAGCGCAGGAGGTTCCCGAGGCGTTCAGGATCCAGTCAACCTGTCAGGTCGCGCACTCATCCAAACCAAGATTCTGCATGATGAATCAGAAAGCCGCATTTAAAGTGGATGATCTGCTCGTGCAACTTGAATTGACGGCGTTTGGCAAGTGTACGATCCGGGTGAATGATGTCGTGGTCGAGACGCTGAAAATTAAAGCGCGACGTAAAAGACATGTGCTGTTTTATGGCAATGGCGACTGGTATGGCCTGACCCTTGAAGAAGAAAGCGCGTTCACGGGCACGCTGAATATCGGTATTTTCAAAAACATTTATCAGGTGGCGTCTTACAGGTTGATCCGGGGCAGCGAGCGCTTTTCGAGAAAAACGAATTTTGCGATGTCAGCAATGGAGTACTTGTTTTTGTTTACGCTGGTGCTGTCTGTCATGATGCCGCGTCCGGCGGTAATGATCCCATGCATGATTGTGTTTTCACTGATGCGGCGGCTGAATAAGCGTCATCATATTTTTCTGGAACCGCTGGAAATTGGGGAGCGCGCCTGAGCTTCTCAGCGCATGCGGGAAGTTGTTGTGATCACTTCCCGCATGGTAAATAAACCTGTGTTTCATGACGCCGCGTTTCATGAATCAGTGTTTCATTGAGGGATGAGCGTCAGCCGGTATTGAATATTTCCCGGTAATAAAGGTGTTTTCCGATGGAAGGCATAATCATCAAAACCGGCACGGAAGAAGGGTGACAGCGGATTGGCCGATTGCCCGCCGGGGATCGTTAAGATGCCGTCGTCTTCCCGTCCGGGCTGAACCACAAAGCGTTCAGAAGCGCCAAATGCCCGGGTCTGCACCGCCGGTTCATATCGCCCGCCAAACCCCTGAATTTCAGGCATATTCAGCAGCCAGCCCAGTTGCGGCATCGTTTTCGCAAACGGGTGCTGAATTGCGAGTGTGTTGACCCTTCCCCAGTTGAGTTCAGCCAGCTTCTGGTCCGGACTGTATCGTTTGAAGAGTGCCTCTTTTGCATCGGTATAAACATTGATGAGCAGGGTCGCCCAGTCTTTTTCTCCGGCTGGCAGCCAGGATGCTGGTTCTTCCTTCAGCAGTTGCCAGATAGCTGGCTCAAGGTTGTCTTTAATAGGTTTCAGGCTCAGTCCCTCGGCAGAGAGCAGATGCTGGAGCGGGGCAAAAACGGTATCAAGCAAACGGTCCCTGAAGGCACGGGTGAGGGTATAGCCGACGGACTCAGCACAGGCGCATCTCTGCCATTGTTTTAAATACCGGATATCGTCCTGAAAGTGCTGCGGATGTAATGCCAGCTGAGATAACAACAGGGCCTGCCAGCGAGCCATAAATTGTGCTTCATTATCAAGCTGCATCTGGAAAAAATCTGATTCATTAAATTGCTGTCGGGCCATCAACTTGTCACGGATCTGAACCGCACGGCTGGCAATGGCATACCCGCCATCGCCAAACCGGGCATCGTCACCGGCGCTGACCACCCGGCTGTTGGCACTCCACAGCCGCTGATGTGCCGGGTTTTCGACAACCGGCACCTGTTCTGCGCGCTCCTCCCATAAGGTTGCCGGATAGGCTGATGCTGTCACCGGGTTTTGTTGCGGAGCGGCTCTGGCCGGAATGGCCCCGGTTAAACGCCATGCCGCATTGCCCTGGCTGTCAGTGATCAGCATGTTCTGTACCGGAATCCCCGTGGACCGGGTTGTGGCTAACCCGTCTGCGACACTGGATGCCGTTTCGAGTGCCATGAGATCAAGATTGACCGCGTAGGGCTGATGCGCCACCCATGACAGGGCATAGCGTGCAGAGCCAATGCGGGTAACCGGGCCATCGGCCGAGAGTTCGACCGGGTATTCCACTGCGTTTCCCGGGGTTTTCAGCGTCTCCGTGACCTGAACGGTTTCAGTGTTGTCATCGAGCAGAACCCAGTCCGCGGTATCAATATAGCCATTGGTAAAGCCCCAGGCGATCTTGCCATTGGCGCCAACCACAATGGTCGGGGTTCCCGGCAGGCTGACACCGGTGACCTGGATATTTTGTCCGTGATCCGGATAGTTCAGCTGGGCGCGGTACCAAATGACAGGCACATTTAAGCCCAGGTGCATGTCATTGGAAATCATGGCATGCCCTGACGAGGTCAGTTGTCCGGTCACCGCCCAGTTATTACTACCGTATACCTTTGGTTCACCGATGGGCTGGTGGGCCGCGAGCGAGACGGCCGGAACGTCCAGAGGCGGAATCTCAATCTGTGTCAGTGGCAGATGGGAATTATCTAAAGCGGCCTGCAGCGGATCGGTTTGCGTGACAAAGGCTGTCATCTGCGGCCCGAAGGCCTGTCTCAGACGCTCCAGAACCTGTTCGCGCTCAACGGTACCGTTCTGCAGATCCAGATACATGGAATAGATCACCAGAAAACTGTCTTCAGGTTGCCAGGGGGCCGGTGATGTGCCGCTCAGCAGATATTCAAAGCTTCTGACCTGTTGGGCATCCAGCGCTGTATTGACGCCCCGGGCATATTGTCCGAGCAGCGTGCGTTGCTTATCGGTGAGCTGCGCCAAAGCGAGCCGGGCTCGTTTTCGGAACTGATGAAAGCGGTGTTTTTTATCGATCGCCAGCGCATCCTCACCAAAAAGTTCAGCCAGTTCACCGGCGGCATTTCGCCGTAGTAAATCCATCTGGAAAAATCGATCCTGGCCATGGGCGTACCCCAGTGCAAATGCAGCATCCGTCCGGCTGGATGCACGAATCACGGCGGTTCCAAGACTGTCCCGGTCGAGATGAGCGGGTTGCTCTGGCCCCTGGATGACAACGTTGCCATCCAGTTGAGGCAGGTTGGCCCATAAGAGTCCGTAGCCGGCACCGACGGAGAGAGCCAGTATGCCGGCGATCATGATCAGAGCTTTTGTGATCTTTGAGGTCATGCGCAGTCCTTTGCTGATGTGATTTACGTCATACCGCAGGTTTCACCCAGGCCTTTGTTTATCCCGTGTGTTTCAGAACCAATGGCTTAAAGGAAGGATAGTGATATTTGGTCTGACTTGCAGATTTGATGCGGTAAAGCGGTTGCCGGATCGCGAAGCAGGGGTTGGGAAGAGAAAAAGACAGCCGCAGCTTGGTGGAATCTCAAAACTGCCGGACTGTCTGTGTTCAACAGTCTTTACTTGAATGTGTTACGTCCAAGCAGAGTTTAAAACAGAGTTTAAATCTGGCCGGGATGCTGGTGTAAGCGGGCACCGGCCAGATCTCAGTTGAGGGTGGTGGTCTGGATATCTGTCGCTTCAAGCGTGAATTGCGGCAGGGTTTTGCGTAACGCATCGGCCATGGCCTCTGAGGCGAGTATGCCCCGGCAATGGGCCCAGTACCGGCCATCCACCTGATAAAACTGTTCACTTTTCACCGCTTGCAGAGTTGGCCAGACCGGTTGCTGCTGCCATTGCTGCAGGGCATTGTCCGGTACTATGGTGCCTGAAAGCAGAATATCTGGGTTGATGGTGCTGATTTCTTCCAGCGTCACCAGACGAAGTGCCCGGTCATCGAGACCAATCTGTTCCGGCACTCTGAGGCCGATGGCTTTCAGGACACCACCGGGATAGGCCGAGCCGGAATAGGCATAAACCCCGTTTTCCAGAGCCACGGCAAACAGGGCTTGCTGGCCGTGAACCGGACTGAGCTGCTTTTCAATATGACGCATGTAGATGTCGTGTTCTTGCAAACGGGCAGTCATCAGGGCTTCCTGGTCGACCAGCTTGCCGATTTTTTCAGCCACGTCCAGGTTTTCTGCGTAGGTCTCGCCGCGCGATGCCAGCAGTGCCGTTGGAGCAATAGCACTCAGTGCCGGGTAAATCGCCTGATGGCGGTTGACGTCCGCAATGATTAAATCGGGCTTCAGGGCCGCAATCCGGCTCAGATCCGGGCTGGAGCGGTCACCGACAGAGACCCAACCGCTGATGCGCGAAATAACGGCCGGATGCAGGTTCAGCGGGTCATTGTCATCTGCGATCCCCACAGGACTGATCCCGATGGCTGCAAGTGCATCCGCAAAAGCATACTCCAGCGTCACAATACGTTGCGGCGGTGTGTCCAGAGTCATACTTTTTCCAAGGCTGTCTGTCATGGTTGCAGTGAAGGCGGCAGTGCTGGAGAAAAGAAACAGAGAAAAGGCGATCCAGCGCAGATATCCCAACAGAGGCATGGTACTCCCTTGATTAACAGAGAAAAATATTATGGATTGTGGAGCTGTTGCTGCTTCATTCTAATGGCTTTCGAACGCAGTACAAGGGAAGTCTCCGGATAAAGAGAGGACTTCGGCCAGTTCTGGATCGGGATCGGTTTCCGGTTGCGGTTCCCTAATGCTTTTCCGCAGCTGAGGCCCTATCCTTGCTTTAAAGGCAGATTCAGCTGCGGAGATTTTTATCGAAGGCAAAAGGCGACAAAAAAATACACAATCCTTGCGCAAGTGCATTGAATTTATGCCATTTCTGATTAGGATTTCAGCAACCATTCGTCATGGAGTGACATATTGATGAAACTTGTCGGGAACTGGGGCATAGCTGTCATGATTGCCCTGCTGCTTACCGGATGTAACCGCGCCTCAACCTCACAGGCGCTGGGGACGCTGGAGCGCGACCGGATTACGCTGACTGCCACCGCAACTGAAATTATCCGGGTGATGCCTGTGGAAGAAGGGCAGCCCGTGAAAGCCGGCGAAGTGCTGGTGAGGCTCGATACAACACGTCAGGCTGCGGTGCTGGCGCAGGCAAAAGCACAGCAGGTAAAGGCCGAAGCTTATCTTCTGAGGCTGACCAACGGGGAGCGGGTCGAAGATATTGCGGCCGCCAAAGCGGGACTGGATCAGGCGGAAGCCCGTCTGGTGGATGCTGAAAAAACCTATGAGCGCCGGGAACGTCTGGTCAGACAAAAACTGATCAGCGTGGCAGAACGGGATAATGCCCGGGCGGAACGGGATGCGGCACGTGCCGAAGTGACAGCAGCCCGTGAGAATCTGACCAAGCTGACCCGGGGCGAACGAACCGAAGATATCCAGCAGGCGCAGGCTGAACTGGAAGCGGCGCAGGCGAATGTGGCGTTGCAGCAACGTATTTTGGATGACTTAACAGTGGTCGCAACCCGGGACGGGATTGTCGACAGTCTGCCCTATAACCTGGGGGAGCGTGTGCCGGTGAATGCAGTGGTTGCCGTGCTTCAGGCCAACAGCCGTCCTTATGCCAGAGTCTATGTGCCGGAGCCTTATCGTGTGGCAATGCAACCCGGCAAACAGGCAGCCGTCTATGTTGACGGTGTCTCACAACCTTATGAAGGCAAATTGCGCTGGATTGCGACAGAGCCGGCATTTACCCCGTATTACGCACTGAATGAAGATGACAGGGCCCGGCTGGTCTATCTGGCGGAGTTTGATTTGCCGGATGAAGCCCGATCCCTGCCTTCCGGGGTGCCTGTTCAGGTGGAGATGTCCGTTGAGTGAACTTGCAATCAATGCCGTCGGACTAACGCGGCGGTTCGGTGATTTCACCGCAGTGAATCAGCTGAATCTTCATGTGCCGAAAGGCAGTATCTACGGTTTTCTGGGACCCAACGGATGCGGAAAGTCGACAACGCTGCGGATGCTGACCGGACTGCTCAGTCCGAGTGAAGGGGAAATCAACGTGCTGGGACTGCGGATTCCGGAACAGGCTGAAGCGCTTCGGATGAAAATCGGCTATATGACGCAGAAGTTTTCGTTGTACGAAGACTTGTCCGTCTCAGAAAACCTGCAATTTATCGGGCAGATATACGGCCTCTCTTCCCGTGAACTCAAACCCAGGGTGGCAGAACTTGCGGACACTTATCAGCTGAGCCGGCTGATGAAGCAACGGGTCGGCAGTATGAGCGGCGGTCAGAAACAGCGTCTGGCTCTGGCGGCTGCGGTAATGCATCAACCGGATTTACTATTTCTGGATGAGCCGACATCGGCTGTCGATCCTCAGTCGAGGCGTGATTTCTGGGAGCAGTTGTTTGATTTGTCTGATCAGGGCACCACGATTCTGGTCACCACCCACTATATGGATGAAGCTGAACGTTGCCACGGACTGGCGATTATGGAGTCAGGTGAGATCAAAGCGGATGGCCCGCCCAGCGAGCTGATGGAACAGATGGGCGTGAGTGTGGTAGAAATTGAGGCGCCGGGTTTGCGGCAGATGAAAGAGCGTCTGCTCTTGCTGCCCGAAGTGGTGTCGGCTGCTCAGCTGGGGATCCGGCTTCGTGTGCTGGTTCGGGCGGCTGAAACCGATCCGGTGGCCTGGCTGAAGCATCAGATGCCGTCGCTGCAGCAGGCAGAACTGACGGTTGTCCGGCCCAGTCTGGAAGATGTGTTTGTTACCAGTACCGGGAAGCCACGCCAATGAATCTTGTGTCCAGCCTGATCCGGATGAAGGCGATTCTGGTCAAGGAGTTCCGTCAGCTTTCCCGCGACCGGATCACCTTCGGGATGGTGGTGATGATCCCGCTGATTCAGCTGTTGCTGTTTGGGTTTGCAATCAATACCGATGTGCGCAACATTCCGGTCGCCGTGGTCGATCAAAGTCAGTCTCAGTACGGGCGGATCATCACTGAGGCGGTCAAGGCCACGCAGGTGGTGACCGTGGTGGATGTTTACGCTACGCCTCATGATGGTGAGCAGGCCATTACTGCGGGTAAAGTCCGCGGCGTTCTGGTACTGCCCCGGGATCTGGACCAGCGGCTGGCACAGCACCGGGAAGCGGGCCAGTGGCTGGTGGACGGGTCCGATACCATGGTCAGCTCGGCACTGCTGCAGCTTCAGAATATGCCGGTGCAGAATCTGGTGGGAGACTATAAAGCGCAGCAGTCCAGCGTCATGACACCGACCTTTGAAGTCGCATTGTATTTCAACCCGGAACGCCGGACGGCGGTGAACATTGTGCCCGGCTTACTGGGGGTGATTCTGACAATGACGATGATTCTCTTTACCTCGGCTGCCATTGTCCGAGAACGGGAGCGGGGGAACCTGGAGCTGCTGATCACAACCCCGGTGCACTCGCTGGAACTGATGCTGGCGAAAATTGCCCCTTATATCGTCATTGGCCTGATTCAGGTGGTGATTATTCTTGGACTGGGTCATTTTATTTTTGATGTGCCAATCAACGGTCCATTGAGTCAGATCCTGTTCGGCACCTTATTGTTTATCTCTGCCAGCCTGACGTTAGGACTGGTGATATCCACCATTGCGCAGACACAGCTTCAGGCCATGCAGATGACGGTCTTTATTCTGCTGCCTTCCATCCTGTTGTCCGGCTTTATGTTTCCTTATGAGGGGATGCCGGTTGTCGCGCAGTGGATTGCGGAGGTGCTGCCTGCAACACACTTTATGCGGATGATCCGCGGCATTGTGCTGAGAGGCGCGGATTTGGCTGTGCTTTGGAAAGATGCCTTGTGGTTAGCCGGTTTTACCTTGCTGGGGCTGCTGGTCGCGTCCTGGCGCTTTAAGAAAACGCTGGACTGACTGAACCCGGTTTCTGTGATCGCAAACTGAGGCAACATACTGATATGATGCCGTTCAGTGGCCGCAGGGCCGTGGGTTGCGATGTGCAGGAGTGGATGTGGGGAAAGGTGTTTTTTTATCTGTGTTGTCATCTTGCCTGTTCGGCGGGATGTATTTCTATGCAACGTTACTTCATCCGCTGGATGGAGAAGCGATTTTCAGCTGGCGGTTATTGCTGACACTTCCTTTTCTGACGCTCTTTTTGCTCAGCAGTCATGCCTGGGGGCAGGTGACAGAGATTGCCTTGCAGATCCGTCAGCGTCCGCTGCTCTGGTTGGGAATTCCCCTGTCGGCCGTTTTGCTGGGGTTACAGTTCTGGCTCTTCTTGTGGGCGCCGGTCAATGGCCGGGCCCTGCCTGTATCATTGGGCTATTTTATGATGCCGCTGGTGATGGTGGTGCTGGGCAGACTGGTTTACAAAGACAGACTGAGCGGATTGCAGAAAGTCGCTGTGCTTTTTGCCGGGGTAGGGGTTGCCAATAAGCTCTGGCTGTCTGGCGGTTTGTACTGGGAAACACTTGTGGTCGCGATGGGTTATCCGGCCTATTTTATGTTGCGGCGGAAAATGGGCACGGACAGCCTGGGGGGTCTGTGGTTTGATATGGCGATGATGTTCCCCCCGGTCATCTGGTGGCTGTTTATTCAGACCGAAAGCCTGAGTGTGTTGATGCAGCATTCACAGCTGATTGCACTGGTTCTCGGACTGGGTGTGCTCAGTGCGCTGGCGGTGGGCAGTTATATTGTAGCCAGTCGCCTGCTGAGTTTCAGCCTGTTCGGACTGCTGAGTTATGTTGAACCGGTATTACTGGTGATCGTGTCTCTGTTGCTGGGGGAACGTATCGAGGGCGGAGAGTGGCTCACTTACCTTGCCATCTGGGTTGCCGTGGCGTTTCTGATACTGGATTGTGTGCGCCAGATCCTGACTCAACGGCAAGTCCGGTTGGCCGCCGGAATGAGTGACTGATCCGGTCATGCCCGCGGATTTCAGCGGGCATGGTTCAGTGAGGGTTTAATGGTCCAGGTACAGGTAGTTTTGCCAGCTCTTCATCCGAATCAGTACTTTACGCATCACTGCCAGATGGTGCGCATGATCGGAGTAGACCGCAATTTCCATATTCGCCCCTAAAGGCAGCTTGTAAGCACTGATGTCATCAATCATTTTGAGTCTGACCAGCGGCCGCCCCTGACGCATCAGGATTTCGGTGCCGTATAGCACGCCTTGTGCCTGCGCCTGACCTTCTCCGATGGCTGGCAGTACTCCCACGATTTCTGCTTTGAACGTTTTTCCCGGAATGGCGCGGAAAATCACATCGGCTTCATAACCGGGTTTGAGGCGTAACAGCGAGTTCTGACGAAAGGCACCGATAATGAATTCATCATCGGTATTGATAAAGGTCATGACCGGACGCAGCGGGAGCGGAACAGCCATCATGCCCGGCCGGAGCAGAACCTGAGTGACAAATCCACGGGTCGGCGCCCGGACAATGGTGGAGTCCAGATCAAACCTAGCTTTGACCAGCAGAGCTTCAATCTGGGCTATGCTGGTGTTCTGCCCGTTAATATTGGACTCGAACGCCAGTTTGGCTCGCCGTTCTTCCGCATGCGCAGCATCGAGCGATGCTTCGGCGCTCCGGTAGAACTGTTCGCGGTTGTCCACATCTGCTTTGGTGAATGCACCGCGTTTGTAGCCGGTCGCATAGCGCTGGTATTGCTGGTAGGTTCGATCGCGTTCGGCCTGAGCTTTGACTCTTGTTGACATCGCAGCTTTGTAGGCGGCTTCCAGTCCCAGCACATTTTGTCTGGTTTCTTCCAGCTGTGCTTCCAGTCTGTCAACCTCAGCCTGAAAAGGCGTCGGGTCTATTTTAAAAAGCACATCGCCCTGTTTCAGGGGGGTGTTTGGCCTGACCGGCACTTCGGTGACTTTGCCACGGACATTCGGCATGATGGGCGTCGAAACATAGTATTCTCCACCCAGACTGGTGTGCGGATGGTTGTAGTTCATCAGCAGTACCAGTGCACCTACCAGGACAATGCCTCCCAGAACGGCAGTTGGAACCGTCCATTTATTCAGAGGGATCCGGAAGATCTTAAAAATAAAAATACAGATTGCAGCGTATGAGAGAACCAGCAGGGTTTCCATTATTGATGGCCCTCGTCATTGTCATTGCTTTTCTGCTGACTGGCGGGATTGACCGGCGGGCAGGGAGCGTGTCTGAGTGCGGTCAGTTCGGTTTGCAGCAGCTGAATTTGTGCTTCCATTTTGGAAATTTGGGATTGCAGCAGAACCTGCTCATTCTGAATTTGCTGAAAGCCCCACCCCCGTTCTTTTCTCCACAAGGTGGCCCAGATCCATAAAAATGGCCACAGCGCGTGCAAAGTGAATAAACTGACCCATCCGGCATAATGGATAGCGTCCTGATGGGGATGCTCCCTTTCCTTGGCAATCTCATAGGGAATGTCGTGAATTGCGATGATGCCATAAAACATCACCAGGGCGACGAAGATAAGCAGCCCTAATGCAAAATAATCTAAAAACATAGAGTTACCCTAAAATCCGGACCATGATCTCAAGAGTATAGCGAAAAAATAAGCTTAGCCGATGTAAGGTTTTTGACTTTAAGGCGTCGTTCAGATCAAGCAGGCCGGCGAAATGCCGGCCTGTCGGAGAGAAAGTCTTGTGTGGTGTGTCACCGGAGGATTAAGACGCATCCTCTGCAGCTTGTCTTGCTTGTGCAATCCAGCTGTTAAACAGTTTCTGGTGCGATTTGATCCAGCCATTGGCGTGGTTCTCAATGTCCTGCTGGGAGTTCTGGCCCTGACTCATCCGCATATTCTGGGCACTGACGTCATTGATATCCAGCTGCATGACTTCAAACAGTTTGGCGGCCGCCGGATTGTCTTCGGCAAATTTTTTGTTTGCCACAATCCGCATGCTGTTCATCTGAAATCCATAGTTTTTGCCGTTCGGTAAAGTAGTGTCCACTTTTTTACGTTCGCCCGGCAGTGCGGAGAAAGGAACTTCCAACCAAACCACGTCTCTTCCCGGAACCAGCACGCCGCTGACCCAGTAAGGCGTCCATGTGTAGTACAGAATCGGAGAACCGTTCCGGTAGCGGGAAATTGTGTCGGCGATAATGGCGGCGTAGTTCCCCTGATTATGGGTGACTGTGTTGCGCAGCCCGTACACATCCAGCTGATGCTCAATCACACCTTCACAGCCCCAGCCCGGGTTACAGCCGGTGAGATCGGCTTTGCCGTCACCGTTGGCATCAAAGAGTTTGGCCAGTTTCGGATCTTTCAGCTGGCTGATATTGGTGATGCCGTATTTTTCAGCGGTTTTCTTATCAATCAGATAGCCCTGGGCTGCACCGGTAATGTATTCCCCTTTTCGGTAAAACTTATTGTCTCCGCCGGATTTGATAAATTTGTCTTTATGCAGGGGAGACCAGTTCACCGCGAGGAAAGTAGCATCCCCATTGGCGATCGAGGTATAGCCGACGTTGTAATCGACCTCTTTGGTCGGCAGAACCTTGTACCCCAGCGCTTCCAGAGCTTTATTGACAATCAGGGTCTGAAAGGTTTCTTCCGCCACCGTACTCTGTAAGGGCTGAACGGAAATTCCCTGACCGGGTTCTTCGGCCGCGGTGGCGGTCCATGTTGCGGCACCGGCAAGCAGTGCCGCTGAGAGTGAAAGTGACTTCCAGCGTGTTGTCATGGTGTTCTCCTTAAGATTGTGAATGGGTCGTCAGTTGCGGGGTCTCATCTTTTTTGAACCGGCGATAAATGAAGCCAATCGGGCCGTGTTCATACCAGTGACGGTATGCTTTGCCGCGATCGGATGCCCCCATGGCCTGGGTCAGACGGTCCAGCAGAATAGCCAGAATGACAATGCCCAGACCCCCAATGGCGGCCAGTCCCATATCCAGACGACCAATGCCGCGCAGGACCATTTGTCCCAGACCGCCTACGGCGATCATTGAGGCAATGACGACCATAGACAGGGCCAGCATCAGTGTCTGATTCACGCCAGCCATGATGGTTGGCATAGCCAGCGGCAACTGAACCTTGTAGAGCATTTGTTTTGGATTCGCGCCAAAGGAATGCGCGGCTTCAATCAGTTCTTCCGGTACCTGCCGGATCCCCAGAATCGTCAGCCGAATGATGGGGGGGAGGGCAAAGATGATGGTCACGACCACACCGGGGACGTTCCCGATACCGAACAGCATGACAATCGGCACCAGATACACAAAGGCCGGGGTTGTCTGCATTGCATCGAGAACCGGCCGGATGATTTTGGCGGCTTTTTCACTGCGTGCCAGCCAGATCCCGGTGGGCAACCCGATCAACAGGCAGAAAAAGACCGACGTCAGAACCAGTGCCAGCGTGACCATCGCCTGATCCCAGGCACCGATGGCGCCAATCAGTAAGAGCGAGAGCACGGATGCGATCCCCATCCGGGCGCCCGCAATCTGCCAGGCCAGAATCATGATCAGGAAAATCATCAGCAGTGCCGGCGTCGACTGAAGTAAGGCCTGAAAAGCCGTGAGAATGTAATCAATCGGAACACTGATGGCCTGAAACGCGGGCCGGAAATTAGCGACCAGCCAGTTGATTCCGTCTTCCACCCAGCGATCAAAGGGGATCAGCGCATCCTGAAACGGGTGCATCCAGTCGATACTGGGATCGGGCGGGGCTGATGCCGCTTCGTTCAGCCAGTCAGACCCGGAATTGGGCGTTGAACCGGCGGCATTCCCCCAAGGGTCGGTATTGGCAGCATCTGTCGTTGCAGACCAGGGATCCTGCACAGGTGGTTGTTCCGACACCGTTTCTGTTCCCGGAGCGGATGATACGGTTTGTGTTTCCTGGCTCATGTCAGGCCTCCCGGTCTAGTGTCTGTAGCAGGCGAGCTTTGGTGATAATGCCATGGTAGCGCTGCTGCTCATCAACGACGGGCACACCGTAAGGCAGGCTGGCAACATGACCAATCAGTTCACCTACCGGGGTATTGGGTAAGAACGTCACCGTGTCATTCAGCAACGCCTGTGTCAGCGGGTGGTTGGCTTTCGTGGCACTTTGTAAGGATTCGGTGGAGACAATCCCGACGTACTGATTGCGGCGATCGACCACGATGCCAAATTCGCGATCCTGGTCGTTGAGTAGCTGCAGGGCGGCGCGCGGGCCGTCGGTTTCGCCTTTTTTGATGACCGTGACCTGCTGTTTGCGGGCAATATCTTTCGCTGTGAAAACATTGGTGACATCCACGCCTTTGAAGAAGGAACGGACATAGTCATTGGCCGGGTGGTGGAGGATCTCATCCGGGGTCCCGATCTGGACCACTTCACCATTCTGCATAATGGCGATGCGATCCCCGATGCGCATGGCTTCATCCAGATCGTGGGAGATGAAAACGACGGTTCGTTTGTCATCACTTTGCAGCCGAATCAGCTCGTCCTGCATTTCGGTCCGGATCAGCGGATCCAGCGCGGAAAATGCTTCGTCCATCAGCAGAATGTCCGGGTCATTCGCCAGCGCTCTGGCCAGCCCCACCCGCTGCTTCATCCCGCCGGACAGCTCGTCCGGATAAGAGGCTGCGTAGGCATCCAGGCCGACACGCGCCAGCGCTTTCAGTGCCGTCTCGTAGCGGGTATCTTTATCGACACCGGCCAGTTCCAGTCCGAAGGCGGTGTTGTCGATCACGGTCATATGCGGCATCAGTGCAAATGACTGAAACACCATACTGATGTTGTTTCTTCTGACGGTCCGCAATTCCTCTTCAGAAATCTTGGCAATGTCTTTTCCGTCAAGCAGCACCTGACCATGTGTGGGTTCTATCAGTCGGTTGAGCAGCCTGACCAGTGTTGATTTTCCTGAACCTGAAAGGCCCATGATGACGAAAATTTCACCTTCCCGGATGGTCAGGCTGGCATCTTTGACCCCGACGGTGAGGCCGGTTTCTTCAAAGATGGCATCCTTATTCAACCCTTTTTCCAGCAGTGGGAACGCCCTTTCCGGAGCGCTGCCAAACACCTTGTAAAGGTTTTTTACTTCAAGTTTGACAGTCATAAATTGTACTAGTCCTTCAAAATGAATCTTCCTCTGCAAAGAAATTATTACAGATGAAACATTTGTACTCTAAACAATTATGGCATGTCTTTCAAAGTGATAAGGGGTTTATTTGAATATTTATCAGGTTTTAGGGTGCGGTTATGAATCAGAAACTGCCTATTTGTCTTATAAATAGACAATTTCTGGGGGTGTCTGACAAAAACAGGAATCAGGTGAAGGTTAGATGACTACTGATTGAGGGCGCGGTGAACGGGCAGTGTGACCAGAAAACAGTTCCCGGATGCCGTCTGGTTACCCTCAAGGACGATATCTCCGCCATGGAGCAGAGCAATATCGCTGATAATCGACATGCCGAGTCCGGCGCCATCGCCCCGTTCTGTATTGGCGCGGAAAAACTTTTCAAAGATCCGTTCCCGAATCATGTCCGGGATGGGCTGGCCGGAATCGCAGACACGGATCGCCACCCAGTCATCGGACTGCAGGGTGACGGAGATATTGATGTCGGCATTCTTTCCGGCATAACGGATGGCATTATCAATTAAGTTACTGAATAAACTGGTCAGCAGGACACCATTGGCGTCCATCATGAGGGTATCCGGGCCATCCAGCGACAGATTCTGGTCCTGTTTTAATGCCAGGGGCACCAGAGAGCCGATCACATCGCGCAGGCAGGCCATCAGATCGGTCTCATTGAAGGGAAAAGCATTCCCGCCTTCGACTCGGGCGAGCATCAGCAGCTGCTGAATCAGGCGGTCGGTCCGTTCAATGCCTTTGAGAATATGGGTCAAGTCGTTTTGCAGATCTGTCGGGTTATCACTGGCCAGTGCATTTTCGGCATTCAGACGCAGCACCGCTAATGGCGTTTTCAGCTCATGGGCTGCGGTGTGTGTAAAACGTTTTTCTCTGACCCAGGCTTTATCCAGTTCTGACAGCAGATAATTGAGCTGATCAATCAGAGGTTTGAGCTCGATGGTGGGCTGAGAAACCTGAATTGCATGCAATTTGTTGATGGTGCGTCGAGACAGGGCCTGCTGAAGTTCCCCGACAGGCTGCATGATGTAGTTGACCAGCAGAATAATAGCAAGCGCCAGACAGGGGATTAGTAAGAGCTGCGGGATCCCGGTTGAGAAGGCGATATCGTCGATCAGTTCATCCCGGATTGCCTGTTTTTCTGCCACGATCAGGAAGGCTGCTTCCTGGTCCGGTGCTGACGAAGGCAGGCGAATCTGGAAGCTGCGCCAGAGCTGACTGTCAAATGAGATCGGGTGATAGCCAATTTTATCCGGGACAGAGAGCGGGGTCGGCGGGGCCGCAGGCGAGCGGAGCAGGACACCTTCGCTGGCACTGAACAACTGAAACATCAGTTTCTGTTCATAGGGGTGTCCGTAAGGGGTCGGGTCATCATCATCGAGCCCGGCATGATTGCTGATGCCCTGATACCATTGCTCATAAAACAATTCGAGCTGTTCGGGCGGCATCATCAGTAACTGGGGGGCACTTAACGCAAGCAGTTTTGCGGATTGCCCCAACCGGGCATCAAAAATCTCGTCAATCTCATGTTTGGATTCAGCGAAGATCAGGCTCCAGGAGATGGCAATCAGCACAGTGGCGGCCGTCACCGTCATTGTGATCAGCCGCTTTTTTATCGACAGCATGGGACGGATTTCAGCGATTCTCAATGATATACCCTACGCCACGGATATTTTTGATCAGCGTGCTGCCCAGTTTTTTCCGCAAATTATGAATATGGACTTCAATGGCATTGTCACTGGCGGTGTCATCCCAGCCGTGCAGGGCTTGCTGAAGTCTGTCCTTACTCAGTACCCGTCCTGCCTGTGCCACTAATGTACTGAGAATTTTGAACTCATTTCGGGTCAGTTTGACGGGTTTTCCCTGAAAACTCACACTATTGTTGTCCAGAGACAGGGTTAAATCTCCGAGCTGGATTTCAGTCTCCGTACTCCCGGACAGACGCCGGATCATGACCCGCAGCCGGGCCAGTAATTCTTCCAGCGCGAAAGGCTTGACCAGATAATCATCGGCGCCACCGTCGAGTCCTTTGACCCGGTCGTCGATGCCATCCCGGGCGGTCAGGATCATCACCGGAACCTGATGGCCGGCACGGCGGATATGACGCAATACCTGCAGGCCATCAATATCCGGCAGCGTCAGATCGAGAATCACAGCCAGAAAATCTTCAGTTTTCAGTGCGTGTTCAACCCCCTGGCCGCGCTGCAGCCAGTCAACGGTATAGCCACGACGGCTGAGCGAGGCCACCATAGACTCGCCCAGCATCACGTCATCTTCGATCAGTAAGATCCGCATTGACTATTGCAGCTCCTTCAGTTTTTCCTGGATTTCACGCTGGCGACCCGCGTCGGCCAGTTTACGGCCCGGACGTGGTTTGGCATGGCTGGCACGAGTAAGGTAAACAATGGCATCATCTCGCCGTCCGTCCTGCGCCAGAAAATCTCCGTAAAAGTAATTTGGATCAATCCCATCCGGATTAATTGCCAGTGCTTTTTGCAGCATGGCTTCGGCTTTGTCGTCATCCCCAAATGCAATCGGCCATCCGGGCACCTGGTAGTATAACGTGCCCAGGCTGGTATAGGCAGATCCGTCCAGGACTTTCGGGTTGGTCCTGATCACGTCTTCAAGCAATGCTTTTGCTTCTTTGACCAGCGGTAGTGCGCCCAGGCCACCTTTGGCACCAGCCAGGCTGCTTTTGTTAATAGCCAGCCAGACTTTCAGGTCAGCGCGGTCCGGTGATTGCTGCAAGGCTTTTTTTGTCACGGTGATGACGTTTCTCAGGCATTGCACTTTGTTGTCTTTATTAAAGGTGTCGTACTGGCATTTTGCCCACTGTTGCTGGATATCACTGAGCTCATCGGCATACGCAAGGCTGCTGAGCGAAGCGCCGGTCACACAAGCCATGACCAGCAGGGGTTTGATGAGATTAAAAGATGGCTTTTTCATATGACCTCCAGAAGTTAATGCACTTCAGCTTTGGTAAGAAATTGGCGAATCGTGGCACTTTGTTTACGTATTGAACCTGCAACCGCTGCAGGCAGAATCTGGTTGACTCTGACCCAGAGTTTTTCCGGCCAGCCCAGCCAGCGGACCGGCGTTTCCTGTTGCAGGCTGAGCAAGAGCTGTTCTGCGACCCACTTTGGATGGTCTACCTGATTGCCCAGATGCTGGTTCAGTTCGTTCACGTGGGTTGAGTTCAGCGCGGTATCGGTCGCGCGGGGGGCCAGATAAAGCACGCGGATCCCTGTGCCATCCAGTTCGCGGTCGAGCGCTTCGCTGAATCGGTGAAGTCCTGCTTTTCCGGCACAGTAGGTGGTATAGCCCGGGTAGCCGATGGCAGAGAAGGTTGAGCCGACGTTCAGAATCAGACCCGGATGTGCCAGCCACTGGATGGCCTGCTGACTCAGAAGAATCGGTACTGTCAGATTCAGCTGAATTTCTTCGCTGATACTGCCGGCATCTCGTTGGGACAGGCTGGAAAACTGGTTGCTTCCCGCGTTGTTGATCAGACCATGAATGCCTAAGCCTTCGGATTTCCATTGCTGGCAGCTGTCGTGAACTGCATTAACGCCGGCCGTTGTATTCAGATCGGCAACCAGTGTTTTGTGCGCCGTTTCCCGGGGCAGAGACAGTTGCAAGGCTTTGAGTTTGCTCAGATTGCGGCCAACCAGAATCAGGTTGGCTCCGGCATGCGCCAGGACACTGGCAATCTCTGAACCAATTCCCCCGCAGGCGCCGGTTAAGACCAGATATTTATCGTTGATATCCATCACATATTCCTTTTTAAATCAGCGCAATCAATCAGTGTGTTTGTGGGGATGACGGTCCCGGCAACGGCAGGGAAGCCAGCATCTGGCCGTAGAGGTCATAGACCATGTTGGCGCTCTCAATAATGGCCCGCTGATCGGCTGGATCCGTGATTTGGTTCATCAGCTGCTCGAACGTTTTGATGTGTTCCTGATCCAGTTCACTGTGTGACTTCAGGTAGGTCATGGCCTGATCCGGCAGATCCAGAACCTGCTGCACCTGTTGTGCAATCTGGCCGCCGATGCTGACGCTGGTGCCTTCCAGTACCCAGACCATGCCGAAAAATCCGATTGGGTTCCGGCGGTCAATCTGGTGATAGAGATAAGCGACCATCAGTTCGATGGGGGCACAGACCCGGCCCTGATCCCGATTGTCGCGCACGGCTTCCGCATCGCCGCCGCAGGCTTTGATGTCATTGAGGATCCAGACCTGATGGCCCATTTCTTCTTCAATGTAATGCCCGATAGCCTGGCGCAGCCATTCGTAACTTTCGTCTAGCTTGCCGCCGCAGGCCATGAGCAGCGGGATGGTGTGCTTGACGTGGTGATAAGCCTGAGTCAGGAAAGCAGTGTAGCCGGTAAGATCGATAGCACCCTGCTGACAGGCAGCAAAAATCGGGGCATCAGCCATCCGGTTCCGGGCCGCTTCTGTTTCGGCGATCAGTGTATGAAAAAAACCAGAACCCATTGTTGTGTCCTCTTGAAGATGAATTGGGGTCAGTGTCAGACGTTCGGCGGTGTGCGTAGCCATCAGCACTCGGGTTGATGTCGCCTGATGATTGGTGTCGTCAGAGTGATCCGGGAGTGCAGCCAGTGCAGGCACAATCAATTGCTGAATGGCGTCACGTTTAGGACGCCCGTTTGCAGTCATCAGTCCCGGAATCGCTGAAAGCGGCTTATCCAGCACAACCAGATTGCCGATTCGGGCATAATCCGGGAGTCGCTGATTCAGTGCGCTGATGGCATCTGATAGGTGAGCCGGTGACGGGGTAAACAGCACGCCGGTCAGCTGGGTCTGAGCATCACCGATCACCACCATGCCCATGAGCGCCGGGAAAGTCTGCGCTTCAGACTCAACCCATTCCGGGGAAACATTGCGGCCAAAAGCCGTAATCAGCAGATTCTTTTGCCGACCGGTAATATGCAGGAAGCCGTCGTTGTCCAGATGCCCCAGATCTCCGGTATCAATCTTCTGTTCGGGGGCATGCTGACCGAGGTATCCCAGCATGGTACTGCCGCTGACGCGGACAACGCCGGATTCAGAAATGCTGACCTGACAATGGGGAAGCGGTCTGCCGCTGCTGCCCGGTTTATCGTCACCGGGCAGGTTGAGACTGACCACGGAGCCGCATTCTGAGAGTCCGTAACCTTCATAGGCCGGGATGCCCAACGCTCTGGCCTGAGTCAGCAGAGCGGGAGAGACCCTGGCGCCGCCAACCGCCACAAATTTCAGCGGACTGACCAGTTCAGGCTGCTGGATTGCGACCTGGCAAAGTGCCATCAACAGTGCCGGAGTCAGAACCAGACTTTCAGGACAGTGGCAGGCCAGGGCATGTGCGAATCGTGCCGGGTCAAACTGACTGGAACCGGACAGCCCGACTTGTTCGCCGGGTAAAATAACCGTGGTTGCGCCCATCAGAATCGGGATGTAAAGGCCGGTAATATTTTCCAGCAGGGTTACCAGAGGCAACAGAACCAGGTGTTTTTGAGGCCGGACGTATGATGACAGGCGCTCGGCTAGCACCTGGCTGGTCGTATGCAGGTGTTCCTGGCTCAGACAGACCCCTTTGGGCTGACCGGTTGAACCTGAGGTAAAGGTAATTTTGCCGGTCAGTGGTGGTACGGGGTGAACTTGTGTGGCCGTAGCATTCAAAGAAGCACACCTATATACAGGCAGATCTGCAATCGTTGTCTGGAAGGAATCCTCATACGCCGGCCAGTTGCCCCAAAGCGTATCCACACTGGCTTCCGACAGCATATGCTGAACCTGTTGCTCTGAGAAAAAAGCAGGTACCGGAATCAGCACTTTGTCTGCCGCCATCGCCGCCAAATCTGCAATGGCCCACTGGATGCCATTGTCGGCTCTCAGTGCAATATGCTGAGCTCCGAGCTGGTTCAACTGAGTGGCAGCCAGCATCACTTCTTCAGCCAGCTGGCCGTAACTGACGGTAAATGACTGGCCTGATTCTGAATCGAATCCGTGCAGGGCATCTTTCCCGGGCATCTGTTCTGCGAACCGGAACAGGTGTTTGATGATCTGGCTTCTCATGCCTGGCCTCCGAAAGCTTGCGGGACAGGGAAGCGACGCTGGTTCAGCACCTCTAATCCTGAAGCCAGGCTCCCGCCGGAAATTCTGGGCTGCTGCTGATAATAAGTTCCCCAGATAGCATCGGCATTGGGAATGCGTTCAGCGGTGGCTTCGGCCAGTACTGTCGGATTCAGCCCCAGTCGCCGCATCATGGCCTGAAGTGGGCCGGTCGCAGTGAAAATACACCAGTTGTAGCCACAGCGGACCAGATGCTCGGCAATCAGGGTGAAATGCAGGTAAGACATCCCTTTCGAAAATGCCGCCAGTTGCCCGAATTCAATCAGTTCAGAACGGACAATCGCTTGACCGAACCGCTCGGACATCAACTGTTCTGCTGGTTGATCCAGGTATTGTTCAAGAAAAAGGTTGCCGGTATGGGCAGCCTGATAACCGCAGACAGACAACAGCTGTTCATTGTTATCCACCAATGCCAGGAAAGCCGGCATGAAGGAATGAATTCGGGCCTGAAATGCGGAGGCATAGCGAGAAGCAACATAACGTTCTGTTTTTTCACGGAAAGGATGATCTTTATCAATATGCACCAAGGTTAACTTGTTAGAATTATTGTTATTGTCCATCGCATATTCCCTCAGAAGGTGTGTATTAACACCTTAGAAAGGGAAACTTAAGAAAGTCTTAAGGCATAAAAATTTCAGTCGGAATGTCATAAGTGCGAAGTTGTTGTGCGTCTAATTTAAATGTTTTTGTGATGTTTTATTGATCTGGTATTTGTGAGGCAGGTCTGCTTACTCAGCTGGTAGGGCCAGTTTATTGAGGGCTATGTCAATTTTTGACATGGATTTAACGTTTAACATAAATGTCACATCGAGATTTTTTATTGTCATATTCTGTTGCGATGATGGCGGCCAGGGAAAGGAGTACAAGACCGCAATGAACATGAAAATTCGCCCTAATCATCTTGAGCCCATGGGGTTCGAAGAGTTTTCCAGGTTGATCGATTTGATACCTGCTACTCGCAGCCCAATGAAAGTGGAACCTTTGCTTGGGATTGTGGCTTCCAGGACTGAAGTTGGCCGTGAAGGTAAAATCATCAATCTGTCCTCCGACTCACAAGTCCGTCCAAACCGGTTGCGTCTGGTGAATGGCTATTGAACCCTGCGGGTGAACTGCACTCAGCAACCCGCATCTATCCGTGAGATAACCTCCCTGTTTGCATCGGCCTGAATCTAGGCTGTTTCTGCGACTTCAGATTTTCAGTGACTGTTTCCGGTCATCGCTTCGGTGCCTCCTTTTTCATGCAATACATCAGATTGCAATCCACTGTGATGGTTCTGACGAATCTTTTCTTCGCATTATTTTCGATACATCAGGTTGCGTAGAGTCAGCTAAGCTTCTTCTGAGATGGGTCATGACCTTATGAGGAGCGAAACATGGGCATTATTTCCTGGATTATTCTGGGTCTCATCGCTGGGGCTCTCGCCAAATGGCTGATGCCGGGTAAAGATGGTGGCGGTTTAATCGTGACAATGGCTCTGGGGATTGTCGGGGCTTTTGTTGGCGGCTGGGTTGGCAGTTTAATTGGATTCGGTCCGGTCACCGGCGTGAATATCGGCAGTATCTTCACCGCAACCGTTGGGGCATTTATCGTCTTATTTGTTTATAACAAGTTCATCCGTTCTTAATGTGCCCGGTTGTGATTTCTGTCTGAACAGATAGCCGCTCGTTCAGAGCGGCCTGGGCAGATGAGGTGTCCTGCTATTGATGTTGTTTCATTTTCGTCAGCAGGTCATTTTTCACAATTTCAAGGGCAGACAGTGCCACTTCGGGGTCAATCTCATTGGTTTCCAGTAAATAAATCAGATCTACAGCCAACTGAACATCTTTCGGTGCATCAGCAAGGGCTGGGTGCCCGGATGCTGGTGTGTTCGCTGGTTTCTCATGTTTTTTCGTCATCAGATATCCTGAAAATCGTTCGTTGTGCCGGGTTGAGTCGGCTGGTGATGTGGCTGATGCACAGCCAGCGCAGCCAGGAAGAGCTGTGCATGGATGTTGACCAGCTGCTGATGGTCATCACGATAGCCGCCGCCGACCACTGCGGCCAGCGGGATACCGGCATCATGGCAATGGCTGATCACCAGATGATCCCGCCGGAATATGCCTTCTGTGGTGACCTGAAAGTAACCCAGCGCGTCATCCTGATGGATATCCACACCCGCATCGTATATCACCAGGTCAGGTTGATACTGGGCCAGAGCCAGCGTCAGAACGGCACTGAATGCAGATAAATAGTCTTCTGTATTTGTTTCGCGGGGCAGCGCCAGATCGATGTCGGAATCGGGTTTTCGGGCCGGAAAGTTTTTATCGCAATGCACTGAAAATGTAATGATATTGCTGTCATCTGCCAGTAACGTCGCCGTTCCGTCGCCCTGATGGACATCACAGTCAATAATCATCACTTTATCGATACCGGGTAGTGTCAACGCATGCCTTGCTGCAAAGGCCAGGTCATTGACCAGACAAAAACCGCTGCCAAAGTCGTGGTGAGCATGATGATACCCCCCGCTCAGATGCAGGCTGATCCCGTGCTGATGTGCCAGCTCGACGGTCAGCCGGGTACCGGCGGTCGACGTCAGTGTCCGCTCAATCAGCTGCGGGCTCCAGGGGAACCCGATACGACGCATTTTAGCCGCTGGCAGTGTGTTGTTTACAAGGCTGTCGATATAGTCGGCCTGATGCAGGGTTTTCAGTTCTGCAGCCGTCACCGGTTCCGGCTGGAAAAAACGGACGTCGGCCCATTGTTCAATGTGCATTTCCTGAGTGAGATGCAGAAATAACCTGTGGTACTTGGTGATGGGATACCGGTGTTTTGGCGGCAGAACCAGTTCTGAGTACACGGGATGGTAGACCAGTGGCAGCATGGTTTATCCCTGACGTTCCCGGCGGACGATCGCCTGTTCTATCCCGGTCATCGCCTGCTGACAGCGGTTCAGCCGTCCTTCCAGAGCGATGAGTTGTTGTTGCAGCGGTTGCCGCTGGCTGACTTCTGTTGCCTGTTCGAGCTCAAAGGTTTTGTCTTTGACCATGGCAGACAGTCGTCTTTCCCAGTCCTGATGCTGAGCCAGATCGTCATACAACTGATGCAGGCTCTTCCGTTGTTTCACCACGTATTTCGGTTCTGCTTCACGAATTTGTTTGGTGGCCATCTCCCGCTGAATTGCCTGGATCTGAGTCAGAATTTTTTCGCAGACGTAGCTGGCTCTGGCGATTTGTAAGTTCCCCGCAGCCTGTTCTTTCATCAAAGCGGCAATTTCCTGCTGGATTTCGCGAATACAGGGCAGCAACAGGCGCGCCCGGCAGTGAAACAGCTGATTATCGAAAAGGGGCTTGTCGCTTTCTCCACGCTGATGATCCAGTGCGGAGGCCTGCGGGATCAGCTGTTCAACCAGGCCAGAAAGACGGCTGAGATCGGTCGCCACGATATTCTCCTTATCGTTTGGTGTTACAGCCAGGCCTGCCATGCCAGCCGGGCGGCCAGAATGACAACAACGGTGACAAAAACCGGGCGGATAAACCGGCTGCCGAAACGGATCGCAGAGTGCGCGCCAATATAGGCACCCAGCATCAGGCAGACGCCCATCGTTAAACCTAACGCAACATTGATATGGCCAAGTATGGCAAATGTGACGAGTGAGGTCAGGTTGCTGGTGAAGTTCATGGCTTTTGCAAGCCCGGACGCCAGCAGGATGTCCAGGCGATACAGCGCCATATTGGAAACAGTCCAGAAAGCACCGGTACCGGGTCCGGCAAGGCCATCATAAAATCCCAGACCGGTTCCCTGTATCCATTGCTTTCGTTTAAAGCGCGGACATGGCGTGGGCAGTTTACGGCTGTCACCTTTGGGGTGGGGATGCCAGATGGTGTACATCGCTGCGGCCAGGATGATCAGCGGCAGGACTTTTTCCAGCCAGGCTGTGCTGATGATATCGACGACCAGCGTCCCCGCAATGGCGCCGATCAGCGTTGCCAGAAAAGACGTTTTCCAGAAAGCCGGAGAAAACAGCTGCTTCCGGTAATAGGTCAGCGCAGCGGTGGAAGACGCGAAAGTTGCTGCCAGCTTATTGGTTCCTAAAGCAATGTGCGGCGGCAGTCCTAATGACAGTAATGCCGGCACGGTCAGCATCCCGCCTCCGCCGGCAACAGCGTCGATAAAACCAGCGGTCAGAGCAACCAGACCGAGGATGAGCATCATGCCCGGGTCAATCATTTCAATCATGCATTATCGTTTTCGTTCGATGGCGTGTTCAATTACGCGTTTAAATGGGGGCAATGAATCGAGCAGTGCTTTACCGTATCGCCGTGTAATCACCCGACGGTCGAGCAGGACAACTCTACCAAAGTCCTGCTCTTTACGCAGCAATCTCCCGACGGATTGAATCAGCTTTTTACTGGCTTCCGGAACGGCAATTTGTAAAAAGGGATTACCGCCACGGCTTTCAATGTATTCGGCATGGGCTTCCTCGACAGGTGAGGTTGGTACCGCGAACGGAATCTTGGTAATGATTAAATTTCTCAGCAAGTGGCCCGGTAAGTCGAGGCCTTCGGAAAAACTGCCGGTGCCGAATAACACACTGACTTTGCCCTGTTCACAGTGGCTCTTGTGTTTTTCCAGCAGGGAGGTCCGGGATTCTTCCCCCTGAACCAGCAATGCCCAGCCATTTTTTTTACACTGGGGCCGGATGGCCTCTGCGACTTTGTTCATTTGCCAGTATGAGGCAAACAGCACCAGGCTGGCGGTTTCGCCTTCCAGATATTCCGGAAGGGTTTCAATCAGTAAATCCGTGAACTGATCCGCCTGAGGTTCATACTTCATTTGCGGAATGACTAAGCGTCCGTTGTTCTGATAATCGAACGGCGAAGCCAGAGCCAGAAAGCGTGCGCCCTCATTTTCCTGAATTCCGGCCTGGCGGCAGAAGTAACTGAACTGGTTGAGCGCACGCAGGGTTGCTGACACCAGAATTGCGCCCGCGGCACGGCTCCAGAGCAACTGATCTAACCGGTAGCCAATCTCCAGGGGCGAAACCTGCACAATATAATCACCTTCCTGTTCCGGGCTTTTTTCAAGCCAGCGGGCTAAAGGGGCGCCTTTATCTTTGTCCGGCTGGGCCATCAGGGTCCAGACTTTTTCCAGATTTTCCAGACGTTGCAGGTAAAAGCCTGATTCGGAGAGTGCCGGTTCAGCAGATCGTGCCGGTACATCGTCATCTTTGAGGCGTTCGGTGATCATCTCGTGAATTTTCGCCAGTGACTGCCGCGCTTTCTTGCTGGCATCCCGGCATCCCTGAGCTTCTTCTGCCAGCCATGCAGGCAGCTCTCCATGGGGAAAACGGTAACTGCCATCTTTGCTGAAAACAGCTGGGTCGACCTGGCCGGACAGTTGTCTCAGTGTGGGAACAAGGTGCTGGATCGACTCTTGCAACGTGGTCTGGAAGCGTCCGGACTTTTGCCGGTCGGCGAGTTCCGCCAGTTTACTGACCGACTGATTGAGTTTTTCAAGCCAGTTGCTGGCACCCTTCAGGCTGGCGGCAGCAGCAGAAAAGTCTCTGGCGACCTGCGGCAGATTGTGTGCCTCATCGATGGCATAAATCGTCTGCTCGGGTTCTGGCAGAATGATGCCGCCACCCAGCTCCAGATCAGCCATCAATAACGCATGGTTGGCGATCACAACATCGGCTTTATCCAGGTGCTCCCGCGCCTTTGCAAAAGGACAGTGGCGGTGTTTGGCCATGCCTGAATGGCAACTGTGTTTATCGGACACAATTTGCTGCCAGACACGGTCAGGAATGACCGTTGGCCAGCTGTCCCGGTCACCATCCCATTTATTTTGCTGCCAGGCTGTCAGCATTCGTTTCAGCAGGCTGAGGTCTGATTTTTTGGGTTTTTCCTGCCATAGCGCCAGCTGACCGTCATCTTGTCCTGAACAACTGGCTTCCAGCTTGTGGCTGCAGCAGTACCGTTGACGTCCCTTGGCCAGGATAAAACTAAATTCTTTGGGAAAAATTTGCGCAAAGAGCGGCAGATCCTTATGAATCAATTGCTCCTGAAGCGCGACTGTTGCTGTGGCGATGAGTACCTTCTTATTGTTAAAGAGTGCATAAGGAATACATCCAAGCAAATAAGACAGAGATTTCCCGATGCCGGTTCCGGCTTCAGCAACCAGCATTCTGTTTTTGGCGTGATACTCACCTGCCAGTGTTTTGGCAATTTCAGCGACCAGATAATTCTGTGCACGACGGGGAATAAAGTGATCCAATTGTGCACTCAGGTTGGCATAGCACTGTTTAATATCAGTTTTGATCTGGTTGTGTAACATGACTGAAACTTAATGTTGGCAGGGGCGGGCATTATAACATGAAGCTCTGCTGTAGGGATGCCCGGTTGTTTGTAGGGGATTTTTGATATGAAATGAGATTTCCCTCACGAAATAAGATTGAACCCCAGTTTAACCAAGGGTGTGTTACAGGTGAATTGATTGATTTGACTGTCATTTGTGGTTTTTAATGGCTTTTTATTCTGAATTGTGTTGTTGGTTCTGGGTTTTGTGGGATTAAAATGCTGTTTTTTATTGCTATTAAGAAACATGCAAATAGTGGGAGATACTTGATTCTTTGTTAATTTTTTGCCCTTTAATGATCTTAAGTTATTGAAAATAAATGGAGTATAAGAAATTTGTTGTTACAGTGTGAGAATTTGACATCGCGATTCATTCTCTGTCAGGATGAGTTCCGCAAGTTACGCCATCTTGGCATGGTCAGTTTTGCTCTGATTTATTGAGCTTTGTGTGACCTGCCGGGAAGGGAAATAAGAAAAGCAATAGGGATTCTGGAAATAGGAATTCCATCCATAAGAAAAGGCAGTGGATATCATGAAAAAAACGCTTATTGCACTATCTGTACTAGTAGCTGCAGGCTCAGCAAACGCTTCTATCAACCTGCTTGACAAAGACGGCGTTATTGTCGACTTGTCAGGTTCTGCGGAAGTTCAGCTGTTCCAAGACATCGTACCAAAAAATGGTGATGAAGACCCTACCATTCGTCTGGATGATGGTGACATCTCGCTGAATACCACTATTCCAGTCAACAACAACCTGAATGTGGTTGCAGGTTTTAACCTGGATCTGCATAACTCAGATAACAATGGTAAGCCTGGAGATTTCTTCAATGATGAGCTGTACGTTGGTTTCCAAGGTAAAGACTTTGGTACGCTGACGTTTGGTCGTCAATACCTGATCTCTGATGATGCAGGTATCAGTAAAGACTACGAGCTGGGTACTCAAGCTCTGGGCTTTGATGCTACTCGTGGCAGCGAAGTTGTGAAGTATGTTTACGACAATGGTATGTTCTACGCTGGCGCTTCTCACGACATCAATGCAGACGACAACGGCGGCATCACTGACGCACGTCTGGGTGCACGTTTTGCCGGTCTTGACGTTCGTGGTTATTACTACACGTCAGAAGACGTTAATGCTCCTGGTGAAGACATTACCGGTTATAACTTAGAAGCTGAGTACGTTATTCAGGCTATCTCTCTTGCTGCTTCATACGGCCATGGAGAAGTTGAGAACTCTGCAGGTGTAACGACTCTGGATGTCGATTTTATTTCACTGGCGGGTTCTTACACTATGGGTAAGAACACTTTCGCTCTGGGTTACAACCTGAGCGATATTGATGGTGGCGAAGCGACTGACAACGTTTATGCAAACGTAACTCACCAGCTGCACAGCAACGTAAAACTGTATGCTGAGCTGGGTTGGGCTGACGGTGACAACACTGAATACGACCTGGGTTATGTCGCTGGTATGGAAGTTCTGTTCTAAGAACGGTTCTTACCGCACAGATATTGCAAAAGCCGCCGTTTAGGCGGCTTTTTTGTATTGTGATTAATCAGATGAGTTAGAGTCACGTCTGGGTTAATTTCTGGCAAGAGACTTATTTGATTTTGTAAGTCATACAACGAAAAGAAGATTGGCGATGAAAAAATTAGCGTTTCTGGCAGCTCTGCTGGTTGCCAATGTACAGGCGGCAACGCTCTCTGTGGGAGACGGGATTGAACTTTTGGTGGTTGATGGCAAAGAAGTGAATCAGTCCCTCTGGTCCAGGACGACTGAAGTCGATTTACCTGCCGGAAAGCATCAGGTCGTGCTTCGTTATGACCGGGAACTGAAAAACGGCAGCCGGAACAGCATTTATACAACCCGCCCGTATCTGTTTGAGATGGTGATGCCAGAACAGGATGTACATATTGAGTTGCCTGCGTTGGTAGCTTACAGCCAGGCACAGGCTTATTTCCAAAAAGGTCCGGAATGGACCATGACGCAGGCAGGCGGCAGCCAAAAAATACTACCTTTCGTTGAGATGAAAGGCGATGGTATTGCAGCGTTCAGTGATATGGAAAAGCTGGTGGGAGAGTATAACCGCCAGCATGGGATAACGTTCGAGCAAGGCTATGCGGTTGATCTGGAACAGGCCGTTGTTGAGGTGAATCAAGACGGAAAAGTTGAAATATCCGGTGATGCCTTAGCACAGCTTAAGCTGTGGTATAGCAAAGCAAAACCAGAAGAAAAAGCCGCCTTTAAAGCCTGGATGGCAAAACAGCCTTAAAAGCGATTGTAGGGTACCACGCCATCACCAGACTGGCACTCAGCGCTGGTGATGGTACTTATTATGAGACTGGCACTGCTGACAGCGCGGCTGTGCAGGGTCATTATCGAGAATGATTTTTTCTATTGGCTCTTCACAATCAGCGCAGACCCCGTAGAGGTCCAGACGAATCGCACAGAGAGCGGCATCGATTGCTTCCAGACGATTGGCTTTATGACGCAGCGAAGGATTGATGCTTTGCGCTGCTAAAGTCAAAAGCTCATTTGCTGTTTTTTCTGCTGTTGTCACAAGACTGGCAGCGTCTAATTCAGCATAAAGTTTTGCTGAAAGGGCCTCATATTCCTGCTCCAGCCGGATTGTTTGTTGCTTCAGATACTCACTATTCATAGTGGCACTCCATTGTAGACTGGATCACAGTCTATGCTGAATTTCTGTTCTGATACTGATATAAGTCAAACCAGATGCAAAATAACCCTTCTTTTTGTCGGTTTTTGTAATCTATCGAATGCTTTATAGTGCTGAACGGTTTTTAGGTGGCTGAATTGCTGCTTTTTATTACATTTCAGTGTCTTAAGACGAGAAGAAAGGAAGATAGAATGGAACATAACTTTAAAGAACCCTATAATCTGAAATACTTTATTGGTTTTCTGGTGGCGATGCTGTTGCCGACATTACCAGCAAGCCTGACCTGGTTGGGTATACTGAGCCATTGATCTGTCTGTAACACAGGCGGCTCAGGCAAATGTAAAAGAGAGGGAATGTGAGACAACTGTTCTGGCGAACGCTATTGCTGGTTTCAGGCTGGTGTTTCGTGATTTTAGGTGTGTTGGGCATTTTCCTTCCTCTTTTACCCACCACCGTTTTTCTGCTTCTCGCCAGTGCCTGCTTTATGCGGGGCTCTCCAAAGCTGCACAAATGGCTGCACAGCCACCCCCATTTCGGACCTGTTTTAGAAAACTGGTATCAGCATCGGGCTATCAGCGCAAAGGTCAAGCGACGGGCGAATTTGATGATAGTTCTCAGTTTTACGCTTTCCATCTTTATTGTTCCTGTGAATTGGGTCAAAGTCCTGCTGATTGTTATTGCAGTGATTTTACTGATTTGGTTTAACCGTCTTCCGGTCCGGGAGCTGGATGGTCTGTCATCTCGGTGACTGTTGATGTATCAAAGGATTCATCCTCTGCTTTCTCAATCAGAGCAGTACGATAGTTGCCCATTCCAGTAAAAATCACTACTATTTGCGCTTAATTCGCTCGTCGTACCAATTTGCATGGGTATGCGCGACCAAATTTCTTAATAACCTGCTGTGTGCAGTACAGCAGATGGAAGAGACTATGAGCCAAGTAAAAACTGTTCAAGACGACTTCAGCCTGATTAAAAACAGTATTAAGACGATTCCGGATTACCCAAAACCAGGCATTCTGTTTCGGGATGTGACCAGTTTAATGGAAGATCCTGATGCTTATCAGGCAACCCTGCAGATCTTTCATCAGCAGTTCTGCGATAAAGGGATTACCAAAGTTGTTGGCACAGAGGCTCGTGGTTTTCTGTTTGGTGCGCCATTAGCTTTGGCGCTGGGTGTAGGCTTTGTTCCTGTACGTAAACCGGGTAAATTGCCGCGTAACGTCATCAGTGAAAGCTATGAACTGGAATATGGCCAGGATACGCTGGAAATTCATACTGATGCCATTGTGGAAGGGGATAAGGTGCTGCTCGTCGATGATCTGCTGGCAACCGGCGGTACGATTGAAGCAACCACCAAGCTGGTTCGCCGTCTGGGCGGTATCGTAGAAGACGCAGCGTTTGTGATTAATCTGCCTGACATCGGCGGCCAGCAGCGACTGCGTGGCCTGGGTCTGAATGTCTTCAGCATTTGTGATTTCGACGGCCACTAATCAGCCTGAATCAATGCCATCAAGCAGGGGGGATGTTATCTTTGTGGTCAAAACGATAGCAGTAATGACTTGAAAGGATAAACTCCTCCTGTGTTCTCTCGCGCCGTGAATCTCCCTGTGCTAGCATAACCGACTGGATTCAGTCAGGCTTTCTGATGCCGCTGAATGATCGTGTTCTGTAGGATTTATCACCATGAGTTATCAGGTTCTGGCACGCAAATGGCGGCCGCATCGATTTGAAGATGTGGTGGGCCAATCCCATGTCCTGACAGCGCTGACCAATGCGCTGACACATAACCGACTTCATCATGCCTATCTGTTCAGCGGAACCCGGGGCGTCGGTAAAACGACGATTGCCCGGCTGTTTGCCAAAGGGCTGAACTGCGAACAGGGGATTACGGCTTCTCCTTGCGGGCAGTGTCATACCTGTCTGGAAATTGATCAGGGACGCTTTGTCGATCTGCTGGAAATTGATGCTGCTTCCAGAACCAAAGTTGAAGATACTCGTGAACTGCTGGATAACGTTCAGTATCAGCCTGCGCGCGGACGGTTTAAGGTTTACCTGATTGACGAAGTGCACATGTTGTCTCGTCACAGTTTTAATGCCTTACTGAAAACGCTTGAAGAGCCGCCAGAGCATGTGAAATTTATTCTGGCGACCACAGATCCGCAGAAATTGCCGGTCACGATCCTGTCGCGCTGTCTGCAGTTTCATTTAAAGCATCTGGATAATGTCCAGATTCAGCAGCAACTTGATCATGTCCTGACGGAAGAAGGGATCAGCTTCGAGATCAAAGCGCTCAGCTTGCTGGCCCGGGCTGCTGAAGGCAGTATGCGTGATGCCCTCAGCCTGACCGATCAGGCTATTGCACTGGGTAATGGTCAGGTTCAGGCTGATACCGTAGCGGGGATGTTGGGCACACTCAACACGGAGCAGGCGCTCTATCTACTGGAGGCTATGGCGCAAGGGCAGGCGGAACCGGCGATGGCATGTCTCGCGGAACTGGCTGCGGTTGGTGTGGCGTGGGATAGTCTGCTCAGTGAAATGGCAGCCCAGTTACACCGAGTCGCTATGTATCAGGTTTTGCCTGCTTCGCTGGATACTTCTTTACCGGATGCGGACCGAATTGTTCAATTGAGTCAGGTGATGCCGCCTCAGGATGTCCAGCTGCATTATCAGATTGCACTTCAGGGCCGGCAGGACTTACCACTGGCTCCGGACGGTCGGACCGGGCTGGAAATGGTGATGTTGCGCATGCTTGCATTTCGGCCGGTTGCGGCCGGGACGCTGATGCCGCAGTCGATCCCGGTGCCTGCCGCTGCACCTGAGCCCAGAGTTTCGGCTCCGCAAGTAAATCAGCCGGATGTCCGAGCTGTTGCACCAGCGCTGCAACGACCTCAGCAAACGGTACAGTCACAGGCAGCTACTCCTCAGGTGGCACAGGTTGCTGAGCCGGTGCAAGGGGCATCATCAGTACCGGTCTCAACGCAAGCGCAAATGCCAGCACCAACACTAGCACCGCAGCCAGAACCGGCGCCGACGCAGCCGTCGTCATCACCGGCTTCCGGTTTGCTGGCTGCCAGAAATAAGCTGCGCAGTAAAACAAAGCGTGGACAGGAGTCTTCCGAGCCAAAAAAGGCTGAACCGGCGTCAGTCAGAAAACCTGCTGTCAGTGTGCTTGACCGGATTTCGAGTCAGCATGCAGGTCGTCGACCTCAGCAGGCTGGACAACCCATGGCGCCGGGGAACGCATCGCAACCTTCAGAGCCGAAACCGGCTGAAGAATATCAGTGGCAGCCGCTCAGTCAGCCTGAAGTTGATCATGAGCCTGAAGTGGTGGTTGCACCCACAGCACTGAAGCAAGCGCTGGAGCACGAAAAAACGCCTGAAATGGCAAAACAGCTTGTCAGTGAAGCGGCAAATCAGGATAGTTGGTCCGACATGGTGACGAAGCTGAATGTTGACCGTCTTGTTCAGCAATTAGCATTGAATTCTGCAATGTCGCTGGAAGAGCAGCAGCTTACTCTGCAATTGCGCCCGTCTCAGCAGCATTTGGATACGCCGAAAGCCAGAGCGCAATTGAGCGCGGCACTGGCTGAGATGCTGGGACAAGAGATAGAATTACAGATAGAACTCAGTGATAAAGGACGATCGCCGTTGGAGTGGCGGGAGTTCATTTATCAGCAAAAACTGGATCAGGCTAAAGTCAGTCTGCAGCAGGATCCGAACGTTTCCTTCATCTGTCAGCGATTCAGTGCTGTACTGGATGAAGAAAGCGTAAGACCCGTCTAATAAATTAACCAGACCCATAGAGAGAGAAGATATGTTTGGTAAAGGTGGTATGGCGAACATGATGAAGCAGGCGCAGCAGATGCAAGAGCGCATGCAGAAGATGCAAGAAGAAATCGCCAACATGGAAGTGACTGGTGAAGCTGGTGCCGGCCTGGTGAAGGTGACACTGACTGGCAGCCATAGCGTGCGTCGTGTTGAGCTGGATGACAGCCTGATGGAAGACGACAAAGATATGCTGGAAGATCTGATTGCAGCTGCATTCAATGATGCTGCACGCCGCATCGAAGAAGCCCAGAAAGAAAAAATGGCCAGCGTGACAGGTGGTATGAACCTGCCAGCCGGCTTTAAGATGCCATTCTAATCAATGCGCATCAGTCCGTTACTTGAGCAGTTGATGGACGCGCTGCGCTGCTTGCCCGGCGTCGGGCCGAAGTCTGCACAGCGTATGGCTTTCAGCCTGCTGCAACGAAACCGTCAGGGAGGCTTGCAGCTGGCTGATATGCTGGGTAAAGCCATGACTGAGATTGGCCATTGCCGCGATTGCCGCACTTTTACAGAAGAAGATGTGTGCGCAATTTGTGAGAATCCGCGCCGCCAGGAAAGTGGGCAGATCTGTGTGGTGGAAAGCCCGGCAGATATCATGGCCGTTGAAGCAACCGGTCAGTTTTCCGGCCGTTATTTTGTGCTGATGGGGCATCTGTCTCCACTGGACGGAATCGGTCCGAGTGATATCGGGCTGGATATGCTGGAATACCGATTGCAGAACGAGCAGATTGCCGAACTGATTCTGGCAACCAACCCGACGGTTGAAGGAGAGGCTACCGCGCACTATATTGCTGAGCTGTGTCAGGCCTATCAGGTGCCTGCCAGCCGAATCGCACATGGTGTCCCGGTCGGTGGTGAGCTGGAGCTGGTTGATGGGACAACTCTGTCACACTCAATAGCTGGCCGGCAGAAGCTGTATTAAATCTTTTGAGTCAGTCATACATTGAAAGCCGACGTATATCGTCGGCTTTTTTCGTTAAGGAGCCGCATTCAGGACTTGTGAGCGGGTATTTAATCCGGTGAGCAGAACTGAATACTCGCTCAAAATATCAACCCGGTTACTCTGTTCAGCATTTGCCTGAAAATATTGATAAACAGACATGATTTGTTCATTGCTGAAAGCGTTCTCATCCCCGGTCTTCAACTTGCTGAATTGCTTCGGACGAACCTGCAGATAACCGCCGCTGACTTCCCAATAGCCGGACTCTGTGATCGTCAGATGCAATTGAATACGACTTTGATTGGTCATGCTCATGCGGGTGACTCGTGAATAGCTGTGATTCGGCAAAAACAGAACCTGGCTTTTTTCGGTAATTTTTTTCAAGCGCCCCAGACCAGGCGCTTCCGTTGAAGCCACGTTGGTGACGGTGTAGGACTCCCAGTCATGGGATGCCAGAAAACGGTTTATCCGGTGATCGCTTTTGAAATAGTAATAGAGGCTGCCGAGGAACATCAGTGTGATAAAAGCCAGCAACAGCAGCGGAACATATGCTCGCTTCAAATTTGAACGGGTTACTGAACGCGACATGGCTGCTCCCTTTCCTTGTCCAGTGTCACAATGGTGAGTGTCATGTTGTTCCGGTAGTCCGCGGTTCCATATATCAGGTTTATCCAAAGCTGATTATGTCTTCCGCCGGTGACAATGACCCGGGCTGGCGCGGATGCTTTGCCGTGCGTTTGGATATGGGCTGCAATACATTGTCTGATCAGCGGATACCAGGCGTCTGTCATGACCGTTTCACTGGGGATGAGCATCGGTATCCCCTGATAACTGAACGCCGGATAGAAAGCACTTGAGGTTGGCGGTGGACTAAAATAAGCCCAGAGTGGCAGCACGACACAGAGCAGCAGGGCAGTCACCAGAGTGAGTCGGTAACGATGCTGCTTGTGTCCGGATATTTTGTTTTCGGGCATAGTCGCAGCGGTTGAAATCACAGGATTAACCTGAACGGCATCAGTGTCTGCTATCTGCTTGTCTGTTGGCGCAGTTGTGGCAGCGATAATGATGTGCGAGTTGAGAATCGCCTCCGGCTCCGGATCATTTTGCTGTATTTCACCGGATTCGGCCGGGCGGTCGTCAATGCGATCGACACTGGCAATCATCTGGTAGCCGCGTTTCGGAATCGTTTTGATAAAGGCAGGAGAGCGGGTTGAATCCTGCAGATATCGCCGCAGGGTTGAAATGGCTTGGGTCAGGCTGGAATCATCCACTTCGAATCCCTGATCCCGCCAGATATAGTCATGCATTTCCTGCCGGGAAATAATGGTGCCTGGCTCAGTCAGCATCCGGTGTAAGGCCCGGCTTTCATTGATGCCTAAATGGATGGTGTCTTCAGACTGAGTATTGTCAACCAGACTGTTGTGGTTCGGTGAAAATATAAATCGTTGTCCAATCAGAAATTTACAATGCGCTTGTTCCATTCCCAACCTATTCATTCAGTGTGATTTGTTTTTCCGGAACTCTGTCATCAGTATGAGCCGTTCAGGGACGATCGGACAGAAAATTAGCCGACAGGTCTTGAAAATGAGTGGCGAGCCCATATCTAGTTGTCAGTAATGACGTAAACATGGATTACGGAGTTCAAATGAGCGAGCAAACCCTGGAAAAGAATAAAGAGACACGTGGCTTTCAATCTGAAGTGAAGCAATTACTTCATTTAATGATTCATTCACTGTACTCAAATAAAGAGATTTTTTTACGGGAGCTGATTTCCAATGCTTCCGATGCGGCGGATAAGTTACGTTTCCGTGCGCTTTCTGCCCCTGAGCTGTATGAAAATGATGGCGAGCTGGCTGTTCGTCTGTCATTTGATGAAAAAGCTGGGACAGTCACGATCAGCGACAATGGTATCGGGATGACCCGTGATGAGGTGATTGAACACCTGGGTACCATTGCCAAATCAGGGACGAAAGACTTTTTCGCCAAGCTGAGTGAAGAGCAGAGTAAAGACTCGCAACTGATTGGTCAGTTTGGTGTGGGTTTCTATTCTTCCTTTATTGTTGCTGATGCTGTGACGGTCAATACCCGTGCAGCAGGTGCGTCAGCTGAGCAGGCTGTTTGCTGGCATTCGACCGGTGAAGGCGATTACACGGTTGAAGATATCGAGAAGTCGACCCGCGGGACCGAAATTATTCTGCATCTGCGTGAAGATGAAAAAGAATTCCTGAGTGAATACCGTCTGCGCAATATCATCAGCAAGTATTCGGATCACATTGGCATTCCGGTGCTGATGGAAACGGCTGAACGCGATGAGGAAGGCAACGAAACGGGTAAGCAATGGGAGCAGGTCAACAAGGCACAGGCGCTGTGGACCCGCAGTAAATCTGAGATTTCTGATGAAGAATATCAGGAATTCTATAAGCACGTCTCTCATGATTATGCTGAACCACTGAGCTGGAGCCACAACCGTGTGGAAGGTCAGCAGGATTACACCAGCTTGCTGTATATTCCGTCAAAAGCCCCTTTTGACTTATATAACCGTGACAGCAAGCACGGCCTGAAACTGTATGTACAGCGCGTCTTTATCATGGATGACGCGGAACAGTTCATGCCGATGTATCTGCGCTTTATGCGCGGCCTGATTGATTCAAATGACCTGCCGCTGAACGTTTCCCGCGAGATCCTGCAGGATAACAAAGTGACTCAGGCACTGCGTAAAGCCTGCACCAAGCGTGCACTGTCGATGCTGGAAAAACTGGCGAAGAAAGAAGACGAATATCAGCGTTTCTGGAAAGAGTTCGGCCAGGTACTAAAAGAAGGTGCGGCAGAAGACTTCGCGAATCGTGAAAAAATTGCCGGTCTGCTGCGTTTCAGTACGACTCACAACGATACCGCTGAACAAACGGTGTCTCTGGCCGATTACGTCAGCCGGATGAAAGAAGGTCAGGACAAGATTTACTACATCACGGCAGACAGCTTCAATGCCGCGAAGAACAGCCCTCATCTGGAGCAGTTCCGCACGAAGGGTCTGGAAGTGGTGCTGATGCATGACCGGATCGACGAGTGGTTGATGGGTTACCTGCCTGAGTTCGACGGGAAACAGTTCCAGTCCATCACCAAAGCCGGTCTGGATTTGTCCAGCTTTGATGGTGAGGAAGAAAAAGAAGCACAGAAGCAAACGGAAGAAGCCTTTGCGTCTGTTGTTGAGCGCACCAAAGCTTATCTGGGTGAGCGTGTGCAGGACGTTCGTACCACTTTCAAGCTGCAGGATACGCCTGCTGTAGTGGTCACGGACGAAAATGAGATGGGAACACAGATGGCGAAACTGCTGGCGGCTGCCGGCCATGAGGCGCCTGAAGTGAAATACATCTTTGAGCTGAATCCAAATCATCCGGTGGTGAACCGGATGGCAGATGAAGCCGATGAAGAAGCTTTCGGCCGCTGGGTTGAAATGCTGCTTGGTCAGGCGATGCTGGCGGAGCGTGGGTCGATGGAAGACCCGTCGCAGTTCCTGTCGGCAGTAAATAAGCTGCTGGCTCAGTAATGAAAACCAAACGGGCGCAGGTTAGCGCCCGTTTTGCTTCAAAGAGTATGCTGATAAAGAATGTAAACTCAGGGCTGTTTCGGCAGCGGACTTGCGAGTATGGTCTAATCAGTGTATTTTTCTGACTTTCCAAAACTCCGGCTAATTTCTAGAAAAGGGGATCAAGATGCGCATCATTCTTCTGGGCGCTCCAGGTGCAGGTAAAGGCACACAGGCACAATTCATTATGGAGAAGTTTGGTATTCCTCAAATTTCGACTGGTGATATGCTGCGTGCGGCAATCAAAGCGGGTACTGAGCTGGGTAAGCAAGCGAAAGCCGTGATTGACGCAGGTCAACTGGTGTCTGACGATATTATTCTGGGTCTGGTCAAAGAGCGTATTGCTGAAGACGACTGTGCACAAGGCTTCCTGCTGGACGGTTTCCCACGCACGATTCCTCAGGCTGATGGCCTGAAAGAAATCGGTGTTGACGTGGATTATGTGATTGAATTCGATGTTCCGGACACCGTGATTGTTGAGCGTATGGCTGGTCGTCGTGTTCACCTGGCATCAGGCCGTACTTACCACGCGGTTTACAATCCGCCAAAAGTGGAAGGTCAAGATGACGTGACTGGCGAAGAGCTTGTGATTCGTGAAGATGACAAAGAAGAAACAGTTCGCGCGCGCCTAGGTGTTTACCACAATCAAACGGCACCACTAATCAGCTACTACAGCAAAGAAGCGGAAGCAGGCAACACGACTTACATCAAGATTGACGGCACTCAGCCAGTTGCGGATGTAAGTGCAGAGCTGTCAGCAGCACTGTCGAAGTAATGTGATATCACGCCCTGCAGTATTGTGACCGCAGGCAGACAGCACAGTGAAAAGCGGGGGGTGAATCACCCCTCGCTTTTTTTTGTCCGATAATGCAAATCAATCGCGGAATGGTACACTGTTCAGGCGAAAGAAGATGAGTATGACCTGTAGGTGAAGATGGAAAATCAAGGTATTGGTGTACTTTTAGTGAATCTGGGTACGCCGGATGAAGCAACACCTGCTGCCGTGAAACGGTTTCTGGCAGAGTTTCTGAGTGATCCTCGTGTCGTTGATCTGTCCCCCTGGATCTGGCGTCCGGTTCTGTTTGGTGCGATCCTGCCCATTCGTTCTCCGAAAGTAGCAAAACTGTACCAGTCCGTATGGATGGAAGAAGGTTCACCGCTGATGGTGTATTCCCAGCGTCAGCGGGATGCGCTGGAAGCGAGACTGGGTATTCCTGTGGCTCTGGGAATGACCTATGGTAATCCCGGGATTCAGTCTGCGCTGGCAAAACTCAGTGATCAGGGCTGCCGTAAAATTGTGGTTCTGCCTTTGTATCCGCAGTATTCACGCACGACTACTGCTGCTGTGTTCGACAAAATTGCAGCCAGTCTGAAGCAGACCGCTTATCTGCCGGAACTGAGGTTCATCAATCATTATCAGGATCATCCGGCATATATTCAGGCTTTAGCAGAATCTGTTTCTGATTTCTGGGCCAAGCAGGGAGAGCCCGATTATTTGCTTTGTTCCTATCACGGCATCCCCAAACGATACGCGGATCTGGGTGACCCTTACCCGGTTCACTGCAATGAAACTACAGCATTGCTTGCCGAATCTCTGGAAATGCCTCGTGAGAAAATGAGCATGAGTTATCAGTCGATTTTTGGCCGGGAAGAATGGCTCAAGCCTTATACAGAGCCGACAATCATTGAGCTGGCCCAAAAAGGGGTACAACGGCTGGATGTGGTTTGTCCGGCATTTTCGGTGGATTGCCTGGAAACCATTGAAGAAATTGCAGAAGGATGCAAAGAAGCTTTCCTGAAAGCAGGCGGTAAGGAATTCAATCTTATCCCGTGTCTGAACGACAGCTCGGCGCACATCGGAATGATGGAAGCTTTGGTCCAGCAGCAAATTCAAAACTGGTAACCTTTTCTTAACTTTTACAAATACTATGATTCGGCTCGCACTAATTGTGCGAGCGATTTCTTCATTGGACTATATTTTGTGATATCATCCGCAAGTTTTTTCTATCCGGCAGCGCGATATCATGAAATTTCCTGGTCAACGTAAATCAAAACACTATTTTCCTGTTCATGCCCGAGATCCCCTTCTGACTCAGGCCAGCTCGCGACCTCTTGCCCGTACGCATGTCGTCGGTATTGATCAGACCCTGGTAGATATTGAAGCCTGTGTGGATGATGAATTCCTGAGTCGTTACTCGCTCAGCAAAGGCCATTCTCTGGTGATTGCTGAAGATGCAGCCGAAGCACTGTACCGTGAACTGAAAGAGAATGATCTGATTCGTCATGAGTTTGCCGGCGGTACCATTGGTAATACGCTCCATAATTATTCTGTGCTGGCTGATGACAAGTCGGTTCTTCTTGGGGTGATGAGCCAGGATATTCAGATTGGCAGTTATGCCTACCGGTATCTGGTAAATACCTCCAGCCGTATGGATTTGAACCATCTTCAGCCTGTGGATGGCCCGATCGGACGTTGTTTTGCGTTGATCACTCCCGATGGCGAGCGCACATTTGCCATTAACGAAGGACGAATGAACCAGCTGGAGCCAGACAACATTTCTGAATCCATTTTTGAGCGTGCTTCAGCGCTGGTTCTGACGGCGTATCTGGTTCGCTGTAAAGAAGGCGATCCGATGCCGGAAGCGACAATGCGTGCTATCGAATATGCGAAAAAATACGATGTGCCTGTTGTCCTCACGCTGGGAACCAAGTTTGTAATTGCGGATGATCCTCAGTGGTGGCGTGATTTTCTGAAGGAGCATGTCACCGTTGTCGCGATGAACGAAGACGAAGCGGAAGCCCTGACCGGGTATTCTGATCCGCTGCAGGCCGCCGACAAAGCGCTGGATTGGGTTGATTTTGTTTTATGTACGGCTGGACCGGTCGGTTTGTATACGGCGGGTTATACAGAAGAGAGCACCAAGCGTAAAACCAGCCTGCCGTTGCTGCCGGGTGAAATTCCTGAGTTCAATCGCTATGAATTCAGTCGTCCAATGATGAAAGCGGGCTGTGAGACGCCGATCCGGGTGTATTCGCACATTGCGCCTTACATGGGTGGACCTGAGCGCATCAAGAACACCAATGGTGCAGGGGACGGTGCGTTGTCTGCGCTGCTTCACGATATGGCTGCTAATCGCTATCACAAAGAAAATGTGCCGAAATCCAGTAAGCACAGTTACGATTTCCTGACTTATTCGTCATTCTCCCAGATTTGCCTGTACTCGAACCGGGTCAGTTATGAAGTACTGGCGCAGCATTCACCTCGTCTGTCGCGTGGTTTGCCTGAGCGGGAAGACAGTCTGGAAGAGGCCTACTGGGAACGTTAATCCAGTCTGAAAATCTGCTTGTAAAAAACCGTCATTTTGACGGTTTTTTGCTATCTGGTGATGAAAGAAATGACAAATTCGTACGGTGAATCTCACTGGAAAATGCAAGCAAACGATTTCGTCATGATAGGTTTTGTTAATTACTTTCAGAAAATCTCCGAATAAGCGCCAGTAGCACGTCATGATGAAAAAGAGCGGAACAGGGTGATTTTTGACTGGACCTCACAGTGTCCGCATCAGAGGAAATCGGGTTTCAGGGCAGATTTTTTGGGGCGGGTGAAAAAATCGACCTGGCTTGTTTTGAGTATTTTAAGTGCATTTTTCTTGTTTTTCAGGTGATTTCGGATCAGCTCTGTTCATCGTACAGAGGATGGGTTCTGACTGTAAACGCGCAGTGAGATATTTTATCAGGCCTTGATGTTTCAGTTTTTACGTCAATTGATAGAATTAGCGGGATGTAACTTTGTGACAAATGCAGCTATAGTGTGCTTCACCCTGGGTAACCCCCCATTTTGATAGGCTTTGGCTATTAAATTGAGAGGCCAGGACATCGGCATACTGTCGTTCTGAATGTTATGCTTTGCCGGACTTTCAACCCGTCAAACCTGTACACCTGTTAGGGAAAGAAAAAGAACATGGTCATACCTGAAAACAGCGATATCGTTATTTTTGGCGCCTCAGGCGATCTGACATATCGTAAGCTTATCCCAGCGCTGTATCATCTGTATGTCAATCAGATGTTACCTTCTGATTTCTCTATCCTTGGCGTCAGCCGTACCGCTCACAGCGATGAAGAATACAGAGAAAAAGTTCGGGCCTCTCTGCTGAAAACCGAGAAGACCGATCCTGAGAAGCTGGCCGAGTTTTGTCAGCATGTTGGTTATCAGGCCATCAACACGCTTGATTGTGATGACTATGGTAAGTTGCAACAACGACTGCAAGAAAAAGCCGCTCAATCAGATGCACCCCGTAATAGCCTCTTCTATCTCGCCACGCCACCAAGTCTGTACGATGTGATTCCAGCCAGTCTCGCGGCCCATGGCCTGAACGATGAAAGTACCGGCTGGAAACGCCTGATCATTGAAAAGCCTTTTGGATATGATCTGGAAACGGCTCAGGAACTGGATAAGAAGCTGCATAAGCACTTCAAGGAAAGTCAGATTTTCCGGATTGACCACTACCTTGGGAAAGAAACGGTACAGAACCTGCTGGTTTTCCGCTTTGCGAACGGTATGTTCGAGCCGTTGTGGAACCGTAATTTCATTGATTATGTGGAAATTACAGCCGCAGAATTTCTCGGAGTAGAAGAACGTGGCGGTTATTACGATAACGCCGGTGCTGTACGTGACATGCTTCAGAACCACCTGCTTCAGGTGCTGGCGATGGTTGCGATGGAACCCCCTTCAGCAATCAACGGTAACGCGATGCGTGATGAAGTGGCCAAAGTGCTGAACAGCCTGCAGCCGTTGTCTGATGAAGACCTGCGTCAGAATCTGGTGCTGGGGCAGTACACAGCCTCTGAGCTGCGTGGTAAAGAGTTGCCGGGTTACCGCGAAGAAACGGGTGTGTCTGAAGAATCCCGTACCGAAACTTACGTGGGCCTGAAAGCTTTCATCAACAACTGGCGCTGGAATGGTGTGCCATTCTACATCCGTACCGGCAAACGCCTGCCGACCCGTGTCACTGAAGTTGTCATTCACTTTAAGAAAACACCTCACCCGGTATTCGGCAAAGACGCTCCGGATAATAAGCTGGTGCTTCGCATTCAGCCGGATGAAGGCATTCTGATGAACTTCGCCCTGAAACGTCCGGGCGCAGGATTTAAAACCCAGGAAGTTGCGATGGACTTCCGTTACGACGAACTGGTGGACAGCAACGTTCTGACTGCCTATGAGCGTCTGTTGCTGGATGCAATGGGTGGCGATTCAACCCTGTTCGCCCGTAGCGATGCGGTTGAAGCCTGCTGGCGCTATGTACAGCCTATCCTGTCGTTTAATCAGGACCCGCATGCGCTGTTTGGCTATGCTTGCGGAACCTGGGGACCGAAGGAAGCGGATGAGCTGCTGGCCCGTGACAATCGTGCCTGGCGTTTCCCGTGTTCAAACCTGACCAACACTGAATATTGCGAGCTTTAATCATGACTGAGCTGAAAATTCATGACAATGCGGAAGCGGTTGTTCAAAATCTGGCTGATGAGATGATGGCCATCAGCCAGCAGAATACGCCGGTTCATATTTCGCTTTCGGGTGGCAGCACGCCGAAGCAACTATTTTCGGCATTGGCACAAGCCCCGTATGCCGAAGGTGTGAACTGGAAAAATCTGCATTTCTGGTGGGGTGACGAGCGTTGCGTTGCGCCGGATGATGCAGAAAGCAACTATGGTTGTGCACAGGCACTGCTGTTTGATCACGTCACAATTCCTGCAGAAAATATTCACCGCATCCGGGGTGAGGATGAACCTCAGGCTGAAGCCAAGCGCTTTGCTGAAGAAATGGCAGCAGTTATCCCGTCTGAAAACGGTGTGCCGGTATTTGACTGGATTTTGCTGGGCGTCGGTGATGACGGCCATACGGCTTCTCTGTTCCCGGGACAGACAAATTATGATGAGCCTGCACTGAGCTTAGTGGCACCTCATCCGCAAAGCGGTCAGCTGCGTGTGAGTAAGTCTGCGCGTGTGCTGGAAGCCGCAAAACGTATTTCTTATCTGGTTATCGGTGCAGGAAAAACTGAGATTGTGGAAGAAATCCACACGCAACCTGCCGAGACCCTGCCTTACCCGGCCGCAAAAATTCAGGCCCGTAACGGTAAAACAGAATGGTATTTGGATGCAGTAGCAGCCAGTAAGTTAGCGATTGGAGAATAAAAGAATGAAAGGTGATATTGGTGTAATCGGCCTTGCCGTGATGGGCCAGAACCTGATCCTGAACATGGATGACCATGGTTTTAAGGTCGTTGCGCATAACCGTACAGCTGCCAAAGTCGACGAATTTCTGAACGGCCCTGCAAAAGGCACCAACATTGAAGGTGCTTACAGCCTGCAGGAGCTGGTGGACAAACTGGAAGCGCCGCGCAAAATCATGCTGATGGTGCGTGCCGGTGATGTGGTTGACAGCTTTATTGAGCAACTGATCCCGCTGCTGGACAAAGGCGACATCATCATTGATGGCGGTAACTCAAACTACCCGGATTCAATCCGTCGTGTTGATTACCTGAAAGAAAAAGGCCTGCGTTTCATCGGTGCCGGTGTTTCCGGTGGCGAAGAAGGTGCGCGTTTCGGACCTTCTATCATGCCGGGTGGCGATGCTGAAGCATGGCCGTTCGTGAAGCCAATTTTCCAGGCGATTGCAGCTAAAACTGAACAGGGTGAGCCTTGCTGTGACTGGGTTGGTGAATCCGGTGCCGGTCACTTTGTGAAAATGGTCCACAACGGAATTGAATACGGTGACATGCAGCTGATCAGCGAAGCATATCACTTCATGAAGACCGGTCTGGGCATGACACATGATGAAATGGAACAGGCTTTCCGTGACTGGAATGAAACGGAGCTGAACAGCTACCTGATTGAAATCACAGCCGATATTCTGGCATATCGTGATGAAGATGGTGAGCCGCTGGTTGAGAAAATCATGGACTCAGCCGGTCAGAAAGGTACGGGTAAATGGACAGGCATTAATGCACTGGACATGGGCATCCCGCTGACGCTGATCACTGAGTCTGTGTTCGCGCGCTGCTTGTCTTCCCTGAAAGATCAGCGTGAAGAAGCCGAGAAGCTGTTCAACAAGACTGTTGGTACGGTGGAAGGTGACAAGGCCGAGTGGCTGGAAGCAGTTCGTCAGGCACTGCTGGCATCGAAGATTATCTCTTACGCACAAGGCTTCATGCTGATGCGTCAGGCTTCTGATGAGAACAACTGGAACCTGAACTACGGTAATGTTGCCCTGATGTGGCGTGGTGGCTGTATCATTCGTTCTGCATTCCTGGGCAATATCCGTGATGCTTTCGAAAATGCACCGTCTCTGGCATTCCTGGGCTCAGATCCGTACTTCAAAGCGATTTTGGACAACAGCATGAAGTCATGGCGTAAAGTTGCAGCGAAATCTCTGGAAATCGGCCTGCCAATGCCATGTCTGACATCAGCACTGACTTTCCTGGATGGCTATACAACTGCACGCTTGCCGGCAAACATGCTGCAGGCACAGCGTGACTACTTCGGTGCGCATACATATGAGCGTATCGACCAGCCTCGTGGCCAGTATTTCCACACCAACTGGACCGGCACAGGTGGTGACACTGCATCCACAACTTACGACGTGTAAGTTCAACGATCAGTGACGACAGAAGGAGCCAGCGATGGCTCCTTTTTTGTCACTCTTATTTGGGGCTTCTGAGAACTTTCTGGGATGTCAGAAAGGGGGAAAGGGGCCTCCCTGGCCCCTTTGAGATAGCCTTCGCAAGCGGAGATAAGGCAAGCAAAGGCGGACGCGCTCTTGGATGGAGTAACGCTCGGTCTTAAGCCTTCTGATAGGCTTCGTTGTGTACGGCTGCAACTGCCCGGCCGGATGGGTCTGCGCTGTTTTTAAAGCTTTCATCCCACTCAATCGCTTTGGCTGAAGAACAGGCAATTGAAGGGCCTCCTGGTACACATTTGGCTGCGTCTTCCAGCGGGAACAATTCCTCAAAGATCTCACGGTACACATACGCTTCTTTGGTGGTCGGCGTGTTGTACGGGAAACGGAAGCGGGCAGTTTCCAGTTGCTGATCCGTTACTTTCGCTGCAGCAACTTCTTTCAGGGTGTCGATCCAGCTGTAGCCAACACCGTCGGAGAACTGCTCTTTTTGACGCCATGCCACGGACTCTGGTAACAGGTCACCAAAACACTCGCGGATGATGTGTTTTTCCATCTTGCCGTTGCCGCACATTTTGTCCTGTGGGTTGATGCTCATGGCGACTTCCAGGAATTCTTTATCCAGGAAGGGAACACGTGCTTCGATACCCCAGGCTGCCATAGATTTATTCGCACGGGCACAATCGAACATGTTCAGAGCCAGTAGCTTACGAACGGTTTCTTCATGAAATTCCTGAGCGTCAGGCGCTTTGTGGAAGTACAGATAGCCACCGAAGACTTCGTCAGCACCTTCACCGGACAGAACCATCTTAATCCCCATGGCACGGATTTTACGGGACATCAGGTACATTGGTGTGGATGCACGAATCGTTGTGACGTCGTAGGTTTCGATGTGGTAAATCACATCCCGGATCGCGTCCAGACCTTCCTGAATGGTGTAGGTCAGCTCGTGATGGACGGTACCGATATGATCGGCCACTTTTCTCGCGGCTTTCAGATCCGGCGCGCCTTCCAGGCCAATTGCGAATGAGTGCAGGGTCGGCCACCAGGCATCAGACTGTTCGTTGTCTTCAATACGGCGTGATGCAAACTGCTTGGTGATTGCAGAAATCACGGAAGAATCCAGACCGCCTGACAGCAATACACCGTAAGGGACATCGGTCATCAGCTGGCGTTTCACGGCACTTTCCAGTGCAGATTTCAGTCTCGCTTTGTCAGTAGCTGCGTCGGCGACCGTGCCATATTCCATCCAGTCACGTTTGTAGTAACGGACAGGCTCGCCTTTTTTGCTCCACAGGAAATGACCCGGAGGAAATTCACTGATGGTTTTACACACCGGAACCAGCGCTTTCATCTCAGAGGCAACGTAGTAGTTTCCATGTTCATCATGACCATGATACAGCGGAATGATACCGATATGGTCCCGGCCAATCAGGTAAGCATCTTCTTCTGCATCGTACAGAATGAAACCAAAAATACCGTTCAGGTAGTCCAGCAGCTCAGGGCCTTTCTCTTTGTAAAGAGCCAGGATGATTTCGCAGTCAGATTCGGTTTGAAATGAGTAGTCTGCAGCCAGCTCAGCCTGTAAATCTTTATGGTTGTAGATTTCACCGTTGACGGCCAGAACATGAGTACGGTCAGTGTTATACAGAGGCTGTTCACCGCTGTTCAGGTCGACAATAGCCAGACGCTCATGTGCAAGGATGGCTTTATCTGATGAATAAATACCAGACCAGTCTGGTCCGCGGTGACGCATTTTTTTCGACATTGACAGCGCGGTTTCGCGCAGGGCCGTTGGGTCACTTTTAATATCTAGAATCCCGAATACTGAGCACATACTGACTACTCCAACACATAGTTAAATAGGGGGAAACAAAGCCTGAATGAAGCAAGGGTATTGTTATTGTCCCTCAGCTTTTGTTCCGTTCTGATTGTTAAAATTGCGTATTCAACAAACAAAAGCAACCCAAAACCATCAATCAATGTAAAAAAGACATCTTTGGTGAATAATATTTAATAAAATTAGGCTTAGGTGAATTTTTTTTAAAATCGGCTGGTTTTTTGGGCGGGAATCCGAACGGCCACCTTGGTGACCGCTCGGAAAATTCAGAGGAATTAAAAGGATTTGATATCTGCGGTGATTGATTCACAGACATGCCGGGCGAAACCGTTACCGGCTTCCCGGTAGATGTTGAAGGCCGCGTCAACACCCTGTTCGAGGAGTGCTGCTTCTTCATCTTCATACCGCGCAATCGCTGCGATTTTTCCCTTGTAGCCAAGCTGGCGGATTTGCTCAAGAGCAACAGTGTTTGCCTGACTGTGAGGCATCGCCAACAGGATCAGGCGGGTTTGGTGACGCGAAATCACCCGTGCCCAGAAATCCGGATCGGTTGCATCCCCAAGGATGACGTGACGGCCTTCCTGAACATGGCTTTCTACGGCCTCTTCGCGGTTTTCGATACCGACGACCTGGGGACCGAAGCGGTGAACCATTTCTTCATAAGCCCCGGTGCCGATTCTGCCCATCCCAAGGATAAGGACTTGTTTCTTTCCTAAGTCGATGAGCCGGTCATTCGGATTCAGTTTTTCCGGCTCAAATTCCTTCAGCCATCGGGTACTTTCCAGATAGATTCGGTGGCTCAGGCTGTTCAGCGGAGCGGACAACAAGAAGGACAGTGACACGGCAATTGCAATGGCGACCAAAAAGTCGCCCGGCAGCCAGCCAAGCTGATAGGCAAGTCCGGCCACTATCAGACCAAACTCACTGTAGTTGAACAGTGTGAGTGTGCCGAGTAATGAAGTCCGGACCCTGAAATGGAACTTATGGAATACCAGATAGTAAAGTAATCCCTTCAGCGGCAGCAGCAACAAGAGCAGCAGTGCTAACAGGAACCCTTCCCAGGTGGGCGATTCTGCAAGTCCGATGTTCAGGAAAAAGAAAACCAGTAACAGTTCTTTCAGGTTAAAGAGTGACTTCGACAGTTCGGACGATTTGGGATGAGCTGCCAGCAGCATTCCCAGTACCAGAGCCCCCAAATCTGCCTTCATGCCGACCAGACTGAAGAGCCCGGCTCCGGCAACCAGAGCCAGAAAAATGCCATAGAGAACCAGCATTTCTCCATGTCCGGCTTTATCCAGAATCTTGAACAGAGAGGGACGGAGTAAGGGTAAGGCAAACAGTGCCAGTGCAGTGATTTCGGGTAATTTGCCAGTTGAAGCGGTCAGGAAAATGACCGCGAAAATATCCTGCATAACCAGTACGCCAATGGCGAGGGTACCATAGGTCGCATTCAGTTCACCTTTCTCTTGTAACGCCTTGATTGCAAATACAGTACTGGAGAATGAAAGCGCGAAGCCGAGTAAAGCAAGTTGTGCGATTTCCAGATTCTCAAGGATACCCAGCCCTAAGGTTTTGAGGGCGAAGAGGGTAAAGGTAAAGATAGCTGTCGTGAGAATGTTGTGTATCGTCGCTCCGGCCCAGACTTCTTTTTGCAGCAGGGTTTTAATGTCCAGCTTCAGACCGATGCAAAACAAAAGGATGGTGACCCCGAGATCAGCAATGGCACTAATCACGGGAGTGGTTGAATAGCCGAAAGAGTTCAGTACAAATCCTGCGACCAGGAATCCGACTAACGGAGGGAGTTTGCTTCTAAGCGCTAAATAACCTGCCAGAAAAGCAGCAATGATATAAATCAGATCCATAAGAAAGCTTCGTATCCAGAGCAATAAGAAATGATATCATTTCAATTGGTTGCATTTGTTGGGCCGAATATAACACAGGGTATGCCTTAAAAAAGACATACCCTGTCAACATAATAGTTTTCTAATTGTAACTGTTTTTAATCTTCAAGTAGGCGTTGCAACAGAACTCCGTTGAGCATCGCACGTTTGATCATCGAAAATGCTCCGATTGTGGGTTGCGTATAGAGCTGGGACTCCACAATTGGCAGTGACTGGTGGAAGGTAGACAGTGATTGTGTTTCGATACAACGTCTGATTGCCGGGAAAACAATATCTTTTGCGAGTGTAATGTTGCCTGCAACAACAATCTTTTGCGGATTGAACAGGTTGATTGTCATCGCCAGCGCTTTGCCTAGCTGGTTCCCCACTTTCACCAGCGCTTGTGTTGCAAGCTCATCACCTTGATTCGCCGCTTCACATATCGCCGGCATGGTCACGTCTTCCAGTTTCTGCAGGCTGCTTGGATAGCCCTGATCAAGCAATGCCTGAACGTGGCGGATAATTGCTGGATCGGCTGCAACAGTTTCAAGGCAACCGAAATTGCCACACTGGCACTTATCACCGAGAGGATCGATTTGGATATGACCAATTTCACCTACATTTCGGTTATAACCCAGGAAAACCTGACCATTGACGATGATTCCGGCCCCTGTACCACGATGGACACTGACAAGAATCGAATCTCTGCAGTCCTGACTTGCGCCAAAGTAGTGTTCGGCCAGAGCCAGTCCACGGATGTCATTCCCGACGAAACAAGACACCCCATATTTATCCGTAATGATATCGGCAAGCGCCAGAGGAGACTCAATTGTAATATTTGGCATGTACTCTACAATCCCTTTTTCAGGGTCGATGAGTCCGGGGAGAGTGATGCCGAATGCAATGAGTTCTTTCAGGATGGATTGATTCGCACTGATAAACTGGCGGATATGCTCCGAGAGTCCGTCGAGCAGTTCCTGCTGATTTGAGTAAGGAAAATGATGAGCCGTTCCTGCCAGGCTCTTACCGCTCAAATCGTAAAGCGTCATTTCGATATAATCGCGACCCAGCCGGATAGCAATCGAGTGGAAAGGCGCTGACTCTGTTGTGAGAGAGATTGCGCGACGGCCACCTGTCGAAGCTTGTTGTGCGACCTCTTTGATGAGGCCGCGTTCAAGCAATTGGCGGGTAATCTTGGTCACACTGGCTGGCGCTAATTGACTGACGTCTGCCACTTGAATTCGAGAGATAGGGCCTTGCAAGTCAATGAGCCGGTAAACAGCAGCACTATTCAGCTGTTTCACCAGGTCGACATTACCGATTTGTCCGCCAGTCATAGTTAAGTTTGCTCGTATTTTCCGTTAACCACTGTCGCCCTGACACGGAAATCACGATCAAAAACAGCCAGGTTAGCCACCATGCCTTTTTTGACAGCCCCCAGTTTCTTATCCACACCAATGGCGCGGGCAGGGTACAGGGTAGCCATACGAATCGCTTCGTCCAGGGCGATACCTACATGTTCAACACTGTTCTGAACGGCTTCAATCATCGTCAGTGCAGAACCGCCAAGTGTGCCGTTTTCATCAACACACTTACCATCACGGTAATATACTTTCTTACCAACAAAAATAAAGTGATCTATGTCTGCTCCTGCTGGTGCTGTCGCATCCGTCACAAGAATCAGTTTTTCCCTTTTAATTCTGTGAGCTATACGAATATTGGCATAGTCAACGTGAAAGCCGTCAGCAATGATGCCAGTGTATACTTCTGGCGTATCGTAAATAGCTCCGACCATTCCCGGTTCGCGTCCGGCAATGGGAGTCATCGCATTGAACAGATGCGTACTGAAAGTGATACCTGCAGCAAAGCCTCTGCGAGCTTCTGCGTATGTTGCGTTCGTATGGCCTGCAGAAACTACAATGCCGGCCTGGGCTAGTTTCTCAATATGTTTAGCGGGGGTCTGCTCCGGAGCCAGGGTCACTTTGGTGATGATATCAGCGTTTTCACACAAGAAATCAATCATCTCATCATCTGAACGACGGATGTGATCAACACTGTGGATCCCTTTTTTCATCACATTCAGGTAGGGCCCTTCAAGGTGAAGACCTAATGAATGGTTTTGGTAATTTTCTTCATACTCACGGGCAGCGAAAACGGCAGCTTTCATGTCATTATCTGACGAGGTGATCAGGGTCGGAAGAAAGCTGGTGCAACCTGACTTGAGGTTGGCTTTGTGCATGGTGTGAATTGTGTCAGCTGTGATTTCATCGTTGAACATCACGCCACCACAACCATTCAACTGAAGGTCAATAAAGCCAGGAGACAGGTTCGCCCCATCCAGATTCTGGATAGGAAGATCAGCAGGTAGCTCTGCCTCAGGGCATACAGCGCGAATGTTCACTCCGTCAATAATAACAGCGTGGTTATCCAGCACATCGCTACCGGTAAAAATGCGGCAGTTGGTCAGCGCGTACATGAACATATCCTATTGATTAAAGGTGTTTGATGTTTTCTGCTTCCAGTTCCTCAAAATAACGAACTGTTTTCACTTTCAGCTCCTGCGTTGCAGGTTCATCACAGACGATCAGAGATTTCGGATGCAGCTGCAGGGCAGAAACCGTCCAGAGGTGGTTTACACAGCCCTCAACAGCGGCTTCAAGTGCCAGAGCCTTGTTATGGCCTGTTACCAGAATCATGACTTCTTCCGCATCCAGCAGAGTACCGACGCCGATAGTCAGTGCATACTTGGGTACTTGTTTCATATCGCCATCGAAGAAACGAGAATTAGCAATACGTGTGTCTTCGGTCAGGGTTTTAATCCGGGTACGTGATGCCAGGGAAGACGCTGGTTCATTGAATGCGATATGGCCATCGTTGCCAACACCGCCCATGAACAGATGGATTTTTCCGTAAGATTTAATCTTCTCTTCGTAACGCTTGCACTCTGCTGAGTGGTCATCGGTATTTCCGTTCAGCAGATTAATGTTTTCTTCTTGAATATCAATATGATTGAAGAAGTTGTTATACATGAAACTGCGGTAGGATTCCGGATGGTCAGAAGGCAGGCCAACGTACTCATCCATGTTAAATGTGACCACATGCTTAAAACTTACTTCACCAGCATTATAAAGCTCAATCAGACGCTTGTAGGTTGCCAGAGGCGTACCGCCGGTAGGCAGGCCAAGTACGAAAGGACGATCAGCAGTTGGCTTGAATTTATTAATGCGATCAACGATATAACGTGCTGACCACAAACCAACTTCGCGTGCGTTGTTCAGTGGGATAAGTCTCACGGTAACACCTCATTGCTATAAAAGAATACTCGAGAATTTTAGCTTTATATCCGATTTCTTTCGAATGATAAAATAAGTTTTATGACCGGGCTAGCAAAATCGCGTAAACAGCGCAGGTGCTGGTGATTGGGATCACAAATGATAACGTTTTAATTTGCGGGGCGAAATTAAAGGCATAAACTGCAACTAACTTAATCGGGTAACTAAAATAAGTTATCTAAACCGCATCTAAGAAAACCATAGGGGGAACTAAGGGTGAATATTCTTGGATACTTTCAAAAAGTAGGTAAGGCGTTGATGGTGCCAGTCGCCACGCTGCCTGCCGCCGCAATACTCATGGGTATAGGTTACTGGCTGGATCCAACTGGCTGGGGTGCAAACAGCGCATTTGCTGCGTTTCTGCTGAAAGCTGGCGAAGCGATTATTGGTAACATGTCTGTGCTGTTCGCCATTGGTGTGGCCTATGGTATGTCGAAAGACAAAGACGGTGCTGCGGCACTTTCTGGCTTCGTTGGCTATCTTGTTGTCACCACTCTTTGTTCTCCAGCGGCCGTTGCTCAGATTCAGGGTATCGACCCAAGTGCTGTTCCTGCGGCATTCGGTAAGATTGAAAACCAGTTCGTCGGTATTCTGGTCGGTATCGTTTCGGCTGAGCTGTATAACCGTTATTCAAGTGTTGAACTGCATAAAGCGCTGGCATTCTTCAGTGGTAAGCGTCTGGTTCCTATCCTGACTTCTGTTGCAGGTATTTTCCTGGCATTCGTTCTGATGTACGTCTGGCCACACGTCTATGGCGGTCTGGTTCACTTTGGTGAAGGAATTCAAGGGCTGGGTGATGTTGGTGCGGGTCTGTACGCATTCTTCAACCGTCTGCTGATCCCTGTTGGTCTGCACCACGCACTGAACTCAGTATTCTGGTTCGATGTTGCAGGTATTAATGACCTGCCTAACTTCCTGGGTGGCGCGAAGTCTATTGCTGACGGTGTGGCGGTTCCTGGTCAAACCGGTATTTACATGGGTGGTTTCTTCCCAATTATGATGTTCGGTCTGCCTGGTGCTGCACTGGCGATGTACCATACAGCGAAGCCTGAAAACAAAGAGAAAGTTGCTTCTATCATGATTGCAGCTGCTTTTGCTTCATTCTTTACTGGTGTGACTGAGCCGCTGGAATTTGCCTTCATGTTCCTGGCCCCTGCGCTGTACGTTGTTCACGCAGTTCTGACGGGTATCTCCGTTTATATCGCAGCAAGCATGCAGTGGATTTCCGGTTTCGGTTTCTCTGCAGGCATGGTCGATATGGTTCTGCAATCTAAAAACCCGCTGGCGACACAGTGGTATATGCTGATTGTCCAGGGTCTGGTCTTCTTTGCGATTTACTATGCAGTCTTCCGTTTTGCAATCGTGAAGTTCAATCTGAAGACTCCTGGTCGTGAAGATGCAGATGCCGACGAAGCTATTGGCGCAGGTTCTCAGGAAACCGGTGAGCTGGCGAAACAGTACCTGAAAGCGCTGGGTGGTCATGGCAACCTGGAAAACATTGATGCTTGTATTACTCGTCTGCGTCTGACACTGAAAGACAGCAGTCTGGCTGACGAGAAAACACTGAAAGCACTGGGTGCCATGGGTGTTGTGAAACTGGGTTCAAACAACCTGCAGGTAATTCTTGGCCCACTGGCCGAAATCGTTGCGGGTGAGATGAAGAAGATCCCGGCATCAGAAGACCTGTCTGCGGTAAAACTGCCGTAACTGACAGCTCATCTGAGTTAAAAATCGAGTGAAAAGTGAGGCCGGCCCAAATGGGCCGGTTTTTTTTCGCTCTGATCATGAATCAATGCATACTAATTGTTGAGTCATGGCCTGTATTTGTGGATCATTACAGGTTTGAAGATCCTGTTAGCACACGAGGTGTTATTGATGAGTGAATCTGAAGCTCGTCCAAGCAATTTTATCCGCCAAATTATCGATGCGGATTTAGCCAGTGGTAAGCACACCAGCGTCCACACACGTTTTCCGCCTGAACCGAATGGCTATTTGCATATTGGTCACGCAAAGTCTATCTGTCTGAACTTTGGTATTGCTCAGGATTACCAGGGACAATGTAATCTGCGTTTTGATGACACGAACCCGGAAAAAGAAGACATTGAATACGTAGAGTCAATCAAAAAGGACGTAAACTGGCTGGGCTTTGAGTGGAGCGGTGAGATTTGTTACTCATCTAACTACTTTGATCAGCTTTATGCATATGCTCTTGAGCTGATTCAGAAAGGGTTGGCTTACGTCGATGAGCTGACGCCAGAGCAGATGCGTGAATATCGCGGTACTCTGACTGAGCCGGGTAAGGAAAGCCCATACCGTGATCGCCCGGTTGAAGAAAACCTGGCTCTGTTTGAGAAAATGAAAAACGGCGAAGTTGAAGAAGGCAAAATGTCGCTTCGTGCCAAGATTGATATGGCTTCACCGTTTATGGTGATGCGTGATCCTGTGCTGTACCGTGTTCGTTTTGCAACGCACCATCAGACCGGTGACAAATGGTGCATCTACCCGATGTACGATTTCACGCACTGTATCTCTGATGCGCTGGAAAACATTACACATTCACTGTGTACGCTGGAATTTCAGGATAACCGTCGTCTGTATGACTGGGTGCTGGATAACATCACAATCGATAGTCGTCCGCGTCAGTACGAATTCAGCCGTCTGAATCTTGAATATACAGTGATGTCCAAGCGTAAGCTGAACCAGCTGGTGACAGAGAATCTGGTTTCGGGTTGGGATGACCCGCGTATGCCAACAATCTCTGGCTTACGTCGCCGTGGTTTCACGTCAGCTTCGATTCGTGAGTTCTGTAAGCGCATTGGTGTGACCAAGCAGGAAAACACCATTGAAATGAGCTCTCTGGAATCCTGTATTCGTGATGATCTGAACGAGAATGCACCGCGTGCGATGGCTGTTCTGGATCCAGTGAAACTGGTGATTGAAAACTTCGGTGACACTGAAACCCTGAAAATTGGGAATCACCCGAATGAACCAGAAATGGGCGAGCGCGATGTACCATTCAGTCGTGAATTGTATATCGAACGTGAAGACTTCCGCGAAGAAGCCAACAAGAAGTATAAGCGCCTGGTGCTGGGTAAAGAGGTGCGTCTGCGTGGCGCTTATGTGATTAAAGCTGAGCGTGTTGAAAAAGACGCTGAAGGTAATATCACCACAATCTTCTGTAGCTACGACCCTGAGACTCTGGGTAAGAATCCGGAAGATGGCCGTAAAGTGAAAGGCGTCATCCACTGGGTCTCGGCTGAGCAGGCAGTACCGGCTGAGATTCGTCTGTATGATCGTCTGTTCAATGTGCCAAATCCTGGTGCTGCAGATGATTTCGCATCGACAATTAATCCAGAGTCACTGCTTGTGATGAAGGGCTTTGTTGAGCCAAGTCTGGCAGAGGCCAAACCTGAGTATGCTTTCCAGTTTGAGCGTATGGGCTATTTCTGTGCGGATAACAAAGATTCGTCTTCGGCGCATCTGGTGTTTAACCGTACAGTGGGTCTGCGTGATTCCTGGGCGAAGATTGCTGAATGATGATCTCTAGGCTGGCTTCTATGTCAGCCTGAATCTGAGCGAAACAAAAAACCAGCCGAAGGGCTGGTTTTTTTATGAGGTTGAAAGATGGTTATTTTTTCTCGTCGTGCAGACTTTCATCTTTGTTGCAATCACCTGCAGTACAATGGCCGTACAGATATAAACTGTGGTTTGTCAGGCGGATGTTGTAGCTTTCAGCAATCTGCTTTTGTCGTTCTTCAATCAGATCATCTGAAAATTCAATGACTTTTCCGCAATCAAGACACACAAGGTGATCGTGGTGATGCTGGGTAGAAAGTTCAAAAACTGACTTTCCGCCTTCAAAATGGTGTCGAGTGACAATGCCTGCATCGTCAAACTGGTTCAGAACACGGTAAACAGTGGCCAGGCCAATCTCTTCACCAATATCGATCAACTTTTTGTACAAATCTTCAGCACTGATGTGTTGACACTCAGGATCCTGAAGTACTTCCAAAATTTTCAGGCGCGGAAGTGTGACTTTTAGACCTGCTTGTTTAAGTGCTTGGTTGTTATCTGACATTCGAGTTTCCTTTGGCTAGCCGTAACAATGAAAATGGAGGTTACGGTAGTCTTTCGCATATCTGTTCATTATAAGTGACGACAGCACAACAATAAACCTTAATGCTGAATGGGTCTAGGAAAGTTGTGACTTTAATTCGCCTGATATAAATGTTAAAAAAACGTACTATACTCATCGTACCAGATCATAGGGAAGTGAAGGCGTGTACAAGTTTTATAAGCCTGGCATTGTAAAATTTGCCTTGAATATCTGGCCGCCATTTTGGGGGGCCGGCATTCGGATTCGACGGATCAGTGAGGATTTTCGCCATGTAGAAATCTGCCTGAAGTTAAGATGGTGGAATAAGAATGCAAACCGGACGCAATATGGCGGCAGTATTTTTTCGCTGACGGATCCAGTCTATGCGCTGATGCTGATGGGAATTCTCGGGAAAGAATACTTTGTCTGGGATAAACAGGCAGAAGTGAATTTTCTGAAGCCGGGTCAGACCGATTTAACGGCTGTTTTTACGATTTCAGACCAGTATGTTGATGAAATCAGACGTTCGACAGCATCGGGTGATAAGTTTTTTCCTGAATTTGTTGTGCATGTCATGGATGCAAAAGGAGAGGTTGTTGCTCAGGTGAAACGCGTGCTTTATGTGAGAAAAAAACCGCAGTACCGGGAAACTGATTCTGATGAGCAGCAAAATCAAAGCGAAGCTTTGGTAAATGAATGAAAAAAAACGCGCGAAAGCGCGTTTTTTTAAAGTTGCAGAGGGATGGCGTTTTAGTCAGCCAGTTCAGCCAGACACATTTCTTCGTAGATTTGTTTCACCCATTTTTCAACACGTTCATCCGTCAGTTCTGGCTGACGATCTTCATCAATGCACAGACCGACAAAGTGGCTGTCGTCTACCAGCGCTTTTGAGGCTTCAAATTCATAGCCTTCAGTCGGGAAATGACCCACGATCACGGCACCACGTCCTTCAACGATATCACGGACTGTACCCATGGCATCACAGAAGTACTCGGCGTAATCTTCCTGATCACCACAGCCAAAAATTGCGACCAGTTTGTTCTCGAAATCGATGCCTTCCAGTTCAGGGAAGAAGTCATCCCAGTCACATTGAGCTTCACCGTAGTACCAGGTCGGGATGCCCAGCAGCAGCAGGTCGAAGTTTTCAATATCTTCTTTGCTGCTCTTAGCAATGTCTTTGACTTCAACCAGATTTTTACCCAGTTGCTTTTGGATCATTTTAGCGACGGCTTCTGTGTTACCTGTGTCGCTACCAAAGAAGAGTCCTACACTCGCCATAGTAGAGATTACCCGTGTTTAAGTTGTTGGCCGCCAGCTATGGCTAACGGCATCAGAAAATGAACAGGCTGTCGGTCACTCTGGTGCTGATACGCGCCTGAAAGTATTCGTTGCAGCGATCGTGGTGTCGGCTGTTGTGAAAACCTTAAGATTGCCCTTTGGGTTTGCTTGAGCTGAAAAAAGCCGAAACCTCAGGTTTTAACCGATGCCAACGCCTTCCATTGTGAATTGAATCACGCCTTTAGATATGAATCCGAAGCACCCTAAGAACAAGACCAGCCAGACGATTTTACGACCAAACGGAGGCACATTGCCTTGCTTGAGGACATCTTTGATTGCCATACCAATGAAAAAGAAGATAGTAGCGAACAAGAAATCCAGTCCAACTGATTCCAGCAGGTCCATGTGCTCGTATAACATCTGTTTCTCCTTCGCAAGTTTCATCCTTGCATCCGGCGCGCACTATAGCATAGTGTGCCGGATGTGTTAATTCTTAAGGCCTTGTAAAAAGTTCAGAATGATACGGTTCACGGTTTCTGGTTTTTCTGCATGCAGCCAGTGGCCTGTATTCGCAACCATGTGAGCTTTGGCATTCGGGAACTGACCCATAATGGCTTCTCTGTGTTCAGGCTGAATGTATTCGGAGTTCTGTCCTTTGATAAACAGCGTCGGACCCGTGAATGGTGAAATCGTTTCCCAGCCCATGATTGTACTGTAATTGGCAATCAGAGCCTCAACATGGAAGCGCCAGCGGAAGCCCTCATCAGCTTTATAAAGTGATTTCAGCAAAAACTGCCGGACACCAGCTTCTTCAACATGCAATGCAAGGTAGTGTTCAGCATCTTTGCGGCTGGTCACGGTCTGATTGTTCACGGCTTGCAAACCGGCGAAGACGTTTTCATGACGGTGTACATGATAAGCGACAGGTGCCATATCCAGTACAATCAGACTTTTGATGCGTTCCGCAGCCAGCGCTGCCATTGTCATTGCGACTTTTCCGCCCATGGAATGGCCGATGACAGTGAAATTTTCAATATCCAGTTGATTCAGTACGTCAAGAACATCCTGTGCCATCGCCTGGTAAGTAAAGTGCTCACTATGAGGGGAGCGCCCATGATTACGAAGGTCAACACTGATGACCTGGCAGGTATCTTTCAGTGAACGGGCCAGAATGCCAAGATTATCTGCGCTGCCAAAAAGGCCATGGATGAGCACGACAGTCTGGCCTTGCCCCTGAATTTGATAATGAAGATTCACAGACTATTTCTCTTGTAGTTAACGCTTTGGCGTAGAGTATACCTTCGCTTCACGTTATAATCTCCCGGTGATTTTTTAACGGAACGATAATGAACACTACGATGAAAACTATTGAGGTTGACGAAGAGCTATATCGTTATATTGCCAGCCAGACCCGGCACATCGGTGAAAGTGCGTCAGATATTCTGCGTCGGTTACTGAAGGTGGATGAAGCACAGCATCATCATCAACCGGTCATGCCAGTCCGTCCAAAGGCAGCACAAGCGATTGTTGTCAGCAAAGATGCAGGCAATCTGCCGCAGTCTGAAGACAGAGTGAAAGCGATGCGCTCTTTGCTGATTTCAGACGAATTTGCCGGCCAGGAAAAAGCGATTGGTCGTTTCATGCTGGTGCTTTCGACACTCTATCGTCTCGATTCTCAGGCTTTCACCGACGCCACAGAAATCAAAGGCCGTACTCGCGTTTATTTCGCTGACAGTGAAGAAAAACTATTGAACAGCGGTAAAACGACCAAACCGAAAGCCATACCTGACACACCATTCTGGGTAATCACCAATACGAATACTGATCGTAAACGTCAGATGATTGAGCAGCTGATGCAAAAAATGCAGTTTACTCAGGACATCATCGACAAAGTTTGCGGTGAAATTTAACCGCTGCTGATACAGCAAAAAACTCGTACAAGGGATATGTTCATGGCGATTCATCCTCGTGCCGGGCAGCGCGCCCGGCAAGAAGACATGCATAACATTCCGGCCCTGGTGGCCAATTATTTTTTGATTGAACCGGATGCATCTGAACCGTCTCAGCGGGTCGCATTTGGAACTTCAGGCCATCGCGGCAGTGCTGACAAAGGTACATTTAACCAGTTTCACATTTGGGCGATTGCTCAGGCTGTGGCTGATGTACGCCGGGAGCAGGGGATCACGGGTCCGCTGTTTTTGGGGAAAGATACGCATGCTTTATCTGAGCCCGCATTTCTTTCTGCTCTGGAAGTACTGGTTGCCAATGATGTCAAAGTCATTGTCCAGATGAAACAAGGCTATACGCCAACTCCAGGGATATCGCATGCCATTCTGACTTATAACCGCCAACATGCGGATAAGGCGGATGGGATTGTGATCACACCTTCGCACAACCCACCACAGGATGGCGGGATTAAGTACAATCCTCCTCATGGCGGTCCTGCCGAAGGTGCGCTTACGACTGCGATTGAAAATCGCGCAAATCAGCTGATTGCTGATGGCCTGGTTGGCGTGAAGCGTATTCCTGTTTCTGAAGCCCTGTCGAGTGAATTCGTCTCTGAGCAGGATCTGGTAGCACCTTATGTGGCTGATCTCATCCATGTCATTGATATGGCTGCCATTCAACAGGCGAACCTGAAACTTGCTGTGGACCCGCTCGGGGGTTCCGGAATTGAGTATTGGCGTGCCATTGGTAGTCACTACAATCTAAACTTGACGCTGGTGGATGAATCGATTGATCCGGCGTTCCGGTTTATGAGCCTGGATAAAGACGGTGTCGTTCGCATGGACTGCTCGTCTCCTTATGCGATGGCAGGTCTGCTTGCCCATAAGGACGATTATGATCTGGCATTCGGAAACGATCCTGATTTTGACCGCCACGGCATCGTGACACCGGCAGGACTGATGAATCCGAACCATTTCCTGGCTGTGTGTATTGATTATCTTTATCGCCACCGTCCGGAATGGAAAGCAACGGTTGCTGTTGGTAAAACACTGGTTTCCAGTGCCATCATTGATCGGGTCGTCGCTGATTTAGGCCGTGAATTGTGTGAGGTCCCTGTAGGCTTCAAATGGTTTGTTGATGGCTTGTACAGCGGTGAGCTGGGCTTTGGTGGTGAAGAAAGTGCAGGAGCTTCTTTCCTGCGCAAGGATGGAACACCTTGGTCAACGGATAAAGACGGCATTCTGCTTTGTTTGCTGGCGGTTGAGATCACCGCGGTGACAGGCATGAATCCGCAGCAATATTACCAGGCCTTGACCGAGAAACATGGTGAATGTTGCTACAGCCGCTTGCAGGCAGTTGCAAACGGCGAACAGAAAGCTGTGTTGAGTAAACTGTCGCCGGAAATGGTGAAAGCAGAAATGCTGGCAGGTGATGAGATTATTTCTCGCCTGACGCATGCGCCTGGAAATGGTGCTGCGATTGGCGGACTGAAAATTACCACCAAGAACGGTTGGTTTACGGCGCGTCCGTCGGGAACAGAAGAAATCTATAAGATTTATTGCGAAAGTTTCAAAGGTGAGGCGCATTTGCGCCAGATTGAAGCGGAAGCGCAGGAAATTGTCAGTATAGTTTTTGCTGACGCTGGTCTGTAGTGTTCCAGTGAAGTGTGTCCATGAAACCCGCAGATGACTGCGGGTTTTTTTATGGTTTTCTGACAGGATTTAAAGCTGCGCTGCGGTGTTTATCCCGGTTATGTAGTGGCCAGTGGTCGGGCACAATGAACCAGACGCGATTGCACGCATCGATCCCCTGAGTGGGAACGGTGATCGTACTTACATCCATTTCAAGCGTTGTTGGAACATAGGCCGGCGGCGTCAGCCATTCGCGTTTGGACAGTGTTCTCAAGGAGAGCGTGTCTGCCTGTGATTGGAAACACCATAAGCCTTTATTAACGCAGGGGTTAATGGATAATCCGGAACCTGACTCTTCATACCGAAAGTGGTCAAAGAGCCTTCCCTGCACAATCAGACGCTGGCAAACCGGCTGTCCCAGCGTTTCTGCATATTGGGTCTGATAGGCTTGATGACTTGTCATCGCCAGTTGATGATCAACCATTCGGTTGATTTTTCGGTCCAGGTTGTCTGCTGAGTTTGGCCCTAACCAGCGATTTTGGTGAGCCAGATAAAATTTGATGGCCACTTCCCAGTGTTCCAGTTGATTCATGGACTTGTTGAAAACCAGAAAATCAATTGCGCCAAGTGTACGCTTGTCTTCATGAAGCTGCAGTTCTTCAGCGACCAGTTCGAAATCAGGATGGTGGATGATCAACTGTTGCCAAAGCCACTGATAATAAAAGCCAAGCCGCTGGTTCCCCTCATAGCTCACATGTGTCGGAATGACTGCCCGTTTTCTGAAATGAGAGAGCCAGGCATCATCAACCTGATGGCTGATGTCCTGGGTCAGGACAGGAATGGTCAGGACACTCTGAAAATCTCTGTCGTGAACATTACGTTCTTTTCTTTCACTTTTTATGAAATTTGTCATCAATATTTGTCTGAATTCGATTGTTTACCAGTTTTTAACAAGAATAAAACAAAATAAAAGTAGTAAAATTTCAAAAACGCGCTACAGTGTAGAGGTATGACCAGTTAGCAAATCAGGAGGCAATGATGTTTACACCTTTATCAACTCAACAAATTATCCTGCGCCGGACTTTTGTTGTGATCGCGGGCGTGCTGAGCTTTCCGATTTTGATGCTGATGCCGACCTCTATCAAGTCACGTGTTTACAGTTATCTGCATAAGGTCTGGCTGAAAACCAGCACAAAACCTGTCTGGCTGAAGCAGTCAGAGCATGGTGTTCAGGAACTTTACTAAGCATACCAGCATACTGGTGTTGCTGTTGAAATGCTGCCATCGGCAGCATTTTTTATGACAAATGGGCAATAAGACCCAGTCCCGAGCTCGTTCTGACTGGTTCTCTCCTTGCTGAGTTGGTTAAAATAAATGTATCAGCTCTGAAGGAAGCACGCATGAACAACCTTAAACTCGAATCAATTCTGAATACTTTACTAAGCCCGCATTTGATCAGGGATTACTGTCCTAATGGTTTACAGGTTGAAGGGAAAAGTGAAGTTCAAACCATTGTCGCTGGTGTGACAGCTTGTCAGGCTTTAATTGATCGCGCTATCGAGATGAAAGCGGATGCATTGTTGGTTCACCACGGATACTTCTGGAAAAATGAACCGGCAGAAATTCGTGGCATGAAATACCGTCGCATCAAAGCGCTGATTGAAAATGGGATTAACCTGTATGCCTACCACTTGCCTCTGGATGTCCATCAGGAGTTAGGGAATAACGCCCAGCTGGCTGAGCTGCTTGGAATCAAGCATTTAGGTGGCATGGAGCCGGGTAATCCCCATCCTGTAGCTGTTTATGGGGAGTTTCCGACACCGCTTACCGGTGAACAGCTGGCGACCCGGATTGAGAAAGCATTACACAGGAAACCGCTCCACATCGGAGAAGGTGGGGCCGCCGAGATTAAGACGGTTGGCTGGTGCACCGGCGGGGGTCAGGACTTCATTGATCAGGCGGTTTCATTAGGGCTGGATGCTTATATTACCGGCGAAGTTTCTGAACGGACTGTCCATACAGCCCGGGAGCAGGGTATTCATTTCTACAGTGCCGGCCACCACGCCACTGAACGTTATGGCGTTGAAGCGTTGGGCGAGTGGTTAGCTGACGAACATCACCTGGATGTCACATTTATTGATATCGATAATCCGGTATAAGTTCGCAGGCTGAGGTTGAAGAAATAAAAAAGGTTGAGCAGAAGCTCAACCTCTTCTTTTCACAGCGTATATTTACTGTATTACTCACGCTCATGCAGCGGTTGGAAATCTCGCTGCTGATGACCAGTGTACAGCTGACGCGGACGACCGATACGGTTGTTCGGATCACTGTGCATTTCGTTCCAGTGTGCAATCCAGCCAATGGTACGGGACATTGCAAAGATCACTGTGAACATAGAGATAGGAATCCCAATGGCTTTCAGAATGATGCCAGAGTAGAAGTCTACGTTCGGATACAGTTTCTTATCAATGAAGTACTCATCAGACAGTGCAATACGCTCAAGCTCCATCGCGACATCCAGCAGTGGATCATCGATCTTCAGCTCTTGCAGTACCTCATGACATGCTTCACGCATGACGGTTGCACGCGGGTCATAGTTCTTGTAGACACGGTGACCGAAGCCCATCAGACGGAATGGGTCGTCTTTATCCTTCGCACGTTCGATATACTCTGGGATATTTTCAACACTGCCGATCTCTTCCAGCATCCGCAGACATGCTTCATTTGCACCACCATGCGCCGGGCCCCACAGAGAAGCGATACCAGCAGCAATACATGCAAACGGGTTTGCACCCGAAGAACCTGCCAGACGAACGGTTGACGTTGAGGCATTTTGCTCGTGGTCAGCATGCAGAGTGAAGATCTTGTCCATCGCTTTCGCTACAACCGGGCTGACTTCATATTCTTCACATGGTGTTGCGAACATCATGTGTAAGAAGTTTTCCGCGTAGTCCAGATCGTTGCGAGGGTAGATGAACGGCTGACCAATTGAGTACTTGTAACACATGGACGCCAGAGTTGGCATTTTAGACAGCAGGCGGAATGCAGTAATTTCGCGGTGCTCGTCGTTATTAATGTCCAGTGAATCGTGGTAGAAAGCTGCAAGTGCACCCACAACACCACACATCACGGCCATTGGGTGAGCATCACGGCGGAAGCCATGGAAGAAGCTTGCAATTTGCTCATGAACCATCGTGTGGCGGGTCACGGTTTTACGGAATTGCTCGTATTCGGCGCGGGTAGGAACTTCGCCGTACAGCAAGATGTAACAGACTTCTAAATAATCAGCGTTATTAGCCAATTGGTCGATCGGATAGCCACGGTGAAGCAGCACACCTTTCGCACCGTCAATGTACGTAATTTGAGATTCACATGATGCAGTAGCTAAGAAACCAGGGTCGAAGGTAAAGTAGCCAGATGCACCGAGTTTACGCACATCCAGTACTTCCGGACCTAGTGAGCCCCCGAGAATCGGCAGTTCGACCGGTGCTTTCCCTTCAATATGAAGAGTAGCTTTCTTGTCTGCCATAACAATCTCCTTTGTTATTTTATAATCCTCATCCGAAATCGGATGTGCCGTCTTTGTACAGCTCGGATATGTTGTTGTCAATTCCTCTTCATGGGAGTGTGCGCTTGTTAATAACTTTAAGTAAAAGCGGGCGTATATCTCAAACCGTGTTAGAGGTCATGTAACAGGGTTTGTAATTGATTGTTGCGAGGCGTATACTCGGCGGCAGGTCTCTGGTTCTGCCATCGCCAGAAACAATGATAAAGTTATTAGTAATATTAGCGACTTAAGCTGAAACGACTTTTGCTTTGCTGTACATAGACTTGTGCTAATTAAGTGTAGCGCAGTTGTTGTGCCTTTGTTGCGCTGTTTTGGCGTACGCATGCCGGAGGTTTTATAAAAATAAAACGCTTCTATGGAGCTGAGTGGGCAAAGACCGTGAAAGTTAATAAGACAAGACCTGTCAACCTCGACCTACAGACGATTCGCTTTCCGCTGACAGCGATCTCGTCTATCCTGCACCGTGTATCGGGCGTGATCACTTTTATTTCCCTTGCCATCCTGCTATGGCTGCTAAACCTCTCTTTATCTTCTCCTCAGGGATTTGCGGAAGCCGCTGAAATTGTCGACAGCTTCTTCGTCAAATTCGTCCTTTGGGGTGTGCTGACAGCACTGTTCTACCACATTGTGCTGGGCGTACGTCACCTCATCATGGACATGGGATATTTTGAAGAGCTTGAATCAGGAACCACGAGTGCGAAAATCAGTTTTGCAATTGTGGCGGTTCTGGCCGTATTTGCAGGAGGCCTGGTATGGTAAGCAACGTTTCCACTGTCGGACGTAATGGTGTTCACGACTTTATCCTTGTTCGTGCAACTGCGATTATCCTCACTCTTTACACCATTTATATGGTGTGCTTTTTCGCTTTTGGCCCTGAGCTGAACTATGAAACCTGGACGGCGTTCTTTTCACAACTGAGCACCAAAGTCTTCACGATGCTGGCTCTGGTATCTGTGTTGATTCACGGTTGGATCGGTATGTGGCAAGTGCTGACAGACTACATTAAACCTGCACTGCTGCGTGCTGGTCTGCTGCTCGCGATTGTCGCTGTGCTATTTGGTTATCTGTTTTCTGGTTTCTTTATTTTGTGGGGTGCGTAAGTGAGCATTGCAGTTCGAGAGTTTGATGCCGTAGTCATCGGTGCTGGTGGTGCAGGCATGCGTGCAGCACTACAAATTTCTGAGCAGGGCCTGAAATGTGCGCTGCTTTCTAAAGTATTCCCAACCCGTTCCCATACCGTATCTGCGCAGGGTGGTATCACCGTTGCACTGGGTAACTCCCATCCGGATAACTGGGAATGGCATATGTACGATACCGTGAAAGGTTCTGATTACATCGGTGACCAGAACGCGATCGAGTACATGTGTAAGAATGGCCCTCAATCTGTGATTGAGCTGGAGAAAATGGGATTACCTTTCTCCCGTTTTGACAATGGCCGTATTTATCAGCGTCCATTCGGTGGTCAGTCGAAAGAGTTCGGCGGCGAGCAGGCTGCACGCACAGCTGCAGCGGCTGACCGTACCGGCCACGCATTGCTGCATACGCTGTATCAGCAAAACATTAAGCATAAAACAACCATTTTCTCTGAGTGGTATGCCCTGGATCTGGTGAAAAACCAAGATGGCGCAATCCTGGGTTGTACAGCTCTGTGCATGGAAACCGGCGAGATTTGTTATTTCAAATCGAAAGCGACAATTCTGGCAACTGGTGGTGCAGGCCGTATCTACCAGTCAACGACGAACGCGCATATTAACACCGGTGATGGCGTGGGTATGGCACTGCGTGCAGGCGTTCCTGTTCAGGACATTGAAATGTGGCAGTTCCACCCAACCGGTATTGCAGGCGCTGGTGTTCTGGTGACTGAAGGTTGTCGTGGTGAAGGTGGTTATCTTCTGAATAAAGACGGTGAGCGCTTCATGGAGCGTTATGCACCAAATGCGAAAGATCTGGCGGGTCGTGACGTGGTGGCACGTTCGATGATGGTTGAGATCCGTGAAGGTCGCGGTTGTGATGGTCCATGGGGCCCGCATATTAAACTGAAACTGGATCATCTGGGTAAAGATGTTCTGGAATCACGTCTGCCGGGTATCCTGGAACTGTCCCGTACCTTTGCACACGTTGACCCTGTGAAAGAGCCGATTCCGGTCATTCCAACCTGTCACTACATGATGGGCGGTGTACCGACTCAGGTTTCCGGTCAGGCAATCAAGCAAGATGCAAACGGCCAGGATGTTGAAGTTCAGGGTCTGTTCGCCTGTGGTGAAATTGCATCGGTATCTGTACACGGTGCTAACCGTCTGGGTGGTAACTCCCTGCTTGATCTGGTGGTCTTCGGCCGTGCAACTGGTTTGCACCTGGGTGAAACACTGGCGGCACAAGCGGAGGCACGTCCGGCAACTGAATCTGACATTGAAGCTTCTCTGTCACGTCTGAATCGTTGGAACAACACCCAGAAAGGTGAAGATCCAGTTCAGATCCGTAAAGACCTGCAATCTTGCATGCAAAACAACTTCTCGGTCTTCCGTGAAGGTGCAGCAATGGCTGAAGGCCTGAACCAGCTGAAAGAAATCCGTGAGCGTCTGAAAGAAGCACGTCTGGATGATACGTCTTCTGAGTTCAATACACAGCGTATCGAGTGTCTGGAGCTGGATAACCTGATGGAAACCGCTTACGCGACGGCTGTTGCAGCGAATTACCGTACTGAAAGTCGTGGTGCTCATGCACGTTTCGACTTCCCTGAGCGTGATGACGCGAACTGGCTGTGTCACTCAATTTACAACCCTGAGACTGAGCAAATGTCTAAGCGTGACGTAAATATGACCCCGGTTCATCGTGAAGCATTCCCGCCGAAAGCGCGGACATACTAAGGGAGGTAAACAACATGAAACTGAATTTCTCTATTTACCGTTATAACCCTGACGTAGATAACGCGCCACACATGAAAGGGTACACGCTGGAAGTGCCTGAAGGTTCCGACATGATGGTACTGGATGCGCTGATTCTGCTGAAAGAGCAGGATCCGACACTGGCATTCCGCCGTTCTTGCCGTGAAGGTGTTTGTGGTTCTGACGGTATCAATATGAACGGTAAGAACGGACTGGCTTGTATCACGCCGTTGTCAGCACTGACAGACAAGAAAACAATTGTCATTCGTCCGCTGCCGGGTCTGCCTGTCATTCGTGACCTGATCATTGATATGGACCAGTTCTATACCAACTATGCCAAGGTGAAGCCGTTCCTGATTAATGAAAGCGAGCATCCGCCAGCACGGGAAAACCTGCAATCGCCGGAAGAACGTGCGCATCTGGATGGTCTGTATGAGTGCATCATGTGTGCTTGCTGCTCGACATCGTGCCCGTCTTTCTGGTGGAACCCGGATAAATTCATCGGTCCGGCTGGTCTTCTGGCAGCTTACCGCTGGCTGATTGACAGCCGTGATACGGCGACTGAAGAGCGTTTGTCTGATCTGGATGACGCATTCAGTGTATTCCGTTGTCACAGCATCATGAACTGTGTCAGCGTTTGTCCGAAAGGACTTAATCCGACGAAAGCGATTGGTAACATCCGTTCGATGCTGCTGAAGCGCGCGGTGTAATTCAAAAGAATTATCGATATGCCAGCTGAGTTTCAGCTGGCTTTTCAGCCCGGTGAACGACCGGTGCAAGTGGCGATAACAAGTGGTTAAGGGAAAACAATGCAGAACGGCGTTATGAAGGCTTGGCTCGAGTCTTCACATCTGGCTGGCGCCAACGCAACTTATGTAGAAGACCTCTACGAGTTGTATCTAAGCGACCCAGAATTAGTTGACGAAGAATGGCGTCACGTTTTTAGTGAATTGCCTGTTGTGAATGGTGTTGCCGTCGAGCAGCCGCATTCACGTGTTCGTGATTACTTCCGGCGTTTAGCGAAAGAAACGACCTTTTTAAGTGCTAGCGTCAGCGATCCTGATGTTGATGCCAAACAGGTGAAGGTATTGCAGTTGATTAACGCATACCGTTTCCGTGGCCATCAGCATGCAAACCTGGACCCGCTGGGATTATGGCAACAGGAACGAGTTCCGGACCTGGATCCTGCTTTCCATAACCTCACAGCGGAAGATTTTGATCAAAGCTTCAATGTCGGTTCGTTTGCCGTAGGCAAAGAGACAATGAAGCTTTCTGAGATCTATGAGGCGCTGAAAAAAACCTACTGTGGTTCGATTGGTGCTGAGTATATGCACATTACCGACACGGAAGAAAAACGCTGGATTCAGCAGCGTCTGGAATCTGTGATTGGTCAAGGCACTTTCACTCAGGAAGAGAAATTAACGTTCCTGGACGAACTGACTGCCGCTGAAGGTCTTGAGCGTTATCTGGGTGCGAAATTCCCGGGTGCCAAACGTTTCTCGCTGGAAGGTGGTGACGCGCTGATCCCGATGATGAAAGAACTGATCCGCAGTGCTGGTAACAGTGGTGTGCGTGAAGTTGTCATCGGAATGGCCCACCGTGGTCGTCTGAACATGCTGGTGAACGTTCTGGGTAAAAAGCCACAGGATCTGTTTGATGAGTTCGCGGGCAAACACGGTGAGTCCTGGGGGACCGGTGATGTGAAATATCACCAGGGTTTCTCTGCAGACTTTGCAACACCAGGCGGTGATGTACACCTGGCTCTGGCCTTTAACCCTTCTCACCTGGAAATCGTCAACCCTGTGGTTGTTGGTTCTGTGCGTGCCCGTCAGGACCGCCTGGGAGACAGAGACGGTTCTATGGTTCTGCCAATCACCATTCATGGTGACTCTGCGATCGCGGGACAGGGTGTGGTTGCTGAGACGTTCAACATGTCTCAATCACGCGGCTACCGTGTTGGCGGTACGGTCCGCATTGTGGTGAATAACCAGATTGGTTTCACAACCTCAAATCCTCATGACACCCGCTCAACTCAGTACTGTACTGATATCGCGAAGATGGTTCAGTCACCAATCTTCCACGTCAATGCAGACGATCCGGAAGCTGTTGCATTTGTGACCCGTCTGGCGCTGGATTTCCGGAATGAATTCAAGCGTGATGTTGTAATTGATCTGGTCTGTTACCGCCGTCATGGCCACAACGAAGCGGATGAGCCGAACGCGACCCAGCCGCTGATGTACCAGAAGATCAAAAAACACCCGACACCACGTAAGATCTATGCTGATGCACTGGTTGATGAAACGTGTATCAAAGCAGAAACTGCAACTGCACTGGTGAATGAATACCGTGATGCACTGGATCGCGGTGAATGTGTGGTGAAAGAATGGCGTCCGATGACGCTGCACTCTGTCGACTGGTCTCCATATCTGGGTCATGACTGGACGAAAGAGTGGGCAAATAAAGTCGGCAGCCAGCGTCTGCATGAACTGGGTCAGCGTATTTGCCAGTACCCTGAAAGCCATAAACTGCATAGTCGTGTACAGAAACTGTACAACGATCGCCAGTCAATGGTTGCCGGCGAGAAAGACGTCGACTGGGGTATGGCTGAGACTCTGGCCTACGCAACACTGGTTGATGAAGGCCACCGCATCCGTATTACGGGTCAGGATTCTGGCCGAGGTACCTTCTTCCACCGTCATGCGGTTCTGCATAACCAAACGGATGCCAGTACTTACATGCCGCTGGCGAACATCCATGACAAACAAGGCCCGTTCCAGGTTTTCGACTCCGTCCTGTCGGAAGAAGCTGTACTGGCCTTTGAATATGGTTACGCAACGGCTGAGCCTGGCGGTCTGACAATCTGGGAAGCACAGTTTGGTGATTTCGCCAATGGTGCGCAGGTTGTGATTGACCAGTTCATCAGTTCCGGTGAGCAGAAGTGGGGCCGTATGTGCGGTCTGACCATGTTGCTGCCTCATGGTTATGAGGGACAGGGTCCAGAGCACTCCTCTGCACGTCTGGAACGTTATCTGCAGCTTTGTGCTGAGCAGAACATGCAGGTCGTGATTCCTTCCACACCAGCGCAGGTTTATCACATGATCCGCCGTCAGGTACTTCGCCCGATGCGTCGTCCGCTGATTGTGATGTCTCCGAAGTCGCTGCTGCGTCATCCGCTGTGTACATCCACCATGGATGACTTGTCTGAAGGTAATTTCCAGCCGGCGATTGGCGAGATTGATGCGTTGGATCCGAAACAAGTAAAACGTGTTGTCCTGTGCTCAGGCAAGGTGTATTACGATCTGCTGGAACAACGTCGTAAGCGCGAGCAGACGGATGTTGCCATTATCCGAATTGAGCAACTGTACCCATTCCCGAAAGAGGATGTGGAAGCTGCTCTGGCTGATTATCAGCATGTGACTGACTTCGCATGGTGTCAGGAAGAGCCGCAAAACCAGGGTGCCTGGTACAGCAGCCAGCATAACTTCCGTGCCGCTCTGCCTGCAGGTGCGCAATTAGAGTATGCCGGCCGTCCAGCGTCAGCTTCACCTGCCGTTGGTTATATGTCAGTACACTTGAAACAACAGAAAGCGTTGATTGACGACGCTCTGAACACAGAACAATAAGCCCAGAGCTGGAACAAAAAGGACAAACTGAGATGACAATCGAAATTCTGGTTCCTGATTTACCTGAATCAGTAGCAGACGCAACCGTAGCAACCTGGCACAAGAAGCCTGGTGATGCAGTCAGCCGTGACGAAGTTCTGGTCGATATCGAAACTGACAAAGTCGTACTGGAAGTGCCAGCGCCTGAAGATGGCATCCTGGAAGCGATTTTTGAAGAAGAAGGTACTACGGTACTGACCAAGCAGCTGCTGGGTAAAATCAAAGCCGGTGCTGTTGCCGGTGAACCGACGAAAGATGTACCGGCCAGTGCTGAAGCTTCTCCGACCAAACGTACAACCGCGTCGCTGACAGAAGAAACCAATGATGCCCTGAGCCCAGCGGTTCGCCGCCTGATCAGTGAGCATGGTATTGATGCTTCTGCAGTGAAAGGTACTGGCGTGGGTGGCCGAATTACCCGTGAAGATGTTGAAGCTTTTGTGAAAGGCGGAAAATCTGCATCAGCGGCTGCACCAGCTGCTGAAGCGAAGGTTGAGGCACCATTGGCCCATCGCAGCGAAAAACGTGTTCCGATGACTCGTCTGCGTAAGCGTATCGCCGAGCGTCTGCTGGAAGCGAAAAACAGCACAGCGATGCTGACAACGTTCAACGAAGTCAACATGAAACCAATCATGGATCTGCGTAAGCAGTACAAAGACATCTTCGAAGAGCGCCACGGTATTCGTCTGGGCTTCATGTCTTTCTACGTGAAAGCTGTCGTTGAAGCGCTGAAGCGTTTCCCTGAAGTGAATGCGTCGATTGATGGTGATGATGTTGTTTACCACAACTTCTTCGATGTCAGCATTGCAGTATCGACACCACGTGGTCTGGTTACTCCGGTTCTGCGTGATTGTGACAAGCTGAGCCTGGCTGAAATCGAGAAGGGCATCCGTGAACTGGCGATCAAAGGCCGTGACGGTAAGCTGACTGTTGATGAGCTGACCGGCGGTAACTTCACCATCACAAACGGTGGTGTATTCGGTTCTCTGATGTCTACACCAATCATCAACCCGCCACAGGCTGCAATTCTGGGTATGCATAAGATCCAGGATCGTCCAATGGCGGTAAACGGTCAGGTTGAAATCCTGCCGATGATGTATCTGGCCCTGTCTTATGACCACCGTCTGATTGATGGTAAAGAGTCTGTAGGCTACCTGGTGACCATTAAAGAGCTTCTGGAAGACCCAACACGTCTGCTTCTGGACGTGTAATTACTGTGCTTGACTCCGCCATCCGCATGGGTGGCTGAGTCAAGCCAGAATGACTGAAGAAGAAATGCCCAAGAGCATTTCAATGGATATAACACGTCCCACAGGGATTAGAGAACGGATAGAACATAATGAATCTGCACGAATATCAGGCAAAACAACTGTTTGCTGAGTATGGCCTGCCAGTTCCTGAAGGCTATGCATGTGATACCCCACAAGAAGCTGCTGAAGCAGCAGGTAAAATCAACGGCAACAAATGGGTTGTCAAATGTCAGGTTCACGCTGGCGGCCGTGGTAAAGCGGGCGGCGTAGAACTGCACGACACCAAAGACGGTGTTAAAGAATTTGCTCAAAAGTGGCTGGGTAAAAACCTGGTGACTTATCAGACAGATGCGAATGGTCAGCCTGTCACTAAGATTCTGGTTGAAGAAGCGTCGAACATTGCCAATGAACTGTACCTGGGTGCAGTAGTCGACCGTGCAACCCGCCGTATCGTTTTCATGGCATCCACTGAAGGTGGTGTTGAAATCGAGAAAGTTGCGGAAGAAACACCGGAACTGATTCATAAAGCTGCCATCGATCCGCTGGTTGGCCCGCAGGCTTACCAAGGCCGTGAACTGGCATTTAAACTGGGCCTGAAAGGCGACCAGATTAAGCAGTTTGTCAAAATCTTCATGGGTCTGGGCGAAATGTTCGTTCAGTACGATCTGGCCCTGCTGGAAATCAACCCGCTGGTCATCACTGGCGAAGGTAACCTGCTGTGTCTGGACGGTAAAATCAACATCGATTCCAACGCACTGTACCGTCAGCCAAAACTGCGTGAAATGCATGATCCTTCTCAGGAAGATGCCCGTGAAGCCCACGCTGCACAATGGGAACTGAATTACGTCGCTCTCGACGGTAATGTTGGTTGTATGGTGAATGGCGCAGGTCTGGCCATGGGTACCATGGACATCGTGAACCTGCACGGCGGTAAACCAGCAAACTTCCTGGATGTTGGTGGCGGTGCAACCAAAGAACGTGTCGCAGAAGCATTCAAGATCATCCTGTCTGACGACAACGTCAAAGCTGTTCTGGTGAACATCTTCGGCGGTATCGTACGTTGCGACATGATCGCAGAAGGTATCATCGGCGCTGTGAAAGAAGTCGGTGTGACCGTGCCGGTCGTTGTTCGTCTTGAAGGTACTAACGCTGACCTGGGTCGCGAAGTACTGGCTAAGTCTGGTCTGGATATCATTGCTGCTGAGTCGCTTACGGATGCAGCTCAGAAAGTTGTTGCTGCTGCGGAGGGCAAATAAGAATGTCTGTATTAATTAACAAAGACACCAAAGTAATCTGTCAGGGTTTCACTGGCGGTCAGGGTACTTTCCACTCTGAGCAGGCAATTGCATACGGAACGCAGATGGTTGGCGGTGTATCTCCGGGCAAAGGCGGTACAACTCACCTGGGTCTGCCAGTATTTAATACAGTTCGTGAAGCCGTTGAAGCTACAGGTGCAACGGCATCTGTGATTTATGTACCGGCACCTTTCTGTAAAGATGCAATTCTGGAAGCGATCGATGCAGGTATTCAGCTGATCGTGACGATCACTGAAGGTATCCCTACAACTGATATGATCGACGTGAAAGTGAAGCTGGAAGAAACTGGCGTTCGCATGATCGGTCCAAACTGTCCGGGTGTGATCACGCCTGATGAATGTAAGATCGGTATCATGCCGGGTCACATTCACAAGAAAGGTAAAGTAGGTATCGTTTCCCGTTCAGGGACGCTGACTTATGAAGCCGTGAAACAAACCACTGACGAAGGTTTCGGCCAGTCAACTTGTGTTGGTATCGGTGGTGACCCAATCCCAGGTTCAAACTTCATTGATATCCTGAAACTGTTCCAGGAAGATCCTGAGACAGAAGCGATCGTGATGATTGGTGAAATCGGCGGTACTGCTGAAGAAGAAGCAGCAGCATTCATCAAAGAGAACGTGACCAAACCAGTTGTCTCTTACATTGCGGGTGTCACTGCGCCTCCAGGTAAACGTATGGGTCATGCGGGTGCCATCATCTCTGGCGGTAAGGGTACAGCAGACGAGAAATTTGCTGCATTGGAATCCGCGGGTGTGAAGACTGTGAAGAGTCTGGCCGAGATTGGTAAAGCACTGCGTGAAGTCACTGGCTGGTAATCAGCGTGTCCTTACGAAAGATGAAACCCGCCAAATGGCGGGTTTCTTTTTGTCTGCGGCTCAGGAAGTCGCTTGCTTTAAAACAAAAGACTCAGCCATTGGCTGAGTCTTTTTGAAAAAGAGGTGACAGTGTTTCTTAGTATTTGAAGCGAGTGGTCAGCATGATCTGATCGCCGTAGACATCGTTGATACGGCCTTCTGCACCAACAGAGAACAGTTCGGTCGCATGGAAACGTCCATAGATGGAACCAAATGTCTCTTCAATTTTGTGGACGTTGATGTGACCAACTTTCGCACCGACTTCAAGCTGCGGACCTAACCATTGACGTACGCCCAGGTTTACTTCCATACCTGTTTTACCAACGGTCTCGTCAAAGCGGTCACGGTTCTTGATGTTGCGCGCTTTCAATTCACCGGTCAGATCTGCCCAGTTGTTGATAGGAGCATGGAAGCCGACGCCCAAGGCGATATCCCAGTCGTTTTCGAACTCAGAATCTACGTGGCCAGTTAAATGAGCATTCGGATGGATAGACTTGCTGAAGCCTGCACCATAGGTCAGCGGGCTCATACCAATGCGCACTTCAGTATAGTCATAGCTGAAGTTGCTCATTGTATTTGCCGGATTTGCTTGTGCTGCAGAAATGCATGACAACATCAGTGCAGCAGCGGTTAACGTTTTACGCATGAATCTTGTTCCAAAGGACAAAAATGAATTGGATTATTTTAATCAACTCGTCCCTGCAATAACAGGTTGGCAAGGGCATAACTGCTGTATTCCAGGGACAATAGAGCAAAAATGTAGCAAAAATCACATATTTGTGATCGTTGACAAACTTTTCAAAAACGGAATCACCTGCACAGATGCAGGATTTTTTTATTGTACAAGTTCGTTGCCCGACTGTTCTCCATCTGCAAAACGACCGAGATTCGTGAGCGTCGTATCGGCAATATTCGCCAGTGCTTCTTCGGTCAGGAAGGCCTGGTGTCCGGTGAACAGAACGTTGTGGCATGAGGACAGGCGACGGAAAACATCATCCTGAATCACGTCATTGGATTTATCTTCGAAGAACAGATCTTTTTCGTTTTCGTAAACATCCACACCCAGAGCGCCGATTTTCTGGCTCTTCAGAGCTTCAATCGCATCTTTGGAGTTGATCAGTTCGCCGCGGCTGGTGTTGATGAGCATGACACCATCTTTCATTTTGCCGAACGAATCAGCATTCAGCATATGATAGTTTTCTTTGCTCATCGGGCAATGAAGGGTAATGACATCTGCTTTGCTGTAAATGTCTTCAAGCGTGGTATAGGTTGCGCCCAGTTTTAAAGCTTCCGGATTCTCGAATGGATCGTAGGCCAGAAGGTTCATCCCCAGTCCTTTCAGGATATGCATGGTGGCGATACCAATCCGGCCGGTACCGATGACACCAACGGTTTTACCGTAGAAATTGAAACCGGTCAGGCCATCCAGCGAGAAATTTGCATCCCGGGTGCGCTGGTAAGCACGGTGAATTTTCCGGTTCAGGCTCAGCATCAGGCCGATAGTGTGTTCTGCAATGGCCTGAGGCGAATAGGCCGGTACACGCACAACCTGAACACCATACATTCGGGCTGCATCTAAATCGACTTTATCAAATCCGGCGCAGCGCATGGCAATGATACGCACACCCAGCAGAGACAACGCTTCAATCACAGGTTTACTCAAATCGTCGTTCACAAAAGCACAGACGGCATCGTAGCCGTGGGCCAGTTTAACCGTTTGAAGATTCAGCTGAATGTCAAAGAAGTCGAGGTCCAGGTTAAATTGCTGGTTACTTTTATTGAATGAAATCTGGTCGTACTTTTTTGCACTGAACACGGCGACTTTCATCATGGTCTCCCGGAGAAGTAAAATTGTGATCCAACCGCAACTTTCCCACAGTCAATGGCGTAAGACAAGCAGAATAGTCGTGTCGTTAGGGCGATAAAAGTCCTTGATCCATAGAGCAAAGATAGGGTTTGTAATACACTCTTTGCATTCAACCCGAAATAATCATTGGAAACAGATATGTTAGGAAAAGTTGGTGCGGTTGCCGGTGCGGTGGCTGTCGCATTGTGCTGGCCATTAGCCGTCGGTCAGATTGGTGAACGTATTTATCAGGACACAGTCGGAGATTACGACAGTCCTTATGTTGAAGTGACAACGGAAAGCTACGATCGCGGTTATCTGAGTTCGCATGCCATTTCTAAAATTGCGCTCAAATCCAGTTGGAAAGATCTGTTTGAAGAGCAGGGCTGGCCAACTGAATGGCACATTGCCCATGACATCCGGCATGGTTTGTTTGGTCTGTCGTCTGACAGTACGCTGGTCGTTGATGACGCCGTGGCGCCTCAGGTGACAGCCTGGTGGGGAAGTGATGCAGTACCGCTGACACTCAAGACAACCACATTACTGACCCGAAAAACGGACCTCAGTTTAACGCTGAATCCTTTCGTCTATCAGGATGAGGAAGGCAATACCTTCAAGTCTGAGCCCTGGACTTTCACCGGAGAAGTCTCTGCTGACGGTAACGGTCATTTCAGCTATGCACTGAAAGATGCGCAATTGAAAACAATCACCGATGAAAGCATGCATGTGTCTGGCCTGCAGGGCGGCGGTCAAGGCCGATGGGATGGTGGTTTCTGGATTGGTGATCAGCACCTACAGCTGGATAAGCTGCGGTTTACGAATCACCTGACCGAACAGTCTGTTGACCTGGACACCATCAAAGTGTCTTCGGTCAATACATTGATGCAAGGTGAGCAAGCGGCCGAAGAGAAGGCAACCACCAATACGACACTGAATAACCGAAACCAGCTGAGTGTGTCTTCTCTGCTCAGTCTGGACGGAAAGCAGTACCAGAATTTCAATGTGGATTTGCTGCTGGCGGATCTGAATTATGACGCAGTGACTCGCCTGAGTGTCATGGGTGAAGATCTGGACGGGGAGCTCACGCAGGAGCAAGCTCAGGATGTCATATTGGCGCTGGATTTACTGATTGCCAAAGGGTTGACGGTGAATCTGAAGGACATCAGCATTGAGGCACCGGAAGGGCTGGTTGCCGGGCATGTCCGGCTAACCGTACAGCCCGGGTTAGCGAGAGCTTCTCAAAATCTGTCGCAAATTTCTTCAAAACTGGAGGGTGAATTCTATTTGGAATTTCCGTCTGTGTTGTTGAATACCGTTGAAGGCATGGAAGCGCAAACTGAACGACTGGTGCAGAGTGGTGTGCTCACCCTGAAAGAAGACAGAGCTTATCTGTCGCTCAAACTGGAAGGTGACAAGGTAATTCTGGGGAATGGTGACCAGTTGCCATTGACCATGTTCATGAGCCTGCTTCTTTCTTAAGACCGATTCATCGGCAACAGCAATGCATAAAATAGAATGTTTCGATTTAGACATTTTGCTGAGATCGACGACACTTAAGTTATCGGCGCAGGGATAAGAAGTAAGTGAACGTCCTGCCTGCGAGTCTAAGAAAATCATTCAGGGGGATGCATGGAGTCTATCAAAGTCAGAGATTACATGAATACACGGCCAGTCACTTTCGAAGCTGGTATGTCACTGTCTAAAGCTTTGGACAAAATGCTGACATCCAAGCAGATTGGCGGGCCCGTGATTGATGAATATCGAAGAGTCGTGGGCTTTGTGTCAGAACAGGATTTTATTCAGAAACTGTTGAAGGTCGGTTACCACTGTCAGGATACTCATACCGTTGGTGATGTCATGCGAACGGAGGTACTGACGGTCACTCCGGACACCAGCATCATCGAGCTGGCGGACACCATGTCCGGTCAGAAACCGAAGCTTTACCCAGTCGTTGAGGGTGGGCGTCTGGTTGGTATTATTACCCGTCGGGATGTGCTGTCAGCGATTAGTGATCAAATCAGTGACTGTTTCAAGCATCCGGTTTAAGAACTGACAGTTTACACATGAACAAGGCGCCTCCGGGCGCTTTTTGTGTCTTCGGCCGGAAATAGCCGTGCACATAACTTCAGAGATAAAACAGACTTGACCTTGGAGTCGCCTCCAAGGTTTATAGTGAAGGTAACACAAGCCAGCATTGAGTCTTTGAAGGAGAAAAGCATGTGTCATCAATGTAATAACAAAAAAATGCATGTTCACAGCGTCAAACCTGCAGGCAACAATACCAGTGTCCGCATTGAACAGGGGACGGCCTCAGCATCAGCAGTCTCAAGCAGCACCTCAATGTCTGCCGGGACGGGCGACTGTTGCGGCGGAGCCTGTGGCTCAGGTGATGCTGAGGACAGTGACCCCGCCAGAGGCCCCGGTCAGCATCAGCCTGTTCGAGTGACTGAACCGAAAGTTTCGTCACTGTCTAGAATCAACCATCTCAAACCCGCCCGTTTAGCACCAGACTCAGCTATTTTGAGTCCGGACCTTCGCTTCGAACGTATTACGGATGACGCTGCCGAGTCATCAGCCTTTGATGACATCCCATCAGGCTCAGATCTGCAATTGAGCTGGCAAATTCAGGGCATGGACTGTCCGAGCTGTGCCGGGAAACTTGAAAAAGCCGTTCGGTCGGTCGAAGGTGTCAAACATGTCTCTGTTGCTTTCGCGACGGAAAAACTGCTTGTGTCAGGGGCATCTGCCAGCCTGATGGCGGATGTTGAAGCGGTAGCAAAAGCCACCGGATTTCCTTTGTTGCGGCCGCAGGAGAAAGAGGCTGAATCGGGAAGTATTCTGAAAACATACGGTATGTTGATTCTGACGGCGGTACTGGTTGTTCTTTCCTATCTGATTTCGACGCAGTCTGAGTTGTTCGGCCTGGCGGCATTTACGGCCACTACCCTGGTGGGATTAGCGCCGATATTGCGTAAAGCCTTTCAACTGGCAAAAAATGGTTCTCCTTTCTCAATTGAAACTCTGATGAGTGTGGCAGCTGTCGGTGCGCTGTATCTCGGGGAAACGGCTGAAGCGGCAATGGTGTTGCTCTTGTTCCTGCTGGGTGAGCAGTTGGAAGGTTATGCGGCCTCCCGCGCTCGCAGTGGTGTGAAGGCACTGATGGCACTGGTGCCGGAAACCGCAAAACGGGTCAATGCTGACGGCACAATTCAGGACGTCGCGGCAGATCAGCTGCAGCCGGGTGACGTGATAGAAGTTGCGCCTGGCGCAAGATTACCTGCTGATACGGTCTTGATGGATCAGGCGGCCAGTTTTGATGAGAGTGCGATGACCGGAGAATCCGTACCGGTGGAGCGTTTTTCAGGAGAAACCGTGCTGGCGGGTTCCTTGTCGGTGGAGCATCTGGTTCGCCTGAAAGTTGTCTCTGAACCGGGTGAGAACGCCATCGACCGTATATTGCATCTGATTGAAAATGCAGAAGCCAGTAAAGCACCGATCGAACGCTTTATTGACCGTTTCAGCCGCTGGTATACGCCGGCGATGATTGCGCTGGCAACCCTGATAGTGCTGATCCCGACACTGTTCCTGGGACAGTCCTGGGATGAATGGCTGTATAAAGGCCTGACTTTATTGTTGATTGCCTGCCCTTGTGCACTGGTGATCTCCACACCGGCTGCAATTACGTCGGGGCTTGCCGCAGCGGCACGACGCGGTGCTTTAATCAAAGGCGGGGCAGCTCTGGAGCAGTTAGGGCAGGCTCAGGTGGTGGCATTTGATAAAACCGGTACCCTGACTCAGGGCAGACCTCAGGTCACTGATATCCTTGCCTGGCAAGGAGAAACCTCTGATGTGCTGGCGCAGGCGGCAGCCGTGGAAACGGGGTCTTTGCACCCGCTCGCGAATGCTGTGATCGAGAAAGCACAGCAAAGTGATGTGCCTGTGATTGCCGCAGAAAATCGCAAGGCACTGCCGGGTAGAGGTATTCAGGGGATTGTGAACGGCCACACCATTCAGCTGCTGGCACCGGATCGTCTGGATGATGACATCATGTTATCCCAGTCACATCTCGACGATATCGCGCGACTTGGTGATGAAGGGAAAACGCTGGTGGTTGTACTGCGCGATCAGGTGCCTGTCGGACTGATTTCCTGGCGGGATAATCTGCGAGAGGATGCCATGGATGCCGTGAAGCAGCTGGCCGCGATGGGCGTGAAGTCCTTGATGCTGACCGGGGACAACATGCGTGCCGCCCGGGCGATTGCCGCTGAAGTGGGGGTGGATTTCAGAGCCGGGCTCATGCCGGAAGATAAAGTCAGAGAAGTGGCGGAGTGGAGTCACCATCAGCGGGTGGCAATGGTGGGCGACGGCATTAATGATGCCCCAGCCATGAAGATGGCACATGTCGGCGTCGCCATGGGCAGCGGTACGGATGTTGCTTTGGAAACCGCAGATGCAGCGCTGACGCATAACCGCCTGAGTGAACTGCCCGAGATGATCAGTCTGTCCCGTAAAACACTGGCCAATATTCGCCAGAATATTACGCTGGCCCTGGGGCTGAAGCTGATCTTCCTCGTGACGACCTTGTTCGGCTGGACCGGCCTTTGGCTGGCTGTACTGGCAGACAGCGGGGCAACCGCGTTAGTGACGGTGAATGCGCTGCGGCTGTTAAGGTTTAAGCCGGCCCCGAAAGAATGAGTATTCACGATCGCTCCCAGGCGTGATGGCTGAATTCAGCCTGCTCAATGGAACCAACCAGCTGTCCGGAGTGCGGCTCTCCGGACAGCTGTCGTTTGTATCAATCCGACAGTTTCAGCATGTGATTGTCCGGTGCTAAGGGGAAATAATAAAACCTCAAACCTGAGAGGGTTGCACTGCGATTGTTGCGCGTTGTTTTTTGTCTAAACAGATGAAGAGCAGAATAACCAGGCCGCATAAACCACTCATGATCTGAAAAACAGCCGGTCCTCCCCAGTGATCCAGCATGATTCCGCCGATGTAAGGCGCGCAAACATAGCCCAGAGCGTTCAGGGCGGCTGCCCCATAGTAGGTGCCTTTCAGGTGTGCAGGTGCGATGTTATCGATCTGAATCGTCATGAGCGGGAAGATGATGGTCTGGCCAAAGCTCATGGTGACAGCGACGGCAATCCATCCCCAGTACATTGTCACCGAATTGTACGCACAGAGTATTTGAGCGAATGCGAAGAAAACAATCCCAATGATCATTTTCAGATGGATCGAGAGTGACGCAAGTTTTTTCATGAAAATAAACTGGAATGCAATGGTAACGAATGAATTCGCTGCGACCATCATAGAAACTAAAGACATCAGGTTGTCTGCATTTTCAATGGTCAGGTACTGAATTAAAGTCGAGTCTTGCTGACCATAAATAAAGAGTATGATGATGTTTGAAATGATTATGAGTAATAATAATTTATCATGCCAGAGCGATTTGAATATTTCTCGTAACGGTGGCTGACGTGAGTGATGAATTTTCTCCGATTTTATATTTTCTTCTTGAGGGGCATTCATCCAACATAAACACATCGCGATGAGAAAAATCAGATATGAAAACGCGGTGATGAAAAAGTTCGAAGGTTCTCCCTCGATACTCAGCCACACTCCGGTTAACGGTCCGATTGCACTGCCGATATTGATCGCAAAATAGCGAATATGGAAAGCAAACTCTCTTTTATTTTTATCATGGATAATATCGCCGAATAAAGCGGAAATGGTGGGTTCCCACATTGCACGGCCAATGGATGAAAGTCCAATCGCAATCAGATATCCCCATACAGAGTCGAAAACAGCTAACATGCAAAACGCAATGATGTTCAGGATTCCGCTGAGTAATAAAATTAATTTTCTTCCGATGAAATCAGAAATAACACCAACAATCAGCCCAAGGCAGACAGAAATAATGCCTGCGATTGATAAAAACGTACCGACTTCACTCGCGGAAAGGTGGTGTTTCTGAATCAGGATGATCGATATATACGGCCATACCATATAAAAGCTGCCCCGTGTCACGAAGACACCAAAAAGCAGCACCCAAATGAATTTGGGAAGCTTATTCATTTCATTCCACATCGGATTTACCCGTTTCAATGTACTTGTGTTTGTTGATTCAGCACCGGCTGGCGTCACATCGTTTCCATCATGAAAATATTTTTCACAAAGTTGAAGAAACAACCTGAATTTTGCGGGCAAAAACAGTGACTGCCTGAAGCAGTGATAAACTACACTTGTGATACTAAACGCATAACTTAATCAAGTGTTTCTCGAATGTAAATTACAATGAGTGACATTATTTGATGCTGGATGAACTTTACTCAAAATGAGTTCTTTGTTTTCAGTGGCCTAATCGGAAAAAAACAGCCTGAAAACAGCGGAAAAAACACCAAAGGGGCCGGGAAAACATTCGGCATTCAGCAGTATGGCTCAGCATGTTGCGGGTGAGTGTAACGGTTGCTGATGCACAGATAGTTGATGAAACTTACCCCACTTTTACATTCATAATGTGATCTATGATATCTTTTTCGATTTCGGTTACATTTTGCTGTCATATTGTTGTGATCACCATCAATAATGTTGGTGCGGCAATGGGCTATGGTTAGCGGGTATTCGAGAGTTCAAGTTGTTGAATAAGATCCAGGCCACCACAGAGTGAGCCACACAATAAAGGATAGAATTATGTCTGAGAACGCTGTTTTCCATCTGGGTGTTACGAAATCTGACCTTCAGGGTGCTGAGATTGCCATCATTCCAGGCGATCCGGCTCGTGTTGAAAAAATCGCGAACCTGATGGATGAGCCAGAATTTCTGAACAGTGCTCGTGAGTACACCCTGTACCGTGCGAAGCTGGATGGCCAGTCTGTTGTTGTGTGTTCTACCGGTATCGGTGGCCCGTCTACGTCGATTGCTGTTGAAGAGCTGGCGCAACTGGGTGTGCGTACCTTCCTGCGTGTCGGGACAACAGGTGCAATTCAGCCAAACATTAATGTTGGCGACATGATTGTGACCACAGGTTCAGTTCGTCTGGATGGTGCCAGCCTGCATTTTGCGCCAATGGAATTCCCGGCGGTTGCTGACTTTGAAGTTGCAACGGCAATGAAAGAAGCCTGTGATGCAGAAGATACTGCTGTCCACACGGGCGTGACTGCTTCCAGTGACACCTTCTACCCAGGTCAGGAGCGTTACGACACATTCTCTGGCCGTGTTGTTCGCCGCTTCCAGGGCTCTATGAAAGAATGGCAGGACATGGGCGTACTGAACTTTGAAATGGAATCAGCAACCCTGCTGACCATGTGTGCAAGTTCAGGTCTGCGTGCAGGCTGTGTGGCGGGTGTGATTATCAACCGTACACAGAAAGAAACGCCTGATCACGCGACACTGAAAGAGACAGAAGCCCGCGCGATTCGCGTTGTGGTTGATGCTGCCCGTCGCATGCTGACAAAATAATTGTTCTGAATTGATTCAGAGCTGAAACAAAAAACCGATGCCTGGGCATCGGTTTTTTTGATCTGGACTGAATGTGATTACAGCATTCGGTTGGCCTGACCACCTGCGGCTTTGAACCAGGTGTGCAGATGTTGTTCCAGATCGCCCAGCTGTTCAGGGCCGATAATGGCCAGTCCCAGATCTTCAGCCCGGACCAGATCGTGATGACGCAGCGGACGGAAGCTGACCAGCATTGCCCGGGCTTGCAGGCCACCCAGCAAATCACGCAGCGATTCCAGTTTATACAGGGTATCATCACCGTCGTCGCGCATGCCCTTGGTTTTACATTCAATGATGTGCAGTTTGTTGTTCACCACGGTTGCGACATCCAGTTCGTTCCGGACTTCACGGTCGCCAATCTGACGGTAAACCTGAACACCAAGTGAGTGATCCTGAATGGTCGGCAGTTTGCTCTGAATGGCTCTTACCGTACTGTGGACCAGGTTCTCCAGCCATTCGCCGTTGGCAAACCGTCGGGCTTCTTCGTGTTTGAACGTCAGGACACCCTTGTCGTAGCTCGCCAGTCCAGTTTCCTGCAGGTCATTGATCAGTTGGGCAAGTTCTTTGTAACCCTGTTGTTTTTCGCTCAGTTCGACATCCAGTTTCTGTTCTTTCCGGCAGGTGGTCGCCAGATAGTTCAGGGTTGCCAGACCTGGTCCGAGTTCCAGTGCCGAACTGGCCCAGCGCTGTCCTAAATCCCACAGCTGCTGGTTCAGTGCTTCCGGGACCATGGTTTCCGGAAGCTCTGCCCGAGCACCGAAAATGGTCAGATAGTCGGTTAACTGAATCCGGTCTTCAACCTGCTGTTGTTCCCGGTCCGACGGGAAGAGCCAGCACATTTCATCGCTGAAAGGTTCAATTACATAAATGGGCCACTGATAACTGCGGAAAACCTCATAGGCAGACAGCAACCGGTGGCGCAGACCGCAGCTGGCATTGAACCAGACTTCGCAGCCGCTTTCTTTCAGGCGGGCAGCCAGTTCATTCAATCGGCTGCGAATCGTTGTGATATTGATAGAGTCTGGAATCGTAAAAAATTCGGTCTGGATATCGCGGGGTGTCAGAATGGAGCTCAGTCGCTCAAAAGTTTCCCGCTGTGATTCGGTACCAATAAAGATCATTTTCCCGGCAGGAACACCGTGGTCTAAAAGCGGGGTGATCAAGCGGACCGGGTCCTGATCAATAATGCCAACATGAGTAATCATAATTATCCTTTTGTGCTTCGGCTGATACCGGCAAAAATGAGGGAACAGAAAACGGCCGGTACCTGCTTCGGAGTAAGCTTTTATTTTATATGGGTGCATGGAAAACTTTTTTCAAGCACTTAAAAAAAGTATCGGATATCTCAGGAGTTTTTGTTGGCATCCTGTCAATTTGTTGCATTTTTTCTGTAAGGTACTGTTGCAGGTCACTGGCAAGACAGTGACAATACGGCGTTGACAGACAAAGCCTTTTGCATGGCGCACGAAAATATTCTATGGCACAGAAACTCACCATTCTTGATATAGCGAAGCTGGCCGGTGTGGGTAAATCCACGGTTTCCCGGGTGCTGACGCAAGATCCCCGGGTCAAACCTGCGACCCGTAAAAAAGTCGAAGAAGTCATTCGTGATTCAGGCTATGTGCCGTCGAAATCAGCGCAGTCGATGCGTGGAGGCTCCAGCAAAGTGATAGGCGTGGTGGTGTCGCGACTCGATTCACCGTCTGAAAATAAAGCGGTCCGAGGCATTCTGGCCGTGATCTATGCGGCCGGTTATGATGCCGTGATCATGGAAAGCCAGTTCAGCGCTGAGAAAACCCGCGAGCATCTTGCCGTGCTGGAAAAGCGCAATGTGGATGGGGTGATCGTCTTTGGCTTTTCGGGTTTTGACGACACGATCCTGAATGGGTTTGCACAGCGTGCTGTTGTGATTGCCGTCGATACCGATTCGGTTTCATCCGTTAGTTACGACAATCAGGGGATGATCCGTCTGGCGATGCAGCAGCTGGCTGAGCAGGGGCTGAAACAAATCAGTTATATCGGTGTGGATCCCGCCGACCGGACCACAGGACAGTTTCGTCTGGATGCTTATCTGGCCGCCTGCCGGGAGCGTCAGATTGAGCCCTGTTATCAGACAGGCGAACTCAGTTACGACAGTGCCTACAAGCTGACGGATAAAGTCCTGAATGCGCAGACGCAGGCCATTGTCTGTGCCAGTGACACACTGGCGATGGGCGTCGCCAAGCGACTTCAGGAAATTCAGCGGACAGAGGTGATTGTCTCTGGCGTGGGGGCAACGGATCTGCTGAGTTTTATGTTTTCCAACACGTTCAGCATTGACCCGGGTTACTTCGATGCGGGTCAGCGCGCAGCCCAATTGTTATTGCAGCATTTGCAGCAGGGCGCTGCCATTACCCATCTGATTCAGCAAGCCAGCGCACCTTCCAGTTCCTGACGATCAGAAATTCAGGCCAGGACTAACTCAAGCCAGAGCTAACTCAAGCCAGAGCTAACTCAAGCACACTTTTATCAAGGTCCCTGCGTTCGCTTTCTCGGACAAGTCTGCGAACACTGTCGTGAACGTGATCCGGGTTTTATGTCTATCCTCAAACAGGACACAGTTCGTGAGTTGTCACACAATTTGGGAACATTCCCATTTGCAATTCTTTTTGTCAGGTTCATCATTAGCGGTGTGTTTTGGGAACATTCCCAATTTAATAAAGACGATAACAACATCCCCCTGTGTACCTACGACTTAAACGGATATCGGCATGAGTAAAATCGACCAACAGCAGATAGAACAGCTCGTCGCCCGCATCGGCGGCGAGGCGAACATTGTCAGTGTCAGCCACTGCCTGACCCGGCTGCGCTTTGTGTTACAGGACCCGAAACAGGCCGATACGGCCGGGCTGGAAGCTTTGCCTATGGTGAAAGGCTGTTTTACCAATGCCGGTCAGTTTCAGGTTGTGATCGGAACCGAGGTTGATCAGGTTTACAAGCAAATGAATGCTATGATGGGCGGCAAAGCAGCCAGCAAAGATGAAGCGAAAGTGGCTGCCCGTCAGAACATGAGTTTGCTGGAGCGCGGTATTTCCCATCTTGCCGAAATCTTTGTACCGTTGCTGCCAGCCATTATCACCGGTGGTCTGATTCTGGGCTTCCGCAATGTCATTGGCGACATTGCCATGTTCGACGGCAAGACACTGACGCAAATCAGTCCGTTCTGGGCGCAGGTGCATGCATTCCTGTGGCTGATCGGCGAGGCAATTTTCTTCTTCCTGCCGGTCGGCGTGTGCTGGTCAACCGTAAAAAAACTGGGTGGGACGCCGATTCTGGGGATCGTGCTGGGGGTTACACTGGTGTCTCCTCAGCTGATGAATGCGTATCTGATCGGGAAACAAGTGCCGGAAGTGTGGGACTTCGGCTGGTTCGTGATTGAGAAAGTCGGGTATCAGGCGCAGGTCATTCCGGCGATGCTGGCGGGGATTGCACTGGCCTTTATCGAAACACGGCTGAAGCGCATCATTCCGGATTACCTCTATTTAGTGGTTGTGCCGTTTATTTCCCTGATTACCGCGGTGGTGCTGGCTCACGCCCTGATTGGCCCGTTTGGCCGGATGCTGGGTGATGGGGTGGCTTATATAGCTAAAGCCGCTATGACCGGCGACTTTGCAATTCTGGGTGCTGTACTGTTTGGTTTCCTCTACGCGCCTTTGGTGATCACGGGTATTCACCACACCACCAATGCTGTGGATCTGCAACTGATGCAGGACATGGGTGGCACGCCAATCTGGCCATTGATTGCCCTGTCTAATATCGCGCAGGCGTCGGCTGTGGTCGGTATTATCATCATCAGTAAGAAAGAGAACGAGCGTGAGATTTCCGTCCCGGCGGCTATTTCAGCCTACCTGGGGGTCACGGAACCTGCGATGTACGGCATCAACCTGAAATACAAGTTCCCGATGCTGTGCGCAATGATCGGCTCAGCACTGGCCGCAGCGATCTGCGGTGCATCCGGCGTGATGGCGAACGGCATTGGTGTCGGCGGTCTGCCGGGTATCCTTTCAATTCAGCCGCAGTACTGGCTGGTTTATCTGCTGGCGATGGTGGTGGCCATTGCTGTGCCGCTGGTCCTGACGCTGGTGATGTACAAACGTGCTGCGGCAAAAGGTCAACTGAACAATCAACAACCACAAACAGCATAACGTCATTGAACGGCAGCAAAGCTGCCGTTTCTTTTCAAGGCTAGGTCACATGACAAAAACAACTCAACCCTGGTGGCGGACAGCCACGGTTTATCAGATTTATCCGAAAAGCTTTGCTGACAGTGGAGACAAAGGCACCGGCGATCTCAATGGGATCACCCAGCGGTTGCCTTATTTGCAGGCACTGGGTGTTGATGCCATCTGGCTCACACCAGTCTATGCATCGCCGATGATTGATAACGGGTACGATATTTCCGACTACTACAGCATCAACCCGAATTTCGGCACCATGGCCGATTTTGACCGCCTGCTGGATGAGGCCCGTCAGCGGGGTATCCGTATCATCATGGATATTGTTGTCAATCACACCTCCACAGAGCATGCCTGGTTTCAGCAGGCGCTGGCAGATAAACACAGTCCGTACCGGGATTACTACATCTGGCAGGATGCAGTAGACGGCCGGGAACCGAATAACTGGCAGTCGAAATTCGGCGGGAACGCCTGGGAATGGCATGAACCCACACAGCAGTATTACCTGCATCTGTTTGCCAGAGAACAGGCGGATCTGAACTGGGAAAATCCGAAAGTTCGGGAGGAAGTGAAGCAGGTTATCAGCTTCTGGGCTGAAAAGGGTGTTGATGGTTTCCGGCTGGACGTGATCAACCTGATTTCCAAGCAGCAGGATTTCCCCAGCGATGACCACGGAGACGGACGCCGTTTTTATACCGATGGCCCCCGTGTTCATGAGTATCTGCAGGAAATCAGCGCGGATGTGTTTCAGAAATACGGGTCAGTCACCGTGGGTGAAATGTCATCGACGACACTGGAACATTGCCAGCAGTACTCGGCGACAGACGGTAAAGAGCTGTCGATGGTTTTTAACTTCCATCACCTGAAAGTGGATTATCCGGACGGTGAAAAGTGGAAACTGGCCCCGATGGATTTTCTTGCGCTCAAGCAGTTGTTCAGCCACTGGCAACACGGATTGCACGATCAGGGCTGGGGCGCACTGTTCTGGTGTAACCATGATCAGCCCCGGGTGGTCAGCCGCTTCGGACAGGATGGGGTGTACCGCGAACAGTCCGCCAAGATGCTGGCGACCTCGCTGCACATGATGCAGGGCACACCTTATGTGTATCAGGGCGAAGAGCTGGGGATGACCAACCCGGGCTTTAGCCGGATTGAGCAGTATCGCGATGTGGAAAGCATCAATATGTTCCGTATTCTGACCACAGAACAGGGACTGAGTGAAGCGGAAGCCCTGGCGATTCTGGCTCAGCGTTCCCGGGATAACTCCCGGACACCGATGCAATGGGATAACACGAGGCATGCCGGGTTTACTCAGGGAACGCCCTGGATTGATGTGGCAGAGAATTATCCCCGCATTAATGCCGGGCAGGCGCAGGCTGACCCGCAGTCCGTTTTCCATTACTACCGAAAATTGATTGCGCTGAGAAAACAGGTGGCGGTGATTGTAGAAGGCGATTACACCGATTTGCTGCCTGAGGATCAAGCGCTGCATGTATACCGTCGCCGGACCGGGGAACAAACCCTGATCTGCCTGAATAATTACTCGGCAGAGCTGGTGGATTTCGACCTGAGTACTGTCATTGGTGCGGATGGCGTGCTGGATTTCAGCCGGGGGAAAACGCTGCTGTGCAATTATGAGGATGCAGAAGCCTCAACGGTCAGCCTGGCCGGCAAACTGTGTCCTTACGAAAGTCGTGTCTGGCTGTTTGAAACGGCTTGATGCGAGAGGAAAATAGTCTGAATCAAAGAAAAAAGGCCTCCTGGTTGGGAGGCTTTTTTTGAACAGAAGGTTCAGGCTTGCGGTAACTGGGAAAGCAGCAGCCACAGCGCCAGCAAGATAAAAATACAGCCCATGAACTTGTTCTGGTTCGCCCGGAACTTTGCGTTTCTGAGCAGCGGCTGTCCCAGTGTGCCCGCCAGGACCACCAGCAGCAGATTGAATGCCAGTCCCATGACGTTCAGCACCAGTCCGAGCGCCAGCATTTGCTCTCCTGAACTGGCTTCAATCTGGCCGGAGACAAACTGAGGCAGAAACAGGACGAAAAAAATCAGTGCTTTCGGGTTCAGCAGGTTACTAAAGACTGCACGACGATATAAGGCGCGTGCCAAGCCTTTCTGTGCTTCCACAGTCGGCGATTCTGCCGGCTGGCTGCGCAGGCAATCCCAGCCCATTTTCAGCAGGTAAGCTCCGCCCAGATAGCGCAGTGCTTCCAGTGCGATGGGGCTCATGGCAATCAGTGCCGAGACCCCCATGGCGGCCAGAAACGTCAGAATCAGGCCTGATGTGGCATTGCCAAGACTGGCAAATAATCCGACCCGTTTGCCATAGCTCAGGCTTGAACTGGCAATCAGCAGCATGTCTGGCCCGGGCACCAGCAACAGAGCTACCACCGCAGTCAGGTACAGTGGCAGTGTCGTGAAATCAATCATGGTATTCAGTCAACAGAACAGGAACGAGGAATGGGCTGGATTCTATACCATTACAGGCATAACTGAAGATAAATTATGCCTGAAGTGGTTTGATTGGCTGAATATGTATCAGTTTAAGGTTGATATCGCTACTGCAGATTTACTTGCCAGTCATGTTGGCCTGCTGGGTTCTGGCGGCCAGTTTATTGGCCATTGAATGCAGTTCCGGCAGCATCCGCTGGATCAGAAACAGCTGTTGCAAAATCAGGCGGACCGACTGATCGTCGCCTTCCCGCCACGTCGCCAGTGCCTGTTCCAGACTGCTGTCCGTTTCCGGTGGCGGGGCGCAATGTTTGTCTGCCAGTTGCTGTGCCAGCGCTTCCAGCTGGAGATGGATCTGGCTGTGTGCCTGGGCGATCAGCTTGTGAGTTTTGTGTTCATCGAGCTGAGTCCGGTGTGCGCCCAGCGTCGAAATGTAATTCAGCATGGCATGGTTGAGCGTGAGAAAGCGGAAGCATTCTTCGATGGCCAGCCGGTAGCGGCCCGGTTCGGCCAGCATATTGCTGATGGCCGTGCTGAGCTGAGCATCCGTGTTGTGGGCCTCTCGGCGGGCGATCCGGTAGCTCAGGCTGTCCTTCTTGCCGATCCGGTACTGGCCGATGATCTGAGCCAGATAATCCCGGTTGGTGGTGACAGCCGCAGCCATGATTTTGTGCAGCCGGCGGGATTGCCAGTCAGGCAGAATAAAAGTGACCGCCAGTACTGCGAGCACACAGCCGACCAGTGTATCGCCCAGACGGGGCAGCATGACCGCAAACCCGGCGCCTAACTGGTTAAAGCAGAACAGAACCAGCAGGGTGATAAAGCCGGTTGCCAGCGTATATTGCTGATTGCGCAGGATAAAGAAAGCGACCCCGGCAAGAATCATAAGCACCAGTTGTCCTTCCTGACCCGGAAACAGATACAGTAAAGGCAGACCAATGAGCAGACCACCCAGTGTTCCGATGATCCGCTGAGTCAGCTTCTGGCGGGTCGCGCTATAGTTGGGCTGACAAACAAAGAGCGTGGTCAGCAGGATCCAGAAGCCGTGCTTGAGGTCCAACAGCTGGATCACGCCGTATCCGACAGTTAACGCAATGGCGATGCGGATTGCATGGCGGAACAACTGACTGTCGGTATGCAGCTGACTTTTCACCCGCTGCCATAACCCGGCCAGTGTATGGGCTTCAGAGTCTGCCAGCTCAGTGTCTTCCTGTGGCTCGCTGACATCCGGGTTGTTGAGGTTCGTGAGCTGACGTTCGACGGTTGCCAGATTACTGAACAGATAATCCAGCTGAACCAGAAACGATCGCCAGTCCGGATTTTTCTGCGCTTTCAGGTAATCCAGCGATTCCTTCAGTTCATCCAGCGCCAGGCTGTTGTCGAGGCTGTGGCGATAGTGGTGTCCCATCGCCAGGCAGTGGCTGATCTGCCGGCACGCCGCAGCTTGCTGGTGCATCAGATCCTGAAAACGGAACAGGATATCGCTGCGGCGAAACGCTGCGGCTAAATCCTGATAGCGTTGGTGGGAAGAGCTGATTCGTTCGTGAATATCCTGAGCGTGAAAGTACAGACTCAGAAAACGATGCCCGCGCTGATTCGGCTGGACGCGTTTGGCCCGGTTCAGCAGCGTCATCTTGACCTGATTCAGTGCGGAAACAACTCTCGCGTTACTGCCGGCAGCCTGAATACGCAACTGCTGGGGATCCAGATTCTCAACCGGCCGGAACCAGCGGCTTTTGTCATCCAGATAATCGGCGAGAGCTTCAAAAACGCTGGCCAGGCTGTGCTGGACAGCCTGATTCGGCCAGAGCATCTGCCAGATCAGGGAAAGCAGCCCGTAGCCACTTGCACCTGCCAGCAATAAGACCGGCTGGAACCATAAATCCTGACTGTTTTCGGCGCCGAGCATGGTGTAAATCGCCAGCAGCAGTGAAGCAAAAGCAATACTGGCATAGCGCGTGCCCATCGCGCCCAGCATCATGAAGATGAAGCTGGATGTGAACAAACCGATGGCAAAAAGAACGGGCGAGTCAAACAACAGCTCGACCGACAGGGACGCCACCAGAAAGCACAGCAGCGTCATGGTCAGGGCTTTCAGTCGTCCGGTCAGGTTGTCATCTGTTTCTGCCAGCGCCGATGCAATGATGCCGAGGACTAACGGGGTGACGGCTGTCGTCGCATTCAGATACCAGCAGGGGATAACAGCACAAATCAGGGCGATGGCAACACGGGCACTGAGCTGGAAGCGTTCTTTGGCCCAGTAGCGACGAATGGGCATGAGCAGGGAGCGTTTTATCATTGCATATCCGGTAAGTGCCGAGACAGAACACAGTTTTGAAGCGGCAGACATTTTTGTCTCAAATTTTACGTAAATAAGGTGCTTACCGCTATGGTCTGTGTACAGATCTTGATAATCTTCTCGCTCGGTAAAACAAGGTGTCAGGATACAACATGCGATTAACAGCCAATTGGCTTGCACAATGGTTGGTGCAGGGAGATTTTTGCAGCATTGAACTGGGGGAAGAGCAGGTGCTGCTTGAGAGCCTGGAAGGAAGCGAAGTCCTGTCATTCGATGACTGGGACGGCTCCGTGACGCTGCACCGCGGGGTGATGTGGGGGGCCTTGGAACTGACCTCAGCCGATCAATCTGCCAGCTGGACCATCCATGGCCTGCCCTGGCAAGCCTGTAAAGATTTCGCTGAACACCTTGTCAGCACTTACCGTCACTGGGCCCGGGGCCGGGTAGAAACATTAGATCAGCATCTGCCGAAGATGCTGTCTGACATTGATGCTTTTATGACGGAGCCCGGCTATAAGCGCCGCTCTGCTCACCTGAATTTACAGGATTCTTTGCATACGGCCCTGAGAGAAGCCGGACTGACCGATGAACTGGCGGCGTCCTTCCGTCCGATGGCCTTCGAGCGCATTTCTCCCTGGCTGGAAGATGATCCGGCGTGGGTTGAGGAAGCCAACCAAACCTGGATGCAAACGGAAACTGAGAAATGGTCTTCCTGGTTTGACCGCATTGAATCGTCGCCGCTGAATATGTCTCAGCGTCAGGCTGTATTGCTGAATCAGGACCATAACCTGATCCTTGCCGGTGCCGGTTCGGGAAAAACCAGTGTTCTGGTCGCCCGGGCCGGGTACCTGCTTGCCAGCCAGCAGGCGGAGCCGGGTGAAATCCTGTTGCTGGCTTTTGGCCGAAAAGCAGCCGAAGAAATGAGTGAACGACTGACCGAAAAAGTCGGGCGTGGGATCCGGGTGGCGACCTTCCACAGTCTGGGATGCCAGATCATTCAGGCCGTCGAAGGGGAATTACCTGCGGTGTCTCCTCTGGTCCTGGACGAACAGGCGCGTCACGAGTGGCTGTCGGCCTTACTGAAAGATCAGTGGCAGAATGAGGCTGCCGCCAAACGCTGGCAGAAACATCTGACCCAATGGCGTTTGCCGGGTTTTCGGGGGGATAACTCGATGGAGGCGCAGGCCCGGAGCGAAGAGTTACTGAACTGGGTCTGGCGCCATCTTGAACTGATCGGACAGCACGGCGGGAATAAATCCGTGTTGTCGGCGCTGGTGGACAGTGCACTGGGTCATGACGACAAAGCGCAGATGAAAAGTGAACTGGCGCTGTTGTGGCCTTGTTATAAAGCGTACAGCCAGCACCTGAAAGCCAATCGTCAGATTGATTTTAATTCAATGATCCAGACCGCCACTGAGTATGTGAAACAGGGTAAGTTTGTACCGGAATGGCGTTTCGTGATGGTGGACGAATATCAGGATATTTCGCCGCACCGGCTGGCGCTGATTGATGCCATTTGCCAGCCTGTACGGGAAGGCGCACTCGCACCCACGCTGTATGCCGTCGGGGATGACTGGCAGGCGATTTATCGCTTTGCCGGAGCGGATGTCAATCTGACCACGGGATTTGAACAGCGGTTTGGTGCCAGCCATGTGATGGAACTGGATACGACTTACCGCTTTAACAATATGATCGGTGAAGTCGCGAATCTGTTTATTCAGCAAAATCCGCAACAGCTGAAAAAGTCACTCAAGAGTTTCAAAAAACAGAAACGCAAAGCGGTGACGCTGCTGGCGCAGGATTTGCTGGAACAGGAACTGGTTCAGCTGGCTTCAAAAGTGAAGAAAGAAGTCACAGTATTGCTGCTGGGGCGGAATCATGACCACCGGCCGGAAAAACTGGCGGACTGGCAATCGCAGTGGCCGCAGTTAAATCTTCAGTTTATGACCTGCCATGCCAGTAAAGGCCGTGAAGCTGATTTTGTATTCGTGCTCAATGCCAACCGGGGTGTATTTCCGGCACCGGACAGAGACCGGGGTCTGCTGGCCTGCCTGCAATCCGGTGGTAATGAAGGGATTGCCGATGCGGAAGAACGCCGGTTGTTTTATGTGGCAATGACCCGGGCCAAGGAGCATGTGTGGATTTGTGCCAACCCGGAAACCATTTCTCCTTTCATTCATGAAATGATTGAGGATCGTTATCCGGTCAACAATAAGATCAAAAAACCGGGCCGTTAGTCTGCCCACAGGTCAGCACCTGAACTAATCCAGCACCACGACCAGTTTGCCGCTGTGCTGCTGGTTGTACAGCTGCGTCAGCCCGTTTTTCAACTGATCAAAGGGAAACAGCTTATCCAGCATCGGGTCCAGTTTCCCTTCCGCGACCAGATTACTCAGGCTGTTTCCGATATCGGCCAGATGACGGATATCTTCCGGTGCGCCATGGGCATAAGTCCCGTGGAGCGCCACTTCGTGCATGCTGATGGCTTTCGTCGTTGCGAGCAAGGGCACCTGGTTAAACTGGTCAGCGACCATCACAATCTGCCCGTTGTATCGGATCAGCGAACTCATCAGACTGCCCGAGCGGGCGGAGACGCAGTCAATTACGGCGTGCAGCAGTCTGTCTTCAGTCAGTTCAATAAGGCGTAATGCGACATTTTCTTTGTCTGCATCAATCACGGCATCCACGCCGTAACTTTGTAATCTGGCATGATGCTGCTTGGCCGCAATGGCATAAACGGTGGCATCGGCCAGCTTGGCCAGTTGTGCCGCAAAGCCCCCGACGCCACCGCCTGCACCGGTGATCGCTATCCGTTGTCCCGGGGCCAGACGGAGCTTGTCATGAACGGCCAGCCAGGCGCTGTAGCCTGCAGAAGGCAGCGCTGCAGCCTGCTCAAAGCTGACGGAGGCCGGTAATCGGCTCAGTGCGTCGGTTTTGCAGCAGACATATTCCGCGAATCCGCCGCACTGGCGCGGGTCGAGGAAGGTAAAGACCCGGTCCCCGGGCTTGTATTGTCTGACCCGGGATCCGACAGATTCAATGGTTCCCGCGATATCCATCCCCATGACCTGCGGATAATCCCAGGTGGCATACCCCCAATGGGCAAGTTTGTAATCGATGGGATTGAGGCCTGCTGCGGCAACCTGAATCCTGACTTCTGTCGGACCGGGTTTGGGGCGGGTTGTTCGGGTCAGTTGCAGACAATCCAGTCCGTTGGGTTCTGTCAGGGTCCAGGCTTTCATAGGCCACCATGAGGTAACAGTTTGTTTTTGGTATTGATTGAAAGCATATACCGAAAAATGGGGCTTTGCCTGCCGGGGAGCCTCGCGCTGAATCGGGAGGATGGGTTCATGTCCGGACTGGAGGAGCAGGAAACTCAGAACCCGGATTGGTGTTGTTGCGGCATGCCCCGGCTCCCCGCTTTCGCGGGGATGGCGGTGATTGGTTGAGGAAAACGACTATCTGACGATGATCAATTTGCTGCCGGTTTCAAAATCGGTATTAAACGTGAAGGGGGTTGAGACCGGACGTATCATGAGCTGAGATTAAGAAAGGCGCTCAGCCAGATAGGCTTCGTAATCCGGGATCTCAATCAGTACTTCCTGATCCATCATGCTGGATTCGATCATGAAGTTGGCGCTGGCACGGTTGGTGGCAACCGGGATATTCCAGACCGCGGCAATTCGAAGCAGGGCCTTGACGTCCGGGTCGTGCGGAACCGCATTGAGCGGGTCCCAGAAGAAGATCATCATGTCGATTTTGCCTTCGCAGATCAGGGCACCCAACTGCTGATCGCCCCCCATCGGGCCGCTGAGCAGGCAGTTCACAGGCAGTCCGGTTTGCTTGGCTAACAGGTGCCCCGTTGTCCCTGTTGCATAAAGGGTATGCTGAACCAGCTTTGTTTTGTGCTCCTCAACCCAACGCTGCAAATGACTTTTACAGTTATCGTGTGCGACAAGGGCAATGTGTTTGCGGGCCTGCATCTGGCGGGTAGTTGCTTGCATGGGTTACTCCGTTAACTCGGTAAAAACGTCGTTTAAAGAGATACTAAGCGCGCTGTCATTAACTTGTCCAGAGAATATCCGCGACAGGGAGGGCAGCGTCGCAGAAGCCGTCAAAATGAAGGCGATTCCCTTGCCATACCTGAATCATAGCTCGCTAATCATGATGATGAGAGATCAGCTGATCAAAACGTTCATGACCATGAAGGGTTTCAAAATCAGCCTCGTCACGCGCCAGTTCTACCAGAAATGCGCTGCCCTGAATGGCTCGCTCAAGATCCGAGACGGCCTGATCTTCGGCACCCAAACAGGCGTAGGCACAGGCTCTCTGATACAGTGCATTTGCATTCGTACCGTCGACTTCCAGAACCCGGTTACAGATACTCAGCGCCCAGTGGAATTCACGGATTTCCATGGCGGCGTCGGCTTTGTGAGTTAAAGCTTCCAGATCGCCCGGCCGCAGCTTGAGAATTTCATCATAGACTTCCATTTTTTGCTCGGCCGTTTGAGAGCTCTGTGCCCGAAGCCAGAGGTTATGAACCTCGTTGATGATTTCAATCTCTTTATTGTTCTGCGCGATAATGCGGGTTTTTCTTTTCAGATCCCGTTCCAGCATCTGGAATTTCTTCTCATACTGTTCGGTGATTTCCTGCAGCTGCTGATCGGCCATTTTTTTTGTATTGACTTTGATTTCTTTCAGCGATTGCCAGCCGACCAGAGCAATCAGTGAAGCCGCACCTGCGATCAGATAGAAAAAGTAAGTGACGGTTACGTTCGCGTAGTTGAGCGATTTGTCGGCAACGGCCAATTCCCGATCGGTGAATGAAACCGTCAGGCGACGTTCCAGATCTTGCTGATCCTGGCGCAGGGATTTCAGCTCATCCATGATGTACCTTTCCATCAATGGCTTATCCAGAGTCGGTTGTTCCGAATAGGGAACCTCTTCTTCTTGCGCCATGGCCGGAAGGGCAAAGAGGAGACAGAAGGCAGTGGTGTACAGCAGTTTCAGCATGATGTTTTCCTTGTCACTGAGTCGCAGAGTGAAAGTTGTTACAAGCATAACTGATTGAGATCGCTATCTCTAATCTGTGGCTTCAAACCAAGATATTCTCTGCGTTTCGAAGATTTTTCATGCACTCACATCGTCCGGAGGGGGTTCCGTTCGTTAAAGAGGGGCTGACTGCGGGCCGGGAATGGTATACTCACGTCATACGCGGTTAATTACAGGCAGAGTGTCGTGAGTCAGGATCAGGAAATTGAAGTCGAAGCCCTTGGGATAGAGGTCTCCGCCCAACCCATTGAGCTGTATAAAGTGCTGAAAATCGCCAATGCTGTGGGTGGTGGCGGTGAAGCCAAAATGGCCATTGCTGAAGGCTACGTAGCCGTGAATGGTGAGCTGGAACAGCGTAAGCGCCGGAAAGTCTATAACGGTGACGTGATTGAATTTAACGAGGAGTTTTACGTTGTGCTGTGTGATCAGCCGGTGACAGAAACGGTCAGTGAGCCGGTTGTGAAGCCGAAAGCAGAGAAGGCTCAGCAACCCGCGAAAAAACGCCCAGCCAGACAGGCAAAAAATAAAGCGGCAAACAAGGGCGGGAATGCAAAGTCTAAAACCCGTCAGCCTGCAAAGATTGGAAAAGATGCCGATCAGCAAACCGGGCGTAAACGCCTGATGTTCTGATTGAGAGCGGCAATATTTTCTGGCTCAGGCCAAATCGGTTGTGCTGAATCAATTGCAGCCGGTTTGGAAATTCCTGAGCCAGTTGTTACAAGCCAATCGAATAAAATCAGCTTTCTCAGACTTTATTACAATTCACTTTTATTTATCCATGCTTGATTTAATGATGGATTAGTAAATATAGATGTCGTAAATTTTAGGGTGTTTTCCTCCCCAATATTCACCGGATGTACAACCAGCAATCCAGAAACTGACTTTTTTCTGTGCCATATGTGCAGCTAACAGGGCACTGTAAAAACGGTCGCTGGATTTTGAATCATCAAGTTCAGCAATATAGGAACCTGACTTCTCGCAGTTTTCTGTATTGACTATTGGTTGTGAAAAGGTGACCCGGACGAAATTGCTGCCGGGTTTCACATAGAGTTGGGTAATGTATCCCTGAGCCGACATTGCATTTGCTAATGCCATTCCCGGAGCAAACAGTAATAAAAATAAAAAGATCATTTTTTTCATGACAGATTCCTTTGTGAAATAACCAATGTATTTATCAGTAAAATGAAGGCAGGTGGGCAGAATACCGCTGTGTTGTGACAGATTTAAGGTAATCTGGCGCGGGATTCTACATTATGATTCCGAAATGAAAAGAAAACTTTTCAATGAGAAATAAATTGAACTCAAGACCGGTTATTTATCTTTGAACGTGATTGTTCAATGTCATCAATATCATTTCAGATGTCCCGAAAAAACAGGCTGGTTGTAAATAAGGCGTGGATACATCGCAACCTGTTTTTTATGGACGTCATTATCTTGATGCGTACCTTGATGAAGCCATCCGTTTATTTCATCCACTTCACAATAAAATCCGCGATCGTTTGGGGCTGGTTTAAATCCAGAACCGGCAAGGGATGAACTTCATCTGGCTCACAGGTAGCCAGTGCAATGATGTGATGATCCTGCGGGTAGAGCAGAGGTTTGCCGTAATCCGGACGATGAATTTCGATTTTGGCGATGGGCTGATCACGAAAACCTTCGACCAGAATGATGTCCAGCTGGCACTGATCCAGTTGCTGTAAACATGCCACAAGCTCAGGCTCTCTTTGTGCAGGCTCCGGATATTCAAAGAAAAGAATATTCCGGTGGGGTGTCGCCAGCAGTAATTGATCGCTTCCGGCATGACGGAGCCGGTAGCTGTCTTTTCCGGGGGTGTCCGGTTCTACATCATGATGACTGTGCTTGAGCAGGCCGACCCGCAACCCATGCGCTTTCAGGCAAGGGATGATCTGTTCAATGAGGGTTGTTTTGCCTGAGCCGCTGAACCCGGCAAAGCCGATGACAGGTACCATAGTCACTCTTTGGTCTGTTTTTGTATGAGAGACACTAAAATAACATGATAGTGATGGCCGACACAGTCGTGCGTGAGCGGAAATCACGATGGACTGTGACAGATCAAACCGGAGGCACACATGGCGGATTTATTGGTGTGGCAAGGCGATATCACGACGCTGGCTGTGGATGCAATTGTGAATGCTGCCAACAACAGCCTGCTGGGTGGCGGCGGTGTTGATGGTGCAATTCACCGCGCGGCTGGCCCGCAACTTCTCGAAGAGTGCAGGCGTTTACATGGGTGTAAAACCGGAGACGCAAAAATCACACCGGGGTATCAGTTACCTGCCAAGTGGGTCATTCATACGGTGGGTCCGGTCTGGCACGGAGGCGGGCAGCAGGAAGCGGAAATTCTGGCAAATTGCTACAGAAACTGTCTGGCACTCGCCGATGAAGTCGGCGCCGTCACGATTGCTTTTCCGTGTATCAGTACCGGCGTTTATGGGTTCCCGAAGGCGCAGGCTGCTGAAATTGCCGTGGCAACCGTCCGGCAGGTGCTGGAAATTCAGGCCACGCCTGACAAAGTTTATTTTGTTTGCTTCGGGCAAGAGGATACGGCGATCTATCAAAGCCTGTTACGGTTGGGATGAATGTATCATTCCTGCGTCAAGCAAATGAATTGACAGGTAAAGCGGTGAGTGGCGTCTAAAGTTAAACAAGAATAGTGACACATGAAGATAGCCAGCATGGATTCGTTCACAGGGTTCGAACGGCAGGAGCCATGTTGCTGAAACGAAGCAGCGTCCGGGCAGGTAAGCCTGCACCTTTGGTGCGGGTGACGGAAGGAGCCAGAGTGCCGGCAGGCGGACAATAAAATAAGCATCAGGGAGAGTGCAATGTGGGCAACACTCGATTTTGAAGCGTCAGGATTATCTGATCAGTCTTACCCGATAGAAGTCGGATACGTTCTGCCTGACGGCAGTGGCCAAAGTATTTTGATTAACCCGCTGACTGCAGGCGATGTCTGGCAATACTGGGACAGCTATGCAGAGCAGCGAATCCATCAGATCCCCCGTTCTGAGCTTGAGCAGCATGGGATGCAGGTGCTTGAGGTCTGCCAGCATTTAAACAGTGTGCTCGGACAGCTGGATTATGTGTTTTGTGACAGTCAGTGGGATTTATTCTGGCTGGGCCGTTTGTATCATGCCGCACATATGCGGCCGTCATTTATTCTGACGGAAGTCGGTCTCTGGCTGCAGCAGGAAAATGGCATAGAACGCGCCTGTTTTCAGCGTGCGCTGGAAGAGTTGGGGCCGGCCAGGCACCGGGCGATGCACGATGCCCGTCAGATTTATCAGGCCATCAGCAGTCTGGTGAAAATTCCCGGCTGACGTATGCCGCTGGAGCCAGCTTGCAACTCAGCGTACAATTTGAACAGGCTTTTGAATTTCAGTCTGTTGGGAGTACGTTGTGCCGACACCGACCATACGTATCGCTGTTTTAAATGCAGCGATGTCTGACCCCGAACCTGGCCGGATGAGACAAATACTCGCCGAGCCGGGTGATGCCCGGATTTCCCGTCTGGCCGCCATGATTCAGCGCATACAGCCGGATGTATTACTGCTGTGCGAATTTGATCACCCCGGAGAGGGCGGAGATGACGGCAGTCTGGAAGACTTCTGTCGTTATTATCTGGCGGAGCCTCAGCACGGTCAGGTCCCCGTGGATTATCCCTATCGCTATTGTCCGCCATCGAATACGGGCTTGCTGTGCCAGGTTGATCTTGATGGTGACGGAGCACTGACGCTGCCTCAGGACGGACAGGGATTTGGTTTTCATCATGGTCATTTCGGCTTTGTCGTGTTGTCGCGTTATCCCTTGATTGAAGCAGAGCTTCGAAGCTGGCAGACGTTTTTATGGCAGCACATGCCTGAGAACCTGATGCCGGATGAGTATTACAGCGCAGCGGCAATGAATGCGCTCCGATTGTCTTCAAAAAACCATCTGTTGCTGCCGGTTCAGGTCGGACAGCAGCGCTTTCAGTTGCTCTGTGCGCATCCGACACCACCGGTGTTTGACGGTCCGGAACGGCGGAATGCCCGCCGTAACCATGATGAACTGCGTCTGTTGACGGATATCATCGGGAATGAAAGTTATCTGGCAGATGATCAGGGACGGCGAGGCGGACTGTCTGCCGATGAGCCGTTTGTGCTGCTGGGGGATCTCAATGCCGATCTGCATGACGGTGAGGGAATGGCGCTGGCACTGCATCACCTGCTGTATCACCCCCGGATTCACCGCGCCGTGAGTGAAGGTAAATTGACGCCCAAAAGCCTGGGCGGCCGGTTTTTCCGCCCGTGGAAACTGCGCCGTGGCCGAAGCTCGGAATGGACCCATCTGGGCGGCTTGCGACTGGATTATGTGCTGCCGTCCACAGACTTTTCGGTCATGAACAGCGGTGTGTTCTGGCCGGATAAGAAAGATCCGCTTCGGAAGCTGGTGGCAGGGGAAGACGGCAGGGAACGCGCTGAAATCAGCTCGGATCACCGGCTGGTGTGGGTGGATGTGCAATTGCCTGTGAATACAGGCTGATCAAATAAAAGCTGATGATGAATCTGGACTTATTTACCCCGGCACCTTCACAAGGGGAATGGATTGAAATTGATGGCGGCCGTTTGTACTGGGCGCCGGCATTCTTCGAACTGACTGAATCTGACCGGTATTTTTCGGCACTGCGTCAGTCACTGCACTGGAAGCAGGAGGCGATTGCACTCTATGGCAGGCAGGTGTTGCAGCCTCGTTTGCAGTCCTGGTGCGGCGAAGCGCAATACAGTTATTCCGGGTTGACGATGCAGCCAGAACCGTGGACGCCGGAACTGCTGGCAATCAAAATGGCTTGCGAAACTGCGTGTCAAAGCCAGTTCAATTCGGTACTCGCCAACCTGTATCGCAACGGGCAGGACAGTATGGGCTGGCATCAGGATAATGAGCCCGAGCTGGGTCCACAGCCGGTCATCGCCTCAGTGACATTTGGAGAAAGCCGGCGATTTTTACTGAAACATAAACGTACGGCTGAGAAAATTGAATTCCAGCTTGGCCATGGTTCTCTTCTGGTCATGGCTGGCCAGACCCAGTCCAATTGGGCGCACAGTGTGCCAAAAACACAGCAGCATTCAGGTGAACGGATCAACCTGACTTATCGGTGGATTTATCACGTCTAAACGTGCTTTCGTCCGGGCCTGAAATGACATTTGGCTGACTTCAGCTCGCCATGGCTTTGCTATGTTTATGTCATTCATACATAAAGGGATTGTTATGAAAACGGTGCGCAGCTCTATCATCTATCTTCTGATTGCCTTGCTGTCATTGCCGGGGTGGTCGGCAGTACAAATCTATCCTCAGCAGAATCATGCGGTTGTTCAGCAACAGGTGCTGCCTGCTTATGCTGAGGATGCAGCCCTGATTCGGCATACCTTCGAAACCCGGCTTTATATGCTGCCCGCTTTTAAGATGGGCCATTATGGTTTGCGAATGTACCGCCAGACTTTAGACCCAAAATATAAATCGGCGGTGTGGGCAGACATGGCACGGGTGGCGGACCGTCTGAATGAAGTCAGTGAAGACATCTACACACCAGCGCAAGTAAAGGCTTACTCCGATGCGCGTGAAGCCAGATACAGTCAGAAAGAAGGGGCGCGCAGTGAGCTCAGGTACCTGGCGACCCGCAAGTATCCCGAATATTATTTTTTGGGTGTCGATTTACTGGGTTCAATGGCACGGGCGAATGAATACGGTCTGAAACATAAATCTGATCACAAGCTGCGGGAGATTCTCCGCCGTTACGACTTTGCACGGTATGCGACTGATCCGGAGATGATTCGGGCCTGGGCAGCTCAACTGGCGAATCAGGTTTACTGGCTCCGTCAGCTGGGAGAGCAGGATGTGGTGGAGCCTTTTATTACGGCTTTCCGTGCGACCTATCCTGACAGCAAAGACAAGCAACTGAGTGAGCAGCAGTACATGAACAAAATTTATGGGATGACGCATATCCTGTTTGCGGCTTCGTCCTATTATCAGTATCAGCTCAGGGAAAGTGACTTTCAGTGGATTTACGATCACTTTCGTCACAACATCGATCATATCCTTCTGCACACCAAAGAAGATGTGATTGCCGAGGTCGGTATCAGTTTTCTTTTGGCGGGTCTGGAAAAAGATCCGGTTGTTGAAAAAGCGCGAAAAGCCATTCAGAAAGCCATCGACCGAAAAGCGGGTATGGTGCCATCGGTGAAAGGGGAAACCGAGCTGGTGGATAGCGAGCACCGTAACACCCTGGCGATTATGCTGCTGGACTGGCGTGGCGCGCATCCAGCCCCTGTTTACCAGCGGCAACCCGGAATGTTTACCAATTTACCTTATGGTTTGATGCCCGGAAATCAGGAATAACGGCAGTGCGTGTGCTGATGTAGTGTGTTATTGTGCATATTCTGTAATGAGGCACGAGAACTGAGATAAGAATGACAGACCCGTTGGTATGGGCAATTCAGCTGCAGGCAATCGCCCAGGCGGGTAAAGCTTACACAAAAGATCCGTATGATCTGGAACGGTTTGGCCAGATAGAAGCGATTTCCCAGCAAATGCTGGCTGAACTCAGTCATGAGCCATTGGCAAAAATTCAGAATCTTTTTATTCCGGAAACGGGATATCCGACGCCGAAAGTCGATTTGAGGGCGGGTGTGATTCGTGAATACCGGATACTGCTCGTGCGAGAGCGGGAAGATGATTGCTGGACCTTACCGGGTGGCTGGGCTGATGTCTGTGAGACACCGTCGGAAGGGATCGTTCGTGAAGTGATGGAAGAATCCGGTCTTCTGGTGGGCAATCCCAGACTGGTTGCAATCAAAGACAGAGCAGCGCACCCTTATCAGCCGGCGTATCCTTATCATATTTATAAGTTGTTTTTTCTCTGTGATTATATTTCAGGTGATCCGAGTGAGAATCTTGAAATCTCGGAAGTCGCTTTTTTTGATCGCCATTCCATTCCGCCTCTTTCTCTCAGTCGGGTGCTGGCAGAAGATATTGCCATGATGTTTTGTCATGATGATGATATCCGTTTGCCGGTCCGGACAGATTAATTACACTCCGATACAAGTTTTTATTTCACACTGATAACAAAGGCAAGACGATGAAATTTATCTGGCTGGCTATTTTTGCTGCTGTACTGATCTGGTCGGGTATTGACCCCAAAGATACATTCACCTGGTTTCTGGAAGTCCTTCCGGCCATGATCGGACTGGTTCTGATTGTCTGGACATACAATACATTCCGGCTGACACCGCTATTGTATGGGCTGATTTTACTTCACTGTATTGTCCTGATGTTCGGTGGTCATTATACGTACGCGGAAGTGCCATGGTTTGACAATCTTTTTGGGGCCGAACGGAATAATTACGACAAAGTCGGACATTTTTTCCAGGGCTTTGTACCTGCCATTCTGGCGCGTGAGATTCTGATCCGAAAACAAATCATCAACGGTGCATTCTGGGTGAGCTTTGTTTCGGTCTCGATTTGCTTAGCCTTCAGTGCATTTTATGAACTGATTGAATGGTGGGTGGCTCTGGCAACCGGAGAAAATGCAGAAGCATTCCTGGGGACCCAGGGGTATGTCTGGGATACCCAGTCTGATATGGGATTTGCTTTACTGGGCGCACTTAGTGCCATTCTACTTCTTTCTCGCTGGCATAACGGTCAGCTCGCGACAGTCTCTGTGAAAAGGATTTAAATATGGTGACCTGTTATTTACGTTACGTGATTGACCCGTATAAAGTGAAAGAATTCGAAGAATATGCCCGGATGTGGATCCCGCTGGTGAATCAGTTTGGCGGTCAGCATCACGGCTATTTCCTGCCCTCAGAAGGTGCAAGTGATATCGCACTGGCGTTGTTTTCTTTTCCGAGTCTGGCGGCATACGAAGCGTATCGCAATCAAGCCAAAGATGATCCTGAGTGTATCCGCGCGGTTCAATTTGCGGAAGAAACCCGGTGTTTTCTGAGTTATGAACGAAGCTTTTTCAGTCCGGTTTTCGGGGAGAGTCAATGAGTATTCGTATCGCAGATTTGTCTGATGCGAAGGCCATCAGCGAACTGATTCAACCCGCATTACGACAGCATGTTTTGCCAACCGTCGCCCCTCAAGTCCATGAGATGTTGCTGAACACGATGTCGGCGCAAAGTATTACGAATTATCTGAATCAGGGATATCGTTATCATGTCGCTGAACAGGTGTCGGGTGAGATCATTGGTGTGGTTGGCATGAAGGAAAACAGCCATCTGTATCATTTGTTTGTGCGTGATGATCATCATGGTAAAGGGCTTTCACGCCAGCTCTGGGAAACTGCGAAAAATGCATGCCTGCAGCATGGAAATCCGGGTCAGTTTACAGTGAATTCCGCATTGAATGCTGAACGTGTCTATCAGGCATTCGGTTTTCAACGTGTCGACGGCATCCGTGATCGGGACGGCATGCTGGATGTGCCAATGGTGCTGAATCTCAGTGTTGGATGAAATCGGATACTTCTTATCATCATTGAAGATGTCATCTTAGCCTGGCTGCAGTCTTCCGGCAGACCAGGCTTTAGAAGCATAATTTTGTCCGAATCCACAGATATCTCAAGAAAACTCTAAAGATTGGTGAAATTAAGAGCATATCATCTTATTATGCTCGCAATTTCGCATTTGCTTTCGAACTGTAGCGTACTTCGGGAGCGTGAGTATGCACTTTGGCTTGGTGTTCTCTCTAAAAAGCGGACTCAGTTTTTGTGCGGATATGACGCATTCGTGCAAGGTTGTTTTAATGATTTCTCCGATTGACATTGATTAAGGGCTATATGATGAAAAAAATGATGAAATTGTCGCTACTGCTGGCATGCACCGTGTATTCGCAGGCAAGTCTGGCTGAAATTTGCTCTCAAAATTATAATGAATTGCCTGGTCTGGTCGGCCTTGATTCTGCATCAGGAAATATTTATGCAACAACAAGATCGAATACGAATGAATGCTCATGCTCTGAAGTTCGTTTTACAAAAGAAAATACAGATACAGATACCGCACTCAGCATTTTGCTGGCAGCCAAAATGGCGAATAAAAAAGTCAGAGTCGACTTAAAAGATAAGAATGACTGCAATACAGCGTATCGGGTTTATGTACATTGATTTAAATTTGAATCAGTGAATAAAACATGTGATAAAAATTATGTGTTCTGATTTTTCAGAGCACATATCTATATAATAATGACGATTAAACGTTACTTTAGATAGTCAGTGTGTCTGTTTATATTATGGTCTGAAACTTTTACAAGGATGAATGAAAGTATCATGCAGTGATGAAAATCCACACTATGATTTGGAAGTTTTATGCATATTTTTACATTGAAAAAATCTTATGTGAATAAAATAAAATTTGTTTTTTTGCTCAGCTTTTTATTGCTTATTTTAGTGAATCTTTGGGCGTTTCTGCCCGATGAAAAAATTGGTGATCCTGAAGAAGCTTTTCAGATGTCTTTATGCGCGAGTATTTTTCTTGTTCTTTTCATGGCCTATGCAGGGTATGAATTCCGGAAGTTATACCAATATGATATTGAGTGTGATGATAATGGCTTATGGTATAAATATAAAGGAAAAGACAATGGTTTTGTGTCTTGGCTGGATATATCAGAAGTAAAAGAAAAATTTATCACGCAACGCTTGGATATACATGATTTTAGTGGGAAGAACATCATTCGTGTTTCCTATGATTTGACTGAATATGATTTATTGAGAAGCCATATTGTCGAAAGCATGCCAGCAGAAGGTGGTGACTACGACAGAGATGTATTCAAAAAAATTTTGGCTATCATCTTTTCATGATATTTGGCACAGTCTTCGTTTCAGCCCTTATGATCATGTGGGCTGAGACATCAGATTCTATATTTCTTGGTTATACAGGGCTCGCCTTTATTCTGGTGGTTTTTTCCTATGAGTATTTAAAGACACCGACAGGTATCTGCTTGGGCAATCACGCTATCGAAATTCGTTATCCTTTGTCAAAAAAAGAAATGAAATTTCATGAAATTCAGGGGGTTCATCTAGTGGATCAATTTGAGAGAGGTCACGTATTCCTGAAGTATGGGTTGTCTCAAAGCGTAGAGATAAACCTTTCAAGCTGAGATCATTTGGGGTTGATGCCAATGTGCTGTATAGAGCAATTCTGAAAAGGATACCGTCCTAAGTTCCTTCACTGTTTCTGTTGGCTCAAAAAAACAGAAAAGGTTAATGGCGCAGCGCATGTGAGAAACGATCGGGAACTAGAAACATCAGACTTTATCGTTTGTTCAGTCTCGCTGGCTCAGGTGTCTGGCCTGTCGGTTGAGAATGGATACTGAGAACGCATTCTTGACGTCTGAGTGAAGGTGATAACAGATTTTATTGTGATCTTCCTGAAATTGCAGATGTATTTGTTTCGTATCATGCCGAATTGAAAGACGGCATCCGGCATGCGCAGAAAACAGCCCGTGGTGATCTTCGTCAAGTGCAGTTTTATGTATGGATAACGAATGACGAACAACTTATCGCAGAAAAGTTTCATCAATCACGGTCATACTATACTTCGCCTTTTCAATTGCACAGGAAGATGGGAAATGTCATCAGCAACCGGAAATGTTCGCACATTGCTTCGAATGGAAGGATTGTGCCTTTTAGTCATCTCATTACTTGTTTATGCGCACCTTAACATGTCGTGGTCGACATTTGCCTGGTTCATCTTTGCACCAGATCTTGCCTTGTTCGCTTACCTTTTTTATTCGAAGCTGGGCGCAATTGCTTACAATCTGACTCATTCGCTGGTCGGTGCATTGACCATGATTGCCGTTGGTTATTTGAATGCATCGGATCTGTTGATTCAGGCTGGATTAATCTGGTGCGCGCATATTGGTTTTGACCGTGCGCTGGGTTATGGCCTGAAATATGCGTCGGGCTTTCATGACACACATTTGGGACAAATCGGAAAGCGTCCGATCACAGCGCAGGAGAACCAGCTCTGATGCTGAGGTTCAGGTTGATGCTGTCTGGTGAATTGGCCAGTTGAATACTGTAAATAAATTGGGAGGTTTTCGTGAATATAGAACTTCAATTAGCGACAGAACATCACCTGGATGGGTTCTTTGCTTATTTAGATAGACACCTTCGGGAAAATGGAATCGGTTCGACACCATTCTTTCAGCCGTTATCTGCCGAAGCGTCGAAATTGACGCCAGAGCTGGAGCAGCGTTTCAGGTTGGCAGTGCCTCGTGAGATTGATGAGCTTGGCTGGCGGAAGCTGTTTATCGCAACAGAGGGTGATGCAGTGATCGGTCATATTGATATCAGGCCGTATCCTGACCGCCATACTGAGCATCGGGTGTTGCTGGGGATGGGGGTTGACGCTGCTGTCAGAGGACAAGGTTTAGGAACCCAGCTCATTGCTTTTCTCATCGACTGGGTCCGAACCCATACGGCCATTGAATATATCGATCTTTGGGTTCTTTCTGAAAATCATGCAGCGAAAGCGCTTTACCGAAAGTGTGGCTTTATCAAGTGTGGCGAAATTGAAGATAAGTTCCGAATCGATGGAAAATCACATGCTTACACCATGATGTCCCTGACGGTGAACCGAAATTTTAATGCCGCGTGATCCGTCAGATGACAACTCGCATTACACCTGGTGATGCGATTCATTGTGTTGCGTGACTGATGGGCTGAAGTCTGTTGATCACCCAATGATTTCAAGAGGGATGTGTAAAAGTGAGTCACCAAAGATCCCTGTGATGGTTCACACTCATAGTCCGGTTTTCTCAAAAATAGGATGTCATTATGAGTGGGTTGGCTGAACAAGCGCTGCAGTTCTTTGATGCGTGTGAAACAGGGAAAGGTTGGGAAGTGTGTAAAACCTATTGTCACTCCGATGCGACTTTTTCAGCGCAGGCTGCGGCGCTTGCCGATATCAGGACAATTCAGGGGTATACCGAATGGACGAAAGGTCTGTTTGGCCCGATACCCGATGGCCACTATGAGCTGCGTTTCTTTGCCGAGGACTCAGAGCGTGCCTGTGTGGCGGCTTATGCGGTCTATCACGGTACAAATACCGGACCGGGTGGCCCGGTTGATCCGACAGGTAAAACGGTGGCGGCGGACTATGTATACGTCATGCAGTTTGAGGGAAACCTCATCCGGCATATGACAAAAATCTGGAATGATGGGTTTAGCCTCCAGCAGCTGGGCTGGGTCTAAAGTTTTCATTCCGGGGCATGCACAATGTGCATGCAGCATACTTCCGTTAAAAAATGGCACGCTTGAACCGCCAAGTGTGCCTTTCTTTATGGATGTGAAATTTCATCATTCATTGATGAATATTGTTGTTCCTATTTCAGGATAGTTTTAAAGAAGGAAAAGAGATGCACCCGAACCGGCACGCGATTGCTTTTGGAAGTCTTGTATTTTTAATGGTTGTGATTGTTGGCAATATTTTACTGACGCTGTGGGCTTGGCCTCAGTACAAAGTGTATAAGCAGGAAATGGATGGGATTGCGGCGCTGAAAGAAGCGGAATGGAGCAAAAAGATTCTGATTGAAGAAGCAAAAGCGAGAGAACAGGCTTCACTCATGCAGGCAAAAGCCAGAATTACTCTGGCGAAAGCTGAAGGCCAGGCCGATATAGAGCGGGCAAAAGCTGCAGCTGAAGCGAACCGAATTATTGGCGAATCGCTGAAAAATAATGAAGAGTATCTTCGTTATGTGTGGATCAAAGGGCTTCAGGACGGTAAAGGGGAGCGAATTTATATTCCGACAGAAGCTGGTTTACCAATTCTGGAAGCAGGCAAAGCACAAAACTGACAGTCAGCACTTCACCTGAGTTGCTGAGACTGTTCAGATGAACAATACGCCAAATGCTGCATCATATTGAAGCAGAGTTATATTGAATCATCAGCATGGAGGAATCAGTGCGTCAGTTAATCTCAGCTTTATTCGTCATCTTTGCCGTGCTGTTCATCCCGGTCGCAGCAAGTGCACAGTCGCTCAACAATCGGGCAGAGAAGGCTTCAGGTGTCGTGCAACAGTCCATCATGATTGATGGATTGCAACGCAGTTATTATGTTCACTTTCCACCGGTTTCCCGGACACCGGCCAGATTGCCTCTGGTGCTGGTGCTCCATGGCGGCGGAAGAGGGAATGGTCTCACGCCTGCCCGCTATATGGGATTTACGGCATTGGCAGACCGCGAACATTTCATTGTGGCATACCCCAATGGTGTGGATGCTTTTTGGCGTGACGGCAGAGACCTGACATTTCGTGGTGATATTGAAGGACGAGTTGATGATGTTGCGTATATTTCTGCGCTCATCGATCGTTTTGTTCATCAATATCATGTTGATCCGAAGCGGGTGTATGTCACCGGCATTTCCAACGGCGGTATGATGACCTTGCGCTTGGGATGTGAACTCAGTGCTAAATTGGCCGCCATTGCCCCGATTGCGGCCAATATTCCCAGGCGCATATACAATACCTGTCAACCAGCAGCTTCACTTCCTGTCCTTGTGATGAATGGTACGGCAGATCCTCTGGTACCTTATGATGGTGGGGATGTCCGTTTTTTTCGTCAAAGGCGGGGGAAAGTGGTTTCAACGCAAGAGACAGTGTTGTTTTGGCGACAGCAGAATCAGTGCCGTGGTATGCCAGAAACCCGACAATTACCTGATCGGGACACAGGTGACAGTTCGCGAGTGACCCGGACAATTTATGGAAGCTCATGTCCGGTGGAACTGTATACGGTCATTGGTGGCGGTCATACTCTGTCGGGCAGTGACTTGCCCGATCTTCCCCGGATTTTGGGACAGAAAAACAGAGATATTGACGGAGCAGCAGTCATCTGGACATTTTTTAAAAAGCATTCGAGATAATTGATGATGAAGTTCATTGCCATGTTTGGATGGATATTCTTGATTGGTTCGCTTGCCCTGTTTGCCAGTGACTGGTTTCCGGTGAGTGTATCCTCCGAACCATTTACGTCATTCTCCGGGACCGACGACTATGCTCGTGTGGTTTCAGGTCATGACAGCGAATGGGAACTCCTGGCGGAGATGAAACTACCAGCTTTATTCACTGGCTTGCTGATGATTGTTTATGCTTGGTACCGCGGCCGTTCAAAGTAAATTGAAAACTATTTGAATGGTTCTTTGGAAAATAAATGTTAATAGCTTTTTCAAGGAAATGGTTTGGTAAGCGTTATGATGAAAATAGAACAAGCGAAAAAGAAAGATCATCAGAAATTGATAGAGATTTGGGAATCTTCCGTCAGAGCGACTCACGACTTTCTGAAGGAATCTGATCTGCAGGCCCTGAAGCCGCTCATTCTGAATCAGTATTTCGATGCGGTAGACCTGAAGTGTGTCAGAAACCCGGATGGGGAAATCATGGGATTTTGTGGTGTACATGGTGACAATATTGAAATGCTTTTTGTTTCACCGGATGTCCGGGGCAAAGGTGTGGGTTCTGCATTGGTGCATCATGCCATTCATGTTCAGAGTGTAAAGAAAGTGGATGTTAATGAGCAAAATGAACAAGCGTTAGGGTTTTATCAGCATTTGGGGTTTACGGTAACCAGCCGTTCGCCGCTGGACGGGCAAGGTAACCCTTATCCTATATTGCATCTGGCGCTCTGCTGATCGTCTTTCCTCCTGATTCATTCAATCTCCCCGACATACGCTGCGAACGCTGATGGATATATATCGACTCATCAATCCATTGGTTGCCGGGTCGTTTTTTATCGCGATATCAATACTGTATGTTTTCTCTGTATATCCAGATGTGTTTGTATGATCGAACATCAAGTTTTCATGATCCGTTTTGTTGGAGGGGATTTCTTGCTCTACACCTAATGGGTGGAAACTGAAACATCCATCAGCAGTAAATGTAATTGTGACGGGAGGCGACATGGAGCAGTTTACTTTCGAACGACTGGAAAAAATGGTCGGCGAAAAAATATCAGTGGCATTGGATGACAAGACAACCCGAAATATTGAGATTACCGGTGTGCAACGGACAAACACGCAAAATAAGGCGTGGGATTCTTTTGCGTTGTATCTCAATTGTGGCGATTTAGAGGGTGGTATAGCACAGGGTACTTATTTATTCAGCCACCAGAAATTAGGTGAAGCAGCACTGTTTGTTTCCCCGAATTCTGAAAAAGAGCTGGAAGTGATTTTCTCCCGGAAGGCAGTCCAGTCTTAATCAGCAGAGGTGAGTATGGAACCTTATATCGGTAATATTCAGATGTTTGGGGCATTTTTTGCACCCAGGAACTATGCGTTGTGTAATGGCCAAATCCTGGATATCAACCAGAACCAGACACTCTATGTGCTCTTGGGAAATACATTTGGCGGCACCCCGCAGTTGAATTTCCAATTACCGGATTTACAGGGGCGAATGCCGGTCAATCCCGGAACCCTCAAACCTTCAAACACGAATCTGAGTCAGGGACAACTTGGCGGCTTGGAGTCCGTTGCCTTGCTGCAATCAGAAATGCCTGCTCATAATCATGTCGTGAATGCTTCATCACAAGTGGGCGACTCGCCAAGACCAAATAATAAAAAGCTGACGCAGCCGACGGTCTTTGCAGCATCAGCCCAGAATACATCTGTTTATTCCTTACCTGCCAATCTGGTGAAGATGAATGGGCTGGCAATCGGTGCAACCGGTGCCGGTACTGCGCATAACAATATGCAGCCAAGTACCGCCGTGAATTTTTGCATTGCTTTGACCGGTATTTTCCCGAATAGAGATTGAAATGGAGATTATTTATGTCTACACGTTTTCTGTCGGAAATTACGCTTTTTGCGGGTAACTATTCACCTGAGCAGTGGGCATATTGCTACGGTGATGTGGTGCCTATTGTGAACAATGAAGCGCTGTATTCGTTGCTTGGAACCACCAATGGCGGGGATGGTCGCACAACATTTGCTTTGCCTGATCTTCGGGGGCGCGTGCCGGTTGGTATGGGGCAGGGCAAAGGGCTGACACTCAGAAATCAGGGGAGTCGGTTCGGAGAAGAATCTGTGGTTCTTGACATTAAAAATCTGCCGGAACATACGCATTCACTCATCGCTTCTTCTGACAGCGCCGTCTCACCTGAACCCTCTTCCTCTTTTGTCCTGGGGAAAGCAAATCAGTATTTTGCCAATCCGGCGGCAGAAGACATGGTTGCCATGAAAACGGACGCGATTGCATCCACGGGCAGCGGCCTGGCGCACAATAATATGGCACCCGTGCTGGCGCTGAATTTTATTATTTGCACAGCGGGTGTTTACCCGCAAAGAAGCTGAGGGGATGGCAAGATGAGTGAAGCATTTTACGGCGAAATCATGATGATGCCTTACAACTATGCGCCTCGTTACTGGGCCGTCTGTTACGGGCAGAAAATGAGCACTGTACAGAACCAGGCTTTGTTCTCCGTGATTCAGAATATTTTTGGTCCATGGGACCCGAACTATTTTTATCTGCCGGATCTCAGGGGCAGGGTACCTATGGGGGCAGGCCGGGGACCGGGGTTAACCCCATATCAGATTGGTAATGTCATCGGGAGTGATCAGGTTTCATTGACCGATCAACAGATCCCGCCTCACACCCATCAGTTGTCGGGTACCTTTAAACCAGGTTCTACAGATGTTGCACAGGGAGCCGTACCGGGTCTGTTGACGGATAGCATCACGGTTGAAAACCGATACAGTACAGGCGATGTTGATACCAAACTGAATCTTGGCAGTCTGGATATGGCGGGTCAGAGCCTTCCGCATGAAAATATGCAGCCGTATCTGGCCATTAACTTTTGCATCTGTATTGACGGGGTTTATCCGGTCCGTTCATGACGATGTTCAGGCTGTGACTGTCACTAAGGTATTTGGAATGCGCACAATCAGCATTTACTGGCTGATTGTGCTGTTTGCGATCTTTGTAGCGGGTCAGGCTGAGGCCCGCAAGATCTGGCCGGCATCGCTGACGGTGCAGTATCAGGGACAACCGGTCAGGTTGTCTTTTGAAAAGCTTCAGCAGGATGAGCCGGTGTATTCGCATCCTGCGATGGGGAACGCAGGTCTCCGGCTGAGCCATCGGGTCTTGTTTCGTCATGACAAATCACTGAATTTCAATCAGCTTGATGCTCTGAAAGGCCGGCGAGTTGCCCGGGTGTTTGAGCTGGAGTCCGTCTATTGGTCCGTGGTGTTGACACAGGGGGCGGCAGACTCTCTGAGTCTGGTTGAGTCGTTACGGCATGCAGACGGGGTGACGTTGGCTGAACCTGATTTCCTGCAAGTTCGGCTGCATCGAAACCGGGAACCTGTTTTTTCACCCAGCGTCCAGGCGAAAGCTGTCAGAACCCAGCTATCTCTGACTCATTGGCCTGCGCAGGCGGGGGCGGGCATGCGGGTAGCTGTGATTGATGCGGCTTTCAGTTTATCAGATCCAACGCTGCAGCCGATGTCGGTGCTGTTTCATTACGATGTGGATCATCGTCGTGAACTTCCGCTGAACGCAAAAGCGTTAGCGGCGTTTCAGTTCGATACGCTACATGGCGATGGTGATTTAGCGATGATCTGGTCGCGGCATCCGGATTTTACCGGGCTGGCGCCGGATGCCAGTGCCATTTTACTGCGCCGGGATAAAAACTGGACCTCAGATATTCTGATTGCGTTGCAACTGGCCTTTCTGAAGGAAGCGGATTTGATTCAGGCAGCCTGGACATTGCCATTCACGCAGCAAGCGCTGACGGATGCGTTGCTCATGCTGAAAGCACAGGGGCGACATGGCAAAGGGCTGGTCGTGGTTGCTGCAGCCGGAAATCAGTCACAGAATCTGGATGCGAATTTTGCGCTGGCGGCACAACCGCAGGTGCTGGCCGTGAATGCGGTAAGTGCGGGTACACAATGGCCCGCAACGGGCCGCAATCTTGCCACTGCCGTTGAAGTTCCCTATCAGGTTTATTCAAGTGCAACCCAGACATACAGTCTGGCGTATTCAAACACCTCTGCAGCCACGGCGGCAACAACGGGTGTACTGGCTGCCGTGCTGAGTGTTCAGCCCACGCTGACGGCTGCTCAGTTACATCATTTGGTGCGCCAGTTCAGTCAGCCGGTTCTGGATGCACAAAGCCTGATGCAGCATGTGCAAAGGACGCAGAATCAAAATGTAAGGCTTTGATACAAGGAAGAAAAAAGATGCAATTACAGGATTTAAAACTGCCGGGTGGTTTACATGTCCGGCCTTCGAACCGTTCGGCGGCAGACCGTATATTTCTGGAGCAATTACATAACGAGCGACGGGATGATTTGCGTTTGATTGACGGTGAACGTGATTTTATTGAGTCGCTGATCGACATGCAGTTCAAAGCCATGAATCAGGGCTATGGCGATCAGTATCCTGAAGCTCTTTATTTTGTGATTGAGTATCACAAAGAAGCGGTTGGCAGAGCGGTGCTGGATTTTTCTCAGGGCAAGGTGCATCTCATTGATATTGCTTTTAAACGGGAAGCCAGAGGGCATGGTCTGGGCGAAGCCGTGATCCGGTCATTTATGTATTCAGCGAATCAGTTAAAGGCGCCCATGATGCTCTCGGTTCAGCAGATCAATCAGGGCGCAAGGCAGCTTTACCTGAAACTGGGATTTACCATTGAGCAGGCAGAGCCGCCTTATGAGCGGATGATTTGGTATCCGCCCAGCCTGCGACCGGTCTTCGCTGGCGTATAAGCCAGCGGATTAAACCGGGTAACCAAATCGGGCAAACAGTTCCGCATTCGGCTGAAAAAAGGCTTCTGCGACAGCCCGCTCATTGTCCGTCAGCCTGGCGATTTGCGTCGCATTACGATTATCCAGCGCAGACTTCTGACCCTTCACCCATCGTGGCGGGATGAAGTCGATGTCTTCAAACGCCGGAATAAATTTGCGGATTGTCTGCGCAGTCGCTTCCGGTGAATCGCAGACGTCTTCATAACGAATCAACAGGTGAGGAGATTCGCACTGCTGCAAATTTGCTTCCTGCTGCCGGAAGCACCACAAAACATGTTGTGCTGCCAGGGATTCAACCTCTGGTAAATCCCGTCTGGCCCGGACGACTGATTCAAACATGGCGTATGGATTACGGATCAGAAAGAGGAATTTCGCATCATCAAACTCCTCAGCTAACATCGCCATCCGGGCAATGTTACAGGGCGATTTTTCCACAAAGATACTGGCAGTCCCGGATTGCGGCGTTGCCACGCCGGACCAGAGGTTGCGAATTGCCGGCCAGTCGTAAGCTTTGGAGCACTGAAGTTTATTCAGTGTATTGAATTGGCTCCAGACAAAATGACTGTTATCCCGGTTGGGATTCGGTCCGGCAAACCCGGCAATATAATGACCTTCACCAGGCAGGGTAATGGCATTTTGACAGTCGCTGAGCGCAGCAGACATGAGGGATGATCCGGAATTGTTCGGGCTCAAGATAAACAAGTGGCTGCTGGCGTTTTGAATACGTTTGACGGGCCTGGCATCGAAAATCAGGTGAATCCTGTCTTCATCAGAGGGATTGACCACACGGTGTAATCCAAGATTATTGATGTCGTACATCACCCCGGTTTTAAAATGGAATGGTTGCTGATCCAAATAAAACATGACGGCATCATTGGTCACTATTGGCACATGAACGCGGTGGTACCGGGCAAATATCGGTGCGCTGTCACTGTGTTCCGCAATTTCAGCACCTGCCGGTAATTTGGCAAACATCAGTTTCGCAATATCCAGTTTGGAATAACCATAGTATTGCGCGAAACGGGCAAATATCGGGGCCAGCAAAGGCTGCATGACCGATAATAATTCCGTATTAGTTTCAGTAAATTCATCGGTTTTAAAATACAGCACCAGACTTTCCGTCTGTTTGTGCACTGCATAGGTGTTTTGGCGATAAGTATTTGCCTTCCAGGCGGAATCCGGTAATTGTTTCAAATGCCGGGTGATTTCGGTGATATCGACATCACCAATTCGGATGCAGGCTTTATCGAGACGCATAATTTACCCGTGAAAGTCAGAATGAAATATCTGAGTCTGTATATATTGTAAGCACCATATCTTTATTTCCGGATAAAAATCAATCGCTATGACTGAGCAAGAAGTGAAACTCAATTACGTCATGACCAGTTGTGCTCGTTTTCCAATGTTGCTGCATTCTATGAAAAGCAGTTTATTGGTGAGTGCTCATCATCTGGATTGTCTGTTTGTCATCAGCAGTGATGGGGAAACCCTCCGGGTTGAACATGTCCGGGTTCCTCAGTTACTCGGGATTGCATTGCGTGACGATCAGCAGCGGTTATCTCTGGCTGCAGCCCATCAGCTCTGGGAATACCGGCAAGTAATGTCATCTTCGGAACTGGTGATATCTCCGAATCATTCGACGGCGCGGGATACCATTTTTTATCCCTGTGGTTCCATCATGACGGGTGACCTGAATACACATGATCTAGCCTGGGGAGGTGAAGCGCTGTTCATGGTGAACACCCGGTTTAATTGTATTGCCAAAGCGGTTTACGGGAAAAGTTTTGAACATGTCTGGCGGCCGCCGTTTATTTCAGAGCTGGTTGCTGAAGACCGCTGCCATCTGAACGGGCTGGCCATGAAAGACGGATCGCCAGCTTATGTCAGTTATTTTGCAGTTTCGGATGTTCAGTACGGCTGGCGGGAAGGCAGTAGTTTCGATGGTCAGATTATGCGGATTGAGGATAATCAGACCGTGCTCAGTGGCCTGTGTTTGCCCCATTCGCCGAGACTTCATCAGGGATATCTGTATTTTTGTGAATCCGGTACCGGGCGGCTGTGGCGTTGTTTAGAGTCGAGTTTGCCTGCCACGAGAGCGGATCTGGAGCTGGTGGCCGAGTTTGATGGATTTACTCGCGGACTCCGGCTATTTGGTGAAATGGCTTTTGTCGGGTTATCCAGAGTCCGGAAGGCAAAAGACGGTTCTTCCCGGCACACGGATATGCCGCTTCTGGAGAAAAAAAACGAATTACTGTCCGGCGTGAGCGTGATTGATATCCGCAATGGTCATGAAATTGCACGTTTGGTGTTTTCAGGCGATTTAAACCAGATTTATGACGTTGAATTGCTGTTTGGCAGTAATAATCCACTATTCATTGACGTATATTCCGACCAAAGAACGGAATATTTTATGCTTTAAACGTCATTTTTGTGGTGAAATGAAATCATAAAATATTCTGATATGTCATATTTTTGATATGCGCTTCTTGCACATTCATCATCCTCTGTTTCAATAGCTACTAGTTGCACTAATTTCCATATTTTTTTGGTTTGAGTTCTCAACCGGGTTTTTCATTGAGTACTCAGTTGAGTCGCTGTTGTTCGCGCCCATGAATGGAAGATGTGATGCGGACATCACGCTCGTTTTTCGCATCACACTATTGCAGGCAGATTATGAACAACGGACTGATGATGTCGCAATTGGCTCATGCTACGCGACAGTTCTTCGCAGGCTCGGATGAGGTGAGCGCTGAAATACTCGCTCTTCATCCCGTGAAACAAGATAATAAACGCTGGATATCGACGCTGGCTTTAGGTTTGGCTGGCAGTCAGCTCCTTATCGCGAGCGCCTACGCAGAGGCGACACAGCCTGTGCCTTTTGAATCAACTCAAGCGGAACCAACCGCCATTTCTCAGCCGGCCTCTTCCGGGCTTGAATTTGATCTGAACACTTTTTTATCCCAAACCCAAAATCTGAATCCAGGGCTTCAGGCATCGAAACGTGTCGTCGGTGAGCTGTCACCATTTTCGGACGGAGCTTCCGGCTCACAGCCCGGAGAAGCCATGCTTGCGGCCGGGGAATGCTATCTCTATGTCTGTACCAATAATCCCGGCCAGCTCTGTAATACGGATGCGGATTGTAATACGTCACCACCATCCAACAATGCCCCCTCGAATATCAGTCTGACGTCTTCCAACATCAATCAGTCTGCGACGGCTTCCGGCGCGGATGTGGGCACCTTGTCGACGACGGATGCTGACAGCGGGGACTCACACAGCTATTCACTGGTTTCGAAAGGGAGCAGTGCTTTCGGCAGCTGTACTTCAGATGCAGATAACAGTCAGTTTCAAATTAACGGTGCGATACTGGAAACCGGGAGCGCATTGTCTCCTGGTAGCTATAGCATTTGTGTTCAGACGTATGATGGCACGACCACTTACCAGAAACCGTTCACAATTTCCGTTGCCGATGATGTTGCACCTTCAGCACCTTCGACGCCGGATTTATCTTCATCCTCAGATACCGGTACTTCTGACAGTGATAATCTGACCAAGAATGTCACTTTGACCTTTACCGGCACCGCTGAAGATGGCAGTACAGTGGAACTTTTCAGTGATCAGTCAGGCAGTACGCCATTGGGATCCTCGTCGGTGACGGGAGGAAACTGGAGCATAACGACCAGTACGTTATCCTCAGGCGTGACCCATGTGATCACAGCCAAAGCCACAGACAGCAGTAATAACCAGAGTGTGGCGTCATCCGGACTCAGTGTCACGATTGATACGACGTCGCCTACCGGACACAGCGTTGCGCTGGATAAGAGTCAATACAACAGCAGCAATGCCGGCAGTGTCGCTTTTAACTTCTCCGGTGGTGAGGTAGGCGCACAATACAGCTATTCCGTTACTTCCAGTGGCGGCGGAACAGCAGTGACCGGGTCAGGAACACTCAGTAGTGGCTCGCAGACGGTCTCAGGCATCGACGTGTCCGGCTTATCCGATGGCACGATCGTTTTGTCCGTCACATTGACCGATGCTGCCGGGAATGCGGCGACGGCTGTGGCCAGTACCGCAACCCTGGATACAACAAAACCTGGTATTACCATTACGAGTGATAAGTTGGCTCTGAAGCTGGGTGAGGCTGCTACGCTCACCTTCACCCTGAGTGAAAGCAGCAGCGACTTCTCGGCCGCAGATGTAACTGTGTCCGGCGGTAGTTTGTCAAACTTTACCGGCAGTGGCACCAGTTACAGTGCGACCTTTACCCCGAATCTCAATATCACGCTCGGTACGATTGATGTTGCGGCCAATGTATTTACAGACAGCGCTGGGAATAACAATACGGCAGCGATACAACTGAGTCTTGTGGTCGATGTGATTCCGCCCACGGTCACCATCACCAGCGACAAGTCGGCCCTGAAGCAGGGTGAAACCGCGACCTTAACCTTTACCCTGAGCGAAAGCAGCAGTGATTTCGCGGCCGGGGATGTGATTGTTG